>DASZZM010000051.1:0-20893 GCA_035544895.1 Thermoanaerobaculia bacterium
GCACATCGAAGCCGCTCCCGGCACGGGCACGGGCGGCAACCCCTCGACCGGGACCTACGGCCCCGATGCGCGGATCAATACCGCCAACCAGTACACCTTCTACGGCCGCTACGTCGGCTGGACGGCGGTGGACGACCGCGAGCCGCTGGCCTCGACGTTTGCCACCCGGTTCCTCAACGGCGGCCCGTTCTCGGCCGGCACCAGCCTGCTGTGCTGGCGCGACTCGAAGACCAACCAGCATCCGTTCGTCTGTCCGGCAACCACCGGCCGTCCGCCATGGTTCCCGCTCAGCCAGGAAGGCGTGATCATCTTCGACGAGCAGGAGCATCCGGTGACGCAGACCGCGCCTCCGGTATCTCCGCCGCCGCCGGGGACGATCTTCCTGATCTGCCCGGCTGAGACCCAGCGCGTGCAGGTCGGCGGGGCCTCCCTGCCGGTGCCGTTCAACTTCGGCTGGCTCTACCTCGACCTCAACACGGTCATTGCCGGCAATCCGAACCCGTCGACCGATCCCGACGACGCCCAGGCCTGGGTGGTCTCGACCTACTCGGCCAACGGCAGGTTCTCGGTGGGCATCGACGCGATCCGTCTCGACAGCGTCTGCTTCCCGCCGGGCGCACAGCACTTCGTGCCGTAAACGTACTCTCTTCGGCCGGCCCGGCCCCCAAGTCCGCTTGGGGGCCGGGCTTTTGCCTGCCCAATCGGTTCGGCGACCTCCGTGAGACCTTTCGGGCCTCGACAGCGACTGGCCGCCGGTGTATCCTCCCGCCGATCAGAGTTCACCCTGTAGCAGATTCCAACCGCGGCGCCCCGCCGGCCGCCGGGTCATAGGTCTGGCCCGCCGGAGCGGCACCGCCCTAACCTGAAGGCAACGGCTCCATCGGGGAGCCGACTGCCAATCTTTCAGAGGAGGAGCACATGATTCGCGTCATCGCCTGTCTCGGAGTCGCCGGCGTGCTGGCCCTTGCCGCGCCCGCAGCCGCCGTCATCTGCACCATGGACACCGTGCCGGCGGCCACCATGCTGCTGCCGTACTTCGAGGTGGACCTCAACAACCCGAACGGGCTGACCACCCTCTTCTCGATCAACAACGCGTCGGCCACCGCCATCCTGACTCACGTGGTGCTCTGGTCGGACCTGTCGGTGCCGGTGCTCGACTTCAACGTCTACCTGACCGGGTATGACGTGCAGTCGATCAACCTGCGCGACATAATCGTCAACGGCAACCTGCCGCAGACCGCCTCGGCCGGCCAGGACCCCCTGGACACCATCAGCCCGAAGGGGAGCAAATCGCAAGACATCAACTTCGCGAGCTGCACCGGCCAGCTGCCGCCGCCGCCGCTGCCCGTGACCTTCATCACCCACTTGCAGAACGCGCTGACTGGCAAGGCCTCGACCATCCTCGGCGGCCTGTGCGCCGGCCAGAACCTGGGCGACAACATCGCCCGCGGCTACGTGACCGTCGACACCGTCAACAACTGCACCCTGCGCTTCCCGGGCGACCTCGGCTACTTCGGCGCCGGCGGCAGCGGCGACGCAACCAACCAGAACGTCCTCTTTGGCGACTGGTTCATCGTCAATTCGGCGCAGAGCTTCGCCCAGGGCGGCAACATGGTCCGCGTCGAGGCCAGCGCCACCAACCCGGCGACTTCGACGTCGGGCCGCTACACCTTCTACGGCCGCTATGACAACTGGACCGCGGTGGACAACCGCGAGCCGCTGACCACCGACTTCGCCACTCGCTACCTCAACGGCGGCCCATTCTCGGCCGGCACCAGCCTGCTGTGCTGGCGCGACTCGAAGACCAACCAACATCCGTTCACCTGTCCGGCGACTCCGCTAAGTCGTCCCCCTTGGTACCCGCTCGGCCAGGAAGGCGTCGTGATCTTCGACGAGCAGGAGCACCCGGTGACCCAGACCGCGCCGCCGGTCTCGCCGCCGCCGCCGGGGACTACGGTGATCCCCTGCCCGGCCGAGACCCAGCGCGTGCAGGTCGGAGGCGCTTCCCTGCCGACGCCGTTCAACTTCGGCTGGATCTATCTCAACCTGAACACGACGGTCGCCGCCGCGGGCGCCAACCCGCCGGTCGACCCGGCCGCCGCCCAGGCCTGGGTGGTCGCCACGTACTCGGCCAACGGGAGGTTCTCGGTCGGCATCGACGCGACCTCGCTCGACTCGGCCTGCGCGGCGCTGCACTTCACGCCGTAGAAGCGGCTTCATAACGAGCCCGGTCCCCCTCCAGGGGATCGGGCTCGCGCTATGCCGCCGGTGGGCGGTGGGAGGCCTCCGGGTGCGCCTCGGAGGCTCCCCACCACTCCTAGTCATAAATCCCGTCCGTGTACCACGAGCCGGTGCCGCGGTCGCGGAAGATGCGGTAGAGGCCGCCGCCGGTGAGCTCCACGTCCCAGTAGTCGCGTCCGGTCGGGTTGGGATCCCACCATCCCTCTTCCAGGCCCCAAGGGCCCGAGGCCACTTTCACCTTCCCCTGAACGCGCGGCCGTTTGGCCGCCTCGCCGCTCGCCAGCGCGCGGATCTCGCGCGGAGCCAGGAGAGCCGGCGCTGCCTCGGCGCCGGCCGGAGGCTCCGCGGCGACCACCTCGATCTCGATCGGCGGCCGCAGCACCCGTATGGCCAGGAGACCGCGGCCGGAGCGCGGCTCGCGCCGCACCTCCGGGGGCGGGGGAGGCGCGTACTCGACCAGGGAGAAGCGCTCCGGACGATGGCCGTCCACCGGACGCGGCGAACCGACCCGGCCAGGGCCCAGGAGCGCGAACAGGCGGGCGAGCGTGGCGGCCAGCTTGTCGGGCGAGAGGGCTGCCGGGCCGTAGAGCGAGAGCTGCGTCTCACGGGGGCGGTCCGGGTGCGCCGCGAGAGTGAAGCCGGCCACCGGGGCGCCGGGGGAACGCGCTTCGAGGTCGAGGCGGATCAGCGTCAGCAGGGTCTTGACGTCGCGGGTAGGTGCCGGCAGGTCGACCGCGCGCGCCTGGCGGCCGTCGGGCTCGAGCCGCAGCGTCACTTCCAGGCGAATGCAGGCGAGCCCCCGCGTTTCCAGGCGGCGGCAGAGCCGCTCGAGCGCCGCCCGTCCCACGAACAGAAAGGGCTCGAGCGAGACCAACGGCCACTCGAGGTTCATGCCTTCATGGAAGGTGAGCGGCGGTTCGCGCGGGATCAACGGGTGAGGATCGATTCCGCGGGCGGTCGCGTGCAGCGCGCGGCCGGTCTGTCCCAGGCGGCTCGCCACTCGCGCCCTGGGCAGCCGCGCGAAATCGCCGATCGAGCGGACGCCCCAGCTCTGCAGGGTGGTGGCGAGCTCCACCTCCGGCGCCAGGCGGGCGAGCGGCAGCGGCGCCAGGAAGGCAGCCTCCTCCCCGTCCGGGACGACGACCGGCGACTCGGGAAGCCCCGCGGCGATCCTCGCGGCGAGCTTGCTCGAAGCGATCCCGGCCCGCGCCGGCAGGCTCGCGGACTCCGCGGCCGCGAGCAGGGCGCGCGCCAGCTCCATCTCGGCGGAACCCGCCGCTCCTGTCGACCAGCGGCGCTCGATGCCGTCGACGTCCAGATAGACCATCCCCTCGGCGGCGTCCTCGACGCGTGGCGAGAAGCTCTCGGCCACCTCGATCAACGCCTCCTGCGCCGCCCGCTCGCACTCTTCGTCGCGGGGGCGGGCCACCAGCTTGGGGATGAGCGCCCGCGCCTGCGGCAGGGTGAAGCCCGGCCGCACCCCGGCGGCACGCGCCAGCCGCGTGGCGGCGATGACACGGGCGGCGCTGCCATTGCCTTCGACGATGGCCAGCGCCTCACGGGACAGCTCCGGCTCGCTGCGCAGCCGGGCAGCCAGGGGAAAGAGACAGACCGTGAGGCAGGCGATCCTGGCAGGCACGGTGCGGCAGCCTCACCCCCGGCCGGCCGCCGCCCGCCGCCGACCCCCCACAGCCGGGTAGGGACCCGGCGTATCCAATGAAGCCGGGTAGGGACCCGCCGGCGTAGCCAATGAACCCGCCGCGGGTGCTTGCAAGCCCATGGGCGCGGGCGGCGCCGCGGGCGCGGGCAAGGGCAAAGACGCCACGTGCAGCCCCACCTCCGCGACGCCCGCGGGGAAGCAACCGCGGTGTTTCTCGGCGGCGATGCGCAAAGCGATCCCGCCCAGCAGCCAACCACGCGCCGCCAGCGCCGGGCAGGGACCCGGCGCATCCGATAAAACCGGGCAGGGATCCGCCGGCGCATCCGATAAAACCGGGCAGGGACCCGCCGGCGCATCCGATAAAACCGGGTAGGGACCCGCCGGCGCTTCCGATAAGACCGCCGGCCAGGGTCCCGGCGTTTTCCGCCGCGCCGGGTAGGAGCTCGGCGCATGTGAAGATTGGCCGCCGCCCCCTTGCCAGACAGTGCGCTCCCGTCTCGCCTCGAGCACCACGGAAGCCGCCGTGCCGCTCACCCGGTAGGGGCTGCCGACGAGCAGTGCGGCGTCGTGGGCGCGGGCCGCGCGCGCCAGCCGCAACCAGGCGGCCGCTGCGCCCCGCCCACCGCGTACCGGCGGCTGGCCGAGATCCAGGACGACCAGCGGGAAGCCGCTGCCGATCAGCATCTCGGCGCCGGCCAGGGCCTGCTTGAGCGTCTCGGGGCGCAGCCAGAGCAGGCGCTCCAGATCCACCTCCATGACCACCGCGAGCTGCGGGTCGAGCGCGTCTCCCAGGTCCACCAGCGCGGCCGCCTCGCCCACCCTGGTCGCCGTGGCGAGAGCGGCCAGAGCCATGGAGAAACGCCCGCTCGACCGCGCGCCGACGATTTCGACCAGGTGGCCGCGTGGGAGGCCCCCCGCGAGCAGCCGATCGAGAGCAGGGACGGCGGTGGCGAGCGGCGCCTCGCGTTCTGCCTGCCTGATTTCCCTGTCCAGCTCGCGGGCGCTGCGCACGCCGGCGCGCAGGGGTTGCGGCAGCAAGCCGCGCACGCGCTCGACCGTGGGCGAGTCGACCGGAAGCGCTGGGTCAGATGATTCCTGGGCGGCGAGCGAGGTGGCCATGCATGCCCTCCCTTCAGGGGCTCAATATACGGCGGCAACAGGGCGTAAGTCAAGGGCTGTGTATCCCTAAGTTCTGTATTTTCCCGCAGTTACGGACACGCAAGCAATTGAGCGGAATTACAAGATCATTGCTCGCGCGGTGCCCGCAACAGATCACTTGTCACGCAGAAAACGCACCCGAGAACACTCCCGCGGGAGTCTGCGGCTCGAGCGGCTGCGACTCGGCATAAAATGCTGCCGATGCCGGCAAGGAAGTCTCGCCCCGCGCCGAGCTGGTCGGCATCTACGAGAAAGGCAGGCGCCGAGGCAAGCCTGCGCAAGGCCGATCTCGCCCCCGAGCCCATCGCGCAGTTCCGCGCCTGGTTGGAGGAAGCGCTCGCCGCCGAGCCGCACGAGCCCACGGCGATGACGCTGGCCACCTCCGGCCTGGGCGGCCGCCCGGCTGCGAGGACCGTGCTGCTCAAAGGCTGCGACGAGCGAGGCTTCGACTTCTATACCAACTACGGCAGCCGCAAAGCCAGAGAGCTGGCCGACAACCCGTTCGCCGCCCTGGTCTTCTACTGGCCATTCCTGGACCGCCAGGTGCGGGTCGAAGGCACCGTCGAGAAGATCTCGCGCGAGGAGTCCGCGGCCTACTTCGCGACGAGGCCGCGCACCTCGCAGCTCGGAGCCTGGGCCTCGCGGCAGAGCGAACCGGTCGCCGGCCGCGACGACCTCGAGCGCGCCTTCGCATCTCTCGCCGAGCGCTTCGCCGGCGTGCCGGTGCCCTTACCCGATTTCTGGGGAGGCTACCGCCTCCGCCCCGACGTGGTCGAGTTCTGGCAGCAACGCGACAACCGCCTGCACGACCGCTTCATCTACCGCCTGGTCTCCCGCGGCGCCGGCGGCACCGGCGCGGAATGGCGCATCGAGAGGCTTTCGCCCTAGGGGGTGCCGGAGTCTTGAACCATAGCGAGATCGTGAGCTTCCTCTGGGGTGTGGCGGACCTGATCCGCGACACCTTCAAGAGGGGCAAGTATCAGGATGTCGTCTTGCCGCTCACCGTGCTGCGGCGGCTGGACTGCGTGCTCGCCCCGACGAAGGAGAAGGTCCTCGCCACCCAGGCCCGTTTCGTCGGCAAGCTCGAGAATCCGGATCGCCAGCTCCGCGGCGCCTCCGGCTTCGCCTTCTACAACACATCCCGCTACGACTTCGCGAAGCTCCTGGGCGACGCCCCGCATCTTGCCGCCAACCTGCGCAACTACATAGCCGGCTTCAGCCCCAACATGCGCGAGGTGATCGAGAAATTCGATTTCTACAACACCATCAGCAAGCTCGACGAGGCGGGTCTCCTCTTCCAGGTGATGGAGCGCTTCCGGAAGGTGGACCTCCATCCCGACAAGGTCGACAACCCGACCATGGGGATGATCTTCGAGGAGCTCATCCGCAAGTTCAACGAAGCGCTGAACGAGAACCCGGGCGAGCACTTCACCCCGCGCGACGTCGTCCACCTCATGGTCGATCTCCTCCTGGCGGGTGACGAAGGTCGGCTGCGTAAGCCCGGTATGGTGCTCACCGTCTGCGATCCTTGCTGCGGTTCGGGCGGTATGCTGACCATCACCAAGCAGCACGTCAACATCGGGGTGCGGAAGAACGGCCAGGTGGTCCGTCCGCCCGTCAACCCGGACGCCGAGATCCACCTGTTCGGTGAGGAGGTAAACCCGGAGACGTTTGCGGTCTGCAAGTCCGACCTATTCATGAAGTCGGCCGACGGCCGGGAGGCCGAGAACGTCTTCTTCGGCAGCACTCTCTCGAATGACCTTCACTCCGGGCGCGGCTTCGACTACCAGATCGCCAATCCGCCCTATGGCAAGGACTGGAAGCGTGACGAGGACGCGGTGAGGGCGGAGCACGAGCGGGGTACGGCAGGCCGCTTCGGCCCAGGCCTGCCACGCATCAGCGACGGCCAGCTCCTCTTCCTGCTCCACATGTTGGCCCATATGAAGGATGCCAGGGAGGGAGGCTCCCGCGTCGCCATCATCATGAATGGCTCGCCGCTCTTCACCGGCGACGCCGGGAGCGGCGAGAGCGAGATCCGCCGCTTCATCCTCGAGCGCGATCTGCTCGAAGCCCTCATCGCTCTCCCCGAGCAGCTCTTCTACAACACCGGGATTGCCACCTACGTCTGGGTTCTCACCAACCGCAAGAGCTCTTCGCGCCGGGGCAAGGTCATGCTCATCGACGCGACGTCCTTCTGGGCGCCGCTGCGCAAGAGCCTGGGGGACAAGCGGCGGGAGATTCCCAACGACAGGGCCGTCGAGATCCTGGCGCTCCTTCGCGACGGCAGAGAGGGCGAGCACGTCAAGATCTTCTCCACCTCCCACTTCGGTTTCCGCAAGATCACGGTCGAGCGGCCGCTGCGGCTGAACTTCCAGGCAAGCTCCGAGCGCATCGGCCGCCTGGCGGCGGAGAAGGGGTTCCAGAACCTTGCGGTGTCGAAGAAGAAAGGGGCAGCCAAGGCCAAGGAGGAAGAGCAGGGCCGCGCCCTGCAGGAGGCCGTTCGCAAGTTCCTCGGAACGCTCCCCGGAACGCTCTACAAGAGCCGGGACGAGTTCGAGCGGATGCTCACCGGCGCGGCGAAGAAGGACGGTTTCGCACTCGCCGCGCCGGTCCGCAAGGCGATTCTCGCGGCCCTCTCGGAGCGCGACGAGAGCGCGGAGATCTGCCGTGACAAAGACGGCCAGCCGGAGCCCGACCCCGAGCTGCGCGACACGGAGAGCGTGCCGCTTTCCGAGAGCGTCGATGTCTTTTTCGCACGCGAAGTGAAACCGCACGTTCCCGACGCTTGGATCGATACGACCAAGCGGGACGACAAGGACGGCCACGTCGGCATCGTCGGCTACGAGATCAACTTCAACCGGTACTTCTACAAGTACACCCCCCCGCGGCCCCTGGAGGAGATCGAGGACGAGATCCGAGCCATCGAGAAGGACATCGTTCGCATGCTGTCCGAGGTGACGCGCGGCACCGCCGGTGATTTGAACCAGTAACGCCCGGCAAGCAAGCGTGGGATTGCGATCATAACGTCGGCTATCTATTGTAACTGCCGACGAATCGAACCATGCTATGATGTGTTCTCCATGGCAGGCCTCGATCAGTCCCCGGAGGCAGCCGCTCGGTCTCGGCTCCACGCCGTCTTCCGGTCCCGTGACCTGGAGGCTCTCGGCATCCCCCGCGGCAGGCTGCGCGCCTGGATTCGACGCGGCACGGCCGAGCGGGTGGGGCGGGGCCTCTACCGTCGCGCCGCCGCTGAGCCGAGCGAGCACGAAACGATCGCCATGGTCGCGGCGCGAGTGCCGCGGGCTGTCGTCTGCCTGCTCACGGCGCTGAGCGTGCACGACATCGGCACCCAAGCGCCCAGCGAGGTGTGGATCGCCATCGATCGCAAGGCGCGCAAGCCCAGGCTCCAGGGTCTGCCGGTGCGGGTCGTGCGCTTTTCCCGGCCACTGTTGCGCTACGCGGTGGAGACGCGGGAGATCCAGGGTGTCCCGGTGCGCATCACCTCGCCCGCGCGCACCGTCGTGGACTGCTTCCGGTACCGCAACAAGATTGGCGTCGACGTGGCCATCGAGGCTCTACGCGATGCTCTCGGCACCCGGCGCGCCGGCGTCGCGGACATCCTGCGCATCGCCGAGGTCGGCCGGGTGCGCCGCGTGATCCAGCCATACGTGGACGCGGCCGTCTCATGACTGGCAGGCAACGGAACCTGGGCGCATCGGTGCGCGAGCGGCTGCTGCGGCGCGCCCGTGAGCACGGCGAAGACTTTCAGTTCGTCTTGCGGCGTTACGCCATGGAGAGACTGTTGTTTCGGCTCGCGCAGTCGCCGTACCGCGGCCGCTTCATCCTCAAAGGCGCCATGCTCTACGCTGTGTGGGGTGAGGTTGCCTACCGCCCCACCCGCGACCTCGATCTCCTCGGCCGTGGTCCCGTCGGGCTGGAACCGGTCGCGGCCTGCTTCCGCGCCCTCTGCCTGGTCGAGGTCGCCGACGACGGTCTGCGCTTCCCGAGCAACAGCGTGCGTGTCGCGGAGATCCGGGAACAGGGCGAGTATGGCGGCATCCGCGTCCGGCTCGAGGCGCGCCTCGTGACGACACGCATCAGCCTGCAGGTGGACGTGGGCTTCGGCGACGTCGTCGTGCCAGACCCGGTGGAGGTCGACTTTCCCACCCTTCTCGGCGGCTCCGCGCCCCGTCTCCGCGCCTATCCGCGCGAGACCGTGGTCGCCGAAAAGCTGCACGCGGTGGCCCTCTTCGGCGAGACCAACAGCCGCATGAAGGACTTCTACGACCTGTTCACCCTGCCAAGGCTCTTTCCATTCAAAGGCCCGACGCTGACCAAGGCCATCGCCGCGACCTTCGCGCGCCGCCGCACGCCGCTACCCCCATCGCTGCCAGTCCGCGCAGCCTATTTCGCCGACGATACGCGCGCCAGCCAGTGGCGTGCCTACCTCAGCCGCGACCGGCTGGAGGCCGCGCCGCACAACTTCACAGAAGTTGGAGAAGCCTTGCGCCAGTTCCTTGCCCGGCCCTACGATGCGCTGGTGGCCAGTACCGTATTCCAAGCTTCGTGGCCGCCTGGAGGCCCGTGGCGATGAACCATAAGCCCTCAGCTCGCCGAGAAAGGCCGGCGCCCGGAGAGCACGCTGCGGGAGCTCCAGACGTGGGCGAGGCCCTGGAGCGCGAGCTCGAAGCTCCACTACGCCGGTTTCGGCCTTACCCAGAGTACAAGGACTCCGGCGTCGAGTGGCTCGGGCAGATCCCAGGGCATTGGGACCAATGCCGGCTTAAAAATCTCTTAGAGCGAAACGACTCCGGAGTGTGGGGAGATGATTCCGCGCCGGAAGGAACGCCTGTACTTAGATCCACAGACATGACTCTCGGAGGCGAGTGGATCATTGAGACTCCGGCGATGCTGCGTTTACCCGACCATGAGCGCCTTGCGGCGCTCCTTAAGGAGGGTGACCTTGTAGTCACAAAGTCCAGCGGCAGCGCATTACACCTCGGTAAAACGGCTATCGTAACCCGAGAGGTTGCGGCCCTGAGTTGCTGCTTTTCCAACTTCATGCAGCGCCTCCGTGTTGTTAGCGGTACCGATCCAAGGTTCGTCAACCGCCTTCTCAACTCGGGCGTAGGTAGGGAGCAACTTATCCATTTCGGCAGCACGACCACAGGTCTTGCAAATCTCAATGGGAATATCATCGGATCCGTCTACTCACCTCTTGTCTCGCTTGCCGAGCAACGGGTCATCGCCGACTTCCTAGACCGAGAGACGAAGAAAATCGATTCACTGGTCGCGAGAAAGAAACGGCTGATCGGCCTGCTCCAAGAGAAGCGCACGGTCCTCATTACCGAGGCGGTCACCAAGGGCCTCGATCCGAGCGCTCCGATGAAGGACCCAGGCGTCGGCTGGCTGGGGAAGACTCCGGCGATGTGGACCGTTATCCGCACGAAGTATGTTGCCCGCCTCAGATCGGGCCACACTCCAAGCCGCCAGCACGCTGAATACTGGGAGGACTGTACCATTCCCTGGTTTGGGCTTGCAGATGTCTGGCAGCTGAGAGACGGTCGCCAGGAGTACGTTGTCGAAACGAACGAAAAAATCAGTGAGCTCGGCTTGCTTCATTCCGCGGCGCGGCTACTGCCCGAGGGCACTGTGATCCTCTCGCGAACGGCGTCGGTTGGATTCTCGGCGATCCTTGCCAGAAGCATGGCCACTACGCAGGACTTCGTGAACTGGGTTTGTGGTCCCGAAATCCGACCTGAGTATCTGCTGTACGTATTTCGGTCCATGACACAGGAGTTCCGGCGAGTCACCATGGGTTCAACACATCAAACCATCTATATGCCGGACGTCAACAGGTTCGTCACACCCTTGCCGCCTCTTGAAGAACAGGACAAAATCGTCAGTCTTGTGAGGGAACGGACAAAGATTGTCGACGCCATGATCGACAAGACTCGCGAGGCAATCAACCGCCTCAAGGAATACCGCACCGCCCTCATCTCCGCCGCCGTCACCGGCAAGATCGACGTCCGGGAGGAGGTCGCATGAGCCCGGAGATCTCCGAGCGCAGCCTGGAAGAAGCCATCGAGCGCGCGCTCCTGGAGCACGGCCCGGATGCGTACCCGAGCGAGCCACCCGAGGTTCAGGAGCCGCTGCCCTTCGGAGAAAATCTCCCGGGAGGCTATCGAAAGCGCTCGCCGGAGGACTACGACCGTGCGCTCTGCCTCATCCCGCGCGACGTCGTCGACTTCATCCTGGCCACCCAGCCGAAGGAGTGGGAGAGGCTCCGGCAGCACCATGGCGCGGAGGTCAAGGAGCGCTTCCTCGAGCGCCTCTCCCGGGAGATCGAGCGGCGAGGGGCGCTCGACGTGCTGCGGAGCGGCGTGAGGGACTCGGGCTGCAAGCTCAAGCTCGCCTACTTCCAGCCGGCCAGCGGTCTCAACCCGGAGCTCGGGCGGCTCCACGAAGCGAACCTCTTTTCCGTGATCCGCCAGCTCCGTTACGGCGAGAGCCATGAGAACAGCCTCGACCTGGCGCTCTTCATCAACGGCATCCCCCTCCTCACCGCCGAGCTCAAGAACCCGCTTACCGGCCAGACGGTCGTGGAGGCCATGGAGCAATACATGGCCGGCCGCGATCCGCGCGAGCCGCTCTTCGCCTTCGGGAGATGCCTTGCGCACTTCGCGGTGGACCCTGACCTGGTCTATGTCACCAATCGGCTCGACCGTGCGAAGACCATCTTCTTGCCGTTCAACCAGGGCAAGTTCGAAGGGGCCGGCAATCCTCCCGTGCCGCCGACGCGGAGCGGGTACGCCACCGACTACCTGTGGAAGCGGGTCTGGGCGCGGGACAGCCTGCTGGATCTGCTCCGCCAGTTCATCCACGAAGTGGAGGAGGAGGACGACCGCGGGCGCAAGACCGGCGGGCGCCGTCTCATCTTCCCGCGCTTCCACCAGCTCGATGCCGTGCGCAGCCTGGTGGGGCACGCGCGCCAGTGGGGAGCCGGGCAGCACTACCTGATCCAGCACTCCGCCGGCAGCGGCAAGAGCAATACCATCGCCTGGCTGGCCCACCATCTCTCGACCCTTCACGACGTGCTCGACCGGCGCGTCTTCGATTCCATCGTCGTAATCACCGACCGGCGGGTCCTCGACCGCCAGCTCCAGCACGTCGTGCTCCAGTTCGAGCAGACCCTCGGGGTGGTGGAGAACATCGACACCACCTCCCGCCAGCTCAAGGAGGCCCTGGAGGCGGGCAAGACGATCATCGTCACCACTCTCCAGAAGTTCCCGGTTATCGCGCAGCAGATGGGCGAGCTTCCGGGCAGTCGTTTCGCCGTCATCGTCGACGAGGCCCATTCTTCGCAGTCGGGGGAGAGCACGAAGAGCCTCAAGTCCGTGCTTGCGGCCGGCAGCCTGGAGGAGGCGGAGCGGGAAGAGGCGGATGCGGAGACGCCCGAGCAAGAGCGCGAGGAGCGCATCCTGGCCGAGATGGAACGGCGAGGGCGGCTGCCCAACGTCTCGATCTTTGCCTTCACCGCGACGCCCAAACCGAAGACGCTGGAGCTCTTCGGGACGAAGCAGCCGGACGGCAGCTTCGCTCCCTTTCACCGCTACAGCATGCGCCAGGCGATCGAGGAGCGCTTCATTCTCGACGTGCTCGAGAACTACACCACCTACAAGGCTTACTGGCGTCTCCTCAAGACGACACAGGACGACCCCCGCTACGACAGGAGCAAGGCTTCCTACCTCCTCAAGTCCTTCGTCGAGCTCCACCCTCAGGCGATCGATCGCAAGGTTCGCATCATCGTCCAGCACTTTGCCGCCCACGTCGCGAGCCGCATCGAGGGCAAGGCCAAGGCGATGATCGTGACACGGTCGCGCCTGCATGCCGTGCGCTACAAGCTGGCGCTGGACCGTTGCTTGCGCGACCAGGGCCATCCTTTCGCGGCGCTGGTGGCCTTCTCGGGAACCGTCAAGGACGGCGAGCAGTCATACACGGAATCAGGGATGAATTCCGAGGGCAAGGACAAGACCATCGGCGAGCGGCAAACCGCCCGCGAGTTCGAGAGGCCCGAGTACCGTTTCCTGATCGCGGCCGAGAAGTTCCAGACCGGCTTCGATCAGCCGCTGCTGCACACCATGTACGTGGACAAGAAGCTCGGCGGGGTCAACGCCGTGCAGACTCTCTCGCGGCTGAACCGTGTCCATCCGGGCAAGAACGAAACCCTGGTCCTCGATTTCGCCAACGAAGCCGACGCCATCCGGAAGGCCTTCGAGCCCTACTACCAGACGACCCTTCTCTCGGAGAGCACCGACCCGAACCTCCTCTACGAGATCCAGAGCGGGCTGCTGGGCTTTGGCGTCTTCACCGAGGCCGAGGTGGATGACTTTGCGCGGGTCTACTACGCCCCCAGGATCACCCAGGACCGGCTCTACGCGGCGCTCGCCCCGTTCACCGAGCGCTGCCGGCATCTGGCGAGTGCCGAGCAAGTCGATTTCCGGGGCCGGCTCACCGACTACGTCCGGCTCTATGCCTTCCTGGCACAGGTCCTGACTTTTGCCGACGCGGACCTCGAGAAGCTCTATGTCTTCGCCCGCCTGCTGCGCCGCCTCATTCCGGCCGACAGAGAGGAGCTTCCCCGGGAGGTGCAGCAGAATATCGACATGGAGTCCTATCGCATTCAGCAGACGAGCAGCGGCAAGATCGCGCTGGCCCGCAACGGCGGCCAGCTCGCGCCCATTCAGGGCAGAGGGCCCCACGGCGCCGACTCGGAGCAGATCGAGCCTCTCTCTCGGATCATCGCACAGCTCAACGAGCGCTTCGGCATCAACCTCGGCGACGAGGATCGCGTCTGCCTGGAGCAGGCGATGACCAGGCTCCACGACGACCCGGCGCTGGAGGCCGCCGCCCGCGTCAACACGCGGGAGAACGTGCGTCTCACTTTCGATCACAAGCTCGAAGACGTGGTGCAGCAGATTGTCGAGTCGAATTTCAATCTCTACAAGCGCATCACCGACGACGCCGAGTTCGGCAAGACCCTGGCGGACTACCTTTTCGATTCCTACCTCCGGCGCCATCGCGAGGCCGCCGAGCTGATCCAGCAGGGGGAGTCGAAGACTCTAGAATTCAAGTCCACGCTGCGCTGGAATCTCCGAGACGACCGCAAGGACGACAAGGTCATCACTCACGCCGTGCTCAAGACCCTCGCCGCCTTTCTCAATACCGAAGGCGGCGACCTCTTGCTCGGCGTCGCCGATGACGGCTCGGTGCTGGGAATCGAGGGCGACCGCTTCGACAGCAGCGACCACTACATGCGCCACCTCGCTCAGGCCGTTCGCAACGCTCTCGGCGACCGTGCCGGCACCTGCATCGACCCCAAGGCCCAGAACGTGCGGGGAAAGACGGTCTGCCTGGTGAGCTGCCACCGCAGCCCCGAGCCGGTGTTCCTGAAGTGGAAAGGGACCGAGCAGAACCCCGAAGGCGATTTTTTCGTTCGAAGCGGACCCGGCACCATCCGGCTCAGCCCGGAGGACACCAGAGAATTCATCCGCACCCGCTTCCCCTACCTGACCACGCAACCGAAAGCCTGACGACGACCTCGGCACCCGGGGACAGCCCTGAAAACAGCGAATCACTCCCGCCGTCCGGGCTAAACTCGGCCCGAAGGAGGATTCGCATGCCGTACAAGCTCTCCTGGGTGATCGCGCTGCTGGCGCTTGCCAGCGGTGGAAGCGGCGTGGCGGCGCTGGCTCCGCCCGGCGGCGCCGGATCCCGGCCCGATTCGATCGGACTCGCCGGATCCCTGCCCGGCGAGCCGCGCCCTGCCGCTCCGGCAGCCGGCAAGACCGCGGACGAGGTGATCGCGGACTACATCGCGGCGCGCGGCGGCCGGGCCCGTTGGGACGCCATCCGGACCGTGCGCCTGACCGGCAAGGTCTCGGGCGGCGGGCTGCGCGAGCTGCCCATCACCGTCGAAAAGAAGCGGCCCGACAAGTCGCGCCGCGAGCTCGACGACCCGAAGGGCAGACTCATCACCGCCTTTGACGGGCGGACGGCATGGCAGCTCGGCGGACCGGACGGCGGCACCAGGGTGCGGCCGCTCCCGGAAGCCGCCGTGCGGCAGGTCCGGCGCTCGACCGACTTCGACGGCCCGCTGGTCGACTACAAGGCCAAGGGCAGCCAGGTGGACTTCCTGGGCAGGGAGAGAGTCGGGGACGCGGAAGCCTATCGGCTTCGGATCAGGTTCAAGGAGGGCGACGAGGCCTTTTTCGACTTCGACACCAAGACCCACCTGCTGATCCGATCCGTCGCCGTCGTGCCGACGCCCGCGGGCACCCAGGAAGTCGAGGTCAGCTACCGCGACTACAAGAAGGCCGGCGGCGTGCTCTGGCCCCATACCGAGGTATCGGCCGCGCAGCCCAGTTTCACCCAGACCTTCTCCTGGGACAAGATCGAGCCGAACGTTCCCCTAGACGACCGGATCTTCAAGATGCCGGCCTACTGACCCCACGGTACGCCCGTGCAGGTAAGATACGCGCCCATGATCGCCATCGACCTGACGGGAAAGCGGGGCCTGGTGATGGGGGTGTCCAACGCGCGCAGCCTGGGATGGGCGATTGCCGAGCGGCTGCACGCGGCGGGGGCGCAGCTCGCCTTCAGCTACCAGGGGGACAGGCTGCGCGAGGACCTCGAGAAGCTGACCCGCGATATGGCGGGGAGCCGACTCTACCCGTGCGACGTGACCAACGAGGCGGAGCTCCAGGCCATGTTCGCCGACCTCGCCACGGAGTGGGGAAGCCTCGACCAGGTGGTGCACTCGATCGCTTTCGCTCCGCGCGCGGCCATGGACGGGCGCTACATCGAGACCACGCGGCAGGATTGGCTGACCGCGCTCGAGATCTCGGCCTACTCCCTGGTCGCGGTGGCGCGCGGCGCCGAGCCGCTGCTGGCGGCTGGCGCCGGAGTCGTCACCCTCACCTACTACGCCTCCGAGAAAGTGGTCCCTAAGTACAACGTGATGGGCGTTGCCAAGAGCGCGCTCGAGGCGAGCGTGCGCTACTTGGCCTTCGAGCTGGGCAAGCGCGACGTGCGGGTCAACGCGATCTCGGCCGGTCCGGCACGCACCGTCGCGGCGCGTAGCATCCCGGGTTTCATCAAGATGTACCACAAGGTGGCCGGCATCGCGCCGCTCGGCCGCAACATCACCCACCAGGAGGTGGGCAACCTCGGCCTCTTCCTGCTCTCGCCGCTGGCCAGCGGCATCACCGGCGAGACCGTCTACGTCGATGCCG
This sequence comes from Thermoanaerobaculia bacterium, assembly GCA_035544895.1. Taxonomy (GTDB): domain Bacteria; phylum Acidobacteriota; class Thermoanaerobaculia; order Multivoradales; family UBA5704; genus JASLEW01. Next base: position 16,354 of record DASZZM010000051.1, read on the forward strand.
GCTACCACATCATGGGCATGGAGCTGGGCGAGGAGAGTTGACTCCGTGCAGGCGCTGATCCTCGCCGGCGGCAGCGGCACCCGCTTCTGGCCGCTGTCGCGCCGGCGGCGTCCAAAGCAGCTCGTGCCGCTGACCGGCGAGCATAGCTTGCTGCGCGAGACCGTCCTGCGGCTGCGGCCCCTGGTCCCTCCCGAGCACGTCTGGGTGTGCACCACCGGCGAGCTCGCCGAGGCGGTGCGCCGCGAGCTGCCCGAGCTGCCGCCGCGCCAGCTGCTGGTTGAGCCGGCGGGCCGCAACACGGCTCCGGCGATCGTCTGGTCTGTGCGCTCGATGCCCGAGCCGGAACGGCGCGGAGTGGTGGCTGTGCTGCCGGCCGACCACCGGGTGGGCGATCCGGCCTCCTTCCGCGCCACCCTGGCGCGTGCCGCCGAATGGGTCGAGGCCGAGGACGGCGTGATGGCGCTCGGGGTCACCCCGCGCTGGGCGGAGACCGGATTCGGTTACCTCGAGCTCGCGGCCGGCGGGCGCGGGTCCGGCGGCGCGTCCGCCGCGGCCGGGGTGCGCCGCGTGCGGCGCTTCGTCGAGAAGCCGGACGCCAAGGACGCGGCCCGCTTCGTCGCCTCCGGCAACCACTTGTGGAACGCCGGCATCTTCGTCTTCCGCGGCACGACGCTGCTCGACCTCGTGGCCCGCATCCAGCCCGAGCTCGGCCGCGGGATCGACGAGATCGCCGCCTCGCCCGGGCGGTTGGCGGAGCTCTACCCGCGCCTGCCTGCCGAGTCGATCGACTACGCGCTGATGGAGAAGCTCGACTCCCTCGCCACCCTCCCTCTCGACTGCGAGTGGAGCGACCTCGGCTCATGGGCGGCGCTCGCCGAGGTGCTGCCGGAGGACGCGCAGGGCAACCGCCGGCGCGGCGACACGCTCGCGGTCGAGGCCGGCGGCAACGTCCTGTTCTCCGACAGCGGCACGATCGCGGTGCTCGGCGTCCATGACCTGGTCGTGGTGCGCACCGGCGACGCCGTCCTGGTGATGCCCAAGGACCGTGCCCAGGAGGTGCGCAAGCTGGTCGCCGCGCTCGGGAAAGACGGGCGCGAGGAGCTGCTGTGATCCGGCCGGCGCGGGTGTCGGTGGCGGCCGCCGACTACGGGCTCGCCGAGCTGGAAGCGCCGCTGCCGATCGAGACCCTGGTGCCGGGGTCCGGACCCTGGGAGGTGGAGATCGGCTTCGGCAAGGGGCGCTATCTGCTGCGCCGCTGTCTCGAAAGCCCGGCGCGCCGCTTTCTCGGCATCGAGCAGGTGGCGGAGTACCATCGCCTGTTCGCGGGCCGGGCGCGGCGGCGCGGCGCGCGCAACTGGGTGGCGCTGCGCGGCGAGGCGCTGTACCTGATCGCCTCGCTGCTCCCCACCGGCTTCGCCGCCACTCTCCACGTCTATTTTCCCGATCCCTGGCCGAAGAGCCGGCATCACAAGCGGCGGCTTTTCGATGAGGAGACGGTCGACCTGGTGCTCGGGCTCCTCGCGCCGGGCGGCCGGCTCTACTTCGCGACCGACTTCCTCGACTATGGCGAGCTCGTCCTCGAGCTGCTGGCGAGCTACCCGGGCCTCTCGGTGGCGCTCCGCGGCGGCCCTTGGGAGGACGGCGCGCGCACCAACTACGAAGCCAAGTACATCGCCCTCGGCCGCCCCATCCTGCGCCTCGAAGCGAGCCCGGTCGCTCCCGCCGCCCTGCACCCGCGCGGTTCCACCCGCGTGCTGGCGGCGGGCGCGGGCTAGTGCTATCCCTGGCCGCCGGCGCGGACGGAAGGGTCATCGGTCGAGGACGGCCGAGGTCGGGAGCGAGCTCGCCAGGATTGTTGCCTTTCTTGCCAAGACCATGTGTTTTCTAGCTAACTGCTGACGATCCGGCGGTCGCCATATCGAGAATCAAGCCTCCGGATGGCGTCCGGGCGAGTGGTATCCTCCTTGCACAATCTACTTTCGACGGCACCGGCCGCACCCGCCAGGAGGAAGCAGAAACAGCCGGAGAGCCGGAGAGGAGGTTAGCAACCATGACCACCAACAAGCGACAGTTCATGAGAATTACCCTGCTGGCCGCGGCGCTATTCGTCTTCGGGTCGGTCGCCAGCCACGCCTACGTGCGGGTCGGCATCGGCTTCGACCTCGGCGTCCCGGCCTACGGCTACTACCCTGGCCCGGGCTATGTCTATGTGCCGTCCCACTACTGCTACCGTCCGGCGATCGGCTACGGTTACGTGCCCGGCGCCTGGGCGTACCCGCCCTACGCCGGGGCCGTCTGGGTGGGTCCGCACTATTCGGGCGGGGTCTTCGTCGGCGGCTACTGGCGGCACAGCTACTACCGCCACTCCTACTACCCTTACCGCCACTCCTACTACCGGCCCTACTACCGTCATCGCCCCTACTACGGCTACGGCGGCTACTGATCGCCTCGCCGACCCTCACCGGCCCGCTGATTTCGCCGGCGCGATGACCTTGCCGGGCTCCCGGGCTCCCGGCCTCCAGGCTGACCGCCTCGGGCCGGGAGCGGCGCGGTCGAGAGCGCCGGCTCCGTCCCTTCGCTCGCCCGCATTCCTCACCTGATATTCTTGCGAGCGGGAGACCGCGCTCTTGCTGAAACGCCTCTCTTCGCTCTGGCCATACCTCGCCCGCTACCGCCGCAAGCTCGTCCTGGGTCTCCTGGCCATCGCCGGCTCGGTCGTGGTCGGCCTTGCCAACCCGGTCCTGGTTGGCAAGGCGATCGACTCCTTGCGCGCCGGCCCAAGCCGCCAGACCCTTCTCGGCTCTGCCGGGCTGATCGTCGCGGTCGCCCTCGTACAGGGCATCTTCAGCTATCTGCAGCGCATGATCCTGGTGGGGATGAGCCGGGACGTCGAGCTCGACCTGCGCAACGACTACTTCGCGAGCCTCGAGCGGCAGCCGCAGGCCTTCTTCCACGACCATCCGACGGGCGACCTGATGGCCCGCGCCACCAACGACCTGCAAGCGGTGCGCATGCTCTGCGGGCCGGCGATCATGTACAGCTTCAATACGCTCATCGCCGGCACCGGCGCCCTGGTGCTCATGCTGCGAATCAACGCGCGGCTGGCGCTGCTGTCGCTGGCCACCATGCCGCTGGTGGCGTTGATCACCAAGGTCTTCGGCGAGCGCATCCACGCTCTGTTCGAGAGCGTCCAGGGGCGCTTCTCCGACCTGTCGGCCCGGGTGCAGGAAAGCCTGGCAGGCGTACGCGTGGTGCGCGCCTACGCGCAAGAGGAGTGGGAGAAGGCCGACTTCCAGCGCCTCAACCTCGAGTATGTGGAGTTCAACCGCCGGCTCATCGGCTGGTCGGCGAGCTTCCATCCTCTCTTGCAGAGCTTGGTGGGCCTGGCCTCCGTCGCCGTCCTCTGGTACGGCGGTGCGCTGGTCATCCGCGGCGGCATCACAGTGGGGCAGTTCGTGACCTTCAACTTCCTCCTCGGCCGCCTGGTCTGGCCGATGATCGCGATCGGCTGGGTGATCAATCTGGCGCAGCGCGGCGCAGCTTCGCTGGGCCGCATCAAGAGCGTGCTCGACGCCGAGGCCGCCATCCGCGACGAAGAGCCGCTCGCTCCCGCCGCTCCGATCCGGGGCGCGGTGCGCTTCCGCGACCTCACCTACGCCTATCGTGAGGGGAGCGAGCCGGTGCTGCGCGGCATCGACCTGCAGGTGGCGGCGGGACAGACCGTGGCGCTGGTCGGCCGGACGGGCGCGGGCAAGAGCACCTTTCTGGCGCTCATCCCGCGGCTGCTCGATCCGCCGCCGGGGAGCCTGGCGGTCGACGACGTGGACGTCCGGCGCCTGCCGCTGGCCCACCTGCGCGGCGCGGTCGGCATGGTGCCGCAGGAGACATTCCTGTTCTCGGCCACGATCCGCGACAACATCTCTTTCGGGGCTCCGGACGCGGCCCCCGCGGAGGTGGCCGAGGCCGCGCGCCTCGCCGGCCTCGAGCAGGACCTCGACTCCTTTCCCCAGGGTCTCGACACGCTCGTGGGGGAGCGCGGCTTGACGCTTTCGGGAGGCCAGAAGCAGCGCGTCGCCCTGGCTCGCGCGCTGCTGCGCCAGCCGCGAATCCTGCTGCTCGACGACTGCCTGTCCGCGGTCGACACGCACACCGAGGAGCTGATCCTGCGCAACCTGCGCGCCGTCTTCCGCGGCCGCACCGTCTTCCTGGTGTCGCATCGCATCTCGACCGTCAAGGACGCCGACCTGATCCTGGTCATCGCGGCCGGCCGGATCGCCGAACGCGGCACCCACGGACAGCTCATTGCCGCGGGCGGCCTCTACGCCGACCTCCACCAGCGCCAGCTCCTCGAAGAAGAGCTCGCCGCGGTCTAAGACGAAACTCCCGTGCAACGAGAGGAAGGGGGCGTCCCCTTCCCCCCCGGAGGGGAGGGAAGGGGATCGAGGGGTTGCGGGGGGCGATCCGATAGATTGGAGGCCGCCATCGCCAGTTAGCGAGCGCTGTTTCATACTTCGGGGCCGCCCACCGGCGGTGCCAACTA
>DASZZM010000052.1:0-6285 GCA_035544895.1 Thermoanaerobaculia bacterium
CAGGTCCTGATGGGCGTAGGCCCCCAGTGCCGCCCGCCGCACCCGCCCCAAGAGCTCCCGGAAGCCCGGCCGCGGCACCCCGCCCAGATCCACCCGCAACACCAGGGTGTTGACGAAAAACCCGATCAGCTCCTCGATCTCACGCCGCGTGCGGTTGGCGATCGGGCTGCCCACCAACCTCCGCCTGGCCGGCCAGCCGGCCCAGAAGCGCACCGAACGCCGCCAGCAGGGTCATGAACAGCGTCACGCCCTCGCGCCGCGAAACCTCCGACAGCTCGCGCGCCAGCCCGGGAGCCAACGCCAGCGACCGCACGCCGGCGCGATGCGCCGGCCAGACCGGCCGCGGGCGGTCCGCCGGCAGCTCCAGCCGCAGCGGCGCCCCGGCCAGCTCTTCTCGCCAGTAGGCGAGCTGATCCGCCAGCACCTCGCCCTGCAACCACGCTCGCTGCCACAGCGAAAAGTCGGCGTACTGGATCGGCAGCTCCGCCAGCGGCGAAGGCTCGCCCGCCGCAAACGCCCGGTAGAGCGTGCCGACCTCGCGCAGCAGCACCCCCATCGACCAGCCGTCCGCGACGATGTGATGCATCACCGCGATCAGCACGTGCCGGCGGGCGCCCAGCCGCAACAGAGTGGCGCGCAGCAGCGGCCCGCGCGCCAGATCGAAGCCGCCCGCTGCCTCGGCCCTCGCCAGGCGCCCGGCCTCCGCCGCCGCCGCGCTCTCCGGCAGAGCTTCGAGCGCAACCACCGGCAGGGCCACCGCCCAGCGCGCCACCACCTGCGACACCGGGCCGCGCGGCGAGCGCTCAAACGTCGTGCGCAGCACCTCGTGCCGGCGCACCACCTCCGCCACGATACGGCGCAGCAGGCCGGCGTCGAGCGCGCCGTCCAGCCGCGCCGCCCACGGCACGTTGTAGGCCGGGTTGCCCGGCTCGAGCTGATCGATGAACCACAGCCGCTGTTGGGCAAAGGAGAGCGGCAGCTCCCCGTCCGCAGGCCGCGGCACGCGCTCGATCGGGGGCGCCGCGGCCGCCGACCCGCCGCGCCGGGCCTCCTCGACCGTGCGGGCCAGCGCGGCGACGGTCGGCCCTTCGAACAGGGCCGCGAGCGGCAGCTCCACCCCGAGCGTCTCGCGAATCCGCGAGATGAGCTGGGTGGCCAGCAGCGAGTGCCCGCCCAACGCGAAGAAACCGTCGCCGGCGCCCACCCTCTCGAGCCCGAGGATGCCGGCGAAGAGGCCGGCCAGCAGCTCTTCGACACCGGCGGACGGCGCCGCGTAGCCGGCCGCCGCGGCGTGCTCCCCGGGGTCCGGCAGGCTGGCGCGGTCGAGCTTGCCGTTGGCCGTTACCGGCAGGGCGGCAAGCGTCACGAAGGCGGCGGGCACCATGTACGCGGGGAGCCTGCCGCGCAGCCAGGCGCGCAACTCTTCGGCCAGCGGAGCCGCCGCGCGCGGCACCACGTAGGCCACCAGCAGCGGGTCGCCCGGCCGGTCCTCGCGCAGCGTTACCACCGCCTCGCGCAGCGCGGGATGCCGCAGCAGGGCCACTTCGATCTCCCCGGGCTCGATGCGATATCCCCGCACCTTGACCCGCTGGTCGGCGCGGCCCAGGAACTCGAGATTGCCGTCCCAGCGGGCCCGCGTCCGGTCGCCGGTCCGGTACAAGCGCGCTCCGTGCTCGGCAGGCGGCGCGAAGGGGTCGGGCAGGAAGGTCGCGGCGGTCAGCTCCGGCTGCCCGGCGTATCCGGTGCACAGGCACGGCCCGCCGATATAGAGATCGCCCGGAATGCCGATCGGGCAGGGCTGGAGCGCCGCGTCGAGCACGTGGTAGCGCGCCCCGGCGATCGGCCGACCGTAGGGGATGCTCGGCCAGCGTGGATCGACCTCGGCGACGGGATACCAGTTGGACCACACTGCGGCTTCGGTGGCGCCGCCCAGGGCCATCACCCGCGCACCGGGGAAGGCCGTCCGTACCTGGTCCGGGAGCCGCACCGGGATCCAGTCGCCCGACAGCAGGACCAGCCGCAGCGGGTGCCGGGCGCCGGCCGCGGCGGGCGGCAGCAGCGGGACGAGCTGCTGGAGGGCCGCCGGCGCCGAGTCCCAGATGGTGACCGGGGTCTCGCCCAGCAGGCGCACCAGGCGTTCCGCGTCGCCCAGCGCCGCTTCCGGGGCGACATGCACGGTGCCGCCCGCCGCGAGGATCCCGAAGACGTCGTAGACCGAGAGGTCGAAGGCGAGGGAGGTGATGAACAGCAGCCGGTCCCGCGGTCCGACCGCGCAGGTCTCGTTGACCCAGCGGATCAGGCCGGCCACCGGCGCGTGCTGCACCGCGATCCCCTTGGGCGCACCGGTAGAGCCCGAAGTGTGGATGACGTAGGCGATCTCCCGCGGCGAGCGGGCGCCGCGCGGACGAGAGGCGGCGCATTGCTCGACGTGCCAGCCGGTCCACAGCCGCTTGCCGCGCAGGCCAGGCGCCGCGGCGCCCGGCGCGCCTGCCGCGTGAAGGAGCACGTCGTAGCGGTAGCGCAGCTCGTTGGCGAAGCCCTCGCCGCGGTGCAGGATCTCGACCGGCCCCGCTCCCGGCAGCGCCGCGGCCAGGTCGCGGAACAGCTCCTCGTCGAGCCAGAGCTCCCGTTCTCCGCGCTTGCCGGTCACCCCCGCCGCCGCCAGGTCGTCGCGCAACTCGGCCTCCCGGCGCGCATCCGGCACGTCGGCCAGGAGCAGCGCTCCGCCGGGAGCCAGCAGGCCCAGCGCCTCGGCCACCACCTTCTCCAGGTAGCGTGGGCCGGGGAAGAACTGCGCCGTGCTGGCCATGACCACCAGGTCGAACGAGCCGGCGGCGAAGCGGCCGCCGAGCTCGTGGGCGAAGCCCTCGGCGAGCTCCACGTTGGCGAGCCCGGCGGCGCGGGCGGCTTCGCGGTTGCGCCGCTGGGCGAGCGGCGAAGGATCGAGCCCGACACAGCGCTCCACCCGCCGGGCGATCTCCCAGAGGAGCAGCCCCGCGCCGCAGCCCACCTCCAGCACCCGGGCACCCGGCCGCAGCCAGGGCGCAGCCAGGGCCAGCACGCGGTCCCGGTACTCGTCGACCTCGGCCTCGCTGAACGGCCGGCCGCTCGAGCTGCTGACGAAGCCTCCGGCGGTCACCCGATCGGTGGCCCGCGCGGCGACCAGGTCCCAGAGAGCGCGCACGCCGTCGAGGTCGATCGCTTCGGGCTCCACCTCGGGCTCCGCGACGTCGAGGCAGAGCAGGTCGCGCAGGCGCGGCAGCCGCCAGCGCAGCGCCTCGGCGGCCGGCAGGGTGGCGCGGCTCACCACGGCGGCCGTGGCCCCGGTTGACGCCAAGATTGCCGCCGCGCGCTCCGCCGGCCAGGCCGGATCGAGCGGCACGTACGTCCCGCCCGCCTTGAGGATCCCGAGCAGGGCCGCCAGGGTGTGGTGCGAGCGCTCCATCCAGACTCCCACCGCGGCGCCCGGCCCGCGCTGAGGCTCCGCCAGCCGGGCGACCAAGCCGGCCAGCTGGTTGGCCCGCGCCTCCAGCTCGGCGTAGGTCTGCTCGATACCCTCCCACACCACCGCCGTCGCCGCCGGCTGCGCCGTGGCGCGCTCCTCGAAGAGCTGGTGGAGCAGCACCTCCGCCGGCGCGGCCACTGCCGTGTCGTTCCACTCGTAGAGGGTCTGCTGCCGCTCCTCCGCGGCCAGGTAGGAGAGCTCGGCGAGCGGTTGCTCGGGCCAGGCCGTCAGCTCGTCGAGGCAGAGGGTGAAGTGCCGCGCCAGGCGGATCGCCGTGGTCGGGTCGTAAAGGTCCGCGGCGTATTGCAGCCACCCGGCAAGACACCCTTGCCGGTCCTCGGCCAGGATGAAAGCGAGGTCGAACTTCGCCACCTGCGCGGGTGGGTCCTGCGAGGCCATCCGCAGGCCATCGACGGTCGCCTCCGGCAGCCCGATGTTGTGGAAGGAGAGCGCCACCTGCGCCAGGGGCGAGCGTGACAGGTCGCGCTCCGGCTGCAGCTCGTCGACCAGGCGCTCGAACGGCAGGTCCTGGTGGGCGTAAGCCCCCAGGCTCACCTCCCGCACCTGCTCGAGCAGCTCGAGGAAGGTCTCGGCGCGCCCGGCGTTTACGCGCAGCACCAGGGTGTTGACGAAACAGCCGATCAGGCTCTCGAGCTCGAGCCGCTGGCGGGCCGCGATCGGCACCGCGAGGTTGAAGTCCGGCTGGCCCGCCAGCCGGGAGAGGAGCGCGGCCAGGGCCGCCGCGGCGATCATGAAGGAAGTCGCCCCCTCGCGCCGGCCCAGCGCCAGGATGCGGCGCGCCAGCTCGCGATCGACCATGAAGCGGTGCTCGCCGCCGCGCAGGCTCAGCAGCGGCGGGCGTGGGCGGTCGGCCGGCAGCTCGAGCACCCCGGCCGAGCCGGCCAGGCGCTCGCGCCAGTAGGCGAGCTGGCGGTCCCGGCCCTCGCCGTCGAGCCACTGCCGTTGCCAGGCGGCGAAGTCGGCGTACTGGATCGGCAGCTCCGGCAGGGGCGAGGTCTCGCCGCGGCCCCAGGCCCGGAAGAGCGCCTGGACCTCCCGCACCAGCAAGACCAGCGACCAAGCGTCGGCGACGATGTGGTGCAGGGTGGCGAGCAGGAGATGCTCCTGCTCCGCGAGCCGCAGCAGGGTCAGGCGCAGCAGCGGACCGGCTTGCAGATCGAAGGGCACGAGCGACTCCGCGGCCGCCAGCCGGCGCGCCGCCGCCTCCCGGCGCTCGCGGTCCAGGCGCGACAGGTCCACGAGCGGCAGCGTGAGCCGCGGTGCGGGCGCCAGGACCTGCACCGGCCGGCCGCCGCGCGAGCCGAAGGTGGTGCGCAGGACCTCGTGACGCCGGGCGACCTCGAGGCAGGCTCGCGCCAGCCGGGGCACCGCCAGCGGCCCGCTGAGCCGCACGGCCGCGGCGATGTTGTAGCGCGGACTGCCCGGCTCGAGCTGATCGATGAACCAGAGACGCTCTTGCGCGAACGACAGCGGCAGGTCTCCCTGCCGGGGAAGGGAACGGATCGGGGCCGCGAGCCGCTCGCCCGCGAGCTCGGCCCGCGCCGCCGCGGCCAGGGCGCCGGCAGTCCGCTTCTCGAGCAGGCTGCGCAGGGGCAGCTCCACTCCGAGCACGCTGCGCAGCCGCGAGACCACCCGGGTGGCGAGCAGCGAATGGCCTCCCAGGGCGAAGAAGTCGTCGTCGAGGCCCACCCGCTCGCGCCCCAGCACCTCGGCCCAGATCCCGGCCACCAGCTCCGCGGCCGGGTCGGCGGCAGGAGGCGCGAAGCTCTCCTCGCCCCTGCCTGCCGCGCTCGGCTCCGCCTCCGCCGGCGCGGGGAGGGCGTTGCGGTCGACCTTGCCGCTGGGCGACAGCGGCAGGGCGGCCAGGGTCACGAACACCGCCGGCACCATGTAGGGCGGCAGCTTGGCGGCCAGGAAGGCGCGCAGCGTACCCGCCTCCTCCGGCCGCGACCGGAATACCACGTAGCCCACCAGCGCTTTGTCGCGCTCGCCGTCCTGCCGCGCCACCACCGCGCACTCGCGCACCGCCGGATGGCTCGCCAGCACCGCTTCGATCTCACCCAGCTCGATGCGGAACCCGCGCACCTTCACCTGCAGGTCGCCGCGCCCCAGAAACTCCAGCGTCCCCTCGGGCCGCCGGCGCACCAGGTCCCCCGTGCGGTACAGCCGCGCACCCGGCGCGCCGAACGGATCGGGCACGAAGCGCTCGGCCGTCAGCTCCGGCCGGCCATGATAGCCGCGCGCCAGCCCCTCGCCTCCGATCGCCAGCTCCCCCACCACCCCCAGCGGCGCCACCTCGCCCTGGCGCGACATCACGTACAGGCTGGTGTTGCCCAGCGGCAGACCCACCGGCACCGCACCCTGCCCCGCCTCCACCCGCAACAGCGCCGACCACACCGTCGTCTCGGTCGGCCCGTAGAGGTTCCACAGCTCGCCCACCCGCGGCAGCACCTTGTCGGCCAGCGCCCGCGACAGCGCCTCGCCGCCGCACAGAGCCTTGAGCCCCGGCCGCCCCCGCCAACCCCCTTCCACCAGCAAGCTCCAGGTCGCCGGCGTCGCCTGCAGGCAGGTCGCCCCCGAGCTCTCCACGGCCGCCGCCAGCAACGCCCCGTCGCCCGCCGTCTCGCGGTCCACCAGCTCCACACGCGCCCCCACCGACAACGGCAACAACAGCTCGGTGACCGCGATGTCGAACGACAGCGTGGTCACCGCCAGCATCACGTCCCCGGCTCCCAGACCCGGCCGCGCCGCCATCGCCG
>DASZZM010000053.1:0-35173 GCA_035544895.1 Thermoanaerobaculia bacterium
GCTCGACAAGGACTCCTCGCCCGGCGCGGCGTACTCTTACCCGGTCTCCTTCGAACCTGAACTCACGAGGCAGGCGGACGGCCTGGCTGCGCCCGTTCTTGAACAGCTTGGCAGTGGTGGTCATGAGCCTCCTTCGTGTGACATATATACCAGGAGTATAGACCAGACTGCCGCATCAGAACAGACCTCCCGAGAGGCTTGGCACTCCGGCAGCCATGGCGCGGCGCGCGGGAAACCACGAGGCGGCCAGGGTGAGGGCGAGGACCAGCGCGACGCCGCTGGCGAAGATTGCGAGGTCGGTCGGCGTGACGCCGAAGAGCAGGCCACTGAGAAGCCGAGTGAGGGCGAAGGCGCCGGCGACGCCGGCCGCCGCGCCGGCAAAGGCGGAACACCACCTGCGGTCAGCCGGGCCACCAGCTCATGGGACAATGAGCTCGAGGTCCGTGGCCACGGCCGCGAAGTCGCGGGCACTGAGTGTCATGAGCCGATCGGCTGGCGCGGCTCGGCGCCTCGACATCAGATGTGAGAATTGCTAGCATCACGCATCATGAGAACTACAATCGACATTGTCGATCCGGTGCTGGCTGATGTGAGGCGCGAGCAGAAGCGGGAGGGCAAGACGCTAGGCGAGATAGTTTCGGAGCTCCTCGCCGAGGGTCTGGCGGCCCGCGGCCGGCGCGGGAGGGCCGCACGACCGCGCAAGCTGCGGTGGGTGGCAAAAGACCTGGGAAGCCGGATCGACCTGCGCGACAAGGAAGCGCTCTGGGCGCTGCTGGACCGCGAGGCACTCCGCGGCTCGTGAGCTTCAGCGTCGACGTCAATCTGCTGGTCTACGCCTCGGACAGAGGCAGCCCTTACCACGTTGCCGCCCGCGCCTTCCTCGAGGAGCGGGCCGCCGGCCGCGAAATCTTTTGCATCGCCTGGGCGACGGCGATGTCGTACCTGCGGATCGTCACCCATCCGGGCATTCTCGCATCGCCCCTCCATCCTACCGAGGCGCTCGCGAACCTCGGCGCCCTCGCCGACCTCTCCCACGTACGCATGCTCTCGGAGGAGGAGGGGTTCCTGGGGGTCTACGCCGAGGTCGCGGGCGGGGAGCCTCTACGCGGCAGGCTCGTGCCCGACGCCCACCTCGCGGCGATCCTCCTGCAGCACGACGTCCGCAAGTTCTACACCAACGACTCCGACTTCCGCCGCTTCTCTTTCCTCGACGTCCGCAACCCATTCGCGGGCTGACCTGCCGCTGCAGCTCGTACAGGTCGAGGAGGCGCACAGCCAAAAACTAACCAGGGGCGGCCTGGAGGCCGCCCCCCCTCCCAACCGCAGTGCGCCATCGAGCGCTACGGCACTTACGAGGCGGCACGGGCCGCGGCCTGACCCGTAGGCGGTTCTTCCAGCGACCAGGCCAGAGCGGTGACGTCGCGGCTGGCGGCTTGCTGACTTGCCGTCAGCTCGGCGGCGGCGGCCGCGGGAATGTAGCCAAGCCGCCACGAGATCTCGATGTAGAAGCCGACCTCGCGCAGCCGGCGCGCGGCCGCCGGCAGCTCATCGGCCAGCCGATCCTGGGCGTAGCCGGTGACGACCGCCTCCGCCGCGCCAAGGGCGGCTCTGCGCATGCCCACCGCCAGGCCCGCGGGGTCGCTCCCCGGGAACCGCCGTGTCCCGCGGCAGAGCACCAGGATCAACGCGTGCAAGCTGCCCAAGGCGGGCAGCTCGCGGCGGCGCTCCGGTCCACAGGGGATTGGCTGTCGGTCGAGCAGAGGAAGGCACATACCTCCCTAGACGGAAAGCTGGTGCCCAACTACGCAACTCGCGGGAAACTGGTACCCCAAGACCGCGATCGAGGTGCGACCTACAGGCGAGGTAGCCGATCAGGGAACCGGCCGCCGCCTCGCGTCGAGTGCTGAAGAAGAAGGGAGGTCAGGGCAGCACGCCGTCGTAGAAGCAGCCGTCAATGCGGCCGGAGATCGTTCCTTCGCCGGCGCGGCCGGCATAGGCGCCGGTGAAGGAGCCGGAGACCAGGCTGCCGTCGTGCGGCCGGTCGGTGCGCGCGACCTTCAGCTGGACGGTGGCCCTGCCGGCCGACTCCAGCAGGCCGTGCGCCGCGGCGGCGCGCACCAACGCTCCGGCCTGGTAGGTGCCAGGACCGAGGAAATCGTCGATGCGCAGGATGACCTGCGGCGTCTCGCGCGAGTCGAAGCCGATCTCGAATCCCTTGGCGCTGAAGACCGAGCAGGAGACGGCAACGTCGCCTTCGAAGGCCAGGTCGCCCGTCGCGCTCAGGTGTCCGTTGGCGGCCTCTTCACTGCCGCGGGCGTGGTGCGCCGCGGCGGCGCGACCCGGACCCTCGGATGCCGCCGTGCCCGCGCGCGGCGCATGGCTCTCCGGCAGCTCGAGGCCGGCGCGCGAAGGCTCGCCGGCGTGGGCGGGCGGGCTGACAAGGTGCGCTCTTCCGGTCTTCGGGAGCGGCGCCGGGCGCGCTCCCGAGGGCACGCTCTCGTCCACGCTGTTGTTCTCGCAGGCAACCGCCAACAGCAGGGCCATCAGGGTCATCAGGGCCATGGCGCAGAGTGCCGCCCCGCCGTGCCGCCGCCACCGCCGTTCGTTGACCCGGTACCAAGTCGGCATCTTCACTTCCTCCCAGAGCGTTGGTCGACCTCGAGGCTCCATTCATCTCATCCGCCTCATCCGCCGGCACGCGAAGCCTACCGAAACAACGCCCTCCCGGCCACTAGCGCCCGGCGACCAGGCCGGCGATGAATACCAGGACCGCCAGGGCCAGGAGCCAGGGGACGAGCGGGTCGCCGGGAGCGGCCGCCCGCAGCAGGGCGCCGGAGAGCAGCAGGGATGCAGCCGCGATCATCCACGACAGGCGGCGTACCGCGCGCTCCAGCCGCTCGCGGCTGCGCTTGCTTTCCGCCGCCGGCGTCGTCTGCACGGAGAGGGTCCCGCGCTCGAGGCGCGACAGCAGGGTAGCGAGCCGTTGCGGGAGCCCGAAGAGGGCGCGCGCCTGGGTAACGCCTTCGCGCACCCCCTCCCGCCATCCGGCGCGCAGCTCGCCGGCGGCGAGGCGCTCGGCGAAGGGCAACGTGGCGGCCCAGGGATCGAACTCCGGATCGAGATGGGTGGCGAGCCCGGCCACCAGCCCGACCGCGCGTCCGACGTACAACAGGTCCACGGGGAGCTGAAACGGTGCCGCGTAAAGCAGGTCGCGGTACTCGGACAGGAGGTGACCGGCCTCGGCCAGCGCAACTTCGCGAAGGTTGCCGAGTCGAACTCCCCAGAAGCGCTCGAGCATCTCTGCGAGCGCTTCTTCGAGGCGGCGCAAGTCGGCGCCGGGGAGCAGCACACCGGCGCTGACGTAGGAGTGCACGACACGGGCGGCGTCGCGGGTTCCCAGGCCGATCACGTACTCGCGCAGCGCGCTATGCAGGCGCTCGGGTATGGCTGCCACCATGCCGAAATCGACAAACACGAGCTGGAACGACCTCTTCTCGTCTCCGGGTGGCGGTGGCACCGGCTGACCCGGCGCGAAGGGCTCTTCGCCGGCAAGCGGCAGCGCGCGAACGAAGAGGTTGCCGGGATGCGGATCGGCGTGCACGAAGTGATGCACGAAGATCTGCTGCATATAGACGCGATACAGGTCGCGCGCCACCTGCGCGCGCTCGATTCCGGCCCTGCTCAGCTCCGCCAGGTCGGCGATCTTGAGATAGCCGACGTCTTCGAGAGTCAAGGTGCGGCGCGCGCTCTGCTCCCAGAAGACGCGCGGCACGTAAACCTTGGGGTCGGAGGCGAAATCGCGGGCGAAGCGCTCGGCGCTCTCGCCTTCGGCGTGCAGGTCGAGCTCGCGCCGCGTCGTGCCGCGCAGCTCCGCCTCGAGCCGGTCGAGGTCGATGCGGCGGCGCAGCCGGCGCCACACCTTGAGCAAGCGAATGGCCAGCCCGGCGGCGGCCAGGTCGGTCTCGACCAGCACGTCGATGCCTGGGCGCAGCACCTTGACCACCACCTCTTCGCCGCCCGCCAGGCGAGCGCGATGGACCTGGGCGAGCGAGGCCGCCCCTACCGGCTCGGGGTCGATCGTGGAAAAGACCGCGGAAACGGGACGGCCGAAGTCTTCCGCGATCTGCCGGGCGATGTCGGCGAAAGGCCCCGGGGGCACCTCGTCTTGGAGCCCGGCCAGCTCGGCGATGACCTCCGGAGCCAGCAGATCGACGCGGACGCTCAGGTACTGCCCGAGCTTGATCAGCACTCCCCCCATCTCTACCGCGAGCAGGCGATAGCGGCGCGCGATCCGCCGGTAGCGCTGGGCCGGCGAGATGCGGAAGCGCGACAGCGGGGGAACGGCCAGGAAGACGTCCCACCACAGGGCATGGAGGAAGACGCGGGCGACGAAGCGGCGCATCTTGCGGTAGCGCCGGAACTCGATCTTGACCTGTGGAGGAGGCGCTGCGGCGGGGTCGCCGGGGAGGTCTAGAGCAGGGCTTGCCACGGCCCAAGATCTCGCATCTTGCGAGCCCGGGTCAACGCCGGAGCATCCAGGCCGTGCCCCACCGGGATGTGGCAAGATCGCCACCCATGGAAGATCCGGCAGATCGCGCCGGCGCCGGCCGGGAAGCGGCAGCGGACGGCGTGACGCTTCGCCCGCTGCAGGGCCATGCCGACTTCGCGGCGTGCGTCGAGCTGCAGCTCGCCACTTGGGGACGGGACTTCCAGGAGGCCGTCCCGCCCAGCATCCTCAAGATCAGCCAGCGGGTCGGCGGCGTGGCCGCCGGCGCCTTCGCTCCTGAGGGGCGGCTGCTCGGCTTCGTCTATGGCCAGAGCGGGGTGCGGCCGCGCGCGGATCGGGAAGCGCCCGAGCTCGTTCACTGGTCGCACATGCTCGCGGTGTCGCCGGAGGCGCGCGACCGGGGGCTGGGAACCCGTCTCAAGCTCTACCAGCGCGAGCTCCTCCTGCCGCTCGAAGTGAACGTGGTCGAGTGGACCTTCGATCCGCTGGAAGCGCGCAACGCTCACCTGAACCTCAACCACCTCGGCGCCGAGGTCGCCGAGTACGTGGTCGACATGTACGAAGGCGAGATGGGCAGCGAGCTGGCCCGCGGCATCGGCACCGACCGCTTCATCGTCGCCTGGAAGATCGGCGATTCGCGGGTTCGCGCCATGCTGGCCGCCGGTCCGGCCGCCGAGCGGACCGCCGGTCCGGCCGCCGAGCGGACCGCCGGTCCGACCGCCGAGCGGACCGCCGGTCTGGCCGCCTATTCCACGGCCCCGCTCATCACCCCGGGCAGGCACCAAGATGCCGAGCTGCCGCAGGCGGCACGAGTGCGGGTCGAGATCCCCGCCGACGTTCAAGCACTCAAGGCGGAGCAGCCGGAGCGCGCCTGGCAGTGGCGCCTGCTGACCCGGCGCGCCTTTCGCGGCTACCTGGCCCGCGGCTATCGGGTCTGCGCGTTCTGGCGCGACCCGGCAGAAGGCCGCTGCTTCTACGGCGTGGAAGCGGGGGACTGACGGCCATGTCCCTGCCCCGCATCGAGCGTGTCACCTTGCGGGAGATCTCGCTGGCGCTGAAGGAGCCGTTTCGCATCTCCTCGGGCACGCAGTCGCGCCGGCGCATCTTGCTCGTCCGCCTGGAAGGCGAGGGCGTCGAGGGGTGGGGAGAGTGCGTGGCCGGGGAGCGGCCCAACTATGGTCCAGAGACGATCGACACCGCCTGGTGGGCCATTCGCGAGTGGCTGGCGCGGCGCGTGCTGGGACGCCGCTTCGGCGGCCCGGAAGACATCCATCCGGACCTCGACCACAACATCCGCGGGCACAACATGGCCAAGGCGGCGCTGGAGATGGCGGCCTGGGAGATGGCGGCCCGGGCCGACGGAGTCTCGCTGGCCAGGCGCCTGGGAGGCGTGCGCGAGCGCATCCAGGTCGGCATCTCTCTCGGCATCCAGGAGAGCCCGGAGGCCTTGCTGGCCAAGGCGGTCGCCGCCCTCGAGCGCGGCTACCGCAAGATCAAGGTCAAGATCGAGCCCGGCGCCGACTTTGCCTACCTCGAGCCGGTGCGGCGGGCGTTGGGACCGCTCGCGCCCTTGATGGCCGATGCCAACAACGCCTACACCCTGTCCGAGGCCGAACGGCTGCAGCGGCTGGACGACCTGCAGCTGCTGATGATCGAGCAGCCGCTCGCCTGGGACGACCTGCTGCGCCACGCCGAGCTGCAGAAGCTTCTGCGCACCCCGATCTGCCTCGACGAGTCGATCACCAGCGTCGATCGGGCGGCGGACATGATCGCGCTGGGCAGCGGCCGGATCGTCAACATCAAGCCCGGCAGGGTTGGCGGGTTCCGCCAGGCGATCGCCATCCACGATCTCTGCGCCGCACACGGCATCCCGGTGTGGTGCGGCGGCATGCTGGAGAGCGGCATCGGCCGGGCCCACAACGTTGCCCTGGCCTCACTCCCCAACTTCAGGATCCCGGGCGACCTGTCGCCGAGCGAGCGCTACTGGGAACGAGACATCGTGCTTCCCGAATGGAGCATGGACCGGGAAGGCTGGATGGACGTCCCGCTCACCCGGCCGGGCATGGGGGTCGCGGTCGAGCCGAGGCAGCTCGAAGACCTGACCGTGCGCCGCGAAGAGCTGCGCGCCTGAGCCATCTATTGGATCGCCCCCCGCAACCCCTCGATCCCCTTCCCTCCCCTCCGGGGGGGAAGGGGACGCCCCCGCCCCTGTAGGAGGAACCCCACGCTTTATCGCGCTCTCGCCGATGCCGTGGTGGCGCTCCATTGCGCCTTCGTGCTCTTCGTGGCGCTGGGCGGCCTGCTGGTGCTGCGCTGGCCCGCCATCGCCTGGGCACATCTGCCCGCCGCCCTGTGGGGTGCCGGTATCGAGCTGTCCGGCGGGATCTGTCCGCTGACACCTCTGGAGAACTGGCTGCGCCGGCACGGCGGAGAGGCCGGCTATCCCGGCGGCTTCGTCGAGCACTACCTCCTGCCGGTCCTCTACCCCCAGGGGCTGAGCCGATCTGCGCAGCTCGTCCTCGGCTGCGGCGTCCTCATCCTCAACGGCACGATCTACCTGCGGCTCCTGAAGCGCCGCCGGGCCCGCGGCTAGAGGGCTAGAGCCAAGGACTTCACCGGGCGCCACCCGGCGCGTTGCGATACAGGATCCTGCCGGCCTGGTCGAGCGCCAGGTAGCCCGCGGCCTCGAGCAGCCGGGCCAGGGCTTCGGGAGACCGTACGAGCGTCGCGGCAACGTGGAGAGCGGCGACGAAGCCTTCGTCGAATTCGCGCACGTGGCCGAAGATTCCCCGGGATTCCTCCGGGTCGCCGGCGATCGCGAATCCAGGCGGCTCGACCGTCGAATCCAGATGGCGCTGCAAGCGGAACAGCGCGTCGCGGCCATTGCCGGGAAGGACGGCGGCGGCCAGCAGGGCCATCTCCCGGCGCCGGAAGACGGCGAAGGGAAGGTCGCCGCGCTCGAGGCTCTCCCACTGGCGCAGCGCCGCAAAGCCGTCGCCCCCCTGGTAGGGCACGGGGCGCACCGTCCACGGGCCGGCCAGGTCCGCCTCTCTGGCGCTCTCGGGCTCGTCGGCGAGGTCCATGCGGCGAAGGAAGTCCTCTGAGAACGCGTTCTGTGGGCCGCCGTCCCGCTCGCTGATCTCGGTCATTCTGGTGTCCCGATCGGCCATGGTCTCCTCCCTCCTCCCCGCTCTCGGTCGCTCTCGTTCTTGGTCTCGGTCTTTTTCAGGGGCGTGCGTCGCGGCGTGGTCCGGGGCGATTGCTAGCCGCTACTTACGCCTCATTTACGCCAGCCATGATAGAGCGCGCGCCCGGCGGAAGTCAAGGCCCGGCATTTCTCGCCGCCGTGGTGGCATGGACGGGCCAGGGGTCGCCGCCCGGGCTCGCACCCCCCGTCTTTGTCAGCGAACTGTCAGGAATAGCCGGCTGACTCGCCCGGCGCGCTAGTCTTCCAGGGAATGGCTATCCGAGCGCGCCGGGAGTGGCGTCCGGCCCTCATCGTCGTCCTGCTCTCGCTGAGCGTGGCCTCGGCGGTTCTTCTGGCCCTGCAGGTCCATTTCGCGGTCGCCGGGCACCGGGAGGCGACCGTCGGGATGCTGCGCGACGACGCGTCGCTCGCCGCCGAAGAGTTCATCGGCCGCGCCTGCGTCCAGGTGGGCTGGCAGGGGATCGCGCAGGACATGACACTGCTGGCCAACGGAGCCTCGTCCGTGAAGACGCGGATCGCCGGCGCGCGCCTGGAGATCGACGGCGCGGCGCTCCGGCTCGGCGGCCAGGCGCTGCGGGGAGATCGCAAGGCGTGGATGGCGCGGCATCTCGCGGCGGCGGTCGCCGAGAGCGAGGCACACGAGCGGGCCTTCAAGGTCCTGCACGCCGTCCTCGACGGCCGGCCGCGGTCCTTCGCATTCCTGGCCAGGCCGATCCAGCCGGCCAATCGCCGGGCCGCCATCGCCGGCTTCGAGCTCCGGCTCGAGACCCTGCCTTCCTTCTTCGCCAAGCCGCTGGCCGGGATGCCTCTTCTTCCCGCCTCGCTCGCCAAGGGCAAGGGGGCCGTGGGCAACACGTTCCTCGCCGTGGCCGTTCGGGATCCCCGCCATGCCGTCTGCTTCCAGTCGCGGGCGCCGTTCAAGGAGGGCATCACGGTCCACATGCCGTTCGGCAGCACCTACGAGGGCGTTCTCGCCGGCTACTCCGCCGACGTGACGCTCGATACGCGGGCGGCGCCTCTCCTGGTCAGCGGAGGCTGGCCGGCGTCGCGCCTTCCGTTCCTGCTTCTCCTGCTCGTCCTCTCCGCCGGGTTCACGGCGGCGGCGGTCTTGCAACTGCGCCGGGAACGGGCGTTCCTGCGTCTGCGGGAGGAGTTCATCGCGAGCATCTCACACGAGCTGCGCACGCCCTTGACGCAGATCCGGATGTTTGCCGAGACGCTGCTGCTGGCCCGGACCCGCTCGCAGGCCGAGGAGCAGCGGAGCCTCGCCATTATCGATCGCGAGGCGCAGCGGCTGTCGCACCTGGTCGAGAACGTCATGGTCTTTTCGCGCGCGTCGCGTGGTGTCCTCTCGCTCTCCCCCGAAGATCGCCTCCTGGCACCGCTCCTTCGCGAGGTCGTCGAAGGGTTCCGCTCTCTCGCCGCGGCGCGGCGAGTCCGGCTGCGGCTGGATCTCGACGAGGAGGCCGCGGGCCGCGTCGATACGGGCGCGGTGCGGCACGTGCTGCTCAACCTCCTCGACAACGCGGTCAAGTACGGTCCGGCCGGGCAGGAGGTCAGAGTTGGCCTCGAGCGCAGCTGCGACGCCGTCCGCATCACCGTGGACGATCAGGGCCCCGGCATCGCGCCCGCGGACCGGGAGCGTGTGTTCAGGCGCTTCGAGAGGCTGGCGCGAGACCGCGAGTCCGCGGTGGTCGGCGCGGGCATCGGGCTGGCCGTGGTTCGCGACCTCGTGGCGGAGATGGGAGGGCGCTGCCGTGTCGAGGACGGAGCGGCGGCGGCGGCCGGAGCGCGGTTCGTCGTCGATCTGCCCGCGGCATCCGCGGCATCCGCGCCATCCGCGCCATCCGCGCCATCCGCGCCATCCGGAGGCTCGCCGTGATCCGCGTCCTGGTCATCGAAGACAACGAAGACCTCGCCTTCGGCCTCAAGAACAATCTCGAGGTCGAGGGCTACGAGGTGGAGGTCGCGCTCGACGGCCTGGCGGGACTCGGCCGCGCCCGCGAGGGGGCCTTCGACCTCGCGATCCTCGACCTCATGCTGCCGGGAATGAACGGGCTCGAAGTCCTTGCGCGGCTGCGCGAGGAGAGGCAGGCGCTCCCGGTGCTGGTGCTCACGGCGCGGGGCGAGGAAGCCGACAAGGCGCGCGGGCTGCGGCTCGGCGCCGACGACTACGTCACCAAACCCTTCGGGCTGCTGGAGCTGCTGGCCCGGGTCGAGGCAATCCTGCGCCGGACGCGCCCGGCTTCCTCCGCCGCGGAGATCCAGCGGTTCGGCGACGTCGAGGTGCAGGCCGCCGCGCGCTCGGTTCGGCGCGGCGGCTCGCCGGTGGCGCTGACTCCGAAGGAGCTCGATCTGCTGCTCTTCCTGTGCCGGCGGCGGGGCCGCGTGGTCTCGCGCCTGGAGCTGCTGCGCAGCGTCTGGGGGTACAGCGACGCCGCGGTCTCGCGCACGGTGGACACGCACATCGCCGAGCTGCGCCGCAAGCTGGAGCCCGACCCCGCGGCGCCGCGTCACATCGTCACGGTGCGCAAGGCCGGATACCGTCTCGAGACCTGATCCTTCCTCACAAGACCCGGACGTTTCCCAGGGCGGTTTTCCCCTAGCATGGGCCGAGGAGGTCGCCATGAAAACAACAGTCTCGATTTACGCGTCAATCGCCGCCGCGCTGCTCCTCGTGCCGGGATGCGCTCTCGCCAGCGGCGCCAGCGGCATGCCCTCGGTCCCGCATTCGTCGCAGCAGGCCCGCTCGCCGGAGCAACAGGCGGTCGAGCTCTACAACGAAGGCATCTCGTACCGCGACAAGGCGGAGAGGCTCGAAAAGGAGGCCGCCGCGGCGGCCGACGCCAAGAAGAAAGAGAAGCTCGAACGGCAGGCCTTGGACAGGCACGAGTCCTCGATCAAGAAATTCATCCAGGCCACCGAGAAGAACCCGCGGCTCTTCCAGGCCTGGGGCAGCCTCGGCTACGCCTACCGCAGGACGGGGAAGTATGCCGATGCCCTCGCGGCCTACGACAAGGCGCTGGCGCTCGAGCAGGGCTACACGCCGGCGATCGAATACCGCGCGGAGGCGTTTCTGGCACTGAATCGCCTCGACGACGTGCGGTCGGCCTACATGACGCTCTTCCGCATGGACCGCGCCCGCGCCGACGAGCTCTCCGCGGCGATCGAGAAGTGGGTGGAGAAGAAGCGGGCGGAGCCGGGATCGCTCGACCCCGCCGCCTTCGAGGGCTTCGCCAGCTGGGCGGCGGAACGCAAGCGGATCGCGGCGCAGACCAGCTCGCTGCTGGCGCCGCCGCCGCGCTGGTGAGCGCCCGATGATCTCCCGCCTGTGGTTGCTGGCGGTCATCCTCGCCGCCGCCGCGCCGGGTGGCGGGAAGCTCGCTCCGGCCGAAGCTAGCGGTCCCGCCCCGGCCTACGCCTGGAGGCTGCCGTTCGGATTTCCGCTGCCGCTGGTGCCGGCCGACAACCCGATGAGCGAGGCAAAGGTCGCCTTGGGCCGGAGGCTCTTCTACGAGCCTCGCCTCTCGGGCAACGCAACCCAGTCCTGCGCCTCGTGCCATCGGCCCGAGCGCGCCTTCACCGATGGACGGGCGCGGGCCCGTGGTTCGACCGGCATGCTCCACCCGCGGGGCAGCATGAGCCTGGCCAACGTTGCCTACAACGCGTCGTTCACCTGGGTCGACGCGCATGTGACGACGCTCGAGGAGCAGGAGTTCGGCCCGATGCTCAACCAGCATCCCGTCGAGCTCGGGATGCGTGGCCGCGAGGGCGAGGCGGTGGGCCGCCTGGCGGCGGACCCGAGCTACGCGGCCGCCTTCGGCCGCGCTTTTCCCGGGCAACCGATCGGCCTCGACCAGGTCCGCAAGGCGATTGCCAGCTTCGAACGGACCTTGCTCTCCGGCGATTCCCCCTATGATCGGCTCGTCTGGCAGGACGACGCCGCGGCGCTCTCTCCGGCGGCGCGCCGCGGCATGCGGCTGTTCTTCTCCCCGCTTCTCGCCTGCGCGCGGTGCCACGCCGGGTTCACCTTCTCGGGCCCGGTCCGCTACGCCGGCAGCGCCCCCGCCACCCCGGTTCTCGTGGATACGGGATTGGGAGGGGCTTTCCGCGCGCCGACGCTGCGCAACGTCGCGGTCACCGCGCCCTACATGCATGATGGGCGATTTGCGACACTGGAGGAAGTAGTCGACTATTACGCCGGCGGGGGACCCCCCAGCCCGGCGAAAAGCTCTCTGCTGCGCGGATTCTCCGTCTCGAGCCAGGACAAGCGTGACCTCGTCGAGTTCCTCGCCAGCCTGACCGATCACGCCTTCCTGACCGATCCGCGGTTCGCCGATCCTGGCCGGGCCGGCCCGCTGCACCCTCTGAACCCTCTGATAGGTAGCGGGCGTGCCGGCTGGCCTCCTCCTGCTAGCATGGCCGGGTGCTCGGACGGCGCGCCACCACTCCTTTCGAGAAGCGCCTGCGCTACCGTTTCAAGCGAGCGGAGCTCCTGGAGATGGCGCTCACCCACCGCTCCCACGCGCACGAGCGCGGCTTGGAGGAGCATTACGAGCGGTTGGAGTTCTTGGGTGACGCCGTCCTCGGGTTGATCACGGCAGAGTGGCTCTACCGCGCCCACCCCGACCTGCCCGAGGGCGAGCTGTCGCGGATGAAGGCGCAGCTGGTGAGCCGCGGCACCCTCGCCGAGTACGCCGCGGCCCTGGAGCTCGGGCCGGAGCTGCGCCTGGGGGTCGGAGAAGAGCGCTCCGGCGGGCGCGGCAAGGCGTCGCTTCTCGCCGACTCGCTCGAGGCGATCTTCGGCGCGATCTATCTCGACGGCGGCATGGCCGCGGCGCGCAAGGCGATCGTGCCCATGCTCGTGCCGCACCTCGCCGCCGAGGAGGGGAGATCGCAGCTGCTCGGCGCGGACGCCAAGACGCAGCTCCAGGAGCTGGCGCAGGGGCGCGGCTGGCAGCTTCCCGAGTATCGGCACATCGGCGCCAGCGGCCCCGACCACAGCAAGGTCTTCACCGTCGAATGCTGGCTGTCAGGCAGGCTGGCGGGCAGCGGCGAGGGTTCGAGCAAGAAGCTCGCCGAGCAGCGGGCGGCCGCCGACACCCTCGCCAGCCTGCGAGCCGCCGCCGGGAAATCCGCTACAATCCGCCCCTCATGAGCGAGCCCGAGCCTGGCCCCGATGAATCCAGTCAAGAAGTCGTGGCGGCCGGCTCCCTGCGTGAGCTGTCCCGCAACCTGGGCCGCGAGGTCGAGCTTTGCGGCTGGCTGGACAACAAGCGCTCGAGCGGCAAGATCGCCTTCCTGCGGGTGCGCGCGGCCGGCGGCGTGGTGCAGGCGGTGGCCAGCCGAGCCGACCTGCCGGCGGCGGATTGGCAGGAGGTCGAGCGCGCCACCCAAGAGTCGACGGTCAGGATCACCGGCAGGGTGAAAGAAGACCAGCGGGCGCCCGGCGGCGTCGAGGTGCAGCTCACCGGCTTTCGAGTCCTCTTCCTGACCGAGGACTTCCCGATCACTCCCAAGGAGCACGGCACCGCCTTCCTCATGGAGCACCGCCACCTCTGGCTGCGTTCCAGCCGGCAGCGGGCGGCCCTGCGGGTGCGCAGCGAGGTCGAGCAGGCGATCCGCGATTTCTTCTACGAGCGCGAGTTCACCGTCATCGACTCGCCGATCCTCACCCCGGCCGCCTGCGAAGGGACCTCGACCCTGTTCGAGACCGACTATTTCGGCGACAAGGCCTACCTGTCGCAGTCCGGGCAGCTCTACCTGGAGCCCGCGGCGGCGGCCTTCGGCCGGGTCTACTGCTTCGGGCCTACCTTCCGGGCCGAGAAATCGAAGACCCGCCGGCACCTGATGGAGTTCTGGATGGTCGAGCCGGAAGTCGCGTTCCTCGAGTTCGCGGGGCTGTGCGATCTCGCCGAGGAATTCGTGGTCTACCTGACCGGCCGCGTGCTCGACCGCGCCCGCGAGGAGCTCAAGGTTCTCGAGCGCGATACCGCCCGCCTCGAGCAGGTGGTGTCGCCTTTCCCGCGCCTGACCTACGGGGAGGCGATCGCCGCCCTGGCGCAAGCGGGCTCGGCCATCGCCTGGGGCGACGATTTCGGAGGCGACGAGGAGACACTGCTGGCCAGCCGCTACGACCGGCCGGTCATGGTCACGCGCTTTCCCGCCGGCATCAAGGCCTTCTACATGCAGCCCGATCCCGAGGACGGGAGGCTGGTGCTGGGCCTCGATCTCCTGGCGCCCGAAGGCTATGGCGAGATCATCGGCGGCAGCCAGAGGATCCACGACCACGACCTGCTGCTGGCGCGCATCGAGCAGCACGGCCTGCCAGTGGCGGCCTTCCAGTGGTACCTCGACCTGCGCAAGTACGGCACCTTTCCCCACAGCGGTTTCGGCATGGGCGTCGAGCGGTTCGTCGCCTGGATGTGCGGTCTGCCCCACCTGCGGGAAACCATCCCCTACCCGCGCATGCTGTACAAGATCTATCCGTAGACCTAGTTGCCACCGCCTGCGGCGACCCTGAGGTATGAAACAGCGCTTGCTAACTGGTGATAGAGGACTCCAATCTATCGGATCGCCCCCCGCAACCCCTCGCGGATCCCCTTCCCGGCTCTCTGAAGCCGCCGGGTCCCTGCCCGGCGGCGCCGGGGGGGAAGGGGACGCCCCCGCCCCTGACGCACGTACGAGTTTCGTTCTAGTCTAGGCCCCCGCCAGAAACGCGGATTTGCCGGGCAGCGCGGGGGTGTAAGCCATGGACGCCAAGCGCTTGTCGACCTACGGCGCGCTCGCGCTGCTGACCTTGATCTGGGGCACGACCTGGGCGGCGATCCGCATCGGCCTGCACGGCATCCCGCCGGCGACCGGGATCGCGCTGCGGTTCGCCATCGCCGCGGCCGCGCTGCTCGCCGTCGCCCCGGCTCTCGGCGTGCGCGCGCCCTCGATCCGCCGGGAGTGGCGGCTGTGGGCAACCAATGCCCTGCTGACTTTCTGCATCTCCTACGGCATCGTCTACTGGGCCGAGCAGTGGGTGCCGTCGGGACTGGCAGCCGTGCTGTTCGCGACCTTCCCGCTGTGGGTGGCGGCACTGTCTCACTTCGCCCTCCCCGGCGAGCGGCTGAGCGCGGCCCGGGTGGCGGGCCTGCTCCTCGGCCTGGCCGGCGTCGCGGTGATCTTCTCGGAGGACCTCGCGGGTTGGGGCGGCCCGCGGGTTGCCGCGGCGGCGGCTGTCCTGCTGCTGTCGCCTTTCTGCTCGGCCATCGCGAGCATCGCGGTCAAGCGCTGGGGGACCGACTCCCACCCGCTGACCACCGCCGCAATTCCCATGGCAGCGACCGCCCTCCTCATGGGCGCCTTCGCGCTCGCTACTGAACGGGGCCGGACGGTCCATTTCGACGCCTCCTCGGTGGCGGCGCTCCTTTACCTGGCGCTGGCCGGCTCGGCCGTCACCTTTACTCTCTACTTCTGGCTGCTCAAACGCTTGCCGGCGACCTCGCTGGCGCTCATCACCTACGGCACGCCGGTCGTGGCGGTCGCGGTGGGCGCCGCCTGGCTCGGCGAGCCGGTCACCCGCCGCACGCTGGCCGGCTCGGCCCTGATCGTGATGGGCGTGGCCCTGGCTCTGCGCTCGCGCCGCGCTCCCTCCTCCGCCGCCCCCGAAGCCGTTGGCAGCGAGGGGGGCGAGGCGGGCGAGGCGGGGTGAGAGGAGATCGTCTTTTCGCGGTCGAGCCGCGGTGCGGCAAGAAGCCGTGCCTCCGCGTCCCGGGGCAGTTGACTCTACTCCCGCGCGGTAGAGTTGTGGTACACTCATGTCGCAGTGCGGCATAAACAGGCGCGCGACGCGCCGGAAGGGCTAGCAAGGGAGAGCCAAGATGGCGAGCAAGGACCTTCATCACGTCAGCGAGCTCGAATCGAGGAAGGTGGCAGAGGCGTCGCGCGAGGCGGAGTGGAAGGAACCGAGCTTCATGCGCGAGATGTTCCTGGGCAATTTCCGCCTGGACCTCATTCATCCCTTCCCGCTGCCCGGCCCGC
Source organism: Thermoanaerobaculia bacterium (assembly GCA_035544895.1). GTDB lineage: Bacteria > Acidobacteriota > Thermoanaerobaculia > Multivoradales > UBA5704 > JASLEW01. The sequence continues at coordinate 15,744 of DASZZM010000053.1, forward strand.
AGCGGCCCGAGTTCTCCGCTTTCTACGCGGCGTTCGAGGAGTTCCTGGCAACCGAGATCGACTCGGTCGAGATCGATGCCACGGGCGAGTACCCCGACCACGTCCTCGACGGCTTCCGCAGGCTCGGCGCTTTCGGCATGAAGATTCCCCAGGAGTACGGCGGGCTAGGCTTCAGCAACGTCGAGTACCAGAAGGTCATGCAACTGCTCGGCAGCATCGACGGCAATCTCTCGGCGCTGCTTTCGGCCCACCAGTCGATCGGCGTGCCGCAGCCCCTCAAGCTCTTCGGCAGCGAGGTGCTGAAGCGGAAGTACCTGCCGCGCTGCGCCGCCGGCGAGATCTCGGCCTTCGCGCTGACCGAGCCGCAGGTGGGCTCGGACCCCGCCCGCCTGCAGACCAGCGCCGAGAAGACCCCCGACGGCGAAGCCTACGTCCTCAACGGCCTCAAGCTCTGGTGCACCAACGGCACTCTGGCCAAGCTCCTGGTGGTCATGGCCCGCGACCCCAAGTCGAAAAAGATCAGCGCCTTCGTGGTCGAGACTGCCTGGCCTGGCGTGGTGGTCGAGCGGCGCTGCCATTTCATGGGCCTGCGCGCACTCGCCAATGCGGTGATCAGTTTCAAGGACGTGCGGGTGCCGGCCGAAAACCTGATCGGCGGCGAAGGAAGGGGTCTGAAGATCGCCCTTACCACCCTCAATGACGGCCGTCTCTCGATTCCCAACGGCTCGGTGGGCACCGGCAAGCTCTGCCTCGAGATCTGCCGCAAGTGGGCAGGCGAGCGAGTGCAATGGGGAAAGCCGATCGGCAAGCACGAGGCGATCGCGCACAAGCTCGCCGACATGGCCGCCACCACCTTTGCCATGGAGTCGATCGCCAACCTGGCGACCGAGATGTCGGCCCGCGGCGGCTATGACATCCGGCTCGAGGCGGCGGCCTGCAAGGAGTGGAACACCGAGCGCACCTGGGAGATCATCGACGAGACGATGCAGGTGCGCGGCGGGCGCGGCTACGAGACCGAGAAATCCCTGGCGGCGCGCGGCGAGGAGCCGATCGGCGTCGAGCGGATGATGCGCGACTACCGCATCAACAAGATTTTCGAGGGATCGAGCGAGATCATGCACCTGTTCATGGCGCGTGAGGCTGTGGACAAGCACCTGCAGGTGGCAGGCGCGATGATCGATCCCGAGAAAACAGTTGCCGACAAGCTCGCCGAGCTGCCCGCGATCGTCGCCTTCTACGGCTCCTGGTATCCGAGCCGCTGGCTGGGTTGGGGACAGTGGCCGCGCTTCTCCGAGCTCGGCGCCATGGCGCCGCACCTGCGGTTCGTGGAGCGCAACACCCGCCGCCTCTCGCGGCAGATCTTCCACGGCATGGTCGTCCACCAAGGGGGGCTGCAGAACAAGCAGGCCTTCCTCTTCCGCCTGGTCGACGTCGCCAACGAGCTGTTCGCGATGGCGGCGACGGCGACCCGCGTCAACGCCATGGAGCGGGCGGGCGACGCCAACGCCGGCGGCGCCGCCGAGCTCGCCGACCTCTTCTGCCGCAACGCCCGGCGCAAGGTGGCGCGGCTCTTCCGCGAGCTGTGGGCCAACGACGACGCCCGCAAGTACCGGGTGGCGCAGCGCGTGCTCGACGGCCGGCACGTCTGGCTGGAAGCGGGGATCGCGAAGCACGCCGGGCGCACCGATCGCCCCCGGACGGAGGCGTCCCCCGCGCCCCCGGAGCCCCCGGAAATCACCGAGCCCCAGCCCACCGCCCAACCCGCGCGAGTGCGCCGCATCGCCGGGCACTAGCCTTCGGCAGCTTCCCGCGGGCCTCGGCGCTTCACGGCCGCGTGGCCTTGACTGGACCGGGCGGCTGCCGGACGATGCGTGGCATGCGCGCCGTTGTAGGCTCCGAATCGCATCCCCTTGCTGACCATCCCCTGGATGGTCCGGTGCCGCGGCTCGGCGAGCTTCCCGATCCGGTCGCGGGTGCCGGCGAGGTGATCGTCGAGATCGCGGCGTCGGGGCTCAACCATGCCGACTTGATGCAGCTGCGCGGCCAGTACCCGCCGCCGCCGGGCGAGAGCGAGGTGCCCGGGCTGGAGTGCGCTGGAACGATCCTCGCCCTGGGCGAGGGGGTCGAGACCGGGTCCGGATGGTCGGTCGGCGACCGCGTGATGGCGCTGCTCGGCGGCGGCGGACTGGCCACCCGTGTCGCGGTTCCCGCCGAGCAGCTCATGCCCTTGCCGGAGAACCTCGGTTTCGTGGCGGGCGCCGCGCTGCCCGAGGCTGGCCTGACGGCCTGGACCAACCTCGTCGCAGAGGGGGGGCTGGCGGCGGGGGAGACGGTCGTGGTGACCGGCGCGACCGGGGGCATGGGGAGCTTCATCGTCCAGCTGGCGCGCGAGCTGGGCGCGCGGGTGATCGCCGCCGGCCGCAGCCAGCAGAAGCTCGACAGGCTGCGCGGCGTGTTGAGCGAGCGGCAAGGCGGAGTCGAGGGGATCGAGTTGCTCGCCGATGCCGCCGATGTCGCCGGCGTGGCCAGCCGGGTCCGCGCGCTCACCGGCGGGCGCGGCGCCGATCTGATCGTCGACCTGGTGGGTGGCGCGCGGCTGGGCGACCGCCTGGAGGCGTTGCGGAGCCGCGGCCGGCTGATCCTGCTCGGCCACCTGGCCGGCGCGAGGGCCGAGATCGATCTCGCCGCCGTGCTCAGCCGCCGCCTGCGGCTCGTCGGGTCAACCCTGCGGCCGCGGCCGCGCGCCGAGAAGGCCCGGCTGGTGGCCGATTTCGCCGCCTTCGCCCTGCCCAGGCTGCGCGACGGCCGCCTGCGCCCGGTCGTCGGACAGGTCCTCCCCTTCGAGCGCGTGGCCGAAGCCTTCGCCGAGACGGCTCGCGGCGGCACCGTCGGCAAGATCGTGCTCGAGGCATGAAGCGCGTCCGCCTCAGCCCGGGAACCGGAGGGGTGCCAGATGGGCTAGACCTGCCGGGGTGCCGAATGGCCCATGCAGCCGGATGGTGGAACCAGCTAGATTGTCCAGACGGCTAGGCTGTCGGAGGGCCGGAAAAGCCGAGAAGGCGTCAACCCATGCTCAAGGACCTGCTCTTCGGTGTTCGCATGCTCCGGCGCAGCCCGGGGGTCTCGCTGCTGGCGCTGTTCTGCCTGACCCTGGGCGTCGGCGCCACCACCTCGGTGCTCAGCTGGATCGAGGGGATTCTGCTGCGGCCGTTCCCGGCCGTGGCGCACCAGGACCGGATGGTGGCGATGGCCGGCACCACGGCCGGCGACTCTCGTCACGACGACGTCTCGTGGCCCGACGTGCAGGACCTGCGGCGGAGCCGCAAGCTCGTCGACGCCTTCATTGTCGACCGCATCTTCGGCACCACGCTCGCCGTCGGCGACCGCGCCGAGTGGGCCACCGGTAGCGTCGTCTCGGCCAACTACTTCGCCGCCCTGGGGGTCCGCCCCATCCTCGGGCGCGGCTTCGAGGCGATCGAGGACGTCGGCCGCAACGCCCATCCGGTGACAGTGATCGCCTACGACACCTGGCAGGAGCGCTACGACGGCGATCCGGCGATCATTGGCAGGACGCAGCGGTTGGGCAACGTCGAGCACACCATCGTCGGTGTCGCGCCCCGCGGCTTCTACGGCACCTTCGTCGGCTACAAGTTTCAGTTCTGGGTGCCGGTCTCGATGCAGGAGACGTTCGACTCCGGCGGCTACAAGCTCGAGGACCGCGGCCAGCGCTGGATCGAAGGGTTCGCACTGCTCGAGCCCGGTGTGAGCCTCGCTCAGGCGCAGGCGGAGGTCACCGCCGTGGCCAGGCGGCTCGAGGCGGCCTATCCGGCCACCAACCGTGGCCGCGGTATCAAGCTGTACCCCCTCTGGCAAACGCCGTTCAACAACGCAAGCACGCTGCTGCCGACGCTTAGGATCGCGCTGGCCGTGACCTGCCTGATGCTGCTCATCGCCTGTGCCAACGTCGGCAACCTGCTGCTGGTCAGGTCCTTCGCGCGACGGCACGAGATGACGGTCCGGCTGGCGGTCGGCGCCGGACGCAGCCGGCTGCTGCGCCAGCTGCTCACCGAGGGGCTGATCCTCTCGACGCTGGCCGCGGGTTGCGGGCTCTCGGTGGCCTACGCCTGCCGCAACCTGCTGGTGCTGTTCTTCCCGCCCCGCACTTCCGTCCAAGTGAACCTGCCCGCCGAGATCGACTGGCGGGTGCTGGCCCTCGCCGCCGCCGTCTGCCTCGTCTCGACCCTGCTCTTCGGGCTCGCGCCGGCGATGCAGGCGAGCAAGGTCGATCTCGCCGGCGCGATGAAGGCGGAGGCCGGCGGCGTCGTCGGCGGGCGCGGCCGCGCGTGGATCCGCTCGGGCCTGGTCATGGTGCAGGTGTCGCTGAGCTTCGCGCTGCTGGTGGGAGCGGGCCTGCTGCTCAAGAGCCTGGTCTCGATGCAGAGCGTCGATCCGGGATTTTCGACCCGCACCCTGCTGACCTGGATCGACATGGCCTCGGCGGGGTACGATCAGCAGCGCATCGCGGCCTTCGAGGACCGGTTGCTCGACCGTGTCCTGGCGCTCGGCGGCGTCGAATCGGCGGCATTCACGCGCGTCGTCCCGTTCAGCTACAAGGGCCTGTCGTCGGCCCCGGTCGCGGTCGAGGGCTACGTGCCCGCGCCCGACGAAAACCCGGCGGTCGAGTACGGCGAGGTCGGCCCAACCTATCTTGCCACCCTGGGCATCCCGCTGGTCGCCGGCCGCGAGCTCACGCGCGCCGACGACGAGACGGCGCCGCGAGTCGCGGTGGTGAACGAGGCCATGGCGGCCCATTTCTGGCGGGATGCCAACCCGGTCGGCAAGCGCCTGCAGCTGAAGGGCCGCTGGACACAGATCGTCGGCGTCGCGAGGAACTCGAAGCTGCAGACCTTGCGCGAGACGCCGCGGCCGTTCTTCTACGTCCCTATGCGCCAAACCACCCCGGGTCAGAGCCTGGTCATCCGCTCCCGCCTCGGCGCGGAGGCCATCGCGCCGGCCCTCGCCCGCGAGATCCATGCGCTCGACGCGAGCCTGGTTCCTGACGAGGTGATCACCATGCGGACCAAGATCGACCGCATGTCCTGGCAGCAGCGAGCGGCGGTGATCCTGCTCGCCATCTTCTGCGGGCTGGCCCTGGTGCTCGCCGCCATCGGCCTCTATGGCGTCATGTCGTATGCGGTGTCGCAGAGCCGCCGCGAGCTGGGGCTGCGGATGGCGCTCGGCGCGAGCGCCACGCATCTGCTGCGCCTGGTCGTGTCGCAGGGCCTCGCCTTGACGGCCGGCGGCGTGGCCCTGGGCGCGGCGGCGGCGCTGGTCTTGACGCGGCTGATGGGGAACCTGCTGTTCAAGACCAGCCCTCACGATCCTCCAACCTTCGGCTCGGCCCTGGCGGTGATGGGCCTCGTCGCGCTCCTGGCGAGCGCGCTGCCCGCCTGGCGCGCCACGCGCACCGATCCCGGGCGGGCGCTGCGCGACTGACGGCCCGCGGCGGGCGAAGGCGAACCGGACGAGGCCGCGCTCGGGGTCATAGTGAGTGATGCGGTACTCGGCGAGGACCGCCCGCTTGGTGTAGCGGCCGATATAGCGCAGCGTGAAGCGGGGATCCCGCAGGCTGGCACCGATGTGAGCGTACCAAACCATTTCGTACAACCGCCGCAGCAGGGCGTTGAAGCGGGGGTAGTCGGCCAGGAAGGCCGCCTTGTCCGAGAAGCGCAGCTCGCCGGCGCGATGGGCGCGACGCAACGCGCGGATGACGTGGTAGCGCCACATCTTCTTGAGCGCGCCGTGGGCCATCAGCCAGCCCTCGCCGTAGGGGCGAGAATCGCGCGGCCGTCCTCGAAGAGCGCAAAATCTCCCTTGCGCAGACCGGTGACGCGGCTGCCGGCACGATCGGTCACGGCGACATCGATGTCGACGAGGTTGACCTCGACGACCTCCCCATAGCCCGGCCCATAGTCCGGGAGACTGCTCGCGGCCGGCGTGGACTGCGACGGCGCCCGCGGGACGGGGGGAGCGGCGATGGCGCCGAACGGCGAGGAGAGCAGGCAAGAGCAGATAGTGGAGGGGGAGGACCAGGGAAATGAATCTTCCTTCCTTGCGCTGGCAGGAGTGCGCGGCGCGGCAGGTCGGCTTCAGCTTACACTCGGTCCACACTGAAAATCTTACAAGTGCGCTTCGATCGCGGCCGGCGGCACGGCGGGAAAGGCCATGGCATGCGCGTTGCTCTTCTATTGTGGGCGTTAGGGCGGAACTGAAACCCTGACCTACACCATAAGGAGGAAGGTCATGAACTTCATCATGTGGCTCATCGTCGGTGGCCTGATCGGCTGGATCGCCAGCATCATCATGCGACATCCCGAAGGCATCCTCATGAATGTCGTGGTCGGCATCGTGGGCTCGGTGCTGGCGGGGTTCCTGCTGTCTCCGCTCTTCGGCGTCAGCACGATCAATCAGAGCAACTTCAGCCTCCCCAGCCTGCTCGTCTCGCTGCTCGGATCGGTCATCCTGCTCGCCATAGTCAACTTGTTCAGACGAGGCACGGTGCGCTAGCGCTAGGGACCCGGCGGTATCCGATCCATCCGCCGGGTCCGCGCGACACTCCCCCTTCGGCCCGGGTTTGCGGCACAATAGACGCGTGCCGGGACCGCGCATGCGTGACGTCGCGCCCGCGGCCGCGTACCCGCTGGCCGAAGAGATCGCCCATAGCGTGCTGCATGGGGTGGGCGTCGTCGCCAGCATTGCCGGCGTTGCGGTGCTGGTGGCGTTCGCCAGCCTGCACGGCAGCGCCTGGCACGTCGTGGCCTGCAGCATCTATGGCACCACGCTGATCCTGCTCTACGCGGCTTCGACCCTCTATCACAGCATCCAGGCTCCGCGCGCCAAGTCGGTGCTGCGCCTGCTCGATCACTCCGCCATCTACCTGCTGATCGCCGGCACCTACACGCCCTTCACCTTGGTGAGCCTGCGCGGCGTCTGGGGATGGAGCTTGTTCGCCATGGTCTGGGGGCTGGCCTTGTTCGGCATCCTGCTCCGGGTAGCGCGGCCGCGGCGCAGCACCAGGCTGGCGGTGGCGCTCTACCTGACCATGGGATGGCTGGTCGTCATCGCCGCCAAGCCGCTGGCGCATGCGGTGGCGCCCGGAGGCGTCCTGCTCCTGGTGCTCGGCGGCCTCGCCTACACCCTGGGAGTTGTCTTTTATGCCTGGCGCCGGCTGCCTTACAACCATGCCGTCTGGCACGGCTTAGTCCTGGCAGGCAGCACGCTCCACTTCTTCGCGGTTCTCTTCTACGTCATCCCGTGGCAGAGCTAGCAGAGGTGGCAGGGTGATCGAGTACCGAACCGGCAACGAGCTGGAGCTCGACCTCGTCATCGAGCTCTATCGCGCCTCGACTCTCGGCGAGCGGCGGCCGATCGCCGACCGGCAGCGCATGGCGGAGATGGTGCGCAACGCCAACCTGGTCATCACCGCTTGGGACGGGGAGCTGCTGGTCGGCATCGCACGCTCGCTGACGGATGGCTGCTTCGTCACCTACCTCTCTGATCTCGCCGTGCGCGCCTCGCATCAGCGGGCCGGGATCGGCAAGGAGCTGATCCGGCGCACGCAGAGCGCCGCCGGGCCGCAGACCATGCTGCTGCTCCTCGCCGCCCCGGCGGCCGAACCGTACTACCCGCACATCGGCTTCACCCATCATCCCCAAGCCTGGATCCTGCGGCCCGGTGAGACGGTTTCCTGACCGGGCCAGGGACCCGGCGCATCCAATCGAATCGCCGGGTAGGGACCCGGGCGCATCCGATCAAATCGCCGGCCAGGGACCCGGCGCATCCGGTCGATCACCGGGTAGGGACCCGGCGCATCCGGTCGAGCGCAGGCTGAGCGCTACGGGTCTTCGTCCTTCGCGCCGAGGGTTTTGCGAGCGGCGCCGAGCATGTCGCGGAAGGCGCCGCGATCGTTGGCCTCGACCAGGCGCACGAGCTCGGTCAGCGCCTCTTGGGCGGCACTGTAGACCTCGGAGCGAAATGGGTTGAGGCGCTGGATGTCGAGGTAGAGGTCCGAATCCTCCCCCAGCACCGAGCGGGCGGTGGCCGCCTGGCGCAAGAAAGTGGTGGAGGCACAGGCGTGAAGCTCCGCGGCGTCGATGCCGGAGCGCAGCAGGGCGGCGCCGAACAGCATGCTGGTCAGGTGGGCAAGCCCGAGCAGCCATCCCATCAGCCGGTCGTGGCGGGCAAAGGGGATCGCCACCACCTCGGTGTAGGGATGCGACAGGAACGGCTCGATCTCCGCCGTCTCGATTCGCGGGTCGCGGCGCGTGGCGAGCACGAACGTCAACGGCTCATACTGCGACTTGCCGGGCCCGAACATCGGATGCAGCGAGAGCACCCGCACCCCGGCGCGGCTGGCGCGCGCCAGCGCCGCGGCGAGCGCGTCCTTGATCGAGGCGATCTCGACGAGCAGGGCGCGCGGCGAGCGCGCCACCAGTTGCTCGAGCATCTCGGGCATGCGGGCGAGCGGCACGGCGACCAGCACCGCGGCGTAGGCATCGAGGTCGGCCACCTCGTCGAGGCTCGCGAAGCAGCCGGGTTGGCTCGGCAGGCCGGCCAGCGCCGGATCGGCGACGTCGACGGTGTGCCCGGCGAGCGCGAAGAAGGCACGGAACCAGCCTCCCATCCCGCCCGCCCCGCCGGCGATCAGCAGGCGCTCGCCGCGCTGCTCGCGGAGCGCCACGCCCACCCTGTGCTGGCGCTCGACCGAGGCCCGGATCACGGCGCGAAAAACTTCCTCGAGCACGGCTTCCGAGACGCCGCAGCTCGCCGCCTGCTCGCGCGCGCGGCCGAGCACCCGGTCCTCGACGTCGTGCACCACGATCGGCGCGCCGCTGGCCGCCTTGACGCGGCCGATCTGGCCGGCGAGCTCCATGCGCCGGCGCAGCAGCTCGAGCAGGCTGCGGTCGACGCCGGCAATCGCATCGCGCAGCGTCGCGAGCGGGTCGGAAGCGCTCATGGCGCGATGATTCTAGCGGGCCAGGCCCCGCCGGGCGCATGTTAAGCTGCGCGGCGCGACGACAGCCGATGAGGTGACGACCGATGGCGATCCCCACTGCCCAGGGCGGGGAGCCCGCTCAAACGCCCCGAGGAGGCTTCTTCGGGCATCCGCGCGGCCTCTCGACGCTCTTTTTCACCGAGTTCTGGGAGCGCTTCAGCTTCTACGGCCTGCGCCCCCTGCTCACCCTGTTCATGACCGCCGCGACGGTCAAGGGGGGCATGGGATTCGCCACCTCGCGGGCGACCGCCATCTTCGGCCTCTACGCCGCGGCGGTGTACCTCGGCTCCCTGCCAGGCGGATGGATCGCCGACCGGCTGCTCGGCCAGCGACGGGCGGTCTTCTACGGCGGGTGCCTGATCGCGCTGGGCCAGTTCTCGCTGGCGATTCCGGGCCGAATCACCTTCTTCCTCGGCCTGGCCTTGATGGTCTCCGGGACCGGCCTGCTCAAGCCCAACGTCAGCACGATGGTCGGCGAGCTCTACCCCGAAACCGGTCCCGACGCCGGCGCGCGGCGCGACGCCGGATTCTCGATTTTCTACATGGGAATCAACCTCGGCGCATTCGTCGCGCCCCTCTTCTCGGGGTGGCTCGGCGAGCGGGTGGATTGGCACGTCGGCTTCGCCTCGGCGGGGCTGGGGATGATCTTCGGCCTCATCCAGTACCGGTTGGGCTGGCGCCATCTCGGCGGCGCCGGGCTGCGCCCTAATGCGACCCTGGACCCCGGGGCGCGCCGGCGAGCGCTCGCGGTGCTCTGGTCGGCTCTCGCGGCGGCGATCCTGCTCGCGGCCGCCATCGCCGGCGACGTCATCCGGGTCACCGCCGAGCGGCTGGCCGACGTAGCCGGGATCGCGATCCTGGCGATCGCGCTCGTCTACTTCGGCTATCAGATCCTATGGGGCGGCCTGACCGGCGAGGAGAAGAAGCGCATGATGGCGATCTCCGTGCTATTCCTCTTCTCCGCGCTCTTCTGGTCGGGATCGGAGCAGGCGGCGACCTCGCTCAACCTGTTCGCGCGCGACTTGACCAACCGCACCGTGTCCGGCTGGGAGATGCCGGTGAGCTTCCTGCAGTCGGTCAACCCGCTCTTCATCATTCTCTTCGCGCCGGTCTTCGCGGTGGTGTGGCAGCGCATGGGCAGGCGCAATCCTTCGAGCCCGACCAAGTTCGGTCTCGGTCTCGTCTTCCTCGGCCTCGGCTTCCTCGTCATCGCCGCGGCCACCCTGATCGCGATCGGCCATGCCGTGATGGGGCCCGGGGTGACGCCGCACAAGGTGAGTCCCTGGTGGCTGGTGCTGACCTATCTTTTCGCCACCTTCGGCGAGCTCTGCGTCTCGCCGGTCGGGCTTTCCACCGTGACCAAGCTGGCGCCGCACCGCAAGGTCAGCCAGATGATGGGCATCTGGTTCATGTCGATTTCGCTCGGCGAGGTCGTCGCCGGGCAGGTGGCGGGCACCTACGAACGGCTGCCTCTGTTCGGCACCTTCGGCGCCGTCGGCGCGACTACGATCGTCGCGGGGCTCATCCTGCTGCTGCTCGCCCGGCCGCTGCGCCGGTTGATCGGCAGCGCCGAGTGATTGGCGGGGGGTAAAGAGACGCCCCCTTATCGTAGAACGAAACTTGGGTGCGCCAGGGGAGGGGGCGTCCCCTTCCCCCCGGCCACCGCCGGGCAGGGACCCGGCGGCTCTGGAAATCCGGGAAGGGGATCCGCGAGGGGTTGCGGGGGGCGATCCGATCAGAGCCGCTCGAGGACGTCGCGCTCCCGGCGCTCGTCGAGCTTGCCCACCCAGACGCCAAGGACCTTGCCGTCGCGGTCGACCAGCATCAGCGTCGGGGTGCCGGGGACCTTGAGGGCATGAAAATCGACTTGCACGAGCGCGTCGGGCTTGATCCCGGAAGCCGCGAACGTCTTCGCCTCTTCGTCTCTCGCCTCGGCGGTTGGCACCGCGGCGACGAACCGGGTCGACGAGCCCGCACGGTTGCGCTTGTCGAGGAGCTGTTTGTAGAACGGCATGCTCTCATTGCAGAAGTGGCACTGTGGGGAAACCGCGAGCACCACCGTCCGCTCGGCCCCGGCCGGCACCACCGAGCGCAGGACGTCGAGACGCTCGCCCTCCTTGACCGCGCCGGGCGGCGCGGGCGGGGCGGGCGGGAAAAACTGGTTGCGGATCAGGACGAAGGAAGCGATCGCGCAGACCACGATGATCGCGACGTTGGCGGCGACGTCGAGCCTGGATCTGCTCATAGCCTGCCCATGCTATAGAACCCTTGCAACAAGTGCAAGTCGAAAGCTGAAGTACTACAGCCTAGGGGGATTCGGTGAGCAACCCCGAGCAGGACCGCAGGGACGATCGCGTCGCAGCCGGGTCGCCCGCTCGGCGGCGCATCGACCGCCTGCTGATGGCTCTCGACCGCCTGATCCTGGGTATTTTCTTTCGCCGGGTCGAGGTCGTGGGTTCCGAGCGGCTTCCGGCAGGCGGCCCGATGGTAGTCGTCGCCAACCACGTCAACGGAATGGTCGATCCGCTGCTCATCGTGAGTGCGCTGGCGGTCCCTGCGCCGGCCGGGCGGGCCGGCAATGTGCGAGCGTCGCAGTCGCCGCGGTTGCCGCGATTGCCGCGCTTCCTCGGCAAGCATACTTTATGGCGCAATCCTGTGCTGCGCCCGTGGCTGATCCTGGCCGGAGTGATCCCCATCTATCGGCGCAGCGACGCGGGCGGCGAGGGATTCGGGCCCGTCGATCCCGCACGCAACGCGGACGCCTTCGCCCGCTGCCACGAGGTGCTCGCCGCGGGCGGCGCCATCGCCCTCTTTCCGGAAGGGCTCAGCCACAGCCAGCCGGCGTTGGCGCCCCTGAAGACGGGCGCCGCGCGCATCGTGCTCGAGGCCGAGCGCAAGTTCCCCGGCCTGGGCACGCGCATCGTGCCGGTCGGCCTCACCTTCGACGCCAAGGGCACCTTCCGCTCGCGCGCCCTCGTGCAGCTCGGCGAGCCGATCGATCCCGCTCCGGAGGTCGCGCTTTCGGCCGCCCGGCCTGCCGGCGATGCCGCGGCGGTGCACGCCCTAACCGCCCGCATCGACAGGGGACTCCAGGAAGTCACCCTCAACTATGGCTCCTGGGACGAGGCCCGGCTGATCGGCCGCGCCGCCGAGGTGTTCTGGCGTGGCGCTGATAGTGCCGATGGCGCCGATCGCGCCAATGGCTCCAATCGCGCCGACCTTCGCGGGGCCGGGCGGCTCGCCGCCCGCTTCTCGCTGCATCGCGCCTTCATCGAGGGCTATGCCGAGCTCCGCCGCCGCTTCCCGGAGCGCACCGCCGCGGCAGCCGCGGCGGTGGAGCGCTACGACCGGCTGCTCGCGGCCTTCGGCCTGCGCGACGAGCAGGTCGCCGCCGCTTATCCTCTCTCGCCCGCCGTTCGCTTCGTCGGGCGCACCGTGCTCCGGCTCCTCCTCTATCTGCCGCTGGCCGCGCTGGGCACTCTTCTCAACTGGCCCACCTACCGCCTGGTGGGAGCCATCGCCGGCCGCGCCACCCGCGAGCCGGACATGCCCGCCACCTACAAGGTCTTCGGCGGGCTGGTCCTCTTCCCGCTCACCTGGGTCGTCGAGGCCGTGGCGGCCGGCCGCAACGCGGGACCGTGGGCCGCCCTGGCCGTCCTGATCCTCGCTCCGGTCAGCGGCTATGTCGCGTTGCGCTTCGACGACCGCAGGGCCTCGTTCTGGCGCGAAGCCCGCGCCTACCTGGTCCTGCACGGCCGCCGCCGCCTCGCCGCCGAGCTCGAGTCTCGCCGGGAGGAGGCCGCCCGCGCGGTCGCGGAGCTCGCCGCTCTCGCCGATCCCCGGCGGGCGGCCGGCTCAGCCGACGTTGCGCCGCCGGCTGCGGCCCGATCCGATCCGGGGGCAGTAGAGAAGGGCCGGGAATGAGGCCGGGCCGGCTGGCCGGCTCAGCTTGCCGGCGGTTGGTTGAAGCTGGCGACGATGCGGTCGAGCTGATCGCCGATCGCCTGGAGATCCAGGGGGGACCTGGCGAGGCTGGCCCGGATGCCTGCGATCTCCTGCGCCTCTTCCGGCAGGAGCCGGTCGTCGCCTCTCTGATGCGCAAAGGCGGTCAGGAACTGCCGCGTCTCCCGGCTGGTGAAGAACCGGCTCTCTTCGGCGGCCGCGGCGAGCCGTCCCGCTTCCGCCCACTTCCCGAAGCTCAGGTGGGGCGGGTCGAGCCCTGCTTCAGGGACGATCCGCTCCAGGGCCGCGGCCTCGCCCAGGAGCGTGCGCGGCGGGGTCGAATCGACCCGCTCGCGGAGGCTTGTATAACGCCTGATCGATTCTTTCGGCGGGAAGTAGCTCCCCTGGAGAATGGCAACGATCCGTTGCAGAGTCTCCTGCGTCCGGACCTTGTCGTTCGCCTCCATGGCCAGGCGGAGGTCCACCAGTTGCACCCCGAGCTGGAAGGACTCGGAATCGATCGAGATATCGCGGTCTCTCCGGTCATCCGGCCCGCGGAGTACCGACGTCCGGATCTTGTCCGTGAGCTGCCCCTCCTTGCCGTGAAGCGATGCCAGCAGGCCGGCCGAGTCGAGCTCGGGCACGACGGTGAAGTACCTGTAAACCGGGATACCGATCGCGGCCAGCAGCGCCGCCGCCAGGGCCGTGGCGACGACGGGGCGCCAGGGCAAGGCGGCTGGAAGCCAGCGCCGCCATCCCGCTCGCCACTCAAAAGGGGCGGACGGCCGGGCCGCCTCCTCTTCCGCTTTCGCCTCAGCCGCGGACTCCTCGCGGAAGCGGACGACTTCGGAGAAGAGTGCGTAGCAGCTCTCACAGCCGGCCAGATGCTCGATCCCCCAGGCGCGCTCCTCGGGGCTCAGCTTGCCGTCGAGGAAGGCGGCCAGCTCCTCGCAGCTCGGGCAGGTCTCTCTGGCGGCGGTCATCGTGTCGATCTCATTGCGGGCAACCTCAGTGGAGGTGCCTATGCGCCTTCATCAATATAGACGGACTTCCCCCTGATTTGCGCTCCTTCTGATTGCTCTGCCGGTCCGCGGCACGATCTTGCCGCGGGCTGTGCAGGCCCGTCGGGCTCCCGGCTCACGGTCCGAACAGCTCCTCGATGTCCTGCCGCCGCAGGCCCTGGCTTTCCAGGGTCTCGCGCAGGCGCTTGAAAATCCGCTCGATGCGGCGATAGAGCGGCTTTTCCTCGAGCCCGAGCTCGCGGGCGATGGTGGCGATCTTGAGGCCGTCCCGGTGCATCTTGACGATCAACCTGTCCGCGGGCGGCAGCTCGGCGAGCGCTCGCTCGAGGGCCGCCACCGCCAGGTCGCGTCTCGCCGCCCTCTCTTGCTCGGCCAGCCTCTCGAAGCCGCCGCCGTCGGCGCTCGCCTTGTCCTTCAACTCCTCCTCTCCTTCGATGCGCCGCGGCACCCGCGCCGGCAGCCTGGCCCACAGATCGGCCAGCTCGCGCCGTGATTGCGTCACCTTGTGATTGGTGCGCAGGATCTCGCACGCCTGGTCCAAGCTGTACCCGTCGCGCGCCAGCAGCTTTTCGAGCAGTCTTGCCAGCGGGCCGAGCCTCCAAGCCTCCTTGGACGGCCGCCACTTTCCCCACAGGTGGTTGAGGTAGTCCAGCATCGCCTTGTTCACCACCACGCAGAGGTAGGTCTCCATGCTGGAGCGCCCCTGGAACTTGCGGAAGACGGCGTAGTCGTCGTCGATCATCTTGAGCTTGACCACCGACGCGAAGTCTTCCGCCTCCTCGCGCGACAAGTGGTTCCGCCGGCAGGCGAATTCGCATGCCCGCTCGATCACCGGCAAGTACTGCAAGAACAGCTCGCGCGGACTCACGTCCACCCCCAGCGGAGGCGGTCTCACCTGGCTCTTGCCCCTGGAGCCTCCCTCAGTCGAGTTCAGCACTGGCGCGATTGTAGCGGAGTTATGCTTCCCTGAACCCCAAGGCGAAAAGCAGCGCGGCGCGGACCTCGTCCATCAAGGAAGCGGGCAGCATGGTGATCAGCGCGCCCACCCTGTCCTTGCGCACCGTCTGGAGGCGATCGAGGTTGATCGCACAGGGCCTGGGCATGCCGTCTTCGGTGGTCAGCGCCACCTCGGAGGGGATGTCCCGTACGCGAGTCGTGACGGGAGCGACGGTGACCTCTTCGAGATAGGCGAGGATCGCGTCGCGCGTCAGAACCAGCACGGGACGGCTCTTGTCAGGGCTGGCGAACCGGTACCAGCGAATCTCCCCCCGCTGCATCAGTCGGTCCAGACCTGTTCGCCCTCCCACTCCCCGGCTTCGTCGGGCTGGAGGGGGTGTCGCTCATACCCTTCGCGATGCCGGCCTTCGAGCTCGCGTTCTCGGAGCCCGGCGAGAGCGGCGCGGAGCGCCTCCCGCGCAAACGCCGAACGGGACGTTCCCTGCGCCGCGGCCGCGCGGTCTACCTCCTCGACCAACTCCTCGTCCAGGGTCATCTGCACGGTCTTCATGGCGCTGGTTCCTTTGCCCCAGATCACTATGAGTCTAGCTATTCTCATCCATATCCAGGGCAAGATCAACTCTCCTTCGCCGGCGTTGCCGGGTCAAGCCCTCACCGTGGCTCGTGCCCAGAGGCCGGCTTGCCTCGGCCGGGACTTGGCCGCCGGTTCCCCCTCGTTCTTGGCTCGCTTGGCCCACTTCCAAGGTGTTGACGCCGCCGGTCTCTCCTGCTACTATCTGCGGGTTTCGCCGCCGAGGGTCTCGCCAGGGACCGTGGCGGGCGTCTTCAAACCGAAGACAGTCCGAAGACAGTCTCCCGAACGCGAACGAGGAGCGGGCCGCCAGCAGGCGTGGCAGGCCCAGCAGCTCGTCGGCCGTGGTTCGGGGCAGCAATGCGCGCGGCCCATGCCGCCGACAGCGCCGGAAGCGGCGGAGGCGGCGGGCGTGCCGTTGCCACCAGACCCTGACGTCGAGGTCGGCTGCACGGGACGGCGTGACGTAAAGGACCAGCGGAGCGAGGAGACCGCAGACGATGCCGACGATTCACCAGCTGGTGCGCAAGGGGCGAGCCCGCGTCGTGGCCAAGACCAAGAGCCCGGCGCTGCAATCTTCGCCGCAGAAGCGCGGCGTGTGCGTGCGCGTCTACACCCAGACGCCCAAGAAGCCGAACTCGGCCCTGCGCAAGGTCGCCCGCGTGCGCCTGACCAACGGCATCGAGGTCACCACCTACATCCCCGGGGTCGGCCACAACCTGCAGGAGCACTCGATCGTGCTCATCCGCGGCGGCCGCGTCAAGGACCTGCCGGGCGTCCGCTACCACGTGATCCGGGGCACCCTCGACGCCGTCGGCGTTCAGAACCGGCGGCAGGGACGCTCCAAGTACGGCGCCAAGAGGCCCAAGGCCTAGGCGGGAGAGCCGACCGACATGCCGAGGCGAAGAGAGATTCCCAAGCGCGAGGTCCTACCGGACCCGCTCTACAACTCCCAGCTGGTGACCAAGTTCGTCAACGTGGTCATGCGGGAAGGCAAGAAATCGGTCGCCGAGCGCATCCTCTACGCGGCGCTCGAGGCCATCCGGCAGAAGACCAGCGACGATCCGATGAAGGTGTTCAAGAAGGCGATCGAGAACGTCAAGCCGGCCGTCGAGGTCAAGTCGCGGCGCGTTGGCGGATCAACCTACCAGGTGCCCGTCGAGGTGCGCCCGAGCAGGAAGCTCGCGCTGTCGATGCGCTGGATCATCACCACCGCGCAGGGGCGCGGCGAAAAGACCATGCGGGCGCGGCTCGCCGGCGAGCTGATGGATGCCGCCGAGAACCGCGGGGCCGCGATCAAGAAGAAGGAAGACACGCACCGGATGGCGGAGGCGAACAAGGCTTTCGCCCATTATCGTTGGTAAATGCGCGCTGGTAAAGGCGCGCCGGCACGGCCGGCGGTCGCGGCCAGCGGGGACCACGCAAACGATCATCTGAAAGGCAAACACCAACCAACAGATCAAAGTGCTGGCGCCGCGGCCCTGCAACGCGGCAACCCGCCAGGGGGGTCGGAAGACCTCGCACCGCGGCGGACGACCGGTGGACATTGGAAAGACGATACAGCGCCATGGCTAGGCAAACATCACTCAAGGACACGCGCAACATCGGCATCATGGCGCATATCGACGCCGGTAAGACGACGACTACCGAGCGCATCCTCTATTACACCGGGGTCAACTACAAGATCGGCGAGGTGCACGAGGGCACCGCCACCATGGACTGGATGGTGCAGGAGCAGGAGCGCGGCATCACCATCACCTCGGCCGCCACCACCTGCTTCTGGAACGACCACCGCATCAACATCATCGACACTCCCGGCCACGTCGACTTCACCGCCGAGGTCGAGCGCTCCTTGCGCGTGCTCGACGGCGCCGTGGCGGTGTTCGACGCCGTCGCCGGGGTCGAGCCGCAGACCGAGACGGTGTGGCGTCAGGCCGACCGTTACCGGGTGCCGCGCATCGCCTTCGTCAACAAGATGGACCGCGTCGGCGCCGACTTCGAGCGCACGGTGGCGATGATGCGCACGCGGCTCGCCGCCAACCCGGTGGTCGTGCAGCTCCCCTGGGGAAAGGAAGAGAACTTCCGCGGCAGCCTCGACCTCCTCGAGATGAAGGGGATCTTCTATAAGGACGAGACCCTGGGCGCCGATTACGAGCGCGTCGAGATCCCCGAGGAGCACCTCGACGAAGCGCACAAGATGCGCGAGAAGATGGTCGAGCTGATCGCCGAGACCGACGACGAGCTGCTCGAGAAGTACCTCTCGGGCGAAGAGATCACCACCGCCGAGCTGCGCGCCGCGCTGCGCCGCGCCACCATCACCAACCGCTTGCAGCCGGTCATCTGCGGCAGCGCGTTCAAGAACAAGGGCGTCCAGCCGCTGCTCGACGCGGTGGTCGACTTCCTGCCCTCGCCGCTCGACATCCCGCCCATCGAGGGCACTGACCTGCGCGGCGAAAAGCCGGTGGTCCGCCACTCCGTGGACGAGGAGCCCTTCTCGGGCCTGGTGTTCAAGATCATGAGCGACCCGTTCGTCGGGCAGCTCGCCTTCTTCCGCGTCTACTCCGGCCACATCGAGTCGGGCAACTCGGTGATGAACGCCAAGAAGGGAACCAACGAGCGCATCGGGCGCCTGCTCAAGATGCACGCCAACAAGCGCGAGGAGATCTCGGAGGTGTGGGCCGGCGACATCGCCGCCGCGGTGGGCCTGCGCAACGTCACCACCGGAGACACCATCTGCGATCCCAAGAACCCGGTGGTGCTGGAGGCCATGAGCTTCCCCGAGCCGGTGATCTCGGTATCGATCGAGCCCAAGACCAAGGCCGACCAGGAGAGGCTCGGCATGGCGCTCGGCAAGCTGATGCAGGAAGACCCGACCTTCCGCGTCCACACCGACCCGGACACCGGGCAGACCCTGATCTCCGGCATGGGCGAGCTGCACCTTGAGATCATCACCGACCGGCTGCTGCGTGAGTTCTCGGTCGGCGCCAACGTCGGCAAGCCGCAGGTGGCCTACAAGGAGGCGATCACCCAGGAGGCCGAAGGCGAGGGGCGGTACGTGCGCCAGACCGGCGGGCGCGGCCAGTACGGGCACGCCAAGATCCGCATCCGCCCGATCGCGGAAGTTGACTACGTGTTCAACAACAAGATCGTCGGCGGCGTCATCCCCAGGGAGTTCATCAAGCCGATCGACCAGGGGATCAAAGAAGCGCTGGAGACCGGGCCGCTGGCCGGCTATCCGGTCACCGGCATCGAGGTCGACCTGATCTACGGCAGCTACCACGAGGTGGACTCCTCCGAGATCGCCTTCAAGATCGCCGGCTCGTTGGCCTTCCAGGACGCGTGCAAGAGAGCGCGCCCGGTGCTCATGGAGCCGGTCATGGCGGTCGAGGTGGTGACCCCCGAGGAGTACATGGGCGAGGTCATCGGCGACATCACGTCGCGCCGCGGCCGCGTGCAGCAGATGGAGATGCGCGGCAGCGCGCAGGTGATCACCTGCCGGGTGCCGCTGTCGGAGATGTTCGGTTACGCAACCGACCTGCGCTCGCTGAGCCAGGGCAGGGCCAACTACAGCATGCAATTCGGCTCCTACGAGCAGGCCCCCAAGAACGTCAGCGAAGAGGTCGTGGCGAAGGCGGCCGGTTGAAGCGCGGGCAGGGACCCGCGCGCCGGATAGAACGCGCGGGCAGGGACCCGCGCCGGATAGACCGCTCGGTCTGAGCCAAGGAAGATTCGAGGAGGGGATCATGGGCAAGGAGAAGTTTCAGCGCACCAAGCCGCACGTCAACATCGGCACGATCGGCCACGTGGACCACGGCAAGACGACGCTGACGGCGGCGATCACCAAGGTGCTGGCGGCCAAGGGTCTGGCGCACTTCGTGTCGTT
>DASZZM010000054.1:0-27361 GCA_035544895.1 Thermoanaerobaculia bacterium
GGGCCGGGGGCCGCCGCGCCGGCCTGCCACAACCGCCAGGCGCTGGCCAGGGCCTCCTCGGCCCCGTCGAGATCGTTGCCGACGCGCCGGGCGTTGGCGAGGAAGGCGAAGGCGTAGCCAAGGAGCCGCGAGCGCCAGGGCCCTGTGCCCGGCGTCAGGGCGGCGACGAGGAGGGCCAGCTCGGCGAGCTCCAGAGCAAGCGCGGCGCTGTCAGAGGCCGCCTTCTCGCTCTCATGGCAGAGGCGCTCGACAAGCGCCCAGCCTTGAAACTCCGGCGAGGTCTCGACCATCCGCCGCCTCTCGGCGGCGGGGCGGGACGCGAGCCGCGCCCAGGCATGCTCGGCCCCGCGGCGCGCCTGCGCCGTCCGGCGCGCACGGAGCAAGCTGGTCAAGTGCTCTGCGGCGGCCGTCTGCGCGGCTTGCCCCAGCCGGACGGCGGCCTGCTGGATGCGCCTCGCCTCCTCGGCGGTCGGGTCGTCCGGCGAGCGGGGAGGCGCCGCTTCGGCCGTCGCTTGAGCAAGACCGAAGAGGAGGAAATCGACAGCCTCGACGCCGTAGCCCATGACGGAAGCGAACGACTCAAGCTTGCGCCGCGAGGGAGCTCGCTCGCTTTCGTAGAGCGAGATCATCTGGGCCGAGAGGCCGCTGGCTTCCGCCAGGTCCTGGCCGGTCCAGCCGCGCGCATGGCGCAGCGCCGTCAGGGTGACACTCGCCAGGGCGGGGGGTCGTCGCGGCATCGTCTTGTCGTGTGCCCTCAATCAAGAGTTGCCCGCGGGCTCGCGGGCGAGACAAATTGAGACCCTTGTTCCCTCCACAGGTCGCAAGAGTTCATAGAAACATAACTTACTTTCCAGAAATACGTGAAGTCGGGTTCAGCTCGTTTGTACGGGCCTCCCTACCAGCGCTACGGTGAATGCGGGAGGAGACCAATGGGCAAGGTCGAGCTCGAAGACGGGATGGCCGTGGTGTTGCTGCACCCGGACGTGAGCCCCGAGCAACACGCCAGGCTGCGGCGCCTGCGCGTCTCCAAGAAAAGGCTGCTGGCCGCCGGCCGGTGCCTGATGGCCATGACCGACGCGTGGCTCGATGCGGATGTGCCCGAAGAGGCGCTGGACATCCTTGCGTTGGCCGCGGTCGGCTACCTGGCGCTACGCGGCCACGAGAAGGTCCTTGCCTACGTCGCGCGGGCGCGCCCCTCGCGACGCAAAAGGAGCGCCGGGGAAAAACCGCCGGGGCTGCCCTCGGCGAGCTGGCAAGGGATCAACTGATCGAGGCGGCGGCTGCGGGGCATGGACCATCCCGACCTTTACGTGCTTGCCAGGCTCGTCCTCTGCCTGCCAGACCCGGAGCGGCAGACCTTCGATCACCTGTTCACCTGCACCGGCTGCCGGCAGCGCCTGGTGTGGGCCATAGCGGCAGCCGAGGCACAAGGCCGGCCACTCGAGCAGACGCGGTGCGGGGGAGCGTGCGCGCCGGCCGAGAGCGGCGGCGAAGCAGCAGCCGTGCTCGACCGGGTGAAGCTCGTCGCCGACCGCCAGGACGCACGCCAGAGGAGCGACCGCAAGCAGGCTGGGCGGCTGTACGACGAGCTCATATCGCTGCCCGAGGCGGCATGGGCAACGGCGGTCGAGCAGGAGCGCTTCTCCTCGCCGGGTCTTGCCGATCTGCTACTTGCGACAAGCGCCGAGACGGTGGGGAGGGATGCGGCGCGGGCCGAAAAGCTGGCCGCCCTGGCGCTCGACATCGCCGGCGGCGTCAACGGCGACCGTTACGGCGGGAGCCTGGTCCGGCGCCTGCACGCGCGATGCCTCTGCGGGTTGGGTGAGGCGCGGCGCCGGCAGGGTGACAGCGCCGCGGCCGAGCGGGCCTTCGAGGTGGCAAGGAGCCGGCTCGGCGACGAGCCCATGGACATCGAAGAGCGCGCCCTGGCCTGCCGGCTGCTGGCGCGGCTACGCGCCGAGCGGGAGAGGCTGGACGAGGCTTTTGGGCTGCTTGAGCGGGCAGCAACCCTCTATGCCGGCCTGGCCCGCTTCCGCGAGCTGGGAGAAGCCTTGGGCGAGCTGGGCCTGCTTTACCTCTCCCATGGCGAGGCACATGCGGCGCTGCCGCTGCTGCGCGAGGCGGTCGGTCACGTCGACGCCGTGCCGCGACCGAGCGCCGCGGTCGAGTTGCGTCTCGGCCTGGCACGCTGCTACGCCGAGCTGGACCAGCCTGCCGAGGCGGGCACCGCCCTGGCCGCGGCGCGCAAGCTCTACCACCTCTTCGGCCGCCGCGAGCGGCTGGCCTTTCTACACGCCGAGGCAGGCATCGACGCGCTTTGCCACCGGCTGCTCAGAGCAGTGTCGAAGCTTACGGCCGTGGTGCACCGGCTGGCCGCCGCGGCCCCTTATGACGCCGCCGCGGCGGCGCTTGACCTGGCCGAGATCTATCTCGAGCGCGACATGCGCGAGCCGCTGGTGCGGCTCGGCGGCGAGCTCGCCCCGCTCTTGGTCTCTCCCGAGCTTCACCCACGGGCGCGCACGGTGCTCGTCGTCACCCTGGCGGTGCTCGCCCGCTCGCCCGACGTCCTGGCGAGCGATCTCATCAAGCGGGCGGCGCGCTACTTCGCGCTGACCCGCCATGCCCCGGAGCGCGTCTTCGAGCGGCCCGAAGGCATCTCCTTCGAGCTGCCCTGGGACGAGCTCGACCCGAAAAGTGTGCAGCGCGATCTCTGCGAGGTGGCCTGGCTGCCGGAGGAGATAGCGGGCCTCAGTGCGGCGGAGATCGACCCGGAGAGACGGGGGCAGCTGGCGGCCGTCTGCGAGGAGATCCTGGGAGTGCGCATCGTCTTTGGCGATCTCGGAGCCAGGGCGGAGCCGAGCTGATGGAGCCTGGGCACCCGAGCCTCGAGACGCTCGCCAAGTGGCTTGCCGGGCGGCTCGAGCACGACGAGGTGCGCGGCGAGATCGCGCCGCACCTGGCGGAATGCTGTGCGCACTGCCGCGCCCGGTTCGCGGAGATCAGCCGCTTGCAGGGCGAGGTCGGACATTGGGACGAGGTGGTCGCGGTCCTCGAGGGGCAGGCGGCGCCGGTCGTCGTCGCCGAGCTGCTGGCGCTGTCCGCGCCGGCGCGCTGGCGGCGTGCGGCAGAGATCGCCGATTGGGGGGCGAGCCGCGAGCTGCTGCGGCGTAGCCGCGAGACGGTGCACCACGACCCCGCCGCGGCAGCGGACCAGGCTCTGCTCGCCGTGGTGATGAGCGAGCAGCTGGGCAGCGCCTACGATCCGAACTGGGTGCTCGACCTCCAGGCGCGAGCACACGGGCAGCTCGCCGAGGCGCGCCGCCGCCTGGGTAAGCGGCACGGGGCCGGCGAGGAGCTGCGGCGGGCCGAGGACTGCCTGGCGCGCAGCACGACCGGCAGCCCCTTGGCGCTGGCGGATGTGCTGACCGCCCGGGCGGCGCTCTGCCGCGACGAAGGACAGCCCAAGGAGGCCCGCCAGTTGCTCGGCGAAGCGATCGCCGTCTACCGCCAGGCCGAGGACCGCGACGCCGCCACGGCGGCCGAGGCCCTGATCGAAAGCGCGGACCTCGACGCCGATCTCGGCGACCTCGAGGGTGCGCTGGCCAAGGCGGTCGAGGCGGAGAGCCTGACGAGTGCCCTGCCCCCCTCGGCGGCCCCCTCGACGATGATTCGGATCGAGCTCAAGGTGCTCGACGTTCTCACCTGGGCCGGGCGCGCCGAGCAAGCTGCGGTCCGGCTGGAGCGGGCGCGGGCGCTGGTGGCGGCGCAGGGCGGAGAGTTGGAGGGCGCGGTGCTCGGCTGGGTCGAGGCGCGGCTGGCGCTGGCCGCGGGTGAGACGGCGGCGGCAGAGTCGGGACTGCGCCGCGTCTGGCCGTCACTGGTGGGGCAGAAGCGGTGCGGCGATGCCGCCCTGGCTGCGCTCGAGCTCGCGCTGCTTGTCTTGCACGATGACGGCGCGCCGGCAGTGGAGAGCCTCAAGGCCTTGGCAGGCGAGCTGACGCAAGCGCTCGCCGCGGGGGCCGCTGAGACGGCGACCTGGGAGAGCCTGGCCGACTTCCTGCGCGCCGCGGTGCAGGGCCAGGTCACACCCGGGCTGGTGCGCTCGACGGCGGCGAAGCTGCGCCTAGGGCCGCGAGGCAGGCGATGGTGATGGCGCGCAGGGACCACGGGCAACGCGCCGCACACCCAAGGAGAACCCCATGAGCAGAAGACTGGTCCTCGCCCTGGCTGTCGCGAGCCTATCGGTTGTCGCTGCGTGCAGCGGCGGTGGCAGCTCACCGTCCCCGTCCGAGCCCGTGAGCCAGGACAGCATCTCGCTGGTCACGATCGCGCCGGCCGGCGGGACCAGGCTCGTCCCGGGCAGCGTGGTCACCTTCGCCGCCACGCTCCGCTATCAGTTGAGCAGCGCTGCCTCCGGCACCATCCTCGAAGTCATCGAGAACCAGACCGGCGGCCAGCTCACGACCGGCCCGCAGATGAGCGTGGCGGTCAACCGCGGGCAGGGCTCGGTGCAGCTCGCCGACAGCATCACCGTGCCGCTTGTGGGTGTCACCCAGGTTGAGGTCTTCTTCCCGCTGCTTGCCGAGGGCGCGACCAGGACCTCGATCGTGGCGACCGCCACCTATCCGGTGGGGCCTTAGCCGCCATGCGGTGCGCGCGCTCCGTGGAGCTCGAGCCGGTCGAGCCGACCGCGCCGCTGCCCTGGGAGAGGGCCGCCCTGGCCTTCTTGGGACCGGGCTTCGCGCCCGCGCTTGTGGCACTGCGCTCCTTTGCCGCCTGGGTCGATCGGTTCGAGGTGGGCACAGGTGCTGCGCAGCCGCAGCGCGCCGTGCAGGCAGGGCAAGGGCCGATAGCGCCCGGCGTCGCACCGGGAGCAACTTCCGATGTGTTGGTGCGGCAATGCGCGGTAGTGACCGCTAAAGGGTCGGAAGGCACCCGTCGCCCAGCGCTCGAGGATGTGCTGCCGGCGCTGTGCGAGCAGCTCCGCCCGCAGCTCCGGCGCATTCTCGCCGCTTTCCAGATCCCGGCGGAGGACGCCGAGGACTTGGTGCAAACCACACTTCTGATCGCAGTCACGAAGTGGACCGAGATCTGGAACCCCGCACCGTGGCTGCTGGGGACCCTCGAGAAGCGATGCATCATGTATTGGCGCGAGCGTCGCCTCCGCGGCGCGCGATTTGTGGCCCTCGAGCCGATCGAGCACGAACTCAGCGCGGAGCCGCCCCAGGAACGCCGAGTCCTCCTCGCCGAGATCGAGGCGCTGTGCCACCGGCTGCCGCGGCGGCAGCATGCGGTTGTTGCCTTCTACTACTACCGGGGCCTGCGGCAGCGTGAGGTGGCCAGCGCCGCCGGCCTCCGGCAATCGTCGGTGAGAAAGACCGCGCACAGAGCAGTCGCTCAGTTGCGCCAGGCCGTAAAGGGTCCCGCGCCAGGTCGTTGACCGGCCCTACGATCAAGACGAGCGCTGGCGCTGGGGCCTGGCCTCCTCAAACCGGGGCGCCCGCCCCCGTGCCAGGCTGGGGGCGCTGGCGGATCTACTGCTTGCCAGCCATCGCCGAGCGCTCCAGGGTAAGCCCTGTGATGGTTCGGGCCAGCTCCAGGGCTGAGCGATCGAGCCGAAAAGTGGGGCTCGCGCCGGCGTGGCTGCGTAGCCAGAGGTAGTGATGCCCCACGGCCAACTGTGTGAGCTGCCTGCGGCCAGCTCCTTCCGGGAAGCGCAGCAATAGACGCTGCACCTGGCCAGTGGTCGGGTCAAGAAGGTCCAGAGCACCCTGGTCGGCGGCGATTCCATCGGCAAGCAGCAAGACGAGCTGGTGAGAGAACGGGTCCCAGGCCATGTCCGAAATCACTGTCTGGTAGGTGAAAAACTCGCTCTGGCCTCTCGCCGCCGGTGAGCGCGGATCGGATACTGGCTTGGAGGCGTCTGTGCCCGCGCTTGCCATCTTTTGGTGGGCTTCGGAGAGGAATCTTTCCTGGTCTCGCTTATCGAGGCCTAGCCCGAGTCCCGCTTCGAGCTTCAGCCTCGGATCAACGTAGGTGGCCTGGAGCTTGAGCTTGCGATCGAACTCGTACACTTTGTAGTTGGCGATCTCGGCGGCAAACAGTCGATCCGGACTCCCGGCGAGCCGTAGAGCCCGAGCGGCAGCCTGGTTCGGCGTGCGGTCCGACTGAGCAGGAAGGCCCTGGCGCCAGATTTCGAGCTTGTCGTTGACCACCACGAAGCGAGGCGCCGGGCCGCCAAACTTCTCCTTGTCCGCGTGCGCGAAGGCAGGGAATGGGAGTCGAGTCAGGCTTACGGCCCAGCCGTCCGGCGTCGCTGCGATCGCGGCTGCATGATTGAGGTAGGGAGCTTCGGCCAGGAACTCGCCGGTATTGCGGTTGAACAGGTAGACCCCGAGAGGGTTGGAGAACGCGATCAACTCGCCATTGACGGCCACGCGAAATGCCTGGGGCGAGAAGGTGTCTCCCCCGCTCCCGCGGAGATGGACCGGCTTGCCCCATGTCGCGCCCGTCGCTTCTAAGTAGGTCGTCAGTTGACCGGAGCCGCTGTCAAACAGCAAGACCTCCTTGCCCTTGGCGGCCGTGACGAGGAAGAGTGTCCCCGTGCTCTCGACCTTGCCGAGCTCGCCGGGTGCCCGCTCCAGACTCACCGCCACCAGCCGAGACGAAGCGCCCGCGGGCTTCGCCGGCTGACTTGGGCCGCTCCGCGCTGTGGTGAAGACGAGCCCAACCAAGAGGACCACTAGTCGTGTGCGCATGCTCGGTCCCGCCCCTTCCTACGAACATCCCGCATAGTGTCGGTACCGGATGAAACCGTGATAGCCGCCGGAGTCGTCGTAGAAATCGATGTACAAATCGCCGCCGATGCAGGTCGAAGTAGTGTACGCCTGCGCGGGTCGTACCCACAGGCCCACAGTCATGACGGTGAGGAGGGCAACCAGGGTCCAGCGGCTCTTCAGACGACGCATAGCGGCTCCTTTCCCGAAGCAAGTGTAGAAGCAGCTTAGTAGGGCGTAATGGGTTGCGTCAAGCAGTGCGCAGTTGCTGTCCAGCTATCCAGGCAAACCAGTAGGTTTTTTCTTACTTTTGGCGCCTCAGAGCGACTTGGCGGCTAGGCACGTGATGGTGCTGGAACCGGAAAGACCCGCCTGGTGTCGCGTGCTCGGCCGCAGGTGCTGCACCTGGACCCACCCTCCACAACGCGAACCTGTGCAGTGGAAGTTGCCAATGCTTGGAAGAGGGATTCCTTCTCGGATCTAGTGCTCCCCAGGCGCTTATTGTGCTCTTCTGGACTGCGCTGCCCGCTTAGGTGGTGCCCAGGGACGGAATTGAACCGCCGACACCATGATTTTCAGTAACGTCCTCTCTTGGGCCATAAAATACCACCTCGGGCCAAGTGGTTGTAGAATAAGATAGATAGAGCCTGCCGCTTGGGCCGCGGCAGGCCATCCGGGGCCAGTTGGCGCTGTATTCTGTTACCCAATTGTTACCCAGAGCAGGGCTGAAGGAGAGGAGGAGACCCATGCAGGGCGTGAACCTTACCGACCGCAGCGTCCGCACACTCGCGATCCCGAACGGCGCGTCGCGGGCCGAGTACTGGGATCGGATTCTCCCGGGGTTTGGCGTCCGGGTGGGCGCTTCACGACGTACCTATGTCCTGATGTACCGGCTTCGAGGCCGACTGCGACGTCTGACATTGGGACAGGTCGGCGTCATCAGCCTCGCCGACGCACGAGCCGCTGCCCGGCGGGCGCTCGCCGAAGCCGCCGAGGGTAACGATCCTGCTGAACGCAGAAACCCCACCCCCGAAGGCGTGGTCACCTTCCGCGATCTTGCCCAGGAGTATCTCGAACGGCATGCCAAGCGCCGGAAGCGTACCTGGCGCGACGATGAGCGCATGATCCGCAACGAGCTCCTACCGCCCTGGGGCGATCGTCCTCCTGACGAGATTCGTAGGCGCGATGTAATCGTCCTTCTCGACCATGTCGCCGACCGGCCCGCACCCATCATGGCCAACCGGCTGCGGGCGTTGATCTCGAAAATCTTCAACTTCGGAATCGGCCGAGACTTAGTCGAGTTCAATCCTGCCGCCCTCGTACCACGGCCCGGGGAGGAGCGCGCCTCCAACCGCGCGCTCTCCGACGAGGAGATCAAGCGAGTTTGGGCTGCCCTCGAGGCGAGCGACAACATCGTGATGGCCGGGATCGTTCAGATGCGCCTGCTGCTCGGACAGAGAACGGGCGAAGTCGAGCACATGCGCTGGAGCGATCTCGACGAGGCCACTTGGCGGCTACCTCCGGAATTCACAAAGAATGCGAAAGCGCACGCGGTTCCCCTGGGTCCCCTCGCGCTCACGATTCTCGAGCGGCTTCGGCCGATCAGCGGACACGGAGAATGGGTGTTTCCGAGCAGCCGCAAGCAAGGGAGCCCAGTCCGTCAGGTGCAGAAGTTCATGGTGGAGCTGCGCAGGGCGAGCGGTGTGCTTTTCGTCGCTCGCGACCTGCGGAGGACTTTCTCGACAGGGCTGACCCGGCTTGGGGTAC
The DNA here is from genome assembly GCA_035544895.1 of Thermoanaerobaculia bacterium. GTDB lineage: Bacteria > Acidobacteriota > Thermoanaerobaculia > Multivoradales > UBA5704 > JASLEW01. Next base: position 8,544 of record DASZZM010000054.1, read on the forward strand.
CCCAGCTCACCGTCAGCAAGCTTTTGAACCACACAATTCCCGGTGTCACCGACCGGCACTATGACCGGTACGACTATGACCCAGAGAAACAGGGAGCCATCCTTCTCTGGGATACCCATATTCGCGAGCTCGCGAGACCGATCTGATGCTCGACACCCGCTGGCAAACTACGCCCTTCAGCCTGAGCACGAAGAGGACTCGATTGACGGGGGCCGCGCTCTCGTAAGCCCGGGAAACGAAGCGGCATCTGCCGACACGCACCTCGTGATCGCCCGCGGTGGCAGCTTCTTGACCGATGCGGACGAGGCCCGTTCGGCCACGCGGAACGTCAGGAAGCCAGCTCACGATCTCGAAAGCCAGGGGTTCCGGATCGCGTTGCCAACCGTAACGGAACAAGAATGCCATTCTATTTCCTGCCCTTACGCCAGGTTGCTCCGCAGTGCTGCGCGGCACCACAAGTTGCGACCGGGCCGCATCTTGCGATCAACCCGCATTGCGCTCCACTGCTACCTGATACAATCTGTTTCGACCCGGCCCGTGTACTAGATGTGTACTAGCTGGGTCGCAGATATGCCGCGCGTGCCTCTCCTTACCCGGTCGATGCTGGCCAAGCTCGAGCGCCCAAGGGCAGCGGCCCGGGCGCCAGCTACTACGTCCTCGAGGGCGGCGGCCGCGGCGCCGTTTCGGGATTCGGCGTCCGCGTGCAGCGCGGGTCGACCTCCTACGTGGTGCGGTTCCGCGGGCGGCCGCATCTCCTCGGAAAGATCGATCGCCTGAGCCTCGAGGACGCGCGCGAGCTCGGGCGCGTCAAACTCTTGGAGCTCGCCCGTGAGCGGGAGCAGCCGAGCCTCGCGGGCCGGCGGAAGACGCTCGCCGAGCTCGCCGAGCTCCACCTCCAAGAGCTCGCGTCCGGCTCCGACAGGGCGGGAACGATTGCGGGCTATCGCCTCCTCTGGCGGGTCTACCTCCTGCCGAGGGTAGGAGGCCTCCGGCTGGGAGAGGTGACGCCGGAAGTTGTGATGCGGCTCAAGCGGGACCTCCGCACGACGCCCGTTTCGGCGAACCGGGCGCTCCAGCAGCTCTCTGCGGCCCTCTCGCTCGCCGTCCGCCTGAAGTGGGTCTCCGACAACCCGGCCGACCGAAAGGTGGTCGAGTGGTACCCGGAGCGGCCACGCGGGCGCGCTCTCTCGGCCGACGAGTACCAGCGCCTCGGCGTCGCCCTCCGGGAAGCCGAGGCTCGGTCTCTCCTGCCTTCCAGGACGCTCGCCGCCATCCGCCTGCTCCTCCTGACCGGCGCCCGCCCCTGCGAGATCTTGGGAGCCGAAGTCTCTTGGTTGCGGCTCGACGGGCACCCGAGGATCGAGCTGCCCGAGGCCAAAGGTGACCGGCCCGGCCGCCGGCGCCGCGGCCGTTCGATCTGGCTCTCGCCGGCCGCTCTGGCCGTGATCCAGGCAATCTCCCGGCCCCCGGGCTGCCGCTGGCTGATCCCGGGAGATGACCCAGGGTGCCCGCTGGGCTCGGTGCGGAAGGCGTGGGGCCGGATCTGCCGCATCGTCCCCGGCCGCTGCGCGACCTGTGCGGTGCAGTTCTGGACCTCGGGCAGCCTGGTGCCCCCCTCTGCCTGCCCCTCCTGTGGATCGGCCGAGATCAGTCTTGAGCCGCCCATCGTCGGCGCCTCTCCCATGGCGGCCCGCCACGGCTATCGAAGCGCCGCCCCGCGGGCAGGGGTGGTCCGGGAGCACGCTGCGGCGCTCATGGGCCACCAGCCAGGGTCGAGGGTCACGGATGAGGTGTATCTTTCGCTGGAAGGGCGCGAGCAGTCGGAGGCGGCAGGAGTGCTTGGGGAGCATCTGGCGCGGCTGATGGGGGCCGGGATTTGAACCCGGGACCCCCTGAACCCCATTTAGTTCCCCGCCATTGCCAAATAACGGCGATCTTTACCCTGTTGTGCCGTAACTGACTGTTAATTAGCATCTTGCGGTCGCGAGGATCGTTGCCGCCTTCAACGCCAAGAACGTCACGGAACCGCTGGCGCAGGCGCGCTACGCTGGTCGGGGGTGGCGCGTTGAGGGCTGGAGGGAGATCAGCGGTGCTCGCGGCGTCGGCTCTCCTGCTGGAACCGTGCAGGAGCAACTGGCCCTCCAACGCTTGCGCCAGGTCATGCGGGGTGACGGACGCCGCGTGGGACGATGGCCTGCGGAGGACGTGGTCGTTGAGGCAGTCGATACACTCGAGATGGCCCCCGGCCTCCATAGGAAGCGCCATCGGTGGCAAAACTCTCCAGGCGGCGATGCGACGGGCATTGCGTCCACCTTAGTTCAATGTAGAATTCAGACAACAATAGCGTCGATCCACTAGGGAGGACCTTCCGCATGATACTGATATATTTGTTGATCGTTTGCGCCTATACATTTCTCTGCATTGCTGCCATCCTGGCGATATTGCTCAGCGCTAGTTTCACCGAGCGCCAGCGGCAGCGGTTTCCCCTTATTAGGCACTTTGAAGGCAAGCACCTTACCCTCGGGTTTACGATAGCGATTTCACTCATCGCAGGCTATGTATCCTATACGTTGAAGGATATCCTCATTCTCAAGGCATCTGTCGAACCAGGTCGAGGGCCGGGCTCCTCGCAGACTGAAAAGGCATCACTTAGTGGATTCGAGTACGAGATCGTAGCAGCGTCTGCCGCTCGCGCTGCGGATGCAGTCGCTTACTTTCAATTGGGCGACGAAGCTTTCCGTTCGCAGCGATTTGCAGACGCTGCAACAGCTTACAGCAAGTCGATTTCTCTCGTCGAGAGCCAGTCGGCTGATCTGAACCTCGGAATCTCTCTCCGCTATCTATCTAACTTCGATGAAGCCATTCCAGTACTACAGCGCGCGCTACAGGCGTCGCCGACCGCTAGTACCGAGTTGGTTCATGCGAACTGCGTGTTCCAGCTTGGCTCGATCTATCTGATCGTTGGTCGTGGTCCGGAGGGATTGCCTCTGATCAAAAAGGCGCGCGAGATGTTTCGTCGTAAAGGAGATTCATTGGGAAATGCGAACGCCACATTTAATCTCGGCACATACGCTTACACGACGGGAAATAGCCGCGAGGCGGAAGAACTCTACAGGGAAGCAGAAAGGTACTACGCATTAGCAAATAATTCGCTGGGGCGGGGCAATGTTCTCAACAACATCGGTATAGCCCAATTTGACGCCGGGAAGATGCTGCAGGCGCTTGGTACGCTTCAGTCGGCACTGGCAATGTATCGCGATGCAGGAAGCGGCGCTGGTGAGGGTCGCGCATATGTAAACATCGGCAACGTAGAAGTTGATATAGGCCGCCCACAGGAAGCTGTACTCTCTTTTCAGAATGCACTCAACGCCGCACGTCGTATCGGTGATCGCGACTTAGAGGCGGGTGCGCAAACTGCTCTTGCCGGAGCATATTCCGACCAAGGCCGAGCTTCCGATGCCTTAAAGGCCGCCACCGAAGCCCTCGGCATATCAGAGTCGATAAACAACAAACTAGCTCAGGGATGGGCCCATACTGCTCTCATTGAGGCAGACCGAGAATCGCGGCAGTATGACGAGGCATTGGAACATGGTCGCAAGGCGCTCGAATCCTTTGGAGGCCGTGAAGTAAGGGGTTCTATTGAAGCGCGCGTAGAAATAGGGAAGGTGTTAGTTGAGATCAACAGATTGGGGGCCGCCGAGGAAGAATTCACGACTGCGTTATCGGATAGCGAAAAGGAACAATACAGAATCGAGTCGGCGCGGTCATTGCTCGGTCTCGCTAATATAGCGCTTCGCCGCGGAGGGCAGGGAGACGCTCGTTCCTTGCTTCTGAGAGCTCAAGCCATTTACGGCAGTGCGGACATTAACAATTCAGAGTCGCGAGAGGTGGCCCACAGACTAGGTGTCGACACCAATCATTGAGAGTGTCAGCACCCAACACGGCACCGCGGCCGAGCAGATGATCTGCCCCGCCGGCCGGACAGGGTTTTTACCTTCCGCCGTCGTCAGGGTTGGAGGTGGATTGCCGGCGCAGCCTCGGCATCACCGCTTCGTAGGCAGATCGCAACTTGGCTATGGCTCGCCTCGAGCGATCCACCCAGCCAGCTTACCTAGAGTTCTCTCGTTGATCTCACACTCCCATAGACTTCTAATCCTCCAACCGCTACGCGAGAGCGCCTTCACAGCTTTCGCGTCGCGCTCCTGATTCTGCTGCAGCTTCTTGATCCAAAACGCCTGATTACTCTTCGGCAACGCAGCTTTCTTACACCCTGGATGTTGGTGCCAGAAGCAGCCGTTAACAAATAGAGCCACGCGATACCGTGATAGAACTATATCAGGAGATCCCGGCAGCGACCTTCGATGGAGCCGGAAACGAAAACCGGCCTGATGAAGAAACGACCGTACGCGCCGCTCGGGCGATGTGTCTCGCGATCGAACTCCGCTCATCCAGAGGCTGCGGACTTCAGGCAGGGCCGGATCGATCCATTTCGACAGGACGTTCGTCGTCTTTCTGCGCCACACCGGCAAGAGCGGGCTGCCCAAGCGCTATCAGACGATCTTCCGACTGCATCTGGCCGAGCCCGCCGTCTTCCTCGACGTGACCAAGGTCAAGGCCTCACAGCGCGAGGCCTGGCTCAACGAACACGTCGTCCATCCGGGCCGGCGTCTGCTCATCACCAACCCCAAGGCCGTGCAGACCGGCCTCAACAACCTCGTCCACTTCTCGCGCGCCATCTGGGCCGAGGGCGTGGACTACGATGCCCGAGTCGTCCGCCAGGCCAACGGCCGCATCCACCGAATCGGGCAGATCCGCGACGTGCTCGTCGAGGTCCCCTACTACCGTGGCACCGTCCAGAAGACCGCCCTCGACTTGGTGGCGCGCAAGGTCAGCGCATCGCTCCAGGTCGACGGCCTCTCGATCGAGGGTGCGCTCGAGAGCGCGGGCGCCGGCGACGACGACGAGAGCGTTCGCGCCGCCATGGGGATGGGACAAGCCCTTTACGAGGCCTGGATGGGCCTCTGATCGCCGAGATCGCCGCAGGGGATTCCCAGCCCTCTCAAAAACCGCATCTCTATTAGATCGCTCCCTCCAGACACCTCGAGGGAGAGAGGGGCCTCTTCCGCAGTTAAGGGAGCTCTCCCAACCGCGGCCCGCCTCGCCGAGGGTTGACCCTCTCGGTCCGTTCGAGGACCAGGCGGTCTCCGCTGAGCCGATGCGGCGGCTCGGGAAAGGAGCACAGTTCGAATGTCGAAGACCCATCTGGGAGCGATGCCGGCGGTTTCCGAGCCGCCAGGCGGCAATTAATAACTCTGGCTAAATTTGCTGGAGACGCCTTTCATCAGCGATTCGACACCAACATATGAAAACAGAAACCCCAGGACAATAAACCCCTTGAGCGAGGTCGTATCAACTCGAATGCCAAGGACGTCCCAGCTCGCAAGGAGGTAGGCCAAACAGCCAGCGAAGAATCCCGCGATCATAGTCACTGCGACCTGTGTTACTGCCTTTCGTCTCGTGACCATAGCTATTTTCTTGTAATCCCTAGCGATACTGTACAGGCTCCACAGAGTCCCTCCAACGGCCGCCATCAAGAGCGTTACCCACCCGCTTGGAACACAGCTAAATTCTACAACTTTAGAAGCTATGACCCGTTGAGAGTTGATCCTGAGCTCGGCTCTGAGCGTCCCTCGACTCGGCTTCCAGTCAGTTGGCTTCAGCTCAAGAACCGGAGAAGAGTTCGCGCCGGGGTCCAGAGGAAGTTTTAGAACTTGGCTCCATGGCTTGCTGCCGTGCCGAATCTCTGCAGAGGTTACCTCAACTACGAGTGATGCTGGTGAATCAAGGGAAATTAGCCCCCCAATCTCATCGATAAATTGCACGGAGAAGGAGCTTACCGATCCGCTGTCTAACGATGCAGGCAGCCTCACAGACAGATTCCCCCGAAATCCTGTACTAACAGTTGCCTGGAGAGGGTACCAACCGTCGGCTGAAGCGAAGATCTCACTTAGGCCACCCGGAGAACGTACGATCTTTGTCTTGACAGTCACCCTTTCTCCGGGGGAGATAGTCAACGCTCTGGGTTCATAGCGAATTCGGTCAGTCCGCTCCATGTAAATTGTGACCGGCTTGTGAGGTGCGGACGTCGCAGCTACGAGAAAGACGTCAACTTCAAATTCCTCCCCCAGAGTAACTACCCAAGGCAGGTCTGCACTTATATACCCAAGGTAGTTCTTAGGAACAAGAGAAGGAAGAGGCGATTCCATCTGAGCGGGAAGCCAGGGCGACTGGATCGAAGGTAGTGAAATCGGACTGGATGGTGGAAACACTGGAATTGGGTGCCCGACTTGTTGCGACGCACAGGGTGGAGCAGGCACGATGCAGGAAGCCGCCAGGGCCAGGCCGAGCAGGACGCGGGTGCCTCTCATATCTCTCTCTCTGCCTCTTCAGTGCTGTGCTTCTCCTGGTTCCAGCACTCTCAGAGTAACGATCCAGTTTATACCAACGCCTAAAATACTGCGAATGACCCTGCTCCACCCAAGGTGGGGGCGTCTGTCTCGCGTAGGTCCCTCGCTTCAACTAGTTTAGGGCCTCGATTCAGCGTTGGCAAATACACGAAGAGCAAATCATCGATGTGTCAAGAGGAGCCGACGCGCCGGCCCCCCCGTGAGGCCGGCGCACCGGCGGCCGCAGACGGCTCGGAGAGCGCGGACTGGATGGCTCGTCCTCGGCCAGCCGCTCACGACCAGGCAGCTACCGGTTTCTCTTCCCACGCCCGGTTGAGACGGATCTCGTCGTCGCGGCTGCGAGGAGCTGTGGGAATCCCGGGGGGTGGCCGGCGGGCAGGGATTTCCAACGGGTGTGGAAAGGTCCGGGACGGTGGCCGGGTGGCGGCCCCCGGAGCTTTCCATACCCGGGCAGCTTCCGCAGCCGGGGCGGGGGGCTTGTCGCGGCTCGGATTCCGGGTGCCGATGGCGCGCTCCGCCCGACCCCCGGGGCTCCTCGGTTTTCGTCATCGGCGGGTGCCAGCGCCCCATCGGCACCTGCCTCAGGAGTTCAGTCCTCGACCTTCAAGTACTCCCGCAGTGCCCGCCGGATCACCTCGGCCTTTGAGCACCTGTCCTTCTTAGCCCGGCTGGCCAAGGCCGCCTCCTCATCGTCGTAGAGGTAGGCCTGCTCCCGCCAGAGACTCCCTGGACGGCGCCTCTGCCGTGACGGCCCTCCTTCCCGCCTTGCAGCGGCCATGACGAGAAGACTCTAGACGAGATGGTTACAGGTATGATACAGGTAGAGTACATGTATACTACCTGTGCACAAAAAGACGAGGAATGGACCGTTGGTCGGGCACCCTGCCAGCTGCCGGCAGGACCGCACAGCGCCTCGCGGTCCTCTTCCAGCATCGCCTCGAACACCGCGAGCCCCGTGGCCATCACCAACTCCCGCAGCGCCTCTCCGGCGCGCACCAGCACGCCTCCCACCCCCACTCGCCGACAGGCTCCCTCCTGCCCAGCAGTTGCCTCTCGCCCTCTCGCCGTGGCACTCTTCTTCATGACGGTGATCCTCCTTTGGTTGGCACCACCCCCATGCTCTATGGGGGCGAGGATCGCCGTCAACTTTCAACGGATTCTGGGACAAGGCCGCCGTATCGTGTGCCGCGCAATAGTTCGTGGGCCAGAGTGTCGCTACCTGGTTGGTCGCGCGGCCAGAGGTGGGAAGGAAGGTCTCCGTTGCGGATGAACCAGCGGCGGCGCTGGCGGTCGTTACACACTGTTGGCGAGCGTTCAGAAACGTAGAAATCTGACACACGAAGTCGAGACCAGACGGGCAGCATCATCCCGCGCGGAGCGCGGCGGGTGGGAGGGGGAGTGTGGGGTAAGCTCGCCGGGCTGGCGTGAAAGTGAAAACCCCGGTTTAGGGCCGGGGTTCTCGTTTCGTCCCGCGGCACCGCTGAGACGGAGCCGAGGCACCAACAGTGACGGTTGGAGCTTCGCACGGCCGGGCAGCGGTTGTCCAGTGCGCCAGCGCTGGAGGCTGCGATGTCGGCCTGCGAGGTCCCCGTACTCCATGTGCGTCACTGTGGGTGGTGCGAGCGGCAGTTTGCCGTGTGCTGCAGCTGTGACCGCGGTTACCGGTACGGCTCGCGGGCCTGCAGTGAGGCAGCGCGGCTGGCGCGGCGGCGGGCGGCCAATCGCCGGCACCGGCAAACCCCCCATGGTCGGGACAACAATGCCCGTCATCAGCGTGAGTATCGAGCGCGGCGCCGTCAAGGGCGTCGGGCCACGGTCTGGCCCCCCGTAAGGGATCTGTCTTCCGCGACGCGGTGTCGCCCTGGGATGCTCGGGGCAGGACCGCCGGAGGTGCGCATGGAGCGATCACCGGCCAGGCGGCCATGGGAGATTGCCTGTGCCCATCATCATCCCAGTCTTTGTTGTGTGGTCTGCGGTGGAACGAGTCGGTGGACGGATCCCAGTGGCGGGGGAGGAGTAGCCCATCATGCTCGATGCCGCCACCATCGCCGAGATCCGTCGTCTGCACTACGCCGACCACTGGAAGGTCGGCACCATCGCCTCGCAGCTCGGCGTCCACCCCGATGCCATACGCCGTGCGCTGCGCCTGGAGCCCGGAGCGCGGGCGCCGCTGCCGCCGCGCCGGCGCCAGATCGACGCCTTTATGCCGTGGCTGAAGGAGACCTTGGAGCGCTACCCCCGGCTGCGCGCCACGGTCCTGCACCGAATGCTGCGCGAGCGGGGTTTTACCGGCGGCGTGTCGCAGTTGCGGCGGGTGGTGCGCGAGCTGCGCCCGCGCCAACGCGAGGTCTTTGTGCGCCTCGCCAGCCTGCCCGGCGAGGCCGCGCAAGTCGACTGGGCCGACTTCGGAGCGGTCACGATTGGCCGCGCGCTGCGTCGCCTCTCGGCCTTTGTCATGACGCTCTGCCACTCGCGCGCCCTCTACGTGGAGTTCTTCTTCGACCAGCGTCTGGCCAGCTTTCTGCGTGCCCACGCGCGCGCTTTCGAGCACTTTGTCGGGGTGACGCGCCAGGTCACCACCGACAATCTTCGCTCGGTCGTGCTCGAGCGCCGCGGCCACCAGATCCGCTTCCACCCCCGCTACCTCGACCTGGCGGCGGTGTATTGCTTCGAGCCACGGCCGTGTCATGTCGGCCGAGGCAACGAAAAAGGTCGTTGCGAGCGCGCGATCCGCTTCTTACGCGAATCCTTCTTTGCCGCCCACACCTTCACCTCGCTTGCGGCTCTCAACCACAGCGTCCAGCGCTGGGTGGCCGAGGTCGCCGGCCAACGCCCCTGGCCCGACGATCCCGCCCGCACCGTCGCCGAGGTCTTCACCCACGACGAGCAAGCGCGGCTGCTCCCCTTGCCCCAGCATCCGCTCGATCTCAGCGACCGCATCACGGTCTCGACCAGCAAGACCCTCTGGGTCCGCTTCGACCGCAACGAGTACTCGATTCCTCCGACCGCAGTCGGCAGGGAGCTCACCCTCTATGCCACCGACACCGAAGTGCGCCTCGTCGATGCCATCCGCGAAGTCGCCCGCCACCGGCGCTGCTACGACCAGCGCGAGCGCGTCACCGATCCCGCTCACATCGCCGCGTTGCTGACCAGCAAACGCGCCGCGCTGGCCACCGCGGTGGACTCGCCCCTCCGGCTCGCCGTCCCCGAAGTCGAAGCCTTTCTCAGCGCTGCCTTCCCCCGCCGTCGCTCCACCGCCCTGCTCACCTCCCGACTCACACACCTGCTGGCCCTCTACGGCGCCGCCGCCCTCGGTGCGGCCCTGCGCGAGGCCCTCGAGCGCGGCACACCCACTCTCGCCTCGGTCGAGTACCTGCTCGAAAAGCACCGCCGCGCGGCCCGCCGCCGCCCGCCACTACCGGTCGACCTTGCCGATCGGCCCGAGCTCGCCGCACTCCACGTGCAGCCGCACTCCCTCAGCGCCTACGACGCTCTGTCCAAATCCAATGAGGAGGAGGAGGAGGAGGACAGCGATGAATGACCTCGCGGCTCAGCTCAAAACCCTCGGCCTCTATGCCACCGCCGCCAGTCTCGATGATCTGCTCGGCAAAGCCATCGAGCATCGCCTCGCGCCCCGCGTGCTGCTCGAGCAGATCGCCCAAACTGAAACCACCGACCGCGCCCGCCGCTCGCTCGAGCGACGCACCATCCGCAGCCGGCTGGGTAGTTTCAAACCCGTCGCCGACTTCGACTGGAACTGGCCCACCGAGATCGACCGCCCCCTGCTCGAACGAGCTCTGAGCCTCGACTTCGTGCGCGACGGCCGCAACCTCATCCTGCTCGGCCCCAATGGCATCGGCAAAACCATGCTGGTCAAAAACATCGCCTACCAGGCCGTCCTCGCCGGCTACTCCGTGCTCTTCCGCACTGCCGCCGAGCTGCTCGACGACGTCAACTGCGACTCCCCCGAACTGCGGCGCCGAAGGATTGCCGCCTATAGCCAACCCGCACTGCTGTGCATTGACGAAATCGGCTATCTCAGCTACGACGACCACGCTGCCGACTTGCTCTACAAGGTCATCAATCCACGCTACGAAAAACGCCGCTCCCTGATCGTCAGCACCAACCTCGCCTTCAAAGAGTGGAACACGGTCTTCCCCAACGCCACCTGTATCGTCACTCTCATCGACCGCCTCACGCATCACGCCGACGTCACCAACCTCAAGGGCAAGAGCTACCGCATCCGCGAAAGCGAACTCGAAGCCGCCGCCAGACGCGACGCCGCGGCCTGCCGCAAGCGCAAGGCATGAGCCGCGCAGACTACGTGCACACCCTGCTCGGCCTCTACTGCGGGCTACCCCACACGGCGGCCCGCAAACCCTTCCCTCCCGACCGCCGTCTCGCCGCTCACCTGTTTGACCAAGGGGTACTGCTGAAAACCATCGAGAACGCCTTCCTGCTCGCGACCGCACGCCGCGCCACCCGCCCACCTGACCTCCCGCCCCTACCGCCGATCCGCTCTCTCGCCTACTTCCTCCCCGTCATCGAGGAACTCACCACCCACCCACCCGATCCCGGCTACCTCGCCTACCTCCGCCTCCGCCGCGACGAGATGGTCAAAAATTCGACGGAACGGGATGCGCGTTAACACACACAATCATGGCAGGAAAAGAACCGCACTCCACAAGGCGAATCGCTGTCGCGGTTAGGCTGGTTTCATACAAAAGGGCCAGACTTGAGACGGTTTCAAAGACTATGGGCAGGCCCCTCGCATCGCGACGGAAGAGGCGCTCCGGCAGAAGGAGATCTGTGCCGTAACGGTTGGCGCGTGCGCGGGAAAGCCGAGGTTACCGAGCAGCCGTGCGCCGCGAAGGCGCTTGCAGCGCCGCGCCCGCATCCGTGGCCCGGCGGGAGGCCATTGCCCCGCCCTCGAAGAGGTGCAGGAAGACGGCGAGGTGCTGCCTCTCAGCCAGCCGCCTGGTGTGCCAGCCGCAGTAGGAAGTCTCGGTGCGCTTTCTGCAATCCCGTGAGCGGGCCATGGAGCGCCTGCTCCAACCGGTCCGCGAGCCCTGGCAGCTCCGCATCGTTGCCTGCCAGCTCGCGGCTCACCGTGCGGACCTCCCCTGACAACGCCTTCATCAGCTGCGCATAGCCGCTGTCCTCCGGCCGCCGTCGTCCATAAGCGGCGATGAAGGCGGTGGACTCGGCCACCACTCGCGGGCAGTGAGCGCAGTTGGGCAGCTGACCGAAGAGCGCTCGCTGCCAGCGCACGGTTTGCAGGATCTCGGCGGCATCGCCCTGCGCCTTTGCCACTCGGGTCAGGTGCGCATCGAGCCGCTGCAGCACGTTGTTGTGGGCGACCGTGGTCGCCGCGATGTTGTGCTCCCCGACACTCCTGGCAAGCATCCCCAGGCCCGCCTCGACCCCGAAGGGGTCGCCCATGCGGTCTCTTTCGAGCCGCCTCGAAACCAGACGGCGCAGCCCCCGCATGTGGTGCTTCAGCCAGGCTGCGTACCTCTCGGGTTCGATGCCGTCCACGGCGTCCTTCGCAGGCTTTTCGCCGTATCCTGGCGGATGACCGCCTCCCGGGTCTCGACCCTTGACCAGGTGGCGGGCCGCCGCAGCCTGGCAACGGGCGGTGATCGATCGGTGCGCCGCAGCCAGCCGGTCCAGCAGGTCAGCGTGCGCGAGCAGGTTCTGCCGCGCCACGGCTGCCAGCGGTGCGCGCTTGGCGGCCAGGGTAAAGCCGTTTGCGGTCCGCCCTCCGACCTCCTCGGTGAAGCGCACGGGCAGGACGCTCGCCCGCGCGCGCTCGAAACCGCCGAGCTGCAGGCGAATCCACCGGTTCTCGCCGGGCTCCATGCGCGCAAGCACCAGCCTTCCAGAGCCCGCGAGAGGCTGCGCCTTCTCGCCGACCACGCCGACCTCACCGCCCTCGAGGCTGCTTGCCATCTCCGCCGGGATCTCGTACGCCACGGACATCGGCCGGCTGACCAGGTCGCCGTTGTGGACGATGGCAAAGAACTCGGTGCCGGCGCCGGCTGTTCCCGAGACCAGTGGCGCGAACAGGTTGCGCTGGGCCTTGTTGTTGTCGGCCACGATCAGCGGGTCGTCAGGGCCCGGCGAGGTGCCGTTCAAGTCCGGTGGAGCGTAGGGGTCGTCAGGGCTCTCGATCTCGACCGCCAGGCAGACATGCGTGGAGGCGGTTCCCGACACCGTCCACGGGAGCCCGGCGCTCACCTGGGTCATGTCCGCGGCCGCGAAGCTCAGCGTCTCGCTAGCGATGACCGAGAACGGCGTGTTGAGCCCGAAGTCGGCGGCCAGGAAGTGGGCCGTCACCACGGTCGATGGCGCGCCGGCCGCGGCGGCGGCGCGACGGGACACCCGGACGAAGGCATAGTTGGTGCCGCCGCGCTGGGCGTTATCGCCGGCCACGTAGCCGCTGCTGGAGGGAGCCTCAGGTGTGCCTGCAACCTGATTCCAGACGTCGCTGGTGTCGAAGAAGTCCGCGTGGGTCGAGGGCTCGGCTCCGTTGTCGAAGCTGGCGGCGTTGTCCGTCCAGTCGCGCACGTAGAAGTCGGAGGGCGCCAGCACGTTGCCGGCATAGACGTTGACGCCCGGTCCGGGCGCCGTCACGCCGGGCGGCGACGTCGCTGATGCCCAGGCGCCGTAAACCCTTCCCGCAGCGACCGCGATGCCGTTGTAGTCGCCGTATCGCGGGCAGCCGTCCCCGGTCTGGCAGGTCTCGCCGCTTGGACAACCGGACATCGGCGTATGGAAGTCGCAGGGCGTGCCGGAGTCCGCGCTGCTGGGAGGGTTGTGCTTGCACTGTCCGGCCAGCGGCGGGACCGAGCAGGCGTCGGCGTTGGCTGGCTCGGCGATGCCGCATGGGCAGCAAGAGGCGCACTGAGCGTCGTCGGCCTGGGACAGGTCCGTTTCGGCCCCGCGGACCAGGTTGCCGCCGTGGACCGCGGCGCTGCCGAGGTAATACCGGGTGCGGTCGTTGTGGTCGGCGGTGGCCGTTCGCCGATCGTACCAGCCGACGTAGGCCGCACCGCCATAGGTTGCCAGCCAGGGCATGAAGCGCCGCGCCGAAACCGCGGCGTTGGCGTTCACCGACCGCGGCCAGGTCTGACCGCCGTCCGGCGAGTCCCACACCTGGATGTCCTCGTTGCCCAGGCCGGTGTCGGAGGTGTGGGTGGCGAAGGCGACGTAGACGTGTGCGGGGTCGAGGTCGTCGACCGCCACCGTGGGGCTCGCCAGGACGTTCTGTCCAGCATCGCACCGGTCGAGCCCGGCAACCGGGCAGAGAACATCGACGAAGGACGCAACCGTGAAAGGGAACCCGGCCACCGGTGAGAGCGGCTGCGGAGCGTTGCAGGCCGAGAACTTGTCGATCTCCACGTTGCCGCCGCTGACGTACACGGCGTAGACCGCGCCGTCCCGGCCCACCCCGACCCTGGGAAAGTCGCCGCCGGCGCCCATCGGGACCGGCGCGGGGACCGCCGCGCTCCAGGTCTTGCCGCTGTCCGCCGAGCAGAGGATCGCGGGCACGAGTGACATGGCCGTGATCAAGCGGAAGACCATGTAGACCTGGTCACCACCGACGGCCGCGTTCCAGCGGTCGGCGGCGATGTGCTGCTGATCGGGAAAAGTGCATGGGCTCGTGCAAGCGACGGCATTGGCGAGAAAGGTCCAGCTCTTGCCGTCTGGCGAGGATGAGACGCTGTCGGTCCAGATCCCGTCGTCGCGTTTGCCGATCCACGAGTAGTAGAACGTACCGCTCTTGCCTACGGCGAGAGATTCATCGCTGTCGCAGTTGCTACCGTAGATGCACACGCCCCCGCCGGGGGTGAAGCTGGCGCCGCCGTCAGTCGAGTAGGCGAAAGTGCCTCTGGCCCCTACCACCACCGTCTTGCCATCGGGCGAGGTCGCCACCTCGATCTCGCCGAAGCTGGCCTCGACGGCCGTCGGGTCCGGGTCGGGCGCACCCCGGCCGCTGGTGACCCTGCCGGCGGGAGGCTGGCCGGGGCCGCTTGCCGGCCTCGGGTGCACGCTGCGGCGCCGCTCGATCTCCGCCTTCAGCTGGGCAAGCTCGCTTTCGGAGCGCGCGGGGTCGCCCTGCGCATCCAGCCGCACGCCGCGGCCGATCCCGGCGGCCTCCTCGGCGAGCTTCGGGTCCGCCTTGGGAGAGACCGTCGCCTCGAAGCGGAGGAGCGTCGCACCGGCGGCGATGGCGATGGTCACCCGCGGCGCCTCTCCGAGCTCCTGGCGCGGCTTGATCAGCTCCCTCCGGCCGCCAATTAGCGGGCTCTGGTCGGCCTGGTCGCCTGCCCCGCCGGGTTGCGGCAAGGGGGCGGAGCGCCGTCGCTCGAGAGCCGGCCAGCCCGCGATCACCATGAGCCGAGCCGGATCAGGGTACTCGATGGCGATATCCGCCAACTGCCTCATCGCGTCGCCGTGGTCGCGCCCGACCCTCGTCGCGATGATCAGGCTGGCGTCGAAACTGCCCTTACGCGTCGCGGCGGGCAGGACGAGCTCGACGGCACCACGGCGGCGGTCAACCAGAGACCAGGCGGGCGGCAAGGTCACCGCGATCCCGGGTGCGACCTCGACCGACCGCTCCTCACGCCCTCGATTGATCTGGGCGATTCCGGCCGCCGCCGACAAAAGCAGCAGCACCGGCAGCAGCACGCAGGCCGGCGCGATCGCCCTCGACTCCCTCCAAATGACCTGGCGTTTCACGAGTAGACCTCCCTGGGTGAACTGTCACCGTTGTCCCGCTCGATTCCGGCGACCGTAGCCGTCGAAGCTCAGTTGGTCGTTTGTTAGCGCCATCATAGCACTACTTCCGAGAGGGAAAGAAGGCTCTGAAACTAGAGCAATATGCAAAACTGCTCACGACTGAACGCGTAGCGTCTTGGTCGCCCATGTTGCTAGCGATTAGGTCGGCTCGCGCAGGCCAAGCAGTACCTCAGCGCGGGCGTTAGTTCAGGCCGTTAGCCACAGCGCGAAACCGAAATGGTCGAGGGGAGATCGTGTGGGGCGAATCGGGCAGTTCGGTGTATGGTTACGGGTGTAAATACGCTATGATTGCTGGGCTTCAACGACAAAACTCGGCAAGCGGGTGCCGCGGATGGCGGACGAGTTCGACGTCTTTTTGAGCCACACCAGCCGCCATGACAAGCCGGTGGTGGAGGTGATCGGCAGGTGGCTCGGCGACCATGGGCTGCGCGTCTGGCTGGACAAGTGGGCGCTTATTGCTCGCTTTTTGATACGGCCTTGTCTCGCGGAACACCTGCAAGCAAGCGGTTAACATCAGCTGTAAGAGCTGATATAAGAGCCAGCTGCGCAGCGCCTCGGGATTCCTCGGCAAGGCCTTCCGAAACCTTCAATGCCAAGGCTATGTTCTGCGTAATAACAAGCTTTTGGTGATACTCACTCATCTTCAGCACAGTACGATTATAAAGATAGAAAAAGATTGCCGCAATGAATTCGGAGATGGTCCCTGCTCCAGCCGTCACATAGGCAGGCTCCGTTTCGGAGTCAAGCATCATGTAGACGCTGACGATAACTACCGCGAAACCAAATGCAGCAGCGACCGCTGCCAGCGCGAAGCTCTTAGCCGACTGGATCTGAGTCTGAAGGTAGTACCTGTCAAGATAGCGAAAATTGATCTTCACAAGATTTGTAAAGAAATCACTTCCCAAGTTGTCCTGTAGTTGTGCAGTAGCCCGCCCCATGGAGAGGATCCTGATTCGTCTAGTAAGCGCCTTCCACGCCGCGCGCTTTGCAAAGTAAAAGATGGTGTACCAAAACGTGGCCATCCATAAGCCGCCGAGCGCGACCCCCAATAAATCGTCAGCAGCCTTTGGAACCTTGAACCTTAGCACACTGTAATAAAAGGCCGTAGCTGAAACCGCCCATATTCCCCAAAGCCTCCAAGACCATTGTGGACGTGTCAGTCGCTCAACTTCAGCCGGCGTTAGCGACGCAGCATCGAAATCGGCTCCTTCTTCAGCTGCGATAAGATCTGGGCTTGGCTTTTCCATGTTCCCTCACCACCTAACGAGCTCGGACATTAAGCATTTCTGACTCCGCGTTAACTTGTCGTCCGGCCTCGCTACGAAAAGAGACTACCGAGTCGGTTCTGACTCCCTCTCCTTTCACCTCAAAGTACTGTACAGCGCAACTGGCCGCGTTCGGGTCCCCCCGGTTCGTCGACCAGATCATCACCGTCGGGGGCCAGTGCGATTCGATTCTCCTGAACTAACTAAAGCCTATCAGAAGGCACGGTGACCGGCTAACGCGGAGTTCTGGTATCTAAACAACGGCGTCACGATGACTTGCGAGTCATTCGAGTATTCGCCTGGTATGCGTGCACCCGTCGGGGCGGCGGCTCCGGGCCTTTCTGCCGAGCGCGTCGGCAGCGAGATCGGCGCAGCACTCAACGGCAGCGTCGTCACCCCATAGCAACACTACCCTTCCGTGTGGAGGCGCGTATTTTTAGGGGTGTTGCCAGATCCGCGGCCGCGTGCGCTCTTCTTCGGCTCTTTCCCTCTACGCTCCCGACTCACCGAAGTGGTGGACCGTTGATCCCTCACTGTTGTGCCTTCGCCGCTGATGTCCGGTCCGCTGTAACCGCCGGTGTCCTTTGTCTTCTTGTAGTCACCGTTGCCCATATAATGGTACCTCACGCTGCATTTCTTCTCTGTCCAAAGGTATCAAGCGTCGTTTTTAGATTCTGCACGAGTAAGTCCCCTACCGACTTACGCGAGTTCGCCTGGTCGTTAATCGTCCGGCCTTTCAGCGCCAGCATCAGCCAGCGTGAATTGACGCTGTAAACCTCCCTGTCAGATGGAAGCTCTACGCCAGCCCTGGCGATGAAGAAGAGTCTGGCAGATGCGGGAAGCCACTTGTGTGCTATTTGGATTTCGCGTCGCAACAGCGCACGGGCTGCCGTCGTCATCATCCTTTGACAGGAAATCACTATGTTGGGGCATCTCCGGATCGGGGCAAGGAAGGAAAGGGGAATATAGGCCCCAAGGCGAAACCACGCAAACTGACTCCGGCTGAGAACAGCGTGAATCAACTGGCGTTTGAGGTTAAACAGCTGAAATGCCCGCCCGTCAGCATCCCAGGTTGAGAGTTGTGCGGGGAACCACAGATCGATGTTGTACGCGCTAAAGTCAAGTCGATCGCCTCTATCCCATAGGGTTTCCATGAAGGGGTCCGGCCCGGCTGTCGATAAGAGCAGCGTCCGATCTGGCGGAAGGCCGAGATAGTCCTTGAGGTCCGCAGACCGGAACTCGCCTTTCAAGTTCATAACTTTGTGGATCGGAACAGCCCAGCAGTCGATCGTTGGAAAGCGCTCTGGCAGGCAGAACTTCGCTATTGAATGAATAACGGGGATTAGTTTACACCCAATGCGAATAGGGTCTGGGGTGTGTAGGGGAATCGGACGAGAAAAGACCTCTTTCCAGATGGGGAGAGATATAGATTCACGACAAGAGTCTGGCGTCAACCGATGACGTTCCCGACAGTCAAGGCAGGGGCCTTCCCAAGGGCACTGCGGGTCTACGCAGGTCGATTCGCGGGCAATCTCGTCCGCATCAAGAACTGGTCGAGAAACGCGCGGCATCATTTAAAGCATAGCACCCATATAGTGCTTTTGCAAGAGTCGGTAATGGCCATTTGCGCATTGATCTATTTGTCGCGTGGTCTTTGATCGAAACCTCAAGCAGGCGGGTCGCG
Source organism: Thermoanaerobaculia bacterium (assembly GCA_035544895.1). Taxonomy (GTDB): domain Bacteria; phylum Acidobacteriota; class Thermoanaerobaculia; order Multivoradales; family UBA5704; genus JASLEW01. The sequence goes on from DASZZM010000054.1 coordinate 26,765, forward strand.
GCGCGCCTCAGCGATTGCGAGGAGGCATCCTGGTTGAGGCAGGCCCGCGCTCTGCCTGAGCCGCTGCTCCTGCCGCAGCCGGGGCGTGGCTGCTACACTTGCTCAGTCCTTGCGCTTGCAATATGAACGACTTCCAGGTTGCCCTCTCCTTCGCCAGCGAGCAGCGTCCTCTGGTTATGGGCGTCGCCGAGCGTCTCGCCGCCGCCCTCGGCCGCGACCAAGTCTTCTACGACCGCTACCATGAAGCGGAGCTCGCCCGGCTGGACCTCGACCTCTACCTCCAGGAGGTCTACCACGAACGGTCGCGCCTGCTCGTCGTCTTTCTCAGTAAGGACTACGACCGCAGGGACTGGCCCGCTCTCGAATGGCGAGCAGTGCGCGATCTAATCAAGCAGAGAGCACGGGATCGCATCATCCTCGTGCGTGTCGACGACACCGCCGTGCCCGGCGTCTTCGACCTAGCAGCCCGTGGTGAAAGTGGTTTAAACATCTTGAGTTAGCGGTCGAGGGCCGGTAAACTTGGAGGCAGCTTCTGGAGGACTCCAAGCATGGCGATGGGCAAGCGCAAGCGGCACCGGCAGCCTCCACTGTGGGTCG
>DASZZM010000055.1:0-219268 GCA_035544895.1 Thermoanaerobaculia bacterium
TGGGTCTCACCGGCTTCTTCAGCCAGGCCGGGAACCTGCGCTCCTTGGGTCTCCAATGCGCGTTCTGCCACTCGACGGTCGACGACTCGCTCGCTCCGGGGATCGGTCGGCGGTTGGACGGCTGGGCCAACCGTGACCTCACCGTCGGCGCCATCGTCGCCCTGGCCCCCGACCTTAGCACGGTCAGCAGCCTTTTAGGAGTCGATGAACCCACCGTCAGAAAGGTCCTCAACAGTTGAGGGCCGGGGAAATTCGACGCCGAGCACTTCATGGATGGCTGGACCTGGTGCGCTGCCAACCACTCGCGCAACTCCCGATCGATCGTCTCCGGCGTTTCCTGCAATTCGATGACGCCGTCGAATGTCAACCCGCGAACATCGAGAAGGTACCGCCAACGAGTCTCAGCCAGGAAGTACTGACGCGGCACACGATAGCCGTCGGGCAGCACGACCGCACCGCCGGAGCTCTGGTCGACCAACCGCAGGCGTTCAGGAAGGGTTTTCGGCCCGTCGCCCCCGATGTATTCAGGATAGCCCTCCCGTTTCCAGCCGGACAGGCGCCAGCTCGCGATCTGTCCGAGCCGTCGCCGCATCAGGTTGTGGGTGGCCTCGTGGGCAAGGATCCAGGCGAGCGATGCGCGGCGACCGTCGAAATGGACCACCTCTCGGGCCGCGGAATCGATGCCCGGCAAGAAGATGGCGCCACCGAATTCGTAGGAGCGCCCCATCGCCTGCCGGTAAGGACCGTTCAAGAAGGCGTTCCACGCCGGCGTGCCGGCGACGAACACCCGGAAGCGATCATCGCGACGATACAAATCAGATCGCGCAAGGCGCCGCCGGGCCTCGTCGAGCGCGGGGTCAACCGATGCCGGAATCGCTCGGCCAGCGCAGACCGTGAATCCCGCGTGAGATCGGCACACTGGAAACAGCGGCTCTGGGAACGCAAGCAAGACGCCGTAAGCCACGATCAGCAGAACTTGAGCTCCAGCGACAACGAGCACTCGTCGCCACACCGACCGTAACCTACCTCGCTCCGGGCGGCGGGTCCCAGCCCGGGCTCGCAGGAGCGGATCGCCGACGAGTGGCAAGAGGACGGCGGCCAGGGCGACGCAGTAGCGGGGCGGCAACAGCACGCCGGTCCGTGCCGGCTCGAGGATCTCGGCCGGCCCGCCGACCGCATAGGCGGCGATCGGCAGTCCATAGAGCATGGCTTCGACGATCACCATACTGAACGGCTCGTAGCGGCTCGGCACCACCAGCACGTCGGTACGAGCGTACCAGTCCGCGAGGCGGTCGGGGTGAGCCCGCCGGTGAAGTGGATGCGACCTCGGCAGGGCTCCAGGTCGGGCTCGAGCCACTGCCGTGCGACCTCGTCGCCCGAGCAGCTCTACGGCCTCTTGCAATATCCCCCCTGGGGGGATATAATGAAGATCGAGGAGGAAGTCATGAATTCAAGGACTGAGCTCTCCACCCTCCATCCCGCCGGCACGGGTTACCTCGAAGAGGAGTCGAAGCGGGCGCTCATCAACCGCCTCTTGCGCCTTGAGGGGCACCTGCGAGCGGTGCGCCAGATGCTCGACGAGGGGCGCTGCGCAGACGAGATCCTGCTCCAGACGTCGGCGGTGAAGGCGGCCCTCAACCGGTTCTCGGCGATCCTGCTCGAGCACGAGCTGCGGGCCTGTATGGAGACATGTATGCCCGGCGACGACGAGGAGCGGATCGACCGCGTGGCGAAGATGCTGGCAACGCTCCTGAAGCAGGCCTGAGGTGTGGTGAGCTGACCACAGGTGAAAGGGAATCTGGAACGATGCCAGAGACCAAGAGGACCGCGTTGCTCGGAGTCGGGGCGGTGCTCGCCGCCTTCGGCGCTTCGCTTTGCTGCATCCTGCCGGTGGCGGTGGCAGTCCTCGGCGTTGGGTCGGCGGCTCTGGCGGTCAAGCTCGAGCCCTGGCGCCCGTGGCTCGCGGGCCTCACGGTCCCCTTGTTGGGCTTCGCCCTTTACCAGGTTTACAGACCAATCGACTGCGCGCCCGGGCAGACCTGCGCAGTCCCCGCCAGCCGCCGCCGCAACCGCATCGTCGTCTGGATCGTCGCCATCGCCGCTGTCGTCTTGATGGCCTTTCCCTACTACGCCTCATGGCTGTTCTGAACTGTGACGGAGACCCGCAATGAAGAAGCTGCTCGCAACCGGAACTCTCGCCGCGATGACCCTGCTGTTGGCATGGGTCGTCGCCGGCTGGGCGCCACGGGCGCTCGCCGCCGAGGAGAAGACGGCGACGACCGTGACCTCGGTCTTCAAAGTCGAGGGGATGACCTGCGGCGGCTGCGAGGCCGGCGTCAGGATGAAGGTGAAGAAGCTCGCTGGCGTCGAGAGGGTCGAGGCCTCCTACCAGGCGAAGCGTGCCCGCGTCTCCTATGACCCGAAGATCGTCACGCCACGGCGCATCATCGATGCCATCAAGGACCTCGGCTACTCCGCCGAGCTGATCACGGACAAGGCCACCGCCGGAGCCGCGAAGCCTCCGGGAAGGTCCTGACGAAGGAGGCGCGGTGAGCGCGAGGAGTGACGAGGGCCTCGACATCGCCATCCTCGGCGCCGGCTCGGCGGCCTTCGCCGCCGCCCTGCGTGCCGCCGAGGAAGGCGCGCAAGTGACGCTGATCGAGCGCGGCACGCTCGGCGGCACCTGCGTGAACGTCGGCTGTGTCCCCTCCAAGATCCTGCTCCGCGCCGCCCACGTCGCGCATCTCCAAAGTCAGCACCCGTTTCGGGGGCTTGCCACGAGCCGGCCGGCCATCGACCGTCGCGCCATGGTGGCCCAGCAACAGGCGCGCGTCGCCGAGCTGCGCCAGGCCAAGTACGCCGACATCCTGGCGGCAAACCATCGCATCCGCCTCTTGGCTGGCGCTGCCTCCTTCGCCGACCCGCACACTCTTCGCGTGACTTTTGCGGGCGGCGGCGAGACCGCGCTTCACCCCGACCGCATCCTCATCGCCGCTGGCGCCTCGCCCTGGATCCCGCCGATCCCGGGCTTGGCGGAGACCCCCTACTGGACATCCACCGAAGCTCTGGCAGCCGAGGAGGTCCCGGAGCACCTCGTCGTCCTGGGTGGTGGGCTTGTGGCCCTGGAGCTGGGACAGGCGTTCCGGCGGCTCGGCTCGCAGGTCACCCTCCTTGCTCGGAGCACGCTGCTGTCTGCAGAGGAACCGGCCCTGGGAGAAGGGCTGGCAGAGGCGTTCCGGGAGGAGGGCATCAACATCTGTCTGCACGCAGTGCCGTCTGCCGCGCGCCACGCGGAGGGTCGTTTCCTCCTCGAGACGAGAGGCGGAACCGTCGCAGCCGACCGGCTGCTGGTCGCCACCGGCAGGCGCCCCAATACGGCCGGCCTGAGGTTGTCGCGGGCAGGCATCGGCACCGACACTTCCTGCGCGATCGTGGTCGACGAGCGCCTGCGCACCTCGGCGCCGCACGTCTACGCGGCTGGGGATTGCACGACTCTCCCCGAGTTCGTCTATGTCGCCGCGGCCTCTGGCACGCGAGCGGCGGTCAATATGACCGGGGGTACGGCAATCCTCGACCTCGCCACCATGCCGGCAGTGGTCTTCACCGAACCTCAGGCAGCCTGGGTCGGGCTCACCGAGTCCCAGGCGCTGCAACGCGGCCTCGCGGCCGAGAGCCGGACCCTGCCGCTGGATCAAGTGCCCCGCGCGCTCGCCAACTTCGACACCCGCGGCTTCGTCAAGCTGGTCGCCGAGACAGGCAGCGGTCGCCTCCTGGGTGCCCAGGTGCTGGCCGACGGCGCGGGCGAGGTGATTCAGGCAGCGGCCTTGGCGCTGCGGGCCGGCATGACGGTGCGCGACTTGGCCGACCAGCTCTTCCCCTACTTGACGATGGTCGAAGGGCTCAAGCTCGCCGCCCAGACCTTCACCAAGGACGTGAAGCAACTGTCATGCTGTGCAGGATGAGGCGAGGACCCCTGAAGATGCGCCTCGTGTCCATCTCCTTCGTGCTTCGGTAATGTCCTATTTTGAAAGAATTCAAAGTAGGACATCACTCGTGCTTCGGTAGTGTCCTATTAGGACACTACCCGTGCTTCATCCAAATTGACCAGGTCGCCGTAGAATAGGATAGTCACCTATGTTATCCCTCTGCCAAGCTGTCCATATGGCGACACCTGATCCCGAACGGCAGGAGGATGCCATGGCCGAGGCTCTGACTGCCACCATCGATCGCGACGAACTGCGCGCCGCCATTCGCGAGGAATACGCGATAGTGGCGGCCGACCCGACGCGCGGTTTTCACTTCCACACTGGCCGCCCCTTGGCGGCTCCCGTGCGCGGAAGGCGCTCCGCCCCGAGGACGTGGAGCCGCAGACCTGCACGCTGCCCGAGTAAGTTTGGAACACTGCCCATGACCAGAAAGCGAGGAACTCATGAAAGTCGAAAAGCTGCTGCTGTTCGTTGCCACCGCGGCGCTGCTCGCCGCGCCGGCCGGCGCCGCTGACGTCAAGCCGGCCGACCACGGAATCTTCACCCCGGAGGCCATCCATTGGGCAGCGGCGCCTGACGCGCTGCCGGCCGGCGCCAAGCTCGCCGTTCTCGAGGGTGACCCCTTCAAGGAGGGCCCCTTCACCATGCGCCTCTGGATGCCCGCGGGCTACAAGATCCCGCCCCACTCGCACCCGGCGCCTGAGCACGTGACAGTGGTCTCTGGAACGTTCAACGTGGGCCTCGGCGACACTTTCGACAAGGCGAAGGGCAATAAGCTCCCTGCAGGCACCTTCGCGTTTTTGGCACCCGAGATGCACCACTTCGCTTTTACAAGCAAGGAGACGGTCATCCAGCTTCACGGGCTGGGCCCGTGGCAGATCAACTACCTCAACGCGGCTGACGACCCGCGCAACGCGAAGAAGCACTGATCGGTTGGCCCCGAGAGAATGAGATTGCACGGGCAATGGTCCAGCCGTCGCAGCGGTCGGCCGTCAGCGCTGAGATGCGGGTGCGTGAGGTTCTGAACCGACATCCGCAGGCGGCAGAGGTTTTCCTGAAGCATGGTTGCCCAGACATGCGCAAGGGCTTCTTTGCCCTGATGGCGCGAATCATGAGAGTGCGCTGGGCAGCGTTCGTACACAGGATCCCATGCGACCGGCTCGTGGCGGATCTCAACGCCACGCTTGTTGCGGGGAGTGAATCTCTGCCGCCGCCAGCGCAGCCGCCATAGGACATGCCACAGGGCTCCCTTCGCGTCGCGTTTTTCCTCGGAGGACTCTTCACCCTCCTGTCGTGGGAGCTGACAAAACCGCATCACCCGCCGGCGGCCCCGCGCTGGCGCCGCTGGCTGGCCAACCTCGCGCTCGCCCTGATCAACGGCAGCGTCGTCTCGGCGCTCTGCCTCACGTGCTACACGCTCGCCGAGCAGCGGGCCGCGCCGTGGCGGTTCGGGCTGTTCGAGCGGCTCTCTCTGCCCCGTGGGGTTCGCTTCGGCCTCGAGGTCTTGGTCCTTGACCTGCTGGTCTACTTTCTCCACCGTCTCTACCACCGAGCACCGTTCTTCTGGCGCTTCCACCAGGTCCATCACACCGATCTCGATCTCGACGTCACGTCTGCCTCGCGCTTCCACCTCGGCGAAGTCTTCAGCTCAGCCGTCGCCAAGCTCGCGGCGGTGCAGTCCCTTGGGATCTCTCCCACCGGACTCGTCGCGTTCGAGATCTCGCTCCTTCTCGCCGCCCAGTTCCAACACGCGAACATCTCTCTCCCCCGCTTCCTGGAGCGCGGGCTCTGGTGGACGTTCGTGCCACCCGCGATGCATCGGATCCATCACCGCCCATCCCCTGAAATGAACTCCAATTTCGGGACCTTGGTCACTGCCTGGGATCGCGTGCTGGGCACACTGCGGTTCTCCCCTGCCCAACCAAGCGTCTTCGGCCTTCCGGAATTCCGCCAGGAGGCAAGGCTTGGTCTCGGGGCTCTTCTCACGCTGCCGTTTCGACGCCGTGGTCGTTAGTCGAAGGCGGCTCGGCCAGCCCCCGTTCGCGCGGCAATCACGAAGTTCACGCGCGTCACCAAGTTCAGGCGAGCGCCAAGCGTGCGGGGAAAAACGTCTGCAACGGTGTCCTCGAAGCGCTGCCACACGCTCGCGGGCAGAATGCTCCTCATGAATCTCGCCGTCATTCCAGCGGATCTCGACTCGAGGTAGTCCCCCGTGGTGATGCTGATGGGGAATTCGATTTGGCGCGAGAGCACGATCGATAGCCCGGCGTCGCGGAGAGTTTCCTCCAGCGCTTCCAGGCTTGCGAATCGTTGCTCGCCCGGAAGCGCCCGGCCGGTCTCTGCTGCCAGCAGCTCCGGGGCAACGAAGCTTCCAGCGATTGCGCTCCACGCCATCCCGATTTCATTGTCCGCCGGCCCGACGGCCCACGAGGTGACCCCGAGCCTTCCGGTCGGGCATAGAACCCGAGCCATCTCTCGCAGGTCATCGTGGGGATCGAGGCTGTGGTTCAAGACGAAGCCCGCGGTGACGCAGTCAAACGACCGATCGTCGAAGGGCAGGTGTGGCAGACCCGACACCACTGCGCAGCGCACCTGTCGGCGCCTGGCGCGTCGCAGCATCTGCAAGGAGAGATCGGTGGCCCCTACTCGGTCACCTCCGACGATGTTCCGTGCGGCAACCGCCACGATGCCGGTCCCGGCGCCGACGTCAAGAACGCGCTCGCCTCGGCGCAGCTCGAGCAATGAGATCAACTGCCGGGCCGGCCTCTCGAAGTAGTGGAGCACGGCGATCCGGTCGTAACACTCGGCAATCTCGTCGTAGGACCACCAGGTGCAAGGGGCCATGGCTGGATCAGGAGGCGCTCTGCCGCGGCTCGACGAGCTCTTCCCACTCCTGCCGCGCACCGTCGAGGCTGAGAGTAAGGTCAGAGCTCAATCGCGGCAAGTATCCCTTGGGCGTGGTGCGTTCTGTACGCTGACAGCCAACCGACCCCAGAGCCCGCCCATCAGCCGTTCACTTCTTCGCCAGCAGCTTGACTAGGGCACTCTCCGCGACCACCTCTCGCGCAGTTGTCCCTGAAAGCGGCGATCTTCGAGGCGCTCCAGGCCTCCGACTTCGAGGCCGGCACGCCGCGGAGACCCCAATGTATCCTGCAATCCATGGGAAGATCGTAGGGCTCGCGGCCGGCCCTAGAGACCGCCCAGCCGCCGTTTACTTCCTCGCCGCCAGCTTGACGATCACGACGACCAGGAGCACGACGACCAGGAGCCCTACCAGGCCCCACACCATCATGCCGCCCATCATACCGTTCATCATTCCCTGCATTCTCAAGTCCTCCTCGCGGCTCGCTCTTGCGCAGCCCGCGCACGCGCCGTCATCAGGCCCCACAGCCAATTGATCTCGTAGCGATCGATCCTTTCGACTCGCAAGCTACGGCGAGCGCGGCGCGGCGGAATCGCCCCGGGCTCGCCTGCCGAGCGTCCTGCTCTACCTCGCACGACCCGCGCCCACGGCTCGGCCTATCAGGGCCAGCCCGACCGGGATCAAGACCATCTGCAGCACTGGGACCCATCCAACTCCCAGCAGCGGCACCAGCGGCATCTTCGGCCCGTAACTCCACCTGCCTCGGGCGAGCGCCCACTTCTCGATAGCGACTGCCACCGAAAAACCCATCGTCGTGAGAAGCAGGAGTCGTCCGACGCTCAATCGCCTGCACCAGAGGGCTTCTCGCAGCGACAGTGCCATCGCGGCGTACAAGCCCATCAAGATCGCGACGTCGACCGCAGAGGCGAAGAGACAGCCTCCGACATGCCAAACCGCCCCCTGGTGCTCCGCATAGAGCGGTCTCTGGAGTAGCTCCCATAGGAAATTGCACACCAGTCCCGCCCCGGCCCACAGCGCGAGAAGTCGCGGCCAAGGCGAGCCAGGCCCTCCGAGGTTCAGTGGTTCCGCTGACATGGTCGCCCCCCGGGCAGCGCGGCCCTGCTCACAGGGCCGCCTCTCACTTCGTTCCCACCTGCGCCGCGCGTTCTCAGCAGCAGCCGTCCCCGCACGACGAGCGGCCTCGGACGCCCTCGAAGCCTTCCTTTGTGATGATGGGCACCATGCACAGCGCGGCCAGAGGATCGCTCCACCACCAACCGAGGGCCGCATTGAGGAGAAGCCCGCCGAGGAGGATGGCCGACAGGGTTCCGCAGAGCGCCGTCTGCCGCGCTTCGGCGGCGAAGGCACCGCTGTTGACCCCCACGGCGAGGCGGCGCTTGGCGCGGGCGAGCAGCGGCCCTGTTCGATGCGATCAAGTCCAAGGCGTCGAGACAGCCGTATCGCTGATGGGCCATGTCGGGAAGATTGTAGGCGATGACCGGTTCCCTCCGCCCGCAGGCACCCGCTTCGTCATGAGGCCGAGCCACTACTGCGGGACTTGCAGGGGATCGCCGCTCGCCGTTGACCAAGAAAAAGGTGGCCGGGAATCTGAGTGACTGTCAGGCCATGACCGACCACGCCTACCGGGCGCTCGACGCTCGCAGCCGGGAGGGCGGGGAGACCTGATCTGCGCACCGATTGCGAGATCGGCGAGGTCGGCGTCAGCTCAAGGCGCGCCGAAAGGGTCAGACCCTATCTGAGCGCCGTCGAGCGCCAGGGCCCGCCCTCGCCGGTGGTGGACGAGTCTTCGCAAGGCCTGGCGGAGTCCTGGAAGGCGCGGCTGAGCTTCTTGGAGAGCCCGGAGGCGCGCGTGCTCGGCGAGAAGACTTTCGCGATGATGCGGGCCATCACCCGGGAGCAGTACGAGCGGGACCGGCAGGCGGCCCTTCAGGCGCGGTACCGCGAGCGGGCGAGGCTGGCCTTGCGTGCCATGACCGGCCGGGGGAAGGATTACCGCTGAGACGAGCGGGCACTGGCCGCCACCGTCGCTGTAGGACGATAGGACGAGCCGACGGGCGGCCCCCGCTGCCTGTGGTGTACACTGTCGCTTGGGGAGCGCTGGGGCGCCCTCGTCACCGTGGCACGCATACGATGAAATCAAAGCTCCTCTCCGCGTTCGTTGGCGCGCTGCTCTTTTTTGCCAGCGGTGTCGGGCCTCATCCGTGCCACGCCCGTGAGCGGATCTCGGCGAGCTCCAGGCCTGCGGCAATGCCCGCCTGCCACCAGGTTGCCGCGGAGGAAGCTCCCGGCCGGAGTGCGCCGACCCTCGGCGCCGCAGGGCACGACTGCTGCGGCAGCTTGTGCGAGCACGGCTGCCTGAATGCGGGGGACCGACAAGGGAGCACCCTTCTCTGCCCGCTGCGCATGGCTTCGGCGCCCTCGCCTGAGCCGGCGGAGGTCCATCCGCTCCTCCTCGTTTCGAGCATCGAGCACGTCCCTCTCTCCTAGCGCCTCCTGAGCTCCACTGTCGCCGGCCGCGTCGCGGCTCGACCGATCCCCGACGGCGGCGCCTCGTTCACCTGAGCGGGTCGCGGGTCTGCGGCGCGTGGCACGTTTCCAGCGACTCTCCGTGGATCCGATTCCGACGGGCAAGGCCTGTCTGCAAGGAGCTCGCCGTATGAAGAACTGGTTGCCACCGAGCCGTGCCCGGGAGGGGGCAATGCGATGAGGTCTGACCGCGCCCTTCTCCTTTTGTCTCTCCCCATCGTCTGGTTCGCCGCCGGCTGCGCTTCGGTGCCGCGGGATGCCGGATTTGCCGATGTCCGTGCGACGGTGATGGCGCGCACGGGAGCGGACCTGCGGTGGAACCGCGGCCAGAACTTGCCGGAGATTGCCGCCCAGGTGGACCGGCTCCTCACCGGCGAGCTGACCGTCGACAAGGCGGTCGCGGTGGCCCTGCTCAACAACCGTGACCTGCAAGCGACTCTCGAAGAGCTGGGAGTCGCTCAGGCCGACCTGCTCCAGGCGGGCCTGCTGCGCAATCCGATCCTCGGTGGCGAGCTGCGCTTCCCCGCCGCGCCGGTCCGGCCCTTCGAGATCACGCTGGCCCAACCAGTCCTCGAGCTCTTCGTCTTGCCGTTGCGCAAGAGGGTGGCTGCCTCGGCGTTCGAGGCGTCCAAGCTGCGCGTGACCGATGCCGTCTTGGGCCTCGAGTCGGAGACGCGTGCCGCCTTCTTCCGGGTGCAGGCCGCCGAGCAAGCGGTCGCCTCCTTACGCACTCTCGCCGAAGCGGCCGCAACCGCCGCCGCCCTGGCCGACCGCCAGAACCGAGCCGGCAACATCACCGACCTGGACCTCGCGGCCGAGCGGGCACTCGCCGAGCAGAGCAAGCTCGACCTCGTGCAGGGCCAAATCGAGCTCACCGGATCTCGCGAGGCGCTCAATCGAGACTTGGGGCTGGCGAGGACGGGGATTGATTGGAAAGTGGCCGCACAGCTGCCCGAGCTCCCGGCCACGGACCTTCCCTTGGCTGGCCTGGAGGCTGCCGCGGTCGAGAAGCGGCAGGACCTGGCCGCCCTTCGACGCGACGTCGAGGCCGCCGCGCGCGCCCTGCCGCTCACCCGGACCTCGGCCATCGAGGAAGCCCAGGTGGGCGCACACCGCGACCGCGACGCCTCAGGCGCGACCACCACCGGTCCCGTCGCCGCCCTCTCGGTACCGATCTTCAACTGGGGTCAGGCGGCCCGGCGGCGCGCGGAGGCGCGCTACCGCCAGGCGGAGCATCGCTACCAGGCGCGCGTGGCCCAGGTCCAGTCGGAAGTGAGAGAAGCCTGGGGCCGGTTGACGGCCAGCCGCCAAGCAGCCGAGCTGTACCGCGACTCCCTCGTCCCGCTGCGCCGCAGCCTCGTCGAGCTCACGCAGACGGCCTACAACGGCATGCAGGTCGGCGTTTTCCAGTTGCTCCAGGCCCAGCGCGACGAGGTGCTGGCGGAGCGTGGAGCCGTCGACGCCCGGCGCGACTACTGGATGGCCCGGGCGCGCCTCGAACGCGCCATAGCGGCCCGCCTGCCGGCCGGCGAACCGAAGGAGCCCGCTTCTTCCCACCAACCCACTGCCGGCCGCTCCCCGGGAGGTGCCTCATGATCGACCGCCGCTCTCTGCTCCGCTCGAGCCTCCTCGGGCTCGCAGGCAGCCTGTTTGCCTTCAACCCTCGGCGCGGCGCCGCCGCGGAGCGGCCGCCGGCGCGGGCGCCGCGCCGGCCGGGCGCCGGCCCCCACCCTGCCGTCGTCACCCCCGACGGCTCGACCCTGCCCTGGACATGGGACCGCGGCGTCAAGGTCTTCCACCTGGTGGCCGAGCCCATGAAGCGGCAGTTCGCGCCGGGCCTGACGGTCAACTGCTGGGGCTACAACGGCCAGGCTCCAGGCCCGACGATCGAAGCGGTCGAGGGGGACCGGGTCCGCATCCTGGTCACCAACAAGCTCCCGGAGGCGACGTCGGTGCACTGGCACGGCGTGCTCGTGCCCAACGGAATGGACGGCGTCTCCGGCCTCAACCAGCCGACGATCGCTCCCGGTGAGACCTTTCAGTACGAGTTCACCTTGCGCCAGCACGGCACGCAGATGTACCACCCCCACTTCGACGAGATGACCCAGATCGCCCAGGGCATGATGGGCTTTTTCGTCATCCACCCGCGCGATGCCTTGGCGGCCAGGGTCGACCGCGACTTCTGCATCTTCCTCCACGAATGGGCGATCAAGCCGGGGACGGCCACTCCCGACCCCACGGTGATGACCGACTTCAACGTCTTCACCTTCAACGGACGGGTCTTTCCGGCAACGACGCCGCTCGTGGCGCGCCGCGGCCAGAGGGTACGCATCCGTTTCGCCAACCTGAGCATGGACAGCCATCCCATGCACCTCCACGGCGTGCATTTCCGGATCACCGGCACGGACGGCGGGCGCATTCCGGACAGTGCACAGTGGCCGGAGTCCACGGTCAACGTTGCTGCCGGCACCACGCGCGACATCGAGTTCGCCGCCGACAACCCCGGGGACTGGGCTCTGCATTGCCACAAGACCCACCACACCATGAACCAGATGGGCCACGGACTGCCGCTGATGCTGGGGGTCGATACCGCGGGGCTCGACGAGAAGGTCCAGCAGCTCCTGCCGGGGTACATGGCGATCGGGCAGGCCGGCATGGGGGAGATGATGATGATGGGCGCCCCCCGCAACAGCATCCCGATGCTCGGCGGCGATGGCCCGAGCGGCGCGATCGACATGGGGGGGATGTTGACCATCGTCAAGGTACGCGAGGGCCTCTCGAGCTATGCGGATCCCGGCTGGTACACCTATCCCCCCGGAACCCAGGCGCACAGCGTGGCAGGGAAGAAGTCGTGAAGCTTCCTGCCGCTGGGCGCCACCCCGGCCCGCGCGCGGGCTTGCTTCGACCACGCGGGAGAGAAGGCGCCATGCGGCTGAGCCGCCGGACCGCCATTGTCGCCCTCGCCCTTGTCTTGGCGGCCGGGTGTCTGCTGGCCTTGCTCCGGCACGGCTTCAGCGCGCGCGAGGAGCCGTTCGCCGTCGAGGCCTTCGTCGCCCGCCATCTCCGGCGGATGGCGGTCCCGGCCGGCGTGCGCGGAGCCCGCAACCCCGTGGCTCTCTCTCCGGCCGTGCTGGGAGAGGCGCGGGCCCACTTCGCCGACCACTGTGCCTCCTGCCACGCCAACGACGGCAGCGGCTCGACCGAGATCGGCCGCAACCTCTATCCCAAGGCCCCTGACATGCGGCTCGCGACCACGCAGGACCTCACGGACGGCGAGCTGTTCTCCATCATCGAGAACGGCATCCGCTTCACCGGCATGCCCGCCTGGGGCAACGGCACGCCCGAAGGCGAGACCGAGTCCTGGGAGCTCGTGCACTTCATCCGACGCCTGCCGCGGCTGACGCCGCAGGAGCGCGAGGAAATGGAGCGCCTCAACCCGGTGAGCCCGGCTGAGCTCAAGGAACGGGAAGAAGAAGAGAAGTTTCTGCAAGGGGGGAGCGTCACCCCCTCGACCGCCCAGCCACGCTGAAACGACAAGGAGATTGCCATGCGCAAGAGTCCGTTCGCCCTCGTGGCCCTGTTCTTGCTGATCCTCCCCACCTTGGCTGTCGCTCACGGTGCCGGCCACGTGATGGGGACGATCGCCGCCTTCGACCAGGAGCACCTCGAGATCAAGACAACCGCCGGCAAGACCGTCTCGGTCAAGCTCGGGAGCGCGACCAAGTACTTCCGCGGGCCGGACAAGGCGAGCGCCGCCGACCTCGCGGTCGGCATGCGCGCCATGGTGCACCTGGCCGCCGACAAGTCGGCTGCCGAGGTCCACCTGCCGGCGGCTCCGAAGCCCGGCTCCTGAGGGGCGGCGCGAGCCAGAGAGGAGTCCGTGCCTACGCAAGCGAAAACTCATCGACGCCCCGGCGGGCGTGCTGCCGATCCCCGCGCCAGCGGTGAGCGGAGCGGCGAGCAGAAGAGGCCGGGGGCGGCGTCTCACGACTGGACCTGCCCGATGCACCCGCAAATCGTGCGCGACGGGCCGGGAAGTTGTCCGATCTGTGGCATGGCGCTCGAGCCGCGCACCAGCTCGCCGGGAGACCAGGCGGAGAACCCCGAGCTGTGGTCGATGACGGTCCGGCTGTGGACCAGCGCGGCGCTCGCCGTCCCGCTCGTCGTGCTGGCGATGAGCACGATGCTGCGGAACCATCCGCTGGCGCGCGTGGCGTCCATGTCGAGCTGGGGTTGGGTGGAGTTTGCCCTCGCCACGCCGGTCGTCCTGTGGGGTGGCTGGCCGTTCTTCGTCCGCGCCTGGTCATCGCTCGTCCTGCGCAGCCTCAACATGTTCACTCTCATCGGCCTGGGAGTGGCGGTGGCCTACGCCTTCAGCGTCGTCGCCCGGCTGGCGCCCGGGATCTTTCCCGCTTCCTTCCGCGACCGGGACGGCCAGGTCGGCGTCTACTTCGAGGCCGCCGCGGTCATCGTGACCCTCGTCCTGCTCGGCCAGGTGTTGGAGCTGCGGGCGCGCAGCCGGACCGGCGCCGCCGTGCGCGCCCTCCTCGGCCTGGCCCCGAAGACGGCGCGGATCGTGCGCGACGGCGCGACCGAAGAAGACGTGCCGCTCGAGCGGGTGCAGCCCGGCGACACGCTGCGCGTCCGCCCGGGGGAGAAGGTGCCGGTCGACGGCATCGTGCTCGAAGGCGCGACGGCGATCGACGAGTCGATGGTGACCGGCGAGCCCCTGCCGGTCGAAAAGCACGCCGGCGACCGCGTCATCGGCGCGACGGTCAACGGCACCGGCGGCCTGATCATCCGCGCCGAGCGGGTCGGCGCGGAGTCGCTGCTCGGCCAGATCGTGCGCATGGTGGGTGAAGCCCAGCGCAGCCGGGCGCCCATCCAGAGGCTGGCGGATCAGGTGGCGCGCTGGTTCGTTCCGGCAGTCGTCCTGGCCGCTGCCGCCACCTTCGTCGCCTGGGCGGTGTGGGGACCGCCGCCCGCCATGGCCTACGCGGTGGTCAACGCGGTCGCCGTCCTCATCATCGCCTGCCCCTGCGCTCTCGGGCTGGCGACTCCGATGGCCATCATGGTGGCCACGGGCAGGGGGGCCTCGTCCGGCGTCCTCTTCCGCAACGCCGAGGCAATCGAGCTCTTGCGCCAGGTCGACACCCTGGTCGTCGACAAGACGGGCACGCTGACCGAAGGCAAGCCCAAGGTGGCCGCGGTGGTGGCCGCCGCGGGCTGGGATGAACGCGCGCTGCTCGGCATCGCGGCGAGCCTCGAACGAGGCAGCGAGCACCCGCTCGCGGCGGCGATCGTCTCCGCAGCGGCGGCACGCCCGGTGGAGATCGAAGAGCCCAGGGATTTCGTCTCGCTGACCGGCAAAGGCGTCAAGGCGACGCTCCGGCGCGGGGAGGCGGCGCTCGGCAATCGCTCCCTGATGGAGGAGTTGCGAGTCGATCTCGGCAAGCTCGAAGAGAACGCCGAGACCCTGCGCGCAGACGGCCAGACCGTCGTCTACGTTGCCCTCGACGGCAAGGCCGCCGGTTTCCTCGGCGTGGCCGACCCGATCAAGCAGAGCGCTCCCGCGGCGATCAAGGCCCTGCGCGCGATGGGGCTGCAGATCGTGATGCTCACCGGCGACGGCCGCACCACGGCGCGGGCGGTCGCCGTCAAGCTGGCGATCGAGGAAGTCTTCTCCGATCTCCTCCCGGACCAGAAAGCGGCGGCGGTGCGCCGTCTGCAGCAGGAGGGGAAGATCGTGGCGATGGCCGGCGACGGCGTCAACGACGCTCCCGCCCTCGCCCAGGCGCAGGTCGGGATCGCGATGGGCACCGGCACCGACGTGGCGATGGAGAGCGCCGGGGTGACCCTGGTCAAGGGCGACCTGCAAGGCATCGTGCGGGCGCGGCGGCTGAGTCAGGCGACCATGGCGAACATCCGGCAGAACCTCTTTTTCGCCTTCATCTACAACGCCCTGGGCGTGCCCATCGCGGCCGGCGTTCTCTATCCCTTCTCCCGCGTCTTGCTGTCGCCGATGATCGCCGCGGCGGCGATGAGCTTCAGCTCCGTATCGGTCATCGCCAACTCGCTGCGCTTGCGCCGGGTCAAGCTCGAGAGGGAGTCCGCGACATGAGGAGGACATCGACATGCGCCGTCGCATTCCGCAAGCCGGCCTGATCGTCCTTGGCGCGGCGCTGGCGTCGCCGCTGCGCGCCCACGACACCTGGCTCCTGCCGCGCCACGCCACAGTCGCCGCCGGATCGGCGGTTCGCCTGGATCTGACCAGCGGCATGGCGTTCCCGGCGCCCGAGACGCCCATCAAGCCCGGCCGGGTGGCGCGCGCGCGCTGCCGGCTGGCGGGAGTGGCCGTCGAGGTCCGCGACCGCAGGGCCGCGCCGCGGTCGCTGCTCTTGACCATGCCGCTGGCGAAGCCGGGGATGGCGACTCTATGGGTGGAGCTGGCGCCCAGATCGATCGAGCTCGACCCCAAAGAGGTCGAGGAGTACCTGGCGGAGATCGGCGCCTCGGAGGCGATCCGCCGCGCCTGGCGCGCGGCAGGCGGGGCGCGCCGCTGGCGCGAGGTCTACACCAAGCACGCCAAGACCTTCGTCTGGGTCGAGGGCGGCGCAGACGACCGCTCCTGGGCCGACCCGATCGGCATGGCGCTCGAGATCGTTCCGGAGAAGGACCCGCACGCGCTCGAGCCCGGCGACGAGCTGCCGGTACGGGTGCTCAAGGACGGGAAGCCGCTCCCGCACTTCACCCTCGGCCTGGTCCACGCGGGGGAGGCGAGCGGCGTGCGGCAGACGACGGATGACCAGGGGCGCGCCGTCTTCCGCCTCGACCGGGCCGGCGACTGGCTGCTGCGCGGCACCGACCTGCGGAGCTCCGGCAGTCCAGGCAATTGGCGAAGCGACTTCACGACGCTCACCTTCTCGGTGGCCGCGCCCAAGTAAGCGCTCGCGGCGCCTTGCATTGCAACGAAGGAGATCATGGATGGACCGATTTGGAGGCCTGACCCGACTCGCGCTCGCCCTGGCGCTCCTCGCCGGTCGTAGCGGTGTCCGAAAAGTGTCCGAAGGGAGATCGCTTCAGTGTCTCAATCCCGCGGGTGCTGGATGCTGGGCTGCTCCTCTCGCCCTGCTTCGCGATCAAGGAATGGCAGTTCGAGGGAGACCACCACGACGAGCTGCTCGCCGACTTGCTCGCCGCCGCCAGCGAGAAGCGGCAGTAGCTCCCCTCGCCGAGCGGCGAGCCCTCCGCTCAGTGCGCGTGCTGAAAGGTCTTCACGGCGGAAACGAGCAGCAGCACGGCGAGCAGCATCATCAACAGGCCGGTTGGCACCAGACCGAGCAATAGACCACCCAGCGCCGCCCCGAGAATCGAGCCGGCCACCATCCACCACATCAGAGGCTCTTCCTGCCGCAACACCGCAAAGGCATCCGCGCGGGTATAGCGGGCAAGACCTACGATCATGGTGGGCAGACTCACCATCAGCGACAGGCTACCCGCGAGCTTGATGTCCAGGCCGTAGAGCAGCACGATGGTCGGGATCAGCAGTTCGCCGCCGGCCACGCCGAGCAGGGCGGCGACCATACCGATACCCAGACCGGAAACCAGACCAGCCGCAAAGCGCCATGCGCCGGCCGCAAAGATTGGCGTGCTCCCCTGGTGCACACCTGCCCAGGCCTCCGACAGCATGACCAGCGAAAGCCCTACCAGTAGAACCATGACGATGCGGTTGAGCCAAGGCCGGGGCAAGGTGATGGCATGGCCTGCCGCCCACCACGCCCCCACCAGACTGCCCGCGAGCAGGTTGAGCACGACATCGAGGTGCAGATACAAGATGTCCGGCGAAATCGCTCCGCCACGGAACAGCAGCGCGGCGGCCACCACCACCAGGCTCACGGCCTTGTTGAGAATGACAGCCTCCAACGTGCCCAGCCGGAACAGGCCGACTAGCACCGGCAAGCGGAATTCCGCCCCGCCGAGACCAATCAAGCCCCCCAGCGTGCCGATGAGCGATCCGGCCACGAAGCCCTGGCCGTTGCGGATTCGTGCACTCATGGGCATTTGCCTGCTTGCCGGCGGCTTCGGCCTTGTCACGCCCGCGGCCTGCAAGAACTTCACTCTTTCAAGGCAGGCACCGACGGCCGGGCCGGCCCAGTACACCCAGTGCCCGCGCCAGATCCCCGTCACCACGGCAGGCCACGGCGGTGATGACCAGCATGAGCACCGCGGTCAACAGCAACTCGACCACGAAGCTCTGCGCCGCCGACCCCGCCGGAACCGTGGCGCCCAGGAAGGCATCCGGGCCGAACAAACCGCGCAGGATTGCCGCGCCGGCGACAGCTCCCGCGAGCTGTGCCCCCACGTAGGCGGGAATCTCGCGGTGCGGGAAGTGCCGGACCAGGGAGAAGGCCACGGTCACCGCCGAGTTGAAATGCGCGCCGGAGATGTGGCCGAGGGCGGCGACCATCGCCACAGCGACCAGGCCGAAGGTCGCGGCCACACCGAGATGGCCAAGGGCGCCGGTCTGCTCGTCGACCACGATGGCACCACATCCAGCCAGCACCAGCGCGAACGTGCCGGCCAGCTCCGCGGCAGCCCGGCGCCAGAGGGGGGCGAGGCGGGAGCTCAGCGTCGATCCCGTTCGAGCAGGGCCACCAGCAGCCGGAGACGCGCCAGCAGCTCTCTTGCCGCCGCCTCGAAGGCCCGCAGTCGCGTCGTCTCGTCGCCATCGACGGCGGCCGGATCGGGAATGCTCCAGTGTAGCTGCTCGGGGTCGCCGGGGAAGATCGGGCACGACTCGCGCGCGCGGTCGCAGACCGTGATCACGTAGTCGAACCGCTGCCCCACGAACTCGGAGAGGTGCTTGGAGCGCTGGCCGCTGATGTCGAGGTGATGGCTGGCCACCGCCCGAATCGCCAGCGGATGGACCTCGGTGACCATGGTGCCTGCGCTCGCGACCTCGAGATCGGGGCGGAGCTGCCGGAGGAAAGCCTCCGCCATCTGCGAACGGGCGCTGTTGTGGGTGCAGAGGAAGAGCACCCGGGTCCCCTTCGTCTTCGCCTTCTTCGCGGCGGCAGGTGGCGCGGACGGCTCCGGCTTCAACGCCGGGTGCAGGGATTCCCCGGCCGCGAAATAGAGGCCGCGCAGGCGGTCGAGGGCCAGGCTGTAGTAGACGTCGCGGCGATCGGCGGCGCTCCGGTGCTCGGTCACCAGGGCCTGCTCGCGGAGCCTCCGCAGATGATAGGAGACCAGATTCGCGGGCTTGCGCACCAGGGCGACGAGCTCGTGGACGCGGCGGTCACTGCGGGCGAGCGCTCGCAGAAGCGCCCAGCGCAAGTCGTCGGCCAGGAGCTTCAGGAGCACAGGAGAGGCAAGAGAAGCGTCGGCGGTCTGGTCCACGCATCAACGATAGTTGAAGCAATTTTGCCCTGTCAAGACGAGCCGCGATTTTCTCCTCACCGAGCCGGCCCCGGCGGCTGCCGGCTGCCCTGCCGCTTCGTTCAAAAGGAGGGCGCGGATAGGCCAGCACAAGTCGCGGCACGAGAGCCCTTGACTCTGAAGTTAGCTTGAGGGTGTACCCTGCTCTTGGTCGAGCGAGAGCGCGAAGGAGGAGGCGCCCCGAGATGCGACGAAACCCGATGCCGTGGCTGGGATCGAGCGGAGGCTTGCTCGCCACGGTGATACCGCACTGCCCCTTCTGTGCCGCGGCCTCCGGCACCCTGCTGTCGTCACTTGGGCTGGGCTTTCTGGCGACGAGCGGGGTGGGGCGGTGGCTGGTGCCGGTGTTCCTGCTCGTCGGAGTCCTTGGCCTTGCCGTGGGAGCGCGCCGGCATCGTGCGTGGTGGGTGCTCGCGGTCGGAGTCATCGGCTCTCTGGGCGTCTACGCGGGATGGAGCACGGAGCGGCAAGCGATCGTCTGGACGGGCGCCGTCGTCGTGCTTGTCGCCTCGATCATCAACTTCCAGCTGCAACGGCGGCCGATGGCACCGCTGGTACAGATCGGCAAAGGAGACGCGAGATGAGCAAGCGCAAGATCGAAGTATTCACGGCCGGGTGCGCGGTGTGCGAGCAGGTTGTCCAGGCGGTGCGTGCCGCAGCCTGCGACTCGTGCCAGGTCGAGGTGCGCTCGACGCAGGAGAGCGCGCACGCCGAAGCCGCGGCGCGCTACGGGATCAAGCGCCTCCCGGCGGTCGTCATCAACGGCCAGCTCGCGGACTGCTGCGGCGGTGAGTGCGACATCGACCGGATGCGCGCTCTCGGACTCGGGCAGCCCGCCTGATGGGAGCCCAGGGTGGCGGAGTGGACAACAACCCCGCCACCCGGGTCGGCGCGTGAAGATTGGTGAGCTTGCGCAACTCGCCGGCGTCTCGGTGCCGGCGATCCGGTATTACGAGCGTCTCGGGCTGCTCAAAGAGGCGCCGCGGGCCATCTCCGGCTATCGCCAGTTCGGCCAGGAGGCGGTGCGCCGGATCGGCTTCATCCAGCGCGCTCAGGCCCTTGGGTTCTCTCTCCCCGAGATCCAGCAGCTCCTGGACCTGCGCCAGGAGCCGGGGGCCTCGGCTGCGGACGTCCGGGCTCGCGTGAAAGCCAAGCTCGCCTCGGTCGAAGCGAAGATCCACGAGCTGAGCCGCCTTCGGGACGCGCTCAGCGACCTCTCCAACGCGTGCTCTCGCGCGGGCGGTACTCTGGCGAGCGAGTGCCCAATCCTCGACGCTCTCGCCGAGGAGCCGGCGAGGCAGCAAAGTCCGCCGGGCTAGAGCTTCCGCTACTAGTTCGCGGCGCCGAGCCAGCTCACGGCCTGCTCGAGAGTCGTGAATACGCCCACCTCCATTCGCTCGGTCTCGGCGAAACGGGAAAACACCTCGGACAGGCGCGCTCGCGCCGGAGTGGTGAGGACGGCGTAGCGGGAGGGAAACCCCTGGAGGCGAAAAGACGCCAGCCATGAGGCCAGCGAGCGAAGAGCATCGGTTGACGGATCGTGAAGGGAGGCTCGGGCATCGAAGAGAACCGGCGTGCCTGGACAACCTGCTTTTTCTCGCGGTCGACTCCCGAAGGCGACCAGCACCGGCATGCCGGCGCGCAGGACCTGTCTGAAAGCTGCGATCGGAAACCTTGACCGTACGGCCGGCAGCCGCTTGGGCCGGCCCGGCAGCGTCCCATCTTGATGACAACGCTGTGCATGTTGTTGGGATTGTTGCCCTTGGCCCTCGGCCTGGGGGCCGGCACCGAGCTGCACAAGCCGCTCGCCCTGGCGGTCATCGGCGGCCTCGGGTCGTCCACCCTGGTCACCCTCTACGTCGTTCCCACGACCTACGCCGCGGTGCTGTCCCGCGGCAAGCGTGAACGGCACACTGAGAACTAGAGCGAGTTGGCGTGCTCCTCAATCCGGGGGCGGCTCCGGAGAACTGACTCCGCCGCCTCCCCCAGTCCACGGAGGCCCGGTGAGCCAGGACGACATCCAGCGGCCAGATGGACCAGCAGGCGATGACCCAGGCGGTCGGCGAAGGCGCGCTCCCGAGATGGACCGCCGGAGATTTCTAGGCGGAGCCGGGGGCGTCGCCGTCATTGGACTGGCGGGAGGACTCTCCGGCCTTGGAGCCTTGAGCGAGAGCGCCGCGTCGGAGACCTCTGCGACCCCTGCGGCGACGGCCGTCCCGCCCGTCCCGGAGGCGCGGCAGAGGATCCCGGTCTCCGGACGAGAGCGGCTGGAGGAGGCCTATCGCATCCGCTTAGAGGTGGCGAAGCGGGAGAGAGACCGCGGCCTGCCCGAGCACAAGACCAACGGCGACGAGGAGCGCTTCCCGTCGAAGATCGGCAATTTCTCGAAGACCCTGCCGCACAACGAGCTCGGCGAGGTCGACCCCGCCGCCTACAAGGCCTTCCAGGAGGCCTGCGCGTCTGGCTCCTACGCCGACCTCGAGGCCGTGCCCGCTCAGGGGAGGATCGGCTACCAGAACCCGGCAGGAGGCCTGGCCTTCACCCTCGAGGGACCCGATTCGGCCGCCATCGCGGTGCCGACCCCGCCGTCCGTGACGTCCGCCGAGTGGGCCGGGCAGATGGCGGAGACCTACTGGATGGCGCTGCTCCGCGACGTGCCCTTCCTCGACTATCCCGATCATCCGCTGGTCCGGGAGGCCTGCGCGGATCTCTCACGGTTCAAGGGCAACATCGGCCCGCGCGACGCGACCGGCAAGGTGACTCCACGAAGCCTCTTCCGCTCCAACTTTCCCGGCGCGCTCGACGGCCCGTTCGTCTCCCAGTTCCTGCTCTCTCCCTTTACCTGCGACGGCATCGTGATCCAGCCAAAAATCAGCACCGCCGCGCCGGGCGTCGACTTCCTGACCTTCTTTCCGGAGTGGCTGGAGGCGCAAAACGGCTTCCCCAAGAAGTTCCCGGTCAACGACCCGCGCGATCCCACCCTGCGCTTCGTCAGGAATGGGCGCGACCTGGCGCGGGTGGCGTCGCAGGACAGCTATTTCTCGCAGTACTTCCGCGCGATGCTCGTGCTGGCCGGGCTCGGCATCCGGCCCAACGTCGCCAATCCCTACGGCCAGAGCCGGCGACAGTCGGGCTTCGCAACTTTCGGCGAAGCCTACTCCGCGGAGTTGCTCGGCACCGCGCACGTCGAGCGCAACGTCATGTACATCAAGTGGCATGTCCACCGCTATCTCCGCCCGGAGCAGGGTGGCGCCCTGGTGCACAACTGCAAGACCGGCAGGCGCGACTACCCGCTGCACGCCGACCTGCTCGAGCGCTCCTCGGTGCTGCCCCTCATCTTCGAGCACAACCGCAAGCAGAACAAGGCCCGGCTGGGTATTGACGAAGGGACCTACTTGCTGCCTCAGCTGCTCTCCTTCGGCTCCCCGACGCACCCCTCCTACGTCGCCGCGCACGCCGGCATCGGCGGCTCATGCATCACGATGCTGAAATGTAGCTTCGACGTCAGCCAGCCCTTCCCCAAGCCAGTGCAGGCGAATGCGGATGGCACGGCCCTCATCCCCTACGTCGCAGGCAAGGATGGCCCGCCGCTCACCATCGAGGGTGAGCTGCACAAGCTGGCCCATAACGTCGCCCTCGGCCGCAACATGATGGGCGTGCACTGGCGTTTCGACAGCGAGAATGGCCTGGTCCTCGGCGAGCAGGTGGCGGTGCGCGTGCTCTCGGAGCAGAAGGCGACTTTCGCCGAGCCGTTCCGCGGCTTTCGTTTCAACAGCTTCATGGGCCAGGCGGTCTCGACCTGAAGGGTGAAGGGTGAGGTGAAGAGCGGCGGCACCATGAAAGATCCCAAGGCGTGGACCGCGCTTGCCCTCGCCGCGATGGCGGCAGGCGGCATGATGACGCTTCTTGCATGCGCGAACCAGGCCGCGACTCGCACGTCATCCCGCGCCTTGCGGCCCGCCTCGACCCCCTCGCTCCAAGACCGCATTGCCCACGGGCTGGCGGCAGCCAGTCCGCCGGCCGACCCGGCGAGCGTCCAGGCGCGCGACGCCGCCGCGGACAAGCTGGCTCGCTTGACGGACCTGCTGATCTCCGCCCCGAGCGAGATCCTTTGGGGCGGGTTCGAGGAGAAAAAGGGCTACGAGCCCGCGGCGTATCGCCTCACCGCGCTGACACCGCTGGTGTGGGCGAAGGTCTACCTCTCTACCTTCATGTTCTCCGGGGCGTACGAAGTGCGAAGGGAGGGGCGTTTCACGGTGCTGGCAGCCGCCGCCAAGTTCCGAGACGGGCTTGATGCGGGCGACTACCCGTACCCCTTTTGGCACTCGGCCCAGAAGTGGCAGGCCTATGTCGACACCACAGCAGTACTCCTGGTCTTCGAAGAGAACCGGCTGATCGCGGCGTATCGCCAGGCCGAACTGGGTCCTAGCCCCGCCGCCGTCAAGCACTGGGATGGCCGATGGCGGTGGCAAGACACACAGGGCCGCGCCCAGCCGCGCGTCGCGCTCTATTCCTACCTCCTCTCCTCCGCGAACCCCTACGCCGCGAGCCTGGAGGCTGCCTACCGCAGGCTCGCGGGAAGCTTCCGCGACCAGAGCTGCTTCTCCTGCCACGGGCCGGACAATCGGGCGCAGGCCGACAAACTGTTCCTATTGAACTTTCCCAATCAGGCGCTGGCGGCTCGTCATACGCTGGCGGCGATGCTCCGCGGCGATAAGATGCCACCACCCGATGCGAAGACGGGCAGCGCGGGCGGAATCCCCAACGCCAGGGTCCGCGGCGAGCTCATCCGCCTGGCCGAGGTCTTCGAGCGGGAAGCCGATCGAGCCCTCGCATTCGAGAGAGAGCATGGCGGCACGGGTGACTGATTCCGGCGCATAAAACCTCGGGCTCCAGGATCGCCAAGACCATTCCCAATAGCGCCTCCGTGGGAGCGCCCGCGCGGCCGTTCCGACGACGATCCCTCGGATTACCGCGTGCGCGGCCACCCGTTGCCCGTTGGCGGGACCAGACTCCGCCAGCGAAGCCGTTGGAGCGGCCTCGGGTAGTGCATACGCCAGAGTCTCCTATAACATGCATTCAACTCGATGGAGCCAAGGTAAACCGCACCCGTGTTCATGGATGCCCTCGTGCCATGCCCGGCGTCCGCGAGTGCCGGTGGTGCGCGCCGTTGCGCACTTCCACTCGCCCGGCTTGCTGGGAGGCCGCTGCTCGTCGTGCTGCTCGCCGTGCCGTTGCTTCTGGGCAGCGGGCAGCCCGAAGCGCGAATCGTCTCGGTCCTTTATGCGGGCTCCCTGGGTGCGGTGATGGAGAACGGCCTGGGTCCGGCCTTCGTCAAAGCCACCGGGTACACCTACCAGGGCGAGGCTCAGGGATCGCTGGGCGCCGCGCAAATGATCCGTCATCGGCTGCGGACCCCCGATGTCTTCGTCAGCGCCGATCCCGCGGTCAATGAGACTGTGTTGATGGGCGCGGCCAACGGCGACCTGGTGAAGTGGTACGCGACGGTGGCGACGTCGCAGCTGGTTCTCGCCTTCAACCCGCAAGGTTAGTTCGCCGCGCAGTTCGCTTCATCGTCGTTCTGCTGATCGTCGCCATCGTGGGGGGCGGGGTGTGGGCGATCAAGCGGACTCCGATCGATGCCATCCCGGATCTCTCGGACGTTCAGGTGATCGTCTCGGCGGATTGGGAGGGTCGGAGCCCCAACCTGGTGGAAGACCAGGTCGTGTATCCGATCGTCACGGCGCTCATCTCGGCGCCGAAGGTGAAGGTCGTCCGCAGGTTCTCCTACTTCGATGTGGGCTTCGTCTACGTGGTTTTCGAGGATGGCACTGATCCTTATTGGGCAAGGACCCGAGTGCTGGAATACCTGAACGGGCTGCAGGGGCGCCTGCCTCCAGGCGTTCAGCCAGTTCTGGGACCGGACGCCTCGGGAGTGGGCTGGGGCTTCGAGTACGCCCTCGTCGATCGGAGCGGTAAGCCCGATCTCTCGCGTCTCAGGTCCCTCAATGACTGGTCTGTACAGTACTGGCTCCGCAGCATCAAGGGCGTAGCCGAAGTTGCTCCGGTTGGCGGCTATGTGAAGCAGTATCAAGTCGAGATCGACCCTAACGCGTTGCTGTCCTACAACCTTCCGCTGGACCGCGTGGTGGACGCCGTCCGCAAGAGCAACAACGACGTGGGCGGCCGCGTGGTCGAGTGGACAGGGCGCGAGTACATGGTCCGCGGCCGCGGCTACATCGGGAGCGTGGCCGATCTCGAGAGCGTCAGCCTCGGCGCGAAGCCTGACGGGACGCCGGTCATGGTGAAGGACGTCGCGCGCGTCCATCTCCGTTCCGACATGCGGCGGGGCGTCGCTGACTTGAACGGAGAAGGGGACGTCGCCGGCGGGATCGTGGTGATCCGCTCTGGTGTGGACACTTTCGGCGTCATCCAGGACATCAAGAAGGCCGTCAAAGAGAAGATCCAGCCGGCCCTGCCCAAGGGCGTCGAGCTCGTAACGACCTACGATCGCTCGGACCTCATCATGCGGTCGATCGATAATCTGAAGGGGAAGCTGTTCGAGGAAATGATCATCGTTTCCCTGGTGTGCGTCGTGTTTCTTTGGCACTTTCGGAGCGCCCTCGTCGCGATCCTCACGCTGCCCCTCTCGATCCTTCTGTCCTTCGTGGCGATGCGTTATTTCAACGTGGGCTCGAACATCATGAGTCTTGGCGGAATCGCCATCGCTATTGGCGCCATGATCGATGCAGCGATCATCATGATCGAGAATGCGCACAAGCACATCGAGCACGCCGCGGAGCAGAAGCCGCGTCGCGAGGTTCTGATCGAGGCAGCGCAGGAAGTGGGCCGGCCGCTCTTCTTCTCCCTGCTCATCATCACGGTGTCGTTCCTGCCCATCTTCACGCTGGAAGCGCAAGAGGGTCGACTTTTCAGGCCGCTGGCCTTCACCAAGACCTCTGCGATGGGCTTCGCGGCGCTCACCTCCGTGCTGATCGTTCCGTTTCTCATGGTTCTCCTCATCCGGGGGAGGATCGTTCCGGAGGCGAAGAACCCGGTCAACCGGTTTCTCACCTGGGCATACCATCCCTTCGTGCGCTTCGTGCTCCGGCACCGGATGTTGACGCTTGGCGCCGGAGTCCTCCTTATAGCGAGCACGGTTCCGGTATTCCTGAGACTCGGTTCAGAGTTCATGCCGCCGCTCTACGAGGGGTCCCTGCTCTACATGCCGATCACCCTGCCGGGAGCCTCGATCCAGACCGCCCAGCAGATCCTGACCCTACAGGACAAGATGATCAAGCAGGTGCCCGAGGTGGCATCGGTCTTCGGGAAGGCTGGCCGCGCACTCTCAGCCACGGACCCGGCGCCTCCCGAGATGATCGAGACGGTCATCAATTTGAAGCCGGAGAAGCAATGGCGGCCGGGCATGACCGCCGCGACGCTCGAGGCCGAGCTGGACAGGCTCGTCCGCCTTCCCGGGGTCGCCAACGCGTGGACGATGCCGATCAAGGCGCGAGTGGACATGCTCTCGACGGGGATCCGGACGCCGGTAGGGGTGAAGATCTTCGGACCCAAGCTCGAGCAAATCAATCAGATCGGATTGCAGATCGAGGGCGCTCTGGGAAGCGTAAAGGGAACCCGCAACGTCTTCGCGGAGCGCGTCACGGGCGGGTACTACATCGACTTCAAGATCAGGCGAAAGGACATCGCACGCTATGGGCTGACCGTTCAGGACGTGCAGATGGTCATCGAATCTGCAATCGGGGGCAGCAACGTCACCACGACCATCGAAGGGCGGGAACGCTATCCGGTAAACGTACGCTACCAGAGCTCCTACCGTACCGATGTAAACACCCTCAAGCGGGTTCTCATCGCCACGCCCGGAGGTGCACAGATCCCGATCGAGCAAGTCGCCGACATTGAGCTCACGACTGGCCCCACCGTCATTCGGACGGAGCAGGCCCAGCTACTCGGTTACGTCTACGTGGACGTCGCGGACCGCGACATCGGGAGCTACGTCGACGAGGCGAAGCGTGTGGTGGGCCGGATGGTGAAGTTGCCGGAGGGGTACTACCTGGAGTGGAGCGGTCAGTACGAGTACATGCTCCGGGCGAAGGAGCGTCTCAAGCTCGTGATCCCCGTGACACTGCTGCTGGTCGTCGTGCTCCTCTATTTCAGCACAGGGAGTGTCGCCAAGATCGTGATCGTGCTCTTGGCCGTGCCTTTTTCGCTTGTCGGAGCGTTCTGGCTCGTCTGGATGCTCGGCTATAACCTGAGCGTGGCTGTCTGGGTCGGCATCATCGCGCTCGCCGGCGTCGACGCGGAAACGGGAGTAGTGATGCTTCTCTACCTCGACCAGTCCTACGATCGATTCAAGGCGGCAGGCCGGATGAACAGTCTCGAGGATCTGCAGGAAGCCGTCGAGGACGGGGCCGTGAAGCGAATTCGGCCAAAGATGATGACAGTGATGGCGATCCTCCTGGGCCTCTTGCCGATCATGTGGAGTCAAGGCGCGGGAGCGGACGGGATGCGTCCCGACTGTCGTGGAAATTGGGGCTCGCCGGGTAGGGCCGGCGGGTAACCGCCGGCCCTACCCGGCGAGGCGAAATTTGGCTGGGCGGCCTCTGCTGACCGGTTGATCATGGCATAGCTGGCCATTGGACGCGCATCCTGGTGCGATTCTGCGGGTGTTGGTGGTGCTGAGCGGTGCTCCATCGCATTGTGGTGCGCGGATTGATGACCGATCGACCATGAGATGAGCTCAGGCAGCCTGACGCTGCCCTTCGGCGACGAGAGCGGCGAGCGCCCGGTGTCCATCGACTTTGCGAAGCTTGATCTGGCCGAAGGCGACCAGCCCGTAGAGCAACGTCACCGCTGCCTCCTCGGTGGAGAAGCTCGCCTGGGTCTTGGTCCGGCGGCGCAGCTCACGATTCAAGTTCTCCAGCGCATTGGTCGTGCGCAGGGACTTCCACATCGACTTGGGAAACTCGTAGAAGGTCAGCAGCTCGAGCCCGCCCTCGGCGAGCGAACGGGCGACGGGGGGGCAGAGCTTCGACCACTTGGTGAGGAAGGCGTCGTAGGCCGCGCGTGCGGCAAGACCATCCTTGGCGAAGACGATGAGGTTGTAGTCGCGCTTCATTTCTGCCCGCGCGTGCGGTGGGCAATGATCAACCAGGTTGCGTACCTTGTGGCAGGCACAGCGCTGCACCTTGACACCACTCCAGTGAGCGAGGGCCTTGCCCAGGCCCTGGTGACCGTCGACGACCAGCAAGAGCGGCTCGGCCAAGCCTCGCCGCTGCAAACCAACGATCACCTCGGCCCAGTTGACCTCCGCCTCGCTGGTGGCGACGCGCAGCGCCACCAGGACCTTCTGGCCGTCCTCCCGCACGCCCAGTGCCGCCAGGATCGGCACGCTCACCACGCGCCGAGCCAGTCGCACCTTGAGGTGGAAGCCATCGAGGAACAGCACGGCGTAGGACTCGCCCGACAGATCCCGCTGGCTCCACGCCGCAAACAGCTCCTTGAGCCGCGCCACCACCCGCGACACCGCGCTCTTGGACAGATGCTCTTCACCCAGCAGGGGCTGCAACGCCAACCGAATCCGCCGGCTGTTCGCACCCGCCAGGTAGCAGCTCAGAATCGCTTCGTCGATCTCGCGCGTGCGCCGCGCGTAGCGAGGCAGGATCTCGCTGCGGAACTCCTTGGTCGAGCCGTCCTGCTGTTCCACCCGACCCCGAGGTACCCGCAGCTCCCGCGTTCCGGCCACCGTCGTGAGCCGTCGCACCTCGACGCCGTTGCGGTACCCTCGCCGCCCCGCCGTGCGCTCGTAGCTCTCCGAACCGAGCGCCTGGCTCAGCTCCTCAGCCAAGACGACCTCGACCGCCTCCAGCAGCCGCTCCCGCAGCAGATCGCGGATCCGCCGCCGGAACTCCAACACCTGGCCCGTGATAGCTTCCTTCATGGCGTAACCTCCTTCGCGGGTAGCACCGCGAATCCTTTGGCCAACAGGAGGTTACGCCACTTCCCAATTTCCACGGAACGCGGGACGGATCCAGCGGACGTGATGAAGAGAATCGCCGCACCGATGGTCGGTGGCGTCGTCACCTCCTTCGTGCTGACACTCCTGATCTATCCGGTGATCTTCACGCTATGGAGGTGGTACGGGGAGGTGCGGCACAAGGCGGCTGCCGAATAGGCCTCTGGCCGTGAGCAGTCAAGCCGGAGTAGACCCGCGCCAACAACGCCATCCTGCTGCTCGACGGCGCGGCCCGCGGCACGGTCCAGGTCCTGCCCACCGTCGCCAACTCAGGACAGGTGCACGTGATCGTCGACGTCAACGGCTGGTTCCAGTTCGAATAGGCTCGCGGCAGAGGGCAGCTCGGCGCCACGTCTTGACCCGCTCGGCGGCTGTAACATCTGGGCGCGTGGTGGCGCCCAACGAAGTGAAGAACGGCGAAAGGAGGTTTGCCATGCCCATGCCAAGGGTCTCGTATTACGCCGGGCGCGCCGCGCTCGTCGGCCTCGCCGTGCTGGCCGCCGGCTGTGCTGCCGACCACGTCACGGTCAGCGGCGGCGGCGGCGCCGAGGACGGCATCCTGGTCGACGGGACGGCGTCCGGCACCCCGCACGTCTACGACCGCTACACCGGCCCGGACGGCTCCGCCATCACCGTGGGACCGTACGACTCCGGCCCGGGTGAAGTGATCGCCTACACCCAGGGTCACGCCCCGACGCTCGACACCCCGGTCACCTGGACGGCGGGCAGCGACTCGATCAACTTCGCCTACGACCCCACGTTCCGGGTCAAGTTCAAGATCTGGGTGGTGCAGGGACCGTTCGCCGCCGGTCAGACCAAGGCGATCAACGGCTGCATCCGGACCTCCCAGATCTGGCGCGACGAGAGGCAAGGGACCGGCTTCAGCGTCTTCGACATCGCGGATGCGACGGGCAGCCCCAACGCCGCGAGCTACACTGCCTTCGACTGCAGCAAGATTCCCAGCATGAAGACCGACATCGGCTTCGACGCCGGCGCGGTCAACGTCTACTGGGTCAATACCGTGGACTTCGGCTCGGGTGCCGGCACGGGCAACGGCGTCTGGTGCGGCGGCAACGCCGTGGCCATGGGCTGGAACGTGCTCGATCACCTGTTCTCGCACGAGATCGGCCACGCCTTCAGCCTCGAGCACGTCAACAGCCTCACCACTTTCTTCGACACCACCAACGTCATGCACAACGCCAGCAACGACCGGCGGTTCCTCACCGAGGGGCAAACCTTCCGGGCGGTGGTCAACAGCGGGTCGGTGGTGAACTCGCTCGGCGGGCGGCCAGGTCCGCAGCGCAACTGCGCCAACTCGACGTCGACGACCGATCCGGCGTGCCCCGCGGTGCAGAAGCGCATCTGGGCGGATGGCCCCTCGTGGCCACCCAACTAGCCCGTGACCTCAAGCGTGTAGAGAGAGGAGATAGGATCATGCGTAAGACCATGTGGGCAGTTCTGATCGCTTCGGCGCTCCTCGCGGCCTTGGCGGGCGCACAGACCGAGCAGCCGCCGGCCAAAGCGGACCGAACGGAGGTCGACCGCGCCTACAGGGGGCTCGACGCTCCCAGCCGGGAGATCGCGGAGATCTATCTGCGCACCGATTGCGAGATCGGAGAGGTCGGCGTCAGCCTCAAAGCGCTGCTCCAGATCGCCGAAAGGGTCAAGCCCTATCTGACCGCCGTCGAGCGCCAAGGCCCGCCCTCGCCGGTGGTGGACGAGTTCTCGCAAAGCCTGGCGGAGTCCTGGAAGGCGCGGCAGAGCTTCCTGGAGAGCGCGGAGGCGCGCGTGCTGGGCGAGAAGACCTTCGCAATGATGCGGGCCATCACCCGGGAGCAGTACGAGCGGGACCAGCAGGCGGCCCTTCAGGCCAGGTACCGCGAGCGGGCGAGGCTGGCCTTGCGAGCCATGGCCGGCGGGGGGAAGGATTACCGCTGAGACGAGAAGGCACTGGCCGCCATAGTCGCTGTTGGACGACAGGATGGATAAGACGAACCGACGGGCGGTGCCCCCTGCCCGTCGCTGCTCCTTGCGCAGCTGCCGGCGCGACGTCGAGCGGGCGCTTGGGACGGCCGTTGAAGCCATAGGGGTCGACTGTAATGCCGCGCAGGATGGTCCAGCGCAACACCGATGTCGTCAGCCTGAAGACCTTGACGCCGTAGGCGGGGCGCCAGAACGCGTCCGCCGCGCGCCCCGAGGCCGTAGCGCGCGGTGACTTGCCGGGGGTCGACTGCCGCCATGTCGCGCATCGCCTCGGCGGGGGTGTCCCGGTCCAATGCTGCGCCGCCGGCAGGCGCTCGAATGGTTAGAATACGGCCGCCAGCCGAGGGAGGGAGACCGCATGCGACTCTATGCTTTCGAGGGACTTCGCTACACGCCGCGGGCAGGCGACGCCGGCGCGCTGGCGGCGCCTCCCTATGACCAGATCGACGACGCGGCGCGGGACCGGTTCCAGGCGCAGTCGCCATACCAGTTCGTGCATCTTACCCGGCCGGTCGCGCCGGCCGGTCCAGCCGGCGAAGCACCCGCGGGCGGGGGCGGCGCGGGAGATCCCTACCGCCATGCCGCCGCACTCCATGGCCGCTGGCTGCAAGAAGGAATCGTGGCGAGAGACGAGCGGCCGGGCCTCTACCCTTACGTGATCGACCTGGCGGGGGGCGGCCGGCGTCTCGGAGTGGCCGGGCTCGTCGCCTTCGCCGATGCGGCGGAGATCCGCCCGCACGAGCAGACCCTGGACAAGCCGCTCGCCGACCGGCTGGCGCTGCTCGAGGCGACCCATACCGACCTCGAGCCCGTCCTGCTGCTCGCCGAGGATGGGGGCGGGCTCGACGAGCTGCTGGCGGCCGACCTTCCCGCCCTGGCGCCCGTCGTCGTTCACCGCGACGCGGACGGCCACCACCACCGCCTGTTCCAGATCGCGGACCCGCAGCGGATCGCCCGCTACCGTCAAGCCCTGGAGGGCAAGCCCGCGGCCATCGCCGACGGCCACCACCGCTACAAGGTGGGCCAGCGTTTCGCGCGCGAGCACGGCGCGCGGCCCGGGACGGCCGCCGCCGCCAAGCTCTCCATCGTCACCAGCATGAGCTCGCCGGCGCTGACCATCGAGCCCATCCATCGCGCGCTGCGCGAGCCGATCGACCTCGAGCGCTTCGCGCCGATACCGCACCAGGCCGAGGCCTTCAGCGGCGCCGGCGGCGGCGAGCTGGCGGCGGCGGTGGCGGCCGCCGCGCGGTCGCAGCCGGCGCTCGGCGTCTGGGTGGCAGGGAAGGAGCCGGAGATCTGGCTGCTGAATCCGCCGGAGGCGCCCGGCGCCTCGCCGGACGGCGCGCCCCCGCTTGAGGTCGAGATCCTGCAGGCAACGCTGCTGCCGGCGCTCGGCCTTGCCCCGGAGGCGGCCACCGACGGGACACTGGTCTATTGCTCCAACCCGGACCAGCTCTACCGCCAGGTGGCCGCGGGCGAGCTCGGCACCGGCTTTTGGCTGCCGCCCATGCAGCCCAAGGCCTTCGCGGCGGCCGTCGCCAAAGGCGCCCTGCTGCCGCCGAAGTCGACCCGCTTCCTGCCCAAGGTGATGTCCGGGCTGCTGTGGGCCGATAGTCATTCAAGGCTGTTATAGCTCCAGTCGGCACTGCGATGTGGCGCTGGTGGACTACTCAAGGCGTCTATTGGATCTCCCCCCGCAACCCCCGCGGATCCCCTTCCCGGTTTTCAGGAGCCGCCGGGTCCCTGCCCGGCGGTGGCCGGGGGGGAAGGGGACGCCCCCGTTCTCTCGCGGCAGATCCGTCTTAATCCCGTGGCGAGGCGCCAGCTCGACGAATCGACGCCGGTGTTCTACTTCGACCCCCGGGTCGAGGTGTCGCCTTTCGCGCTGTTTCGCTGTTTCGAAGAGGGACGGGCGCCGCTGCTCGTCGACCTGCGCCCGGCCGGTGGGCGGCTGACCTTCGCCGGTGCCCTCCCGTACCCCGGGCCGGGCTGGACCCCTCCCACCGGCCGCGACGTGCTCGTCTTCGATGACGACGGCACCGCCGCCGTGGGCGAGGCCCGGCGCCTGCAAGCTGCCGGGTTTTCTCGCGTCAAGGCCCTCTTCGGCGGCATCGACCTCTATGAGCTGGCCCTCGACCCTCAGGTCGTCGGTCCGGAGACCCACCTGCGGGAGACGCGGTAGCCAAGGCTTCCCACCGGCAGCGGCCGTCAGGAGCCGCCCGGCGGCCTGCGCGGCTGCGCCGGATCGCCGCCCGTTCTCGCCAGGACCGCCCAGGCTGCCCGGGCCGGGAAATACGAGCTCTACAAGAATTCAGACCACTTCGACTCCACCGCCAAGAGCCCCGAATTCCTGGGGTAAAGCGAAACTCGTTGGTGCGCGAGAGGGAGGGGGCGCGCAGCGCTGTCTCATTCCTGGGTCGATAAAACCTCGAGCTGGCGGACCTGGTCGTCGAGCTGGACGCCGAGCTCGACGCTGCGGCGAAAGGCGGCCTCGATGGCGTCGGTCAAGACGGCCGCGAAGCGCCCCTGTTGCAAGACGTGAAGGGCGCGCGAGGTCGTGCCGCCGGGAGAGGTGACGCCGTCGATCAGCTCGACGACGTGGCGCCGCGAGGCGAGGATCATCTCGGCGGTGCCGATGATCGTCTGCAGCACCGACTGCCGCGCCAGGTCGCGCGACTCGCCGATGAAGTTGGCCGCGTCTTCGAGGGCCTTGACGAAGTGGGCGATGATGGCGGGTCCCGTGCCGTTGACCGCGGTGGCGCGGTCGACGTCGATCTCGTCGGGAACGTAGATCTCTTTGCCCATGGTTTGCAGGATGCGCCGAACGCTGTCGCGCGCCGGCGACGCGACCTCGGCGGTGGCGGTCCAGATGGTCATGCCGCGGTGGATCTGGCAGGGCAGGTTGGGCATGCAGCGCACGATCGCGGGGTGCGCGAGGGCCGAGCCGATGCATGCCATGCGCGCTCCGGCGACGATCGACATGACGAGGTGGTCGTGGCGGATCGCCGGCCGCACCTGGCGCAGCACTTTGGCCAGGCTCTGCGGCTTGACCGCCAGCACTACGATGTCCGCCTGCTCGACCGCGGCGAGGTTGTCGGTGGTGGCGTGGATGCCGTAGAGCCCTTCGAGCTCCTCGGCCCGCGCCTGGCGCGGCCCCGCCGCCCAGATATCCCCCGGAGCGAACACCTCGCGCGTGAGCAAACCGTTGATCATCACCCCAGCCATCACCCCCGAGCCGACGAAGCCGATACGCTGCGCTGCCTGGTCCTGTGTCATCACATCCTCCTGAGTCAATACAACCCCCTGCAAGAAAAAAGACGGTGCTGCGGGATGAGGTGCAGAGGCTCCCCTACCGTCGAATGCTCAGTGCCGTCGAGTGCTCAGTGCGCCGCGATGCCGATTTCGGGCGACGGGGCCACCTCGACAGGCAAATCTACAGCGTGACCACCTGCCCCGCTTCGGCGGCCATTCTCGCGAAGCTCTGCCAGCCAAGGATGGCATCCACAGCCGCCTGCACCTTGGCGGCCTCCAGCCCGAGCAGCCGCATCGAGGCGCTGCACGCGAAAAGCCGGATGGAGCCCTCGGCGCGCCCGCCGGCAAGAAGGCCCGTCAGCGGCGGCATCCCCAGCGCCGCGAGCCTCTCGGCCCGCAGCGGCGGCTCCGGATCGAACGCATCCCACCCACCCTCCACCCACGCCGCGAGCGCCGCGAAGAACAGCGCCACGTCGACTCTATCCCCCGCCGCCGCCGCGCTCGCCGCCAGCGACGAGATCTGGAACCGCATCTGCCACGACCCGCCATGGGCCAGGATCAACAGATTCGCCATCCACCGCAGCGTACCAGACCGACCCGCCGCCGCGACCCGCCCTGCTGAAAACCCCGCGGGACCCAGCCCCAACGACACCCGAAGTGATCCTGCGCGCCCGCACGGTCATGGAGCCTCCGGGGGTGCTGTGCAGGTCCCCTGGGAGCGCACGTCAATGGGGATCATCGACACCCCATCAACTGCCGGGCTGCGCCTCCCAGGGGACCTGCACAGTACCCCCGAGAGGCTCTCCGAGCACCGTCATCTCAGAGCATGCCTTAGAATGTCGATAACTCGAGCGAGCTGCTGGACATCCCCAGCCCGAGAGGATGCAGGCCGAGGAGGTCAGGCTGAATGGACCCGAACTACTCTCCCATGCCGCAGAAGAAGCAGACCTCGCCCTGGGTCTGGGTCGGTGTCGGCTGCGCCGCCCTGGTGATCTTCGGGATCATTGCCGTCCTCTCGGTCGGCTACATTGCGTTCCGCGGTGTCAAGGGCATGGAGGAGGGCTTCTCCAACCCGGCTGTCCGCGAGCAGCGCACCCGCGCCTTGCTGCCTTACCGCGAGCTTCCCGCCGGCTATGAGCCGGTCGGCACGATGTCGATCCCCTTCGTCATGGACCTGGCGATCCTGAGCGATAAGGATCCGGATGCGCCGCGAGAAACCACGCGCCGCCAGGATTCGCCCAGGATTGGTGCGCACGGCTTCATCTACATGCGCATTCGCACGTTCAAGCCCGCCGCCCGGACCGAGATGGACCGCTATCTCAGCGGCGAGGGCGCACCGCCGCCCTGGTTCCAGACCGGCAACGTGCGCCTCAACTCGCACGAGTTGGTCGGTCACGGCAAGTTGACCGTGGGCGACCGGCAGATCGCCTATTCCAGCCGGCGTGGCGACATCATCGTCAATGGCCGGAAGCGCGAGGGCCTCACCACTGTCATGGGCATTAACTGTCCGGGCTCCGACCGCTTGCACATGGCGCTCTGGTTCGGACCCGATCCGGCGCCCGGCAAGCCCGCCACCGCCGAGGAACTGGCCGGCAGCTCGGCCGACCCCAAGGCGATCGCCGACTTCCTGGGCCACTTCGACCTCTGCGGTGGCAAAGGAGGCTAGAACGCAACTGCCGCGAGAGGGCGGGGGCGTCCCCTTCCCCCCCGGCCACCGCCGGGTAGGGACCCGGCGGTTCTGGGAAACCGGGAAGGGGATCCGCGGGGGTTGAGGGGGGAGATCCGATAGATTGGAGGCCGCCATCGCCAGTTAGCGAGCGCCGTTTTATACCTCGGGGCTGCCCACCGGCGGCGCCAACCTAATTCTTAGTTTGAAGTAGCGTCGTCAGGCCCCTGCCCGGCGACCGGTGCTGCCGCCGCCGGTGCGGGCACCGTCCACGTGTCGCCCGCGCGGAGCAGGTCTTCGAGCTTGCCGGCGCCGAGGCGCTCGATTTCGTGCTCGACCTGGGCGACCACGGCGGACTCGTAGCTGGGCCGCTCGACTTCCCGGAAGACGCCGATCGCGGTCGGGAAACCGGGCGGCAGCAGCTGCGCGGCGAGGAAGGCGGTGGCCGGGTTGTCGAGGTGCTCGTCCCACACCACGCAATCCGCGGGGCCGGCGCCGCCCTGCCCCAGCTCGACCACCTCCATCTGGGTGCCGCGCATGCGGATGCCCTTGTCGCGGTTCTTGCCGAAGACCAGAGGCGCGCCCTGCGCCAGCTGCAGGGTCTGCTCCTCGCGCCCCCCTTTCTCGGTCATGTAGGAAAACGCCTTGTCGTTATAGATATTACAGT
Organism: Thermoanaerobaculia bacterium; assembly: GCA_035544895.1. Lineage (GTDB taxonomy): Bacteria > Acidobacteriota > Thermoanaerobaculia > Multivoradales > UBA5704 > JASLEW01. The sequence continues at coordinate 36,439 of DASZZM010000055.1, forward strand.
TCTGATAGATCTCCACGAACGCGGTCCCCTGGTGCCGCACGGCGCGGCGCAGCGTCTCCTTCAGATGCGGCTGGAAGACGTCGACGCTGCGCGCCACGAACGTCGCGCCGGCGCCGAGCGCCAGCGCCAACGGATTGAACGGGTAGTCGACCGAGCCGACCGGCGTCGACTTGGTGCGCTTGCCCGGTTCGCTGGTCGGCGAGTACTGGCCCTTGGTCAACCCGTAGATGCGGTTGTTGAACATCAGGATCTTCACCCCGACGTTGCGCCGCAGCACGTGGATCAGATGGTTGCCGCCGATCGACATGGAATCGCCGTCGCCGGTCGCGATCCACACCTCGAGCTCGGGCCGTGCCAGCTTCAGCCCGGTGGCCACCGCCGGCGCGCGGCCGTGGATGCTATGGAACCCGAACGTGTTCATGTAGTACGGGAAACGGCTCGAGCAGCCGATCCCGGAGACCACCACGAACTTCTCTCTCGGGATGCCGAGCTCGGGGAAGACCTGCTGCACGGCCGACAGGATGGCGTAGTCGCCGCAGCCGGGGCACCAGCGCACCTCCTGGTCGGTCTGGAAGTCCTTCTTGGTCAGCGCCGAGGTCTCAGGAGACATGGTGTGCGGGCTCCAGGATCTGCACGATCTTGTCGACGATCTCGCCGCGGGTGAACGGGCGCCCCTGCACCTTGGTCAGGCTCTCGACGTCGACCAGGTAGCGCGCGCGCAGCAGCAAAGCGAGCTGGCCAAGGTTCATCTCCGGCACGAGGACGTGCTCGAAGCGCGACAAGACCTCGCCGAGGTTGAGCGGGAAGGGATTGAGGTAGCGCAGGTGGGCGCGGCTGACCGCCAGGCCGCGCTTGCGGGCTTCGTTGACCGCCCCGGTGACGGCGCCCGCGGTCGATCCCCAGCCGAGGACCAGGAGCCGTCCCGAGGGCTCGTGGCTGACCTCGAGCGGCGGGATCTCGCGCGCGATCCGGGCCACCTTCTCGGCGCGCAGGTGCACCATGCGCTCGTGGTTCAGCGGATCGTAGGAGACGTTGCCGCTGACGTCCTCTTTCTCGAGCCCGCCGATGCGGTGCTCGAGGCCGGGGGTGCCGGGAATCGCCCAGGGGCGCGCCAGGGTCTCGGGGTCGCGCATGTAGGGGGTGAAGCCCTCCGGATCGGTACGGAAGTCGAAACGCAAGTCGGGAAGGCTGGCCACATCCGGCAGCTTCCAGGGCTCCGAGCCGTTGGCGATGTAGCCGTCCGAGAGCAGCACCACCGGCACCATGTAGCGGATGGCGATGCGCGCCGCCTCGAAGGCGGTGGCGAAGCAGTCCTTGGGCGAGGCAGGCGCGAGGATCGGCAAGGGCGATTCGCTGTTGCGGCCGAACATCACCTGCAGCAGGTCGGCCTGCTCGGTCTTGGTGGGAAGGCCGGTCGAGGGGCCGCCGCGCTGGATGTCGCAGATGATCAGCGGCAGCTCGGTCATCACCGCGAGGTTGATCGCCTCGGCCTTGAGCGCGATCCCCGGACCGCTCGACGCGGTCACCGCCAGGGCGCCGCCGAAGGAGGCGCCGATGGCGGCGCAGACCGCCGCGATCTCGTCCTCGGCCTGGAAGGTCGTCACGCCGAAGCTCTTGTGGCGCGCCAGCTCGTGCAGCACGTCGGAGGCCGGGGTGATCGGGTAGGCGCCGAGGAACAGCGGCAGACCGCTGCGCCGGCTGGCCGCGATCAGGCCGATGGCCAGCGCCGTATTGCCCTGGATGTTGCGATACAGGCCGGGCTCCATCGCCGCCGCCTGCACCTCGTAGCGGTGGTGGAAGAGCTCGGTGATGTCGCAGAAGTTCCAGCCCGCCCGCAGCACCTTGACGTTGGCCTCGGCGAGCTGCGGCTGCTTGGCGAACTTCCTCTGCAGCCAGGCGATGGTGTTGTCGAGCGGCCGGCTGAACAGCCAGTAGACCATGCCCAGGGAGAAGAAGTTCTTGCAGCGGTCCATCGTCTTGGCGTCGAGACCGCTCCCTTCGAGAGCGCGGCGAGTCATGGTGCCGATCTCGGCCTTGAACACGCTGAAGCGGTCGAGGCTGCCGTCGTCGAGCGGGCTCGCGGACAGGCCCGCGCGCGCGAAGTTGCGCTCGTTGAACTCGTCGGTGTTGACGATCACCACGCCATTGGGCTTGAGGTCCGGGAGGTTCTTCTTCAGCGCCGCCGGGTTCATCGCCACCAGCACGTCGGGCGCGTCGCCCGGAGTATGGATGTCGTAGTCGGCGATGCGCACCTGGAACGCCGAGACGCCCGCCATCGTGCCCGCCGGCGCCCTGATCTCGGCCGGGAAGTCCGGCAGAGTCGAGAGATCGTTGCCCAGCAGCGCCGAGGTGGTGGTGAACTGCCCCCCCGTGAGCTGCATCCCGTCGCCCGAATCCCCGGCGAAGCGGATCACGACATCGTCGATCCTCTCGGGCACGAGCCTTCCCTGCGGCCTCCCGGCGGCCGCGGCAGCGGTGCTCATGACGTCGGCTTTTCCATGGAATTCCCTGACGATGATAACGCCTCTCGCCGAAAACCGTATTCCTCCCGCCTCTTAGGCTCCCTGGCTGCCCGCGCCTGATTCCATCGGATGCGCCGGGTCCCTGCCCGATTCAATTGGATGCGCCGGGTCCCTGCCCGGCGCCGCCGCCGCCCGCGCCGCCTCGACCAAGGAGAACGCATCGCGCTTCATCTTGTCCCGCATCGCGTCCTCTTCTGGATAGCGCGGCCGGTAGCCGAGGAGGCTATCGTCGACCGTGTAAGGCCTCAGCAGGTCTTCCTTGCCGACCACCGTCTGGTCGCGATAGAAGTAGGCCATATCGTAGTTGTTGCTCATGATGATGGCCTCCTCCGGGCAGGCGTCCACACAGTAGCCGCAGAAGACGCAGCGCAGCATGTCGATCTCGTAGACCACCGGGTACTTCTCGATGTTCTCGTCCGGGTACTCGCCGGCCTCGATGTGGATGCACTCGGCCGGGCAGTTCTGGGCGCACAGGAAGCACGCCACGCAGCGCACCGAGCCGTCCGGGCGGGTGGTCAAGATGTGATGGCCGCGGAAGCGCGGTCCATAGTCGCGCCGCTTCTCGGGATACTCGATGGTATAGCGCGAGCCGGGCCGGAACAGGTTGCGCAGGAAGTGCTTCAGGGTGACCAGCATGCCGCCGAGCAGCGGCAGGTAAAGCTTCTCCGCCAGACCCTGGCGGTAGGGCCGCGGCGCCGTCGGATGCGGAGCGGAGATGCCCGCCGCAGGAGGGCTCACCGCTCCAGCTCCCCGGCGATGACGTTGAGGCCGCCGAGCGAGATCACGGCATCCGACACCGAGCCGCCGTTGATCAGCCGCGAGAAAGTGGAAAAGATCGGGAAGCAGGGCGGCCGCACTTTGATGCGGTAGGGCTTGCTCGTGCCGTCGCTGATCACGTAGAAGCCGAGCTCGCCGTTGGCTCCCTCGGTCGGGGTGTAGATCTCGCCCTCCGGCACCATGATGCCGTCCATGATCAGTTTGAAGTGATAGATCATCGCCTCCATCTGGTTGTAGCACGCCTCCTTGGACGGCAGCGCGACGTGCGGGTCATCGACGATGAACGGGCCCTCCGGCATGCCGCGGTCGAGAAGCTGGCGGATGATCTTGAGCGACTGGCGGATCTCCAGCATGCGGATGCGATAGCGGTCGTGGATGTCGCCGCCATAGAGCACCGGCACCTCCCAGTCGACCGTGTCGTAGAGGTCGTAGGGCGCCGCCCGGCGCACGTCGAGGCCGACGCCGCTCGCGCGCAGGCAGGGGCCGGTCCAGCCCCAGTTGACCGCTTCCTCGCCGGAGATCGCAGCGACGCCCACCGCGCGGTCGAGCCAGATGCGGTTGCGGTTGACCAGCCGTTCGACGTCTTCGACGAAGGGCGGGATGATCTCGAGCAGGCGGCGCGAGCGCTCCATGAAGTCGGGAGGCAGGTCCTGCGCCAGGCCGCCGATGCGGCCGTACGAGACGGTCAAGCGCGAGCCGCAGCACCTCTCGAGCAGCCCGTAGATCTCCTCGCGCGGCTGGAACATGTACCAGAAGTTGGTCAGCGCCCCGCAATCGACCAGCGTCGTGCCGTTGCACACGCAATGATCCATGATGCGCGAGAACTCGGAGAGAATGGTGCGCGCCCACACCGCCCGCGGCGGCGCCTCGATGCCGAGGAGCTTTTCCACCGCGCGGCAGTAGGCGACGTTATTGATGAAGGCCGAGCAGTAGTTGAGGCGGTCGGTATAGGGAATCACCTGCTGCCAGGTGTGGGTCTCCGCCATCTTTTCGAAGCAGCGGTGCAGGTAGCCGATCTCGACGTCGGAGGCGATGATCGATTCGCCGTCGAGCACCGCCATCAAGCGAAAGGTGCCGTGCATCGCCGGGTGCGAAGGGCCAATGTTGATCGTCATCCGCTCGAAGAGGTTTTCGTCCTCGTCGTCGCCGTCCTCCGAGCCGCCCGGCAGCGCAGGGTCGAAATGCGGCTTGTAGATCTTGTCTTCGGTCAGCAGCCAGCGCCGCGCCGGGTCGTAGTCCTTGCGCAGCGGATGGCCCTGGAATCCCTCGTGGCAGAGGATGCGCGACAGGTTGGGATGCCCGGTGAAGCGCAGGCCGAACATGTCGAAGGCCTCGCGCTCGAACCAGTTGGCGGCCTTCCACACCGGAATCAGCGAGGGAAGGACCGGATCGCTCTCGGCCACCGGCACCTTGAGGCGCAGGCGCGCGTTGCGCGGCACGGAATAGAGATGGTAGACGGCCTCGAAGCGCTCCTCCCGGTCGGGATAGTCGACGCCCGCGAGGTCCATCAGCAGATCGAACCGCGAAACCGGATCGTCGCGCAGCTCGCGGGCAAGCTCGGAGAGGACCTCGCGCCGCACCACCCAGGTGGGCTGATCCATGCCTTGTTGCGGCGCGATGCTGCCGGCAGGAAACCGCGCGCGGAGAGAGGCGAGCTCGGACTCGGACCTCGCGCTGCTGTCCTGGTCAGCCGCGCCGCCTGCGGCGGCGTCAGACTGCGCCGGGCTAGCCGATGGCGGGGACGCCGAGGTCGGCACTCTCCCCCTCCTTCCTGGTCTGCTCGCGGAGCTGCCGGCGGTCGCGCGCGACCTTCTCCTTGAGCTGCAGGATGCCGTAGATGAGACCTTCCGGCGTCGGCGGGCAGCCGGGCACGTAGACGTCGACGGGGATGATCTCGTCGATGCCCTGCATGACGTGGTAGGCGCGGTAAAAGCCCCCCGAGCAGGCGCAGGCGCCCATCGAGATCACCCACTTGGGGTCCGCCATCTGGTCGTAGATCTTCTTGAGGACGGGAGCCATCTTGTCGTTGATGGTGCCCGCCACCAGGAGCACGTCGCTCTGGCGCGGCGAGAAACGCACCACCTCCGAGCCGAAGCGCGCCAGGTCGTAATGGCTGGAGACGGTCGACATGAACTCGATGGCGCAGCACGCGGTGCCGAACGGGAAGGGCCAGAAGGAGTTGCGCTGCGCCCAATCCTCCAGGTTCTCGAACGTCGTCGTCACCCAGCTCTCGCCGATCGTCGTAGCACTGTCCGTCCCCGCCTTCACGATCGGCAGCCGCCCCTGGTCCTGCGTCTTCGGCTTGGCCATCTCCTCGATCCTCCCTCCATCCCTCCTCACCCTGGGGCCAGTGTACCACTTGTGACTGCCAGTCACAAGCGCCGCAAACTCAACCGTTCCCGTGATTTAGATCCAATTTCGCGCCCTCTCTTATGATCCGGCAAAGGCGCGAACCGGTGCATGAGCCTCTGGGCACCGTTATCTCAGGCGGGTGGATGCGAAGGCCCCGCGGCGCTGCCAGAGGAGTCGCCCGCCGGAGAGCTCGATGCACCAGGCGCCTGGTCCACCTCGGGGGGGAGGTGGACGTCGCGCGGGCCGGCGTTGAGCTCTCGGCGCAGATTCTCGAGCTGGCGCAGGTGCTCGGTCTGGGCCGCGATGATCTGGCGGAAGAGCTCCGGGACCGGCTCCGGGCCGCCGTCGCGGATCATCTTGGGGTAGAGGACGGTGTTCTCGTAGCGCTCTTCGGCGACCGCCGCGCCAAGGTTGGAGTCGTGCCCGCGCACCTGCTCGGCCGCGACCAGGAGCTGGACGGCCAGGCGGTCCTTCTCGGCCGCCAGCCGCAGCCAGCGCCGCGCGAGGTTGGGCTTGCCCTCGCTGCCGGCGCTCCCGGCATAGGCCCGGCAGCGGGCGGCGCTCACCGCCTCGGCCGTGAAGCCGGTCTTCAGGTGCTCCTGGAAACGCGGGATCCTCGACACGGTATCTCCTCCTCCCTGGATTCGGCGGTTCGGCTAAGATGCGCAGGCAGCCGCGGGTCCGGCACGGGCTCCCGTCGCCCATCGCAATTGGTCTCGCATGGGTCCGCCCGCGGGCGCCGCCCCGCCATTGTACGGTACGCAAGTCGCGGCGCGGTCCGAAACCTTGCCCGCTGCCTCCCGTAGAGGCCTGGTGGAGCCGGTGCCCGCCGCGCTGCCTCCCCGCTCCGCTCGTGCGATTCCGCCCCCTCCTCCGCACCGCCACCCTCGTCCTGGCCGCTCTCGAGGCGGTGCTCGCCGTCCTCGCCGCCGCGCTCTGGCATCTCCATCTGCCGTACGTGAACATGGCGCTCGGGCTGGCGCTCGCCGTCCTTGGGCTGCCGCTGCTGCTCTGGCTGATCTTCCGGGCGCTGCGCGCCTTCCTCTACAAGGTTGGACGGCGCCTGGCGTTTTCCTACTTCCTGATCGGCGGGCTGCCGATCCCCATGCTGCTGCTGGTGCTCGGCGTGGTGGCCTACCTGCTGGCCAGCTTCTTTCTCGGCCACCTCTACCGCGACGCCCTGCGCTCCGTGCACTCCGAGTTGGTGGAGATGGCCCGCGACCGCGCCGAGGCGCTGGCGCGCACCGGCTCGCCCGCCGGCCTGCCTGCCCGCGAGGCGCCGGGGATCGTGTTCGGCTACTACCGGGGCGGACGGCGGATCGGCGGCGATCCCCACACCCCCGAGAGCTGGCCCCGTTGGGCGGAGACCGAGCTGGCGCCGGGCAGCGGCGCGGCCCGCGGCGTTCCCATACCCTTCTTCGCGCGCGGAGACGGCAACCCGACGCTGGCCGCCGCGGTAGAAGAGCGCCGGGTCGGCGTCGTCGCCCTGTACGTGGCGGACCTCGACCACGAGCTGAGCCGCCGCAGCGACCTGTGGGTGGAGGTCAACCGGCCGGACGATCCGGCGGGGGGGGTAGAGGTGGGGATGGGCAACCGCAGCTTGCCCGTGCAACTGCGCCGCAACCGCAACGTCGGAGAGGCGCAGAAGTTCTTCAAGGGGCTGTCGCGCGGCGAGGGGTTCTGGGACGAGCCGATGATCTGGTGGGGCCAGACCTCCGGCCCGCTGCTCGACCTGGGCTCCGGCCGCCGGCTCGCCGACCACCTGCTGATCAGCCTCAACGGCACGCCGAACACGGTGGCGCGGCACCTGTTCTCGAGCTCGGGCGAGGTCGACGCCGCGGCCTGGGGGACGCTGCTGGGTCTCGCCGTGCTGCTCGCCAACGTCTATCTCGCCGCCGCCTTGATGGCGCTGTTCATGATCGTCGGCCTCTCCCGGGCGGTCAACCGGATGAGCCGGGCCACCGACGCCGTGCGGCGGGGCGACTTCGGCGCCCGCATCAAGGTGCGGCGCCGCGACCAGGTGGGCGAGCTGCAACGCTCCTTCAACGAGATGGCGGCCAACCTCGAGATGCTGGTGGCGACCTCGGCCCAGAAAGAGCTCCTCGACAAGGAGCTGGCGCTCGCCCGCGAGGTGCAGAACAGCCTCATTCCCACCGACCTGCCCGCCGGCGACGGGGTCGAGTTCGCCACCCTGTTCGAGCCTTCGGCGGCGATCGGCGGCGACTACTTCGACGTGCTGCGCCTGTCCGACCGGCAGGTCGCGGTCATCATCGCCGACGTCTCCGGGCATGGCCTGTCGACCGGCATGCGCATGGCGATGCTCAAGGCGGCGCTGCTCGTCCTCATCGAGGCCACGCGCGATCCCGACGAAGTGTTGCGCCGGCTCGACGCCATGGTGCGCGGCGACCGCCAGAGCCGCTTCTTCGTCACTGCCACCCTGGGCGTCCTCGACCTGGACTCCGGGCGCCTTAAGCTGACCAATGCCGGCCATCCGCCGACCTACCTGGTGCGCGGCGGCGCGGTCGAGGAGATCGTGCTCCCCAGCTCGCCGCTCGGCGGCCTGGGCACCACCTATGGGCACCGCGACGTCGCCCTGCAGCACGGCGACGTCGTGGTCTGGCTGTCTGACGGCCTGATCGAGGCCGAGAATGCCGCCGGCGACCCCTTCGGCTACGAGCGGGTCTACGCCGCCTTGCACGGCACCGACGGCCGCGCGGCGACGGCGGCCGCGGTGCGCGATCGCCTGCTCACGGCAGTCGAGCGCTACGTGGCCGGCCAGCCGCCGAGCGACGACCGGACGCTGGTAGCCTTGCACTGGAAGTGAGCTGGACTTCTCCTAGATGCGGGCGTAGAGTCTTCGCGCCTACGAATCTTAAAGAGGGAGCGTTCTAAAATGGCGAGAAGAGCAAGCGCGACGGCGATTGATCCTCGTGAAGCAGAGAGAATGGCAAAGAGACGGAACACACTCACCTCGATATTCATGGCAATGCTAATTTCCATCGCCTTTCGGGAGATGGTTGGCTCCGTACGGATCTCCGTACGCGCTCACGGCCTCACCTTCTCGAACCTGACCTTCTGCGCCCTATTCTTTCTCACGAGCCTGCGTTTTTTTGTGGGGAACCTTTTCCATCTCATGAGCCCGGACCTGGTAACGGCGCCAGGTCGCGTTTGGCTCTACGATTTTTTTGTAATTGTTATTCAATCCACCCTGCTCATCTTCCTGGGCGGCGTATCGTCTCTGGACGAAACGCGTGCCTCGCCAATTGGTTTCTTCTGGCTTCTCATCTGGCTCTACCTTTTAGACGTTCTTTGGATCGGGTCGCAATGGCTCCTGGCCAGATTCTCATCTTCCTGCCGCCGGAGCCATTACCCTTGGCGCTGGTTTATCCTCAACCTTACCTTGATAGGCCTCATGCTCTCCCTCTTTCGCGCTTCCCGCGGCGATGTCTATTCTCAGATCTCACTCGCAATCCTGCTCGTTCTCACCGCTTCAGCCTTCATCGTCGACATAGTCATGACCGACGAGTATCACGTGGTATGATTTAGAAATGAGCTCTGAAGCTGATGACCGGCGGTTCCTCGACGCCGCCATTGCGCAGGCCCTCGAGGGTAGAGATGAGGGAGGCATCCCCATTGGATCAGTGCTTGTCGTTGGAGGGCGCGTGGTGGGAGAGGGACGGAATCGCCGTGTTCAAGATGGCGATCCGATTATGCATGCCGAGATTGCATGCCTCCAGAACGCCGGGCGGCTTCGTTCGTATCGCAACGCCACCCTTTATTCGACACTCATGCCCTGCTATCTATGCGCCGGTGCGATCGTCCAATTTCAGATCCCGCGAGTGGTAGTCGGAGATCTGGAGAGCTTCACGGGAGCAAGAGATTTCCTTGTTTCGAATAGAGTTGAGCTGCATGATCTCCGCGACAAACGCTGCATGGTTCTCATGGAGGAGTTTATCAAGGCAAATCCAGATCTCTGGAAGGAGGACATCGGAGCTCTTTGACGATTCGGCCCTGCGCGGGGAGCAGGCTATCGCGAGGTGCCGGCGGAGGCGGCGACGCGGGTGGCCTTGGCGGTGGGGGCGGCGGGAGAGGTGGGCGGTGGGGTGGCGCCCGAGGTGGAGGCGAGGCCGAGGAAGGCGTAAATGCGGCGAACGTAGCCGCGGGTCTCGCGGTAGGGGGGAACGCCGCCGTACTTGACGACCGCGTTCTCGCCGGCGTTGTAGGCGGCGAGGATCCTGGCGAGGTCGCCGGGGAACTGGTCGATCAGCCAGGAGAGGTAGCGGCTCCCCGCTTCCAGGTTCTGCTGGGGATCGAAGAGCAGGGCGTGGGGAATGCCGAAGCGCTCGGCGGTGGCCGGCATGAGCTGCATGAGGCCGCGGGCGCCGACGCGCGAGACCGCGAAGGCGTTGCCGGCCGACTCGGCGCCGATCACAGCGGCGACCAGGTCGGGATTGATGCCGTGGCGGCGCGCCGTCTCGTAGATGAGAGCCCCCCAGGGGCCTCCGGGCACCGCCTGGGAGGCCGCGAAGCGCAAGGCGATGGCCGGCTGCTGCTGGTCGCCGGCCGCCTGCCGCGGCGCCGGCAGGACCGGCTCGGCCTCCTCCACCTCGTTCTCGATCACCCGTTCGACACGGGTGATGGCGAGCGTCATGCGGCCGCCCGAGCGGAAGGTGAGCCGCGCGCGCTCCCCCTCGAGCTCGAAGGCCTTGACCTTGAGCACCCCGCCGTCGGACAGAATCACCAGATCCGCCCGCGCGGCCCCGCTCGCGAGCAGCCATGCCAAAGCCGTCCCGACGCCGACCAACAGCCCCGGCAGGGAGGACCGCAGGCGGCGCGACGGCGCCACTCCGGTACGGCGCTCCCGTCCCCCTGCGCCACGCCCCACTGGACACGAAACCGGATCAGGGACGCTTGATAGGGGCGTTCTCATGAAGGTATCAGCACTCAATCCCAGGTTATCGTTCTAGCATAACACCCATCGTCTTCGGCGCATTCCTGCCGCCGCCTATTCTACGCATCAGACCCTAGCCATGCCTAGTCCAGCCGCAAGACCGCTTCAGCGCACGGCTTCGTGTCCCGGGCGGGCTCAATTCCGCTGCGACGCAGCCAGTTCCGCCAAGCCCGCCTGCGCAACGCCGTCGTGGGGCATCTCCTTTAACGCTGCTTCAAACTCCGCCTTGGCCCCAGCCGGGTCGCCCGACTCGACTCGGAGCCGAGCCAGGACCTTGTGGAGACCCCCCGACGTCGTGGTGACGCGATTCCGCAAGGCGTGTTGCAGCATTTTCGCGGCCTCGGTTCCCCGGCCCTTCTCCTTCAGCCCGAGAGCGTCGAACATGACAGTGTTCTCCTCGAGGAACGGGCCGTCGTGGGCGGAGCGGTCCAGGAGGGAATACAGGGCGTCGAATTCCTTACCGGCGACCAGGCGATCGAACTCTCGAACCTTCGCTTGCAGCGGCCGAACCGCCGCCTTGATCCGCTCTCGCGGCCGGCTGAGATCCTCGGGCGTCCACCACCGACCCTTGACCATCACTCCGTCGAGACGCTTCAGCGCGTCGAGGCTGGCGACCGGATCGGCGCCAAGGAGCAGGAGATCCGCCTGATCACCAACCTCGACGGCCCCGAAGCGCTTGCGGCCCTTCATGTACTTGGCCGCGAAAAGACCAGGATTGACCGTGGCCGTCTTCAGCGCCTCGTAGTTGCCGAGACCGCTCTGCGACAAGAGCCCGATTTCCTCCAGTAAGGCCACGCCCGGAAAAGCGACGACGGGAGCATCCGTGCCTGCCAGCAACAGCACGTGCGCCCGGTGCATCTTGCGCGTGAGAAGCTTCAGGGTCTCGAGCCTCGTCGCCGAGATCGCCACGAATCCGGCTATGTTGGAGCGCCTTGCGTAGCGGTCGTTGGCGGGGCTCCACTCATGGTAGGTGGCGGGACTCACATAAGCGATCTCCGGATCCTGGAGGATGACGTTCAGGGCGGCGGCGTGGCGGGGCATCTCGACGTAGGCCACGAGGTTGGGGATCAACGCAACGCCGTTCTCGGCGGTCATCCGCACGACCGGGTCGATCTGTGCCTCGGTCGCGTCCGAGGGCATGAACTGGAAGAACTCCTCGCCGTGAGCCACGAGATTCAGCCCTCCCACGAGAACGGTCTCCATCGAGAGCTTGCGCGGGATGTGGCCGGCGACCGCCATGCCGCGCTTGCGTGCCTCTTGCGCGACGCGACGAAACTCCGGCTCATGCAGGCTGGTGTAGACCTTGACCAGGGCCGCGCCCCGTTGCCGCTCCAGGTCGAGGATGGCCGGAACGTCGTCCGGGCTGCCGATGGTGTAGAAGCGCGGGTCCGTAGGGGGCACGCCGTCCAGGATTCGGGTCGCGGAGATGACGTTGGGCAGCGGTGTCCCGGCCGCGCGCGCCTCCAGGTCTGGCCACGCGAGCCCTTCGCCGTCGAGAGTGACGATCGTCGTGTCGCCATAGGCCAGAAAAGACGGCAACTCCTCGGCGTACGGGTGGCTGTGGAAGTCCACCAGGCCGGGGAACAGGTACTTGCCGCCGGCTTCGATCACGCGAGCTCCGTTGGGGATTCGAGTCGCGGAGGCAGGCGCAATGGATGCGATCTCGTCGCCGCTGATCAACACCGTCTGATCCTGGAGCACGCCCGGATGGTCCATCGTCACCACGTTGACATGGCGGAAGGCGGTCATCGGCCGCTCGAGTCTCTTCGAGAGATGCGCTGACGGTGCAAACCCGTTCAGCGCCGCCCCAATCAAGGCCAACGACGCAGTGAGCAGGAAACCCGGCCTGCCGTGGGGCGCCGAGACAACGGAGGCTTCGATCACGCTATGAATCGTACTCGAAGTCACCTATGCGCGTGGATGGAAGCGGTCGTAGAGGGTCTTGAGGCGCTGCTGGTGGATGTGAGTGTAGATCTGGGTGGTGGAGATGTCGGCGTGGCCGAGCATGGCCTGGACGGCGCGCAGGTCGGCGCCGTGCTCGAGAAGGTGGGTGGCGAAGCTGTGGCGCAGCACGTGCGGCGAGAGGGTGCGCACCCCGGCCTTCAAGCCATAGCCGCGCAGGAGCTTCCAGAAGCCCTGGCGGCTCATCGGGTCGCCGGAGCGGTTGACGAAGACCGCCAGGTGGCGCCTGCCAGCCGCCAGCCGCGGCCGCACCTCGCCGAGATACCGCAGCACCCAGCGCGCCGCCTCCTCCCCCACCGGCACCACACGCTCCTTGCCGCCCTTGCCGAAAGCCACCAGGAAGTCGATCTCACGCACGCTCGCGGTCTCGGCGCTCCGTCCAACCCCGCGCAGCTGCGGCAGCTCCAAGCCCAACAGCTCGCTCACCCGCAGCCCGGTGGCATAGAGCAGCTCGATCATCGCCCGGTCGCGCAAGCCGAGCTGGGTCTCGGTCCGCGGCGCCGCAATCAGCGCCTCGACCTCGCTCTCGGACAGCACCTTGGGCAGCGGCTGCCACAGCTTGGGCGGCAGCAGGTTGACCGCCGGGTTGTCCGCCCGCTCGCCGCTGCTCACCAGATGCTCGTAGAAGCCGCGGATCGCCGACAGCGCCCGCCCGATCGATCGCGGCGCCAGCTCCCGCCGCCGCAGCTCGCGCAAGTGCCCCGCCAGCGCCGCCGCATCGGCATTCACCAGGTCGCACCCCCCCCGCCGCGCCAGCGCCTCCCCCAGCCGCTCGAGGTCCGCCCGATACGCCGCCACCGAGTTCGCCGCCAACCCCCGCTCCACCGCCAACCCGTCGAGATACCGCCCCAGCACCCGCCTCCAAGGCGCCGTCAGCTTCTCACCTTCCTGCTCCGCCGACCCCATCTTTCTGGTCCCCACCCGCTTCAGTGACCCCGAGGGATGAAACGGCGCTCGCTAACTGGCGATCGCAGCCTCCAATCTATCGGATCGCCCCCCGCAACCCCTCGATCCCCTTCCCTCCCCTCCGGGGGGGAAGGGGACGCCCCCACCCTCTCGCGCACCGACGATTTTCGTTCTAGCTCAACGAACTACCGCGATTCCCCAGGCCGGCACATGTAACACACCCACGGTCCCAAGGGGGCGCCGGCAGGGCGCGCGTCAGCACCTTTGGCCTTTTGGCCAAGTGCTGGCGCGCACCCTGCCGGCGCCCCCTCCGAGACTCACGGTGATCAAGTGCTGCCGCCTCACGGCAAAGCGCGCGGCCGCGGCGGACCCGCCGTGACCCCGTGCCCCTGGCAGATCGCCAGGATCTCGGCCTCTTCGAGGATCCGCTCCGACTCCTTGGCGCGCTGGAAGATCTCGGTGACCAGCTCGCGGCTCGGATCGATGCCGCGCTCCTGCAGCCAGTAAATCACGTTCGACTCCCCGCTCATCGGACCCACCTCGATCACCTGGCGGCAGCCGATCAGGCTCGCCGGCACCGACGAGTAGACCCGGTCAGCCAGCCAGTCGTCGCCACGGGAGCGGGCCTTGAGGATGGCCGAGGCATGGACTCCCGTCGCGGTGCGGAAGGCGTCGCGGCCCACCACCGGGTAGTTATCCGGCAGCGGCACTCCGGTGGTCTCGGCAACCAGCCGGCAATAGTCTCGCAGCCGGGAAAGATCGCGGTCGATCCATCCCAACAACTGCATGTTGACCAACAGCAGATCGATCGCGCAGTTGCCCACCCGCTCGCCGATCCCCACCGCCGTGCCGTGCAGCCGGTCGGCGCCCGCCACGGCGGCGCTGAGCGCATTGATCACCGCCAGATCGCGGTCGCGATGGCCGTGCCAGTCCACCATCACCTGCTCGCCCGTCGCGTCGACGACCTGGCGCACGAAGCGGGTCACGTTGGCGGCGCCACCCGGGGTCGCGTGCCCCACCGTATCGGCCACGCATACCCGGCGCGCCCCGGCTTCGACCGCCGCCGTATAGAGTTGGCGCAGGTCCTCGGGGGCGGCCCGCGTGGTGTCCTCGGTCACATACATGACCGGAAGGCCCTGCCGGACCGCGAACTCGACCGCCTCGCGGGTCAGCCGCAGCATGCGCTCGAGGGTCCACCCCTCGGCATACTGACGGATCGGCGAAGAGCCGAGGAAACACGCGACTTCGATGGCCACGCCGGTGCGCTGGGCGATGTCGGCAATCGGCTGGATGTCGGCGAGCACGGTCCGCGCCGCGCAGTTGGGAGCGATGGCAAGCCGCTGGTCGGCGATCTCGCGCGCCAGGCGTTCGACGTCGCGCACCACGTGCGCACCGGCCCCCGGCAGCCCCAGGTCGGCACCCTCGATCCCCAGCTCGGCCATCATGTGGAGGATGCGCAGCTTGTCCTCGATCGCGGGCGAGCTCACCGAGGGCGATTGCAGCCCGTCGCGCAGGGTCTCGTCGTCGAGCTCGACCTTGCCGCGGGCCGGCACGAGGTCGGCGCCTGCCGCGCGGTTCCAGTCGTAGACCAGGGAGTCTCGGGCAATCATCAAGGGCGAGGGGGCTTCCAGCCGGCCTTGGCGCCGGTCAGCGGGCGGCGACGGCGCGCCCGAGGGAGCGGGCCAGCAGGTCGCCGACTTCGGAGGTGGTGAGCGAGCCGCCGAGGTCGGGCGTGACCTGC
The DNA here is from genome assembly GCA_035544895.1 of Thermoanaerobaculia bacterium. Taxonomy (GTDB): domain Bacteria; phylum Acidobacteriota; class Thermoanaerobaculia; order Multivoradales; family UBA5704; genus JASLEW01. Next base: position 51,650 of record DASZZM010000055.1, read on the forward strand.
CCCTCGCGCAGGGCCTGCGCCACCGCGTTCTCGACCGCCTTGGCCGCCTCGCCATGTCCCAGGGTTTCGAGCATCAGCGCCGCCGAAAGCACGGCGCCGACCGGGTTGGCGCGGCCGCTGCCGGCGTACTTGGGAGCCGAACCGTGGACCGGCTCGAACATCGAGGTCCGGCCGGGGTGGAGATTGGCGGAAGCGGCCAGGCCGAGGCCGCCCTGCAGCGCCGCGCCGAGGTCGGTGATGATGTCGCCGAACATGTTGTTGGTCACGATGACGTCGAAGTTCTCGGGATGCAGCACCATCTGCATGGCGAGGGCGTCGACGAACATGTGGCGCGAGGCGATCTGCGGGTACTCGGCGGCGATCTCGTGGAAGCAGCGCTGCCACAGATCGTGGCCGTAGCGCATGACGTTCGACTTGTCGCTCATCAGCACTTCGCGGCGCCCATTCGCCTCCGCGTAGTCGAAGGCGGCACGCAGGATGCGCTCGACGCCCTTGCGGGTGTGGATCTCCTCCTGCACGGCGATCTCGTCCGCGGTGCCGCGCTTGAAGTTACCGCCGAGGTTGACGTAGGCGCCTTCCGTGTTCTCGCGGAAGATCACCATGTCGATCTTGCGCTCGCCCGCGCGGTCGCCACGCTCTCTTGCGGGCTTGAGCGGACAGAAACGCGGATCGTACAGCTTGACCGGCCGCAAGTTGATGTAGAGGTCCAGCCCGAAGCGGATACCCAGCAGGATGTCGGCCGCATGCTTCATGTCCGGCACGCGTGGATCGCCGTAGGCGCCGATAAAGATGGCCGCGTAGTTGTCGCGGAAATCCTCCAAAGAACCCGGGGGAAGGGTCTCGCCAGTGGCCAGGTAGCGGTCCGCGTCCCACGCAAAGGGGACCAGCTCGAGGGGGAGGCTCCAGGTTTCGCCGGCGGCTTCGAGGACCTTGACCACTTCGGCGGTCACGTCCTTGCCGATGCCGTCGCCAGGCAGCACGGCGATGCGCTGGGGGTGGTGTCGACGAGGCTCGCCAGGGCCGGTGCCGGTGCTCATGCGGCGGATGCTAGCACGGCCTGGGGCCCGCTTTCGGCGCCGCTGGGCAGCAGCACATCGCTGCGCAGGACAGGGCTCGCCACCCGCCCCGCCGCCGGATGGGGAAGGTGCTGGACGACGGGGACGCTGGGCACGAGGTCGAGTGCAAAGGAGAAGGGCATCTCCGGCGTGAGCCAGGTGGAGTGCAGCGCGGGCCAGGCCGCAGAGCCTCCGTCGGTCTCCGGGCCGGCGAACGGCAGCAGACGGCGCAGCAGGCCGTCGCCGTCGAGCTCGGCGCGCAGGGGCCAGACGGGCGCGGGCGGATGCGAGACGTCGATGCGGCGCAGCCCGCCGGCGCAGACCGCGTAGCCGCGCGGCCGGTCCTGGAAGTAGCGCACGGTCTCCTCCCAGGTGCCGAGGCGCGGGCCCTCGCCCACCGCCGGGCTGTCCACCCAGGCGCGGACGGTGAGTGTGCCGTGCCGCTCCGCCCGCCAGCGCCAGGAGCGCGCCGCGGCATCCCGCGACGGGCGGGGGAAGTCGAGGCTTGCGCCGGCTGCCGGCTGGCGCGCCATCAGGCGCACGCCCGAGGCTACCCAGGCCGGCATCAGCATGGTGTGGAGCAGAACCCCGGGGATCCCTTCGCCGTCGAGCACGTAGAAGCGGGCGTTGAGCTGCGGATAGCCCAGACGCGGCAGAGGAATGGCGGCCAGGCGGATCGCGTCCTGGTGAAACAAGAGCACGGAGGCGAAGATGTAGTCGCGCCCGTTCCAGGGGTGGCGCTGGTAACGCAGCGGCGCGGGGGGCTCGGGCACGGCGGCGGCGGGCAGCGCCCAGTTGAGGTACAGGCAGTCTCGCACCACCATCCGCAGCATCATTGTAGGTCCCCTTGCGCCCCGCCGTGCATGGCTACGATCCTCGAGATCCTCGAGTTGGCGGGGACCGCTCTGGGGGAAACCTTAACGTGACGGGCGCCCTGTCGCAAGTTGCCCCTTCCAGAACCCGGGCCTGCTCTGAAGGTTGGGGCGTGCACGCCCAGGGCTGCTGAACCGGGGGGGAGGCACGTGGTTCTCCCGCCCGCCCGGGCAAGGTGGAGAAAGCTGGCAAGCAGAACCTACAAGCGCGCGGGCGGAACTCTGAGATGGCGGGCTTTGCTAGAGTCGGGGGCTCACGATGGGAAAGCATGGAGGGCAGGGGCGATGGCGAGGATGACGGGCGGGATGGAATCGGGTTGGGCGAAGTTTTCGGCGCTGATGGTGGCGGGGGTGGCGTTGGTGGTGTCGTTCGAGGCGGTGGGGGCGGTGGCGGGCAAGGGGAAGGGTGGCGGGGCGGGGAAGACGATGAAGGGAGTGGAGGGGGCGGCGCGGGAGATCAGGCGGGAGACGCTGGAGGCTCCGATCAGGTTCTTGGCGGATGACTTGCTGGAGGGGCGGGGGCCGGGGACGCGGGCGGATCGGCTGTCGCGGCTGTATCTGCAGAGCGTGGTGCAGATGATCGGGCTGCAGCCGGGGGGGCCAGAGGGGGGGTGGCAGCAGCCGTTCGACATCGTGGGGGTCAAGGCGGCGGTGCCGGACGAGTGGAGGTTCGAGGGGGCGGGCAAGGCGGTGACGCTCAAGCGCTGGGACGACTTCATCGCGTCCTCGGGAGTGCAGAACGAGCGGGCGGCGATCGAGGGGGCGGAGCTGGTCTTTGTGGGTCATGGCATTCAGGCCCCGGAGTACCGGTGGGACGACTTCAAGGGGGCAGACCTCAAGGGCAAGGTCCTGGTCATGCTCAACCACAACCCGGAGTCGTTCGCCCCCGGCAAGCGCCGTCTCTACTACGGCCGCTGGACCTACAAGTACGAAAGCGCGGCGCGCCAGGGTGCCGCGGCGGCGATCATCATCCACACCACCCCTTCGGCCGGCTATCCATGGCAGGTGGTGCAGACCTCCTGGTCAGGCGAGAAGTTCAGCCTGCCCCGGTCGGGCGAGCCCGAGATCCAGATCACGGCCTGGACCACCGACAAGGCGATGCGCCAGCTCCTCGCCGCGGCAGGCCAGGACCTCGACCAGCTCGTCAAGCGCGCCCAGGAGCGCGATTTCCGCCCGCAGCCGCTCGGCATCAAGACCTCGCTCGCGCTGACCAACAAGGTCTCCCGCGTGCAAACCGCCAACGTCCTCGGCCTGCTGCCGGGGAGCGATCCCAAGCTGCGTGACGAAGTGGTCGTCTACAGCGCCCACCACGACCACCTGGGCATCGGAGAGCCGGACAAGAGCGGCGACCGCATCTATCACGGCGCGGTCGACAATGCCTCGGGCTGCGCGCAGGTACTCGCCATCGCCAGGGCGTTTGCGGCCCTGCCCGAGCGGCCCCGGCGCTCGATCCTCTTTCTCTTGGTGGGCGTGGAGGAGCAGGGGCTGCTGGGCTCCGAGTACTACGCCAAGCACCCGACCTTCCCGCCCGGCAGGATCGCGGCCAACATCAACTACGACGGCGGCAACATCTGGGGCCGCGCCAGGGACGTGACGTCGATCGCGCTCGGCAAGTCGTCACTCGACCCGGTCGTCGCCGCCCTGGCGGCGCGGCAGGGCCGCACGGTGGTCGGCGACCAGTTTCCGGACCGCGGGCACTTCTACCGCTCCGACCAGTTCAACTTCGCCAAGATCGGAGTCCCCGCCCTCTACCTCAACACCGGCACCGATTTCCGCGGCCGGCCGAGCGGCTGGGGCAAAGAGCAGCTCGAAACCTGGGAGGCGACGCGCTACCACCAGCCGAGCGACCGGATCACCCCCGACTGGACCTTCGAGGGCATGATCGAAGACGCCCAGCTCGGCTTCGCCACCGGCATCGCCGTCGCCCAGGCCGACGCCTTCCCCACCTGGAACCACGGCGACGAGTTCGAAGCCGCCCGCAAGGCCGCCCTGGCCGAGGCGGCCAAGGCGGGCCATTAGGACGGAACAGAGCTGGGTTATTTGGGCGCGGGGGCGGGGGCGGCGCGGACGGCTTCGACTTTGAGCGAGATGGTCACGTCGTCGCCGAGGATCGAGCCGCCGCCTTCGAGGGCACGGTTCCAGGCCACGCCGTAGTCCATGCGGTTGACGGTGAAGGAGGTCTTGAAGCCGGCCCTCTCGCCCATCGGCGTCTTGGCGGTCCCCAGCACCGAGACCGGGATGGTGAGCTGCTTGGTCACCCCGCGCAGCGTGAAGTTGCCGGTCACGTTCAGGGTATTGGCGTCCTTGGGCGCGACGGAGGTGCTGGCGAAGGAGAGCGTCGGGTACTTCTGGACGTCGAAGAAGTCGGGCGACCGCAAGTGTTTGTCGCGGTCGGGGTTGTCGGTGTCGAGCGAAGCCGCCTGGATCGTGAATTGGACGCTCGAAGCAGCCGGGTTCTGCTTGTCGTACTTGATGGTGCCTTCGAACTCCCTGAAACGGCCGTCGACCTCGCTGACGAAGTGGCGGATGGAAAAGCCGACGCTGCTGTGGACAGGATCCACCTTGTAGACGACGAGCTCCGCGGCCGCGGCGGCAGCGAGCAGCAGCAGCAGGGAAAGGGCCTGGACCATCGTTTTGCTTCGCATGGCCTTGTTTTCTCCTAATTGATCGAGAAGGGTTCGACTTTGTACTCTTCGCCGATGAAACGGTGCAACCGGATTTTGACCACGTCGATGGCGTTGCCGACGCGCAGGGTGCGCTCGCCCATCGAGTCTTGCGTCAGCCCATCGCTATGCAAGATCGAATGGGCCCAGATCTCCGTCGGCGGATCCTCGAGACCGGAAAACTGAATGTTCATTCTCAGCAAGTCGAGAGCGATGTCCTGCAGGCACCTCTGGCGATCGATCGACGTATGCACCGAGAACCGTAAGCGATGCTCTTCGGTCACCGTCAGGCCTGAGCTGATCAGCACGGCATCCCGCAACCTCGGCATCTGTCCGACCAGGATCTTCAGCCCCGTCGCCGTGGTGGCGAGGAATCCCCAAGTCACCGGCGTCGGCTGCTGCATCGGCGTCACGATCTCGAACCGCGCGCGAAGATAGCTCTCGACTCGAGAACGGAAACCCTGAGCGCTTCCACCCTCGCTATCCACGCTCTCACCGCCGCTCATGGCCGCGAGAGTATAGCTCACGGCCCGTACGGCCCTCTCACCCACAGCCTAACCACGTCTTGCCAAGCGATGACGGTGCCCAGAGGCACCCCCGGTGGCTCCCCCACCACCATCCCAGAGTCTCGCCCCGCTGACAACACCAGATCTAAGAGCTCACCGGGTTCGGCTTCTCCGGATCGATGCCCAGGTCGGCAACAGCTTGCTTGACAACCTTTGGATCGACACGGCCGCACAGCGAGAGCCGATAGAGGGCGGCGAGCGCGATGTGCTCGGCGTCGACCTCGAAGAAGCGGCGCAGCGCCTCGCGCGTGTCGCTCCGGCCGAAACCGTCGGTGCCGAGCGAGAACAGCCGGCCGGGCAGCCAGCGCGCCACCTGGTCGGGAACCGCCTTCATGAAATCCGAGACCGCGATGATCGGCGTCTCCTCGCCGGCGAAGAGGGAGGCCACGTAGGGCGTGCGCGGCGGCAGGCCGGGATGGAGCATGTTCCAGCGCTCGGCGGCCAGGGCGTCGCGGCGCAGGCAGTTGTAGCTCGTCGCGCTCCACACGTCGGCGGCGACGCCGAAGCGCTCGGCCAGCAGCTCCTGCGCCCGCAGCGTCTCGCGCAGCAGCGAGCCGCTGCCCAGCAGGTGGACGCGGGGGCGCCCGTCCTTGCGCTTGCCTCCCGCTTGCCGGGCCGCCTGAAAGCGGTAGAGGCCTCGGAGGATGCCCTGCTCAATCTTATCGACATTGTCCTCCCCGCCGTCCCCGCCGTCCTCGTCGGGGACGGGCTTGGGCGGCATCACGTAATTCTCGTTGTACAGCGTGATGTAGTAGAAGATGTCCTCGCGCTCGTGATACATGCGCCGCAGGCCCTCGCGGATGATCACCGCCAGCTCGAAGGCGAACGCGGGGTCGTAGGTGAGCAGGTTGGGCACGGTCGAGGCCAGCACATGGCTGTGACCGTCCTCGTGCTGCAGGCCTTCGCCGTTGAGCGTGGTACGGCCCGAGGTCGCGCCGAGCAGGAAGCCGCGCGTGCGCTGATCGGCGGCGGCCCAGATCAAGTCGCCGATGCGCTGGAAGCCGAACATCGAGTAGAAGATGAAGAACGGGATCATGTCCACGCCGTTGGTGGCGTAGGAAGTCCCGGCGGCGATGAAAGAAGCCATCGACCCCGCCTCGGTGATGCCTTCCTCCAAGATCTGGCCGTCCTGGGCCTCGCGATAGTAGAGCAGCATCCCCTTGTCCACCGGCTCGTAGTTCTGCCCGACGTGGGAGTAGATCCCGAACTGGCGGAACAGCGACTCCATGCCGAAGGTGCGGGCCTCGTCCGGGACGATGGGCACGACCTTGCCGCCGACCTCCTTGTCCTTGAGCAGCTGGGTGAGCATCTGGACGAAGACCATGGTGGTCGAGACCTCGCGGTTGACCCCCGCGAAGAAGCTCTTCCACAGGTTGCCCTGCGGCGTCGCCAGGGGCTCGGTGCGCACCCTCCGGCTCGGCACCGGACCGTCCAGGGCGCGGCGGCGCTCCTTCAAGTACCGGATCTCCTCGCTGTTATCGGGCGGGCGGTAGAAGGGCGTCTCATGGATCTCCGCGTTGGAGATCGGGATGTCGAAGCGGTCGCGGAAGAAGCGCAGCTCGTCGTCGCTCAGCTTCTTCTGCTGGTGGGTGACGTTCTTGCCCTCGCCGGCCTCGCCCAGACCGTAGCCCTTGACCGTCTTGGCCAGGATCACCGTCGGCGCCCCGCGGTGCTCGACCGCCGCCTTGTAGGCGGCGTAGACCTTGGCGGGGTCGTGGCCGCCGCGGCGCAGCGCCTTGAGCTGGTCGTCGGTGTAGTCCTTGACCAGCTCGAGCAGCTCCGGGTACTTGCCGAAAAAGTCCTTGCGGATGTAGGAGCCGGGCTCGACCACGTACTTCTGGTACTGGCCGTCGACGACCTCGTTCATGCGCTGTATGAGCAGGCCGCTCCTGTCGGCCTCCAGCAGGGGGTCCCATTCACTGCCCCAGATCACCTTGATGACGTTCCACCCGGCGCCGCGAAAGGCGGTCTCGAGCTCCTGGATGATCTTGCCGTTGCCGCGCACCGGCCCGTCCAGGCGCTGCAAGTTGCAGTTGATGACGAAGATGAGATTGTCGAGCCGCTCGCGCGCCGCCAGGGTGATCGCTCCCAGCGTCTCCGGCTCGTCGGTCTCGCCGTCGCCGACGAAGGCCCACACCTTGCGGCCCTGAACGTCGAGCAGGCCGCGGTCGCGCAGGAAGCGGTTGAACTTGGCCTGGTAGATGGCCGAGATCGGCGCCAGGCCCATCGACACGGTGGGGAACTCCCAGAAGTCGCGCATCAGCCAGGGGTGGGGATAGGAGGCGAGGCCGCCGGTCGCCGCGAGCTCGCGGCGAAAGCCTTCCATCTGCTCCAGGGTGATCCGCCCTTCGAGGAACGCGTTGGCGTAGATGCCGGGCGAGGCGTGCCCCTGGAAGTAGATCATGTCGCCGGCGAAGCCGCTCTCGCCGCGGCCGCGGAAGAAGTGGTGGAGGCCCACCTGGTAGAGGGTGGCGGCCGAGGCGAACGTGGAGATGTGGCCGCCCAGGCCGGGATACTTCTTGTTGGCGCGCACCACCATGGCCATGGCGTTCCAGCGCGTGATGCTCTTGATTCGCCGCTCGATCTGGCGGTCGCCGGCGTAGGGCGGCTGCTCGTCGACCGGGATGGTGTTGATGTACGGAGTGTTGCCGGTGAAGGGCAGGGTGACGTCTTTCTCGTAACCCTTCTCGAGCAGCTTGCGGAGCAGGAACTGGCCCCGCTCATGGCCCTCGACGTCCACCACGTCGGCAAAGGCCGCCAGCCACTCCTCGGTCTCGTCGCTATCGATATCGGTCCCTCCGCCGTACCAGTTGAGCGGAGCTTTGTAATCGTTGCCCATGCGGCAGCCTCCTGTTCGGCGGGCCCTCCGGCCCTCTCGCGGGTAGGTTCTCACGTCCGAGGGGCGGACGGCAACGCGTGGCGCCGAGTGGCGCGCGGCGCGTTTCAGTGAATGCGCCGCAGGACGGCTGGCGTACGGCCGGAGGCGGGTGCGTCAGGACGGCATGGCGGCGCGCAGGCCTTCGAGGCGGGGGATGCGGCTCTTGGGGCTGTCGAGGCTGAAGGAGCGGGCGTCGCCGAGCTGGTCACGGATGGAGTCGGAGGTGGCGCGGACGTGGTCGCGCAAGGCGGCGTCCGGCGGGATGAAGGACTGCCAGACGATCTCGCCGGCTTGCGGGTCGTACTCCCAGACACCGACCAGGCGGCCGCGGTCGAGGATGGCGTGGCTGGGGAGATCGAGGAGGCCGCCGGTGACGACGGCGCCCTTTTCGCCGGGGATCTGGCGGTCCTGGTCCTCGGGGGCGAGCAGGCTCTTGACGTCGCGGCGCAGCAGGAGGAGGCCGTCGAGGCCGCCGACCAGGGCGTAGATGGGCTTGCTGGCAGGGACGAAGGCGGCGAGCTCGGCAGCGTGGTCGGGCAGGAGGAGGCGGCCGTCGTCGCCGGAGTCGGGCGCAGTCATCTGAGCCAGGGAGACCAGGCCGAGGGGTTCGACGGCGGCCTTGGCGGCCTTGGCGCCGAGGGCGGCGAAGGCCTGGAAGTCGGCGAGGCGGGCGGGACCGATCCAGGAGAAGAACCGGCGCGCCAGCTCGACGAAGCACTCCTCGAGCGCGAGGCGGAAGCCGGCGAGCGGGTTGGGCCGCCAGAGGGTATAGCGGTAGCGCTGCTGGTCGAGGCGGCCGTTGATCGGCACGCGGCGGATCTCACCGGCGGATTGCAGGCGCCCGAGGGCGAGCGGCAGGGTGGTCGAGAGGCCCTTCTTCTTGCCTTCCTCGCCGAGGCTGCGGGACGCGCCGCCGGTCGCGGCGCGCAGCTCATCCGGCGCGAGCGGCGACGCGGCCAGGGCGTCGAGCACCGCCTGGCCGAGGCGGTCGATCTCGGCGTCGGTGACGCCGAGCTTGCGCGCCACCTTCATCTCGGCCTCGGGACCGAAGCTCTGCCCGACCTTCAAGGCGAGGGCGAAGTCCGCGGCCGGCACCACGTAGGTGCAGCCGCGGGCGGCCGGCAGCTCGTGGATCTCCAGCCGCGCGACCGCCTGGTCGACCTGCTCGCGCCCGGCGCCGTTGCGGGCGAGAAACCCCAGGTAGGGGCCGGCGCCGCCGACCGACCGCGCCCACCCGGTCTCCTCCAGCACCCGCGCGAGCGGCTGGCCAGCAAGCCGCCCGTCCAGCCCCTGGCGGTGAAACCACCAGGCCCTGATCGTGTCTTCATCCATGACTCTCTCCTGCCGGAAAGCGCTTCGCCAGCCGGGATGTAGAAGAGCCAGCTAAGCGCGGACCGCCCGTCGGATCAGATTCGCTGTGATGCGCTGGATGCGCGGGTCGGGACCCTGGAGGCGGGTTCGGCGGCCATAGATGGGGCGCACGTAGCCGGGTGGTTCGCTCATGCCGTCGGCCCACCAGCAGGTGGCGGCGTTGAAGACGAAGTTGCCCTTCGGGCCGGGATAGAGCGTGGCGGTATAGCGGGGCGAACCGCCCCAGCGGCGGAGCAAGCCGCTGGCCACGATCTCGAGGCCCGGGATCTCCGCCGGCTGGCCATGGAACTCCCAGCCGATCAGGCCGCCGACGCGGTCGCCGTCGCGCATGCCGGTGCCTTCGTAGACCCAGCTCTTCTCGCTGGTACAGATCCAATCGGCGCTGCCGGTGATCGGGTAGCAGGTGCGCGCGCCGATGAGCAGCGCCTCGTCTGGCCCGTTGTGCGGCAGCATCAGCAGCTCGGGGAAGGCCTCCTTGACGACGCGCGGATCGAGCGGGCCGTACTGGCCGATGCGGCGGATGGCGCGGCGCGGCGCGGCGGAGTGGTCCGGATGGAAGTCGATCACCCCGTAGCAGGTGTTGCCGGAGAGGAAGGCGAGGTTGACGCCGGCGTCGCGGGCGGCCTTGACGTTGTCGAACATCTCGAGCGACCAGTACTCGTCGTGGCCGACCGAGAGCCAGAGCTTGCCGCGCCGCAGGCCTTCGCGGTCGAGGTGGGTGTCGACGTTGGCGGTGTAGGAGACGTCGTAGCCCTCTTTTTCCAGCCAGAACACCAGCGGGAGCTCCCAGAGCAGGAACTCGCCCGACCCTTGGGTCAGCGGGTTGTCGAGAATCTGGCAGTACTTGCCGTAGGGGCGGTTCCAGCTCACCCGCACGCTCGGACCCCAGTACCAGTCCTTGACGCCGTTGTCGTAGAGCGACCACTGGTCGGGCCAGCGGTTGTAAGCGTTCCAGGTGTTGGTGCTCGACTGCAACAGCACGTCGCACTCCCGGTCGTCGCGCAGGATGAAGACGACGTAGCTCTGCACGCCTCCCCGCTCGGCGGTCAGCTTGCCCAGGTAGACGCCGCTCGGCCAGTCCTCCGGGATCACCAGCCCGGCCGCCGTCTGCCAGCGGCAGTCGCGCAGCCGCTCGGGCTCGATCGGCGGGTCGGGCTGCGCCGCTCCCTGAAAGGGGCCGAGCCGATGCACGTGGCGCCCTCCCTTGCCGCCGTACCAGCCCATGCGGTAGAGGTCGATCACGAAGCGGGACGGGGGATTGGTGCTCACCGCGAACGCCAGCCGCTCGCCCGCACGCAGGGAGGTCCGCGAGCAGTAGCCCTCGATCCAGGGGCAGCGGTAACGGGTCGCGGGGTCGACGGCGGTGCGGCTCAGCAGCCAGTCGGTCGTGCCCGGCTTGGCGTTCTCGGCGCGGATGAGGTCGCGCCGAGCGGCCGTGCGGCGGCAGCCCTGAAGCCCCAGCGTCGAGACGACGCCGGCAGCCGCCATGCCCGCAAGGAGCTGGCGGCGGTCGAGGCCGGTATCTGCAAGGCCGCGGGCGCTTCCATGGCCGGCGGCGCTCTCCTGCCCCACTGGCGGCTGGTCGCCGCCCACCAAAGGCTGCTCGTCGATGTCTTCCATGGCAGCCCGGCGCGGGTCCGGGCGGCTCATTTTCCCAGAAAGCGGCCAGGGCGCAAAACCGCGCGCTGCGAACCTCCGAGACGAAACGCTACGAGCCGGCGCCGAGCGCGCTGCCGGCGCGGATTTCGAGCAGGAGGACCGAGGGCACCCGATCGGGGAAGGCGAGACGTAGGAAGCCATAGCCGATGCCTGCCAGGCCGAGCATCAGGCCGGGTGGCTCGGCGCCCGCGGGCATGCCGAAGCGCCAGCCGTCGGCGGCGACGTTGGCGAGCACGCCGCCGGCGAGGCGGAGGACCTCCTCGGCGAGCGCGTCGTCATGCAGCCGGCGGGCCGCGAGCAGCAGGAAATCCAGGCATCCGAGGTCGCCGTGACAGAGACAGTGCGTGAGGCCGAAGCCTTCGGCGAGGGTGGTCTCGACCGCGATGGCGATCTCGCCGCGCAGCGCGGGGTCGTCGAGCAAGGAGAGCGCGGCGAGGCGGGAAAGGCCGATCCCGGCGGCGCCATGGCACCAGGCGCACATCAGGCGCTCGCCCGCGTGCAGGCGGTCGCGCGCCGCCGGCTCGCCGCCGCCGCGGTCCGTGCGCTGGTCGGCCCAGTTCTTGTGCTCGGCGCGGTAGAGGCTGCGCTCGAAGGCGAAGCCGCCGCGGGCGGCGGCGGCGAACCGCTCGTCGCCGGTGGCGGCGCCCAGCCGCAGCAGCGCCCAGGCGATGCCCGCGGCGCCGTGCGAGAAGCCGGTCAGCGGCCAGGGAAAAGCCGGCGCGTTCCGCCAGGCGATGCCCTGCTCCTGCGCCTCGGCCCGCGCCAGCAGCCTCTCGCCGCAGGCGGCCGCGGCGCCGAGCGTCGCCGCGGCGGGGCGCAGCTCGTGGAGGGCAAGCAGCGCCGCCAGGCACCCCGCTGCGCCGTCCATCAAGTCCAACGTCTCGTCGCTCTCCACCCGCCGCGGCAGGTGGGCCAGGCAGGCCTCGGCGCCGTCGAGCAGGGCAGGGTCGTCCCACAGGGCGGCGAGGTGGGCGAGCGTGTAGATCAGTCCTCCCCAGCCGCTGAAGGCGCCGAGCAGTGGGATCGGCGGGCTCTCCTGGCGGGCCAGCGGCAGCAGCGCCGCGAGCGCGCCGCGCGCCAGGTCGGTATAACGCGCCTCGCCGGTCACGGCGCCGAGCTGGGCGAGGAACAGCGCGATCCCGGGCAGCCCGCCGTAGAGATCGGCCTGCAGCGCCCCGAACTGCCAGGCGCCGCCGCCGATCGGCGCCAGACCGAACCACAGGGTGCGGTCGCGCTCCCGCGACGCCAGCGCCGCCAGCCGGTCGCCCACCGTCCTGGCGGCCGCCAGCAGCTCCTGCCGGCCGGCCGGAGCCGGCGCCGCCGCAAGGAAGTAGGGAGGGCGCCGCAGCGCTCCCGCCGTGAGCTCGACCGCGGTCAGGCAGCCATGCACGGCCCACAGCTGCAGCACGAGATCCGCCGCGCTGAGATGCCGCACGCCGTCGCGCACCCGGTCGAGGCCGGTGGCCGCAAAGACGCCGGAGAGCCGTTCTCCGTGGCCGGTCCACAGATCGCGCGAGTCGGTGCGGGTGGTGAAGATCGGCACGTCGCCGCGCTCGAGGTCGCGCCTCTCGTCGGCGAGGAACGCTTCCAGCCAGGGCTCGTGCTCGACCGCCGCCCACAACTGATCGAAGAGCTGGTCGCGGAGCAGCGCATTGCCCAGCACGTCGGGATGGAAGCTCTCGGTGAGCAGGCCTTCGTAGGCCAGGGTCGGGCGCAGAAGGACGCGCACCTCCACGCCGGCAAAGGCGGCGAGCGGGCCGTCCTCGCGCAACAACTCGCCGCGCCCGGCGAGCAGCAGCCGATACATCCGCTCGAAACCCGCGGCGATGGCGCCAGCGTAGCGGGGCAGGCGCACCGCTGCCCCGCCGGCGAGTTCCGGCCGGTTTGCCGCCGCCGGCAGGGCCATGCGCTTGCGGTCGAAGCGCATCTCGTCCGTGCCTTCGGCCGCGATGTAGAGAACGGGCCGCGGCGTGCTCTGGCCAGGCTCGCCGCCCAGTCCGCTGAGGTCGACTCCGGCGTCGTCGCGCGCCGCCCAGGTGCGCTCGGGAAGCAGGCCGATGCGCAGCACCGAGCGGGCCGGCGAAGGCACCTCCGCGAGCGGCGCTCCCCGCCGCGCCGCGCCCGGAACGCCAGCGGCGGGCCGCGTCTCGCCGCCGCCGCCGCCGATCCAGGGGTGGAACAGCGCCTCGAGATCCACCAGGACCGGATGCTCGCCGGCGGCGATCAGGTTCTCGCTATGGACGTCGGCCGCGTCCAGCAGGTAGAGCAACGCGAGCAGGCCCCCCTGGCGCTGGTAGAACCGCTCGACCTCCGCCTCCTCGGCGCAGGCGCCGGCGGCCACGTGCTCGACCCAGCCGTAGGCTTCGCGGGCGAGGACGCGCAGGCCGCGCAGGGGAGGCGCAAAGCCCCTGGCATTGATCCAAGCCAGCAGCTCCTGGAACGCCGCTTCGACGGCAAGCGGCTTGGGCTTGTAGATCAGGCGGAAGCCCGAGGCGAAGCGCAGCAGGGTAACCGAGCGCCCGCCGCGATGGGGGTCGCCGGCGCCGGTGCGGACCTCGACCAGCTCGCCCGGCTCCTCCCGCACGTCCAAGAAAGCCCGGATCTCCTGCCAATCGGCGGCCAGGCGCGCCAGCAGCTCGCCGCTCGTCTCCACCCACTGCTCGATCCGCTGCACCGCCTGGCGGGCCAGGACCGGGTAGCGCCGCAGCAGCTCCACCGCAGCCTCCGGCCGGCGCAGCTCGGCGGCGAAGCCGCGGAAGCGCTCCTCGGCGCTGTCGCCGGCAAGCCGGCCTTCCAGCCTCGCCACCTGCAGCTCGAGCACGAGCATGCGGCTGATCTGACGCAGCAGGCGGGCGGCGAGGTTGGGATAGAGCACGGCGACCGCGCTCTCGGCCGTGAAGGGAAGGTCGCTCCCGCGGGCGGCGTCGCCGGCAAGTCCATCGAGGTCTCGGCGCAGACGGCTGCGCAGCCGCGCGCAGGCGTCGCGCAGCAGCGGAGCGACGAGGTCGAGGAACCCGGTCCGGTCGCCGGCACCGGCCGAGGGCAGCGCGGGGACGGCGGCCGCCGCGGCCCCCGTGCGGGCGGCGAAAGCGCTCGCGAGCGCGGCCAGCCAGGGAGGCGGCGCGGCGATGCGCTCGCGCAGGGCCTCGGGCGACTCGCCCAACAGAGCGAGGAAGGCTGGCTCGTCGAGGCCATCGGCGGCGAGGCGCCGCTCCCAGATTTCGCGGCGCGCGAAGGGCGCCTGGGCGCGCCAGCGTGCGGCCCGCTGCCGCGCCAGGTCCGGATCGATGCCGCGCGCGGCGGAACCGCGCGTCCGTTCCGCCAGGGTCAGCGCCTGGTACCACTCGGCCGCGTCCCACGGCGGAGGCGCGGCCCGCCCCCGGTCAGACGCAGCAGATGCAATCGCAGCCGTAGCTGTAGACCGCGGTGCTGCGGGTGTAGGTAAACGGGGGCTTCGTGGCGGCGGCGGCCAGCTTTCCCAGCTCCGCCTCGTTGAGCTCGATCAGCGCCGCGGGATGGGCCGGCAGCAGGTCTCGCTCGGCCGCGCTCAGGCTGGCGCGGTATTCGGGGTCTCTCCAGGCGCGAATGACGTGCTCTTTCTTCATGTCGATCTCCTTCTCAGACGCAGCAGATGCAGTCGCAGCCGTAGCTGCCGATGGCGGTGCTGTAGGAGTAGCTGATGGGGACGGGCTGCGGATCGCCGGCCGGGGCGCCGCCAGCCATGCCGAGCCGCGCCTCGTCCAGCTCGATCAGCGCCGCGGGATGGGCCGGAAGGCGGTCCCGCTCGGCCGCGCTCAGGCTGGCGCGGTACTCAGGGTCTCTCCAGGCGCGGATCACGTGCTCTTTCTTCATTTCGGGTCTCCTTTTTGCGCCGCGGGTGGACGGCGCGCTTCGAGTCTTGTCCTGGGCCTCCACGTCGCGTGCTTCTTCTAGGAGTGAGGTGCTTGGCGGCCCGCGAGCGGGACACCGGGGCGGCGGCGTCCGGGGCGCCCTCCGGCATCCGTGGGCTTTGGGTTACGATGAGGACAGATGCCGCCAGAAGAGCCTGCCACTCCGACGCCTCAGGGCGCCGCTCCGGCGCTGTCGGTCGTCATCCCGGTCTACAACAGCGCGGCCATCCTCCCCGAGCTGATCGAGCGGCTCCTGCCGGTGCTGGCCGCCTGTGCGCCGCGCTACGAAGTGGTGCTGGTCAACGACGGCAGCCGGGACGCGAGCTGGGAAACGATCTCGCGCCTGGCGGCCGGCGAGCCGCGCGTGCGCGGCATCGACCTGATGCGCAACTACGGGCAGCATAACGCCCTGCTGTGCGGCATCCGCGCCGCGGCGGGCGACCTCGTGGTGACCATGGATGACGATCTGCAGCACCCGCCCGAAGAGATCCCGAAGCTGCTCACGGCCTTGAACCAGGAAATCGACGTGGTCTACGGCACGCCGCTGGCCGAGCGCCACGGGCTGCTGCGCGATCTCGCCTCGCGGGTGACCAAGCTCGTCCTGCAAGGCGCCATGGGAGCGGCGGTGGCGCGCCAGGTCAGCGCCTTCCGCGCCTTTCGCACCGAGCTGCGCGCCGCCTTTGCCCGCTACGACAACCCCTACGTGTCGATCGACGTCCTGCTGACCTGGGCGACCACGCGCTTCGCCGCCGTCCCGGTGCGCCACGAGAAGCGGCGCTCGGGGACCTCCAACTACTCCTTTCGCCTGCTGGCGCGCCACGCCCTCAACATGGTGACCGGCTTCAGCGTCGGCCCTCTGCGGCTGGCCAGCCTGATCGGCTTCGCCTCCACCCTGCTCGGCCTGGGCGTGCTCGCCTACGTGGTCGGGCGCTATCTCATCCAGGGCACCAGCGTGCCCGGGTTCCCCTTCCTGGCCTCGGTCATCGCCATCTTTTCCGGCGCCCAGCTCTTCACCCTCGGCATCATCGGCGAGTACCTGGCGCGCATGCACTTCCGGATGATGTCGCGGCCGGTCTACACGGTACGCGGCCAGACCCTGCGCGGCCAGGGTTAGGCACCGCTCCCCTCGTGGATGCGAACCGATACTGGGGGCGAGGGGGCGGCGGCGCCGCAGGGCCCTGAGAGATGGCGGTGGCCTGCGAGCTGCTGGCATGGGACTCCGCCTTCTTCGGGCGCCGCATCGCGCGGCTGCACGGCAGCCGCCTCGACCCCGAAGCCTGGGGTGAAGCCCACGCCTGGTGCCGCGAGCGGGCCATCGACTGCCTCTACTTCCTGGCCGATCCGGTCGACCCGATCACCGCGCCGCTCGCCGAGCAGGCGGGGTTCCGGCTGGTGGACCTGCGGGTGACTCTCGACGGAGAGCCCAAGCCGGCGCCGGCCGCGCCGGCGGCACCACCCGCGCGCATCCGGCCGGCCGAGACCGGCGACGTGCCCGCTCTGCGGCGCATCGCCGCGGTCAGCCACCGCGACTCGCGCTTCTACTATGATCCGCACTTCGAGCGCGCCAGGTGTGACGGGCTTTACGCCACCTGGATCGAGAAGAGCTGCCAGGGGGAAGCGGCGGCGGTCCTGGTCGCCGAGGTGGAAGGCAGGGCGGGGGGCTATATCACCTGCCTGCTCGATCCCGCCGCCGGATCCGCCGCGGGCCTCTCCGGGCGGATCGGCCTCTTCGCGGTCGCCGCCGCCGCGCAGGGGCGCGGCGTGGGCAGCTTGCTCATCGACGAAGCGCTCGCCTGGCTGGCGGCGCGCGGCGCCGGCCGCGTCAGCGTCGTCACCCAGGGACGCAATCGACGGGCCCAGCGCATCTACCAGAAGGCCGGGCTGCTGACCCGCTCGGTCGAGCTCTGGTACCACCGCTGGTTCCTGGCGGGTCCGGATGCGGCCCCGGGATGGGAGTCTCCGCGGTGAGCGAATACAGCATTCCCTTCAACCGGCCGACCATCGTAGGCGCGGAGTACCGCTACATGCGGGAGGCGATCGAGAGCGGCAAGATCTCGGGCGACGGCCGGTTCTCGCGCCTCTGTCATGCCTGGCTGGAGCGCGAGCTGGGAGCCGCCAAGGCGCTGCTCACCACCTCCTGCACCCACGCCCTGGAGATGAGCGCACTGCTGCTCGATCTCGCGCCGGGAGACGAGGTGATCGTCCCCTCGTTCACCTTCGTCTCGACGGTCAACGCCTTCGTGCTGCGCGGCGCTCGCCCGGTTTTCTCCGACATCCGCCCGGACACCCTGAACCTCGACGAGGCGGGCCTCGAGCGGCTGGTCGGGCCGCGCACCCGCGCGGTGCTGGCGGTGCACTACGCCGGCGTCGGCTGCGAGATGGAGGCGATCGGGGAGGTCGCCGGCCGCCACGGCCTCGCGGTCGTCGAGGACAACGCGCACGGCCTGTTCGGCAGGCTGCGCGGGCGTCTGCTCGGCAGCTTCGGCTGCATGTCGACGCTCTCCTTTCACGAGACCAAGAACTTCACCTGCGGCGAGGGCGGCGCGCTGATCATCAACGATCCGCGTTATGCGGCGCGGGCCGAGATCGTGCGCGAGAAGGGGACCAACCGCAGCCAGTTCTTCCGCGGCGAGGTCGACAAGTACACCTGGGTGGACGTGGGATCGAGCTACCTTCCGGCCGATCTCCTCGCCGCGTTCCTCTACGCGCAGCTCGAAGCGCGCGAGCGGGTCCAGGCGGCGCGGCGGACGCTGTGGGAGCGCTACCGCGACCAGCTCGCCGGGTGGGCCGCGGAGCGCGGCGTCCGCCTGCCATGCGTGCCGGATGGCTGCGAGCAGCCCTACCACATCTTCTACCTCCTGCTGCCCTCGCTGCGCCAGCGGCAGGCCTTGATCGAACATCTCAAGCGCCAGGGGATCCTCGCGGTCTTCCACTATGTCCCGCTCCACCTCTCGGCGTACGCCCGCAAGGTCGCCGCCCGGCTCGAAGACTGCCCCGTCGCCGCCGACGTCGCCGACCGCCTGGTGCGCCTGCCCCTCTACTACGATCTCTCGGAAGAGGACCAGCTGCGGGTCATCGCGGCGATCCAGGAATTTTCAGGTTAGCCCCAACCGCCGGATCATCGGCCGTATTCGTCGTGGCGGCGCAGCCAGTAGGGGCCGCGATCGCCCTCGTCTCGGCCCTTGGGCAGCAGGTCGAGGTAATGGTAGGCCGTGTTCACCATGTCGATGCCGCGCGCGAAGCTCGAATAGGCGTGGAACAGGCGGCCCGCGGGATCCTTGTAGAAGACGCTGACGCCCTCCCGCTCGGTCTCGTGGGGGTCTTGCACGGTGTAGTTGTAGAAGGCTTTCTTCTCGGCCACCTCCGCCGGCGTGAACGACACGTGGTAGTCGAAATTGAAATCGGTCCCGAACGACGAGACCCACTTGAAGCTCCAGCCCATTTTCCTCTCGTATGCCGCCAGCTTCTCGTACGGCGCCCGTGACACGGCGATCATGGTCGCGTCGCGGTGGTTCAGGTGCACGATGACGCCATTGAAGTTGTCGGCCCAGAAGGAGCACGTCCCGCACCCCGCCTCCCAGTCCGGGCCGAACATGAAGTGATAGACGATCAGCTGACTCCGTCCGTCGAAGAGCTGCGACAGGGTCTGTCTTCCCTGCGGCCCCTCGAAGGCATACTCCTTTTCGACGGGCTCCCACGGAAGCTCGCGCCGCTGCCGGCTCAGGTCGTCGCGCAGCCGCGTGAATGCTTTCTCCTTGGCCAGCAGCGCCTTCCGCGCCGCGAGCCACTCTTCGTGCGACACCACCGGGTGGTCCTCGATACCGCGGCCGCCGTCGTTCGTCATGCTCCGCTCCTCCCTTCTCCCCCTAACTTACTTGTAATAGCCGGTCAAGTCGATCACCAGGTCCAGGCTCCCCGCCGGACAACAGCGATTTACGATTGCGTCGTGTCACTACCTCGGGTAGGAGTGTGAACCTGGGGGTCGCCAGCGAGCTAGTCCACGCGGCTAGCCATGTATATACTGGCCACTCCGGTCCGGAAGGGCTCGGGCGAGCATCGGCGCGCGAGGAGGCCACTCATGTTCACCAAGGTACAGAAGTGGGGCAACAGCCAGGGAGTCCGCTTTCCCTTGAGACTCCTGGAACAGGCCAACCTCGCCGTTGGCGACGAGGTGGACGTGACCGTCCAAGAAGGGCGGATCGTCGTCACACCCTCGGACCGCATCCGCGGCAAGTATCGCCTCGAGGAGCTCGTCGCTCGGATGCCCGAGGGGTATGAGCCGGTCGAAGAGGACTGGGGCGCTCCGGTGGGCCGCGAAGTGTGGTAGCCGGATGGCCGCATATACCCCCGCGAAAGGGGATTTGATCACGTTGACCTTCGACCCCCAATCAGGCCGCGAGCAGAAGGGGCGACGGCCGGCCCTTGTGATCAGCAATGACCTCTTCAATCGACGTACCGGTCTGGCGATCGTCTGCCCGATCACGAAAACTCAGAGGAATATCCCCTTCCACGTTGCCTTGCCCGGAGAGAGTCCCGTCACCGGCTTCGTAATGGTCGAGCAGGTGAAGGCGATCGACTTCCGCGCTCGGGGAGCCCGGTTTATCGAGAAGATCTCCGTTCCCGTGCTGAACGAGGTGCTGAGCATTCTCGACGCCTGTGTTTACTGAACCTGCCATGGCGATCACCGGCTAGGCCTCGATCCGCACCACGCAACTCTACGACTGGTGGCGCGTGATGGACAGCCGCCCCCGTCTCGCCGTCTGACATGGACCTCGATTCTCGCTCGCCGCCCTGGCGCTGGCGCGCCTGCTCGCCGCCCAGCTCTACGCGGTGTCGCCGCGCGACCCGGCGGCCTATCTCGCCGCCCCGGCGGTGCTGCTCGCGGTGGCGCTCCTCGCCGCCTTCCTGCCCGCCCGCCGCGCGACGCGCGTCGACCCGGCGGTCGCGTTGCGCCACGACTGAGCCGGCAGCGCGCGTGGTGCGCCCGCGGTGCCGTCCTCGTGGACGGTAAGGCAGGGAGCCGTCCGCCGCCCTCCTGCGGCCGCGGATGGCTCAGCGCGGCGGCGCGTCCGTGAGCGCCGCGAGCATGCGTGGGTCGGCGCGGACCTTCTCGCCCGCCAGCCACTGCGGTTCCACCGCTGCGCCGGCGGCAACCAACAGCGCGACGACCTCGTGGTGGCGGGCGCGCCGGCTTTCGGGTGCGGGATTGCCCCAGCCGTAGAGCGCCCATCCCAGGGGCGTTCCGCCGAACCTGTCGTCCTCGACGTCGACCGGCGCCTGGCATCCGAGGAGCAACTCGACGATTTCCACGTGCCCGCCGAGCGCGGCCCCGTGCAGGCCGGTCTCTCCATGGAGATGTGCGCCCACGTCGATGCCCGACCGCAGCAGGAATTCGACGACGCTGCCGCGGCCATACGAGCAAGCCCATAGGAAGCCTGCCTTCATCTGGGCCGGGGTCGCGTTCGGTTTCAAGCCGCCGTTCTCGGCGAAGAACCTCTTGACCAAGTCGAGCCGTCCCACGCCCGCCGCTCCCTCGAGATCCAACCGGGCGCCGCGCGTGGCGAGCAGCTCGGCGGCTTCCGGGCGGCCGTTGTGCAGTGCGGCGATCAACGGGGTTCTTCCTCCCGGCACGCCGTCGACCGCCGCGCCGTGGGCCAGCAAGGTCTCGAGCAGCGCCAACTGCACGCCTGCACCCGCCGGATGCACGCTCGTCGCCACCAGCCCCAGGGTCGTGCTCTTGCCGTAGGAGTCCGCCAGCGCGTCAACCGCGGCGCCGGCATCGAGCAGGGCGTTCGCGACTGCGACGGCGGTTGGCGGCGACCTCTGGCGGAAATTCTCGACGCCGTTGGCGCCGATGTAATGGAGAAGTGTGGCGCGATGGACCCGCGTCGATCGTGCTCGAACCAGTTCAGGGTCTTGCGAAAGCAACGATGCGAGGGTGGCTATGTCTCCCGCGACAATCGCGTCCGCGGCCACTTCGAATCGCGAGATCGGAGAGCTCGCGCGCGTCAGCGCCTCGACGTGTTGCGCGAATTTCGGCCAGCTCTCGAAGCCGTGTTCACGGGCGATGACGAGTTGAGCCTCGGCAAGAGGAACCCTGACGTTCGGCACGCCGGAAGCGAGCAGCCGGGCCGCGCGGGGGTGATGGCTCTCGATCCGTCGAAGGGCGCCGGGATCACCCGACTTGCAAGCCTTGACGAATTCCTTGGCCTGTTTCCTGTACTGCTCCAGACTGGGGTGAGCCGGCAGCGGCTCGAGATCGGAGGTGTTCATTTACGAACCCTTTCATGGTTGCGCCTGGAGTCCGCCCGAGTCAGGCTGAAAAAGGTTCGTAACGATGATCGTCCTGCTGAAGGTGGGCACGGCCCTTTCCGCGGACTGGATGCGCCCTTCGCGCTGCGGGTCAGTGTAGCGTTTCTTGGCGCGGCGGGCAACGGCGCTCGCGCCGTCGAGAGCCGCTTCAATACCGACCTCACCGATGGAGCAGAACCGACCTTACGATGCGACTGCGGCGCGACTGCCCGCTACGCCGGCCGCCGGAGCAAGCGGTTCGAGACGGTCTTGGGATCGCTGAGGTTGCGGCGCGCCTACTATCACTGTGCGCTCTGTGGTCGCGGATTCTGCCCACGCGATCGGGCCTTGGGCTTGGCTCAAGGATCGCTCTCGCCGGGCGTGCTGCACATGATCGCCCAAGTCGGGGCACTGGTGACCTTCAAGGAAGGCTCCGACCTGCTCGCCGCTTTGGCCGGCGTCTCTCTCGACGCCAAACATGTCGAGCGAGCTGCCGAGGGGCTCGGCGCAGAGATCGCCAACAACGAACAGCGCCGGGTCGAGCCGCCACCCGCTGGCGACCCGCCCAAGACGTTCTATCTCGGCATGGACGGTACAGGCATTCCCATGCGGCCCTCGGAGCTGCTTGGGCGTCCGGGCAAACAGGCCGACGGCAGCGCCAAGACCCGTGAAGCCAAGCTCTGTGCGGTCTGGAGCGCCGAAGGACGCGACCACCAAGGACTGGCGGTGCGTGACCCGGCTCGGTCAGCTACTCGGCAGCCATCGAAAGTGCCGCCCTCTGCGATACCGACGACGACTATCCGGCCTTCGCCCAACGCGTTGTACAGCGCACCGTGAGCTCCACCTGGGTGTGCACCGGCCGGCGGTCGCGCTCGAAGTAGACCTTGGTCACCGTCGGGATGGAGACGTCGGCGAGAACCGCTGCTGCCATGACCCAGTACCCGGCGCCGAGAAGGAGGCCGGCGCCGAAGCCCCCGCGCCTCATTCCACCGCCTCGAAGCGCAGCGTCGGCGCGTGGCCGGCCCCCGCCGCCAGCCGGGTCCGGGTTGCGGTCTTCGATGGCGCGCATGGCGAGAACATACTCTACCCCGGCCTCCCGCATCCGCGATCCGGGCATGGGGGGTGGGCCGTATAGAAGGCTTGTGGGGCACTCGCTCACCATCCGCATCCGCGGCCTGGAGAACTACCGGCAGCTGCCGGCCACCCTGACCTCCGCCAAGGGCGCCATCAAGGTCGTCTGTGAGGTGGCGCCATGACGGGGAGGAAAGAACTTAGCCCGGCGGACGCGGAGCGCGAACGGCTGGCGGCCGCGGACCGCGGCGAGGCGCCGTGGCGCCGTTGGGGACCCTACCTGGCCGAGCGCCAGTGGGGCACGGTGCGCGAGGACTACAGCCCCCACGGTTCGGCCTGGGACTACCTGCCGCACGACCACGCGCGCAGCCGCGCCTACCGCTGGGGCGAGGACGGCCTGGCCGGGCTGTGCGACGACCGGCAGCTCCTCTGCCTGGCGCTCGCGCTGTGGAACGGCCGCGACCCGATCTTGAAGGAGCGCGCCTTCGGCCTCGCCGGTCCGGAGGGCAACCACGGCGAGGACGTCAAGGAGCAGTACTACTATCTCGACGCGACCCCGACCTCGTCGTATCTCCAGATGCTCTACAAATACCCGCAGGCGGAGTTCCCCTACGCCTGGCTGGTGGCCGAGAACCGCCGCCGCGGCAAGCAGGACGCGGAGTTCGAGCTGCTCGACACCGGGATCTTCGACGGCGACCGCTATTTCGACGTCTTCGTCGAGTACGCCAAGGCGGCGCCGGAGGACATCTTCCTGCAGGTCACCGCCTGGAACCGCGGCCCCGAGACGGCCCCGCTCCACTTGTTGCCGCAGCTCTGGTTCCGCAACACCTGGTCCTGGGGCCGCTCGCGCACGGCCAGACCGGTGCTGGCGGCGCAGGACGGCGCTATCGGAGGCATCCGCGCCGAGCACCCCGAGCTGGGCGTCATGTGGCTCGAAGCCGCGCCGGCCGAGATCTCCTCCGCCGCCGAGGGGACGCCGCCGGCCGCCCCCGCGGGTCTCCCGGAGCTCTTGTTCTGCGACAACGACACCAACGTGCGCCGGCTGTACGGGGAGGCCGCGGCCACCGGCGCTGTCGGAGCCAGGGGCGGCGGCGCGGTGTCCGCCTGGTTCAAGGACGGCTTCCACCAATACCTCGTGCATGGCGACGCCGCGGCGGTGAACCCGGCCGGGCGCGGCACCAAGGCGGCGGCGCACTACCGCCTGTCGCTGCCCGCCGGCGGCTCGGCGCGCCTGCGCCTGCGGCTCTCCCGCGAGCGCCGCCCCGAGCCCTTTGCCGACTTCGGCGCCGTGCTCGCCCTGCGCTCCCGCGAAGCCGGCGAGTTCTACTCCCGGCTGCCCGCCGCCGCCGCCCAGGACGGCACTTCTCCGGATCCCGCTGCCGCCGTCGAAGCGGACCGCGTGCGGCGCCAGGCCCTGGCCGGCCTCCTGTGGAGCCGCCAGTTCTATTACTTCGACGTCCCGCAGTGGCTGGAGGGCGACCCGGGGCAGCCGCCGCCCCCCGCCGAGCGGCGCGGCGGCCGCAACAACGAGTGGTTCCACCTCAACAACGCCGACGTGCTCTCGATGCCCGACACCTGGGAGTATCCCTGGTACGCGGCCTGGGACCTCGCCTTCCACTGTCTTCCCCTGGCGCGGCTCGACCCCACAATCGCCAAAGAGCAACTGGTGCTGCTGGCCCGCGAGTGGTACATGCACCCCAACGGCCAGCTACCGGCCTACGAGTGGGCCTTCGGCGACGTCAACCCGCCGGTGCACGCCTGGGCGGCGCTGCGCGTCTTCGAGATCGACCGCGGCCTCTCCGGGCGTCCCGACCACGCCTTCCTCGAGCGGGTTTTCCACAAGCTGATGCTCAATTTCACTTGGTGGGTGAACCGCAAAGACGTCGAGGGGCGCAACGTCTTCCAGGGCGGCTTCCTGGGTCTCGACAACATCGGCGTCTTCGACCGCAGCTCACAACTGCCGACCGGCGGCCACATCGACCAGGCCGACGGCACCGGCTGGATGGCGATGTACAGCCTCAACCTGCTGCGCATAGCGCTCGAGCTGGCGCAGGTGAACCCGGTCTACGAGGACATCGCCACCAAGTTCTTCGAACACTTCCTCTACGTCGCCGCGGCGCTCTCCAACCTGGGCGGCCAGGGCGTCGACTTCTTCGACGATGAGGACCGCTTCTACTACGACGTGCTGCACCTGCCCGACGGCCGCCTCGAGCGGCTGCGGGTGCGCTCGATGGTCGGCCTGGTCCCGCTGTTCGCGGTCGAGGTCCTCGACTCCGAGCTGCTCGACCGGGTGCCCGGCTTCCGCGACCGCCTGCTCTGGTTCCTCGACTACCGGCCCGACCTGGCGAGGCTGGTGTCGCGCTTCACCGTGCCCGGGATGAAGGACCGGCACCTGCTCTCGCTGCTGCGCCGCCAGCGGCTGCGCGGCGTGCTCTCGCGCATGCTCGACGAGCAAGAGTTCCTGTCGCCCTACGGGGTGCGCGCGCTGTCGCGTCACCACCGCGACCACCCTTACAGCCTCGAGGTCGGCGGCGAGCGGTTCTCGGTCTCCTACCAGCCCGGCGAGTCGGAATCGGGGCTCTTCGGCGGCAACTCCAACTGGCGCGGGCCGATCTGGTTCCCGGTCAACTACCTGATCGTCGAGGCGCTGCGCCGCTTCCACGGCTACTACGGCGACGACTTCAAGATCGAGTGCCCGACCGGCTCGGGCAACGCGATGACCCTGGCCGAGGTGGCGGCCGAGATCGCACGGCGCCTGGGAGCACTCTTCCTTCCCGACGCCGCGGGGCGCCGGCCGGTCTTCGGCTATCACTCCAAGGCCCAGGACGATCCGCGCTTCCGCGACTATCTACTGTTCCACGAGTACTTCCACGGCGACCGCGGCTGGGGCCTCGGCGCCGCCCACCAGACCGGCTGGACCGCCCTGGTGGCCGATCTGCTGCCCACCGGCTCGCCGCCGGAGGGCGGCGCCAAGGCTGCGCCGGGAGGCGGATCATGACCTGGGAGCTGGGGCGCAAAGCGCGCGGCGGCTTGGCTAGCCCCCGCGCCCGGCTGGCCGCAGCCTCTCCAGAACCGTGGTGAAGTCGGCAGGCGCCGGCTCCTCGAAAAACAGGGTCTTGCCGCCGCGCGGGTGCCGGAAGCCGAGGGCGGCGGCGTGGAGCATGAGGCGCGGCGCGCCGTGGCGCGGGCCGCGGTAGCCGCGGATGTAGACCGTCTCGCCCACCAGCGGATGGCCGGCCTCGGCCAGGTGGACGCGGATCTGGTGCTGGCGGCCGGTCTCGAGCTCGCAGGCCACCAGCGTCGCTCCGCGCAGCCGCTCGACCACCGCGACATGGGTGATCGCCAGCCGTGCCGCCTCCGGCGGCGTCCCGCGGGCGGGACGGAAGACGCCCCAGGAGCCGCGCAGCCCGTCACCGCGGTCCTCGACCAACCAGCTCTCGTGGGAGGCGTCGGCGACCTCGCCATGGGCGATGGCCAGGTATCGGCGCAGCAGCGAGTGATGCGCGAGCTGCTCTTGCAGAGAGCGCTGCGCGGCGACGGTGCGCGCAAACACCACCAGGCCGGACGTCTCCTTGTCCAACCGCTGCACCGCGCGCAGCGTCAAGCCGCCGTGGGTCGCGCCTCGCCTCCCGGCCTGCTCACCGCCTCCCCGCCTTGGGGAGCGCGCGGAAAGAGCCCGGCTTTGCGCCGCTTCCCGCCGCCGCAGCTCGACTCGGGCCAGCGCCAGCAAGGTGTCCCTTTCGCCCCCCTCGAAGGGAACGGTCAAGATCCCGGCGGGCTTACGGACCACGGCCAGGTCGGCATCGGCATGGACCAGCAGCTCCGGGCCGCGCCGGGCCGCCGAGCCGGCGAGGTGCAACTCCACCCGGCTCCCGTCTCCCGGCCGCAGCGCCGGGTCTGTCGCGATCCGGCCATCGACCTCGACGCGGCCTTCACGGCAGAGGGCGCGCGCCCGGCTCCACGACGTCTGCGGCAGGAGCTGCCGCACCAGCGCGGCCAGGGTGGCGCCGGCCTGCTCGGCGGCAATGGTGAGGGTCGCGAGGGTCGCGCTTTCCGGCTCAGGATGTCCCACGCGGCCTATACTACGCGCACCTCGGTGGGCTCCTTTTCTTGTCAGTCACGCCTCCGAGCGGTCTCCGCCATTCCCATCCGCACCGATCTTTCATGAGCGCCTTCGTCCGCATCCGGCCCCACGGCGAAGGCCCTCCGACCTCGCGGTCTCGGGAGCGCGCGTGTTGACCGGGCGCCGCGACTTCCGCGACGAGATCCGCGCCTCGGCGCGCCTGGCGCTGCCGGTGGCCGGCGTGCAGCTCGGCTTCATGCTGATGGGCACGGTGGACACCGCGATGCTCGGCCATTTCTCGGCCGAGGCGCTCGCCGCCGGCGCCATCGGCAACGTCCTCGCCTACACGCTGCTGCTGCTGGCGAGCGGCACCCTGGCGGCACTCGATCCGCTGATGACCCAGGCGCACGGGGCAGGCGACTGGCCGGAGATGAATGGCCACCTGCAGCGCGGCCTGGTGCTGGCGGCGGTGCTGACCGTCCCCGTGTCGTTGGGCATGCTCGACATCTCGCCGTTGCTGAAGCTGCTCGGCGAGCCTCCCGGCGTGGCCGTGTCCGCCGCGGCCTACACCCGCTATCTCATCTGGGGAAACCTGCCGCTTCTCCTTTACACGGTGCTGCGCCAGGGCCTGCAAGCCATGAGCGTCGTGCGCCCCACGCTGGCCGCGATCGTTTTCGGCAACGTGGTGAATGCGCTGGCCAACTACGCCCTGGTGTTCGGCCATTGGGGAGCGCCGAGGCTCGGCGTCGTCGGCTCGGCCTGCGCCACCTCGCTCTCACGCTGGATGACGTTCGCGTGGCTCCTGCTGGCCGGACGCCGGGCGCTCTCCGTCTTCTGGCGCGGCTTCACCGCCGAGGCCTTCGCCGTGCGCCGGCTCCTGCGGTTGCTGCGCATCGGCCTGCCGATCGGGCTCCACCAGTCGATCGAGCTGTCGTTTTTCCTCGCCATCGCGCTGCTGATGGGGCGGTTGGGAACCATTGCCCTCGCCGGCCATCAGATCGCCATCAACCTGGCGAGCCTGTCGTTCATGGTCCCGCTCGGAATCTCCGGCGCCGCCACGACACGGGTGGGCAACGCCATCGGCCGCGGCGACATGGCGGCAGCGCGCCGTGCCGCCGTGGCCTGCCTGGGTCTCGGGGCCGGCGTGATGACGCTCTTTGCCGCCGCCTTCGCCCTGGCGCCGCGATTCCTCTCGGGACTCTACACGCACGAGGCGGCGGTGATCGCGGTGGCGTCCGCCCTGCTTCCCATCGCCGCGGTGTTCCAGGTCTTCGACGGCACCCAGGTGGTCGGCGCCGGGGTCCTGCGCGGCGTCGCCGACACCACCCTTCCCGCCGCCAGCGCCCTGCTCGGCTTCCTGCTGATCGGGCTGCCGGCGAGTTGGGGCCTGGCCTTCGCCGCCGGTTGGGGTCCGAGTGGCCTGTGGTGGGGAATCACCCTGGGAATCGCCGTCGTGGCGACCCTCCTGGTCGCCCGCATCGCCTTCCGCCTCCGCCGCCACGTCACGCGGGTGGCGGGCTGAGGCGGGGGCGATCCGATCGATCCGAGCTATCCTTCTGCCGGTGCGCGGGGCCTACTACCGCGTGCGTCTACGGGGGGGCCATGGACGAGGACTGGTTCCGCAAGCGCGTGGTCTACACGGTGCCGGGGATGGACGAGGTCGAGGTCCTGCGCGAGATCGTCTACCGCGAGGTCGATGGGGAAGGCCTGCCGATGGACGTCTACCTGCCGCCCCGGCTGCGGCCGGACGAGCGGCGGGCAGGGGTCGTGCTCATCCACGGCGGCCCGGTCCCCCGCATGCCGGGCCGGTCGATCAAGAACCTGGGCGTCTTCCTCTCCTATGGCGAGCTGCTGGCCGCCTCCGGGCTGGTCGCCGTCATGTTCGATCATCGCTTCCACGCCTTTGCCGACCTCGCGGGCTCGGCCGCCAACATCGCCGCCGCCATCGCCTTCGCCGGCCAGCAGGCCGAGCGCTTCCATCTCGACGCCGACCGCCTCTGCTTGTGGGCCTTCTCCGGCGGCGGATCTTTCCTGGCGCCGGCGCTGCGCGAGCGGCCGGAGCACGTGCGCTGCCTGGTCGCCTTCTACGCGGCGCTCGACCTGCGGCCGCTGGCGCCGCGCATCTCGGACGTCCCGATCGAGGTCCTGGAGAGCTACTCTCCAGTGGCCTGCTTCACGGCGGAGCCCTTCGCCGGCCCGCCGCTCCTCGTCGCCCGCGCCGGGCAAGACCAGCCCTGGCTGAACGCGACCATCGACGACTTCGTGCGTGCCGCCTTGTCCGCCAACGCGCCGCTCGATCTGCTCAACCATCCGAGTGGCCGCCACGGCTTCGACATCCTCGACGATCACCCGCGCACCCACGAGATCCTGGCGCGGACGGTCGAATTCGTCCGGACGCACACGGCGTGAGCGCCAATGCCCTGTGAAGAGGCCGCCGGCTTCAAGGACCACTTCTCCGGCCACGCCGCCGACTACGCCGCCTACCGGCCGGGCTACCCGGCCGCGCTGTTCGTGTACGTGGCCACTCTCCCCCGCGGCCACGGCCTCGCCTGGGACTGTGCGACCGGCAACGGCCAGGCCGCGACCGGCCTCGCACCCTACTTCGCACGGGTCATCGCCACCGATGCCAGCCCGCAGCAGATCGGCAACGCCAGGCCCCATCCGCGCATCGACTACCGCGTGGCCCCCGCCGAGAGCTCGGGACTCGCCGCCGGCGCGGTCGACCTGGTGACGGTGGCGCAGGCCCTGCACTGGTTCGAGCTCGACAAGTTCTTCCGGGAAGCCCGGCGCGTCCTCGCCCCCGGCGGGGCGATTGCGGCCTGGACCTACAACCTGGCGCGCGTCGACCCGGAGATCGACCGGCTGACCGACCGCCTGGCCCGTCAGATCGTCGGCGCATACTGGCCGCCGGAGCGCCGCTGGGTAGACGAGGAGTACAGGACGATCCCGTTTCCCTTTGCCGAGGTCGAGCCGCGGCGCATCGAACACGAGGAGGACTGGGACCTTGGGCGCCTTCTCCTCTACTTCGGCACCTGGTCGTCCTGCCACCGTTATGCCCAGGAGACCGGCCGCGACCCCGTCAAGATGATCCAGGACGAGCTCGCCGCCGCCTGGGGCCCGCCCTCGACCCTGCGCCGCATCCACTGGCCCATCTACATGCGCGCCTCGCGGCCCCTGGACCCGGCGTGAAAACCTTTATAGAAAGAAACTCAGCAAGAAGCTCGTTGGTGCAGTCCTCGACCGCAACATCGCAGCGCTGTTCATTGCTTGGAATCGGAGATGGAGGTGTCGCGTGGATGCACTTCTGGTCCCCAGCTCGTTGCCGAACTGTCACGCTCAGCCGTCGCTGGCCGCCCGCCCGCCTCTCGCTCGCCGGGTCCGCCAGCGAGCGCTGGCGGGCGGCATCATGCTTGCCCTCCTTCAGCTGGTCTGCGCGCCTCCGGCGCGCGGAGCCGAGAGCGAAACCGGCCAGGTCCTCAAGGCTCCGGGAGCGACGCTCTACTACGAAGTCCGCGGCCCGGACAGGGGAACGCCGCTCGTGCTGGTCAATGGCGGGCCCGGTTACGACCACACGTACCTGCATCGCTCGACCGCCTGGGACGAGCTGGCCAGGAGCCGCCGCATCGTCTTCTATGACCAGCGCGGCAACGGACGCTCCCCCGCCCTCGCCGCGGACCAGACCTGCACCGTGCGCGACCAGGTCGCCGACCTCGAGGCCCTGCGCCAGCACATCGGTTCAGAGCGCATCGACCTGCTGGGGCACTCGTGGGGCGGCTACCTGGTCATGGCCTATGCGGCGCGCTATCCGCAACACGTCGCCCATCTGGTCATCTGCGACTCGGCCGCGCCCAAATTCGCGGACACCGTCTTCCTCTTCAAAGACGTCTACCCGGAGACCACCTCACGGCAGGAGGAGCGCGCGTTCGCCGAGAGAATGGGCGACCCGACGCCCCATCAGACCAGCCAGCGAGAGTACTTCTCGATGCTCTTCTACTCGCCCGAGAAGCGGGATGCCTTCATCGCGGCGGGTCCGGCGCCGTACAACCGCAAGGTGAATCACGCGATCGTCGCCGATCTCGAAAACTACGATCTCAACCCGGAGCTCGGAAAGTTCGGCTTCCCCACCCTGGTGCTGACCGGCCGCTTCGACATGAACGTCGCCCCGGCTGTCGCCTGGAAGATCCACCGCGCCATCCCCGGCTCCCGCTTCGTGGTCTTCGAGCGCAGCGGCCACCTTCCCTTCTACGAGGAGCCCGCCGAGTTCATCCGCACCCTGGAATACTTTCTGGCCGCCCCGTAGCCAGCTTCAGTCCGCGCTCGGCTTCGGGGCAACCGAGCCGAGGCGCTTCCTTGGAGTATCATTGCCCAAGGAAACCGGGCCCATGATTCCCAAGCCTCAAAGCTTTCTGGTCGATGCCGAAGGCAACCGCGTCGGAGTCGTGCTCGACATCCATGAGTACCAGACCCTGCTCGAGGATCTCGAAGAGTTGGAATCGGTTCGTGCCTATGACGCGGCGAAGTTAAGCGGCGAGCAGCCGATCCCGTTCGAGCAGGCAATCGCAGACATCGAGAGACACCGCAGGTGACCTATCGCCTCTTCCTTCTGCCTAGAGCGCAGAAGGAGCTGGCACGCCTGCCAACCGAAACCTACGAGCGGCTCCGCGCCGCGATCCGCTCCCTGGGCGAAGAGCCGCGGCCCTCCGGATGCCGCAAGCTCAGCGGCCGGGACGGCTGGCGTATCCGAGTCGGCGATTTCAGGGTCATCTTTGAGATCGACGACACCCTTAAGACGGTTACGGTCCTTCATGTGGGGCATCGTCGCGACGTTTACCGCTGAAGCTGTGGCCAGTCGCAATCGTCCATGGTGACCCTGCTCTGCCCGGTGCGCGGTTGCGGCGCGCCGCTGGCGCGGGAGGCGGGGACGCTGCGCTGCCCGCGCGGGCACGCCTTCGATCTGGCGCGCAGCGGCTACTGCAACCTGCTGCAACCGCAAGACCGGCGCTCCCGCCAGCCCGGCGACTCGCCCGCCGCGGCGGCGGCGCGGCGGCACCTCGCCGACCGCGGCATCGAACAGCCGCTGATCGACGACCTGCTGGCGGCAGTGGCGGCCTTGCCGCTCCCTCCCCATCCCGCCGTGCTCGACGTCGGCTGCGGCGAGGGAGCCACCCTCGGAGCGCTGGCCGGGCGGCGCGAGATCGAAGCCCATGGCCTCGACATCTCGGCGCCGGCGATCGACCTCGCGGCCCGGCGCTACCCGCACGCGACCTGGATCGTCGCCAACGCCGACCGCGCGCTGCCCTATGCCGCCGCCTCGTTTTCGCTGGCCATGTCGTTGGCCGCGCCACGCAACGCCGCCGAGCTGCGGCGGGTCCTCGCGCCGCGTGGATGGCTGCTGGTCGGCGTTCCGGGAGCCGACGACCTGATCGAGCTGCGTGAGGCCCTCCTCGGCCGCGGCGACAAGCGCGACCGCCTTCCGGCGGCACTCGCGGCCCTCGACGGCGGCTTCGAGCTGGTCGGCCGACACACCACGCGCCACCGCGCGCTCCTTGACGCCGCGGCCCTCGACGACATCCTCGCCACCACCTACCGCGGCGCGCGCGCCAGCCAGCGCCAGCGCCGCGCCGATCTCGCCGCCCGCGGCAGCCTCGAGGTCACCCTGAGCCGAGACCTTGCTTGCCTGCGCGTACAGTAAGATGTTAGGCTACTGGGAAGTCCAGTGATGCACGAGTCCCTATGGGAGATGTCGGATGAAGTCGTCTGAGCTTTTCGGTTCGCGTTGTCTCGCGATGAGCTTATTCGTTCTTGCGCCCGCCACAGCCGTGGCTGGCCCCGCGCCGATCCTCAAGGCCGAGGTCGTCTCGCCAGAACCGGGCAGCACCGGCACTCTCCATTTTGCCCCTGAGCTGCGATTGAGCGTGGGCAGTTCTGCGCCTTTGATTCTCAGGTCTGATCTAGAAACGGGGCGACTAGTTCCGATTCCTGGCCCTCAATATCCAATTGGCGATCATCACGTTCTGCTCCTCGGATGGTCGTCCTATGGCAGCGGGATGGAAACGATTCACGCCCTGTTGCTTCACGTCGAGAACGACCGAGTCATTCTTCAGCGTGAGCTTGCACTGACGACAGACCGGTCGAGCTCTGCGCTCTTGATTCGCCGCGATGGCCTTGACACCATTCTCTTGGGCATTCCCGAGCGCGGCCCTTCACACAATGAAGACGAGTGGTCCTTGGTCTTCGGCGCCGCCAAGGTTGAACGGCTGGATTCTGGACAGATACGAAAACTTCCCTTCGTGGCAGAAAAGATGCGCAGTACCGATCTGCTCTACACGCCACCTTTCCAGAGCGTTCCCCATCGAGAACGGTTTGCTTGGCTATCAGTGAGTACGAACGGATTCACTTTGTTGACTCGCGCTCGATCTGGTCAGCGCCAGCAGCCTTAGCCAGAGCAACACACCCACGACTCCGACCGCTGGGGAGGTGATGAGGCCAGGGAAATAACCCCGGGTCACCAGCTCCGCAGATCTTCGTTCACGGCGGCCCGATGATACTGCCTACCCTGCGCCACCCCGTTCGTGCCCCTTCCTGGCGCGATCTCTTACCCTTTCGCCGACTCCAGAGCCTGTGCGCGCTGCGCTCGGGTCAGCTCTTGTCGTTTTCCGAGCTGGCCCGCCACGCCGGCCTGAGCGTCAGTACGTGCCGGCGCTACCTGGAGTACCTGCGGCTCTCCTATCAGGCCTTCCTGCTGCCTCCGCATGCGGTCAACCTGACCAGCGCGGTGATCAAGACGCCAAAGTGCTACTGGCTCGACCTCGGCCTCTGGCGCCACCTGACCCGCTACCAGGGAGCGGTCACCGGCCAGATGTTCGAGACCCTGGTCGTGACCGAAGTCTACAAGTGGGTGAAGACGACCGAGAGGCCGGTCGACCTGTCCTTCTACCGCACTCGTTCCGGCTTGGAGGTGGACCTGCTGGTGACGACCCCCCACGGAGTCTGGGGAATTGAAGCCAAGGCCGCGGCGCAGGTCGGTGCGGTTGGAT
Organism: Thermoanaerobaculia bacterium; assembly: GCA_035544895.1. GTDB lineage: Bacteria > Acidobacteriota > Thermoanaerobaculia > Multivoradales > UBA5704 > JASLEW01. Next base: position 85,066 of record DASZZM010000055.1, read on the forward strand.
GGCGGGGCCTGCGCGAGGTCGGGCGCGCTCTGGGGGCGGCGTGGCGTGGCGGCCTGGTTGTCTATTCCGGCTCGGCGGTCCAACAGCTCGACCGCGACCTCTGGGCCATTCCGGCCGACCGCCTCCTGGTCTAACTGCTCTCCCCGGCCACCTCGGCGGCCAGGCCGCGAGCCAGGCGATCGAGCAGCAGTAACCGCGCGGGAAGAGACGGCGGCAGGCGATCGACGGTCCAGGGACGGCCGTCGCGCAGGGTGAGGGCGCGGCTCGCCCGTCCGACGAATGGCTCGAGGTCGTGGGAGACCACCAGCACCACCGCTTCGGCGGCCACCAGGCCGTCGATCCAGGCGAGGATGTCGTCGCGGCCGCCGCGGTCGAGCGCCTCGAGGGGCTCGTCGAGCAGCACGTGCCGGGGCGTTCCCACCAGCGCCGCGGCGAGCACGGCGCGGCGCCGCTGCCCGATCGACAGCTCGCGCACCGAGCGCTCGGCGAGGTGCCGCAAGCCGAGGCGATCGAGCGCCTCGCGGCCGCGCGCCAGCGGCTCGCCGCGCAGGCGGCAGGCCAGGTCGAGGATCTCGCGGACGGTGGCGTAGGGCGTGAGGTCCGGCTGCTCGGGAACATACGCCAGGGCGCGCCGCGCCGCGACCTCCTCGACCCACAGGTCCTGGCCGTCGATCTCGATCGCTCCCGCGTCGGGGATCTCGATGCCGGCGAGGAGCTTGAGCAGCGTGCTCTTGCCGCAGCCGTTCGGGCCGAGGAGCAGGGTGAGGCCAGGTTGGATGGTGAGGTCGACGCCGGCGAGCACCGGCTCGCCCCGGCGGTAGCAGAACGAGGCCCGGCGGCAGGCGATCATCCCGCGCTCCAGGACTGGGGGTCGCCGACAGCCAGGGAGTGCAGCTCGAGCCAGCGGCTCACCTTCTGGCGCCGCTCCCGCCGCGCCGCCACCCGGAACAGCCAGGGGGTCGCAAGCAGCGCCAGGGCGGCCGTCCACGGCAGCAGGGCCGCCAGCAGGGCGGCGAGGCCGGCTTCGAGGAGGATCTCTCCGGAGGCCCCGCTGCGCCGCTCCGGCGCGCGCCGCACCGCTCCGGCGGTGCGCACCGCGAGCGGCGGCACCAGGGCGAGGACCGCGAGCACCGCCGCCGCCGTCTCCCGGGTCCACGGCGCGAGGACCGCGGTCGCCAGAACCAGTGGCAGCGCATGCGCCCCGAGCAGCAGGGCATCGCCGCGCACCCGCCGCGCCGCCGACCACGGGAGGGAGCGCGCCCAGGGCCAGGCGGGCCGCAGCACCGCCAGGCTGTCGCCCAGGGCGGCGAACAGCAGCGCCAGCGCAAGGCTGCCGGCAAGGAGCGCCCCGCGCGCCTGATGGAGCGGCGGGAGCTCGTTGTGCGCGACGAACGCCCAGCCCATCGCGAGCGGCAGCAGCGCGCAGGCGTAGGCGCCCGCGGTCCGCCAGCCCAGCGCCCGCCAGGCAATCCGTGCCTCGATCAGACGGTCGGCGCTGCGCCGGCGCCGCGGCAGGTCACCCACCGGGCGGAGGCCGCCCCCGGCGAGATCGGCGGCGAGCAGCAGCGCCGCGGCCAGGGTAAGGAGACCGGGGCTCCTGCCGCCGGCAAGAAGGCCGGCCCCCAGGGCGAGAGTCCGGGTCAGGCGCCAGCGGGTCACCGGCAGAGCGAAGACCGCCGCGGCCAGGGCGCGCAGCGGCAGCGCCAGCGCCAGCTCGCGTAGCGCGTTGCCGCCCCGGGCGCCGCTGGCGCCAACGGCGAGGACGGCGAAGCCCAGCAGAACCGGCACCTCGACGAGAGTGATCGCGAACAGCGCCGCCCGCCGGTGCATCGCCGGCCCCGCCGGCAGATGGCGAACCCAACCCGAGAGCTCGCGGCAGATACGCTGCACGGCCACCCGGGCGATGCCGACAAAGGCGAGCAGCACCACGGCCCCCGAAGCGATTCCCGCGTCGGCGCCGAAGAGAAGCCGCGCAGCCGACGCCAGGAAGTCCGGGCCGAGAAACATCGCCGCCGCGGCCGTGGCGACGAGGACCGGCACCGACACCCGCGCCGCCAGCCGCGCTCCTGCTCCGAGATGGAACCGCAGCAGGGAGAAAAAGGCGGAGGTCACAGCCGCTCAGCCCGCGAGCGCGCGGCGGGTCGCTTCGAGGTAGCCGGTCCCGAAGCGATCGTCCGGCTCGAGGTGCGCGCCCTCGGCCCATTCGTTCCAGGCGTTGACGAAGACCAGGCGGTGCTCGGGATGTCCGAGCCGCGCCGCGGTCACCAACCCGCGCAGCCACTCCTCGTAGGTTGCGGGCGAGGCACCGTGGAAGATGGTGGCGCGCCGCCCGAGCCGCGGCGTGTTGTCCCATCCGGCCATGGCCGTGCGGTAGAGGCGGAAGGGCGGCGGCGGCAACGCGAGCCGCCGGCTGGCCACCGCTCGGTAGTCGACGATCTCGCCGCCGAACCCAGGCTCGATCCCGTCGACCGCGATCGAATTGGCGGGCAGGTTCTCGCCGTGCGGCGGAAATTCCACCGCGGCGTCGAAGCCGAGCGGCCGGGGGTCCTGCAAGCCGAAGGTCAGGGCGGCGACCAGATGGAGGTCGGGCAATCCCTGTTCGCGCGCCGCGCGCCGCCACCGCGCGGTCGTCGCCTGCGGTTCCGGGATCGCGCCCGGCCGGTAGACCAGGAGGACGGGCGCGCCGCGCACCCGAAGGTAACGGCGGTCGCGAAAGAAGGGCGTCAGATCCGCGATGAAAGGGGCGTCCAGCTCGGGGCCGTAGCGCTGCTCGATGAGCAGCTCCCGTTCGGCGCCGTCCCAGCGGCGCGTCCAGTTCTCGTTGGCCCAGCAGACGCAGAAGGGAAGATCCGGCCCGCCGCCGGCCAGCATTTCGGCCAGGGGGCGCTCGAGCAGGGTCTTGGCGCCGAACCAGTAGTAGTAGTAGCAGAACCCGTGGATGCCGTGGCCGCGGGCCAGCGCCGCCTGCCGCGCCCGCGTTTCCGGCAGGCGGAGGTCGTAGAAGCCGAGCCGCTCGGGCAGGTGCGGCTGATAATGCCCGGCGAACTGCGGCCGCGCGCGCGTCACTCGGGACCACTCCGTGAATCCCTTCCCCCACCAGCGGTCGTTCTCCGGGATGGGGTGGAATTGCGGCAGGTAGAAGGCGAGGATCTTGACGTCCTCTTCGGGCCGGGCCCGGACGGCGGCCGCCGCCCGCCACGGGCGCCGGCGGATGTGGTCGGCGAGGCGGAAGCCGTGCAGGTCTTCGCCCCCATCGCCCCCATGGCCCCAATCGCCGCGCTCGGCGACGACGAACCCCTCGTAGACGGCGAGGCTGCGGAAGAGCGTCCGCGAGCTGCCGGCGGCCGCCACCAGGTCGCACACCAGCGCCGCCAGGCTCTCCTCGCCGGCCCAGACATGGCCCGGGTCCTGGAAGTCCGGCCAGTGCTCCCAGGCCCAATCCTCGATGACGTACAGGCCGCCGGGCGGCAGCAGCGGAAAGAGGGCCTCGAAGCTCGCCCGCGTCGGCACGTCGAGGTGGGAGCCGTCGTCGATCACCAGGTCGAGCTCGCCGCCCAGGTCGCGCTCCACGATCTCCCGCAGCGCCGCGCGGTCCGCCTGGTCGGTCCGCCAGCGCGTCAGCACCCGCCCCTCCAGCCCGTTGGTAGCCAGGTAGCGGCGAAAGTACGGGCTGTCCTCGCGGTCCAGCTGATCGATGGCGACCAGCCGTTCGGGCCGCAGGTGCTCGTACCAGAAGGCTGTGCTGCCGCCGTCCCAGATGCCGATCTCCAGCATGTGGCGCGGCCGGAAGTCAGTCGCCGACCAGAAGCGGTCGAACTGCTCGACCAGCTGCCGGTTCTTGTAGAAGCCGAAGCAGTCGTCGCCGAGGTCCCAGCCGTCGCTGCGCGACGGCTCGAGGCGGAAGACGAAGTCGCCTAAGAGCGCGCGATCCGGCAGCCAGCTCAAGCGCTCGAACATGACGCTCAGCGGCGCTCGACCGCCACCGCGGTCGCGTCGCGAAAGGCGGCGTCGGGAGTGCGCTGCACGATGGCGATGAAATAGGTCCCCGGTGGCAGGCCGCGGAGATCGACGATCACATTGAAGCCGCAGCCCGCGGGGTGGCCGGGGAGCGCCGCCACGACGTCGGGTCTGGCGACCCGCTCGGTGACGCGGAAGATGCGGTCCCCGGTCCCCCGGGACGACTCCAGGGCCAGGAAGAGATCCACTTCGGCCGGCGCGCAGTTGCCCGCGTGCGCCCAGCCCGCCAGGTTGACTTCGTCGCCAGGCAGCGGAATGGGTTCCCCGGAGCGGTGAAGCTCCGCTCCGGCGGCGCTTCCGACGCGGTCGAGGCAGAAGCCGCCGCCGGAGGGGGGCAGGTGCCGGCTCGCGACCGGCACCCAGCGCTGCGTCTCCGGACCGGCCGTCTGGTTGCGGCCGAGCGCGGCCTCGACGCTGGCCAGCAAGCGGTCGCGCGTGTGCTCGTGCAGTGCCAGCACCTCTCCGAGCTCGCCGAGGACGGCCGCGGCGCGACCCCCAACCCCTCCCAGCTCGTCGCGCAGCTCGCGCAGGAGCACCAGGCCGCTGGCGGGTCCGCGCGCCGCACGCCGCGTGGCCTGGAGCGCGGCGCGGCCGTCCCGATCGTCGGGCTCGAGGTAGACCCCGCGCGGCCAGTCGTTCCAAGCGTCGACGAACACCAGGCTTTCACCGCGGCGGCGCGTCGCCTCGATTGTCGAGCGCAGCCAGTGCTCGTACAGCTCGCCGGAGCGCGGGTCGGCGTCGCGGCGGCACTCGACGGCGCGGAAGAAGCGGTGCGCCGGCCAGGGGCGCGTGAGCGACGCCGCAACCGCACCGGCACGATCGGCGGCCGGCTCCGGGGTTTCGAGGTAGGAGTCAAAGCCAAGGTCTTCAGGGCGGTCGGCGGGAGCTGGTTCGGCGGCGCAGAGGTGGAGCTCGCCGAGACCGCGGGAGGTGGCCGCGGCGCGCCATTGCGCGGCGATCGCCCGCGCTTCCAGCAACCGCGTGACGCCGCGCACGATCAGCAGGGCTCGGCCCTCGACACGCAGGTAACGGCGGTCGCCAAGGCCGGGGGCGATGTCGTCGAACAGCTTGCCGGCGGCCGCCGGGGCGATCGGCTCGCCGTCCTCCACGTCCACCATCAAGCAGAAGGGGAAGTCGGGCCGGCCGGTGGCGAGGAGGTCGCGCCAGGGCGCGTCCCAGCGCGGCCCGGCCACCCCCCAGGGATAGAGGTAGCAGAAGGCGTCGACCGCGTGCTCGCGGGCCAGCGCGGCCTGCGCCTCCCGCACCTCGGGCACGCGCGGATCGCCGAAGCCGAGCTGGGTGGGCAGCGGCCGGGGCGGAGGCGCCGCCGCAAGGCGCGCCCAGGCACTGCCGGGGTGGCTGCCGTCCTCGCCATCCGCAGGGGCATAGCAGCGAGGGTCGTAGAGCGCCACCAGGGAAACGTCGCGTCGCACCCCGGCAGCGGCAACAGCAGCGGCCCGCGGAGCGCCCTGCTCGTCCGGCCTGCGCACCAGCGCCAGGTCCTGCCCGAAGGTTGGACTCGCCTCGGCGGGCAAAGCCAGCAGCTCGAAGCCGGCCGCGGCGATCTCCCGCCGCACGACCTCCGACGTGGCGAAGGCGATGCCGTAGAAGGGCTCGCCACCGTAACCGGAGGTCAGGGCCGCGAAGCCGTGGCCCTCTTGGCGCAGGGAGCGTACCGTGGCGCGGCGCTGCTCGCGGGAGTAAGACCCGTAGTGCTCCATCGCGCCGACCAGCCAGGGGTCGAGGTGGCGTTCGGAAAGGTAGGTGAAGGCCGCAATGCCGCCGGGCCGCAGCATCCGCGCCCAGGCGCGCAGGGCGTGCCGCCAGTGCTCGAGAGGAGTGTGGGTCAGCAGCGAGACGCAGACGACGGCGTCGAGGTCGCCCGGAAGGCGCTCCTCGTCGGGCCGCCAGCCGGTGACGACGGGCAGCGCGCCAAGCTCGTCGGCGCAGAACTGCACGGCGCCGCGATCGATGTCGCAGGCGTAGACCGCGGCGTGCGGCAGCGCGGCGCGCAACGCGCGGGTCAGGCGGCCGTAGTGGCAGGCGAAGTCGGCCACCGCCCGGCAGCCCGCCAGCCCCTGGTGGCCATGCTCCCGCAACAGGGCGTCGATCTCCCACAGTTGACTCGCCGCGGTGGTGAAATAGGCGCCGGTCTCGACCGCCTCGAAGCCGGCAAAGAGAACGTCGTGCGAAGAGACCGTGCGATTGACGCGCTGCAACAGCTCGTCCTGCCGGAGCGCCGGGCGGGGGGCACCTGAGGGCACGTGGCGCCGCTCGTCAGACCACTCGACGCCGGCGGCCCGGACGAGCGCCAGCAGCTCCGGGGCGGCTTCTGGCAAGCTCTCGCCGCGGCTCGCGTCGAGATCGTTGGTGAAGGTCATGAACTCGGCGAACAGCTCGGCATCGAAGCTGTCGCCCGCCTCCTCGAGAGTCTCGCAGTAGTTCCGCACCACGGCGAGGTTTACCGGCCTGCATTCCGTGTCGAGGTAGCCGCGCAGCCGCGCGGCGGCGATGCGGCGAACGCTCGGCGGCAGGTTGGTGGGGCGCAGGCGCGCGGGCCAGGTCAGCAGGTTGAACGTCACCGGCAGCTCCTGCTCGTCGAGGAAGCGGAGCAGGGTCACCATGTCCAGCGCGTTGCAGTTCTGCAAGGTCGGCACGGCGGCGAGGTAGAGGTTGGGCACCTGGCGCAACCAGCGCAGGTTCTCGACCAGGGTGCGCCAGCGGGCGCCGTTGCGCAGGTACTCATAGAGCTTGCCGTGAGCGTCGATGCTCAGCGACACGTTGAAGCCGCGGAAGTGAGGCGCGAGCTCTTCGAGCCTGACGCTCCGCTGCTGGCCGTTGCTCAGCAGGCCGACGAAGAGGTGGGGCGCCACTCCGCGCGCGACGAGGGCGTCGAGCAGGCGCCAGGTGTGCTCGATGAGGAAGGGCTCGCCTCCCATCAGCGACAGCATCGCCCTGGCTCCGACATCGCCGACACCGCCGGCACCGCCGGCAACGCCGGCACCGCCGCCGGCGCCGCTGGCGATCATGTCCGCCATGGCGTCGACGTCCTCGAACCATGCCGCGGTGTTCTCGGGCGCGAGCCGCAGGCGTTGGCGCGGGCGCGGCGCGGTGGTGGTTGCCGAGTCTGGCGCCGGCGCGTTGCCGGTCCATGCGACCTGGACCGGATCGGCGGCGATGCGCGAGCTGAACAGCGGGCTGCAACTGCGGCACTTCAGGTTGCAGACATTGCCAAGCTCCAGGATGAACCAGTCCGGCCGGCGCTCGAGGCGGTAGCCGCTTCCGGCGCCTTCTTGGGGCAGCGCCTCGACCGCGAGCTGGCCGCCGAGCTGGCGGTAGGCAGCGTTGGTGAGCAGCCGGCGGCTGACGCCGCCCGCCGCTTCGCGCTGCCAGCAGAGGCCGCAGGCCTCGGGCTTCTCGCCGCGCGCCATCGCCGCTCGCACCTGCACGATCTCGCCGGCGTTCCAGAGGTTGTCGAGCGAGTCCCGGTAGATGCTTCCCATGCGGCCGTCCACGGTCAGGGGCGCCGGGACGTCGCAGCAGAAATTGGCCCGGCCGTCGGGCCCGATGGCGAGGGTGCTCCAAGGGACGATGCAGGCGGTCTTCGACATGGGCGGTCAACCCCCCCTTTAGTACGGCTTCACGGCCCGATCCCGCGCAGCCGGACGAGCGGGCCGTCGACGGCGGCGGGATCGCGCAGATCGATCTCGCCGGAGATGGCCCACAGGTTGTCTTCGCGCGGGTCGAGCAGGGTCTGGTGGACGGTCCACGTGCGGTCGCCGGTCGGGCGGATCGCGGTCCAGCGGTGCCGGCGGGCGTCGGCATTGAACAGCACCTCGCCGTACTCGGCGAAGAAGGGCTCGAGGGCCTGCGCGAAGCGCTCGGCGGTCCACTGCCCCGCAATGTCCCCCGCCAGGCCCGCCTCGCCGGCCTCCTTCGCCACCGTCTCGTCCGCCTCGTTCAGCGGCCGCTGCCGCACCGAGGCCGCCGCCTCTTCCCACTCGCGGCCGGCGAGGGCGCGCACCAGCAGGTGCATCTCCGCCCGCACCCGCGCCGCGAACGCCTTGGGGTCGGCGATGAGCTGGCGGATCCACAGCGCCTCGGCGGCGGCGTGCTCGCGCTCGCGCTCGCGCCGCAGCTCCGGATGCAGCAGCGCCTCCCACTCCTCGAGCAGGCTGGTGTCGGTATGCTCGAGCAAGGTGCGGAAGAAGCCCAGCACGTCCTCGACTCCTTCGCTCTTGGCCCGCTCCGGCACGGTCTGGTCCAAGGTCTTGTACAGCTGGGACAGGTAGCGCAGCAGCACCCCTTCGCTGCGCTGCAGCCCGTAGCGCTTGACGTAGTCGGCAAACGACAGGTACCCCTCGAGCATCTCGCGTCCGATCGACTTGGGGCGCAGCTCGCGCCCGCCCACCCACGGATGCTCGCCGCGGAAGCGGTTGAAGCTGCCGTGCAGGAAGTCGGCGAGCGGCTGCGGGTGGGTGACCTCGTCGAGGCGCTCCATGCGCTCCTCGTAAGCGACGCCGTCTGCTTTCAGGCGCGCGACCAGCTCCTGCTTGGCCTTGTCGACCTGGTGGCGCAGCACCACCTCCGGGTCCTCGAGGATCGACTCGACCAGGGTGACGACGTCGAGCGCGTAGTCAGGAGACTCGGTATCGAGGAGGCCGAGGGTCTGCACCAGGTAGAGCGCCAGGGCCTGGTGCAGCGAGAAGTCCCATTGCAGTCCTTCGGCCACCACCACCCACAGGTAGGGCCTCGTCGTGTCGCGCGCCATGCGGATGACCCCGGCGCGATACAGCGAGCGGACCAGCACCGCGGCCTGGCCGAGCAGCCGCGCCTTGCTGCCCGAGTCTTCGTGGCTGCGGCCGATCAGCTCGCGCAGGCTGGCGAAGTTGCGGCGCGCCGGGTCGTCGCGCTCGGCGTCGCGCTGCATGAGGTTGAGCACCATGCCGTGGGTGATGCGGAAGCGCGATTTGAGCGTCTCCGGGGGGCGTGAGATGAGCTTTTCGAAGGTCTCGGCGCTCCACGACACCTCTCCCTTGGGGGTGCCTGCGGCCGCCCGGCGCGCCTTCTTGCCCTCTCCGGAGCGGCGCTCCGCCTGCCGCTTCTCGATGATGTGCTCGGGGGCCTGGGCGACCACGCTCCCCTGCTCGTCGAAGCCCTTCCTGCCGGCGCGGCCGGCGATCTGCTGGAAATCGCGCACCGCCAGGATGGCGGTCTTCCTGCCGTCGAACTTGGCGAGGCGCGAGAACAGGACGGTGCGGATCGGGATGTTGACGCCGACGCCAAGGGTATCGGTGCCGCAGATGACGCGCAGCAGCCCGCGCTGCGAGAGCCGTTCGACCAGCAGGCGGTACTTGGGCAGCAGGCCGGCATGGTGGACGCCGATGCCGAAGGAGAGGAAGCGCCGGAACTCCTTGCCGTACGGAGTGTCGAGGCGGAAGTCGCCCACAGCCTCGCGGATGCGGTCGCGCTCCTCGCGGCTGGCGATCTTCATGCTGGTCAAGGCCTGGGCCAGCTCGGCGCACTCGCGCTGGGTGAAGTTGACGATGTAGACGGGCGCCTTGCCGGCGGCCAGCAGCTCGTCGAGCGTCTCGTGCAGCGGCGTTTCGCGGTAGCTGAAATCGAGCGGCACCGGACGCCGGGAGGAGGCGACCACGGCCGCCTCGGCGGCGGTCTGCTCGCGCAGGCGGTCGGCGATCGCGGCGACGTCGCCGAGGGTCGCCGACATGAGCAGGAAGCGGGTGCGCGGCAGGGTGATCAGCGGCACCTGCCAGGCAACTCCCCGCTCCGCATCGGAGTAGTAATGGAACTCGTCCATGACGACATAGGGCGCGTCGAGCTCCCCGCCGCGGCGCAGGGCCATGTTAGCCAGCACCTCCGCCGTGCAGCACAGCACTCGCGCCCGCGGATTGATGCTGGCGTCGCCGGTCAGCATGCCGACGTTCTCGGCCCCGAAGTCGTCGCACAGGGCGAAGAACTTCTCGCTGGCCAGCGCCTTGATCGGGCTGGTGTAAAACGAGGTCTTGCCCTCGCACAGCGCCTTGAAGTGCAGTCCCAGGGCGACCAGCGACTTGCCCGAGCCGGTCGGCGTGTTGAGGATCACGTGCCGCCCCGCCATGAGCTCGAGCAGCGCCTCCTCCTGCGCCGGGTAGAGGGTGAAACCGACCTCGCCCACCCAGCCGAGGAAGCGGTCGAGGATCAGGTCCGGGTCCGCCGTCCCCCCGGCCGGGATGCGCGCCGCGAGCGAGGGGCGGCCTCCGGAGCCGGAACCCGGCGAACCAGGCACGCCGCCACCGGCCGCTGCCCCGGCAGGCGCGGCGGGCCGGGTGGGTGCGACCGGCGGCGGGGCGGCGGCAGAGTCGCTCATGGCGACCGCCATTGTCGCATGGCGGCGAAGCGACCATGCCTTGCCATGAGCCCCGCGAGCGACATCCTCAGGTGCGCAAGGTGGGCTATCGCGTGCGGATTTGATCGTTCCGACCGCGCGTACTTCCTGACACAACGCTGACATTTAGACTCGCACTTCGCTGCTAAGCTTCGTATATCGGCTGGAACTTCCTGCCGATCCGACAACCCCTCCGGGTGTGCCCGGAAACCAGGCCACGGTGGCCAAGGAGATTGCCATGAAGAAGAGCATCAAGAAGCTGACCCTCAGCCGTGAGACCCTCGCTCGTCTCGACTCGGCGGGCCTTGGAGCGGCAGTGGCGGGCATGGGCGTGACCGCTACTTGCAATCCCACCTGCAACAGCCCGACCTGCGCCGACACCTGCGGCAGGACTTGCTTCGACACCTGTCACCGTCCCTGCCCGGTCTGAGCCGCCTCCAGGGTCTCGAGAGGAGCTCCTCACCAGCACGCCTGCGCTCTGGCAGCCCCCTCCCCCGAGGGGGCTGCTGCCTGCACTCTCGCCGGCTCCCCGGCGGCGGGTGATAGGATCGAGCAAGCGCTCCAGGCCAGTCCGGAGAGACCCTCATGCTCACCATGACCTTCCTGCTGTTCGCTCTGCTCGGCTGCCTCTACGTCATGGTTGCCGCCTTCCTGGGGCACGCGGACTTCGGCGGCGGCGGCCACGCCCACGCGCCCGAGGGCGGGCATGGGACCGAGAGCGGCCACGCCGCCCCTAGCCGCTACGGGATCGACGGCACCGGCCGCGGCTCGGTGTCGGAGTCGGCCGCGGGCGGCGGCGCCGCGGCCTTTCACTTCCCGTTCTTCTCCCCGCTCGCCCTGGCGACCCTGATGGCCGCGATCGGAGGCTGGGGACTGATCGCCAAGTACGGCCTGCGCGCCGGCGACCGGACCAGCCTGCTGTTCGCCATCCCGGCCGCCGTCCTGACCGCCTACGGCGTGACCTTTCTGGGCTGGAAGATCGTCAGCGCCTCCCGCGCCTCGAGCGTGATCCACCTGGCGGACCTCGTCGGGGCGGCTGCCGAGGTGACCACCCCGATCCCGGCGGGCGGCCTCGGCGAAGCGGTGGCCCTCGTCTCGGGCCAGCGCTACAGCGCGCCGGCGCGCGAGGCGGAGGGCCGCGAGATCCCGCGCGGCGTTGCGGTGACGGTCGTGGCGATGGCCGGGTCCACGCTTGTCGTGTCGGCCGGAGAGAGGAGCTCCCAGCCATGATCAACAGCCTCGGTTTCGGATGGTTCTTGGTGCTGCTCGCGGTGGGGGTCCTCGCCGTCGTCGCGGTCGGCTACGTGGTCGCCTACCTCGCCTTCTTGAAGAAGGCAGGACCCAACGAAGTCATCGTGGTCTCTGGACGAGGCCAGGTCAAATTCATCACCGGCGGCGCCGACATGGTGATCCCGCTGTTTCATACCTGGGACACCCTGTCGCTCGAGGTGATGACCCTGGAGGTGACCACCCCCGAGGTCTACACTTCGCAAGGCGTGCCCATCGCGGTCGACGGAGTGGCCCAGATCAAGATCAAGAAGGACGAGGCGTCGCTGCAGGCCGCGGCAGAGCGCTTCCTGGGCAAGGACTCGCAGGCCATCGCCAAGATCGCGCTGGAGACCGTGCAGGGGCACCTGCGCGGCATCCTCGGCACCCTGTCGGTCGAAAACATCTACATGAGCCGCGACCAGTTCGCGCAGAAGGTGCAGGAGATCTCGGCCGGGGACCTGGCCAACATGGGCCTCGGCATCGACTCCTTCACCATCCGCGACATCCGCGACAAGCACGGCTACCTCGAGGCCCTCGGCAAGCCGCGCATCGCCGAGGTCCAGCGCACCGCGGCAATCGCCCAGGCGGTCGCCGCCAAGGAAGCGGCCATCGCTCAGGCCGACGCCGAGCGCGAGACGCGGGAGCGCCAGGCCGAGGCGCAGCTGCTGGCGCAGGAAGCCGAGGCGCGGCGTGACGCGGGCATCGCCGAAGCCAACGCCGACCGCAGCCGCCGCCAGCAGGAGGCCGAGGCCGCGGCGCGGCGCGCCGCCGAGATCGCCAACTCCCAGGCCGCCCAGGCGATCGCCGAGCAGCAGGCCATCGCCAACCGCAAGAAGGCCGAGGCGGAGATGGCCTACGAGCTGCAGAAGAAGACCGTCGAGATCCAGGTCCAGGAGCAGGAGATCAAGCGCAAGGAAAAAGAGCTCGACGCCACCATCCGGCGTCAGGCCGATGCCAGGCGCTACGAGATCGAGACCCTGGCGTCGGCGGAGCGCCAGCGGGTCGAGACCACGGCCGAGGCCGAACGGGCTCGCCTGACCACGGTGGCCGAGGGCGAGAAGGCGCGCGGGCTCGCCGCCGCCGATGTGACCCGCGCCCAGGGGCTGGCGCAGGCCGAGGCCGAGAGAGCCCGCGGCATCGTCGAGGCGCAGGTGCGCGAGGCCGTGGGGCTGGCCGAAGCCGAGTCTCGGAAAGCGCAGGGGCTCGCCGAGGCCGCGGCCATGGAGAAGAAAGCGGCAGCCTGGCGCCAGTACAGCGAGGCGGCGGTCCTCCAGATCCTCGCCCCCGTCCTTCCCGAGATCGCGCGCGCCCTGGGCGAGCCGCTGGCCAAGATCGACCGCATCACCTTGATCAACTCGGGCGGCAACGGCGATCTCGGAGTCTCGCGCCTCACCGGCGAGATGGCCAAGGTGATCGCCCAGGTGCCGCCGCTCATCGAGTCGCTCACCGGCATGAACCTCGAGCAGCTCTTCGCCAAGGTGCGCGCGACCGTCGCGCCGGCGGACGGCAAGACCGCCACCCCGATCGTCCCGCTGCCGGTCGAGACCGCCGCCCCGGGGGTCCAGACGGTCCCGGCCGTCGTCGAGCTGGCGCCGGAGGCCCTGCCGCCCGGGCCGCCGCCGCTCCAGCAGACCAAGGGCTAGTGGCTGTACTAGCGATTCATCTGGTAAAGGCCACTCGGCGCAGGCACCCGCGAGTCGCGGTAGTTTCATGCGCGCTGCGACTCGGCGCCGCGCTTGCTTGCCCCCACCCTTCGTAGGATAGATTCGCCGGCCAGTGATCACCGCTCTGATCTCGCCGAAAGGTGGTGTCGGCAAGACGACCACGGCCGTGAACCTGTCGGCGGCGCTCGCCTGCCAGGGCAGGCGCGTGCTCCTGGTCGACCTCGACAGCCAGGCCTCCGCCTCCCTTTCTCTCGGCGTGGGGCGCTCCGAGCTGGCTCCTTCCTCCGCCGACGTCTTGCTCGGCGGCATGGCGGCGGCCGAGGCGGTGCGCCCGACCTCCGTGCCGGGGCTCGACCTGCTCACCGCCTCGATCGATCTGGTGCGCGCCGACGGCGAGCTCGCCGCCTTCCGCACCCGCGAGAGCCGGTTGCGCGCGGCGCTGGCGCCGCTGGCGCGCAGCTACGAGTTCATCTTCATCGACTGTCCGTCCGCCCTGACCCTGCTGCCGATCAGCGCCGTCGTCGCCGCCGGCACGTTCCTGGTGCCGGTGGTCCCGCAGTTCCTGGCGGCGGCCGGGCTCAAGAACCTCCTGGCGACCGCCGAGCGCGTCGCCTGGGATGCGGGCGTGCGCGCCCGGCCGGTGGGATTGCTGCTCACCATCGTCGACTACCGGACGCGGGCGACCCGCGAGACGGTCGACCAGATCCGCGCCGAGTACGGCAACCTCGTCTTCGCCATCGAGATCCGGGTCAATACCCGTCTCGCCGAGGCGCCCGGCGTGGGCCAGACCATCTTCCAGTACGACCCGGCCGCCAAAGGCGCCGCGGCCTACCGGCTCCTCGCCGACGAATTTCTGATGCGCAGCGCGGAGTTGAACCGGAGTAGTTAGAAGCCGGGGGGCTTGGCGGTCACTACGCGGCCGAAGTCGCCGGGCATCTCGGCCGCGGCGTAGGCCAGGGCGGACCAGGCGGCTACGTTGTAGTCGAGATCCCGCGCGTTGACCTTGTCGAGGGTGTCGTTGGCGGTGTGATGGAAATCGAAGTAGGCGGTCGCGTCCTGCACCGGCGACAGCACCGGCACACCCGCCGGGCCCAGCGGGATGAGGTCGGCGCCGCCTTCCGCTTCGTTGCCCCCCGAGTTGACGCGCAGCGGCGCCACCAGGCGGTTGAGCTCGCGCACCCAGGCCAAAGCCTCGGGCGCCACACGCGTATCGAGGCGCCAGACGCGGCCGCTGCCCAGGTCCGCCTCCGCCGCCACCACGTGCCGCGGGAGCTCCTTGGCATGGCTGGCGGCATAGGCTTCGGCGCCGGAGAGGCCGAACTCTTCGTTGGCGAAGAGCACGACGCGGAGGGTGCGCCGCGGCTTGGCCGGCAGCTGCCCGATGCGCCGCGCCGACTCGATCACGATGGCACATCCGGCCCCGTCGTCGAGGGCGCCGGTGCCGAGATCCCAGGAGTCGAGGTGGCAGCCCAGAAGCACGATCTCCTCGGGCCGCTCGCGCCCCGGGATCTCGCCGATCACATTCGCCGACTGCGCGTCGGCCAGGGTGCGTGCGCCGAGCCGTAAGCGGAAGCGCACGCTCTTGCCGGTGGCGAGCTCGGCCGCCAGCAGATCGGCGTCCGGACCGGACAGCGCCGCGGCCGGGACCCGCGGCCCTCCCGCTTCGTAGCGGGTCGCGCCGGTATGGGGCAGCCGGTTGCCATCCGTGCCGATCGAGCGGACCAGCACCGCGACGGCGCCCAGCCTGCCGGCACGCGCCGGGCCGGAACTGCGCACCACGACGGCGCTCTGGTAGCCCGAGCCTTCGCGGGTCCGTTCGGTGGGGGTATTGAAGAAGACGATCTTGCCCTTGACTTTCGCCGCGCCGAGGCCGGCGAGCGCGTCGAGGCTCGCCGCTTCGACCACTTCGGACTCGATACCGCCCTGCGTCGTGCCGCTGCTGCCGCCGAGCGCCGCCAGGGCAACCTGCTGCGGATAGGGGGCCGTGATCTCACCCGACTCGGCGCCGCGCTCCCAGTGCGGGACCTTGACCATTTCCGCCCGAACGTTGCTGAATCCCAGACCCTTCAGGGTGCGCAGCGCCCAGGCTACCGCCGCCGCGTCCCCCCGCGAGCCTGCCGAGCGCGGCCCGACCTCGGTGGTGAGCGACTTCACCAGATCATAGGCGCCGCTCCCTTGGAGGGCACCGTCGCGTAGCGCGGCAGCCGTCGACTGCGCTTCGTCGGGAAGGACCGGCACCGCGGCCGGCCCCTGCGCCAGAGCCGGCGCCACCAGCCCCGCCAGGCCGGCCACGAGACCCATCCAAGCGAGGACGGCGATGCCTGCCGGCGAGGCAGGCAGACGGCAGCGGCTGGACACGCGCGGTCGATTGCTCATGGGCTCCCTCGTGGGTATCGCGCCGGGCGCCGGCCGCTGACCGGGGGGGCGGCGCGGGATCGGCGGCTCCGGGTGAACGTCTCAGGCCGCCGCGGCGGTGGGCAGCCGGTTCATCTGCCGCAGGGCACGACGCCAGTCGCGCAGGGCCTGCTCGAGCGCATGGTGGACCATGCCCAGGCGAGTCTCCGGATGGTCCGTGCAGCCGTCGGGCGGCCTGGCCGTCCGGCGTTGCAGGGCGAGGAGCTCCTGAAGAGCGCTCTGCAGGGAGGCGTAGGCGTCGTGGAGGCGCTTCTCGTAGCTCTCACGCACGCCCGCCATCACCCGCTCCATCCGCTCCTTGGCGCGCTCGAACTGCACCTCCACGCGGGCCTTGAGGATGGCGGCCTCCGAAGCGCGCCGCAGGTCTCTGGCCAGGCCGAGACGAGACAGCGTATAGATGAACCATTTCGCCGGGTCGAAGTGCCATCCCTTGATGCCGTTGCGGTAATCGAACGGAAAGCTGTGGTGATAGTTGTGGTACCCCTCGCCGAAGGCCAGCACCGCCATGAGCGCGCTGTCGCGGGCGCTGTGCTCGCGGCTGTAGGGTTGGCGCCCCACCATGTGGCAGAGGCTGTTGATGAAGAAGGTGCCGTGATGGCTGACCACCAGGCGCAGCACGCCGCCGATCAGCAGGCATCCGAGCACGCGCCCGGTCGCCAGGCCGACGGCGAGCGGGATGCCGAAGGCGACGAGTGGCGCGAGCAGCTTGTACCAGCGGTGTTGCCAGCGCACCAGCGGGTCCTCCATCAGGTCGCGGACCACGCTCTCCGGGGCCGGCTCGTTGTCGAAGAAGATCCAGCCGATGTGCGCCCAGAAGAAGCCCTTCTGGATATTGTAAGGATCGCGCTCCTCGTCGACGTTGGAATGGTGGACGCGGTGGTCTCCGGACCAGCTGATCACCGAGTTCTCGAGCGCGCCGGAGCCGAACACCAGGAAAAACAGCCGCACCGGCCAGGCCGCCTGGTAGCACTTGTGGGAGAACAGCCTGTGGTATCCGCCCGTCACCGAGATCCCGATCGCCAGCCACAGCCCCGCGAACGTCAACACCTCCGGCCATCCCAGGCCCTGCTGGATGACATACCACGGCGTGCCGACCAAGGCGATCAGCAGGGTCCCCACCAGGAACGTCGTGTTCGTCCAATTCAAGCGCTTCGCGTCACTCACTTTTTTCTCTCTCTTTCTCGAGATAGACGAACTCTTCGCTCCGACCCCGCCTGCCGGTAGAGCAGACTCTCACGCCCTTCCTGACGGCTTCCAGCTGCGCCCACTTTACCACACCACTCCAGACCCCATTCCCCCCAACCCGAAACCGCTCAGGCCGCGCCCGCCAGCGCTTCCCGTACGAAGCTTTCGATGGCGGCGGCCGGCCGTGCGCCGCTCGTACGGGCGACTTCGCGGCCGCCGCGGAACAGCACCATGGTGGGTATCGCACCGATGCGATGCTCCGCTCCGACCCCGGGATCGACCTCCGTGTTGGTCTTCACCACCAGCAGCCTGCCGGCATTGTTCTTCGCCACCTTGACGATCTCCGGCGCCACGGCGTGACAAGGGCCGCACCAGGGGGCCCAGAAATCGACCAGCACCGGAACACCGGCCTCGCGCAGCAGTCCTCCCAGCTCGCCGGCGCGGTCCACCGGCAGCGGTTCGGCGGGCGGCGGCAGCGGCGTCTTGCACGAACCGCAGCGCGCGGCCGCGCCAAGGCGAGCGTAGGCCAGGCGGTTTTTCCTGCCACAAGACGGGCAGGTGACGACGATTCCCTCGCGCATGAGCAATCTCCTCGATCAGCCCTCATCAGGGACAACAAACGGCGCCCGCCGCGGCTTCCGCCCCGTATGGTAGGTTAAGTTTTTCTCGCCTTCTCAACAGGGGGGTTCCATGATCAAGCTCCATCGGGTCGAGCCCGGCAGCCGGTTCCGCGCCGGCGACGTGGATGCCGGGGCCACCCCCGGCTTCAAGGGCGGCAAGGCCAAGACCGGCAAGGTCTTCGAGGCGCTGAACCGGCGGCTCGAGGACCTCCAGAACAAGCTCTGGGCCGAACATCGCCGCAAGGTGCTCGTGGTCCTCCAGGGGATGGACACCAGCGGCAAGGACGGCACCATCTCGCACGTCTTCGAAGGCGTGAACCCGCTGGGAGTCAAGGCGGTGGCCTGGAAGGCGCCCAGCGGCGAACAGCTCGAGCACGACTTCCTGTGGCGCATCCATGCAAGGACCCCGGGACGCGGCGAGATCGTCATCTTCAACCGCAGCCACTACGAGGACGTGCTGGCGGCGCGCGTCCACGGCCTGGTGCCGCCCAGGGTCTGGAAGGCGCGCTACGCCCAGATCAACGATTTCGAGCGCCTGCTCTGCGAGAACGACACCACCGTGCTCAAGTTCTTTCTGCACATCGACGCCGACGAGCAGAAGAAGCGACTGAAGGAGCGCCTAGAAGACCCGGCCAAGCGCTGGAAATTCCGTCTCGCCGATCTCGCGGACCGGGCGCTGTGGAAGAGCTACATGGAAGCCTACGAGGCGGCGATCACCCGCACCAGCACGAAGTGGGCGCCCTGGTACGTGGTTCCCGCCAACAAGAAGTGGTATCGCAACCTGGTCGTGGCCACCGTCCTGGTCGAGACCCTGGCAGGATTCAAGCTGAAGCTGCCGGAGCCGGTCGAGGATCTGTCCGGGGTGGCGGTCGAGTAACGCGGCGGGAAGGGGACGCCCCTGCCCCTTCGCGACAGGGATTCACCTAGCAAGGGACCGCTGGCGGGAAGTTTGCAGATCCAAATGTTTGGGGGAGCATTGCGAGGAAACGGAGGCTCACCATGCTCGAGAAGAAACTGACTCTGGCTGCCGTGGCTGCAGTGGCTGCCGCACTGGCCGTCGCGGCGCTCGTGCCCGTTGCGGTGGCGGCGGCGCCGCTCCAGATCATCGCCGCGCAGGTTCGCGTCGAGAGCCAGAATGGCAGCTCCACTGGCACCTATCGGATCGGCGACGGCATCCCCGTGCAGATCGGAGAGCAGGTCAAGGTCAGCCTGGTCGGCACCGCCATCGTCAACGGCATCGGCGTCGAATCTCCGGTCAACGCCCGCTTCACCGTGGCCGCGGGCGGCCACAACATCGAGCTGGTCAGGACCGGCCCCAACTGGGCGATCGTCAAGGTCAACGACAACGGGGGCAACGGCCTTGCCCAGCTCGCCTACAGCGTGGTCGGCGACTACCAGATGCGCAACGACCATGACGGCCGCTTCACTTTCAAGATCGGCGGCAATCCACCTGCTGCCGGCAACCCCGGAGACGGCGCCAGTATTGGCCGCGGCGGCCGCTGGGACAAGGCGCGAAGCCTGACCTCGATGCTCTACCTCGCCATCCTCGGCGAGCCGCCGCCGCGCGGCCGCCAGGCCGAGATCGACACCCAGCGCATCTACCGCAACGGCTTCGGCGGGGTCCTCGACGTCGCGGCGTCTCTGGCGCGGCAAGCCGAAGACAGAGGGCTCGGGCGCGCCACGGTCGAGCGCGGCTACCAGGATCGCGACATCGAACGGGTCGCGGGCCTGTATCGCGATCTGCTGCATCGCCAGGACGACAGCCGCACGATGTGGGACAGGGACCGGGGCTTCCGCGACAACGTCGAGGCTCTGCACCGCAGAGGTTTGAGCACCGTGGTGCAGTCCATCGTGAGCTCCGACGAATTCCACACGGCCAACAACCTCGGAGACTTCAACCCTCTGCCGCCGCGCTAAACCCGAGGGATGAAGCGCCGCTGCGATGTAGCAGTGGACGACTTCTCAAAGCATCTATAGGATCGCCCCCCGCAACCCCTCGATCCCCTTCCCCCCCCTCCGGGGGGGAAGGGGACGCCCCCTCCCTCTCGCTGAAGGGACCGAAACTCGTTGACGAACCAGGGGACAGGCGTCCCCTTCCCTCTCGGTTTTATCGTGTCACGATTATATCTCGTCGCGATTGAACCGCGCGTTGATCGATATGCTTTGGCTCTCGTCTTCGCATCGGGAGTCTCTTGGGATATACTCCGCCCGCGGTCACAAATCCTGCAGATCTGGAACCTGTACGGAGTCACTGAGAGGAGTTGCCCATGAGACCTAAGTATCTAGCAGTTGCGCTCATTGCCTTGGCTGCGCTGGGGGTATCCATGCTCGCCGCGATTGGCGCCGAGGCCGCCACGCCGACCGGCGGCACCGCACACATCGTCGCCCTTCAGGTCCAGGTGACCAAGGTCGTCGGCGGCGGCAACGTGGGCACGTTCCAAATCGACCCGGACCAGGTCGTGCCGGTCAAGCCAGGCGGCAGCTACCACCTGGTTCTCGTGGGCATCACCTTCGTGAACAAGAAAGCCACTCAGGTGCCGGTCAATGCCACCTTCTCGGTCCACGCGGGCAGAAACAACCTGACGCTCTCGAACCCGGGCGCGAACTCGGTCGACGTCACGGTGGGTAAGAGCGGTGGCCTGATCAAGTACGTCACCGCCAAGGGCTACGACCTCCGGCGCCACCTGGCTTCCGGGTTCATCACGCTGGCCGTGCCGTAAGGCGCCGACCGCTCACTCTCGCGACACGGACGCCGCGCGCTCGCGCTTGCGGCGTCCGCGCAGAGCTTTCGTCTGCAGGCGGCGCTCGCGCGCCGCGCGGGGCACGCGAGTGCGCCGGCGCACCTCCGACTCGCGCAAGGCGTCTGCCACCAACTCGACAAAACGCTCCGTCGCCGCCTCGCGGTTCGCCGCCTGGGTGCGGTGGCGCTGCGCCGTGACCTGCAGCAATCCCGCCCGGCTGATTCGGCTGGCCAGCCTCTCGCGCAGCAGTTCTCGCTGCCGCTGCGAAAGGCTCGGCGAGCCGGCAACGTCGAAGCGCAGCGTCACCCGCGTCTCGACCTTGTTGACGTTCTGGCCGCCCGGACCGCCGCTGCGCGAGGCGCTGAAGCTCAGCTCCTCTTCAGGGATCGCCAGCTCGTCGTCGATGCGGATCATGGCGCCGAAGGACTGCCTGGCGGCGCTAACTACTTGAACAAAGCGTCGAACGCCGCCTTCGGGTCGACCGGCCTCTCCCGCTCGCCGCCGAATTCCTGGACGGCCTTGGGGGAAAAGACCGGGCAGGCGTTGCGCGCTCGCTTCTTGACGACGCGCTCGGGAATGGCCGCGTGCTGCCGGCACTCCCAGCGGCTCCCGGTGTCGAAGTGGAGGCAGTTCGAGCAGGTGTGAAGGTCGGCGCCGCAATGTGGGCAGGTCGCGGCGGGCGAGTAGCTCGCCGCCGGCGCCGCGGAGGCCTCGGGCGCCTCCCCTCGCGCGGCGGGCGCCGCGGCCGGGGCGGCTTCGAGGACGGCGTGCGGCAGCTTGGCGCCGCACGAGGCGCAGCGGAAGGCCGTCTCGGTCGGCGCGCCCAGCCCGCGGCCGCGGGGTCCTTCCCGCTTCTCGCGCGGCGGCTGCGGTCCGCGGCGCGCTCCCTCGCCGCTCCGGCCGGAATCCTGGTAGCCGCGCTGCCGGTACTTGCGTTCGTCGGACATGGAGTCTCCCTCGCGGGGCCTATTCTACGCCCGCGCCACCCGCATCGGCGCATCGCGCGCGCTGTCCGCGCCGTCCGCGCCGTCTGAGCCGAGGGGCGCGATCAGCGGCAGCTCGTCGGCCGTGGGCTGGAAGAGGACGGCGCCGACGGTGCCGGGGCCCGCATGGGTGCCGACGACCGGTCCCATTTCGGTGATCAGGAGCTCGGAGACCTGGAAGCTCTCCTCGATGAGCAGCCGCAGGCGGTCGGCCCAGACCGGCGCCTTGGCGTGGGCGATGCCCGCCACCACGGGCTTTCGGGAATCGACCCGCTCGCGCCACAGCTCGATCAGGCGCGGGTGCGCCGCCCGGCCGCCGCGTACGCGATCGACCGCTACCACCTCGCCATCCGCCACCCCGAGGATCGGCTTGATCCCCAGGAGGTTGCCCACCAGCGCGCGCGCCTTGCCGATGCGGCCGCCGCGCGCCAGGTAGTCGAGAGTGTCGACGACGAAGAGCACGTGCAGGCGGGGACGCATCTCGGCCAGGCGGCGGGCGATCGCCTCCGGCTCGAGCTTGCGCCGGGCCATGCGGGCCGCGAACAGCGCCAGCAGGCCGAGCCCCAGGCTGACGTTCTGGCTGTCGACCAGCTCGAGCTTGACCGGCCGCTCTCCCTCGGCGCGGCGGCGGGCGAGCTCGGGCAGCACCTCCGCCGCGGCGGCGCGCGCGTGCACCAGAGTCTGCGAAAGCTTCTCCGAGAGATGGATCGACACCACGTCATGGGGGCCGGCGACCTGCCGGTAGACCTTGAGGAAGTCTCCCTTCAACGGCGGGTTGGTACGCGGGTGGTGAGGTCCGGCCTCCAACCGGTCGTAGAACTCGCGCGGCCGCAGGTCGATGCCGTCGTGGAAGGCCTGCTCGCCGAAGAACACCAACAGCGGGACGACCTCGATGCCGTGGGCCCTCGCCAGGTCGGCTGACAGGTCGGACGTCGAATCGGTCACCACGCGCACCGGGGCCTCCGGCTCCTCCAGGACGACGATGCCTCGCTCGGCCAGGCTCAGGAGATCGCGCAGGATCTCGCCGTCGGGAGCCGGCAGCGCATCGAGCAGCCGCCCCACCGTGCGGCAGGCGGGAACCGCCGCCAGCAGCTCCTTCTGCTGCGGCGTGAAGGTGGCGGCAAACAACGCCGGCCCGATCTCGATGCGGGCCAGGACCCGTGCCTCGGGTGCCTCGTGCACGCGGTCTTCCAGGGCGCGAATGATGAGCGAGGTCAGGTCCTCGGTAATCTCGCGCTCGCCGCCGCCGCCGGAGGCAGCGGGCCTGCCGTCCGCGGACAGGGGTGCGACCATCACCCGCACCGGACCGGCGTCGAGCAGGCCGAGGCGGCAGAAGGCCTTGATGCCGCGCGCCCGGCCCGCCGCGGCGCTGACCACCTCGCCGGCGTCGAGCCGGATCTCTCCCTTGGCGTGTACCAGCCGCCCCGTCACCGCCCCGCGCTGCAGACCGCGCAGCAGCTCGAGCATCGGCACGAGCGACAGGTCGCCGACCAGCGATTCGAGACTCGTATCCGGTTCGATGCCGACCTCGCGGCCGAGCAGCAGCAGGTGCACGCGGAAGACCAGGTCCTCGCTGCGCAGGCCATCGACGACAAGAAAGAAGACCTTCTCGGGCAGGTCCAGCCCCTCTTCTTCGCTGTGCCCCAGCAGCAGCAGCGCTCGCCGCGCCGCGCCGTCGCCCGCGCCGGCGGAGTCGAGCGCGCCGGCGGAGTCGAGCAATCCCACCGGCGCCACCACGACGTCGGGCGCCAGCTCCGCGAGGAAGAGCTTGCCCTCCTTCGCATCCACCGCCGGCACCACTTCGTAGCCGAAGCCCGTCAGACCGCGGGAAAGGGAGCGGCGCCGCGCCACTTCGGGATCGACCACCAGGACGGAGGGACGCGGCATTCGATGACTACCTCGTCGATACTTTAATCGTTATGAATCTTATATTTGCCGTCTCGCGACGGGGCTCGGTCCGCAAGCATAAACCCTCCAAAGGCGCGCGGCTAGGCGAGCTGGAAGTCGGCGATGAGGGGGCGGTGGTCGCTGGCGACGCGCGAGACCTGCAGGCGGCAGCGGCGGACGCCGACGAGGCGCAGCGGTCCGCGGTAGTAGATGCGGTCGAGCGGACCCCGCGGCGAAAACGCCGGGTAGGTGAGCAGCGGCCGCCTCTTGCCGACGCGGCTGATGCGCGCGTCGGTCGCGCTGCGGAAGCCGAGGTCTTCGACGAGGGTCGGGCTCAGCAGCGACCGCCAGTCGTTGAAGTCGCCGGCCACCAGGCAAGGGGCATCGCCGGCGAGGCCGCCGAACTCGGAGGAGCGGGCGAGCAGCGCCACCTGGCGCTCGCGCTCGCGCGCCGAGAGGCCCAGGTGCAAGTTGAAGACCTCGAGCGGCGGGTGGCCGGGAAGGACCGCAATGCTGGTGTGCTGGCAGCCGCGCCGGATCCAGCTGCCGGCGACCGAGAGGTCGATGTTGCGCTCACGCAGGATGGGAAAGCGGCTCAGCGTGGCATTGCCGTAGCGGCCCTTGCGCAGGCTCACGTTGTGGCCGACCGCGAAGTGCGCGAATCCGAGCTCGCGCGCGAGCTCCCGGGCCATGTCCAGCTCGCGCGAGCGCGGCGCCCCTTCGTCGACCTCCTGGAGCACGACCAGGTCGGGCCCGTGATGGTGCAGGATGCGGACGATGCGCTCGGGCCGAAAGCGGCGGTCCACCCCGATGCCGCGGTGGATGTTGTAGGTGACGAGCCGGATCAGCAAACGACCACTCCACGGGTGCCGCGCCGCCTCGCGACGGCCGCGGTCCGACTATAGTAGCCGGATGCCGCAGGTGCTGACCGCCGGACACTCGACCCGCACTGGCGCGGAGCTCGTCGAGCTGCTGGCCGAGCACCGCGTCGAGCTGCTGGTCGACGTGCGGCGCTTCCCCGGCTCGCGGCGCCATCCCCAGTTCGCGCGCGCCGCGCTCGCGGCCAGTCTGGCCACCGCCGGAATCGACTATCTGCACGAAGCGGACCTGGGAGGCAGAAGGCAGCCGCGGCCAGACTCTCCCCACACCGCCTGGCGCGTGGCGGCCTTTCGCGGCTATGCCGACTACATGGAGACGCCGGAGCTCGCCGCCGCGCTGGCGCGGCTCCTCAATCTCGCCGCGGCGCGCATCGTCGCCATCCTGTGCGCCGAGGCCGTCCCCTGGCGCTGCCATCGCCGCCTGATCGCCGATGCCCTGGTGGCGCGCGGGATCGCCGTGCGCCACATCCTGGCGCCCGGCCGCTCGCAGCTCCACGAGCTCGACCCCAACGCCCGGGTCCTCGCGGACGGCCGGCTGGTCTATGACGCCGGCGCGGCGGCGGCCGGCGGCGCGAACTTGCCGCTCTTCACGGGCCCTCAGGGGTGAGCGCGCCCCGGCGCCGGGGGGCATCGCCGCAAGGCGATAGGGGCGAGAGATGGGCACTCGCCGCGGTGCTCGCCGCCGCCCTTGTACTGTGGGCCTGGGTGTGCCTGCCGGCGGCGGCCGGCGCGCGCACGTTCTTTCTGCGCGACGTCTTCACCACTCACCTGCCGCTCAAGGCGTTCGGTGCCGAGGCGCTGCGCGAAGGCCGGATTCCCGCCTTCAACCCGACCTGGGGCCTGGGGCAGCCCTTCCGCGGCAACCCCAACGCGCTCCCCTTCTACCCCGGTAACCTCCTCTACCTGGTCCTGCCGTTCTGGAGCGCCTTCAACCTGCACTATGCCTTGCACTGGCTGCTGGCGCTGGCGGCCATGGCGGCGCTGGCGCGCGGACTCGGCCAGGGGCGCGCGGCGGCGCTCGTCGCCGGCCTCACCTACGCCGGCTGCGGTTGGATGCTCTCGGCCCTCACGTTCTACAACCTCCTGGCGGTCGCCGCCTGGTGGCCGCTGGCGATGCTGGGCGCCGCGACCGGCGGCCGGCGCGCCATCGCTCTCGGCGGCATGGCTTGCGGCCTGGCGATCCTCGGCGGCGAACCGGTTGCCGCGGCGCTGGGGATCGTGCCGCTCGCCGCCGCCGCGGTGGCGCGGCTGGGCTGGCGGCGCGGCTCCGCCGCCACCGCCGCGGTCGTCGGGCTCGGCCTGGCCGTGGCCTTGCCGCAGGTCGTGGCGACCATGCGGGTCCTCGCCTTCACCACCCGTGGAGGCACCGGCCTGAGCGCGGCCCAGGCCGCGACCCATGCGCTCCATCCCTGGCGGCTGCTGGAGCTGCTCGTGCCCTTTCCGTTCGGCCAGCCCGGCACGATCGGCCGGCAGGGGATCTGGGCCGTCGCGGTGCTTCCCGAGATGCCGCTGTTCCTGACTCTGTACTGCGGCGTCGTCGGGCTGTGGCTGGCGGCCGCGGCGGCCGCGCGCCGGCGAATCTGGGCGTTGCTGGCGGCCGGCGGAATCTTCCTGGCGGTGGCCGCGGGTGCCGCGGGCGAGCTGCTGGTCCACGCCTCTTTCGGCATGTTCCGCTTTCCCGAGAAATTCCTTTTCTGGCCGGCCCTGGCGCTGCCGCTGCTCGCCGGCTGGGGCCTCGAGGAGGTCGTGCGGGCCGAACGGCGCGCCTGGCGGACCGCGGCTGGCCTCGCCGGGGTGACGACCCTGGTGCTGGCCGCGCTCCTCCGGATGGCCTCTCCGGTGGCGCTCGCCGGCGTCGCCGCGCGGCTCGAGGCGCTGGCTCCAGCGCAGCGCGCCGCCGCCCTCGCCCTCGCCGCCAGCCAGCTCGGCGCCTGGACGATCGCCTTGCTGATCGCCGGCGCCGCCCTCGCTGCCGGCGCAATCGCCGCGCGGCAGGGCCGGGTTGCGGCGCTTGCCGCGCTCCAGCTCGCGCTGCTGGCGCAGCTCTATCCCCTGGCCGCCACCGACTCGACCGCTCCGTACCGCGCGCCCGCCCCATGGGCGCGGCTGCTCGGCGGCCTGGCAGGCGGCGGCGGTGTCGGAGCCAGCGGTGCCGGGAGCCGGGCCGCGGCGGCCGGCACGGAACGGCCCGCGGTGGTCAACGAGCTCCTGGAGGCGCCGCGCTGGCGGGCGGACCCCGGCTACCGCCTGCCGGAGGGGTCGCGGGCGGTGGTCGAGCGGATGAAGGCCCTCGACCTCGCGCCGGCGCCGGGGGTCCTTCATGGCCTGACCTATCCTCTGGCGCCCGACCTCGAGGGGACGCAGAGCCCGCTGTCCGGCCTGATGCTCGCGCAGCTGCCGCGCCTCGGCTGGCGCGCCAGGACGCGATGGTTTCGCAGCGTCGGGCTGACCGCGGCGGTCCTCTACGAGGACCCGGCCGAGCCGGATCTGCGGCTCCTTGGCCAGGCCGAGCGCAATGGCGTGGCGAGCCGTCTCTATGCCGTGCGCGACCCGGCGCCGCGCGCCTGGTGGCCGCGGCAGCTCACGCCGGCTCCGACCCCGCGAGACGCCCTGGCGGCGGTCGCCGGCGCCGCCGACCCGGTGGCGGCGGTGGCGGTCCCTCGCCTCCTGCCGCACGATCCGGGCGGCCGGCTCCTGCTGCTCGCCGAGGCGCCCGACCGCATCGAGCTCGAGGTGGCAGGAGGCGGCGGCGTGGCGGTGGTGCGCCGAGCCTACCAGCCGCTGTACCGGGCGAGCGCCGCCGGCCGCCCGCTCCCCACTTTTCCCGTCAACCTCGACCTGCTGGGCATCGCCGTGCCCGCCGGCCGGCACCGGATCGAGGTCACCGTCTCGGCCTGGCCCGAAGCCCTGGCCGGCCTGGCCGCCCTCCTCGCCCTAGCCGGCGCCCTCGCCGCCGCCAGCCCGCATTTTTCACGCGCGTCCGTCACGAGTGGCCGGCCGTGAAGCCGGTGGCGGGCGGGCCCCCCGAGGAGGCCGGCGGCCGCACCGGCGTTGACCGCGAGGCGGCGATTTCTCTAGGATCGGCGACAGCAAGGGAGGCCAGAGATGAGGCGTAAGATACCCGTATGAGCGACCCTCTGGAAGCCGTGCTCGAGCCGACGTCCCCTGCGGTCGGGCTGCCGCGGCTCCCGGCCAGGCAGGCGGCCCCCCGTCCCGCCAAGGTCAGGGAGTTCGAGGTGACGGTCGCCGAGGTCATCCAGGAGACCCCGGACACGGTGACCCTGGCCTTCTCGGCGCCCCGCGACCGGCCCGACTACCAGGCCGGCCAGTTCCTCACCATCCGGCCGCACCAGTTCCAGGAAGTCAACGGCTTCATCAAGTACCTCGAGGACCTCAAGGGCAAGCGGGAGCCCGCGCGGGCCTATTCCATGTGCTCGGCTCCGCACGAGCCCCTGGTGGCGGTGACCGTCAAGGAGGAGCCCTACATCTCGGGGGTCACCAAGTACCCGCCGCTGCTCTCGCCGCTGCTGACCTACGGCATCGCGCCGGGCACCCCGATGGTGGTGGTGGGCTTCGGCGGCCCCTATGTGCTGGGCCCCGACGTCGAGTCACGCACCGATCACATCGTGCACATCTGCGCCGGCTCGGGCATCGTCCCCAACATGAGCATCATCAAGCACTGCCTGGCGACCGGCATGAAGCTGCGCCATACCCTGATCTACGGCAACAAGACCTGGCACGACATCATCTTCCGCGACCAGCTCGCCGAGCTCGCCGCGGCCCATCCCGACAAGCTCGCGGTGGTGCACGCGATCAGCCGCGACTCCGAGGCCACGCGCTTCGGCGCCAACGTGCGCTGCGGCAGGGTCTGCGAGGAGTTGATCCGCGAGCTCATACCCGATCCCTCGGCGGTCGAGGTCTACTCCTGCGGCCCCGCGATCACCAAGTTCGAGCGCCAGGCCGCCAAGGAGAAAGGCGAAGAGCCCAAGCCGCGTTTCGTCGAGACGGTGCTCGCGGCGTTGAAGGCGATCGAAATGCCGAAAGACCGCACCCACTACGAAAGCTACGGATAACGCCCCTCCCCCCTACAGGGGATCGGTGCGGACGAAGGTGCCTCGGTCGGGGTCTTTGCGGACGCCGGGGAAGGGGAGGGCGCGGCCGTGGGCGACGCAGTAGATGCCGGGGGGGAGGACGCCGGCGGCGAAGACGGCCTCGGTGAGGTTTTGCAGGGCGTCCGACTGCTTCATCTCGAAGGGGCGCATGGCGCCGGTCAGGACGATGGGCACGCGCGGATGGCCGAGCTCGGCGGCGAGGCGCTCGCCGGTGCGGGCGAGGGTGTCGGTGCCGTGGAGGATGACGATGCCGGCGGTGTCGCCTTCGGCGCAGGCGCCGCTGGCGCGGACAGCCTCGATGATCCGCGCGCGGTCCGCCTCGGTCATGTCGAGGCTGTCTTTGCTCATCAGCTCGAAGACGTTTACTTCGGTGTCCTCGAGGCGCAGCTCGGCGAGCATGCGGCGCACGATCGAGCGGCGGTTGGCCAGCTCCCCGCTCATCTCGTCGTAGGTCTTCTCGATCGTCCCGCCCGTGGTGATCAACGCGATCCGGCGCACGGAGGGGACTCTATCCCGCCAGACATCGACCCGGCCATCGACCAGGATGGTCTGGCGCGATATCCTGGCGCCCGCCGCCGCGGGCGGTCGGGCTGGCGCGCCGCGGATTGGACGCGGGCTAGGAGGGGCGATGGATCGGGATGCCGCTTGGGGGCTGGTGACCGAGAACGTGCGGGCGCAGGGACTGCGCCGTCACATGCTGGCGGTCGAGGCGGCCATGCGCGGCTACGCGGCGCGCCTGGGCGAGGACCCGGAGGCTTGGGGGCTGGCCGGCCTGCTGCACGACTTCGATTGGGAGATCCATCCCACCCTCGAGCAGCACCCGGCCGCCGGGGCGCCGATCCTGCGCCGGCATGGCTGCGACGAAAACGTCGTACGCGCAATCCTCTCGCACAACACCGTGGCCACCGGGGTCGAGCGCGAGAGGCCAATCGACTTCGCCTTGCTGGCCTGTGACGAGGTGACCGGCCTGGTCATCGCCGCCGCGTTGATCCGGCCCAGCAAGGACCTGCGCGAGGTGGAGCTCAAATCGATCAAGAAGCGGTGGAAGGAGCGCGCCTTCGCGGCCGGCGTCGACCGCGAGCACGTCGAGGCCGCCACCGCCGACTTCAGCCGCGCCTGCTTCGGCGGCCAGCTCGACCTCTGGCAGCACGTCGACAACGTGCTCACCGCCATGAAAGGAATTGCCGCCGATCTCGACCTCGACGGCCGCCTGGCCTAACCCGCTGAGCGGCGAGCTGAGCGCACCCGCGATCGGCGAGCGCGCCGCTCGCGCGGTGATCGAGACCGGTTTTGACCCAGCTGCCTCAGGGGCAGTCGGCGAAGGCTTCGGTGTCGGTGACGGCGGCGGCGGTGTGACCGGCGGGGTTCGAGTAGGTCTTGAACTGGCCGGTCACGGTGTCGGTGACGGTGAGGGTGTACTGCACATTGGTGGTCGCGGCGGTGAACACCCAGGTGTGACGGTTGACCGGGCACCCGTCGAGGACCTTGACCAGCATCTCCCAGTTGCTGGGATCGAAAAACCAGAAGACCCCGGAGGTGCCGGAGACGGCCGGCGTCGCGCTGCCCTTGCCGCTCCCGCCCGAGAAGTCCTGCCAGCTCACCTCCACGCGGAAGCGGCCGCCGTTGAGGCAGAGATGGGCGGTATCCGCGACGCAGGTCGGAGGCGGCGCGGTGCTGTAGGTCTTCCCGACCACGAAGAGGAAGCCTTTCGACATCGACTCGGGCGGCCAGGAGCTGTGCCCGTAGCCGGCCTCGACGTCCTCCTCCCAGCTCACCCCGAGCCCGCTCCACTGCTGCTTGAGGGCGGCCTCGGCGCCGCCGATATAGTTGGGGTCGGTGGTGCCGTAGTACATGTGGATCGGTGCCTTGTAGGCGGGATCGGCCACGCTCGGCACCGGATAGAACGGGGCCGACAGGCTAAACACCGCGCTGTACCTAGCGACCGTGCCGTAGGCCAGAAGGTAGGCGTAGGCCCCGCCCGCCGAATGGCCGGCGACGGCGATCCGGTTGGGGTCGACGTCGAGCTCGCCCTCCACCATCCGCAGCATCTCCCCGACCGTGCGGTCGTCGGCGGCCGTGCCCCATCCCAGCCCCGAGGACTGGGGCAGAGCCACGACGCACCCCGCCAGCTCCGCGGCCTGATAGACATAGGCGAGATAGCCTTCCGGGCTGCCCCCGGCGCCGTGGAAGAAGACAACGAGCGGCGCCTTGTGGGTCGGGTCGAGGCTGGCCGGGACGTAGCGCCAGAAATAAGAGCCGGTCGCGGGAACCGCGAACCTCTGCCATCCCTGGGAAGGAGCCGCGGCGGCCGCCGGCGCGAGCGCCGTCACCCCGAGCAGCACCAGGAGTCCAGGCGCCAGCCACCGCCGGCGCGGCCGCCCGCCCGGACGGGATTCCGGCTTCACGGCGCTGTAGCAGAGATGGCCTGAGAGATGATCTGAGAGCTGGGGCCTACGCACTAGCATTCCCTGCTACCTGCCGCCGCAGCCGCGCCAGGAACGGCTCACCCCATTCCCGCATCCGCTCCTCGAGGCGCGCGGTGCAGTCGCACTCCGCGCACGCCCAGGGCTCCTCCCCGCTCAGGTCCCGGCAACGCCTGCGGCTGTGCGCATCCTGCACGCGCACCAGCTCGAAGTACTCCTCCCAGTACGCCCGCTCCTCGGCAAGCGGGGTGTCACAGAAGCACACCTCCACCCACTTCGCCACTCCCTCGGCAGCCGCGGACGCGGCACCGCACCGACCCTCCCCGGCCGCCCGGCCGCCTGGACCGGCCACCGCGCGCGCCAGCTCCATGTTTCTCGCGTACTCGTCCCCGGCGACCGAGCCCCGCCCCAAGGACCCATTCTCGATCGCCCGCAACAAGGCCGCCTCGCGGCCCGCTCGCACCCGTGCGGTAACCAGGTAACGCATTGTCCTGATAGTAGCAGCCCAGGCTTGGCGGCGCATCTTGCCCGCTCATCAAGCTCATGGAGATTTACGCCAGGGCCTTGCGCGGCCGGTGGGAGGCAGGCGACAATAGCTGCGGGATGCCGCTTCGCGCGGCGCGCTCTCGTCCTACCGTTCACTCCTTTCTTCTCGCCACCTTGAACTTTCATCTACGCGCATCGGAGCAAACTTGACCCGAAGAATGCTGATCAACGCGCAGCGTCCGGAAGAGCTGCGCATCGCCATTGCGGACGGCCACCTCCTGGAGAACTTCCAGGTCGACGTCGCCGAGTCCGGACTGACCCGCGGCAACATCTACCGCGGAACCATCGTCAACATCCAGCCCAGCCTCAACGCCGCTTTCATCGACTACGGCGAGGAGCGCCATGGCTTCCTGGCCATCCAGGACGTGGTGCCGGAGGCCTATTACCGGCAGCCGCGCGGCGGCCAGCCGCGGATCGAGGACGTGCTCGAGCGCGGCAAGCCGATCGTGGTGCAGGTGGCCAGGGACGCGGTGGACCAGAAGGGAGCCGCGCTGACCACCAGCCTGTCGCTGGCCGGCCGCTACCTGGTGCTGACGCCGTTCGACGAGACCCGCGGCGTGTCGCGCAAAGTCGAGGAAGAGGAGACGCGACGGAAGCTCAAATCCCTGGCCGCCAACCTTGAGCTGCCGCCCGGCTGCGGCGTCATCGTCCGCACCAACTCCCTGGACCAGAGCAAGACCGCCATCAGCCGCGACCTCTCCGCCCTGCTGCGCCTGTGGAAGAGGGTCCAGGATGCGGCGCTGTCCGGCAAGGGAAGCCGTCTCCTCTACAGCGATCAGGATCTCATCGTGCAGGCGCTGCGCGATCATCTCGACGCCACGATCGCGGAAGTGATCGTCGACGACGACGCGGCCTTCCAGAAGGCGGAAGCCTACATGCGCGCCTTCATGCCGCGCGCCAAGACGAGCCTGGTGCGCTACGCCGAGCGCGTTCCCCTGTTCAGCCGCTTCGACCTGGAGCCGCAGATCGAGCGCATCTACGAGCGCCGGGTGGAGCTGCCGAGCGGCGGCTCGATCGTCATCGACTCGACCGAAGCGCTGATCGCCATCGACGTCAACTCGGGGCGCTCGACGCGCGCCGCCACCCAGGAGGAGACCGCGGTCAATACCAACCTGGAGGCCGCCGGCGAGGTGGCCAGGCAGCTCCGGCTGCGCGACCTCGGCGGCCTCATCGTCGTCGACTTCATCGACATGCGCTCGTCCAAGAACCAGCGGCGCATCGAGAAAACCCTGCGCGAGGCGATGAAGGCGGACAAGGCGCGCTCGACGGTCGGCCGCATCAGCGCCAACGGGCTGCTCGAGATCAACCGCCAGCGCATCAAGAAGGCGCTGCAGGTGCGCACCCACCGCCCCTGCCCCACTTGCGGCGGCGCCGGGCGGCTGCCCAGCCCGGAGGCGGTGACCTTGAGCCTGCTGCGGAGGGTCGAGGCCCGTGCGGCCTCCGGGCTCATCCAGGGCGTGCGCATCGCCCTCCATCCCGAGCTTGCCGACGCCATGCAGAACAGCCGCCGCCAGGAGCTGGCAGAGCTCGAGCGGGAGTTCGACCTCGAGATCCAGATCATCGCCGCCGCGGGACTGCACCGGCCCGATGAGCAGATCGAGTGGTTCAAGCGCGAGAGGCCGGCCCGCCCCCCCCGCCGCCCCAAGCCCGTTCCGGTGACCCTTCAGCCTTCGGACCTCGCCCTGCCCGAGCCGGGGGAGGAACCGGACGCCGGCAACGGAAAGGGCATCGCGGAGGCGGCTCCTGACGCCCAGGAAATGCCGCGCAAGCGCCGCCGCGGCGGCCGCAAGCGCAAGAGGGCGCCTGCCCTCCACGCCGGCGCAGAAAAGGCCGATGCGGGTCCCGGCTCCCGGACAGATGCCTGGGCCGATGCCCCGCCTTCCCTTGCGGCCGCGGGCGAGAATCGTGCCGCCGCCGAGCGGCCTTCGGCAGACGCGGCGGACCGCGGCGAGCGGTCTGCCGAGCCTGCCGGCGGCGAGACCCTTGCCGGGCAAGCTCTCGATGGACAGCAACTTCCGCCGACGTCCGGCGCCGCCAGACGTCCGCGCCGGCGGCGCAGGCGCCGCGGTGGCGCCGGCGGCGGGTCTGCCTCTGCTTCTTGAGCGTCTACCGGATTACCCCCCGCACGGCAGCGTCGTTTGGAGAGCGCGCCGGGGGCATGTTACGGTGGCCGCGCCGCCGAGCGGCTGCCTTGGTCGTCGGAGCCATGGGAGTCATTGGAATCATTGGAGCCATGGGATCGCGAATGGGATGGATTTCGCTTCTGCTGTTCCAGCCGGTGCCGGCACAGGCGCCCGGGCTATTCGACTTCTTCCGCGAGTCAACTCCGGTTGCAAAGCTCGTCCTCGGCATCCTGGCGGTGTTCTCGTTGATCTCGTGGGCCATCATCATCGGCAAGTTCGCGCAGATGAGCCGCGCCGACCGCCAGAGCCGCGAGTTCCTGGAGGCGTTTCACCGCAGCCATCGCTTCAGCGAGGTCAATGCCCTGGCGACGCGCCTGCGCGCCTCGCCCCTGGTCGGCATCTTCCAGGCCGGCTACGCCGAGATCGACAGCCAGATCAAGAGCGCCCACGACGGCGATCCGGGGGCCGACAAGCGCGGTTACCGCATCACCTCGCTGCCGGCGCTCGAGCGCACCCTGGCCCGCGCTTCGGCGGTCGAGCTGCGCGCGGTGGCACGCTGGACGCCGTTTCTCGCCAGCACGGCCTCGGCCTCGCCCTTCATCGGCCTCTTCGGCACGGTCTGGGGGATCATGGTGGCCTTCCGCGAGATCGGATTGTCGGGCTCGACCTCGATCGTCTCGGTCGCCCCCGGCATCGCCGAGGCGTTGATCAACACCGCGGCCGGCCTCGCCGCCGCCATCCCGGCGCTGATCGCCTACAACTATTTCGCGCAGCGCAGCCGGCTCCTGCGCGCGCGCATGGAGGACTTCGTCATGGAGTTCCTCAATCTGGCCGAGCGGAATTTCACGTGAGGGAGTAGAGACCAATGGCCTTCAATTCGCGTGGAGCGGGCGAGGGCGGCGACGACGACGTGATGAGTGACATCAACGTCACGCCGCTCGTAGACGTCATGTTGGTGCTGCTCATCATCTTCATGGTCACCGCCCCCATGCTGCACCAGGGCATCGAAGTGGCGTTGCCGCGCGCCGGGGCCAAGAACCTGCCGCTCAAGGCGCAGGACCCGCTGGTGCTCTCGATCAACCGCTTCGGAGCGGTCTTCGTGCGCGAGCGCGCGGTCCCGATCGACCAGCTCGTCGACCAGGTCAAGTCCCAGATGGCGGGGAGGGAAGACGACACCGTCTTCCTCAAGGGCGACCGCGACGTGCCGTACGGCAAGGTCATCGAGGTGCTCGACCGCCTGCACCGCGGCGGCATCGTCCACGTCGGCATGGTCACCGAGCGCCCGCCGCGCGGCGGCGGACGGAGATAGTCCTTGGATCTAGCGGTCGACCAGGTCCTCTCCGAGCGGTCCGGCCGCGCGACGCGCGCCGCGGAGGTAGCGAGCCTGGCGCTTGCGGCGCTCCTGCATGCCGCGGTCGTCGCCGCCGTCGTGTTCGTGTCGCGCCTCGCGCCGCACCCGCCACCGCTCGATTACGTGGCGGTGCAGGTGATTCCGGCCCAGGCCCTGGGAGTCCCGAATCCGCCGAGCGAGCCACGCCAGGCGCCGCGCCGCGCTCTGCCGGAGCCGCCCCCGCCCCCCCCCAAGGAGGCGCGGCCCGAGCCCGCCGCGCCGCCGCCGCCCAGCCGCCAGGCCCGCCAGGCCCCGGTGCTTCCCCAGCAGGTGCCCGACAAGCCGGAAAAGCGGCAGCCGAAGCCCAAACCAGAGCCTCCCGACAACCGTACCGATCCCACCGCCAAGCCCAAGGTCCTGCCGCCGCCGCGCGAGGTTCTGGCGCGCCGTCTCGGCGCCGCGGCCGACACCAAGCCGGAACCGCGGAACCAGCCCCCTGCCGACGAGGTCCCGGGCCGCCGCGGCGGACCGCGCGGCACCGCCACCGGCAAGGTTGCCGTGGGCTCCTCGATCGCCACGCTCGACAACCCTGACTTCACCTACGATTACTACCTGGCCCAGCTGGTGTCGCGCATCGACCAGAGCTGGACGCGGCCCCCGGTGGGCAGCGGCGTGCGCGCCGTCGTCTCCTTCCACATCCAACGCGACGGCTCGATCACCGATCTCGACGTGCGCGAGACCTCCGGCATCGAGGTATTCGACCTTTCGGCCCTGCGCGCGGTGCAGAACGCCGCGCCCTTTCCGCCGTTGCCCAGGGCCTACACCCACGACTCCTTGGGCGTCAGCCTGATCGTCCGCTGACCACCGAGAGGTGCCATGAGACCGCGAGCCGCCATTCTCCTTCCCATCCTCGCCGGCCTGCTCCTGGCGGGACTGATCCTGCCCGGTCTGCTCTCCTCGAGCTCGGCCCAGGCCCGCCAGGCGGCCCAGCCTCCGGGCGGCGCGCCGCAGCCCACCCCGCCCACCCCTCCCAACGTGGTGATCGAGATCTCGCACGGGCAACACCCCAAGATCAAGCTCGCCATCCCGTCGTTCCGGGCGGGCGCGCTCGGCGGCGACCTTCAGCCGGCATCGCGCGAGCTCGAAGGCACGGTGCGAGCCGACCTCGACTTCTCCGGCTATTTCGACATCCTCGGCGCCGAAGCGTTCAGGCAGGTGGTCATCTCCGGAGACCTCCAGCGCGACCTGCCGGCCATTGCCACCCAGGGCAGCGAGGTCGCACTCTTCGGCGACATGCGCGCCGAAGGCGACAAGCTGGTTTTCGAGGGGCGTCTGTTCGACGTCGGCAGCGGCAAGACCATCATCGCCAAGCGCTACCGCGGCCCGGCCAGCGTGGCGCGGCGCATGGCCCACACCTTCGCCGACGAGGTGGTCCGCTACCTGACCGGCACGCCTGGCATCGCGCTGTCGAGCATCGCCTTCACCTCCGACCGCACGGGCTTCAAAGAGATCTTCGTCATGGACTATGACGGACACAACCAGCGGCGCATCACCGGCCACCGCTCGATCTCGATGTCGCCGGCCTGGAGCCCGAGCGGTGACGCCCTCGCCTACACCTCGTTTCTCGGCGGCTCGCCCGGCATCTATCTTGCCGACCTGGCCACCGGCCAGAAGAAGCCCCTGGTGACCTCGGGCTCGCTCAACATCACGCCGAGCTTTTCGCCCGACGGCAACCAGATCACCTTCGCGCGGTCGGTCGAGGGCAACGTCGAGATCTTCACCGCGGACCGCAAGGGCGGCCGCTTGCGGCGCCTGACCACCTCTCCGGCGATCGACACCAACCCGGCCTGGAGCCCCAAGGGCGGGGAGATCGCCTTCACCTCGAACCGCGCCGGCAACCCGCACATCTACTTGATGGACGTCGAGGGCACCAACCAGCGCCGCATCACCTTCGACGGCACGTACAACGACGGCGCCGCCTGGAGCCCGGGCGGCGACCGCATCGCTTTCACCAGCCGGCGCGACGGCGTCTTCCAGATCGCCGTGGTCGACGTCGCATCGCTCGAAACCAAAGTTCTGACCTCGGGCGGCGAGAGCGAGTCGCCGGCATTCTCGCCCGACGGCCGCAAGATCGTCTTTACCTCCCGGCGCGGCGGCAGCAAGCAGCTCTTCGTCATGGACGCCAAGGACGGCGGCAACCTTCGTCCTCTCACCGACGCCGGCAACAACGACATGGCCGACTGGTCCCGCCACACCGAGAAATAGCTGCGTCGTTCTTACGAGCGCCAGCGGAAACCGCGCGGTACAAGCTCTTCTGCTACCATGGCGCTCTGCTATATTCGAGCCGAGACAGATCGTGTCACGAGGTGAAAACAGAAGGTTCCAGCGCGCGAGAGGAGAGAACGTATGACCCGCAAGTGGTTGATCTGGATCGCCCTGCCGATCCTTGCCGCCTTCGTCTATGGCTGCCCGAAGAAGAAGCCGGCGACCAAGCCCTCCGACCTGAACGTCGAGACCACGACCATGCCGGCGCCCACCACGCCCACCACCGACATCACCCCTCCGAAGACGACCCCGCCGCCCGCCGAGCCGAGCGTGGACCCGATGTCGTCGGAGGACCTGAGCGTCGTCAATGCCGAGCTGCGCAAGCGCGGCTTCAGCCCGGACGTCTATTTCGAATATGACGAGAGCAACCTGAGCGACGACGCCCGCGCCAAGCTGTCGCGCAACGCCGAGCTGCTCAAGACCCAACCCCGCTTGAGCGTCACCATCGAAGGGCATTGCGACGCGCGCGGCACCGCCGAATACAACCTTGCCCTGGGCGAGCGGCGAGCCAACGCGGCCAAGAGCTACCTCGCCTCGCTCGGCGTCGCGGCCGACCGCATGCGCACCATCAGCTACGGCAAGGAGCGGCCGGTGTGCAGCGAGCAGGACGAAAGCTGCTTTTCGCAGAACCGCCGCGCCCACATGGTCGTGACCAGCCGGACGACCGCGGGCTGACGAATGGTTGCCCGCCGCGGCTTCTCCCGGGCCCTGTCCTTCGCCGGCGGCGCGGCGCTTGCGCTCGCCGCCGGAGGCTGCGTCTCGACCTCGGACATCGAAGGGCTGCGCTCGCAGATCTCGGATGTCCAGCGCCAGGTCCTGCAAGTGCAGAAGCAGGGGTCGAGCAAGGAGGAGGTGTCGAGCCTCGAGGCCTCGATCGGCAAGCAGATGGGGTCGCTGCTCAAGACCGAGGCCGACATGCAGGTCAAGCTCCAGGACCTCTCGGCCCAGCTCGAAGCGCTGCAGGCCAAGCTCGAGGACACCAACTTCCGCTTGACCCAGCTCTCGCAGCAGATCGCGGCGACCAACCAGGAGCTCAAGGGTTTCCGCGGCGCGCGCCCGGAAAGCGATGCCGCGCCGGGCGCGGCTCCTCCGGCTGCAGGTCCTGCGCCCTCGCCGGCGGCCGGGAGCAACGGCGGCGATCCCCAGTCGCTCTACAACGCGGCTTACAGCGACTACACCAAGGGTAGCTATGACCTGGCGATGCGCGGCTTCCAGCAGTACGTGGAGAGTTTTCCCAACACTCCCCTGGCGGCCAATGCGACCTATTGGATCGGCGAGTGCTACTACCGGCAGAGACGTTACCGCCAGGCCATCGAGCAGTACGACACCGTGATCAACCGCTTCCTGCGCAGCGACAAGATGGCAAGCGCGCTGCTCAAGAAGGGTTATGCGCACCTCGAGCTGGGCGAGCGGTCTCAGGGAGTCGTCCAGCTTCGGCACGTGCTGCGCCAGTTCCCGACCAGCGACGAGGCGAACCTGGCCCGCCAGCGCCTGCGCGAAATCGGGATTGACGCCAGGTAGGCCGGAGTGCTATAAACCGCCGGTCGCGGCCGTGTGCAACGGTTCGCGACTTTCTTTTGCCACTTTTCCCGACGAGGGGCGCTCCGAGACATGGCCAACACGAAGTCCGCAGAGAAACGCAACCGGCAGAACAGCCAGGCCCGCGACCGCAACCGCGGCCAGCGCTCGCGCCTGCGCACCGCCATCAAGCGCTTGCGCGGCGCCCTGGCCAGCGGCGATGCGGCCAAGGCGGCGGAGCTGCTGCCCGCGACCCTGAGCGTCATCGACGCCACGGCGCAGAAGAAAGTCATTCACACCAACACCGCCTCGCGCTACAAGTCCCGCCTCACCCGCCAGGTCGCCCAGCTCTAGCCTGCTCTTGGCCGCCGCCGGCTGCGGACCGCGGGGTTCCTGTACCGGCGCTTGCTGGGGGAAGGGCACGCCCTGCCTCTCGCGGCAGGACTTTGTCTGCTGAAGGATGGTATTCATACCGCTGACGAGATATAATTGCCGGCATGGAGACCAAAGCGGATGAGCCGTCGGTAATACCGGACGTGAGCGAGGACGTTTACTACTCGCTGGACGAAGACAGTGGCTGGCAGTATCTGGGCGGGGAGCTGGTCAGGGAGCCGGCGTCCTTCGTCCACGAGGATATCTCCGACTTCCTCACTACCCTGGTGCGGATCTACCTGAGCGAACGGGGGGGCGGCGTCGCGGTGGGTGGGCGCTTTCCCATGCGCCTCGACCCGAAATGGTCGCCCGAGCCCGATTTACAGGTCGTGCGCGAGGAGAGGCGACACCTCATCACCGCGCAGCGGCTGGAAGGGCCCGCCGACCTGGTGATCGAGGTCGCCTCCAGCTCCGATCCCCGGATCGATCTGCAGCGCAAGCTGCCGCGCTATCGCGAAGCGCGGATACCCGAGATCTGGATGATCGATCCTTACGAGAAGTCAATCCGGGTGGAGACGCTCACCGGCGGGTGCGCCGGCGGCTACGACACCCGGATCCTGGCAGCCGGCCGCCTGGCCTCGACGGTTCTCCCAGGCTTCTGGATCGAGGTCGGCTGGCTGTGGCAAGAGCCGCTGCCGCCGCCCCTCGCCTGCCTGCGCCAGATCTTCGGCTGATTTTCAGTTGGCGCCGCCGGTGGGCGGCCCTGGGGTATGAACCGGCGCTCGCTAACTGGCGATGGCGGACTCAGATCTATCGGATCGCCCCCCACAACCCCTGGATCCCCTCCCCTTCCCTCCGGGGGGGAAGGGGACGCCCCCGCCCTCGCGCGCACCAACGATTTTCGTCTTAGTGTCCTTTGCCGGCCAACAGCTCGCGCACCTTCTCGGCGAGGACGGCGCCGTTGAAGCGGCGCTCGGCGGGCAGGCGGTCGTTCAACTGGTGCATGTAGTACCAGGGCACCGGGGTGCCGTTCCCCCACTTCACCCCGGGCGGATAGAGCAGGTAGACGTCCCAGGCCGGGCCTTCGGCGAGGCCCAGGGACGCGCGGAAAGCCTCGGCGACGCTCTTGTCCCTGGTCCAGTAGTGAGTGACGCGCGCATCGGGCAGGTGGGCAACCGCCAGCTTCGCCGCCTCCTCGGTGTCGTCCGCGAGGATCGGCGCCCAGACCACGTAGGCGCGCAGCCGCGGATCGCCGATCCTCTCCAGAACGTGCCGTTGCGCCACCCGGGCGCCCATGGTGCAGCGCGGTCACGTCGGCGAGAGCAGCAGGATGAGCCGGACCTTGTCGACGTCTTCGTTGAACCGCGCCGCGAGCTCCGCCGCCGAGCTCGCCAGGGGGTGCAGGGCGTGGACTGGCCTGTCCTCCCCCGCTTCCTCCCGGGCGGGGCGGGCAGCAACCCGCTCGAGCACGAAGCCGGCGCTCGGCTGGCCCTGCTCGCTCACCAACCCGCGGATCGTCCTGCCGTCTTCGGAGAGCGTCCCTTTGAACGCCGTCGCCCCCGTCGAGTCGTGGAGGCGGAAGCTCAGCTCCCGTCCGTTGACGACCATCGCATCCACCGGCCGGTGCCGCAGCCCCTGGACCGGCAAGTCGATCGACGCCACCCACTTCCCGTCCGCCTGCCGCCCCACCTCCAGCACCATGTCGAACTCCACCTCCGCGGGCTGCAGCACGATTGCCCCCCGCCACGTTCCTTCGATGCCGGCTCCCCCGGGCGCCGCGCCTCCTCCCGCCGCCGGCCCCCCTCCCCGGCTCGAGCCGACGAGCATGAGCATCCCGGCGATCGTGATCGCGGCCGCGCGCAAAGGTTTGTCTCCTGGCATCGGCATCGTCCGCATCGTGCGCAATGTGTGCGTCGGGCGTCCCGCGCCCCTAGAAACCCTCCAGCAGATCGCTCACCATCGTCTGGGCGAAGCGTTGCGCCGCGGTTTGCAGGGCGATGTTCTCGCGGTCGAAATAGCCGCTGCTGGCGTCGATCGGGTAGCTCTCGCGGAAGTTGTAAGCGGGGTTCTTCCACAGGATCTTGTCGTCGCTCAGGCGCTTGAAAAGGATGCTCGCGGTCAGCGAGATCTCGTAGGCGGTGGCGCGGCCGCTGGTGTCGAAGGTCACCGGCGTGGCGCCGAAACCAACCACGGCGCCGGACAGCTCGGCATCGGCGCCTTCGCGCGTGCTGGTGATCTGGAAGCGCTGCCGCTTGACCAGCTCGTCGGCGATGGCCCGTGTCACCTCCTGGTCCACTCTCTGCCGCGGCGTCCTGTTCTCGATCGGCTTGAGGTAGACCTTGCGGATGTCGGGCGGCAAAGTGCTGCCGCGGCCGATCAAGGCATAGCCACAGCCGGCCAGCCCCACGGCGGCGGCCAGCAGCGCGAGCCGCGCGGTGAGCCGGCGCGCCACTCTTCGGTAAGGGCGCCGGCAGATGCGTGAGGCGGCGGCTGGGATGGGC
Organism: Thermoanaerobaculia bacterium; assembly: GCA_035544895.1. Taxonomy (GTDB): domain Bacteria; phylum Acidobacteriota; class Thermoanaerobaculia; order Multivoradales; family UBA5704; genus JASLEW01. Next base: position 126,360 of record DASZZM010000055.1, read on the forward strand.
CGGGCTGCCGGGGCGGGACTGGATCGTGCGCTGCGAGCTTTCATGCGGATCTCCGGGTCACCAGGTTGATCAGCCGGCCGGGAACCACGACGGCCTTGGCCACCTCTTGCCCGGCCAGGTGCTCCCGCACCTTCGGGCTGGCGAGCGCCGTGGCGCGGACCTCGTTCTCGCTCGCGCCGGCGTCGACCTCGACCCGGTCGCGCAGCTTGCCGTCGATCTGCACCACGACGCTGATGCGCTCGCGCCGCAGCTTGGCCTCGTCGTGCTCCGGCCACGACGAGTCGAGCAGGGTCTCGACGTGGCCGCGCCGCTCCCACAGCTCTTCGCTGATATGCGGCGCCATCGGATGCAAGAGCTGCAGCAAGGTGTCGAAGGTCTCGTCGCAGCGGAGGCGCGAAGCGGTCTTCTCCTCGAGGGCACGGGACAGCGCGTTGCCGAGCTCCATCAAGGCGGCCACCGCGGTGTGGAAGTGGAAGCGCTCCATGCTCTGGGTGACGCGCTGGATCGCGGCGTGGCGCTCGCGCTCGAGCTCGCCGTCGGCCGGCGCGGTCGGCGGCGCGTCGGAGAGCTTTTCGGCCATCCGCCAGACGCGGCCGAGGAAGCGGTAGGCGCCGGTGACCGCCTCGTCGCTCCACTCGGCCTCCCTCTCGGGCGGTCCGATGAAGAGGGTGTAGACACGCTCGGTGTCCGCCCCCATCTGGTCGATCAGCTCGTCCGGCGAGACCGTGTTGCCGCGCGACTTGGACATCTTCTCCACCCGTCCCGACTTCTCCGAGTAGCGCGTGATCATCCCCTGGTTGAACAGGTTGGTGAACGGCTCCTCGAAGCCCACCATCCCGAAGTCGTGCAGCACCCGGCAGACGAAGCGGGCATAGAGCAGGTGCAGGATGGCATGCTCGATGCCTCCGATGTACTGGTCGACCGGCGCCCAGCGGTTGGCCAGGGCGGAGTCGAACATGCGCGTGGCGTCGCGCGGCGACAGGTAGCGCAGGTAGTACCAGGAGCTGTCGACGAAGGTGTCCATCGTGTCGGTCTCGCGCCGCGCCGCGCCGCCGCATCGCGGGCAGGGGGCCTCGACGAACGAGCGCACCCGCGACAGCGGGTTGCCCTGGCGGCCGGTGAGCTCGACCTCATAGGGGAGCTCGACCGGCAGCTGGTCGTCGGGCACGGGCACCGTGCCGCAGCGCTCGCAGTAGAGCACCGGGATCGGCGTCCCCCAGTAGCGCTGGCGCGAGATCAGCCAGTCGCGCAGCCGATAGGTGACCGTGCCGCGGCCCCACCCGTTCTCCTCGATCCAGGCGATGAAGCGGCGCACCGTCTCGGGCTCGTCGCGCAAACCGTCGAAGGGAGGCGCGTTGCGGATGACTCCCTCGTGCAGGATGGGCTCGCGCAGAAGGGCGGGGTCCGCCTCGGCAATGTCCTCCGGCGCCTCCGGCCCGTCTGGCCCCTCCGGCCCGCCCTCCGGATGATAGACGAGCCGCACCGGCAGCCCCTCCTGGCGCGCGAGCTCGAGATCGCGCGCGTCGTGCGCCGGCACCGCCATGATCGCGCCGGAGCCGTAGTCGGGCAGGACATAGTTGGCCAGCCAGACCGCGATCTCCTCGCCGGTCGCCGGATTGATCGCCCGCCGCCCGGTGTCCCACCCCTCCTTGGGGCTCCCCTCGCCTTCGCGCTGGATGCGCGGCGTGTTGCGCACGCGCTCGATCCAGCTCTCGATCTCGGCGCGGCGTGGGTGTTGCGCAATCAGCCCGGCCGCCAGCGGATGCTCGGGGGCGAGCACCATGAAGGTGGCGCCGTGCACCGTGTCGGGCCGAGTGGTGAAGACCGTCACCGTCTGGCCGAGCGCCGGGATGGCGAAATCGATCTCGGCTCCGGCCGAGCGCCCGATCCAGTTGCGCTGCATGACCTTGACCCTCTCGGGCCAGCCCGGCAGGTCGTCGAGGCCGGAGAGCAGCCGCTCGGCGTACGCGGTGATGCGCCAGAACCACTGCTCGAGATCGCGCTGCACCACCGGCGTGCCGCAGCGCTCGCAGGCCCCCTCGACCACCTGCTCGTTGGCGAGCACGGTCTGGCAGCTCGGGCACCAGTTGACCGGCGCCTTCTTCTTGTAGGCGAGCCCGCGCTCGAACATGCGCAGGAAGAGCCACTGGTTCCAGCGGTAGTACTCCGGCGTGCAGGAGGCGATCTCCTTGCTCCAGTCGTAGAGGATCCCCCAGCGGCGGAACTGCTCCTTCATCACCCGGATGTTGCCCCACGTCCAGTCGCGCGGATGGACGCCGCGCTCGATGGCGGCGTTTTCGGCCGGCAGGCCGAAGGCGTCCCAGCCCATCGGGTTGAGCGCCTTGTGCCCGTGCATGCGCAGGTAGCGGAAGAGCGCATCGCCGAGGATGTAGTTGCGGCCGTGGCCGACGTGCAGGCGGTCCCCCGATGGATAGGGGAACATCATGAGCATGTAGTACTTGCCCGCGGCGTTGCGCAGGTCCACCTCGGCGACCCGCTGCTTTTCCCAGCGGTCCTGCCACTTGGCTTCGATCGCCTTGGGGTCGTACGGGCTGCTCATCGTCTCTCCGGGTGAGCGTCTCGTGTCGTAGGCCATTTGCGGATCACCGGGCGGCGCGCGCCACTAGGTCAGGCTGCCGGGAAAGCTGTGCTGCTTGAGCAGGCCGTCGAGCAGACCGTTGACGAAACGGCCGGACTGTTCGGAGCCGAATTTCTTGGCCAGCTCGATCGCCTCGTCCACCACCACCAGCTTCGGGATGTCGCGCTCGTAGAGCATCTCGAAGATCGCCAGGCGCAGGATGTTGCGGTCCACGGGCGGCATCCTTTCCAGCCGCCAGTTGTCCGCCTGGCCTCGGATCATTGCGTCGATCTCCGCCCGGTGCTCGACCGTTCCCGAGACCAGCCGCTGGGCGTAGGCGAATGCCTCCTCGACGCGGCGCCTCTCGCGGGTCAGCTCGGCGCGGTTGGCGGGTCGCAAGAAGTGCTCGTAGAGGTCGTAGGTGCCGAAGATGTTGGGCAGCGGGCTGCCTCCGATGTCGCTCTGATAGAGCATCTGGACCGCCATCTCTCTGGCCATGCGACGCTTTCCTGCCGTCATCGTCTTGCCTCGAAGACCCCGCAACCCGCGTGCTCCAGGTCATCGTCACCCGTGATGGATCGCTCTTGTCAGACGGGAGAGGGACAGACCGGTTCGCTCGGGCCCCGGCCGGCCGGCCGGATCATCATAGATGAAACGGCGCTGCGATGTGACCATGGCGGACTACTCAAAGCATCTATTGGATCTCCCCCCACAACCCCTCGATCCCCTTCCCTCCCCTCCGGGGGGGAAGGGGAGGCCCCCTCCCCTGGCGTACTCACAACCTCGTCCTAGGGCTGGGCCGGTGGGTGCTGGCCGCGCAGGCGGCGGAAGAGGCCGGCCATCTCGAGGGCGGCGAGGGCGGCGTCCCATCCCTTGTTGCCGGCCTTGCCTCCGGCGCGCTCCGCGGCCTGGGCCGCGCTCTCACAGGTCAACACCCCGAAGCCGACCGGCACCCGGTGGCGCTCGGCCACGCGCGCGATGCCGCGGCTGCACTCGGCGCAGATGTAGTCGAAATGCGGCGTCTCGCCGCGGATGACCACGCCGAGAGCGATCAGGCCGTCCACCGCGCCGGCGGCCGCCAGCTCCTCCAGTGCCTGCGGGATCTCCCAGGCGCCCGGGACCCTCACCAGCCGGATGTCCCCGGCGCCGACGCCGTGGCGCAGCAGACAGTCGAGCGCGCCGCTCACCAGCGCGTCCGCCAGCCTGGCGTTGAAACGGGCGGCGACCACGCCGAAGCGGCGGCCGGCCCCGCTCAGGTCCCCCCTGATCTCCTCGATCTCCTTCATCCCACGATCCTTTGGGCGCCAGAGTATAGCGCGGGCAGAGCCTCATGCACGACCTGGCGCAGGAAGCGCCCGTAGGACGGCGCAAAGAGCGCCTTGAGCGCGGCGTCGGCGGCAAGGCCGCTCGCGGCGAGGGCCATGCCGGCGGGACCTCGACGAGCCGCTTCAGGCGGCGCTCCTCCAACTCGTGGCCGGCGACGATCAGCTCCGCGGCAGCGAGCGGCAAAGGTCTCACAGCGCTCCCCCGGCCGGCCTGAGATGGATCTCTTCGACCAGCGCGCCGGGATCGGAGTCGAGCGCCCAGCCGACCGCACGCGCCACCGCGGCGGGCCGCACCATGGCGGCGCGGTCCCAGCGCCCGGGCTGGCCCTCCCAGAGCGGCGTGTCGGTGGCGCCCGGAAAGAGCGCGGTCACCCGGACGCCGCTGCCGGCCAGCTCCTCGCGCAACGCCGCGACCATCCCGTCGAGCCCCCACTTGCTCGCGCAGTAGGCCGACCAGCCGGGAAAGACGCGGCGGGCGGCAACCGACAAGATGGCGAAGATCCAGCCGCGCCCGCGCCGCTTCATCTCCGGCAGCAGGGCGCGCGCCAGCAGGAACGTCCCGGTGAGGTTGGTGGCCACGGTGGCGATGAATTCTTCCGGCGAGGTCTCGACGAAGGGACGGATGCGGACCACGCCGGCCGCCGGCACTACGATGTCGGCGGCCCCCCAGCGCCGCTCGACGGCGGCGGCGGCGCGCTCGACCGCCGCCGGCTCGCGGACGTCGCACACCAGGGCGAGGCCGCCTCTCCGGTCGCCGCCGGCACCGGCGCCGGCGGCCGCGAGCGTCTCCAGAAGCGGTTCGCGCCGCCGCCCGAGGAGCGCCAGCGCATAACCGCGGCGCGCGAGCTCGAGCGCGATCTCCCGCCCGATCCCCGACCCGCCACCGCTGACCACCGCCACGACCTCCCCGGCCGGTGCCCGCGGCCCTTCCGGCCCGGCCGGCGCCCGCGGCTCTCGTCGCGTTCTGGCGGCGCGCCGGCGCGCCGGCCGCGAGGACCCGGCCTGAGAAGTCACTCCTTGCCTCGTAGACGGTTGCAAGAGAGCATGGCGGGCGCCCAAGGAGCCCCTCTCTCCACGCTCCGGGCGGCAGCCGCATCCTACAGGGGCCCTTCACGACGCGCCAAGGCCCGGCAGAGCGATGGTCCCGGAAACCCCTCGCCGGGCACTTATGTTGGCGAGACCACGGCCGGGCCTGCCCCGTCCGGGCAGCCAGGAGCTCTGGTCGATGACCTTGAACATTATTGGCATATCTGCTTATTATCATGATGCTGCATGCTGCCTCCTGCGCGACGGCAATCTGGTCTGCGCCGCCGAGGAGGAGCGCTTCTCGCGGCTCAAGCACGATCCCGGGCTGCCCTGGCGGGCCTTCCGGTTCTGTCTCGAGCAAGGCGGCCTCGCGCTGACCGACGTCGATCGCATCGCCTACTACGAAGATCCGGTCAAGAAGCTTTCGCGCCAGGTCTGGATGAGCCTGCAACCGACTGCCTCGCAGCCGCTGCGCGCCCAGCTCTTCCAGCGCCTGAGCACCAATCTCGGCCGCGTCGAGCGCGAGATCCGCGAGGGGCTCGGCTTCCAGGGTCCTGTCGAGATCGTCGACCACCATCACGCCCATGCCGCCAGCAGCTTCTACTTCTCGGGCTTCGACCAGGCCGCCGTGATGACGGTCGACGGCGTGGGCGAGTGGGCCACGACCACCTTCGGCCGGGCGGAAGGCAAGCACCTCGAAGTCTTCGAGGAAGTCCACTTTCCGAGCTCACTCGGTCTCCTCTACAGCACCCTAACCGCCTACCTGGGCTTCGAGGTCAACGACGGCGAATACAAGGTGATGGGACTTGCGCCCTACGGCGAGCCCCGTTACCGCGAGCAGGTACGCCAGCTCATCACCAGCATGGATGGAGGCCAATACCGGCTGAACATGGAGTACTTCGATTTCCTCAATGGTGACCGCATGTACTCCGATCGCCTGGTCGAGCTTTTCGGGCAACCGCCCCGGCCGCCGGAGTCGGAGCTGCTGACCTTCCACAAAGACCTCGCGCGCAGCCTGCAGGTGGCCTTGGAGGACGTCCTCCTGGAGAAGGTCAAGTATCTGCACGACCGTGTCCCCAGCCGCAACCTGTGCATGGCGGGAGGAGTGGCCCTCAACTGCGTGGCCAACAGCAAGATCCTCGGCGCCGGGCCGTTCTCCCGGCTCTTCGTGCAGCCGGCCGCGAGCGATGCCGGCGGCGCGCTGGGCGCCGCGGCCATCGCGCATATACGGGCCACCGGCGCGCGGCCGGGCCAGCGGCAGCTCACGCACATGTTCTGGGGGCCGTCCTCCTCGCCGCGCGAGATCGCCGAGCTGCTGGCGGCCACTTCCGCGTCCGCGGCCGATTTCCGCGGCGACCTGGATGGGCTGCTCGAGGCCGTGGCCCAGCGCCTCGCCGCGGGCCAGGTCGTCGGCTGGTTTCACGGCCGCATGGAGCTCGGGCCGCGAGCGCTCGGCGCCAGGTCGATCCTTGCCGATCCGCGCGGGCCGGAGATGCGCGACCGGATCAATGCCCTGGTGAAGATGCGGGAGAGTTTCCGCCCCTTCGCTCCCGCCGTGTTGGCGCAGCGCGCGCACGAGCATTTCGCCATCGACCATCCGTCGCCGTTCATGATCGAGACTTGCCAGGTGAAGTCGCCGCTCGACCTGCCCGCCGTCACCCACGTCGACGGCTCGGCCCGTTTGCAGACGGTGGATCCGCAGGCCAGCCCGCGCTTCGCGCGGCTGCTCGAATGCTTTGAACGGCGCACCGGGTGCCCCATCCTGCTCAATACGTCGTTCAACATGAGAGGCGAGCCAATCGTCTGCACACCGGCGGATGCCCTGCAATGCTTCGTGCGCTCGAAGATCGACGCGCTCGTGCTCGAGGACTTCCTGCTCGACCGCGCGGACGTGCCGCCGCTGTGGGGCGAGCTGGTCGGGCCGCTGCGCAGGCAGGAGGGCGCCGCGGTGAGCCACAAGGTCTATACCTTGCTCTAGCCGCCATCTCTCATGCCCCCTGACGAACAGTTCGATCTTCTTCTCAAATCGCTCGCCGATGCCACCGCCGAGACGCTGGCGGGGGCCGCGGGTCCGGCGGCGGTCGCGCTGCTGAACCGCCTGGGCCTGCTGGCGGAGAGCGCGCCCGCGGAGGCGGCGCAGCCGAGCTTCGCGCCGGGATGGGTGGGCATCTGGGAGCCGAGGCCCCAAGATGGCCAGGCCGCCTTCGAGCGCGCGGCGGAGCGCGCGGCCGAGTGGAGCCTGTGGGCGGACGTGGCACGCATTCCGCCGAAAAGCGCCAGGAAGCGCGTCATCTTCCTCGGCGAGTCAGTCGCCAGGGGCTACTTCTACGACCCGCGCTTCACCCCCGCGCAGGTCCTCGCGGCGATGCTCGGCACCGCCGGCGTGCCGGGCGGCGTCGAGGTCGTCGACCTGGCAAAAAACGACATTGGCGCGCCAGATCTCGCCGAGCTGCTGACCTCCGCGCTGGCTCTCGAGCCGGACCTCTGCGTCATCTTTGCCGGCAACAATTGGGCGCAGGCGCCCGTTTCTTTCCCCGACGTCCGCGAGCGCGCCGTCGTCGCCACGGTGCTGCGTAGCGCGGGGGTAGCCGGCCTCAAGGCTTTCTTCGAGGCGCAGCTGGCCAGCCAGGTTTCCGGCCAGCTGCAATCCGGGCTGGCCCCGCTGGCGGCGGCCATCCCCGTCGTCTTGATCTTGCCGGAGTTCAACCTCGGCGACTGGCGCCTCGGCGGCGCGGCCGATGCTCCCTGGCTTCCCGGCGATGCCAATAAGCGGTGGCTGCACTGCCTGACGGCGGCCCAGGAGGCCCTGGCCGCCGGCCGCCTGGAAGAGGCCGCGGCCGCGGCCGCGCGGATGGTTGCGCTCGACCAGGGAACGGCGGCATCCGGGCTGACCGTGCTCGCCGAATGCAGGCGCCGCCTGGGCCAGCTCGAGCAGGCCCGCGAGCTCCTCGAGCGGGCGCGCGACGCCCACTGTTGGGATGCCCCTCCGCAGGTCCCCAAGCCGCTTTCCGTCGTCCAGCAGGCGCTGCGGCAAGGGGCCGAGGCCGCGGCGATCCCGCTCGTCGATCTGCCGCGCCTCTTTCAGGACTGGCTAGGGGGTGAGCTGCCCGACCGCCGCCTCTTTCTCGACTATTGCCACCTCAACGCCGAGGGCATCCGGTTGGCGATGAGCGCGGCGGCCGAACGCATCGCACCGCTGCTGGGAGGCCGCGAGGTGGGACGTGAGACGCTGGCCGGCGCCGCGCCGGTCCCCGATCCGGAAGTCGAAGCCGAAGCGAGATTCGCGGCCGCCATCCACAACGCCCACTGGGGCCAGCCCTACGAGACGGTCCTCCATCATTGCCGGCAGGCAGCCGGGCCTTCGGCCAAGGTGCGCGCGGCGATGCGCGAGTACCTGGATCTGCAGACGCGGCAAGCGCCGGCCTGGGCCTGCAGCTCGGCCGAACGCCTCATCGGCCTTGGCGTGGCATCGATCCGCCGTTACGTCCTCACGTACAACCAGGCCAAGCTGCTCGATCCGGCTCTCCTCGCGGCGATCGCCGACGCTCTGGAAGAGACCGGGGTCCCTTGCCGTGACCTGCTCGACCGCCTGCGCCGCGCCGAGCGGGGCCTCGCGGCGGACCGGCCTGTCAACCTGGTCGATCCCTACTACAGCAGCTCCTGGTCCGACCGCGACTGGCTGTGGTCGCCCGCCCTCTACTACCGCGCCCACTCCCCGGCGTCGAGCTTCCATCTGATCTGCCAGTCCAGCGAACCGGCCGTCTTCCGCCTCACTTGCCGCCAGCCGACCGTGGCGGACGGCTCCGAGCAGTGTCAGGTCTCGATCAACGGCACGGAAGTCGCCAGGCTCTCGCTCTCGCCCTCCTGGAAGACCTTCACCTTCCTGGCCGGCCCCGCGGCTCTCCGCGCCGGCCTCAACCGCGTCGACATCGCCTGGCCGCTGCGCACCGGCGCCGCCGAAGACGCCCTCCGCTACGCCGCCGACCGCCTCGAGCGCGGCCTTCCTTATCCCCTTCTCCCCACCTTCGGAGAGATCCACTCCTTCACCGCCGCCCTCGCCCCGGCCGACTAGCGGCTAGCGGGACCTCTCCGGGCCACTAGTTTCCCGCCCGCGTCTCCGTCGCGGTGGGCTTGAGGTACTTCTCGAAGAAGCGCACCGTGACGATGGACGAGCGGATGCGGTTGGGTTCCTTGCCGATGCCGTGGCCTTCGTCCGGAAACAGGATGTACTCCACGGGAACGTTGCGGCGCTTCAGGCTGTCGACGACCTGCTGCGCTTCCACCACCGGCACATTGGTGTCGTTGGCGCCATGGATGACCAGCACGGGCACCTTGATCCGATCGACCCGATGAATCGGCGACAGCTGGCGCAACAGCTCCTTCTGCGTCTGCGGATCGCCGTATTCGACCTTCGAGATCGCCGCCATCCAGGGCTCGGTGTTGGCGAAGAACGTCTCGAAGTTGACGATGCCGGAAAGGTCCGCTCCGGCGGCGAACAGGTCGGGGAACTCGGTCATCGCGGCCATGGTCAGATAGCCGCCGTAGGAAGAGCCATAGATGCCGATGTGCCGGGGATCGGCCAGGCCTTGCGCGACGATGTAGTCCACGCAGGCCTTGACGTCCTTGACGGCATTGACCCGCAGCGGGCCGTTGTCCAGGTTGACGAAGGTCTTGCCGAAGCCCGAGGAGCCGCGGACATTGGGCGCGAAGACCGCGATGCCTCGCTTCAGCATCCCCTGGAACGTCCCCAGGAAGGTCGGCCGCTCCTGCTCCTCGGGACCGCCATGCAAGACGATGACGGTGGGCAGCGGCCCGCTCTTGCCGCGCGGCCGGTAGAGCCAGGCCGAGAGCTCGATCCCGTCGAAGGACTTGAAGTGCACGAGCTGCGGACGGACGAGCGCCGCGAGGTCGACCCCGGCATGCGGGGCGTGCGTCACCTGCTGCAGGGTCCCGGCCGCCAGATCGAAGACCCCGATGTCGGGCGCCGCGACCGAACCGAACAGCATCATCGCCAGCCGGCTGCCGTCCGCGGAGACGTCGAGCGTGGCCACGATCTCGGTGGGCAGGTCGAAGTGGCGCAGCACCTTGCGGGTGGCGAGATCGAACAGCTCGAGCTCGCTCTTCCCCTCGACGTTCCAGTTGAGGACGGCGAGCTTGCCGTCAGGGCCGATCAGGAACTCCTGCAGGTCCGCGTTGTCGCGCGCGGCGATGAATTCGATCGCTCCCGGCTTGCCGTGCTGGTCGAGCTTCACCCGCCCCAGGCCCACGAATTCCCGGCCCGCGTTCGACGACAGGTAGATCGTGTTGCCATCCGGGGAGAAGTAGCCGAATTCGTTGCTGCCGGGAGGACGGTGCGGAGTCAGCAGCGACTCCTTGCCGGATGCGAGGTCGAGCAGATACAGGTCCTCGTCGCCGCGATAGGGCTGGCGGTAGTAGACCGCGCGCTTTCCGTCCCTGCTGATGTCGATCAGGTCGCCGATCTCGGCGTTCTCTTTGACGAGGCGCATGGTGCGCGTTTTCAGATCGTAGAGATAGTTGTCCATCGACTCCGGCCGCCGCCGGTTCGAGCTGATCACCACGTAGCGGCCGTCGTGGGTCCAGTGGCCGAGCCAGTTGGTCTCCTTGCCCCCGTCGGTGATGCGGTGCAGATCGCTGCCGTCCGGATGCATGAGGTAAATCTGGGTGTTGGTCGCGCCGCCGGGAGCGGCGATGACCGCCAGCCACTGCCCGTCGCGCGACCAGGACACGGCTCCGATCAGCTCGTTCATGTCGGTCAGCAGCTCCGGCCAGCTTCCATCGCTGTTCATGGTGTAGATCTGCGGCTGGCCGTTCAGGTTGGAAACCAGCGCGAGCCGCCTGCCATCCGGCGACAGGCTCGGCGACCAGGCTCCGCTCACCTTGGCCATGCGCGTGACGAGCTCTTCGAGATCGTCGGCGCGCGCCGGCGCGCCGGCCAGCCCGGCGAGGGCAATGATCATCAATACCGACTGCAACTTCATCTTGCGCATGAGGCTTCTCCCTGTGCGATCCACGGCCCCATGGCCGGGCGCGCGGATCAGGCCATCTTCTCGGCCGCGTAGGCCTGCATCAGCTTGGCGCCGCGCGGCTCACGGTTTGACACGTCGTACTCCACCTGGCCGTTGGTGAACTTGATCAGGCGATCGGCAACATGGTAGTAGCGGTCGTCGTGGCTGACGACGAATACCGTCTTGCCTTTGGCCTTGAGCTCAGGCACCAAGTGCTCATAGAAGATCTCCTTGAAGAAAGGATCCTGGTCGGCGGCCCACTCGTCGAAAAGGTAGATGGGCCGGTCGTCCAGGTACGCGGTCAGCAGGGCGAGACGCTTGCGCTGGCCCTGCGACAGGTCGGCGGTCGAGAGCCTTCCCCCCTCGACCCGCACCTTGTGCTCGAGCTGAAGCTCGGCGAGCAGCGCGCGTGCCCGCTGGTCCGCGGCGGCGCCGTCCAGACCGACCAGCCGGTCGAACAGGAAGAAGTCGGCGAAGACCGGGGAGAAGAGCCGCCGGTAGGCTTCGCCGTTGCGCTCGGCGATCGCTTCGCCGTCGAGCAGCACACGTCCGGTCTCGCTGCTGTAGAGCCCGAGCAGGATCTTGGCGAAGGTCGTCTTGCCGCTGCCGTTGCCGCCGATGAAAAAGACAATTTCGCCTGGCGCGAAGGCGAGGTCGATGGGACCCAGGGTGAACGTCTTCCCCTCGCCTTCCCGGTAATAGGAATGGGTGACCCCCTCGAGCTCCAGCCGGCGCCACGACTCCTGGGTGGCCCTGCCGCTCGGCTCGTCGTCTCGCGCCTGAGCGTCGAGGGCGAGGCCCAGCTCCTCGATCTTGCGCGCCGACACCTTGGCGCCGCCGAGCCGCGGCAGCCCGTTCAAGATCCCGTCGAGCGGCGCGATCATCTGAATGAGGGTGACGCAATAGCCGATGAGCACGGCCCGGCCGACCGGTTGGATCTTCGGCACGACGAAGAGCAGCAAGCCGATGCTGATGAAGAAGAACACCCGTCCCCAGGCCGTGGCCCCGGCAAAGAGAGTGAAGGCGGTGGCCTCGCGGAGCTGCAGCTTCTCGCTCGTCGCCTCGAGATGGTCCTTGAGGAAGAGGAGGCGGCGGGGCGTGTGCATCTTGAGCTCCTTGGCCCCTTCCGTCACGCCGCGCAGGTGCAGAAACAGCTCGTCGGCCTCGGCGCGGGCGAGGCTGCGATGCTGCAGGCCCTTCAACACCGGAACTTGATAGCCGACGATGCCAAGCCCCATCACCACGACCAGGCCCAGGAGCATCGCCGGCGACAGCCACCCCAGGTAGAGCAAGCAGCCGGCGACCATGGTCATGTGCGTGCAGAGGTAAGGGATGGTGCCGAATGCCTCGGTGATGTTGGTGACGTCGGTGGTCAAGGTCGCGAGCAGGCGAGGAGCGCCGAGCTCTTCGAGGTGACGCAGCGGCGAGGCCAAGATCCGCCGGCAGAGCCGCATGCGCAGGTCGTTGAGCGCGCGCTGGATGAGGCGGACCAGCAGCACCTCGGAAACGAACCCGAACAGGGGCAGCAACAGGCACAGGGCGGCGAACAGCCACCCCATGGCCGCCGCCGTGGAGCTGCTCCCGACCAGGGCGGTGTTGATCAGCGCGACGAGACCGGCCTGGGCAACGCCGCTGACCATGCCCGTCACGATGATGACGGCAAGACTGGCGCGCGCGTGCGGAATCTGGCGCGAGAAGCGCTCGAGAAAGCCGATGACCTTGAGCAGATCCCACATGGTCAGCCTCCTGCCGTGGAGGGGGCGGCCACGGGGCGAGGCGTCATTCGTACCTCATCGCGACCACCGGATCGATGCGCGCCGCGCGCAGCGCCGGCAGCGAATTGGCGAGAAGCGCGACGAGCAGCAGGACCAGCGGGATGCCGACGAAAGCCAGGCTGTCGGTTGGCGCCACCTCGAAGAGCAGGCTGCGCAGCACGCGGGTGAAGGCGAAGGCCCCCAACAGCCCGGCGGCGACGCCGGCCGCGGCCAGCCACATCCCCTGCCGCACCACCTGACCAACCACATCGCCGCGCTGCGCGCCGAGCACGATGCGGATGCCGATCTCGTGCACGCGCTGGCCGACCGAATACGCCATGACGGCGTAGAGGCCGACCGCGGCGAGCAGGAGCGAGATCGCCGCGAACACGCCGAGCAGGAAAGAGGTGAAGCGCTGGCGCGAGAAAGACCTGGCGAGAAGCTGGTCGAAGGTGTTGACCGAAGCGATGGGCACGTTCGGATCGACCCGGGCGATCTGCGCCCGGATCTGGGGCACCAGATTCAGGGGATCGCCGGCGCTGCGCACCACCAGGTACATCATCGGCCAAGCAATCTGCGGGTACGGCACGTAGACCTCGGCGCGCGCGGCTTGATCGAGGCCGAAGTGCCTGACGTCGCCGACTACCCCCACGACGGTGCGCCATTTCGCCGTCGGCGAGGTCGCCTTGTTGTAGGTGATGCGCTTGCCCAGAGGGTCGGCGTGCGGCCAATAGCGGCGGGCCATGGCTTCGCTGAGGATGACGCTGCGCGCGCTGTCGTTCATGTCCGCCGCGGTGAAGACGCGTCCCTTGAGCAGCGGGATGCCCATGGTCTTGAAGTAGTCCGTGCTGACCGCCTGGTAGCCGTCTCTCTGCTCCTCGTCCGATTTCGGCGGCGGTTGGCCCTCGATGCTGAACTGCAGATTGACGTCGTCGCCGCTTAGCGGCGGGGTGAGGACGCCCGCCGACGACTCCACCCCGGGGATCGCCCGCACTCCGGCGAGGGCCTGGGTAAAGAAAGCGGCCTGCTGGCGCGGCTCGCCGTAGCGGATTTCCGGCAGAGTGATCTGGAAGCTCATCAGTCCGGCGGCGTTGAAGCCGGCCTTGACTCTCTGCAAGCGCAGGAAGCTCTTGACCAGCAAGGCCGCGCTGATCGACAGCACCAGGGCCAGGCCGACCTGCACGACCACCAGCAGGGCCCTGGCGCGCAGGCGCTCGGCGCCATGGCCGGCCCGGACTCCGCCTTCCTTGAGCGAGTTGGTCAGCTCGAGCCTGGCGGCGTGGACGATGGGAAGCAGGCCCAAGACGATGCCGACCAGCAGCGAGACGGCCAGCGAGAAGGCAAGGATGGTGCCGTCGATGCCGACCTCGTCGAGGCGCGGCACGTTGCCCGGGTCGAGCGCCACCAGGAGCTTGACTCCCCAGAAGGCCAGGAACAGTCCCAGGGCGCCGCCCAGCAGGGCCATCAACACGCTCTCGGTGAGCAATTGCCGGACGAGGTGCGAGCGGTGGGCGCCCAGGGCGGTGCGCAGAGCGATCTCGCGCTCCCGCGCCGAGGCCCGGGCAACCATCAGGTTGGCCACGTTGGCGCAGGCAATCGCGAGCACCACGAACACCCCTCCCAGCAGCACCAGCAGCGCCGCGCGCACGTCGCCGACTAGCTGCTGGTAGAGCGGCACGACCGCCACGCCGCGGTCGGCATTGGTCTTGGGATAGAGCTGCGCCTGCCGGCGCGCCACCGCGGCGAGCTCGGCTTGCGCACGCGCTGGCGCGACCGCCGGCTCGAGGCGGCCGAAGGCGCGCATGTAGCTCAACCCGCGTAGGGTCGCGGGATCTCCGCCGACGTCGCCGGGGAGCTCGGGGACGTCGCGCGGCGCCCGCATCCACAGCTCCGCCCGCTCGGGGAAGAGGAAGCCGGCCGGCATGACGCCGAGGACCGGCACCGCCTGGTCGTTGATCTTGATTGTCCGTCCGACGATGCCCGGGTCGGCGCCTAAGGCGCGCTGCCAGAGGCCGTAGCTCAGCACCACCGGCTTGTCGGCTCCCGTGCCGTCGGCCGGCGTGAACACCCTGCCGAGGGCCGGCCGCACTCCGAGCGTGGTGAAGAAATTGGCCGTCACGCTGGCGCCGGTGGCCTTTTCGGGGTGATCGCCGCCGGTGAGGTTGGCGGACATGTAGCCAAATCCCGCCAGGTCCTGGAAAGCCTGCGTCTGCTGGCGCCAGTCGAAGAAGTCGGCTGGCACGACGGTGTCGCGGTCTTTCTTGGGCGTCGTCGCCCACAGCATTACCAGGCGGTCAGGGTCGCGGAACGGGAGAGGGCGCAGGAGCACGGCATTGACCACGCTGAAGATCGCCGTGGTGGCGCCGATGCCGAGAGCGAGAGTGACGATGGACACGCCGCTCACCAGCGAGTTCTTGAGCAAGGTGCGAAATGCGAAGCGCAGGTCTTGGAGCAGGATCTGCATGGCGAGCACTCCTATCTTCTCGTTCGCCTGGGGTTCAGGGAGTCAACGGAAGCTCCGGCGCCCCGGGAGGCCGGTCCGCGGGGTTCGCGGGCAACCGCATCAAGCGTCGGGCCAAAGCTTTCGTTGCCGCAGGCGCGGCTGGTCCGCAGAGCCGGCGCGGGGCGGCGGAGCGAGGCACACGCGCCGCAGACTACACCAGTAGTCGAGAGCATGCAACCGCAACTGAGAAGATATCGAACCCCGCGCGACCGGCCGCACACCACCGTCATCTCCAGGCCGCCTCCGGGCCCCTCTCGCGCTCGCTCCCGCCGCCGGCGGCGGCCGCCACGGGCGCACCCTCGGCGGCCAGAGCGCCGCGGCCGCCAGCCGCCGCGAGCTGCGACAGGCGCAGCTCGGGCCGCGCGGCCATGCGCGTGAGCAGGGAGGCGAAGCGCTCCGCCATCTCGCCGATGGTTGAGGCGCGGAAGAGCCGCGGGCGATACACCCAACGCACGGCGAGCCCGCCGCCGTCCTGCTGCACGACGAGCACCAGATCGGAGTCGGTGACCTCGGGCCCGAGCGCCACGGGCTCGGCCTCCATCTCGCCGGGAGCGAGCGCCGCGCCGGCGCCGCCGTAGTAGTTGAAGGTGACCCGCGACAGGAGCTCCGCCGGCAGCCCGAGCTCCGGCAGCAGGCGCTCGGCGACGACGTCGAAGGGCAGGCTCTGATGGGCGTAGGCGGCCAGCACGGTGGCGCGTACCCTGCCCACCATCTGGGCGCTGGAAGGATCGCCGGAGAGGTCGCCACGCAGCAGCAGCGAGTTGGGGAAAAGGCCGATCAAGGGCTCGATCTCCGGGCGGCGGCGGTCGGCGACCGGCGAGCGCACGACCAGGTCGCGCTGCCCCGAGTAGCCGTAGAGAAGCGCCTGGAAAGCGGCGAGCAGCACCATGAAGAGCGTGGCGCCCTCGCCCCGGCCCAGCCGGCGGCAGGCGGCCGTGAGGCCGGCGTCGAGCAGCAGCAGCCGGCTCGCGGCCGGCTCCCAGCGCCGCACCGGCCGCTCACCGTCGCTCGGCAGCTCGACGGGGACGGCGCCGGCGAGCTGCTGCCGCCAATAGGAGAGCTCGGCCGCCAGGGCTTCGCCGCGCAGCCACCGCCGCTGCCAGTGGGCGTAGTCGGCGTACTGGACGGCGAGCTCGGCCAGCGGCGACGGCCGCCGGCGGGAGAACGACGCGTAGAGCGCCGCCAGTTCGCGCTGGAAGATCTCGGCCGAGTGGAGGTCGACCACCAGGTGGTGGCAGACGAGCAGCAGCAGGTCCTCGCCGGAGCCGCGCAGCAGCAGCAGCCGCGTCAGCGGCCCGCGCGCCAGCGCGAAGGGGCGGTGCGCCTCCCGTGCCTGCAGGCGCTCCCTCTCGGCCCGGGCCTGTTCTCCCGCCCCTCGGAGGTCCACCACTGGCAGCGGCGGCAGCGCCCTGGCGATCCGCGCCACGGGCCGGCCGTCAATCGCCGGGAAGAAGCTACGCAGAACCTCGTGCCGCCGCCAGATCTCGCGCAGGCTGCGCGCCAGGGCAGCCACGTCGAGCGGTCCGCGCAGCCGCAGCGCCGCGGCCACGTTGCGCAGGCCGCTGCCGGGCTGCCCCGCTTCGTCCCGCCACAGGCTCTCCTGGGCAAAGGACAGCGGCAGGTCACCGCCTCTCGCCGCCCGCTCGACGGGCGGCAGCCGGCCGAGCGCGCCGGCTGCGAGCTGGCCGTCGATGGCGGCGGCGAGGCCTGCCGGCGTGGGGTGCGCGAAGAGTGCCGACAACGATACGTCCAAGCCGAGCAGGTCGCCGGCGCGCGACACCACCCGCGTGGCCGCCAGCGAGTGGCCGCCCAGGTCGAAGAAGTTTTCCCCGGGGCCGATCCGTTCCGCTCCCAATACGTCGGCCCAGAGCCCGGCCAGCATCTCTGCGAGCGGGTTGCCGGCCCCGCCTGCCGCCGGGGGCGGCGCCGCGCGCCGGTCGGCCATTGCCGGCAGGGCCGCGCGGTCGACCTTGCCGGCGGGAGTGCGCGGCAGCTCGTCGAGGAAGACGAAAGCGGAGGGCACCATGAAGTCGGGAAGCGAGTCCGCCAGCAGCCGGCGAAGCTCGCCGTCGGCGGGAGCGCCCTGGCGGCCGGCCACCAGGTAGGCGACCAGTCCCGGCTCGCCGCCGGCCGCCGGCTGCGCCACCACCACTGCCTGTTGCACCGCCGGATGCCGGGCCAGGGCGGCCTCGACCTCGCCGGGCTCGATGCGGAAACCGCGCACCTTGACCTGCTGGTCGGTGCGGCCCAGGAAGTCGAGGTTGCCGTTCGGGAGGAACCGCGCCAGGTCGCCGGTCCGGTAGAGCCGTGCGCCGGACGCGCCACCGAAAGGATCGGGCACGAAGCGCTCGGCGGTCAGCTCGGGGCGGTTGAGGTAACCGCGCGCCACGCCGTGGCCGCCGACGTAGATCTCGCCGGCAACTCCGATCGGCACCGGCTCGAGCCGGCGGTCGAGCAGGTAGACCACGAGCCCGGAAAGGGCACGGCCGATGGGCGGCCGCGCGCCGGCTGCCATGCCGGCCGCCACGCCGGCGGCCATGGTGGCGCAGACGGTGATCTCGGTCGGCCCGTAGTTGTTGAACAGCCTCCGGCCCGCGGCCCAGGCGGCCGCCAGGTCCGCCGGACAGGCCTCCCCGGCCACGATGAGGGTCGCCAGGGCGGGGAGCCCGGCGCGGGGCAGGGCCGCGAGCACCGAAGGCGGCAGGGTGAGCAGCGTGATCTGCCGGGACGCCAGCAGCTCGATCAGCTCCTTGCCGGGCAGCAAGGTGTCGCGCGAGGCCACGCACAGGGTGGCGCCGGTGGCGAGCGCCTGGACGATCTCGGAGACCGCGGCGTCGAAGCTCAGCGCGGCGAACTGGAGGACCCGGTCGCCGGGCCGGACGTCGAGCGCCTCGCCCATCGCCGCCGCGAGGTTGGCAAGCCCCTGATGCTGCACCACAACGCCCTTGGGACGGCCGGTCGAGCCCGAGGTGTAGATGACGTAGGCCGGGCCCTGCGCCGGCGGCTCGAGCGCGACGTTCGCCTCGCCGTGCCGCCCCAGGCGCTCGCCGGCGT
Source organism: Thermoanaerobaculia bacterium (assembly GCA_035544895.1). Taxonomy (GTDB): domain Bacteria; phylum Acidobacteriota; class Thermoanaerobaculia; order Multivoradales; family UBA5704; genus JASLEW01. The sequence continues at coordinate 144,626 of DASZZM010000055.1, forward strand.
CCGGGCGGACGGTCACCGCCCAGTGGCTCGGCAGCTGATCGAGCAGGCGCTCCTCGGCCACCAGCACCGGCAGCTGCGCGTCTTCGACCATCGACGCCAGGCGCGCCGCGGGGTAGGAGGGATCGAGAGGCAGGAAGGCGCCGCCCGCCTTGAGGATGGCGAGCAGTCCGATCACCAGGTCGAGCGAGCGGTCGACGCAGATGCCGACCACCACCTCCGGGCCCACGCCGAGCTCGCCGAGGTGACGGGCCAGTCGGTTGGCCCGCCCGTTGAGAGCGCCATAGGTCAGGCTTTCTCCCGAGCTCCCGACCGCGACGCGGTCGGGACCGGCGGCCGCCCAGGCCTCGAACATGCGGTGGAAGCTGGGGAGGCGGGCAGCGGCCGGGCGGCCCGGGCCCCACTCCACCAGTAGCTGGTGGCGCTCTTCTTCGGCCAGCATTTGCAGCGTCGAGCCCGGGCGCTCGGGCCTGGCGATGGCCGCCGCGGCCAGGTTGTGGAAGTGGTGCAGCAGCCGGTCGGCGGTTGCGGGATCGAACAGATCGGTGCTGTACTGCAGCGTCGCGCCGAGAACCTCGCCGCGCATCCGCATGTCCAGGTGAAGGTCGACCTTGGCAGTGCCGGTGTCGACCGGCAGGGCCGTCGCCTCGAGTCCGTGCAAGTCCGCGGCGCCGCCCACCCGGCCGTGCAGGAAGGGGTTTTCCTGCAGCACGAAGACGGCCTGGAACAGCGGCGGGCGGCTGCGGTCGCGCTGCGGCTGCAGCTCCTCGACCAGCTTCTCGAAGGGCACGTCCTGGTGTGCGAGCGCCGCCAGGGTCGAGCGGCGTAGCCGCTCGACCAGCGTGCTCGCCGAGGGATCGCCGGCAAGGTCGGTGCGCAGCACCAGGGTGTTGGTGAAGAAGCCGATCAGCGGCTCGACCTCGGCCCGGTTGCGGCCCGCGATCGGCGTGCCGACGCAGACGTCGTCCTGCCCGCTGTAGCGCCAGAGCAGCAGCTTGAAGATCGCGGCCAGGGTCATGAACAGCGTCGCCTTTTCGCTCAGCGCGAGCGCCCGCACTCCCTGGCTGACCGGCGGAGCGAGGAGCAGCGTGCGGCTGGCGCCGCGGAAGCTCTGCACCGCCGGCCGGGGGCGGTCGGTCGGCAGCGCCAGCGATGCGGGGCTGTCGTGCAGGTACTGGCGCCAGAAGATGAGCTGCCTGTCGAGCGTGTCGCCGGCCAGCCAGCCGCGCTGCCAGCAGGCAAAGTCCGCGTACTGCACCGGCAGCGGCGGCAGCGGCGAGGGCCGGCCGGCGGCGAAGGCGTTGTAGAGCGCGGTCACCTCGCCGGCCCAGATGTCCATCGACCAGCCGTCCGAGACGATGTGGTGCATGGTGGCCGCCAGCAGATGCAGCTCCGGGGCGAGCCGCAACAGGGCGGTGCGCAGCAGCGGGCCGCGGGCAAGGACGAACGGGCGCCGTGCCTGCGCCGCCGTGATCCGCTCCGCCTCGCGGTCCGCCCGCCCGCCACCCAGGGCGGCGAGGTCGACCTGCGGCAGCGCCACGGCTCCGGCGGCTTGGACCACCTGGACCGGCCGGTCCTGCGCCCGCGCGAAGACCGTGCGCAGCACTTCGTGGCGGCGCATCACCTCGGTGAGGGCCCGCGCCAGGGCCGGCGCGTCGAGCCTGCCAGCCAGCAGCAGCGCTGACGGCACGTTGTAAGCGGGGTTGCCCGGTTGCAGCTGGTCGAGCAGCCACAAGCGCTCCTGGGAAAACCCCAGGGGCAGATCGCCCCGCCGCGGCAGCGCCACGATCGGCGGCGCGGCGTCCCCCGCCTGGCCGCCGCGCAGGACGGCCTCGATCTGGCGCGCCAGGGCGCCGAGCGTGGGCTGGTCGAAGAAGCTGTCGACCGCCAGCTCGACTCGAAACACGCCGCGGATGCGCGAGATCGCCTGCATGGCCAGCAGCGAATGGCCGCCGAGCTGGAAGAAGCTGTCCTCCCGCCCGATGCGCCTGGCTCCCAACACCTGGGCCCAGACCTCGGCCAGCATCTGCTCGACCTGCGTGCGCGGGGCCGCGTACGCGGCAGAGCCGCCGGCCGCGTCCTGGCCGGGAGCGGGCAGCGCCTGCCGGTCCACCTTGCCATGGCGGGTCAGCGGCAGGGCCGCGAGCGGCACGAACACGCTCGGCACCATCGCCTCGGGCAGCCTGCGCAGCAGGAAGCGGCGCAGATCGTCGCCGTCGAGCCCTTGCGCGCCGGCCGCGGTCACGTACGCCACCAGGCGCTGGCCGCCGGCCCCCTCGTCGCGGGCGACGACCGCCGCCTCGCGCACCCCCGGGTGCTCACAGAGCACCGCCTCGATCTCCCCCAGCTCGACACGCAGGCCGCGCACCTTGACCTGGTGATCGCGGCGGCCGAGGAACTCGAGATTGCCGTCCGGCAGGAAGCGCCCGAGGTCGCCGGTGCGATAGAGGCGCTCTCCCGGCGCCTCGCCGCAAGGGCTTGGCACGAAGGCCTCGGCGGTCAGGTCGGGACGCCCGAGGTAGCCGCGGGCGAGGCAGTCACCGCCGATGAAGATCTCTCCGGTCACTCCGCCGGGGACGGACCGCAGCCCGCCGTCGAGGAGGAAGAGCCGGCAGTTGGCGATCGGGCGCCCGATCGGCAGGACTCCGGCGCCGGGAGAGGCGGGGCCGACCTCGTAGATACAGCAGCCCACCACGGTCTCGGTGGGGCCGTACTCGTTGACCAGGCGGGTGCGCGGCGCGTGGTCGCGCCAGGGGGCGACCGCCCCCGCGCGCAAGGCCTCGCCGCCGATCACCAGGGTGCCCGCCGCGCCGGCCAGCTCGCCGCCTTCGAGCAGCTCGTGGAGGACCTCGAGATGCGCCGGCGTGAGCTTGATCAGGTCCAGCCCGCCGCCGCGGATGGCGTTGGCCAGGCCTTCCAGGGTCTGCTCCTCGGGCACCAGCTGGATGCAGCCACCCGCCAGCAACGGGCAGAACAGGCTGGTCAAGGTGAGGTCGAAGCCGAGCGGCGAGTGCAGGGGGCACGCCGCCCCGGGCGCCACGGCGTAGTATGCCGCCGCCCAGCTCAGGTAGTTGACCAGCCCCTGGTGGGGGATCATCGTCCCTTTCGGGCGCCCGGTCGAGCCCGAGGTGAAGATGGCATAGGCCAGGTTGTGCGGGCTCACCGGGCCGGAGCGGCGGGCGGGGACCCGGCGGGTGCGGTCGAGCTGCCGCACCTCGTCGGTGCCGTCAGCCGCGCCCGCCGTCTCGCCATCCAGGCAGAGGACGCGCTCGCCCAGCTCCGGCAAGCGCGCGCGCAGGCTCTCGCTGCTCAGCACCAGCCGCGGCCGGGACTGCTCGACGATCCTCGCCAGGCGCTCGCCGGGGTAGCTCGGGTCGAGGGGCACGAAGGCTGCTCCGGCCTTGAGGATGGCCAGCACCGCCAGCACCATCTCGAGGGAACGCTCGAGGCAGACGCCGACCAGCACCTCGGGGCCTGCGGCCCGGGCCCGCAGGCGGGCGGCTAGCCGCTCGGCTCGGCGGTCGAGCTCGCCGTAGGTGCACTCGCCACCGCGCCAGCGCACGGCCACCGACCGCGGCGTGCGCTCGGCCTGCTCGCGCAGCAGCTCGTGGAGGCAGCGATCGTGGCGATAGGCCGCGGCGGTCGAGTTGAAGGCAAGCAGCTGGCGGCGCTCGGCGGCGGTGAGCGCATCGAGCGACCACAACCGCGCTGCCGGATCCGCGGCCAGCCGCTGGCACAGCAGGCGCAGCCTCTCGGCCAGGCAGTCGACGGCCGCGGGCGCGAACCTTTCCGCCGCGTAGTGCAGCCGCGCCGCGAGGCCGCGGGCGCTCGGGGCCACCTGCAGCTCGAGGGTGAAGCGCAGGGTCTCGGCGCGCTGCTCGACCGGCGCGAAGACCACGCCGCCGGCCCGCCGTTGCTCGGGCCAGGCTTCCCAGGCGAAGCCGAAGCGGTCGCCGTTCGGGTCCGCGGGCGGCGGCGGCCAGGAAACGATCTCCTCCTCGGCCTCGCCGAGCGCGCGCTCCGTGCCGGCGAGCAGCTCGTCGAAGGCCAGGTCTTCGGCGAGGTCGCCGGCAATCGGCACCGGCTTGGCGAAAGGCCCCAGGACGCCGTCGAGCTCTGCATCGGGACGTCCCGGGAGGACCGCGCTCACCACCACGCGCTCCGTCCCGGCGAGGCGGGCGAGCACGAGCTGCCAGCAAGCCAGGTAGAACGAGCGCGGCGAGACGCCCCGGCCCAGCGCGGCCGCCGCCGCGAGGCCGGCCACCTCCGGCCCGATCTCTACCACCGCGGTGGCGCGCCGCCAGACTTCCCCGGTCTCGGCCGCGCCGCCCCCCGCTTCCCCGCCCGCGCCGGCGCTGCCGCCGTTCGTGCCCTCGCTGCCGCCGCAGCCGGCGAGAGCGAGGCGGCCGGCCGGCAGGGTCGGCTCCCACCGACGCTCGCCGACCTCCTGCCGCTCGGCGGCGACCTGGTGCTGCCATTCCGAGAACTGCAGGTACTGCACCTGCTCGGACCCACCGGGTCCAGGTCCGGCGCCGGCGCCGGTGGCGGCCTCGGGCGCCGCGAGCCCGGCTGCGGCGTAGGAGTCGGCGATCGCGTCGAACAGGTTGGTCAGGCTCTGGCTGTCGGCGGCCAGCGCCGGCAGGACCAGCAGCAGCAGGTGGCTGCGGCCGTCGAGCGCCAGCAAGGTGGCCGAGAGCGGCGTGCCGGCGGCAGGGTCGTAAGGTTGCTCCAGCCTCTCTGCCACCTGCCGCCGCGCCTCCGCCGCCGCATCGTCCGCGGCGGACAGATCGATCGCCTGCCAGCGCACCGTGCCGGCCGCGGCAATGGTCTGCAGCGGGGTCTTGATCCCCAGCGGCCTGCGGAAGGCGGTGCGCAGGATCTCATGCCGCGCCACCTGGCGCTCGAGCGCCGCGCGCAGCCGCTCGGGGTCGAGCGGCCCGTCGAGGCGCAGCAGGCTCCACGCCCGCGCCGCCTGGCCCTGCCGGTGCAGCGCCCACAGCAGCAGCTGCTGCTGCGACAGCCGGTAGCCTTCGAGGCGATCCGTCATCCGATCCTCCATGCCCGGGCGCGCTCCTCTCCTAGGCCACCGCCGCGAAGGTGGTCAGCTCGCCCAGGGCGACGAGCAGTTTGCGCTCACCGCCGAATGGGTTGCGCCCGTGCGCCGCCAGGACGTTGTCGACCAGGAGCACGTCACCCTGGCGCCAGGCGAAGCTGACCTCCAGCTCGGCATAGACCGCGAGGATCGCCGCAATCTCCTCGTCCGCGATCGGTGTGCCGTCGCCATAGCAGCAGCCGCGCGGCATGTCCTCGGGGCGGAAGATCGCCGCCATCGATTCGCGCGTCGCGGCGTCGAGACAGGAGACGTGCCAGTGCTGCGCCTGGTTGAACCAGCTCATCTCGCCGGTCCCGGGATGGCGCACCACGGCAGGCCGGACGGCGCGGGTGCGCAGGCGGTCGCCGTCCCGCCACTCGCAGGTCATGTGGTTGTCGCGGCAGAAGGCTTCCACCTGCGCCCGCTCGTGGGTGTGGAACACGGTCTGCCAATCGAGCCCGGGGCCGCCGCCATAGTTGCGCATGTACATCACGCCGCGCTCGACGAAGCGCTCGCGCACCGCGGGTGCGAGGCGCGCGAAGACCTGCCGGCTGTCGACGATCGGCGTCTCGCCTCCCCAGTCGGCAGGCCGCACGCAGCCGAACAGGATCTTCATCGGCCAGCGGTAGTCGAAGGAGTTCTCGTTGTGCCACAGCAGACGCTGCTCGGGGGGATAGAAGACCGGCGTGTAGACGCTGCCGCTCACCGTTTCGCGCGGGTGCTCGCCGTTGTCCTCGAACAGCTCGCCGCACACGGCGCGCGCGAAGCGCTCGAAGGCCTCGGCCGAGCCGAGCTGGAAACCGCGGAAGAGGATCGCCCCATGGCGCGCCAGGTCGGCGGCTATGTCGTCGCGGTGACCGAGCGACCACTCCGCGACGTCGAGGTCGTCGGCGGCCGGCTGCACCACCAGCGGCAAGGCCTCGCCCGGGCGCAGCGGCCCGCGGTCGACGAGCCGCTCGGCGACGCTCATCACTTGCGGTTGGACCGACTTGAAGCGGCTGAAGGAAGACTTTTCCGGGCTCTTCTGTGGCATCGATTGTTCCTCTCTTTCGCTGCTGGCGAGCTCGGACAGGAGGTCCGCGATCCTGACCTCCGGCCGCGCCGCGGCGGTGGCCAGGAGCGCGGTGAACTGCCGCGCCAGGCTGGCGCTGGCGGCGGGCGTGAAGCGCTCCTTGCTGTACATCACTCGCACGGCAAGCTCGGCGCCGACCCCGATGGTCAGGTCGAGCGGATAGCTGGTCTGCTCGAGCCAGCGCACCCCGGCCACTGCGAAGCCCGGACCTTCGCCGCCGAACGCCTCGCCTACCGGGAAGTTGTTGAAGGAGAACGTGGACTCGAACAGCGGCAGGCCGCGCGGCACCTCGCTCCACCCCTGCACCTCGACCAGCGGGCTGTACTCGAACTGGCGCGCCTCGGCCTGCTCGGCCTGCAGCTTTTCCAGCCAGGGGACCAGCGCGCTCTGCTCGTCGATCCGCACCCGCACGGGCAGGGTATTGATGAAGGCGCCGACCATGCCGCCGCTGCCGGCGAGAGTCTCGGGCCGGCCGGCGACGACCGCTCCGAACAGCACGTCGCGCCTGCCGCTCAGGTGGCCGAGAAGCAGCGCCCAGGCGCCCTGCGCCAGGGTGTGCAGGGTCACGCGCTGGCGCACGGCCAGCGCTTGCAAGCGGCTGGTCTCGGCCGCGGGGATGACGAAGGTGAGCTCGCCGCGGCCGCCTGCCGCCCCCGCCGCCGCGGGCCTGCGAGCGAGCGGCGTCGGCCGCGTGAATCCGGCGAGGGCGCGGCGCCAGTAGCTCTGCGCGGCCCCGAGGTCCTGGCGCAGCAGCCATTCGACATAGGCGCGATAGGGCGGGGGCAAGGGGAGCACGGCGTCGCGGCCGGCCGCCAGGGCGTGGTAGAGGGTGACGACCTCGCGCACGAGCACCGGCGCCGACCAGCCGTCGAGGACGAGGTGATGGCTGCTCCACACCAGCGCATGGCGGTCGCCGGCAAGGCGTAGCAGCGCCACTCGCATCAGCGGCGCCTGCGCGACCTCGAACCCCCGCCTGCGGTCTTCCCGTAGGTAGCGGTCCAGGCGCTCCTCCTGCTCGCCGGGGGACAGCTCGCGCCAGTCGCCATCCTCCCAGGGCAGCTCGATCCCTTCGCGCACCACCTGCAAGGGCTCCGCGAGGTCCTCCCAGACGAAGGCGGTGCGCAGGATCGGGTGGCGGGCGACCACCATCTGCCAGGCGCGCAGGAAGCTCGCCCCATCCAGCTTGCCCGCCAGGATGCAGCTCACCTGCTGGAAATAGTCGCCGGAGCCGCGGTGACGCTGGCTGTGGAAGAGCAAGCCGCGCTGCAGCGGCGAGAGCGGATAGATGTCCACGACGGCACGGTCGCCGCCTGCCAGCCGGTCCAGGGCGCGCTGATCGAGGCGGGCGAGCGGAAAGTCCACCGGGGTGAATCCGGCCTCGGCGGCGCTCAGGCAGTAACGGATGAGCCTGCGCAGCGCCGCCGCGAAGCTCTCCGCCAGCCTCTCGACCGTGGCGCGCCGGTGGACGTTGCGGCTGAAGCCCCAGCTGACCGTGAGCCGGCCGGCGGCGACGAAGGCGTTGACGTCGAGCAGGTGGCGCCTGGCCTGCCGCGGGCTCTGCGCCGGACCCGCCGATTCCTCGGCCGGAGCGAACGGCGACGGGCCGGCAAGGACCTGGTCGAGACGCCCGAGATAGTTGAAGCTGACTTCGGCCTGGGGGAGCGCCCCCAGCGCCTGCGCCGCCGCCGCATCGCCGCCGGCGAAGCGCAGCAGGCCGTAGCCGATACCGTGGTGGGGCAGCGCGCGAAGCTGCTGCTTGACCGTGGCCAGGAGCTCGCGCGGGCCGGAGACGTCGCGCAGGTCGAGGAGCAGCGGCAGGACCGTGGTAAACCAGCCGACCGTGCGCGACAGGTCCACGCCCGGCACGAGGGCCTCCTCGCGGCCGTGCCCTTCGAGGTCCAGCAACACCACCCGCCGGTCGGCCAGGGGCACGAGCGCCTGGGCGAGCGCCGCGACGAGCAGCTCGCCGGCCTGAATGCGGTAGGTCTCGGGCACCTGCTGCAACAGGTCGCAGGTTTCCGCTTCGCCCAAGGTGACCTCGAAGCTCTCGGCCGAGGCCACCGTATTGGCGCTCCGTCCCGGCGGGTCGTCCACCGGCAGCGGCGTCACCAGGCGGCGGCGAGGATCGAGCCAGTCGTCCAGCTCGCCGGCCAGCGCGCCAGACCGCGCCACCTCCGCCGTCCGCTCGGCCCATTCTTGGAAGGAGGTGGTTGCGGCGGGTAGGGAGATTGCCGTGCCGCGCTGAAGCTGCTCGCAGCCGGTCTTGAGGTCCTCCAGCAACACCCGCCAGGACACTCCGTCGACCACCAGGTGGTGGGCGACCAGCAGCAGGCGGTCGCACCCGCCGCCGCCGAGAGTCAGGAAGACTGCACGCAGCAGCGGCCCGCGTTCGAGGTCGAAGCCGGCGTGCGCCCGCGCGGCGGCGGCGGCGAGGCATTCCGTCTGCCGCTCGCGGGGCAGCGCCGTAAGATCCAGGCTGCTCGCCAGGGCGCCCGGAACGGCCTCCGGAGGCGACAGCACCTGCCGCCAGCCGGGCTCCGCGGCGGCTGCCGCGGCCGCTCCGGGCGCCGGGGTGGTGCGCACGAAGCGCAGGCGCAGAGCGTCGTGGTTCGCCACCACCTGCTCGAGCAACGCCTGGCGGTGCGCCACGGCCGGCGGTTGCAGGAGCGTGAGCAGCACGGCCTGGTTGAAATGGTGGGGATCGGCCGGCTGGTGCGCGAAGAAAAGCTGCTGGATGGGGATCAGCGGCACGGCGCCGCCGGAAGGCCGCCGCGCCGCCTGGGACGGCTCGGCGGTCGCCGCCGCCGCCATCAGCGCGGCGATGGTCTGGTGCTCGAAGAGCTGGCGCGAGGTGAAACGGATCCCCGCCTTGCCGGCGCGGGAGACGACTTGCAGGCAGAGGATCGAGTCGCCGCCCAGCGCGAAGAAGTTGTCGTCCACGCCAACCGCGTCGAGGCCGAGGACCTCGGCCCAGATGGCGGCCAGCCGCTCCTCGGCCGGGGTGCGCGGCGCGACGCGCGGCCGGGCGGCGGCGGGCCGCCGAGCGGCGGGAGCGGGAAGCGCGGCCCGCGAGATCTTGCCGTTGGGCAGCCGCGGCAGGCTGTCGAGAGACACCCAGGCCGCCGGGATCATGTAGGCGGGGAGGCGTTGCTCGAGAAAGGAGCGCAGCTCCGCCTCCTCGGGGACGGCCAGAGGACGGCCTACCAGGTAGGCGACCAGGCGCCGGTCGCCAGGAGCGTCCTCGCGCACGCTGACGACCGCCTGTTGCACGCCGGGATGCCGCGCGAGAGTGGCCTCGATCTCTCCCAGCTCGATGCGGAAGCCGCGTACCTTGACCTGCTCATCGATGCGCCCCAAGATCTCGAGCGTTCCGTCGCCGCGGTGGCGCGCCAGATCGCCGGAGCGGTAGAGGCGTTCCCCCGGCCGGCCGGCGAAGGGGTCCGGCACGAAAGAGCGCGCCGTCAGGTCGGGGCGGCCCAGGTAGCCGCGGGCGAGTCCGCGGCCGGCGATGTGCAGCTCGCCGGGCACTCCGGCCGGCACCGGCTGCCCGGCGGCGCTCAGGATGTAGACCCTGGCGTTGGCGATCGGCCGCCCGATGGGCACGGCGCCCGGCCCTTCGTCGCGCCTGCAGGTCCAGCAGGTGGTGTCGATCGCCGCTTCCGTCGGGCCGTAGAGGTTGTGCAGCGCGGCACCGTGGCGGGCGAAGAACCGCTCGACGCTGCCGCGCGCCAGAGTCTCGCCGCCGGCGAAGACGCGGCGCAGGCTGCGGCAGCGCTCGACGGCGGGCTCTTCGATCCAGACCTGGAGCAGCGAGGGGACGAGCTGCAGGATGGTCACCTCGTGCTCGGCGGCCGCCTGCGCCAGGTAGGCGGTGTCACGGTGCCCGCCGGGGGCCGCGACGATCACGGTCGCGCCGCACCATAGCGGCAGGAAGATCTCCCAGATCGAGGCGTCGAAGCTGAAAGGGGTTCTCTGCAACACCCGGTCGGCGGCGCTCAAGGGGAAGGCGCTCTGCATCCACAGGAGACGGTTGCAGATCGCCCGGTGGGCGACCATTACGCCCTTGGGCCGCCCCGACGAGCCCGAGGTGTAGAGCACGTAAGCCAGGTCGTCCGGTGTCGCCGCCGGCGCGGCCGGCGCGTCTCCCGCCGGCTGCCGCGGCGCGACCTCCGGCGGGGCCTTCTCGGCGGCCGGCGGACCGCCCAGCGCGAGCTGCCGCACGCGGTGCCCGGGAGGCATCTCGACTCCGGCATCGCCGCGCAGCAGCAGCGGCGCCGCCACGTCGTCGATCATCCAGGCCAGGCGCTCGGCGGGCTGCGCCGGATCGAGCGGCACATAGCAGCCGCCGGCCTTGAGAACCGCCAGCAGCCCGGCGACCATGCCGGCGCAGGGCTCCAAGCAGACGCCGACCCGGGTGCCCGGCCCGACTCCCAGGCTGCGCAGGCGGGCGGCCAGCCGGCCGGCCCAGCGGTCGAGCTCGCCGTAGGTCAGCCGCTCTCCCTCCGCGATCACCGCCCAGCGCTCCGGCGCGCGCGCCGCCTGGTCCTCGAACGGCCGGTGGAGGCAGGTCGGCGCCGCCAGCTCGGCGGCGGTGTCGTTGTACTCGACGAGCAGCCTGTGGCGCTCGGCCGCAGGCAGGATGGGCGCGGTGGCGACCGGCAAGTCGGCGGTGAGGCCGGACAGCAGCGCGGTGAGCTGCGCCAGCAGACGCTCCGCGGCGTGGCGCACGATGAGCCGCGGGTCGTAGGAGAGCTCCACGGCCAGCCCACCACCTTGCTCGACGCCGCGCAGGCGCAGGCAGAAAGGCTCGGCGCAGGCGTCGCGCTCGAGCGGCGAGAGCACGAGGTCGCCGGCCCGGTAGCTCTCCATCTCCGCGGCGTAGTCGAAGAGCGCGGGGTACGCACTCGGGCGCCCGGCAGGCGGCTGCCCGCCGCCGTCCCACCAGAAGTACTCCTGCCACTCCGCATGGTCACGCAGGAGCTTCTCCAGGCGCGCCAGCAGATCCCCGAAACGCTCGCCGGCGCCCGGCGCGCAGCCGACCGGCAGATATCTCGCCAGCGGCCCGACGGCGCGCTCGAGGCCCGGGAAGCTGCGGCCGTCGAAGCCCACTCCCACGCAGCCCGGCGCCGACGCGTCCCCGGCAAGCAGCCAGAGCAGCACCTGCCAGCAGGCCAGGAGCGCCGTGGACAGGGGCACGCCGCAATCGCGCGCCACGGCGCCGGCGCGCGCCACGACCTCGGCCGGCAGGGTGGCGCGGCAGGAGCGCGGAGCGGCCTCGCCCGCCTCGCCCGGGGCCGGGCCGGCGGACGCGGGAGGCTGGCCGCCGCCGAGGACGGCAGGCAGGTCCCAAGCCGGCGGCAGGTCTTGCTTGCGCCAGTAGGCGCGCCCGGCGCCGGCGCTCTCGGCGGCGAGCAGGTCCTCGTGCCACTGCGCGAGATCGACGTATTGCAGCGGCGGCTCGGCGCCCGGGCCGTCGCCGGCGTAGGCTGCCGCGATCTCGCCCAGCAGCAGCAGCAGGGTCGGCTCGTCGGCGCACAGCACGGGCAGGCGCAGCACCAGCAGGTACCGCGCGGAGGCGAGCGCGACCAGGTCGACGCGCAGCGGCGGACCGGCCTCGAGATCGAAGGCGGCCTCGCCGCCCACCGTCGCGGCGAGCTCCTGGGCAGCCTGGCCGCGGCCCGTCAAGTCGTGCTCGTGGAGGACGACTGCGCCGCCGCCGTCCACCGCTTGCACGGGCAGCTTCATGCCGGGCAAGCTGCGGAAGGTGGTGCGCAGGATCTCGTAGCGCTCGACCACTTGCTCGACCGCCTGCCGCAGCCGCTCGCGGCGCAAGGGACCAGCCAGCAGGGCGGTCAACCGCACCGGGCGGGAGCCGCCGGCACTGGCCGGCGAAGTCCACAGGCGCCGCTGCTGCCAGGACAGGGCGAAGCTCGCGGCGGCGGCCGGCTCCTTCAACATGTCTCGGTGCTCCCCATCGGAATGCTCATCTCTCGGCTCCCTGCGCCGCGCCGCGCCCCGCCACCGCCGCTTCCTGGCGGCCGCCGGCGCGCGGCGGCCGGCTCTTGATCTGCTGCAACTGGCGTGTCGCGGTGTCGCGCAGGCGGGCCCTGTCCGCCTCGACCAGCAGCTCGGCCAGCTCGCCCAAGGGGCAGTCGGGCGTCCGCGCCGCAGCCCACAGCACCGTCTCGAGGTGCGCGCAGATGCCGGTCCCGATCGCGGCGTCGAGACCGGCGCTCGACTCTACGGTGCCGGTGATCCCCTCGGCGCTCTCGCTCAGGTTCACGATCAGGTCGAGCTGGGACCGCTCGCTCGGATCGGCGAGGAACTCGATCTCCAGACCGCCCAGCCGCGCCGGCCCGATGGCGGCGTTTTGCAGCACCAGCTTGACCTGGAACAGCGGCTGCCTGGCAAGGTGACGCTGCGGATTCACCGCCGCCACCACGCGGTCGAAAGGCAGCTCCTGGTGCTCATAGGCCGCCAGCGTCACTTCGCGGACGTGGCGCAGCAGCCCGCGGAAGGTGGGCTGACCGGTCAGGTCGACGCGCAGGGCGAGCTGGTTGACGAAGAAGCCGATCAGCCCCTCGCTCTCGGCGCGGGTGCGGTTGGCGATGTCGGTGCCGATCACCAGGTCGTCCTGGCCGCAATAGTGGCGCAGGGCGATGGCGAAGGCGGCGAGCAGGACCATGAAGAGGGTGACTTCCTCCTGGCGGCACAGCCGCCCGAGCTCCTGCGCCAGGGCCGCGGGCAGGGCGGCCGGCAGCCGGCGCCCGCCCCTGGCGCCGTCCGGCGCCGGGCGCGGCGCGCGCGGCAGCGCGATCTCGCCGGCGCTGCCGGCCAGGCTGCGGCGCCAGAAGTCGCTGAGCGCCTCCTCGACCTCGCCGGCCAGCCAGCGGCGCTGCCAGTGCGCGTAGTCGGCGTATTGCACCGGCAGAGCGGCCAGCGGCGAAGGCCTGCCGGCGCTGAAGGCGGCGTACAGCTCGCCGATCTCGCGGATGAAAATGCCGAACGACCAGGCGTCCCAGACGATGTGGTGGATGGTGAGAAGCAGCACGTGCTCGCGCGCGCCGGTGCGCAGCAGCGGCGCGCGCAGCAGCGGCGGCCGAGCCAGGTCGAAGGGGCGGCGGGCCTGCGCGGCGGACAGCCGGCGTGTCTCGGCCTCGCGCGCCTCGGCGTCGAGGGCGGTCAAGTCCACGTCCGGCAGGGCGAGGCCCGGCCGCGGCGCGATCCGCTGCACCGCGCTGCCGTCGCGATCGACGAATGCCGTGCGCAGGACCTCGTGACGGCGCGTCACCTCGGCGAACCCGCGGGCCAGGGCGGCGGCGTCGAGAGCGCCGTGCAGGCGCAGCGCGGCATGGAGGTTGAAATCGGTGCTTTCCGGCGCCATCTGCTGCAGGAAGTAGAGGCGGCGTTGAGCGTAGGAGAGGGGCAGCTCTTCCCGCCGGTCCACCGGCACGATGGCCGCCGCCGGGCCGGTCGCGGCAGGCGCGGCGGCCACGGCCTCGGCCAGTCCGCCGACGGTGGGCGAGGCGAAGACGGCGCGCAGCGGCGGCGCCGACGGCAGGGCCTCGCGGAGGCGGGCGATGAGCTGGGTAGCGAGAAGCGAATCGCCTCCCAGCTCGAAGAAGTTGTCGTGGACTCCCACGTGCTCGATGCCGAGCAGCTCCTGGCAGGCGCCGGCGATGGCCCGCTCGAGCTCGCTGCGCGGTGCCAGGTAGGCCGTGGCCAGTCCGGGGCGCGGATGAGCGGGCCGAGCCGGACCTGCCGTGCCGTCCTCGGCCCTGGCCGGCGCGGCGGGCGCGCCGGCGCGCTCGACCCAGCGCTCGATCCGCGGCCGCAGGTCGGAGATCGAGACCACCACCTGGCTCGCTCCCAGACCGAGGGCGCGGGCGAAGACCTCGCCCCCTTCCGGGCCGCTGATGCCGGGCGGGGCAACGTCGCTCCCCCCATCGCTTGCGCCGCCCGCGCTCTCCTCGCCTCCGGCACGAGGCTCACTCGCCGCGCTCCAGGCGTCCCAGTCCACGCTGATCCAGGCGAAAGGACTCGCCGCGCTCTGCTGCTGTGCGAAGGCGTCGAGAAAGAGGTTGGCGGCGGCGTAGGCGGTGAATCCCAGGCCGCCCAGGACGGAAGCCAGCGACGAGCAGAGCAGGCAGAAGTCGGGCCGCCTGCCGCGCAGCACCTCGGCGAGCGCCAGGGCGCCGTCGACCTTGGCCCGGAAGTTCGGGTCGGCGCCGGCCGGCGAGGCCTCGGAGAGCGGGTTGCGCGCCTCCTCGCCGAGGCTGCCGGCGGCGTGGACCACGCCGTCGAGGCGGCCGAACCGCTGCTCGACCTGACGCAGCAGCGCGTGCATCGCGGCCCGGTCGGCGACGTCGCAGGCGGCCACCCAGACCTGCGCGCCGAGCTCCTCGAGGCCGCGCAGCCGGCGCAGCACGCGGCCGACCTCCGGGTCGGCGCCGGGCGCGGCCAGCAGCTCGTCCCAGCGCTCCCGCTCGGGCCATGGCGTGCGGGCCGTCAAGACCAGCTTGGCGCGCGCCTCGCGAGCCAGGTGCTCGGCCAGCGCCAGGCCGATCCGGCCCAGCCCGCCGGTGATCCAGTAGACCCCGCCCGGGCGCAGCCGTGGGCCGCGCGCCGGACCGTCTGCGGCGCGATCGAACGTCTGCACCCAGCGGAAACCGCCGCGGTAGGCGACGGTCGGCTCCGCGCCTTCCGCCGCGAGCTCGGCCGCCAGCCAGTCGAGGAGCCTTTCATCGCCGGCGCCGCGGTCGGGCAGGGCGACGTCGAGAACCCGGCAAGCGACGTTGGCAAGCTCCTGCGGGATGACCCTGCAGGGCCCGAGCGCCGTGGCCATCTCCGGGCGCAGCGGCTCGCTGCCGGTGACCTGGTGGGCGCCGCTGGTGACCAAGCTGAGACGCAGCGGGCCGCCCTGCCCGGCCGCGGCGATCGCCTGCGCGAGCAGGACGAGGCTGCCGTAGCCGAGCTCTTGGGTGCGCGCCAGGTTGCCGGTCGCGTCCAGCCGGCGCTCGCAGGTCCACAGGTGGACGATGTGGTCGGGCCACTCACCTGCACCGCGGAGCTGGCGCAGCAGCTCGCGGTAGTCCGCCGCGTGGCCGCAACGCAGGATGAAGCGGTTGCCGCTCAGCTGCGCCAGCCGTTCGCCGGGGTGGACCACCGCCACCTCCAGGCCGGCGTGCCGCAAGCGCTCCGCCAGGCGGTCGCCGAGGCCGCCCTCGGCGCCGAGCAGCAGCCAGCGCCGGGGCGCACCCGGTGCCCGTGGCGCATCCGCGCCGCGCGGCGGCTGCGGCACTGCCGGCGACCTCCGCCAACCGGGGATATAGAGCCACTGCGCGACGGGGTTGCGCCGCGGCGTCTTCTCCGCCGGCTGGACGGCGGGCCGGACGGCGGGCTGCTTGCGCTCCTCGATCCAGAAACGGCGGCGCTCGAACGGGTAAGTGGGCAGCGCCACCCGCTGGCGCCGCTCGCGGGCGTAGAAAGCCGTCCAGTCGAGCTGCCGCCCCCCCAGCCACAGGCGTCCCACGGTCTGCAGCAGGAAGGCCGTGTCGGAGACCGGCTCGCCGGCGTGGCGCAGCGACGAGAGGACGAGCTGCGCGGCGCCGCGCGCCGGATGTTTCCGCGCCAGGGTGGCGAGGCCGTGCCCGGGGCCGACCTCGACGAGGATTCGCTCGGGATCGGCCAGCAGCTCGCCGAGGCCCGCGGCGAAACGCACCGTCTGTCGCAGGTGATCCACCCAGTAGCGCGCGTCGCAGACCGTCGCGGTCTCCGCCCATCCCCCGGTCAGATTAGCCAGGTAAGGGATGCGCGGCGCGCGCAGCGCGACGCGGGCGACGCGCTCGCCAAACGCCGCGAGGACCGGCTCCATCATCGCCGAGTGGAAGGCATGGGAGGTGCGCAAGCGCCGCCAGCGCACGCCTTGCCGGTCGAGCCGCCCGTGCAGCGCCTCGACTTCCGCAACCGGACCCGAGATCACGCACTGCGCAGCGCCGTTGACCGCGGCCAGGGCCAAACCGCCGCTGAGCAAGGGCGCGACCTCCGATTCCGCCAACCCGACGGAGAGCATGGCGCCGGGGGGCAGCTCCTGCATGAGCCGCCCGCGCTCGGCGACCAGCTCGAGCGCCTCCTCGAGCGACAGCACCCCGGCCAGGCAGGCGGCCGTGTACTCGCCGATGCTGTGGCCGATCATCGCTTGCGGCTCGACGCCCCAGCTCATCCACAGCCGGGCGAGCGCATAGCCGGTGACGAACAGGGCGGGCTGGGCGGCGGCGGTGCGCTCGAGCTCGCGCTCCGCGGCGGCCTCCTCCCCCGCCGCCGGGTAGAGCAGCCGCCGCAGGTCGCGGCCCAGGCGGGGCAGCAGCAGCTCGCAGCAGCGGTCGACCTCGTCGCGGTAGCGGCGCTCGGAGCGGTAGAGGCCCTCGCCCATTCCGGCGTACTGCGCTCCTTGCCCCGAGAACAGGAAGGCCACCGGGCGCTGCCGAGGCTCCTCGCCGGCGGTGAAGACCCGCTCGGGGTCCAGCGCGGCCAGCGCGGCCGCCGCTTGGGCCGCGTCGCCGCACACCAGCATGCGGCGGTGAGCGAAGTGCTGGCGTCCGACCGCCTGGGTGAAGGCGACGTCGGCCAGCGGCTGGCCGGGGTCGCTCTCCAGGTGCCGCGCCAGGTTCGCCGTGGCCGCCGCCAGGGCCGTGGCGGTGCGCGCCGACAGCAGCAGCAACTGGCACTCGCGCGACGGGCCTGGAGCGGGCCGCGGCGGCGCCTCCTCCAGCACCACGTGGGCATTGGTGCCGCCAATGCCGAAGGAGCTCACGCCGGCGCGCCGCGGCTCCCCGTCTGCCCGCCAAGGAGCGAGCCGGGTGTTCACGTAAAACGGCCCGCCGGCGAAGTCGATGCGCGGGTTCGGGCGCACGAAATGCAAGCTCGGCGGGATGGCCTGGTGGCGCAGCGCCTGGATGGTCTTGATCAGGCCGGCGACGCCGGCGGCGGCGTCGAGGTGCCCGATGTTGGTCTTCACCGAGCCGAGGGCGCAGAAGCCCTGCCGCCGCGTGGCGGCAAAGGCGCTGCGCAAGGCGCCGATCTCGATCGGATCGCCGAGCGCCGTGCCGGTGCCGTGCGCCTCGACGTAGCCGATCGTCTCGGCCTCCACCCCCGCCGCCGCTTGGGCGGCGCGGATGACCCTGGCCTGGCCGTCCATGCGCGGCGCCGTGAAGCCGACCTTGCGCCCGCCGTCGTTGTTGATGGCCGAACCCTTGATGACCGCGAGCACCCGATCGCCGTCGCCGACCGCTTCGCGCAGGCGCTTGAGCACGACGATGCCGACGCCGTTGCCGGCCACCGTCCCCGCGGCCGCGGCGTCGAAGGCGCGGCAGTGCCCGTCGGGAGAGTCGATCCCGCCTTCGCTGTGCAGATAGCCTGCGCGCTGCGGCACGCGCACCGAGACGCCGCCTGCCAAGGCGACGTCGCTGTCGCCGGCGAGCAGGCTCTGGCAGGCCAGGTGGACCGCCACCAGCGAGGTCGAGCAGGCGGTCTGCACCGCCAGGCTCGGCCCCTCGAGATCGAGCTCGTAGGAGACCCGTGTGGCCAGGAAGTCCTTGTCGTTCGCGGTCACCGCCTGGATCGCCCCGGCGGCTTCCAGGATCTCCGGCTGGGAGATCAGGTTGAACAGATAGCTGTTCATGCTCTCGCCGGCAAAGACCCCGACCCGGCCGCGGTAGTCGCCGGCGCCATAGCCGGCGTCCTCGAGCGCCTCCCATGCGGTCTCGAGGAAGACGCGCTGCTGCGGGTCCATGATCTCGGCCTCGCGGGGAGTGAAGCCGAAGAACGCCGCGTCGAACAGGTCGGCATCCTCCAGCACCGCCTTGGCCCTGACGTAGTCCGGCCGCCGCAGCAGCTCGGCATCGACCCCCTCGCGCAGCAGCTCGTCGGCGGCGAAAAAGGAGACCGACTCGGTCGCGGCGCAGAGGTTGTGCCAGAACTCCTCGACGTTGGCGGCGCGCGGGAAGCGGCCGGCCATGCCGATGACGGCAATGTCCACGCCGCCGGTGACCCGGCCGAGCCCGGCCGAAGCGCGGCCACGGCCCGCGGCGGCGAGCTCGCGCCCGCCACCGTCCTGCGCGGAGGTCTCGCCGCCGGGCGAACCGACCGCCTCGGCAAGGTCCTCTCCCGCGCCGCCGGCCGGCCCCGCCCCCTCCGCTTGCCGCCGCTGCGCCAGCCAGGCGGCGAGCGAGCCGACCGTAGGATGGTCGAACAGCTCGAGGACCGGCACCTCGATGCCCAGCTCCGCCTGCAGCCTGGCGTGCGCCTGGAGCAGCAGCAGAGAATGGCCGCCGAGGTCGAAGAAGTTGTCGCCGCGGCCGACCGTATCGACGCGCAGGATCTCCTGCCAGATCGCGGCCACGCGGCGCTCGAGGCCCCCCTGCGGCGCCGCATAGGCCGTCTCCAGGCCGCGGCGGCCGCCGTCCGCGGCCGGCAGGGCGCGGCGGTCGAGCTTGCCGTTGGCAGTCAGGGGTAGCGACGCGAGGCAGACGAAGGCCGCCGGCAGCATGAACTCGGGCAGCTGCCGGCGCAAGAAAGCACGCAGCTCCTCGACCGCGGGCGCCGCGGCGCCGGCGGTGCCGATGTAGGCCACCAGGCGCACCTCTCCTCCGGCCGGCGCGTCGGCCACCACCGCCGCCTCACGCACCGCGGGATGGCCGGCGAGGGCCGCCTCGACCTCGCCCGGCTCGACCCTGAAACCGCGGATCTTCACCTGCTGGTCGGCCCGTCCCAGGAAGTCGAGGTTGCCGTCGGGCAGGAAGCGGCAGAGATCGCCGGTGCGGTAGACGCGCTCGCCGGGCAGCGCGGCGAAGGGGTTGGGCAGGAACCTCGCGGCGGTCGCCGCAGGACGCCGGAAATAGCCCCTGGCGACGCCGGCGCCGCCCACGTACAGCTCGCCCGGGGTGCCCAGGGGCACCGGTTGCAGGCGGTCGTCCAGCAGGTAGATCCTGGTCCCGTCGAGCGGCCGCCCGATCGGCGGCTTGCCGCTGCCCGCAAGCGGCGCCGAGACGGTGGCGCAGACCGTGATCTCGGTGGGCCCGTAGGCGTTGAAGAAGCTCCGCCCGCGCGCCCAGCGCGCGGCGACCTCCGCGGGGCAGGCCTCCCCGGCCACCACCACGGTGCGCAGGGCCGGCAGCTCCGCCGGCGGCAGCGCCGCGAGCACTGCCGGCGGCACGGTCAGATGGGTGATCTGGCGCTCTTGCAGCAGCGCGATCAGTCCCGCGCCGGGCAGCAGGGACTGGCGCGGCGCGAGGCAGAGCGTCGCCCCGCCGGCGAACGCCATGGCGAGCTCCCAGGCGAAGGCGTCGAAGCTGGGCGAGGCGAACTGCAGGATGCGGCTGTCCGCGGTGACGCCGAAGGCCCGCGGCTGGTCGGCCGCCAGCTTCGCCCAGCCGCCATGGCGCACCATCACGCCCTTGGGCCGCCCCGTCGAGCCCGAGGTGTAGATCAGGTAGGCCAGCTCCTCGCCGTCGGGATCGCCCTGCGGATCCTCGCCGGACCGCCGCGCGGCGGCCGGCCAATCTTCGTCCAGCAGCAGCAGGCGCGCCGCGTGCGGCGGCAGGTCGGGCGCCACGCGGGCCTGGCTGAGCAGCACCGGCACCTGCGCTTCCGCCAGCATGAAGGCCAGCCGCTCCGCCGGATAGGCGGCGTCGAGGGGCAGGTAGGCGGCGCCGGCCTTGAGGATGCCGAGCACGCCGACCACGAGGTCGAGCGAGCGCTCCATGCAGACGCCGGCCACAGTCTGGGGGCCTACCCCCCTGTCGCACAGCAGGTGCGCCAGCTGGTTGGCGCGCCGGTTGAGCTCGCCATAGGTCAGCGACTCGCCGCCGCAGCAGGCGGCGACCGCCGCCGGCCGCCGCGCCGCCTGGTCGGCGACCAGCCCGTGCAGCGAGCGCCGGCCCGCCCGGTCAGCCGGCCAGCCGGCATTCCACTCGACGAGGAGCTGCTGGCGCTGCGCCGCCGACAGCAGCGGCAGCGCGTCGTCGGCCGAGTCCGGCGCCGCCGCAAACGCTTCCAGGGCGGCCAGGTAGAGGCCGGCGATCGTCTGCCCCTGCGCGTCGTCGCATCGCGCCGCGTCATAGTCGAGGTGCAGGCGCAGGCCCCCGGCGAGCGGGTCTTGGATGAAGTTCGCCGCCAGCGTGAAGTTGGTCTGCTCGTAGAACAGGCCGTCGAGCGCCTCCAGGCCGGCGACGCCGGCGAGCCCCTGGTAGACGTGGAAGTTGACGAAGTTGAAAACGGTCTCGAAGAGCTGCCGCCCGCCCAGGGCGCGCTGCAGCTCGGCCAGCGGGTAGCGGCGATAGGGCACCGCGTCGCGCTCGGCCTGGAAGGCCCGCCGGCCGAGCGCGATCCAGGTGCCGCCGCCGGCGCCGAGGCGCAGCGGCAGGGTGTTGAGGAAGAGCCCGAGAACGCGCTCCCCGCCCCTGCGCTCGAGCCTGCCGTTGGCGACCAGGCCGGTGACGACCTCCGCGCTGCCGCAGACGGCGCCCAGCACCCGTGCGTGGAGGGCGAGCAGCAGGGTCTTCTGCGGCAGGCCCGCATCGCGGGCGGCCCGAGCGAGGCCGGCCAGCACCCAAGCGGGCACGTCGACGGCCTGCCGCCCCATCCGCGCGACACGCATCGCCGGCGCCGGCCAGCTCGGCAGCTGTGTGACCGCGCTGCCGGCGAGCGCTCCCACCCAGTAATCGCGGCACTCGCGCGACTGCGCCGCCAGCCGCTCGCAGGCAACGAAATCGCCGTAGGAGAGCAGCTGCGGCTCGGGGGCGAACGTCTCGCCGGCAAGCAGCGCGCTGTAATGCCGAAACAGCTCGGCGAGCAGCGACGCCACGCTCCAGCCGTCGAGGATGGCGTGGTGATAGCTGAGGGTGAACTGGAAGGTCTCCGGGCCGCGCAGGTGGATCTGGAAGCGCAGCAGGCAGGGCCGGTCGAGAGCAAATCCCCGCCGCTTCTCGGCCTCCATCCACCCCGCGAGGGCGGCTTGCTGCGCGGCGGCCGGCAGATGTCCGAGGTCCTCGACGGCGAGCGCCGCCGGTGCCGCCGCATGGACCAGCTGCAGCGGCTCGGCGAAGCCGGCCAGGCAGAACGAGGTGCGCAGAACCGGATGCCGGGCGATGAGCTGCTCGACGACGCTGCGCAGGGCGCCGAGATCGCAGCGGCCGCGCAAGTGGAAGCTGGAGATGTCGTGGTAGACCGCGGCTGCCGGATCGACCTGGCTGTGGAACAACATGCCCGCTTGCAGCCGCGCCAGCGGATAGGCGTCCACCACCGCGGCGGGCAGCCGCTCGCGGTCGGCCGGCGAGAGCAGCGCGAATGGCGCCTGCGGCCCCGCCGCTTCGCCGGCCGGATCCAGTTTGGCGGCCAGCATGACGCCCGCCAGGTCGGCCAGCACGGGGTGGTCGAAGAAGTCCTGTGCCGCCAGGTTCAGCCCGCTGGCGCGCGCCCTGGCCACCACTTCGATGCTGCGGATGGAGTCGCCGCCCAGCTTGAAGAAGTTGTCGTAGATGCCGACACGGTCGCGGCCGAGGGCCTGGCACCACAGCGCGGCCAGGGTCTCCTCGGCGAAGTTGCGGGGTGCCGCGAACGCCGCCGCCAGCTCGGCATCCGGCGCCGGACCGGGAAGCGCGCGGTGGTCGACCTTGCCGTTGGGGGTCAGCGGCCAGCTCTCCAGGCGGACGAAGGCGGCGGGCATCATGTAGGCGGGGAGATGGGCGGCGAGGAAGCCGCGCAGCGTCTCCGCGGCGGCCGGCGGAGAGTCCGCGGCCAGCCAGTAGGCGACCAGCCGGCGCTCGCCCGGCTGGTCCTCGCGCGCCACCACCACGGACTCGCGCACAGCCGGGCAGCTCGCCAGCACCGCCTGGATCTCTCCCGGCTCGATGCGGAAGCCGCGAATCTTCACCTGCTGGTCGGTGCGGCCGAGGAACTCGAAGTCGCCGCCGGCGCCGAGCCGGACGAGGTCGCCGGTGCGATAGAGGCGCTCGCCGGGCCGCCCGGCGAAAGGATCGGGAACGAATCTCTCGGCGGTCAGCTCGGGCCGCCGCAGATAGCCCCGCGCCACTCCCGCGCCGCCGACGTAGAGCTCACCGGCGACGCCTTGCGGGACCGGCTGCAAGAAGCGGTCGAGAGCGTAGAGACAGGTGTTGGCGATCGGCCGTCCGATCGGCACCGCCGCCGCGCCGCCGGCACTCGGCGCCGCCTCGTAGACGCAGCAGCCGACCACGGCTTCGGTCGGGCCGTACTCGTTGATCAGCCGGGTCCGCGGCGCGTGCCGGCGCCAGAACGCCAGGCTGGCCCAGGACAGGGCCTCGCCGCCGATCACCAGCGCCCCGGCGCCGCCGGCGACCGGCTGCGACGCCAGCAGCTGGGCCAGCACGTCGAGGTGGGCCGGGGTGAGCTTGACCAGGCTGAAGCCGGCGCCGGCGCCGAGCGCGGCGGCGAGGGCCGTGACCCCGTCCTCCTCCGGGAGCAGGGCAACCGTGCCACCCGCCAGCAGGGGACAGAACAGGCTGGTCACCGTCAGGTCGAAGGCCAGCGGCGAGTGCACGGGAGCCCCCGACCCCGCGCCGGCGGCGTACTCGCGGATCGCCCAGGCCAGGTAGTTGCTCAGCCCGCCGTGGCGGACGAGCACTCCCTTGGGCCGGCCGGTCGACCCGGAGGTATAGATGACGTAGGCCAGGTTGTCGGGATGCGGCCCGGCCGCCAGCTCGGCGGCGGTCTCGCCGGCCAGCCGCTCGGTCTCCTGATCGAGCTGATCGAGCTGATCGAGGAGAAGCAGCGGCACCGCGGTTGCGCCCGCCGCCGCCGCCAGCGCGGTCACGGTCACCAGGACCGCGGCGCGCGTATCCTCGAGCATGAAGGCCAGCCGCTCGGCGGGAAGCGCGGGATCCAGCGGCACGTAGGCGGCCCCGGCCTTGCGCACGGCCAGCAGCGCGACCACCAGGTCGAGCGAGCGGGGCAGGCAGAGGGCCACCAGCGCCTCGGGCCCGGCGCCCATGCGGCGCAGGCGGCGGGCCAGGCGGTTGGCGCGCGCGTCGAGCTCGGCGTAGGTGAGCTGCTGGCTGCCGCAGGTGACGGCGACCGCCCGCGGCGTCCTCGCGGCCTGCGCGGCGAAGAGCTGATGGGCGCACGCCTGGTCGCGGCAGGGCGCGGCGGTGGCGTTGAGCTCGACGAGCAGGCGGTGGCGCTCGCCGGCGCCGAGGATGTCGAGCTCCCCTGCCCTGGTGCCCGGGTGGCGCGCCGCGGCCGCCGCGAGCGCTCGGAGGTATCCTGCCAGTCGCTCGACGTCCCGGGCGTCGAAACGGCTGCGGTCGTAAGCGAAGACGAGCCGGCGCGGCGCCCCCGCCGCGAGGACGCACTCCAGGCGGATCTTGAAGGGCTCGCCGCAGCTGTGCTGCCGGCAGATGGCAAACCTCACCTCTCCGCCGTCGCAGCTCGCCGGGACGGCGTCCACGGCAAAGCCGTACGGCAGGTAGCACGGTGCGGAGCCGTCCTGCGCCGCGCCCGCGCCGCCGCTCGAGGCCACCGGCCCCTGCCCCTCTTCGGCCGTAGCCAACCCCTCCTTCACCCGCGCCACGAGCTGCTCGACGGTGAGATCGCCCGGCGCCGCCAGACGCACCGGCAGCTCGCCGGCCAGGGGACCGAGCGCCTCCTCGAGCTCGGCGTGCTTGCGGCCGCAGGTGCTCACCGCGAGCACGAGCTCGGCGCTGCCGGTCAGCCGGCAGAGCAGGACATGCCAGCAGGCGAGCAGGAAGGCGGCGGGCGAGGCTTGCAGCCGGTCCGCCGCGCCGGCGATCGCCTGAGCCAGCCGCGGCTCCACCTCGCGCTCGACCAGCTCGGGATGGAAGGGCGCGGCGCCGCTTCCCTCGCGCTCCCACGGCAGGGCGGCGGCGGGTTCGCGGGCCGCCTCCGCGCCGGGCGCCGGCCCCGCCGCGGCGGCCTGCGCGGCGAGCATCTCGTGCTGCCACTCGGCCAGGTCGGCGTATTGCAGAGGCGGCGCGGCCTGTTCGCCGCCGCCGGTTGCCCCGCCTCCGGCAGCCGCGCCGTCCGCCGGGGGAACCGTGGCGTAACAGCGCGCCAGCTCGCCCACCAGCAGGCCCAGGGTGGGCGCGTCGGCGCACAGGGCGGGCAGGCTGAGGCGCAGCAAGTGACGCCGCGGCCCGAGCGCCGTCAAGACGGCCTGGAGCGCCGGCCCGTGGGCCAGGTCGAAGGGCTCGCCGCGCGCCTCGCGCAGCACCTCCGCGGCGGCCGTCTCCGCCTCCAGCCCGCGGCCGTCGCGCCCAGGGACGAGGCGGACCACCGGCTCGGCGATCACCTGGATCGGCAGCGTCAACCCGGGCAGGCTGCAGAAGCGGGTGCGCAGGATCTCATGGCGTCCGACCACCCGCTCGAGGGCGGAGAGCAGGCGCCGCGCGTCGAGCTCGCCGCTGAGCACGACAGCGCAGTCGGCGCGGTAGACCGCGGCCGCCGCGGCCTGCTGCAGCCGCCACAGGCGCTCTTGCCGGGGCGACAGGCGGAACCCTTGCAGTGCCTGGCTCTCCATCTCGCCGCCTCACGCCCCCGGGGCGCTGGGCACGCCCAGGGCCTTGCGCCGCGTCGCGGCCAGCCTGGCCAGGTTGCGTTTCTCATGCTCCCGCCGCTCCTCGGCCCGGACCTGGCGCTCGTGCTCGAGCAGACCGCCCACCAGCTCGCTGAGCCGCGCCTGCGGCCTGGCGGCGGCGGCGCGCAGCAGCTTGGCGAACCTCTCGGCCATCAGCGCCACCGTTGCCTCCTCGAACAGCTCGGTGCTGTACTCCCAGATGCCTTCCAGGTCGTCGCCGGTGTCCACCATGTTGAGCAGCAGGTCGAACTTCGCCGTCTCCCAGCCGGCGTCGAGCGCGGCGAGCGCGAGCCCCGCCGGCTCGAGGCGCGGCAGCGGCAGGTTCTGCAGGACGAACTTGACTTGGAAGAGCGGGGTCTGGCCGCGCGTGCGGTCCCATTGCAGCGCGTCCACCACCCGCTCGAACGGCACCTCCTGATGCGCGTAGGCCTCCAGGCAGGTTTCCCGCACCCGGGCGAGCAGCTCGCCGAAGGAGGGGTCGCCCGACAGGTCGGTGCGCAGCACGAGCTGGTTGACGAAGAACCCGATCAGCGCCTCGCTCTCGACGCGGTCGCGGTTGGCCACGTCGGTGCCGACGACGATGTCGTGGCCTCCCATGTAGTGGCTCATCAGCACCTTGAAGCCGGCGACCAGGGTCATGAACAGGGTCGCCCCGTGGTGGCGGCCGAGGGCCCGCAGGGCTGCCGCGGCATCGCCGGGCAGCGGCCGCGACAGACGCCGGCCGTGGTAACCGCGCACCCGGCCGCGCGGCCGATCGGTGGACAGCTCGAGGGCGGGGGTCGCGCCGCCGAGCTGGCGCTGCCAGTAGGCGAGCTGCCGTTCCAGGACCTCGCCGCTCAGCCAGCGCCGCTGCCACTCGGCAAGATCGACATAGCGCACCGGCAGCTCGGCCAGCGGCGACGGCAGGCCGGCGGCGAACGCCGAGTAGAGCGCCAGCAGCTCGCGCAGGAAGATGCCCAGCGACCAGCCGTCCCAGACGATGTGGTGCACCGCCAGGAAGAGCACGTGCTCGGCCGGCGCAAGCCGCGCCAGGCCGATGCGCAGGAGAGATCCGGCCGTCAGGTCGAACGGCCGCTGCGCCGCCTGGCCGGCCAGCCACATGGCCGTGGACAGGCGCCGCGCCTCCGCCAGATGTTCGAGATCGACCACCCCGAGCGCCACCCGCGGTTCGGCGGCGATGGCCTGGACCGCCCTACCGTCCACCGCGAAGAAGCGGGTGCGCAGGCTGTCGTGGCGCCGCACCACGGCCACGACGGCGCGGGCCAGCGCGCCCACGTCGAGCGCTCCGCGCAGGGTGAAGGCGGCCCTGTCGTTGTAGGCGGTCATGCCGGCGGAAAGCTGGTCGAGGACCCAGATGCGCTGCTGCGCAAAGGACAGCGGGTAGTGCTCGCGGCTCGCCACGCGCTCGACCGCGGGCACCCTGATCCCGCGCGCCGCGCGGCCGGCCTGCTCGATGCGCTGGGCCAGGCCGGCCACGGTGGGCGCTTCGAAGACGGCGCGTAGCGGCAGATCGACGTGGAACGTCTCGCGCAGCCGCGCCAGCAGCTGGGTGGCCAGGATCGAATGGCCGCCCAGCGCGAAGAAGCTGTCGCCGGCGCCGATCCGCTCGAGGCCGAGCAGCTCCCCCCACAGATGCGCCAGCATCTCCTGGACCGGGCCCTGCGGCGCGGCGAATGTCGTCGCAAGCTCCGGCCGCTCCGCCCGCGGCTCCGGCAGCGCGGCACGGTCGATCTTGCCGTTGGCGGTGAGCGGGAGGGAACCGAGCTGGACGAAGGCGGCGGGCAGCATCGGCTCCGGCAGCGCGGCGGCCAGGAAGCCGCGCAGCTCCTCGGCCGGCGGCGCGGGCGCCGCCGCGTCGCGCGCCACATAGTAAGCCACCAGGCGCGGCTCGCCGGTGGCATCGAGGCGCACGGCTACCGCCGCCTCGCCCACCGCCGGATGCCGCGCGAAAACGGCTTCGATCTCGCCTGGCTCGATGCGGAAGCCGCGGATCTTGACCTGGTGGTCGCCGCGGCCGAGGAACTCGATCCGCCCGTCGGGCAGGTGGCGGGCAAGGTCCCCGGTGCAATACAGGCGCCCTCCCGGAGTCGCGCCGAAGGAGTCGGGAACGAATCTCGCGGCGGTCAGCTCGGGCCTCCCTAGATAGCCGCGGGCCACCCCGTCGCCGCCGATCAGGAGCTCGCCCGCGACTCCCACCGGCACCGGCGCGCCGCCGGGGCTGCAGAGGTAGATCGCGGTGCCGGCGATCGGCCGGCCGATGGTGACCCTCTCAGGCGCCTGCCCGACCGGCGCGGTGGCCGACCAGATGGTGGTCTCCGTCGGCCCGTACATGTTGTGGAGCTCGGGCACCAGCGCCGCCAGCCGCCCGGCAAGGGCGGGGGGCAGGGCCTCTCCTCCCACCAGCAGGGCGGAGAGCCGGCCGAGCGTCGAGGCAGCCTCCCCGTCCGCGCACAGCAGGCGCGCCAGGGACGGCGTGCACTGCAGATGGGTGACCCCCTGCCGCGCGATCTGCTCGAGCACGCCCGCGCCGGCGGCGGTGTCGGCGCCGTGGGCTTCCGTCCCGCCGTTGCCGCCGCCGGCGCCGATCTCCGCGGCGCGGCGGCGCGCACTTTCGGACTCCTTGGCGCGCTGGCGCGCGCCAGGGGACTCCTTGGCGCGGCGGAGGCGCAGCGTGTCGAGCAGGCGCAGGCTCGCCAGGACCGCGTCGGCGGCGGGGCCGAAATCGATCAGGCAGCCGATCTCGTCGACGCCCACGGCCGCCAGGCGATCGATCATCTGCGCGCAGACGTCGGGCGTGCCGAAGAGGCTGCCACTGGCGAAGTAGCGCTCGCCGGCGTGATCGAGCAGCGCCTCCATGTCGTCGGCGCTGAAGCCGGCGGCGTCGACGTCCTGGCCGAGGCTCTTGGCCAGGCCCTTGAGCAGGCTGAGGGAGCTGCGCAGGTAGTTGCGGAAGGGGGCGTGGACCGCGGCGCGCACCGCCGCCATGTCCTCGCCCACGAAGGTGTGCAGCATCAGGGTGACGTGCCCGGGACCGGGCAGGCCGGCGCACGACTGCCGCGCCGCGCGGTAGACCGCGATCATGGCGGCGAGCTCCTCGATGCTCTGGCCGAGCAGATGGGTGAGCACGTTGGCGCCGATCTCGCCCGCCAGGCGGAAGGTCTCCGGGCTGCCCGCCGCGGTCACCCAGACCGGCAGCTCGCGGCGCACCGGGCGGGGGCGGATACGCACCTGCACGGCCCTGCCGCCAGGGCCGGGCAGGTGCGCGGCGTCGCCGCGCCAGAGCCGCCGCACCAGGTCGATTCCCTCGAACATGACCTCCTTGCGCCGGGCGTAGTTGTCGGGCGCCAGCACGAAGTCGTCGGCATGCCAGCCGGAGGCGAATGAGATCCCGACCCTGCCCCGCGAGAGGTTGTCCACCACCGCCCACTCCTCGGCCACGCGGATCGGGTTGTGCAGGGGCAGCACAACGCTGCCGGCCCGGATCTCGACTCTCTCGGTCAGCGCGGCGACCGCCGCGCTGGTGACCGCCGGATTGGGATAGAGGCCGCCGAAGGCATGGAAGTGGCGCTCCGGCGTCCACACCGCCGCATAGCCATGGCGGTCGGCGTGTCGCGCTCCCGCGAGCAGCAGCCGGTAGCGGTCCGCGGCGACCTCCTCCTCATCGCTGGCGAAATAGAACAGGCTGAAGGCCATCTCGTGGCCCTCCCGCGCCACCCCGGCAGCCCTGCCGTCGGCGGACGGCTGGCCGGCCGGCACCCCTGCTTCTTCGTGCAGGACGACGGCAAAGCCGCGCGCCAGGGTCCAGAACAGCTCGAGGACCGAGATATCGAACGAGATGCTGGTCACCGCCAGCCAGGTTCCCGCCGCCTCGCCTGGCCGCAAACGGCCGTCCATGCCGCGGAAGAAGCTCGCCACGTTGCGCTGCGCGACCATGACCCCCTTGGGGCGGCCGGTCGAGCCGGAGGTATAGATCACGTAGGCCAGGGCGGCGCCGGGGGGCGCGGTGTCGAGATCCTCGCCGTCCTGGCGGGCGAGGACGGCCGCGGCGCCGGCGAGATCGAGGGTTTCGCCGGCGAAGTCCGCGAAGCGCCCGGCCCAGCGCTCCTCGCTCACCAGCAGCGGCGCGGCGCTGTCCGCCAGCATGAAGGCGAGACGCTCCGGCGGATAGGACGGGTCGAGCGGCAGGTACGCCCCGCCGGCCTTGAGGATGCCGAGCAGGGCGACCACCATCTCGACGGAGCGGGAGAGGCAGACTCCCACCACCACCTCCGGCCCCACCCCGCGCGTCCGCAGATGGCGGGCGAGCTGGTTGGCCCGCCGGTTGAGCTGCCCGTAGGTGACCCGCTCGCCGCTGCAGGCCAGCGCCAGCGCCGCGGGGGTGCGCGCGGCCTGCGCCTCGATCAGCCGCGAGATGGGCAGCTCTTCTCCCTGGGGCAGCGCGGTATCGTTCCAGGCCCACAGCAGCTGGTGCCGCTCGGCCTCGCCGAGCCAAGGCAGATCGGCCAGGCGGCTGTCGGGGTCGGCGGTGAGCCCGCCGAGCAGGGCGGCGAAATGCCCGGCGAAGCGGACGACGGTCGAGGCGTCGAAGAGATCGGTGCTGTACTCCAGCCAGCCGCTCATCTCGTCGCCGCCGGCGGCGGCGAGGTCGCAGGCCAGATCGAAGCGTGCGCTGCCGCCACCGGCGGCAAACGGCGCGACCTCCAGACCGGGCAGCTCGAGCGGCGCGGCCGGCGCGTTTTGCAACCCGAAGAGGACCTGGAAGAGCGGGCTGTAGCTGAGGTCGCGGCGCAGCTCGAGGGCGTCGACCAGCAGCTCGAGCGGCAGGTCCTGGTGAGCATAGGCGCCGAGGCTCGTCTCGCGCGTCCTGCGCAGCAGCTCGCGGCCGGTCGGATTGCCCGACAGGTCGGCCCGCAGCACCAGGGTGTTGGCGAAGCAGCCGATCAGCTCTTCGCTTTCCACGCAGGCGCGGTTGGCGATCGGGCTGCCCAAGCACAGGTCGGACTGACCGGAGTGGCGCTCGAGGACCGCCGTGAAGGCAGCCAGCAGGACCATGAACTGGGTCGCCCCTTCGCGGCGCCCAAGGGTCGAGACCGCGCGCACCAGGGGGCCCGGCAGCCTCACCTCGCGATGCGCCCCGCGGTAGGTCTGGGCGGCCGGCCGCGGCCGGTCGCCGGGCAGCGCGAGCAGCGGCGGGGCGCCGCGCAGCTGGCCGCGCCAATAGGCGAGCTGGGTCTCGAGGAGCCGGCCGCGCAGCCACTGGCGCTGCCAATGCGCGAAGTCCGCGAACTGCAGCGGCAACGGGCGCAGCGGCGACGGGCGGCCGGCGGCGTAAGCGGCGTAGAGCGCCGCCATCTCGCGCACCAGCACCGCCGTGGACCAGCCATCGTAGATGATGTGGTGCACGGTGAGCGACAGCACGTGCTCCCGCTCGCCCAGACGCAGCAGCAAGGCGCGCCACGCCGGGCCGCGGGCGAGGTCGAAAGGCCGGCGGCCGGCGGCGCCGATCAGCTGCCTGGCGGCGGCTTCGCGTCTCTCCGCGGGCAACCCCGCGAGGTCCACCGCGGCTGGCGCGGCCGCTACCTGCGCGCCGCCGGACGAGGACGCTGCGGGCGCCGAGAACGCCTGTACCGGACGCCCCTCGACCATCGGGAAACGGGTGCGGAAGACCTCGTGCCGCTCGACCACGGCGGCGAAGGCGCGGAGCAGCGCCGGCACCTCCAGCGCACCGCCGAAGCGGACGGCGGCCGGCAGGTGGTAGGCGGCGTTGCCCGGCTCGAGCTGGTCGAGAAACCACAAGCGCTCCTGCGCGAAGGACAGCGGCAGGGCGGCGCCGTCCCGCGGCAGGGGCAGGAGCGGCGGCAGCTCGAGCCCGAGCTGCGTCCTCTCCTCGGCCGCGATGCGCCGCGCCAGCTCCCTCACCGTGGGCGCCTCGAACAGGCTGCGCAGCGGCAGCTCGACGCCGCAGGCCTGGCGCAGCCGCGAGATCAGCCGGGTGGCGAGCAGCGAGTGTCCGCCAAGATCGAAGAAGTTGTCGTCCATGCCCACGCGCTCGAGGCCGAGCACCTCGCACCACAGCGCCGCGAGCAGCTCTTCGCCAGCGCTGCGCGCCGCCACGGTCCCGGCGTCCAGGTCCTCGCGCGGGCCCTGGGGGGCAGGCAAGGCGCGGCGGTCCAGCTTGCCGTTCGGCATCAGGGGGAAGGCGGCGAGGTAGACGACGCGCGCCGGCACCATGTACTCGGGAAGCCTCTCCTTGAGCCAGGCACGCAGCTCCGCCGCGGCCCGCCTGGCGCCCGCCGCGGCGACCACGTAGGCGGCCAGCTGATGCACGCCCGAAGCGTCCGGGCGGGCCACCACGGCGGCCTCCTCGACCAGAGGATGGGCGGCGAGCACCGATTCGATCTCCCCGGGCTCGACCCGGAAGCCCCGCACCTTGACCTGGTGGTCGACGCGGCCGAGGAACTCGATGCCGCCGTCCCGCAGGTAGCGGGCGAGGTCGCCGGTGCTGTACAGGCGGAGCCCCGGCTCCTCGGCGAAAGGATGCGGAATGAACCTCTCGGCGGTCAGCCGCGGCCTCCCCAGGTAGCCTCTGCCCAGCCCCTCGCCGCCGACATAGAGCATTCCGGGGACGCCGACGGGCACGGGCGCGAAGCCACGGTCCAGCAGGTAGGCCTGGGCGTTGCCGATCGGCCGCCCGATGGGCACGGCGTGGTCCACCCTTCCCCCGCTCGAGCCCCAGAAGGTGGCGTGGATGGCAGCCTCGGTGGGGCCGTAGACGTTCAACAGCTCGGCCCCCGGCAGCACCGCCAGGCAGCGCTCGGCCAGCTCGGCGGGCAAGGCTTCGCCGCCGCAATAGATGCGGCGCAGCGACCGGCAGCCCGGCGCCGCGGGCTCTTGCAGGAAGAGCCTGAGCAAGGTCGGCACGACCTGGAGGATGGTCACTCCCTGGCCGCGGATCTCCTCGGCCAAGTAGGCCGGGTCCTGGTGCCCTCCGGGCCTCGCGATGACCAGCCTGGCGCCGGCCAGCAGAGGCGCCCAGAACTCCCAGACCGAGGCATCGAAGCTGAACGGGGTCTTCTGCAGCACGCCGTCGCCGGCGGCGAGCGGGCGGGCGGCCTGCATCCAGAACATGTGATTGCAGATCGCGCCGTGCGAGATCATCACCCCCTTGGGACGGCCGGTCGAGCCGGAGGTGTACATCACGTAGGCCAGGTTGAGCGGCTGCGTCAGGCTTTCCAGGCGGCCCGGCGCGCGCTCATGGCCGTTGCCGCCGGCCGGCGGCCCGCCGCCGTCCACCAGGACGACGCGGGCGGCGGTCCCGCCCAGTCTCGCGACCAGCGGCTGGTCGGCGCGCCGGCTCAGCACTACGCGCGCCATCGAGCTCTCCAGCATGTAGGCCACGCGCTCGCGCGGATACGCCGGGTCGACGGGCAGGTAGGCGCCGCCGGCCTTGAGCGTGGCAATCAGCCCCACCACCATCTCCACCGAGCGTTCGAGGCAGACAGCCACCGGCACGTCCGGGCCGACGCCGGCGGCGCGCAGGCGGTGGGCCAGCCGGTTGGCCCGCGCATCGAGCTCGCGATAGGTCAGCCGTTCGCCGCCGCAGACCAACGCCACCGCCCGCGGCGTGCGCGCCACCTGGAGCTCGAGGAGCTGGTGCAGGCAGACATCGCGCGGATAGGCCTGGTGCGTGTCGTTCCACTCCTGAAGCACCTGGCAACGCTCCGCGGCGTCGAGCATCGGCAGGTCCCAGACCCGCGCCGCGCGATCGCGGCTCATGGCGTCGAGCAGTGTGCGGAAGTGGGACAGCAGGCGGCGGACGCTTACCGCGGCGAACAGCTCGGTGCGGTACTCGAGCACCCCGGTGACCGCCCCGTTGCGCTCCTCCAGGGTCAGCAGCAGGTCGAACTTGGCCGAACGGTACGCCGGCGGCAGCGGCTCCAGGGCGAGCCCCGGCAGCTCCAGGGCGGGCAGCGGCGCGTTCTGCCACGCGAACATCACCTGGAAGAGCGGGCTGTGGCTGAGGTCGCGCTCGGGCGCGAGCTCCTCGACCAGCTTCTCGAAGGGCAGCTCCTGGTGCGAGAATGCCTCGACCGCCGCCTCGCGCACCCGCTCGAGGTGGGCCGTGACGCTCGGGTCTCCCCCCAGGTCGGCGCGCAGCACGACCGTGTTGGCGAAGAAGCCGATCAGCCCTTCGAGCTCGGCGCGCTCGCGGTTGGCCACCGGCGTTCCCAGCAGCACGTCCTCCTGCCCGCTGAAGCGCGCGAGCAGCAGCGCGAAGGCCGCCACCAGCACCATGAACAGGGTCGCCTGATGGCGCCCGGCCAGCGCCTTGAGCTCGGCGAGCAGGGCGCCGTCCAGGCTGGCCGCCTCGGCGGCGCCGTGCTGGGACTGCACCGCCGGCCGCGGCCAGTCGGCCGGCAGATCGAGCCTCGCCGGCGCCCCGGCGAGGCGCTGGCGCCAGTAGGCGAGCTGCGTCTCCAGGAGCTCGCCCCTCAGCCGCTCGCGCTGCCAGAGGGAATAGTCCGCGTACTGGATGGGCAGCTCGGGCAGCGGCGAGGGAGCGCCGCGCCTGCCGGCGCCGTAGAGCGCCGACAGCTCGGCAAGCAGCACGCCGAGCGACCAGCCGTCGGCGGCGATGTGATGCATGGTGAACAACAGGACGTGGTGGGCGCCGCCGAGCCGCAGCAGGGTCGAGCGCAGCAAGCCGCCGCGCCCCAGGGCGAAGGGGCGCATCGCCTCGGCGGCCGCCAGGCGCAGCGCCTCGGCCGGCGCGCGGCCCTCGGGCGGCAGCGCCGCGAGGTCGACGAGCGGCAGCAGTGGCTCGGGCATCGCGCCGTCGATCTGCACCGGCCCGCCGTCGGCCTCGGCGAAGGCGGCGCGCAGCACCTCGTGGCGGCGCAGGATCTCGGCGAGGCTGCGCTCCAGGGCCGCGACGGCCAGGTCGCCGCGCAGGCGTACGGCCGCAGGAATGAGGTAAGCAGGGCTGCCGGGCGCAAGCTGCTCGAGAAACCATAGGCGCTGCTGCGCGAAGGAGAGCGGCTGCGGGCCGGGCGCGCGGCGGCGCGGCAGCGCCTCGGCGCGCCGCCGGCCGGCCTGCCTGGACTGCAGCCGCAGCTCCAGGACCGCACGCTGCTCGGGAGTGAGCGCGGAGACCGCGCTGGCGAGATCCTTCATGGCAAGCGCCGGGCCCTCATTTCTCGAGCAGCCTGGCGAGCTCCGCCGCGGAGAGGGATTCCACTTCGGCGAGCAGGCCGGCCATCTCCTGGTCGTCACCCTGGTCCACCTGCGCCTGGGTGACCGCCACCGCCAGGCCTTCGAGGGTGGGCTCTCGGAACAGGCTGCGCAGCGGCAGCTCCGCGATGCCGAAAGCCGCACGCATGCGCGCCACGGCCTGCGCCGCGAGCAGGGAGTGGCCGCCCAGGGCAAAGAAGTTGTCGTGGATACCAACGCGGTCGACGCGCAGCAGCTCGCGCCAGATCTCGGCCAGCGTCCGCTCGACCGGCGTGCGCGCCGCCACGAAGGCGCTGGCCAGGTCGGGGCGCAAGCCGCTTGGCTCCGGGAGCCTGCCGCGGTCGACCTTGCCGCTCGGCGTCAGCGGCAGCGCCGCCATGGCGACGAAGGCGGCGGGCACCATGTACTCGGGCAGGCGGCGCCGCAAGAAATCGCGCAGCTCCTCGACCGCGGGAACCGGCGCCGCCGGCTGGCCGGCCATGTAGGCGATGAGGCGGCAGTCGCCCGGCAGGTGCTCGCGGGCGACGACCACCGCTTCGCGCAAGGCGGGGTGCTCGGACAGCGCGGCCTCGATCTCTCCGAGCTCGATGCGCAGACCGCGCACCTTGACCTGGAAATCGACCCGTCCCAAGAACTCCAGCTCGCCGCCCGGCCGGTGGCGCACCAGGTCGCCCATGCGGTAGAGACGCGCTCCCGGCTCGCCGGCGAGCGGGTCCGGCACGAACCGCTCGGCGGTCAGCGCCGGACGGTCGAAGTAGCCCCGCCCCACGCCGGCGCCGCCGATGTAGAGCTCTCCCGGCACGCCCGCCGGCACCGGCCGCAGCTCGCCGTCGAGGACGTAGAGGCGGTGGTTGGCGATCGGGCGGCCGATCGGCACGCCGCGCCGCGCGCCGCCGCGCTCGCACGTCCAGCAGGTCGACCCTACCGAGCACTCGGTGGCGCCGCAGAGGTTGTAGAGCACGGCATCCAGGCGCGCCAGGCAGCGTTCCTGCAGCTCCCAGGAGAGCGCCTCGCCGCTGCTCAACAGGTGGCGGAGACCGCCGCCGCGCCCGAGACCCGGGGTGGCCACGAAGGCCTGCAGCATGGAGGGCACGAAGTGCGCCAGGGTGACGCCCTCCTCGGCCAGCAGCCGCGCCAGGTAGGCGCTGTCGAGGTGGCCGCCGGGGTGCGGCAGCACCAGGCGGGCGCCGGTGAACAGGGCGTGAAAGATCTCCCACACCGAGACGTCGAAGGTGTAGGGGGTCTTCTGCGCCAGGCAGTCGTCCGGCCCGAGGGGATAGGCGCGCACGACCCACAGCAGGCCGTTGCGCACCCCGTCATGGGTGTTCATCGCGCCCTTCGGCCGGCCGGTCGAGCCGGAGGTGTAGATCACGTAGGCAAGGTTGCCGCCGGTGACGCCGCTCACCGGGTCGTCCTCGCTCTCCGCCGCGAAGCGCGCCGCATCGTCGTCGAGGATCACCGTGCGCGCCCCGGGCGGGGCCAGGCCCGCGGTCCACCGCTCCTCGCCGAGCAACACGCTCACCCGTGCGTCGCGCAACATGAAGGCGCGCCGCTCGGCGGGGTCGGCGGGGTCGAGCGGCACATAGGCGCCGCCCGCCTTGAGGACGGCGAGCATGGCGACGAGCATCGCCGGCGAGCGCTCGGCGCAGAGGCCGACCCGCACCTCGGGACCCACCCTCGCCCGGCGCAGGAAGTGCGCCAGCCGGTTGGCTCGCGCGTTGAGCTCCTGGTAGCTCAGCCGCTCGCCGCCGCCGACCACGGCGACCGCCCGCGGCGTGCGCCGGACCTGGGCAGCGAAGAGCTCGTGCAGGCACCCCTCCTCGGCGAAGGCGGCGGCGGTGTCGTTCCACTCGCCGGCCACCTGCTGGCGCTCGCCGGCGGTGAGCAGCGGCAGGTCCGCGAGCCGGCCGCCGGGCGTTGCGGCGCAGCCCGCCAGGAGGATGCGGAAGTGGCCGGCGAGACGCTCGATCGTGACGGCGTCGAAGAGGTCCGTGTTGTACTCGATCGGTCCGCCGAGATCGCGCTCCTCCTCGAGGGCGAAGGTAAGGTCGAACTTGGCCACGCCGGCGTCGAGCTCGAGAGGCCGCAGGCTCAGGCCGGGAAGGTCGAAGCGCGGAGCGGGCGCGTTGTGGAGTCCGAAGACCACCTGGAAGATGGGGGTGTGGCTCAGGCTGCGCTGCGGCGCCAGCTCTTCGACCAGCTTCTCGAAGGGCAAGTCCTGGTGCGCGTGCGCGGCCAGCGTCGTCTCGCGCACGCCCGCCAGCAAGTCGCGCCAGGCGAGCCCGCCCGCGACCTCGCTGCGTAGCGCCAGGGTGTTGACGAAGAGGCCGATGAGCTCCTCGGTCTCCAGCCGGTTGCGATTGGCGATCGGCGTGCCCACCACGAGCTCGCGCCGGCCCGTGTAGCGCCAGAGCAGGGTCTTGAAGGCGGCCAGCAGCACCATGAAGGTCGTCGCTCCAAGGCGCCGGCCGAGGGCGCGCACGGCCGCGGCCTCTCCCGGCGCTAGCCGCAGCCAGCGCACGGCGCCGTGGAAGCTGAGCAGCGCCGGGCGCGGCCGGTCGCCAGGCAGATCGAGGACCGGCGGTGCTCCGGCGAGCTGCTGGCGCCAGTAGGCGAGCAGGGCCGAGAGGGCCTCGCCCTGCAGCCAGGCACGCTGCCAGACGGCGAAATCGGCGTACTGGATGGTCAGCGCGGAGAGCGGCGACGGCTCGCCGGCGTGGAAGGCCTGGTAGAGCGCCGCCAGCTCGCGCAGGAAGACTTCCGCCGACCAGCCGTCGGCAATGATGTGGTGGAGGTTGACCAGCAGGACGTGCGCCGTGCCGGCCAGGCGCAGCAGGCGGACGCGCAGCAGCGGCCCGCGCGCCAGGTCGAAGGGCCGCCGCGCCTCGGCCGCGCCGGCGCGCCTGGCTTCCGCCCAGGCCCCGGCATCGCCGCACCGGCTCAGATCGACGAGTTGCCAGTCCAGGCAGGGGGGGCCGATGCGCTGGAACGGCCGTCCGCCTGCCTCGCCGAAAGTGGTGCGCAGCGCCTCGTGCCGGCCCAAGACCTCGGCGAGCGCGCGGGCCAGCGAGGAGACGTCGAGCGCGCCCGTGAGCAGGGCGCCAGCCGGCAGGTTGTAGACCGCGCTGCCGGGCTCGAGCTGGTCGAGGAACCACAACCGCTCCTGGGCGAAGGAGAGGGGGAGCGCCATGGCGCGGCTGGCCGGCAGCAATGGGGGCGGCGGTGGCGGCATGGCGCCGCCGAGCAGCGCGCCGAGCTGCAGCGCCTGGGCGGCGAGGGTGGGCGCCGCGAAGACGCTGCGCAGCGGCAGCTCGACGCCGCAGGCTCCACGCACCCGCGAGATGAGCTGGGTGGCCAGCAGCGAGTGGCCGCCGAGCTC
Organism: Thermoanaerobaculia bacterium; assembly: GCA_035544895.1. Lineage (GTDB taxonomy): Bacteria > Acidobacteriota > Thermoanaerobaculia > Multivoradales > UBA5704 > JASLEW01. The sequence continues at coordinate 182,025 of DASZZM010000055.1, forward strand.
GAAGAAGTCTTGCTCTCTCCCCACGCGCTCGCGGCCCAGCACCTCCGACCAGATGCCGGCCAGCAGCTCCTCGAGCGGCGTGCGCGGCAGCGCGCCGGCCGGCGCCGCGGCGCCGCGCCCGGCCGCCGGGTCGAGGGCGGCAAGCCGCGACAGCGCCTTGCGGTCGACCTTGCCGTGGGGCGTCAGGGGCAGCTCCGGCACGGCGACGAATGCGGCCGGCACCATGTAGTCGGGCAGGCGCTCACGCAGATAGCCGCGCAGCGCCGCGGCGGCCGGCGATGGCCCGCCGGCAGAGACCAGGCAGGCGATCAGAGTGCGGTCGCCGTGCAGCTCGGCGGCCAGGACCGCGGCCGCCCGCACCTGGGGATGCCGGACGAGCAGGGACTCGATCTCCCCCGGCTCGACGCGGAAGCCGCGGATCTTTACCTGGTCGTCGGCGCGCCCGAGGAACTCCAGGCTGCCGTCGGCGCGGTGCCGAGCCCGGTCCCCCGTGCGGTACAGCCGTTGCCCTGGAGCCGCGGCGAGCGGGTTGGGCAGGAAGCTCGCGGCGGTGAGGTCCGGCCGCCGCAGGTAGCCGCGCGCCAGTCCCGCTCCCGCCAGGTACAGCTCGCCATGCGCTCCCCGCGGCAGCGGCCGCAGGTCGCGGCCGAGGACCAGCGCGCCGACGTTGGCCACCGGGCGGCCGATCGACGCCGCCGCGGCGGTGGCGGGCGCCGCCCCGGCGTCGAGGACATGGCGGGTGGCCACGATGGTGCCTTCGGTCGGGCCGTAGGTGTTCACCAGCGCGACCGCCCGGCCGGCCGCCCGCCACCAGGCCGCCAGGGGCTCGGGCTGCAGCCGCTCCCCGCCGACCACGACCAGGCGCAACGCCGGCGGCAGCGCGGCCTCGGCCAGGACGGCGGCGAGCTCGTGGAAGTAGGCGGTCGGCAGGTCGAGCACGGTGATTCCGAGCTCGCCGCAGGCGCGCAGGAAACGCGCCCCCGAGCCGATCATCTCGTCGTCGCGCAGCACCAGGGCCGCGCCGCCCAGCAAGGTTGGATAGATCTCCTCGGCGCTGGTGTCGAAGCTGACGGAGGCGAACTGCAGTACGCGGTCGCCGCCGCGCAGGGCGAGATCCTCCGCCGCCGCGGCCACGTAGTTGAGAAGCGCGCCGCGCTCAACCGCCACGCCCTTGGGAGCGCCCTGCGAGCCGGAGGTGTAGATGACGTAGGCCAGGTTCTGCGCCGTGGCGAGCGCCGGCAGGTTCTCGCCGCTCCAACGCTCGACTCGCGGCCAGTCGCGGTCGAGGCAGAGCGCTGCGGCGGAACGGGTGGGCAGCGAGCCCAGGCGCTGCTCCTGGGTCAAGACCAGCGCCACCGCGGCGTCGTCGCAGAGGAAGGCCAGGCGCTCGCGCGGCGTGGCGGGGTCGAGCGGCAGGTAGGCCGCTCCCGCCTTGAGCACGGCGAGCAGCGCGACGATCAGCTCGGGCGAGCGATCCATGTAGATGGCGACCACCGCCTCGGCCGCGATGCCGCCGGCGCGCAGGTGCCGGGCGAGCTGGTTGGCCCGCCGGTTGAGCTCGCGATAGGTCAGCGTGCGGCCGGCGCAGACTACCGCCGTGGAGGCGGGCGAGCGCTCGGCCTGCGCCGCGATTGCCTGCTCGAGGCAAGCGGCCGCGGCGCCGCGTGGCTCGAAGGCCGCGGCGAGCTGCCAGGCGCACAGGAGCTGGTGGGTCTCCACCGCGCTGAGCAGGGGTAGCTCGTCGAGAGGCCTCTCCGCATCGCCCGCATCGCCCGCATCGCCCGCAGCACTGCCGAGCAGCCGCGCGAAGTGATCGAGCATGCGCAGCGCGGTCGGGCGGTCGAACAAATCCGTGGCGTATTCCAGCCAGCCGGCGAGGTGCGGCCGCGTGGAGTCGAGATCGAGGCTGAGGTCGAACTTGGCGCCGGCGACTTCGAGGTCGACCAGCCGCAGATCGAGTCCCCCGAGCTTCAGCTCCGGCATGGGGACGTTCTGCAGCGAGAACATCACCTGGAACAGGGGATTGCGCCCGCCGTCCCGCCGCGGCGCCAGCTCCTCGACCAGCTTCTCGAACGGCACGTCCTGGTGCGCCTCCGCGGCGAGCACCGTCTCGCGCACCCTGCCGAGCAGCGCGCAAAAGGTCGGGCCGCCCCCGAGGTCGATGCGCAGCGGCAAGGTGTTGACGAACAGTCCGATCAGGCCTTCGGATTCGCTGCGGTGGCGGTTGGCGACCGGCGTCCCCAGCACCAGGTCGTCGCCGGCGCCATAGCGCGCCAGCAGGGCCGCGAAGGCTCCCAGCAGCACCATGAACGGCGTCGCCCCCTCGCGGCGCGCCAGGCTGCCGGCCTGCTCGGCCAGACCGGCGGGCAGCCGCAGCTCCTCGCGCGCCCCGCGCAGGCTCTGCGCCGCCGGCCGCGGGTGGTCCAGCGGCAGCTCGAGCTCGGCCGGCGCGCCGGCCAGGCGTTCGCGCCAGTAGGCGAGCTGCCGCTCGAGCACCTCGCCGGAGAGCCACTGGCGCTGCCAGAGCGCAAAGTCCACATACTGAATGGCCAGCTCGGGCAGCCGCGCCGGCCGGCCGGCCGCGGCGGCCGCGTAGAGCTCGGCCAGCTCGCGCAAGAAGACCCCCATCGACCAGCCGTCGGAGGCGATGTGATGCATCGCCAGGACGAGCAGGTGATGGTCCGCGCTCAGCCGCAGCAAGGTCAGCCGGAGCAGCGGAAAGCGGCCCAGGTCGAACGGCCGTGACGCTTCCACGACGGCCGCCCGCCGCGCCTCGGCGAGCGCCAGGCGAGACGCGCCGCCGTGGCCGGCTGCGGCCGGCGCCGTGTAGTCGACCACCGGCAGAGCGATGGCGCGCGGCGCGCCCACCACCTGGACCGGCTCGCCGTCCTCGCTGGCGAAAGTGGTGCGCAAAGCCTCGTGGCGGCGCACGACGCCGTCGACGGCACGGCGCAGCGCCACGGCGTCGAGGGGCCCGCGCAGCTCGACCGCCTGAGCGATGTTGTAGGTCGCGTCGCCCGGATGCAGCTCGCTGAGCAACCACAGCCGCTGCTGCGCGAAAGACAGCGGGAAGGCCTCGCCGAGGCGGGGGACGGCACGGATGGGCGGCGCGGCCGCGCCGCTCCCCGACCGCCGCCGCCGCTCCACCTCGGCCGCCAGCAGCTCCACTCGCGGGTGCTCGAACACCGCGCGCAGCGGCAGCTCTACGCCGCACCGCTCGGCGATGCGGGCGACGATCTGGGTGGCGAGCAGGGAATGGCCGCCGAGGCGGAAGAAGTCGCCGTCCCCCGCCAGCTCCCCACCGCCGAGCACCTCCTGCCAGATCGCGGCGAGCTGCCGGCGCAGCGTGGCGGCGGCCTCGGGAGTCACGGCGGCGGGACCCGGTGCGGCGCCCGAGCGTTTCGACAACCAGCGGCGCAGCATGCCCCTCGCTACCCTCCCGGGCGCACCCGCCTCAGGCCGCAATGCCTTCCTGGTAGATCTGCAGCACGCCGTCGAAGTACCATTCGAAGCGGTCGCAGGTGTCGTGGATGGCTTGCAGCGCTTCGTCCTGCATCTGCTGGCTGTCACACACCCCGGCCACGATGTGCAGGCCGTCGCGCACGTGATAGACGTCTTCGGTCGCGTGCACGGTGAAGAACTGCAAGTCCTTGGCGCTCAGCCCGTAGATCCCGGGCAACAGGTCCTTCGTCGCCTTGCCCGCCTTCTGCTCCAGGTTCTGTCCCTCGCTGGCGATGGCGATGGCCGCGGCCGCCCGGTGAAAGCTCGCACGGTCGTTGACCAGCTGCCAGCGCCAATCGATCAGCTCTTGGGTGGCGGGAAAGGCCCGCGCCGTCTCCATCTGCTCCTCGCTGATGCCCAGGGCGCGCAGGAACTTCTGCATCAGACGCAGGTGGTTGTCGCTCTTCGACAGCTTGCCGGTCTCCTCCTCGTAGAGGTTGATCGCCAGGCGGATGCGGTACTTCTCGATCGGACAGTGGTGGTAGAGGCCGCCCACGTAACGCGCGAAGTTCTTGGTCAATTGATATCCTTGCAGGGCGAACATGCGCAGCAGCGGCAGATTGCCCGGCGGCTTCTCCAGCTCGGCGACGATGGCGTGCTCCCGGCCCAGCCGGCCGTGCAGCGCCTTTTCCATGGTCTTTCTGAATTCTGCGGCTTCCATCATGATGGAGGCTCCTGTCATGAGTTTGACGGCGGTCAGATCAGCTTCTCGTAATAGCGTCGGAAGATTGCCCGGCGATTGAGCTTGAGGTTCTCGGTGAGCAGCCGGTTGGCCTTGGTGAACTCCTCGGCGGTGAGCACGAGCCTGGCGACGGTGATGCCGTGCGGCAGCCGGCCGTTGACCTCCGCCAGCCAGCGCTCGGCCTCCCGCCGCTCGGCTTCCGGCCGCCGCACCACCATGACGGCGGCGAGATGGGGCAGGCCGTTGCCGAGGACCACCGACTGCAACACCAGCGGCGAGCGGTTGAGGCGGCCCTCCACCAGCTCGGGATGGATCTTGTTGCCTTCCGCGGTGATGATGGCCTCTTTTTTCCGCCCCTTGATGTAAAGGAAGCCGTCGGCGTCGAAGTAGCCGATGTCGCCGGTGGCGATGCGCCCCGGCGCGACGTAGGTGGAGAGCTCTTCGTCGCGGTCGCTGCCCTCGTAGCCGGTGGTCAGGAAAGCGTCGCGCTCGACGATGATCTCGCCGTCGGCGGCGAGCCGGACGCTGCCGGGCACGATCGGCTTGCCGATCGAGCCGAGGCGATTCTCCCGCGGAGTGTTGCAGGCGATCGGACCGCTCTCGGTCAGTCCATAGGTCTCGACCAATGGCAGCTGCGCCGCGGCAAAGAGCTCCAGGGTGCTGCGCTTGATCGGCGCCATGCCGGTCCACATCAAGCGGATGCGGCCGCCGAAGCTCGAGCGCAAGGGACGATAGCAGCGGCCGAGGATGCGCCGCCGCAGCGGCGGCGGCGCCAGCGCGGCCAGCCGCAGGAGCTGGGCGAATGCCAAGCGGCGGTGGCGGGGCTGGGCGCGCAGCCCATCCTCGAACTGCTTGTGCACGGTCTCGAAGAGGATCGGCGGCGCCAGGCAGAGCGTGGGAGCGAAGTCCTTGAGTCCCTTGAACGCCTGGTCGGTCCTTACCAGCGCCAGGTTCACCCCGTGGTCGATGCAGCCGTAGACCATCAGGCGCTGCTGGTAGCTGTGCAGCGGCAAGAAGACCAGCAGCTCGTCGTCGGCGTAGAACTGGTAGCGGCCGCAGAAGTGCTCGAGCACCCGCATCGTCCCGGCATCGGAGGTCTTGAGCGCCTTGAGCTTGCCCGAAGAGCCGGAGGAGAAGACGATGGAAGGTGGCTGCGGTCCCGCCTCCTGCCGGCCTGCCGGCTGGGCGTAGCGCCTGAGGCGCGGCGCGCTCGCGGCATCCTGGTCGAGCAAGGCGATGGGCTGCCGGCCGGTGTAGGCGGGCAACCGGTCGCCCGAGGCGAGCAGCAGGTTGACCTGGAAGCGGTCGAACAGCGCCGGGATCTCCTCGACGAGGGTCTCGTCCGGGAAGGGGACCGTGGTCACTCCGAGCAGGATGAGCGCCAGGTCATGGACGATCCAGGCATAGGAGTTGGTGGCGAAGATCCCTGCTCGCATGCCCGGCTCGAGCCCCCAGGACGCAAGCTTGCGCCGGGCGGCCAGGACGTCTTCGAGCACGGCGGGAAAGGCCTTGCGCGTCACCGCGCCGTCCTCGTAGTAGGCGAAGACGTTGGCCGGATGCGCAGCCAGGCGCCCCACCATCTCGGCCAGGCTCCGTGCCTGGCCGGCCGTCCTCGGCGATGGCGGCGGCGTGCCTATCTCATCGTCGCGCCGCTGCCGGGGCGGCGACGCGAGCGCTGGGCTTCCAGTCATATTCCATGTACTCCGCGGTCTCCCGCGCCTGCGCCTCGCCGAGCAGCCTTGCTACCGCGTGCAGCGACATGTCGAGGCCGGCGGAGATCCCTGCCGACAGGATGATCGAGCCGTTGTCGACGACTCGCTGGTTCTCGAGGACGATGGCACCGGGTGCCAGCTCGCGAAGCAGCGCGAAGGCGCCATGGTGGGTGGTGGCGGCCAGGCCGTCGAGCAGCCCCGCCTTGGCCAGCAGCAGCGCCCCGGTGCAGACCGACAGGACCAGCTCCGCCGTCTCGGCGCGGGCGCGGATCCAGTCGATGAGGACGGTGTTGTGGATCTCTTTCCGCGTCCCGAAGCCGCCCGGCACGACCAGCACGTGCGGCGGCGGGAAGTCGGCGAAAGCGAACCGCGGATTGATGCTCAACTGGTTGCGTGCCAAGACCGGCGAGGGGCGCTCGGCAACCGTGTACACCACGAAAGGCTCGAGCTGCTGCCGCCTGCCGGTCACCGAGAAGACCTCGAAAGGGGCGCAGAAATCCAGCACCTCGACTTCGTCGAAGATCAGGATCGCCACGTTCCTGGCCGCGGTCGCGGTCATGTCATCTCCTCGCGCATGGCTCCGATCGCCAGCGGCGCCACGCGCGGGGCGCCCAGGCCGGCTTCGTCACCCGAGAGCGCCAGCTCTTGGAGGGCCTGCTCCCCGGCCGTCGCGGCCGTCTCGCGGCCCAGGTGCTCCGCGAGCAGCTCGCCCAGCTCGGCGACGCGCGGCGGCGCAAGCAGCGCGTAGTGGTCTCCGGGCAGCTCGTGGACCGTGACGCCGCCGGCGGCGACCCTCTGCCAGCCCAGGGTCGCGTCGTGCCCGTCCATGCCGGCGCGCTGCCGGGAGGCACGGCGCTCGCTGGCGCGGAACAGGACGAGCGGTCCGCCGTAGAGCTGTGGCCGGTAGCGGCGCAGGGCTCGCAAGTTGCGTGTGAACAGGTCGAAGAGGCGGCGCGCTTCGGGCAGCTCGAGGTCGGCGGGCAGCACCCGCGCCTCCTTGGCTCGCGCCAGCAGGGCGCGCAGGAAGCCATCGACGTCGCCGGCCGCATGGCCTTGCGGCGCCTCGAGAGCCGCGCCGAAGCGTCCTGCCAGGTCGCGGCTGAACCAGTCCTCCACGGCGGACTCCTCCTCGCCGTCCGCCGCCGGCACGAAGCCGTCGGGGCAGACCGCGTCGATCAGCGCCAGGAGCTCGATCTCCTCGCCGCGCCGGGCGAGCTGCTGCGCCATCTCGAAGGCGATGACAGCGCCCATGGACCAGCCGCCCAGCCGGTAAGGCCCACGCGGCTGCACCCTGCGCAGCTCCTTGACGTATCTGCCGGCCATGTCTTCGATGCCCGCCGTCCGCTCATCGCTTGCGGACGGGCTCTGCAAGCCGTAGAAGGGCTGGTCGAGGCCGAGCCGCCGCGCCAGCTCGACGTAGCAGAGGACGTTGCCGCCCACCGGGTGCACGCCGAAGAACGGACGCCGCGAGCCCAGCGGTTGGATCTCGACCAGGGGCGAGTCCCAGGCGCCGTCCTGCCGGCGCAGCAGACCCGCCAGCTTCTCGACGGTGCGGGCCTGAAACAGCGCCGCCACCGGCAGGTCGCGGCCGCAGCGCTTGCGCATGCGGGCCATCAGGCGGACTGCCAGCAAGGAATGGCCGCCGAGCTCGAAGAAGTCGTCGGCGACGCCCACCGCCGGCAGATCGAGCACCTCTTTCCACAGCTGCACGAGCTGCAGCTCCAAGACGTCGCGGGGCGGCGGCGGCGAGCCGGCCGCGGCGAGGCGTGGCGGTTCCGGTGCCGGCAGCGCCCGGCGGTCGACCTTGCGGTTGGCGGTCAGCGGCAGCGCCGGCAGGGACATGAACACGGACGGCAGCATGAAGTCGGGGAGGCGCTGCCGCAGCAGGGCCCGCAGCTCTCCGGCGGGCGGCGGCGCTCCAGCGGCAGCCACGACGTAGGCCACCAGCCGAGGATCGCCCCCGCCGTCGTGGCGCAGCGCCACCGCCGCTTCCAGAACGCCCGGGTGCGACCGCAGCGACGCCTCGATCTCCCCCAGCTCGATGCGGAAGCCGCGGATCTTGACCTGGTGGTCGATCCGCCCCAGAAACTCGACGCCGCCGCCGCGCCGCCGGCGCGCCAGGTCGCCGGTGCGGTAGAGCCGCGCCCCGGCCTCCGCGGCGAAGGGATCGGGCACGAACCTCTCGGCGGTCAGATCGGGGCGCTCCACGTATCCCCGCGCGACGCCGGCGCCGCCGATGAAGACCTCGCCGGCCACGTCAAGGGGCGCCGGCTGCAGGTGCGGATCGAGCAGCAGGATGCTGGTCGCCGCGATCGGGTGGCCCAGCGGCACCGGGGCGTCTCCCGGCGCGACCTCGTGCACGCTCGACCAGACGGTGGACTCGGTGGGTCCATACAGGTTCCACAGGCCGGCGCCGCGCGCGAGCAACCGCTCGGCCAGGTCGCGGGCCAGCGCCTCGCCGCCGCACAGGACGCGCAGCTCGGGGCTCCCCTGCCAGCCCGCTTCGAGCAGCATCCGCCAGGTTGCCGGCGTCGCCTGCATGACGGTCGGCGCGCTGCGCGCCAGCGCCTCGGCCAGGAGCCGTCCGTCGCCCGCTTCCGCGCCACTGGCGATCACCACGCGGGCGCCCGCGGTTAGCGGCAGGAGCAGCTCGAGCACCGCGATGTCGAACGACAGGCTGGTGACGGCGAGAAGCACGTCCGCTGGCCGCAGCCCCGGTTCGCGGAGCATCGAGAGCAGGAAGTTCGCCACGCCGCGGTGCGTGACGACGACCCCCTTCGGCCTGCCGGTCGAGCCCGACGTGAAGATCACGTAGGCGGCGCTGTCGGGTTCGGCGGCGGCGCCGGGGCGCGGCGCCGGCTCGGTGGCGGACCCCGCCCGCGCCTGGTGACCGCCGTCGCCGACCAGCACCGGCACCGCACTGTGCCTGGGCAGGGTAGCGAGCAAGCAGGAGTCGGTGATCAGGAGACGCGCCCGCGAGTCTTCCAGCATCCAGGCCAGGCGCTCCCGTGGATAGCCGGGGTCCATCGGCACGTAGGCCGCGCCGGCCTCGAGCACGCCGAGCACGGCGATCAGCAGGTCGAGCGACCGGTCCAGGCAGATGCCGACCCGCACCTCCGGCGCGGCGCCGAGTCGGCGCAGGCGGCGGGCCATCTCGGCCGTCCGGCGGGCGAGCTGCCGGTAGGTCAAGCTCTCCCCGGCGAAGACGGCCGCGGTGGCGTCGGGAGCTCGCGCCACCTGCGCGGCGATCAGCTCGTGCACCAGGCTGGCCGCGGATGGCCCGGCCGGCGGAGCGGTCTGGCCGTGCAGCACCTGGGCGAGCTCGCCGCGCGACAGCAGGCAGCCGGCGCCGTGCTGCTCTTGCGGCCGCTCGCCCATGGCTGCGAGGGCGCGCAGGTGATAGCCGACGATGCGCTCGACCTGCTCGCCGTCGAGCACGCGGGTGTCGTAGTCGACCGCGAACTGCAAGCGCGACGCCGCGAGGTCGAGATTGAAGTAGGCGGTCAACGGGAAATAGGTCTGGTCCGAGGGCGCGCTGGCCGCCAGGACCTCGAGTCCATCCACCCCCTGCAGGCCCTGGTAGACGTGGAAATGGGTGAAATTGAAGACCGTCTCGAAAGGCGGCTGGCCGCCATGGCAGCGCAGCAGCTCCGCCAGCGGGTAACGGCGGAAGGGCAGCATCTCACGCTCCGCCGCGAAGAGCTCCTGCACCAGGTCGCTCCAGGTGCCGCCGCGCAGATGCAGGCGCAGGGGCAAGGCGTTGAGGAACAGCCCCAGCACCCGGTCGCCGCCGGCCACTTCCGGCCGGCCGTTGGCAATCAGGCCGGCGCAGATGTCCACTTCGCCGGCGATCAGGCTCACCACTCGTGCGTGCGCGGCGAGCAGGACGCTCTTGAGCGGCACCGCCTGGGAGCGCGCCAGCCGCTGCAGCGCCTGCAGGTCGCGGCCGGGGACGTCGAGCACGGTGCGCACGTGCAGGGGGCCGGCCTCCCCGCCGGCGGCCCGGGCGCGGGGCAGGGTGGTGCGCACGCCGCCGCCGAGCCTGCCGGCCCAGTATTGGCGCGCCTCCTCGGAGCCGCACGCCAGCCTCTCGAGACTGACGAAATCGCGGTAGGAGATCTCCGGCGGCCCGCCGGCGCCCGGGGCGCCGCCGCGCGTCAGGGCCAGGTAGTCGCCGAACAGCTCGCTGGTCAACACCGCCATGCTCCAACCGTCGAAGATCGGATGGCACAGGGCGCAGTGGAAGACCTCGTCGCTCAGCCGGTGCACGTGGATGCGCAGCAGCGGCGCCCGGTCCCAGCGGAACTTGCTCCGCCTCTCCACTTCCGCCCAATGAGCCAGCCGCGCCTCCTGCTCGGCCGCGGCGACATGCCGCCAGTCCTCCACCGTCAAGGGGATCGCGGCGCGGCGGTGCACCAGCTGCAGCGGCTCGCTGAACTCGCTGAGGTCGAAGGACGTGCGCAGCATCGGATGGTGGGCGGCCAGGGCGCGCAGGGCGCCCTCCAAGGCGCCGCGGTCGAAGGCGGTGCGCAGCCGGAAGCTGGTGATGTAGATCTCGTAATCGGGGCTGGCCTCGCTATGGAAGACCAGCCCCTGTTGCAGCATGGCGAGCGGGAACGCGTCTTCCAGGTCGGCCGGCAGCTTGGCGCGATCGGCCTCGGGGAGCATGCTGAACGGCTCGCCCGGCGGCAGCTCCGGCGGCGGCGGGCCGGCGCTGCGCGCCTCGCGCGCCAGCTCGGCGATGGTGCGGTGGGTAAAGAGCTGCTGCAAGGTGAAGTCGAGCCCCAGCCGGGCCGCCTGGGCGCGCACTTGCAGGCTGCGAATGGAGTCGCCGCCCAGGGCGAAGAAGTTGTCGTGAATGCCGATGCGGTCGACCCCGAGAACCTGCGCCCAGACCGCGGCCAGCACCTCCTCGGCATGGGTGCGCGGCGCCACGAAGGGTGCGGCGAGCCGCGGGCGCGTCTGCTCCGGGGCGGGAAGCGCCAGGCGGTCCACTTTGCCGCTGGCGGTCAAAGGCAAGGCCGCGAGGAACACGAAGACGGCGGGCACCATCGGAGGAGGCAGCTTGGCGGACAGGAAACCGCGCAGCGCCTCGACACTGGGCGCCGCGCCGGCGCCGGACGCCTGGCGGATCGTCAGGTAGGCCACCAGCCGCTTGTCGCCCGGCGTGTCCTCCCGCACGCCGACCACCGCCTCGTGCACGTCCGGATGCTGCGCCAGGACCGCTTCGACCTCCTGCAGCTCGATGCGGTGGCCGCGGATCTTCGTCTGGTGATCGATGCGGCCGAGGTACTCGATCGCGCCGTCGGCGCGGAAGCGCGCGAGATCGCCCGTCAGGTACAGGCGCCCGCCGGGGACGGCGCCCGCCGGGTCCGGGCAGAACCTCTCCGCGGTGAGGTCGGGCCGTCGCAGGTAACCGCGCGCCAGGCCGATGCCGGCGATGTGGAGCTGGCCCGCAACGCCCACCGGGACGGGCCGCATCTGGCGGTCCAGGATGAGGATGCGGATGCCGCTGATCGGCCGTCCGATGGGCACGCGGCGCAGCTCGGCGGTGGGCCGGCAGCGCCAGGAGGTCACGTCCACGGAAGCCTCGGTGGGGCCGTAGAGGTTGTGCAGCTCGGCGCCGAGCCGGGCGAAGAAGCGCTCTTGCAGCTCGAGCGGAAGGGCTTCGCCGCTGCTCATCACTCGCCTGAGCGAGGCGCAGCCCGAGAGGTCCGGCTCGTCGAGGAAGGCCTGCATCATGGACGGCACGAAATGCATCGTGGTGATGGCCTGGCCGCCGATCAGCCGCACCAGGTAGGAGCTGTCCTGGTGACCGCCAGGACGGGCCAGGACCAGGCGCGCGCCGGTCGCCAGCGGCCAGAAGAGCTCCCACACCGAGACGTCGAAGCTGATCGGCGTCTTCTGCAGCACGCGGTCGGCCGCGGTCAAGCCGTAGCGGTCCTGCATCCACAGCAGCCGGTTGCAGATGCCGCGGTGGGTGATCATCGCGCCCTTGGGGCGGCCGGTCGAGCCCGAGGTGTAGATCACGTAAGCGAGGTTGTCCGGCGACGCCGGCCGCGGTGGCCGGGCGGCCGCCAGGCAGCCCATGTGCGGACCGTCGGCCGCCAGGCCGCCGCCGATGTGCGGCCGGTCGACGTCCATCCGCACCAGCCGCGGCGCCGGTTCGAGGCCGCCGGCCAGCGATTCGAGGCCGCGCTGGGCCAGGAGCACGCGCGCCCCGGAGTCCTGCAGCATGAAGGACAGCCGCTCCGGGGGATAGCCGGGATCGAGGGGCAGATAGGCCGCGCCTGCCTTGAGCACGCCGAGCAAGGCCACGACCAGGTCGGCCGAGCGCTCCATGCAGACGCCGACCACGCTTTCGGCGGCGACGCCAAGGCCGGCCAGATGACCAGCCAGGCGATCGGCGCGCTGCCGCAGCTCGCCGTAGGTCAACCGCGACTCTTCGCAGGTCACCGCGATGGCCCGCGGCGTGCGCTCGGCCTGCGCGTCGAAGAGCTCGTGCAGGCAGACGCCGGCCGGGTAGTCGGCGGCCGTGTCGTTCCACTCCGCCAGCAGCTGCGCGCGCTCGCCGGGGTGCAGCAGGGGGAGCTCGTCGAGCCGCAGGTCCGGATCGTTCCCCGCGCCCGCGAGCAGGCATTCCAGGTGCCCGAGGAAGCGCTGCAGGGTGGGGGCGTCGAACTGATCGGTGGCGAACTCCAGCACGCCGGCCAGCCGGTCCGGCTCTTCCTCCATGAAAAGCGTCAGGTCGAACTTGGCACTGCCGGTGCTGACCGGCCGGGGGCGCCAGACCAGCCCGGGCGGCGGCGCCACGGCAGTCACGTGGTCGAGCACGAACATGATCTGGAACAGGGGGTTGCGGCTGAGGTCGCGGTCGAGCTGCAGGTCGTTCAACACCTGCTCGAAGGGCACGTCGCGATGGGCGTGAGCTCCCAGGCAGGTCGCGCCGACCGCGGCGAGGAGCTCGGTGAAATGCCAGCCGGCGTCGAGCCGCGTGCGCAGGACGGCGGTGTCGACGAACAGCCCGATGAGCCCCTCGAGCTCGCTGCGGCTGCGCTTGTCGAACGGCGTCCCCACCAGCAGGTCCGTCTGCCTCGAGTAACGGTAGAGCAGCGCCTTGAAGCCGGCCAGCAGGGCGGTGAACAGGGTAACGCCCTGGCGCCGGGCGAGCGCGCGCAGGGCCTCGCCGGCGGGCCTGGCGAGGGCGAACGGCAGATGGCCGCCCGCGAAGCTCTGCACTGCCGGACGCGGCCGATCCGACGGCAGCTCGACGCCGGAAGGAGCGCCCGCGAGCTGGCGGCGCCAGAAGGCGCGCTGCGGCTCGACCGCGCCGTCGGCGAGCAGCGTGCGCTGCCAGACGGCGTAGTCGGCGTAATGCAGCTCGAGGGCGGGCAGCGGCGGCGGCTCTCCCGCCAGCCGCGCGGCGTAGAGCGCAGCCAGCTCGCGGAGCAGGATGGTGATTGAGCCGCCGTCGGCAACCATGTGATGAACGACGCCGGCGAGCCAGTGCCACTCCGCCTCCAGCCGCAGCAACACCAGGCGCAGCAGCGGCGCCTTGCCGAGATCGAAGGGGCGGCGGACGGTCTCTTGGGCCAGGCGCTCGGCCTCCGCCGGGCGACGCTCGCCGGCCAGCGCCCGCAAGTCCACGACCGGCAGGTCGGATGGGCAGGACGCCGCGATCCATTGCACGGGCTGCTCGGCCTGCCGGCCGAAGGAGGTGCGCAGCGCTTCGTGCCGGCTCACGATCTCGCGGCAAGCCTCGGCCGCCGCCCACACCCTCAGGGCGCCCTCGATCTCTAGGGCGAACGGCAGGTTGTAGGCCGCCGACGCCGGATCGAGGTGGTGAAGAAACCACAGCCGCATCTGATCGAAGGACATCGGCAGTGCGCCCGTGCGCGCGGCCGGCCGCAGCGGCGGCGCCGGCAGGCTCCAGCGCGCCGCCGCCACCCGCCCGGCGAGCTGCGCCAGGGTCGGCGCCGCGAACAGGCTGTGCAGCGGCAGCTCGACCTGCAGCGCCCGGCGCACCCGCGAGACCACACGGCTGGCGAGCAGCGAGTGGCCGCCGAGCGCGAAGAAGTCGTCATTCCTGCCCACCCGGTCGGCGCCCAACAGCTCGCGCCAGATCGCCGCCAACGTCTCCTCGAGCGGCCCGCGCGGCGCGGCGAAGCCGGCCGCGCCGCCGGCCCCGCGCGCCGCCCCCAGGGCAGCCAGCGAGCGGCGGTCGATCTTGCCATTGGGGGTGAGCGGCAGCTGCGGCAGGAGCACAACCGCGCCGGGCACGGCATACTCCGGGAGCGAGACCCTGAGGAACTCGCGCAGCTCGCCCGCGCCGGGGGAGCCGCCGCCGCGGGCGACCACGTAGGCGGTCAGGCTGCGGTCGCCGAAGCGGTCCTCGGGGGCCACGACGACGGCGCGCTCCACCGCCGGATGGGCCGCGAGGGCCGCTTCGATCTCCCCAAGCTCGATGCGAAAGCCGCGCACCTTGACCTGTGAGTCCTGGCGGCCGAGGAACTCGAGGCGGCCGCTGGGCAGGCGGCGGACCAGGTCCCCCGTCTTGTAGAGGCGCGCGCCGGGCGCCGCGCCGTAGGGGTCCGGGACGAACGCCGCGGCGGTCAGGTCGGGGCGGCCACGGTAGCCGCGCGCCAGGCCGACGCCGCCGATGTGCAGCTCTCCGGCGACCTTGTCGGGGACGAATCCGAGCCGACGATCGAGGACCAGGAGCCGGGTGCCGGCGATGGGGCCGCCGAGCGCCACCACCGCCTCGCCCGGCTCGATCCAGTGGGCCGAGGACCAGATGGTGGTCTCGGTCGGCCCGTAGACGTTCCACAGCGCGGCGGTCGCGGCGCGCAGCTGCTGGGCGAGATCGCGCGCCAGCGCTTCGCCGCCGCACAGCGCGCGCAGGCGGACGCCGCCTTGCCACCCGGCCGCGAAGAGCAGCCGCCAGGTGGCCGGAGTAGCTTGCATCAAGGTGGCGCCGCTACGCTCGAGCTCCTGGCGCAGCAGGTCTCCGTCGGCGGCCGTGGCGCGGTCCGCCAGCACCACCCGGGCTCCGGCGAGGAGCGGAACGAACAGCTCGAGCGCGGCGATGTCGAACGACAGGGTGGTGACCGACAGCACGACGTCGCCGCCGCTGACCGCGAGACGCCGGCGCATGTCGAGCAGCAGGTTGACGAGGGCCCGGTGGGTGACCTGCACGCCCTTGGGACGGCCGGTCGACCCCGAAGTGTAGATGAGGTAGGCCAGGTTGCCGGGGAGAGGAGGCGCGGCGGCCGCCGCGGCGAGCTCCGCGCCGCCGGATTCGTCGCGGCGGTCGAGGCAGAGCAGGCGCGCCGTGCCGCCGGGCAGGACGCCGCACAAGCTGCGCTCGGTCAGCACCAGGCCCGCGCCGCTGTCGCGCAGCATGAAGGCGAGCCGCTCCGCTGGATAGGCCGGATCCAGAGGCAGGTAGGCGCCGCCCGCCTTGAGGATGCCGAGCAGCCCGACCAGGAGCGCGGTCGTGCGCTCCAGGCAGATCCCCACCACCACCTCAGGGCCTACACCCAGGCGGCGCAGCCGGCGCGCCAGGCGGTCGCTGGCCGCATCCAGCTCGCCGAAGGTGAGGCTGGCTCCCGCGCCTTCGGCGGCCACCTTCCCGGCGACGCGCGCGGCGCGCGCTGTGAAGAGCTCGGGCAGGCAGCTCGCCCTGGCGTGCGCCGGCGAGGTCGAGCTCGCCAACAGCTCGTCGCGCTCGGCCGCGGACAGCAAGGAAAGCGCCGAGATCGGCCGCGCCGGCTCGCCGGCCAGGCCGACGAGAAGCATGCGGAGGTGGCCGAGCAAGCGGGCGATGGTGCTTGCTTCGAAGAGGTCGTCGTCGTACTGCAACGAGGCCCTGAGCGAACCCCCGATCTCGGCCATGTTGAGAGTCAGGTCGAACGGGGCGCGGCATTCGTCGATGGCCAGCGACTCGACGTCGAGGCCGCCGACCCGCACGCGGACCGCCGCCTCGCCGAGAGCCAGCGCGGCGATCCCTTCGCCGTCCTCGACCGGCAAGCTCTGCAGGCTGAACATCACCTGGAACAGCGGCGTGCGGCTGGGGTCCCGCGCCGGCTGCAAGCGCTCGACCAGGTGCGCCAGCGGAAAGTCCTGGTGCTCGACGGCCTGGCGAGCGACGTCGCGGACCTGCGCCAGCAGCTCGCCGCAGCTGGGGTCCCCGGCGAGGTCGCCGCGCAGGACGACCGGGTTGACGAAGTAGCCCACGAGCCCGGCGAGCTCGGCCGCGGGCCTGCCGGCGGCGGGCGAGCCCATCAGGATGTCGTCTTGCCGCGAGTAGCGCTGGAGCAGGCAGAAAAAGCCGGTCAGCAGGGTGGCGAACAGGGTGCTCTCGCCGGCCCGCGCCGCCGCCCGAAGCTGCACCGTCAGGTCGGCCCCCAGGTCGAGCAGGCGGGAGGCGCCGCGATGTCTCGGCAGCGGCGGCCGCGGCCGGTCGGTGGGCAGGTCCAGGGCCGGCAGGTCGCCGGCCAGCTGCTGCCGCCAGTACGCCCACAGGCTTTCGCCGGCGGCGCCGGCCAGGCGCTCCTGCTGCCAGCGCACGTAGTCGCCGTGGTCGAGCGCGAGAGCCGGCAGGCCGGCAGCCGCATCTTCGGTCTCCAGGCCGTAGACCGCTCCGAGCTCGCGCAGCACGACGGCGAGCGACCACAGGTCAGCCGCGATGTGATGCACGGCGGCAACGACGACGCTGTCGCGCGGCGGGCGCGAGAAGACCGCGACCCGCAGCAGCGGGCCGGCCAGCAGGTCGAAGGGGCGAAAGGCCTCTTGTCCGATGCGGCGGCGCAGCATTTCGGGGCCCCACTGCCCGGCGTCTTCGACGTGGAGATCGATCTCCAAGTCGTCGCGCACGCGCTGTCTCGGCTCCCCGTCGGTCACCACCACGGTGGTGCGCAAGGCGGGGTGGCGCGCGGCCAGCACGGCAAGGGCCTGGCGCAGCAGCCGCGGATCGAGGTCCCGCCAGAGCGCGGCGACCGCCAGGTTGTAGACCGCGCCGTCCGGAGACAGCCGGTCGGCAAACCAGAGCGCTTTCTGCCCGGCCGACAGGGGGTGGGTGCCGTCCGCGGGGCCGCCGGCGCGGGCCATCCTGCCAGGGGCGGCGCTGGCCGCGGGCGTCGCGTCACGGTGGCCGCCGCTCCCGCTCTGGGCGGCGCTCCCGGCAGGCCGCATGCGGCCTGCGAGCTCCGCCGCGAGCCCTCTGATGCTGGACGCGGCAAACAGGTCGGCCGCGCTGAGCGGCAGGGCGAGGACGTGTTCGAGCCGCTGCTTGAGCTGCAGCGAGCGCAGGGAGTCGAGCCCCAGGCCGGCCAGAGGCTGCCGGAGATCGATGTCCGCCGGCTGCAGCCCCGTGTGTCTGGAGATCTCCGTTGCCAGGCAGGTCTCGACCATGCGCCGGCGGCGTGCCGGCGGGGCGGCCAGCACCGCCGAGCGGAAACGCCCGCTCTCCTGCGCGGCGTCCGCGGCGCCTTCCAGGGCCGCAAGATCCGGCTGCACGCTGCGGGAAAGCACCGGCAGCTCGCCGGCCAGGAAGCGAGCGCGGCAGGCCTGGCGCTGCACCTTGCCGCTCGAAGTCTTGGGGATGGTGCCGGCCGGCACCAGCATCACCTCGAAGACCGCCACCTGGTGCTGGTCGGCGACCTCCCGGCGGACGGCCTGCGCGACCAGCGCGAGGTCGGCATCGCCGCGCCGCTCGAGCTCGAGCACCACCACCAGCCGCTCCTCGCCCTCGAGGTCGACGGCGAAGGCCGCCGCGCCGCCAGCGCGCAGCGCCACATGGCTGGCCTCGGCGGTGAGCTCGACGTCTTGCGGATAATGGTTGCGGCCGCGGATGATGATCAGATCCTTGATCCTGCCGGTGACGAACAGCTCTTCGTCCTCCAGGAACCCGAGATCACCAGTTCGCAGGAACGGCCCGCCATCGACGCCCTCCGCCTGGGCGGCGAAGACCCGCTCCGTCTCCTCCGGCCGGTTCCAGTATCCTCGCGCCACGCTCGGCCCCGACAGCCAGATCTCACCCACTTCGCCGGGCTGGCAGGGCATCGGCGCCACTGGGGAGACGATGAGGACCCGCTGATCTCCGAGCACCCGACCGCAGCCCACCAGAGTGCGGGCCGCCGGCCCCACGCCCGCGACGGCGCGGTGGCGCTCGAGCTCGGCGGCTACGAACTCGCGCACCATCGGGGGCTCCTCCGGCGAGCCGGCCGAGACGATCAGCGTCGCCTCGGCAAGGCCGTAGCAGGGATAGAAGGCCCGGTGGCGAAAGCCGCACGGTGCAAAGGCTGCCGTGAAGCGCCGCAAGGTGCCGGGGCGGACGGGTTCGGCGCCGTTGAAAGCCACCTCCCAGCTGTCCAGATCGAGGCCCTCCCTGAGCTCGGCGGGCGTCTTGTCGGCGGTGAGCGCGTAGGCGAAGTCCGGCCCGCCGCTGGTCGTCGCGCCGTAGCGCGTGACGGCCTGCAGCCAGCGCACCGGTTTCTGCAGGAATGCAGCGGGAGACATGAGGATGCAGCGCGCGCCGACATACAGCGACTGGATCACGTTGCCGATCAGGCCGAGATCGTGGTAGACCGGCAGCCAGCTGACGAACACCGAGCGCGACGAGTGATTGCAGGCGCGCTGGATCAGTCGCTGGTTGTGGATCAGGTTGGCGTGGTCCACCACCACCCCCCGGGGGCTTGCCGTGGACCCCGAGGTGTATTGCAGGAACGCGATGGTGTTGGCCGCGGCGGTGCGCCCCTCCCCGCCAACGGCTTCGGATGGGCCGGCCGGCAACTCGTCGGTCGCCGCCCAGCGGACACAGCGCAGCTCGGGGACATGCTGGACCAGGGCATCCATCCGTGCCGCGACCGCCGCGGTGGTGAGCGCGAAGGCCGACCGCGAGTCGCGGGCAATGGCGCTCAGCCTGGGCTGCGCGCGGTTGAGCCGGAACGGGAAGGTGGGCACGGCGATGGCCGCGCCGTAGAGGCAGCCGAAGAAGGCCGTGATGAAATCCAGACCGGGCGGGTAGAGGAGCAGCACGGGCTCGCCTGGCGCGCCGGCGGCTTGCAGCCAGGCGCCGATGGCCCGCGCCCGGCTGTCGAGCTCGCCGAAGGTCAGCCGGTCGCTCTCGACCTCGCCGTTGGCAAGGAAAGCGTAGGCGAGATCGCCAGGGTTTTCCCTGGCTCTGCGATCGAGCATCTGGAGGATTGTCGCTTTATTATTGCTCATATGAAACTTATAATCTATTGATTTTCCATCGATCCCTGTCGGACCTCCACAGATTGCATTGCGGCGATCACTCCTCGAGCTGGTGCGCCTGATCGTTGGCCGTGCCCCTATGTGTGCTTCGCAAGCTCGAAAGCGAGACAAATGTCGTACCAACCTCGACCGGCCGGCGCGGCGGGCCTGCTCGCCTAGGCGTCGACCAGCGCGGCCGGTGAGCGGGAGCCGGGAATCCCGGCTGGCAGATCCTTCTCACCGAACAGCCGCTCGGCGAGATGCGTCCACGCACGGGGCAACTCCGCCGCCTATGCAATCCGGGTCGATTGCCGCGACTTGACGTAAACTACGTCGGATAGCGGCAAAACACATGTCAACCCACCTTCCATCCCGCCCGGACCACGATCTCGCGGCGGACTACGACTACGACTTCGTCGTCGTCGGGTCGGGTTTCGGCGGCAGTGTGTCGGCGCTGCGCCTGGCCGAGAAAGGGTGGCGCGTGCTGGTGGTCGAGGCCGGCAGGCGGTGGCGCAGCGAGGACTTCCCGCGCACCAACTGGAACCTGCGCAAGTTCCTGTGGATGCCCGGTCTGTTCTGCTACGGCATCCAGCGCCTGACCCTGCTGCGCGACGTGCTGGTGCTCTCGGGCGCCGGCGTCGGCGGCGGCTCGCTGGTCTACGCCAACACCCTGCTCGAGCCGGGCGAGGAAGCCTTTCAGCGCGGCTGGCCGCAGGGCGTCGACTGGCGCGAGACTCTGGCGGCACACTACGCGACCGCCCGCCGCATCCTCGGGGTCACCGTCAACCCGCACCTCTGGGAAGGCGACCGTCAGCTCCTGGACTTCGCCCGCAGCCTGGGCAAGGAGGACACCTTCAAGCCTACCCAGGTGGGGGTGCTCTTCGGCGACCGGCCCGGCGAAGCGGTCGGCGATCCATTCTTCGGCGGCGCCGGGCCGGAGCGGCGGACCTGCATCTACTGCGGCGGCTGCATGGTGGGCTGCCGCCACAACGCCAAGAACACCCTCGACAAGAACTACCTCTTCTTTGCCGAGAAGCTCGGCGCCGAGGTCCTCGCCGAGACCCGGGTGACCGGCCTGCGCGAGGACGGCCGGGGCGGTTACGAGCTCGCCACCGAGCGCTCGACCGGCAAGCTGCGCAAGCGCCGCCGCACCCTGCGGGCGCGCGGCGTCGTCCTCGCCGCCGGGGCGCTGGGCACGGTCAACCTCCTGCTGCGCTGCTGCGAAGCGGGCTCGCTCCCCCGACTGTCGCCGGCCCTCGGCGGCTACGTGCGCACCAACAGCGAAGTCCTCTGCGGCGTCACCGCCAGGAGTGGCGCGGTCGATTACTCCCGGGGCATCGCCATCGCCTCCGGCTTCCACCCCGCGCCCGACACCTACATGGAAGTCGTCCGCTACCCCAAGGGCTCGGACGCCATGAGCTTTTTCGGCACCGTGATGACCGACGGCGGCTCGCAGCTCGGCCGGCCGCTCGCCTGGGCCGCCGCCTGCCTGCGCTACCCCCTCGACTTCCTGCGCACCCTCAACCCCTTCGGCTGGGCCAAGCGCTCGACCATCATCCTGGTCATGCAGACCCTCGAGAGCTCGATCCGCCTGGTGCGCGAGCGCCGCTGGTTCTGGCCTTTCCGCAAGACCCTGACCAGCCGCCGCGCCCCCGGCCAGCCGCCCATCCCCAGCTACATCCCGGTCGCCAACCAGGCCGCCCGCCACCTCGCCCAACGCATCGACGCCTTCCCCTCGAGCGCCATCAACGAAGTCCTCCTCAACGTCCCGACCACCGCCCACATCCTCGGCGGCGCCGCCATGGCCTCCTCCTCCTCCTCCGGCGTCGTCGACGCCCGCAACCGCGTCTTCGGCTACGACAACCTCTACGTCGTCGACGGCTCCATGATCCCCGTCAACCTCGGCGTCAACCCCAGCCTCACCATAACCGCCCTCGCCGAGCACGCCATGTCCCACATCCCCCAGAAAGACCCCACCGCCCCCCTCCTCCCCCTCCCCCCCCAGATGCGCGCCGCCAGGACAAATCAAAGTCCTGCTCCGGTCCTGACCAGCACCAGCGGCTGCGCCGACCTCGAGAGATGAAACGGGCAATGCGAGTGGCGGTGGTGGACTGACCGCTTCTGTTCCTTCTTTCTTCCTTCTTGTTTCCTTTTTCTCGGCCGCTCGCAGACCCACGGTGGCCCGGGGACGCCGGTGGGGCATGCGCCAACGCCTTTGGCGCAGTCCAAGCGTTGGCGCATGCCCCACCGGCGTCCCCCCCCTGCGAAACCCGGTGAACAAGCGCCTGCCCCGCGCCGGCTTCGCTATACTCTCGCCCCGATCATGCGCCCCCATCCGACTCCGTTCGCGCCGCTCTTCCTGCTAGCCCTCTCCCTCGCCAGCGCACCGCCCGCCCTGGCCACGCCCACTCCGCGCGTCGTCGTCCTCGGCTTCGACGGCGCCGACGCCAACTTGACCAAGCAGTGGATGGACGCCGGCAAGCTCCCGAACCTCGCCCGCCTGCGCGCCGCCGGCACCTTCGCTCCGCTGCGCTCCACCATCCCCTCCCAGACCCCCGTCTCCTGGTCCACCTTCTCGACCGGCCTCAACCCAGGCCGCCACGGCATCTTCGACTACCTCAAGCGCGATCCCAAGACCTACCGGCCGAGCTTCGCCGCCTTCGACACCGCGCGGGCGCCCTTCCTGTGGGGCGAACGCACCCCCTGGCTCCTGGGCATCGGCTTCGCCCTGGCCGCGGGCCTCCTCGCCTTCCTCCTGCTCAAACTCCTGCGCCGGGGCACGCGCCTAGCGGCCGCCGTGGCCGTCCTCGCCGGCCTGCTCGCCGGCGGCGGCTCCGCGCTCGCCGCCGTGCGCCTCCTCCCCAAGGAACGGCCCGTCGCCATCAACCGCCAGCAGGGGGAGACCTTCTGGGCGGTCCTCGGCAAGGCCGGCAAGCGGGTGCGCGTCATGCGCGTCCCGGTCACCTTTCCGCCCGCGCCCTTCGAGCACGGCGAGCTGCTCAGCGGCCTCGGCGTCCCCGACCTGTCCGCGCGCATCGGCAAACCCTTCTTCTTCACCTCGGAACTGTTCTTCACCCCCAAGAGCGGCAACCAGTTCTCGGTCGAGGTCGTCGAGCTGGTGGACAACAAGGGCACCATCCAGACCGAGATCAAGGGTCCGCCCAACGAGCTCTTCCCCGCCAAGGGTGGCTACATCACGATCCCCATGCGCCTCGACGTGGCCGGCGACCGCTCGCGGCTCGGCATCCACGTCTCGAGCGCCAACCTGTCGCTTGCGCCCGGGCAGTGGAGCGACTGGGTGCGCTTCACCTTCCCGTTCAACCGCTTGATCCGCGTCCATGGCATCGGCCGCTTCCGCCTGATCGCGCTCACCCCCGAGATCAAGCTCTACCTGTCGCCGATCGAGTTCGACCCGGAGAACCTGCCGCCGATCGTCAAGATCACCAGCCCGGGCGGCTTCGTCCACGACCTGACCGCCCGCTTCGGACTGTTCAAGACCATGGGGTGGACCACCGACACCTGGTCGCTCACCTCGGGGACCATCGACGAGAAGGTCTTCTTCGAGGACCTCGACGCCACGGTCGCCAAGGACCGGCAGATGATGGACGGCCTGCTGCGCGACGCCGACTGGGACGTGCTCATCCAGTACTTCGAGTTCACCGACAAGGTGCAGCACGTGATGTGGCGTTACTTCGACCCGCAGCACCCGCTCTACCGCGCCGACGAAGCGCGCAAGTGGGGCGATTCGATCTTGAAGTCCTACCAGAAGATGGACGAGATCGTCGGCGACGTGATGGCGAAGATGCCGGCCGGAGCAACCCTCTTCGTGGTCTCCGATCACGGCTTCGCGTCGTGGCGGCGCAGCATCAACTACAACACCTGGCTGGTCAAGAACGGCTACATGCTGCTCAAGGGGCAGGAGACCCACCAGGCCAACCTCGAAGACCTCTTCGGCCAGGGAGAGTTCTTCACCGACGTCGATTGGAGTAAGACCCGCGCGTATGCCATGGGGTTCGGCGACATCTACCTGAACCTCGAGGGCCGCGAGGGGCAAGGCATCGTCGAGCCGGGGCAGTACGCCGCTCTGGCCGAGGAGCTGCGGCAGCGCCTCACCGCCATGGCCGACGAGGAGAACGGCGAGCACCCCGTGGCCCACGTCTACACCCGCGACGAGGCCTACGGCACCTACGACCCCGTCCTCACCCCCGACCTCTTCGCCACCAACATCCGCGGCTACCGCGCCGGCTGGCAGGACACCCTGGGCACCGTCGGCAAGAAAATCGTCGAGCCCAACCTCGACGTCTGGAGCGGCGATCACTGCTCCGTCTATCCGCCGCTGGTCAACGGCATCCTGTTCAGCAACCGCCGCATCGGCACCCAGGATCCCTACATGGCCGACCTCTACCCCACTCTCCTCGACATCTACAAGGTGAAAGCCCCCGTCAAGCTCGACGGCAAGAGCCTGTGGCGGCCCGGCGCCTAGCCGGCGGGCGCCAGGACCGCGATGCCGCAAGCGGCAGCGGCGGCGGCCAGGGCGGCGTCGTAGATCGCCATCGCCCCGAGATCGTCGCCCAGCGACAAGGCCGAGGCCAGGTGCAGGGCGTCGAGGGCGCGCACGGTCCGGGGCTCCAGGCGTCCCGCTTGGCTCAGGAGCTCGCCGTCGATTTTCAGGAGATGGACGGCCGCCAGCACCTCCTCGGCCCGCCGCTCGACCGCCGGATCCGCGGCGGCGCGGCGGGCGGCGCGCACCACCTCGACGTATGCCAGCTCGCTCGTGACGCACGCCGGCCAGGCCCCCAGGCTGCGCAGCAGGGCATCGCTCTCCGCCTCGCGCAGCACCAGCTTGACCAGCGCCGAGGAGTCGAGGTAAAGCAGCTTGCCGTTCGCCTCAGCCCCCACTCGCCCCTCCGTGGCGCGCGAACTCATCTAGTCCTCCCGGCGCTGCTCGGCGAGCGCCTCCGAGAGCGTCCTCTCGCCGCGCCGGTCCGGCGGCGGCCCGAGCCTGGCGAGGTCGAGCCGAGCGGGCACGACACGGCCGGCGGCAAGCAACCGCTCCAGCGCCGAGCCGCGACCGGGAAGCGGCGCCAGGATCGCGACCGGCAGGTTGCGCTCCGTGACCTCGAAGCGCTCCCCGGCGCTCACCTGGCGGAGGTAGCGGCTGAGGTTCTGGCGCAGCTCGCGAACGCCGACCCGGTGACGCTTGATCCCCTCGCTCCCCATGATGTAGCACAGTGTAGCACATCGGCGGCGGCGCATGGCTCAGATCGAGGCAGGCCAGCGGCTTTAAGGTCTCGGCACTTCTGTGGCTGGCCGCAGCACCCACGGTGCCATGGGGACGATGGTGGGTCGCGCGTCAGCACCTTTGGCGAAGCCAAGTGCTGGCGTGCGACCCACCATCGTCCACGCTCGCGACACACGGTCCTGCACGTGCATCCTCCAATGCGCCCAGCTCGTAACTTAGCGGTAGGCCCGGGGCAGTGGCCCGACGTTGCCGCTACGCGATACACTTGCGGCACGCACCAGATCCGCCTGTCTCCGGCCGCGCCGGCCGGGTAGAGCCCGTTTCGAGGTCGAACCCATGAAGATCCCGTCGCTCATCCTCAAGCAGATGTATACCCTCGGCAGCTTGAAGAACGGTCCGGACGGCGTGCATTTCAGCTTGAAAAACCGGCTCGCCGACGCCACGGTCACCCACCTCTCGGAAGTCAAGATCAACGACCAGCGGGTGCCGCTCGACCGTCTCACCCTCCAGGTCCACGGCGGCGACGCGATCCCCGCGGCTTCGATCGGGCCGGACAACGTCATGCACTTCCCGCTCTCTCGTGTCATCGGCGTGCACGCCAGGATGGAGCCCCTCCCCAAGGGCACCCACGAGATCGCGCTCGCCTTCAGCACCACGCCCTTCGGCGCCCTCTCTTTCAAAGTCAAGGACGCCATCGCCGAGGAGCGCGCCAAGCGCACCACGGTGCCCTCCAACAAGGAGAACAACACCACCCGCGAGATCGTGCGCGAGCGCCAGAAGTTCGTCGAGGAGTACAGTGGCATCAAGCTCCAGCACATCGACAAGTTTTCCTTCGATCCGTCGCTCACCAAGGGCAACATCGAGAACTTCACCGGCGTCGCCCAGGTGCCGATCGGCTTCGCCGGGCCGCTGCGCGTCAACGGCGAGCACGCGCAGGGGGACTTCATCATCCCGCTGGCGACCGCCGAAGGCACTCTGGTCGCCTCCTACAACCGCGGCATCAAGGTGCTCAACCTCTCGGGCGGGGTCACCTCGACCGTGGTCGGCGACTCCATGCAACGCGCGCCGGTGTTCGTCTTCGATAATGCGAGGCACGCGCGCGACTTCGGAGTCTGGGTGGACGACCACATCGCGGAGATCCGCGAGCAGGCCGAAGGAACCTCGAGCGTCGCCAAGCTCATCTACGTCGACAGGTACCTTTCCAACAAATTCGTGTTCCTGCGTTTCAACTACTCGACCGGCGACGCCGCGGGACAGAACATGGTGGGGCGTGCGACCTTCGCCGCGTGCAGCTGGATCCTGGAGAACGCCGCCAACATCCGGCATTTCTACCTGGAATCCAATTTCGCCACCGACAAGAAGGCCTCGCAGATCAACATCATGCGCACGCGCGGCAAGCGGGTCACCGCCGAGGCCACGGTGCCGCGCGACGTGCTGCTGCAGCACATGCGGGTCGATCCGGAGACATTGGTCTACCATTCGCATATCGCCAACGTCGGCGCCTTCCTGTCCGGCGCCAACAACAACGGCGCCCACTCGCCCAACGGCATCACCGCCATGTTCATCGCCACCGGCCAGGACGTTGCCAACGTCTCGGAGTCGTCGGCGGGAATCATCTACAGCGAGGTGACGCAGGGCGGCGACCTTTACATTTCGATCACCATCCCGTCGCTCATCGTGGCCACCCACGGCGGCGGCACGGGGCTCGCCACGCAGCGCGAGTGCCTGGAGATCCTCGGCTGCTCCGGCAAGGGCAAGGTCGGCAAGCTCGCCGAGATCATCGCCGGCGTGGTGCTCGCCGGCGAGATCTCGCTCGGCGCGGCAATCTCGTCTCTCGACTGGGTGTCCAGCCACGAGCAGTACGGCAGAAACCGGTAAAAACCTTGGCAACCGAAGTGCCCACGCTGACGCCGCTTCCGGCGGCGACCGCGCCGCCCGAGCCGGCGCCGCAGGCGCCGCGGGTAGCTTCGATTGCGGACACGCCGGAACCGCCGCCCATCGAGGGATTCGAGCTCATGCCGGACGTGCCGCCCGAAGGGCTCGTGCGGCGGTTCTTCGTGGTGCAGCGGCACCTGATCGGGCTGCTGTTCGGGGCGCTCGCCGTCTACGTCCGCGAGCACCGCTCGCCGGCGACGCGGCGCACGCGCCTGCTCTACCAGCTGGCGCGCCTGGCTTCCTGGCTCACCTGGCCCTTCATCGACCGGCGCCTCGTGGACCGGCCGTTTCCCGTCCAGCTCAGGCGGCGCCTGGAGACGCTGGGACCTACTTACATCAAGCTCGGCCAGGTGCTGGCGCTGCGCCAGGACCTGCTGCCGCCGGCCATCACCGACGAGCTCAAGAATCTCCTCGACCGGCTGCCGGTGGTGCCGTTTCCACGCTATCTCGAGCTGATCGTCAAGGACTCGAAGCGGCCGATCTCGCAGATGTATTCGTGGATCGATCCGCAGCCGACGGGCTCGGCGTCGATCGCCCAGATCCACCGCGCCACGACGCTCGAAGGCGACGCGGTGATTCTCAAGGTGGTCAAGCCCGGCATTCGCGAGACGCTCAACCGCGATGCGCTGCTGCTGCGCCTGCTCGGCGTGATGCTGCAGCAGGTCCTGCCGCGCTATCAGCCGAAGCGGGTCATCGCCGAGTTCGTCGAATACACGCGGCGCGAGGTGGACCTGCGGCGCGAGGCCGACAACGCCGAGACGTTTACCGCCAACTTCGCCGACCTCGAAGGCGTCGTCTTCCCGCGCATCTACCGCCAGTACAGCGGGCCGAGCGTGCTGTGCATGGAATTCCTCCAGGGATTCAAGCCGGGCGCGCCGGAAGCCCGCGCGCTGCCGGACGAAGACCGCGACCGCCTGGTCGATCTGGGCGCCGCGTCGATCATCCGCATGCTGTTCAAGGACGGCTTCTTCCATGCCGACCTCCACCCGGGCAATCTGCTCATCCTGCCCGGTCCGCTGGTCGGCTTCATCGATCTCGGGATGGTGGGGCGTTTCGACCAGAACCTGCGCCGCACGCTGCTCTATTACTACTACACCCTGGTCATGGGCGACGCCGAGAACTCGGCCCGCTACCTGTCGAGCGTCGCCGAGCCGGGGCCCGGCGCCGATCCGACCGGTTTCCGGCGCGAGGTCACCGAGATCCTCCACCGCTGGCATCGCAGCGCCAACTTCCGGGAGTTCTCGCTGGCGCAGCTCATCATGTATTCGGTCAATCTGGGCGCCCAGCACGGGATGTACTTCCCGGTCGAGATGGTGCTGATGGTCAAGGCGCTGATCACTTTCGAGGGAGTGGGGCAGATCCTCAAGCCGGGGCTCGACGTGGCCGCGGTGTCGCAGGCGCACATCAATAAGCTTTTCTTCAACCAGTTCAACCCGGTCGAGGTGATCCGCCAGGGTCTGCGCGGGGCGCCCGAGGTGCTGGAAGCCATCGTCAAGGCGCCGATGCTGATCACCGAAGGACTGCGCCTGCTCGAGCAGACGACGCGGCGGCGGCCGGAGAATCCGTTCGCGGGCCTGCGCGGCACGATTTTCGGGGGCTTCTGCCTGGTGGCGGGGGCGGTGCTGGCGGGCGCGCACGGTCCTTGGCCGGTGTGGGTGGCGTTGTTTACGCTGGGCATCGGGATCTCGCTGCGTCCGGGGCGGTAGGAGGGCGGCGGCGGCGCGCGAGGGGGGACCTCGGGCGACCCCCCGCAGGTCGCCCTTGGCTGGCGGCTGGCGGGGCTCTGATGGGTGGGGACGGTGATAAGGGCGCCGCCGCCAAAGGCGACCTGCGGGGGGTCGTCCGAGGTCCGGCCACCGTTGGCCTTTGGCAGGTCGAAAGGCCTCGGTTCCTCCTAAACAGGGCTAGATCGTCATCTATAGAGGACGTTCTTGGGGTTTCTCCGGGCTGAAGCAAGGCGGCATGGAGTTTGAAGAATAGGGGTAGGGCGTCGTGGACGCCGGCTTGGAACCTCGACCCGAGGTTGGAGGGGGTGGCAGCACGAGGCGGTTGAGAAAGGGGCCAGGCACCTCTCAAACCGAAATCTTCGGCAGCATGACGAGGTGAGATATGGACTTCAAGAAGGTCACGATACTGGCCGTGCTCGGGGTCGGGTTGGCGAGCGGCGCGGTGTACTCGCAGCCGCCTGACTACCCGCCGCCCCAGCCGCAGCAGGACTACGGGCAGCCCTCGGACATGGGGCAGGAGACGGCGCTGCCGCCCGCGGATGCCAACACGGCCTATAACCAGCCGTACGACCAGCCCGGCCAGCCGCAGCCGTACGATCCGATGTACGACAACAGGCAATACGATCAAGGGCAGTACGACCAGGGCTACCAGGACGACACCAGCCGATACCAGTACGGACCGAACGGCGAGGTCGGGGTCGACTTCTTCTATCGCGCGCTGGCGCCGTATGGCGAGTGGGTCGACTACCCGCGCTACGGCTGGGTGTGGTTGCCGCACGTCCGCATCGGCTGGCGGCCTTACGCGGTGGGCCGGTGGGTCCTGACCGACTACGGTTGGACCTGGGTGTCGGAGGAGCCCTGGGGATGGGCCGCATATCACTATGGGCGCTGGTTTTACGATCCTGACTATGGCTGGCTGTGGCGGCCAGGTCACGAGTGGGGCCCGGCCTGGGTGTCGTGGCAGACCGGCGCCGGCTACATCGGGTGGGCGCCGCTGCCGCCGAGCGTCGAGTTCAACGCCGGCATCGGTCTGCGCATCGGCCGCGTCAACCTCAGCTTGGAGCTCTCCCCCACCTATTACACCTTCGTGCCGGAGAGGGCCTTCCTGTCCGAGCGGGTCTACGATTACGCCGTGCCGCGCGCCCGCAACGTGACGATCATCAACAACACCACCAACGTCACCAATTACACGGTGGTCAACAACCGCATCGTCAACGAGAGCGTCCCGGTGCAGCGTGTGGAGCAGGCGACCGGCCAGAGGGTGCAGCGCCTCCAGGTGACGGAGCTGAGGGCTGCCCCAACCGGCGGCCAGCGCGGCGCCGCCGTGCAAGGCAATCGGGTCGCCATCTTCCGCCCACCGGTCAACCCGCAGAGGCAGGCCGCGCCACCGCCTCCCGCGGCCACCATCGGCGGCGCCGCCGCGGGCGGCGGCCGGACTGCGGCTGGCGCCAGGGGCGGCCGGACAGCGGTTCCCCCCAGCTCGCCGTCGTCTCAACCTGGCCAACCCGCCCAACCTGCGGAAACCGCGCGGCCAGGCGGCGGGTCGAGCGCGCCGGTAGAGGGTGGCTCGACGTACTCGGCGCCCCCTTTGCGCCAGCCGGCCGGCGGCGCGCCGCGGACGCAGGCGGAAGCCGGGAGGCCACGGCCGAGCGCCCCGGCGATGTCGGCGGACGAGATCGCGCGCCGGCAGCAGGCCGAGAAGCGCGACCTGCAGCAGCAACAGGCCGCCGAGCGCGCGCGCCTGCAGCAGCTCCACCAGCAGGAGCAGGCCAACCAGCAGGCGCGGGCCACCGCCCAGGACCTGGCGCAGCGCCATCAAGCCGAGGCGCAAGCGTTGCAGCAGCAGCATCAGCGCGAGCAGCAGCAGCTCGAGGCGCGCCATCGCCGCGAGCAGCAGCAGCCGCCGCCGCAGGCCGGACAGCGCGGCGGCCAGGGCAACCAGGGAAGCCAGGAGAAGCAGGGCAACCGCAACCAACCGCGCGACCGCAAGCCGCCGGACAGCCCGCCGCCGCCGCCGCCCCCGCGCTGAGCCGGGAGGCGCTCTCTCCGCGCGCAGGCGCCGGGTAGGGACCCGGCGCTTGCGATAGAGCGGGCAGGGACCCGGCGCTTGCGATAGAACGGGTAGGGACCCGGCGCTTGCGATAGAGCGGGTAGGGACCCGGCGCATGAGATCGACCGAATAGCGGCCCGGCGCCCTGTCTTCCTCCTTTCGGCCTTCCGGGTCATCGCGGTGGCGGGCAATCCCGCACGAGAAGGCGAGATCGGTAACCGGATGGCCTGGCAATCCGTCTAAAAAGTGGGAGTTGTGGGCGGGAGGAGCTGGCGAGACCAACGATCGGACGAGTGAGGACAGAATGTCGAGAACAGGGTGGATCGCAGCGGGCGCCGCGGTGGTCGTGACCATCGTCGGGGCCGCCTATTATGAGCGCGCCAATTCTTCGGTCGCCAAGTACCGCGCGCAGAGGATCGATCGGGGCGAGGTCGTCTCGACGGTGACCGCCGCCGGGACGCTTTCGGCGGTGACCACGGTCAAGGTCGGCAGTCAGGTGTCCGGGATCATCTCCCGCCTCTACGTGGACTTCAACTCGGTGGTCAAGAAGGGGCAGCTCGTCGCCGAGCTCGATCCCACTCCCTTCCAGGCAGGGGTGGACCAGAAGCGGGCGGACGTCGAGAAGTCCAAGGTGGACCTGCGCCAGGCCGGGCTTGCCTTCGGTCGCCAGAAGCGCCTGTTCGACCTTCAGCTCATCTCCAACGCCGACTACGACGCGGCCGCGGCGGCGCGCGACGACGCCCAGGCGGCGGTCAAGCAGAGCCAGGCGGCCCTCCAGCAGGCCGTCACCAACCTTCAGTACACCAAGATCACCTCGCCTATCGAGGGCGTGGTCGTCGATCGCCAGTACGACATCGGCCAGACCGTCGCCGCCTCGTTCCAGGCGCCGACGCTGTTCACCATCGCCCAGGACCTGACCAAGATGCAGGTCCTGACCAACATCGACGAGGCCGACATCGGAGGCGTCAAGGTCGGCCAGAAGGCCACCTTCACCGTGGACGCCTTTCCCGACCTGAATTTCCTCGGCCTGGTGTCGCAGGTCCGTCTCTCCACGCAGACCGTGCAGAACGTGGTCACCTATCCCGTGGTGCTCGACGTCAACAACGCCGACGGCAAGCTCAAGCCGGGCATGACGGCCAACGTGCAGATCCCGGTCGACGTGCGCCGCAACGCGCTGCGCATTCCGAACGCGGCCCTGCGCTTCAAGCCCGACACCGCCGACGTGGTGAGCGAGGCGCCGGCCGCCGGCGGCGGCGCCGGGCAGGGACCCGGCGCATCCAATCGAACCGGGCAGGGACCCGCCGCATCCGACCGCGGCGGGCAGGGACCCGGCGCATCCAATCAAACATCCGCCGGCACGACTCCCTCTGCCGACGGCGCCCGGGCGGGGGCCGGCGAAGGTTCGCCATCCGGCGGCGGCGCCGGATCGGGGGCGGCCGGCGGGCCTGGCAGCGCCGGCGGCCGATCGGGAGCCGGTGGCGCGCGGGGCGGCAGCCCGCCAGGCGGCCGGCGCGGCGCGGGCGGCCACGCGGGCATCGTCTACGTCGAGGTCCCCGGAGGCAAGCTCAAACCGGTCGCCGTCAAGACCTCGATCACCGACGGCACCTACACTGCCGCCTTTTCGGATGCCCTCAAGCCAGGCGACCAGGTGGTCGTCGGCCTGGTCACCTCACGCGCCGGCGAGCTGACGGCAGGGCGGCCCGGCTCCGCGCCGCGCATGCCGCGCATGTAGCCATGGCCGGCCCGCATCTCTCACCCGAGTCCGCCGCGAGCGAGGCGGTCATCCAGATCCGCGACCTGCGGCGCATCTACAAGGTCGGGGGCAGCGAGGTGCGCGCCCTCGACGGGGTATCGCTCGACGTCGCGCGTGGAGAGTTCGTGGCGGTCATGGGTCCGTCCGGCTCCGGCAAGTCGACCTTCATGAACATCGTCGGCTGCCTGGATCGGCCGACCTCCGGCAGCTACGTCCTCGAAGGGGTCGAGATCTCGAGCCTCAACCGTGACCGCCGGGCCGAGATCCGCAACGACAAGATTGGCTTCGTGTTCCAGAACTTCAACCTGCTGGCGCGCACCAACGCGCTCGAGAACGTGGAGCTTCCCCTGCTCTACTCGAGCAAGTCGAACATGACCTCTCAGCAGATGGAGCAGAAGGCGCGCCACTGCCTGGCGCGCGTCGGCCTCGACGACCGCTGGGACCACACCTCGGCACAGCTCTCCGGCGGCCAGCAGCAGCGCGTCGCCATCGCGCGCAGCCTGGTCAACGACCCCGCCATCCTCCTGGCCGACGAGCCGACGGGCAACCTCGACTCGCGCACTTCCGAAGAGGTCATGGCGGTCTTCCAGGGACTCAACGGCGAGGGCCGCACCGTGGTCCTGATCACCCACGACATGGAGATCGCCCAGTTCGCCCAGCGCATCCTGACCCTGCGCGACGGCAAGCTCCTCGCCGACCGCCCGGTCGCCAACCGCCGCCGCGCCCAAGCGCGGCCGGCACCGGACGAGACACAGGCCATGGACGAGGCGAGGGACCTGGCCGGCGAGCTCGGCGAGCCGGCCGCCGCGAGAGGCGAGGCCGGCCGGATCGCCGCGGCGCGAGAGATCGCGAGATGACCCGGAGATGACCAGAGCCATGCCATGACCAAGGCCTCGAACATCCTGAAGGTCGCCTTCACCGCACTCGGGCGCAACAAGATGCGCTCGCTGTTGACCACGCTGGGCATCATCATCGGCGTCGCCTGCGTGGTCGCCACGATCGGCATCGGCGAGGGAGCGCGCATCCAGGCCGAGGACCAGCTCCGCTCGCTCGGCACGAACTTTTTGATGATCTTTCCCGGCTCGGTGACCTCTTCGGGGGCGCGCGGAGGCGCGGGATCGAGCTCCAAGCTCTCCTACGAGGACGTGGACGCGATCCGCCGCGAGGTCTCGACCGTGGCTTACGTTTCGGCCTCGAACCGCGCCATCGCCCAGGTCATCTACGGCAACCAGAACTGGTCGACCTCGGTCAACGGCGCGGAGGTCGACTGGCCGTTGATCCGCAACTGGAACATCGCGCAGGGTCAGTTCTTCACCGACCAGGACGTCCGCGCCGCGGCCAAGGTCTGCGTCCTCGGCCAGACCGTGGTGGACAACCTGTTCGGCAGCGAGGACCCGATCGGCAAGACCATTCGCATCAAGAACCTGCCCTTCAGGGTCGTCGGCGTGCTGGAAACCAAGGGCGGCTCGACGATGGGCCAGGACCAGGACGACACCGTGGTGGCGCCCTATGAGACCGTGCGCAAGAAGATCCTCGGCACCACCTCGGTCGGCACCATCCTCGCCTCGGCCGCCTCCAACTCCCAGGTAGACGGCGCCCAGCAGGAGATCACCGGCCTGCTGCGCCAGCGGCACCGGATCAGCAGGGCGAGCGACGACGACTTCATGATCCGCTCGCAGACCGAGATGCTGCAGCAGGCCGAGGCGCAGTCCCAGACCATGAGCTATCTGCTCTGGTCGATCGCCGGCGTCTCGCTGCTCGTCGGCGGAATCGGGATCATGAACATCATGCTGGTCTCGGTGACCGA
This sequence comes from Thermoanaerobaculia bacterium, assembly GCA_035544895.1. Taxonomy (GTDB): domain Bacteria; phylum Acidobacteriota; class Thermoanaerobaculia; order Multivoradales; family UBA5704; genus JASLEW01. The sequence continues at coordinate 215,670 of DASZZM010000055.1, forward strand.
GCGGACGCGCGAGATCGGCGTGCGGATGGCGATCGGCGCCAAGGGCAAGGACATCCGCGCGCAGTTCCTGGTCGAGGCGGTCGTCCTCGCCATCTCGGGCGGCAGCCTGGGCATCGCTTTCGGCATCGCGATCCAGAAGACCGTCGCCCGTTTTGCCGGCTGGCCCGTCTCCATCCAGGCCAACGCCATCGCCCTTGCATTCCTGTTCTCGGCGCTGGTGGGCATCGCGTTCGGCTTCTATCCGGCCATGAAAGCCTCGCAGCTCGACCCCATCGACGCCTTGCGCTACGAGTAGGAGCTCGCCTCCACAGCCCGCCGCGGCCCGCCTCGTCTCACCGGGACAACGGCGAGCACTCCTCCTTGATAGGTGGACGAGCCCCTTTCCCGAGGAAGGCCCGATCAAGAAGCTGCAAAGCAGGCTTCAGCTCAACCGCGAGACGCTCCTGCGCCTGGCTGGGCTCACCCCGGATGAGGCGGAAAGGGTCGCGGGGGGGCCTGTGCACGATCGGCCATTTCACGTGCGCGACCTGCATAAGGTGTTGACAGCCCCGTATTCGGTTGACCGCCACGCGGCAGCAGCCTGGAGGCTGATCGCCTCAGCTGGCGGGAAGCCGCTGAGCCGGAGGAGGAGTGCCCGGCGCCGGGAGCCCGCTTGCTTGAGCATGGCGGCATAGCCGGCGTCGGTCAAGTGCTTCGACCTACGACTTTACGTCGGCGCACGGCACGACGGCGTTCTCCGAGAGAATACGTGCAGTCCTACGAATATCGCGCACTTTCGCCTTCTTGGAGGTTCGCTCAATCACTGAGGGCCATAGTATTATACGCATATCGCTAACACATTGTTGCTTTGTGGCTGCCTCCTCTGTGAAAATACAGCCGATTTCTGATCGTGTTCTGCGGTTCCCCGAAGGTGCGGCTGCCAGGCTGTCAAGGATAGTCGTGCCCCCCACGCTGGGATACTGCAGGATGGGCTTCGGCCTCTTAGAATAGAACGAGAGAAAGTGGCGGAAGGAAAAGTCATGATGAGATTAGCACCTCGCTGCGCTATCCCAGTCGTTTACTTCTTCCTTGGCATTGCTCAGGTGGCTCACGCCCAATGGTGGGGAGGGTGTCGGGATGTCCTGGGAACGCCGGTTATTGACTACCCAAATCCCAACCTCCGCGATATAGCGATGGCTAGCATCTACGGCGGTGCGCCCGTCATCTTCTACAATCCACAGGTTGTTCTATCCGTTAGTCCAGCAACCCGCCGCTTCTTCTATTTTCATGAGTGCGGTCATCATGCTCTTGGTCAGGTAGTCTCTGGACAAAGTATACCCTATGTCTCCGAGCAACAAGCGGATTGTTGGGCGGCGCGCACCCTTGTTGGCAACAATATTTTTTCCTTGGATGACCTTCGCGCCGTCCAGATGGACGTTATGCGGTCGTCGGGCGATTGGGCGCATCTACCAGGGCCGCAACGAGCACTCAACCTGATCGCTTGTCTGCAGGGAGCAATCCAAAATGAAACCACGCCCGGCGGAGGTTGTCGGACCGAAACGGAGTGGGAAGATCAAACTACTTGGGTGACCCAGTATGTGCAGCAGTCGGTGCCCTGCTCGCATTGGGTTTGCGGCTATGCAGGGTGCGGATACCTGCATGCCTTCGATGTTGTCACTCTTCCTCAGCAGGTCCCGGTCACACACCGCGTTCCGATTCAGCGAACTAGGTGCGATTAGTCGTTAGTGTTGGAGCACCGGCGCAGTGTACGACCGGATTCTGGGTTAATAAGGTTACGAGTTGATCTGAGCCACCTTCGAAATAACCACTTGGTAGACGCCTAAAATAAACCCCCAGTCGCCGCCATGAAAAGAAAGTTCCTTAGGCACCTCGCGATCACTTCCCTCTTCTGCGCGCTCCTATGGAGCAGCTCTCTTGATTCTTCATGGACGAGCGAGGTCGGCGCCCCCAGCACCTCCGGCTCACCAATTGAACCTCTCGAAAAGCCGGAGGAGAACTACGACCTTTTACCTGTCGGTGGCCGTGTCGACATGGGACTTTTCTTCGGAGCCCCAGAGGCTATTGCCGACACCGACGACCTATGGGTTGCGGTACCAGCAGCTCCCTCCTCTGTAGTCTGCCTTGAACTTAACTCTGTCGATGGAATGATTTGGGCGCGAGCGCGCTATGACCTGAACGGACGCCGAGCCGGGATTTACAGGCTTCGACTTCCGCTCACTAGAGGTGCACTTCTCCGCCGATATAGGGCCAAAGAAGTGGCTGTTAGAGTGCACGAGTCCACTTGCGAGACTCAGGGTGGGCGACTCTTTCCAATAACTTGGCAGCGCGCGGTCGACGCGAATGCGACTCGACGTTGCTGGCTCCAGCTCAATTCTGACGCGTTTGAGACAACCATTGATGTCTTGGCAACCGATGCGACATCCGCTAGGAGCAGATGCGCCGCCATGACCACGCCGCTTGCGCAGAGGACCTTTAACCAGACTTGTTTCTTGCAGTTTCCTGCGTCAAGAAGCCTGTTCGAGGCGCGTATTCAAAGGCGTACGGCAGGCAACTTTCTCCCCCCAATTGTGTTACGAGTGCTGCTTCCATAGGGGCGCCATGGCGCGTCATTCCTCAGGCAAAGACCTCGCGAGTCCTTCCCACGGTAAGGCCGATTTATATTATAGTATTGGAGCGGCAGCAGTTGCCATCGGCCTCGCGCTTGTAGCTAGCCTTTGGCCTCTAGAGACAACTTTTGATGTTTCAACTTCAACTGATCGACTCGAATTGACAACAGCCCGTGGCTTCTCAGAGCCTTGGTTTATACGCTGCGCAACATGGCGGGTGCTCGAGTCGGCGGCCGCTGAGCCTGTAGACGGTGTGCTGCAGCTTGACCCTGGAGTGCGGGTTGGCGTTCAGCGGATTGCCCGTGGTGAGTTGCATATTGAGTTTGGCACGCAGAGCGCAGGTCACAGAGTAGGGCGTCTAGTCGGCGCTTCCGGGGCACGGCGCGTCGTCCCCGACAGCACGGTCCTCACGTTTCCCGCTCATTGCTTCGAGGAAAGAGGAGGTATACAACTCGCCCTTCCCTTTAGCGGGACACTACGTTTGCCTGATTCTGGGCGAGTTCCGGGGCTGCCCGGACAGCCTATGGTTCACAGTACGGTAGTACGACTTCTCGGGCGCACGCTTCTCGGAGGTCGGCTCTATGACGGGGGTAAGACTGAACTAGGGCTCGGTGATGGGATCGAGGTTGTCGACGGAGGGAGCGGTGCCGGATTTGTATTCCTCGACGCCAGTCCACGCCTGCAAGTATCGTACAGAACTCGAGGCTCTCGATGCCTCGTTAGGAGATTCGGAGGCACTGGCTATGAAACGAAGGTTTCTACCTGGGCGCGCGTTCGGGGTGACGAGGTGCTTCAGGCGCTTTGGTCGTCGTTCACCCTTACGTTCGCCTGGCTCACGCTCCGGAGTCGGAAGGCCTAGCAGCCCGTGGTAGAAGCCGTCGTTTCAAGCAAACCGAGGCTCTTGCGACGGCATAGAGAGGAGTGAGTTGTCGACGCTGCTTCTGAGAAAGTTTCGGATCCCGGACCACCAGATCGGCAGCAAGGCCGAAATCG
>DASZZM010000056.1:0-140678 GCA_035544895.1 Thermoanaerobaculia bacterium
GCCGGCGACCTGAGCGCCACAACCCTGCTTCGATTGCGACTTTGAGATGGCGCCAGGCACGGACTCTCGTGGTTTGCCTCCCGCACTGTCCGTGGTGTGGTCACCTCGAGACAGGGTGATTTTATGACACAGTAGTATTAGGCGGGTGGCGCAGAAGGCGGCGGCGACGGCGGGCGGGGAGTGGCGGAGGAGGAGTGAGGCCTGCAGCGCCAGGGCCAGACGCTCGACCAGGCGGCGGGCGCCGGCCTCGACTTTGATCTCATCGGCCTCATCGCCGTCCGCGGCCCTAGTGCCTCCGCCGACGGGGCCAGGGCGGAGCTCCTCGCGCAGCGCGGCGGTCCAGGCGTCGAGGCGGCGGTCGGCGCCGCGTGCCAGCTCGATCTCGCCAAGGAGCGCCGCGAGTGATTCCGGGCGTTGCGCGATGGTGCGCAAGACGTCGAGGCACTGCACGTTGCCGGAGCCCTCCCAGATCGAGTTGAGCGGCGCCTCGCGGTAGAGGCGCGCCATCCCCCATTCTTCGACGTAGCCGTTGCCTCCCAGGCACTCCAGCGCCTCGGCCGCGTGCGCCACCGCCCGCTTGCAGACCCAGTACTTGAGGACGGCCGTGGCGAGGCGCCGGAAGGGGCCCGGCGCCTCGTCGAAGGCGCGCGCCAGGCGCATGGCCGAGACGGTGGCAGCCTCGGACTCGACGACGAGGTCGGCCAGCACGTTGACCATCAGCGGCTGCTCGGCGAGGCGGCGGCCGAAAGCGCGCCGGTGGCGGGCGTAGTGGAGGGCCTCGGCCACCGCCTGGCGCATCAGGCCGGCCGAGCCCAGGACGCAGTCGAGCCGGGTGTGATTGACCATCGCCAGGATGGTCGCAACGCCGCGCCCCTCCTCGCCGACCAGGCGCCCCCAAGCGGCCTGAAGCTCGATCTCGCTCGAGGCGTTGGAGCGATTGCCCAGCTTGTCCTTGAGGCGCTGCAAGTGGAAGCGGTTGCGCTCGCCATCCGGGGTGAAGCGCGGCACCAGGAAGCAGGAGAGGCCGCCCGGGGCCTGCGCCAGCACCAGGAAGACGTCGCACATCGGCGCCGAGCAGAACCATTTGTGGCCGGTCAGCTCGTACTCTGCCGCCGGCCCGCCGGTGCCCAGCGGCCGCGCCGCGGTGGTGTTGGCGCGCACGTCGGAGCCGCCCTGCTTTTCGGTCATGGCCATGCCGCACAGGGCGCCGGCCTTCTCCGGCGCCGGCGCCGGCCGGGGATCGTAAGCGGTCGCGGTGAGGCGGGGCAGCCACTCGGCGGCGAGCTCGGGCTGGGCGGTGAGGGCCGGCACGGCGGAGAAGGTCATCGACAGCGGGCAGCCCACGCCCGCCTCGACCTGGGCGAGAGTGAGAAACATCGCCGCCCGCGCCACCTGCGCGCCGGCACGCGGCTCGCGCCAGGGCAGGGCGTGCACGGCGTTCTCGACTCCGAGGCCGAGGAGCGCGTGCCAGGCGGGGTGGAGCTCGACCTCGTCGATGCGCCGGCCGGTGCGGTCGTGGGTGCGCAGGAGGGGAGGGTGAGCGTTGGCCTGGACGCCCCAGGCGATGGTTTCGCGCCTCCCGACCAGTTCGCCGAAGGCCCGCACCCGCTCCTCCGCCCAGCCCGCTCCCTCGCGGCGCAAGGCCTCGGCCAGGGAGGGCTCGGCTGTAAAGGGGTTCCAGTCCGCGAGCGGCGGCGGCTGGTTGAGCACCGCGTGGGTGGCGCCCGGCACGGACATGGCGCAAAGCATAGCGCCAGGCGGGCGGCTCTGGCTCAGGGATGGATTTTCTTGTGTTCGCCGAGCATGGCGACGAACTTCTCGAGCCGCCGCGCCCGCGTCTCGGGCTTCTTGGCGTCCTGGAGGCGGTACAGGATGGCGTACCTGTTCGCGCTGTCGAGCGTCGAGAAGAACTCTCTGGCCTTAGGGTTCTTCCGCAGCGCCCGCTCCAGGTCGTCGGGAACCGTGGCGGTCTTCTGTCCCGCATATGCCGCATCCCACCGGCCGTCCGCCTTGGCCCGTTCGACTGCCACAAGGCCGGCGGGTTTCATCCGGCCCTGTGCGATGAGCTCCGCGGCCTTGTCGCGGTTGATCTTCGACCACTTGCTCCTCGACCGGCGAGGGGTGAACCGCTGCCGCCAGCGCTCGTCGTCGAGCTTGCCCTTCTGGCCATCGATCCAGCCGTAGCAGAGCGCCCCCTCGATCGCCTCGGTGTACGAGACCGTCTTGGCTGCCGCGCCCTTCTTGGCGATGGCGAGCCAGAGACCGGGCGAGGTCGCGTGGTGCTCGGCGAGCCACGCCAGCCACGCTTCCCGCGTCGGGAAGGAGATAACTGCTTCGGCCTGCCCGGCACTCATGACGCTCTTATTCTAAGCGCGGACTTCCTGCACCCCCTGGGCTGTGTGACGACGCTCGCGCCGGCGTTCAGACCGGAACCGATCGCCACGAGCGTGTAGTCTGCGCTGCCCGTGTGGTCATGCGTACCGCCGGCGGGACAGGGGCCGGGCGAGGGACTCCCGCCGTAACTCAAGCCCTGACATTTCCTGCACCAACGCCAGTTGTTCTGGCCGGGATAGCCAACCTTGCCCATGCCGAGACGGTAGTCGGCACTGGCGGAGTGGTCATGCGATCCTCCCGCCGGACAGGGACCGGGAGAAGGATTGCCGTTGAACGCGAGGCCCTGGCACTTCTTGCACCATCGCCAATTGTCCTGGCCCGGGAAGGTGGCATCGTTGAGTGGGAACTGGCGGATACCGTCCTTTCAATCGGTGGTGGCTGTGTGGTGCAGCAAGCGGCTCCTAGGCGATGAGGTCAACGCTCAAAACCTACCTCAAAAGGGGCGCCCTTTTATAATGCGTATTTGCTACCTGCATGTGCAGATTAAAGAATACGCATGCGGCGGTGGCGTCAGTTTGGAGTGGTCGGCGGCCGACCGCTCTGGCTTCGCGTCCGGCCGGCTTACCAGGCTACTCCTTCTGGGTTCTCGGCATCGTAGTGATCAGGGCGCGAAGCACGGTATTCACCGACTCAGGGGTCTTGAATACCTCGGAAATATCGGGGTCGAGGACGACGACAACACGAGAACCACCGCTTCTCGCAAAGCGGTTGGGCTTTGCCTTCGTATAGTCGAAGCGATACTCCGGGAGCATTTCTGGAGTTGATCTATCTTGGGATGCTGATGCCTTTCTCATAGTCTCTTCGCTCCTTCACCGTTGCGGGACGAGCGCTAATCAGACGGACCGAGCCTTCGCGCTCGACGAAGCAAACGAGCAAGAGGCGATTCTGAAAGGAGTGGCCCACGATGATTTCGCGGACCTCTCCTCTTGAGTGGGCCTCATCATCAAAGATAACCGCCAAGGGGTTCGCGAATACCGAGACGCTCTCTTCAAAGCTCACTCCATGCTTACGGAAGTTCGCTTTGGCCTTTGGCTTGTTCCACTCGAATCGCTCGCTCATCTAGTCGAGGTATTGTACCCTCTCCCACCTCGCTTCTGCCAGCGGGGGTTGCGGGCGGATCCTCGCGGCATCAAGGTATCAGAGCGAGCGCGGCGGGCCGCTCGGTGGCGAGGGCGGCACGGAGCCGGAGAAAGGAGCGACGAAGGCTTCGCCATCCCCCGCCTCAAGACGGTCGACGCGCCGCATGCCGCGTACCAGCCGCTCGACGTGAGCGGCTGTCCCCGCACGCGCGAAGCTCAGCAGGTCCTGCTCGTTGGCCGCTAGCAGCGACCGGCCTGTACCGACCCCAAGGGCTCGGTATCGCTCACGGCCGCCGTGCCCATAGCGGTGCGAGCTCGCGCCGGCGCGAGCCCGGCTAGCGGGCGAGGGCGCGCAAGGCCTGGCTGCGGGGGTAGAGGTGGAGAGCGTAGCGCAAGAGGGCGGCGGCGCCGGCCCGGTCCGCGAGGGCGCGGAAGGTCTTGACGGCCTCGGCGTAGGCGGCGGCGGAAGGGTGGTCGGTCACCAGGCGCTGCAAGAGCGCGCCGGCCGCCGCCGGGCGGCCGGTCAGGGCATATAGGAGGGCCAGGTTGGAGTAGGCGCGCTCGTCGTCGGGGAAGCGCGCGATTTCGGTCTGGAAGGCCGCCTCGGCGGCCGCGGCGTCGCCGAGGTCGGCCTGGATCTTGCCCTCGATCAGCGACAAGCCCTGGATCAGGCTCGGGTCCTTGGCGGTGCGCTGGGCGTAGATTTCTTCGGCCCTGCGGGTCACGGCGAGGGCCTGCTCGTAGCGGCCGCGGGCGTGCAGCACCTCGGCAAGGGTGATCATCGGTGCGAGGCGCAGGCTCTTCTCGTCCATGGCGAGGCGGGCCTCGCGCTCGGCGCCGTCGAGGTCGCGGCGCCGCAAGGCGATCTGGGCGAGCAGCCCGTGGGCCAGCGACGGGTGGGCCGCCAGCGCCATGCGCGCGTACAGCGCGGCCTGCTCCAGGCGCCCGAGATCGAACTCGAGCGAGGCGGCCGAGACGGCCACCAGCGGCGAGCCGTTCGACAGGCGCAGGGCCTTGTCGTAGGCGGCAAGCGCGCCGTCGCCGTCGCCCAGCTTGGCCTCCGCCCTGGCGAGGAACTCCCAGGCGTCGGCCATGCCAGGGTTCTTGACGATCGTGCGGCGGAAAGTCTCGGCCGCTTTCGGGTAGTCGTGCCGTGCCATGGCCGCGAACCCGGCCTTGAGGTCGGCGAGGGTGTCGAGCCGGCTCTTGGGGTCGGCCAGGGGGCCCGCTGCTGCTGCGGCCGCGGCCCCGCCGCCGATGTAGCCCAGCGCCGCCATCGCCCGCCGGGTCTCGGCGTCCACCGCCGCGGGCGGCGCGAGCGAGCGGTCGTAGCCCTGCATCTCGCGATGCAGCTCGGCATAGGCGCGGCGCTCGCGGCGCAAGAGGTTTGCGCGCTCGCGCGGGTCGCGGGAGAGGTCGTAGAGCTCGGGGTCCGGCCCTTCGATGTAGTGGTAGCGCCGGCCGACCAGGGAGGCCAGGTCGCTCCAGCCGAAGTGCAGCCGCGGATAGAAGGTTTCCGAGTAGACATGCCTCTCCGCTCCGCCCGCTTCGGCGGCGGCGAGCTCGACCAGGGAGGCGCCGCGCAGCCGTGGCGGCAGCGGGATGCCCAGCAGGGCGAGCACCGTCGGGGCGACGTCGATGAGCTGCGCCGGAGCGCCGGCGGTGGCGCCCGCCATCTGCGCGCCCGGCAAGCGGAGCAGCAGCGGCACGTGAATGGCCTCGTCGTAGAGCAAGACGCCGTGCTCGTCTTCGCCATGGTCGCCGAGCCCTTCGCCGTGGTCGGAGAGCAAGACGACGATGGCGCGGTCGTAGACCCCCAGATGCTTGAGCTCATCGAAGAGCTGGCCCACGATCCAGTCGGCGGTGGCGATCTCGCCGTCGTACTTGGATGGATAGCGCGACGCGAAAGGCTCGGGCGGCTCGTAGGGCGTATGCGGCTCGTAGATGTGGAAGAAGAAGAGGAACGGCCGCCCCGCAACCGAGCGCAGCCAGTCGCGCGAGGCCCGCAAGGTCTCGGTCCCCGGGCGCTGCAGGCCCCCGAGCCCGGTCCCGCTGCGGAACTCGATGGTGTCCTCGTAGAAGTCGAAGCCGGCGGCGAGGCCGGTCTTGCCTTGCAGGACGAAGGCCGAGACCGCGGCCCCGGTGGCGTAGCCATGGTCCTTGAGGATCTGCGGCAGGTAGGGAATCTCCCGCCGCTTCACCTTGGCGGCATCGAGCGTGTACCCGACGTTATCGCGCACGCCGGTCGCGGCGGGCAGCAGGCCGGTGAGCAGCGCGGTATGCGACGGCAGGGTGAGCGGGGTATGGGCATAGGCGCGGGTGTACAGGATCGCCTCGCGGCGCAACGCGTCGAGCGCCGGCGTCGCGACGCCGCGGTAGCCATAGGCCGGGAGGTGATCGGCGCGCAGCGTGTCGATCGAGACCAGGACGACCGGCGTTCCCGGCGCGATGACCGGCTTGCCGCCGGTCGCGCGCCCGCATGCCGCCGCGGCCAGCGCCAGCAGCAGGCAGGCGGCCGCACGGCCGCGGTCCCCGCGGGCTGACGCCCTGGCTGAGAGCATCGCGAGCACCGGGTGCCGCCGCCGCTGCCCGGGCCTCACCCTGAGTCTCCGAGCTGGCGCAGCAGCTCGCGGGCCTTGCGCAGGTCGTCCCGGTAGCGCTCGGCGGGGGCCAGCTCGATGAAGCGGGCCAGGGCGCGGCGCGCCTGCTCCCGCCGCCCCTGCTCGGCTCCCTTGGTGCCGAGGTTCCACAGGGCGTCGATCAGCCGGGGATCGAGATCGACGGCGCGCTGCCAGGCGTCGAGCGCCGCCGCCGGCTCGTGGAGCTGGAAGAGGGCAACTCCCAGGTCGTTCCAGGCCAGCGGCAGCTCGGCGTTGAGCTGAAGGGCGCGCTCGGCGCGCTGCCGCGCCTCGGCCCAGCGCCCGAGGCGCAGCGCGACCAGCGCCTGCTGCTCGTAGGCGGTGGGATTGCCCGGGTCGGCCTTCAGCACCTGGTCGAGAACCGCAGTCGCCTCCTGCTGGCGGCCGGCATCCGAGAGCGCCAGCGCCAGCGCGTTGAGCGAGCTCGGCTCGCCGCCGCCGGCCAGCGGCCGCAGGACCTGCAAGGCCTCCTCGGCGCGTCCGGTCTCGGCGAGGGTCAGCCCGAGCTGGCGGAGCAGGTCGTCGGTCGCCACACCCTTCTCCCGGGCCTGCCGCATCACGGCGAGAGCCTCGTCCTTGTGTTCGCCCTGCAACAGAGCCTGGGCGAGCAGGGTATGACCAAGGGGCATCGCGGGCCGTGCCTCGACGATCCGCCGCGCCACCGCGACCGCCTCGTCCACCCGCCCCCGGGAGTAGAGGTCGATGGCCTGGTGCATCAGGCGGTCGAGCCCGATGAGGTTCTTGGGGTCGTCTTGCGGCCCGTAGCCGCCGCGTCCCGGCGCGGTCCCCGACCCCGCGCCCGACCCCGTGTCCGACCCCCTGGCCGATAAATAGCCGAGGCTGCGCAGCAGCCGCTCCGCCTCCTGCGTCCCGGCCACGGCAGAGTGCGCCAGCGGGTGTGCTTGCTCAGACGGCAGCAGGGTGCGCAGGCTCCTGGCCAGGTCGCGCTCGCTGCCGATCAGATTGCGCGTCTCCCCCGGGTCGCGCGGCAGCTCATAGAGCTCCGGCAAGGGCAGGGCGATGAGCTTGGCGCCGCCACGCACGACGCCGCGCAGCGGTGCCCAGCCGCGGTTCAAGTTGGCCGACAGCGCCTCGAAGTAGGAAGGCGCCGCCGTCCCGCCACCGGTCCTCGCGCCGGCGCCCTCCGGCCGCGCGGGGAGCAGCGAGCGCCCCGGCCGCGCCAGCTCCGGCGCCGCCTTGCCGGAGAGGGGAGCGGCGACGCCGGCAATGCCGGCGGCATCGAGCACGGTGGGGAAGATGTCGACGTGGCGCACCGGCGCGCCGTCGCGTCCGGGTGCGACGCCGGGCCCCCAGAGCAGGAGAGGCACGTGGAGGGTGGCCTCGTAGGCGAACAAGCCATGGGTGAGCTCGCCGTGCTCGCCGAGCGACTCGCCATGGTCGGCCGTGACGACGACCAGGGCCGGAGGCTCCTGGCCGGCCAGGAAGGGGTCGAGCAGCGGCGCCAGGTAGGAGTCGGCCGCGGCGACCTCGCCCAGGTAGGGGTTGTCGGCAAAGCGCGAGGCGAACGGCTCGGGCGGCGTGTAGGGGGCGTGGGGATCGAACAGGTGCACCCACATGAAGCGCCGTTTGCCGCGCCGCTCGCGCCACCAAGCCAGCGCCAGGGCCACCACCTTGTCGCCGCGGCGCTCCGGCAGGACGAATTCGGTCGGCTTCGATCCCTTGGGATAGTGGTCGTCGTAGACGTCGAAGCCGCGGCCGAGGCCGAACTGGGAGTCGAGCGGATAGGCGCCGACGAAGGCGCCGGTCGAGTAGCCGGCGCCGTGCAGCACAGTGGCCAGGGTGGGGATCGAGGGCGGCAGGCGGAAGCCGCTGTTGTCACGCACCCCGTGCTGGTAGGGGTAGAGGCCGGTCAGGATGTTGGTGTGGGACGGCAGGGTCACCACGTTGTGGGCATGCGCGTTGGTGAACACCCGTCCCCGCGCGGCCAACCTGTCCAGCACCGGAGTCGTCCCCCGCGTGTTGCCTCCGAACCCCGGCGCATCGGCCCGCAGCGTATCGATGGTGATCAGCAAGACGTCGAGCCCGCGGTGAGCATCGGCGGCAGCGGCAGGCTCGGACCGCGCTCGCGCGGCTCCCGGCGGCTCGGCCGCCAGCAGTAATCCTGAAAGCAGCGCCAGCCCGCCGAGCGCCCGACCGAGCACACGCATCGAGGAGGAAGTCTAACCGCAGGATGCCCTGGAGGCTTCCATCCAGAGGTCCGAGGTGCGGCCGCAAAGGAAAACGCCGGGCTCTCCCCGGCGTCAGGTCAGGACGCGCCGGACAAGGACCCGGCGCAGCCGAGCGAACCGCCGGCCAGGCGGGCCGGCGGCGGAAGGTTTACTTCCAGTGCAGGACGGCGCCCACCCGGAAGACGCGCGGGCTCAGGTACTCGTTGACGAAGTTTGCGCGTGGAGCGCCGAGGATCACGTTGCGCTCGCGCTGCAGGACGTAGTGCTTGTTGGTCAGGTTGAAGCCGTCGACGTTGATGGACATTCCCAGGTCGCCGAACTTGAAGTCCTTGCCCAGGTGCCCGTCGAGCAGGAAGATGTTGTCGTTGCGGAAGCGGTTGATCGACGGCTCCAGCCGGACCTGCCGGTTGAACGACGGACCCCCTTCGAAGACGTAGGGCGGCGAGGTGTAGCCCTGCCGGCCGGTGATGCTGCCGCCGATGTCGAAGCCCCACCAGCGCTGCGGCGCCACCTGGTAGAGGCCGTTGACGTTGTAGTTCCACTTGCCGCTGCCGACCAGGACGTCGCCCTTGCTGCCGCTGCCGAGCGACTGCTCGAAGTAGGGGTCGCCGGTGTGCGTGGCATACAGCAGGTCGTCCTGGACGAGCGAGGTGGGATCATGGAAGCGGATGTACTGGGGACCGATCTTCCACTTCCAGTCGGCATAGGTCACGTGGCCGCGCAGCGTCCAGTTGTGGCTCAGCCGCTTGGTGGCGCTGAGCGTGCCGCCGAGATAGCGCTGCGTGCGGTCGCCGTTGGTGTAGAAGGTGCCGCCGGTCGGGCTCACGCCGGGGCTCAGATTGTAGAAGGGCACGCTGACCACCTGACCGTTGGGCAGGGTACCGGTGGCGAAAACCTGCTGGCCGTTCGCATCGGTCGCCAGGACGTAGTCGTCCCGGGTCGCGAAGCGCGTCGCGCCGCTGGCGTCGGTGACCAGCAGCCGTGTTTCCGGGACGCGGCTGATGCGGCGCCAGGTCGCGGTGAATCCGAGCGCCACTTCGTTGCCGATGCCCTGCTCGATGCCCGCCGTCACCTCATTGGTGAGCATCGGCTTGAGATGCGGGTCGTTGATGTTGGCCGTGGTGAGCGAGGCGGGGTTGGCCACGTTGATGTTGCTCACCCGCCCGTAGACCAGCGAGCCGGCCTCGCTCGGGTCGAAGATGTGGTTGTGATTGGCGTCGTTGAAGTAGAAATAGGCGTACTGATAGCCGACCGGGTTGACGCGTGAGGCCAGCGGGTTCTGCCCGAGCTGCTCGGCGTACTGCGAGAAGGTGCCGCGCAGCAAGGTCTTGCGTTGCTCGTTGAGCGCGTAGGTGGCGCTCACCCGCGGCACGTAGGACCGCCAGTCGAAGCCTCCCGCCTTGTTGCCTTGGAAATTGATCGCCGGCAGCAAGCCCTGCCCCTGCGGATTGCCGCCGTCGGAGCTCGGCCGGTTGGTGAGCTTCTGGTCGTCCATGCGCACGCCGGCGCTCAAGGTCAGCCGCCCGGCGGTGAGGGTGTCCTGCAGCCAGGCCGAGGCGTAGCTGGACTTGACCGAGACGGTGCGGTTGCGCGGGAAGACCACCTGCAGCGGGTCCGAGAAGCCCAGGTCGGGGCAGTTGGCATTGACGCAGGAGACGACGTACTGGCCGTTCGGCCAGACGGTGCCGGAGTCGTTGGTCTGCTGCCGGTAGCTGCCGCCGAACTTCAGCTCGTTGCCCGTCTGCCCGACGTTGAACTGGTAGTTGCCGTCGGCCCGCCCCTGGTCGATGGTGGCCTTCTGGGCGAACTGGAGCCAGCTGCCGTGATGGGTGCCAGCGTCGTCGATGAAGATGTGGCCTTGCAGACCCCCGGGGGGAGTGAGGGTGAACTTGCCGCTGTTATGCGAGAACAGGCCGGTCAAGAAGATGTTCTGCCCGAAAACCTGGGAGTCCTCGGCTTTGTAGATGTCCGACGGCGTGGTCTGGTTCCAGGTCGACTCGTGGGCGTAAAGCGGGCCCGCGTTGCGGCCGAACTTGAGCTTGTCGTTGGTCCAGTAGTGCAGCACGCCGCTGTTGGCCGGTCCGGCCTGGAAGTTGAGCTTGCTGTTGAAGTCCTTCAGCTTGGTGCGGTCGAGCTGGGCGGGAATCGTCGGGTCGGCGTTGGGTACCAGGTTCTGGATGTCGCTGCGGCCGTCCGAGGCCCAGATCCACAGGTGATCCTTCCACAGGGGGCCTCCGGCGTCGGCGCCGTACTCGTCCACCGACTTGATCTTGTTGCCGTTCGGCTTAAAGGTGGGCGCCTGCCAGGCGCGGTCGGTGCGCAGGAAGCGGCCGTTGGCCTTCCACTCGTTGGTGCCGCGCTTGGTCACCTGGTTGATGGTGACCCCGGAAGTGGCCACGGTCACGTCGGCGCTCGACACGGTGAACTGCACCTCCTCGAAGGCGCCGAAGTCATAGTAGGACAGCGAGCCGCCGACCGCGTTCATGTCGGTCATGATCACGCCGTCGACCGCGAAGGTGTTGTCGCGCCCTCCCGCGCCGACGCCGATGAAGTCGGACTGCTGGCCGCTCTCGTTGCCGCCGACGTTGATGCGGTCGACCTGGACCCCCGGCGCCTGGCTGAGCAGCGACCAGGGATCGCGAGCGGTCGGCACCTTGTTGAGGTCGTCGGCCGAGACGGTGGCGCCGCGGTTGGTCCTGCGGGCATCGAGGAGGGGGCTCTCAGCCACCACGGTGATGGACTCGGTCAGGCTCGGGTTCAAAGTCATCTCGATCTGGGCCTTGCCTCCGATGCGGACCTGGACGTCCGGGTACTCGACGCCGTTGAAGCCCTCGAGCTCCGCCTTGACCGCGTACTTGCCGGGGTAGAGGCCGAGGTAGCGGAAGGTCCCCTTCCGGTCGGTGGTCTCGACCTTGGGGGCGCCGATTCCCGTCAGGGTGACCGTGGCGCCGGGCAGCGCCTGCCCCTTGGTGTCGATGACCTTGCCGTAGATGTCGCCGGTCTCGAGCTGGCCGAAAACCGGGCCGGCCAAGGCCAGCAGCAGCACGGCCGCCAGTGCCCCGAGCCGGTGCCTGTAAATGCTCCGCATGATCGTGCTCCCTTCCGCGGGGCCCGCAACGCCGTGGGTTCCCCCGCAACAGAGTGCCTGGATGACAAAGAGCCTTACCGGCTCCACAGGAATATTCTGAGTGCGATGATATCCGATCTCGCGGGCGGCGCAAGGCAAGACCGGCGCCGCCGCCGGCGGTCCTGGGGCCAGACCGTTGGTGCGCGCCAGGGGAGGGGGGCCCTTTCCCTTCAGTTGCGCCGCCGGATCGGTGCGGCTATTGTAGCGGCTACATCCAGGAAACGCTTGCATCCTGTTGCGCCTGGAGAGATTGCGCTTCTCATGCCCATGGAACTCAACGTCCTGCTGAAGTTGATGACCGACAGGGGGGCTTCCGACCTGCACCTGAAGCCGACCCGTCCGCCGCTGTTGCGCATCAGCGGCCGGCTGATCCCGCTCGACGCGCCGCCGGTCCGCTCCGATGAGCTCGTCGAGATGCTGACCGGCATCCTCTCCCCGCCGCAGAAGGCGCGTCTGGAGGAGAAGCTCGCCGTCGACATCGGCTACGGCGTGCCGGGGCTCTCCCGCTTCCGCGGCAACATCTTCGTGCAGCGCGGCAACCTGGCCGCCTGCTTCCGCCGCATCCCCTTCCAGATCAAGAGCCTCGAGGAGCTGGAGCTGGCGCCGGTGCTGCTCGAGCTCTGCGAGCTGCCGATGGGGCTGGTGCTGGTGACCGGGCCCACCGGCAGCGGCAAATCGACCACACTCGCCGCGCTGGTCCGGCACATCGCGTCCCACCGCCCGGTGCACATCGTGACCATCGAGGACCCGATGGAGTTCTTGTTCACCGACGAGGTCGCCTCGGTCTCGCAGCGCGAGGTGGGGACCGACACGATGAGCTTTCCCGAGGCGCTGCGCAACGCGATGCGCCAGGACCCGGACGTCATCATGGTCGGCGAGATGCGCGATCGCGAGACGGTCTCGACGGTGATGACCGCGGCGGAGACCGGCCACCTGGTTTTCTCGACGCTGCACACCAACAGCGCCTCGCAGACGGTGGACCGCATCCTGGACAGCTTCCCGGCCGACCAGCAGACGCAGATCCGCGCGCAGCTCGCCCAGGTGCTCAAGGGAGTGGTCTCGATGAAGCTGATCGAGCGGCAGGACCGCTCGGGGCTGGTCGCGGCGCTCGAGATCATGCGCGCTTCGCCCAAGGTCGCGCAGCTCATCGAGGCGGGGGAGACCGCCGGGCTGCTCGAAGAGATCGAGACCTCGGTCAGCTACTACCGGATGCAGTCGCTCAACCAGTCTCTGCTGTCGCTCCTGGTTCACGGCACCATCTCCTACGCCGAAGCGATGCGCCAGTCGGCCGACCCGGAAGACCTCTCTCTCAAGCTGCGCAAGATGTTCCCGATGATCGAGGAACGAGGAGGCGACATGAGCCCCGTGACGTCCGATTTCTCCCAGATCGTTGAGCTGCAGCAGTTCAAAAAGCTCTACGAGGAGCAGGAGGAGAAAACCAAGCTGCGCCTCGCGGAGAAGGATGAGGAGATCGAGCACCTGCATGGGGTGATCAGCTCGCGCGACGAGCAGATCCAGGAGATCCAGGCGCGCTTGCAGGAGATGGCCCAGGACCGCGAACGGGTGCGCGGCGACTACAACCGGCTGCGCCAGGAAGCGCAAGAGAAGATCGACAAGCTGATGGACCGCATCAAGGAGCTCAACCAGCGCCTGCTGGGCGGCGCCGCGGCCACCACCGGACGTTGACGCCGCGCTTGGCGGATCCCGTCAGCATGCCTCTCTGCTGTGGGTCGAAGACGTTTCTTGACTGCGCGGGTCAAGCAGCGCCGCTTCATCCCTTGGGGTCGGCACAGCCGGTGGCAGCTAGGACGAACCTTGTTGGTGCGCCCGGCGAGTCAGGAGCTCAATCGCCTCCTCCCGGGTGTGCACCCTGCCCTCGACCTGGGCGGCGGTGAGGGCGGCGAGGGCGCGGCCGATCTCGGGGCCGGGGGGAATTCCGAGAAGGTCTTGCACCTCAGACCCGGTGAGCAGGCGCGGCGGGTGGAAGAGGTTCTCGCCTTCCCGTCGCGCCAGCTCGACGAGCGGTGCGACGTCGCGGCGCCAGCGCTGCCGTCCCGGCTCGCCGGCGGCGCGGGCGCCCAGGCTGCAAACGATCGTGGCCCAGCGCCTGCCGGCGCGGTGGAGGAAGTGCCGCCGGGTTGCCTCGTCGGCGGGCAGCGCGTCCTCGTCCAGCAGGGGCGCGACCTCCGCCAGGACTTTCGCGGTGACATACCCGGCCTCGCCCCAGCGCCGCAGGGCTGCCGCCGGTCCGCCGGCCGTCCCGGGAAGGTGGGCGAAGCTGGCGGCCAGGCGTGCGGCGGTCGCGTCGATCTCGCCGGCTGCCGCGGGCGCGAGCCCGGCCAGCTCCGCGGCGCACTCCGGCACTGCCTCGATCTCCGCCGCGGCGGCAGCGGCAATCGATTGGGGCGCGCCGGGTCCCTGCCCGGCGCTGGGCCAGTCGGCTGTCTGGTGGGGAAGCAGCCAGAGGCGCGGGTAGATCCCGAGGGCCGCGAGCGCGCGCAGGCCGAGGTGGGCGCGGGGGTGATCGAAGAGGAGCCAGAGCTCCTCGCGCACCCGCTCGCTGGCGACCTCGGAGAGACGGGGGGCGGCCTGCCGCGCAAGCTCCAGAGTGGCGGGCTCGGCCGTGAAGCCGGGGAGCGTCACCAGCAGCCGCGCGAGACGCAGGACGCGCAGCGGATCGCCGGCGAAGCTCGCCGGCGTGGTGGCGCGCAGGACGCGCCGCGCCAGGTCGGCGATGCCGCCGAACGGATCGATCAGCCCGCCGCCGCGGAGTTCCAGAGCGAAGGAGTTGACGGTGAAATCGCGCCGCGCCAGGTCGCTCGCCAGCGGCGCGCCCTCCCGGTCCCACAGGTCGACGGTCACCTCGGCGCCGACCAGCCGATAGGCGGCGAACTCCTTGCCGCCAAGCGGGACCAGGCGGGCGGGGAGCGCGGCGGCCAGGCGCTCGGCGATCTCGCGGCCATGGCCCGCCACCACTGCATCGAGGTCCCACCCGCGCCGGGCCCCGCGCCGGACAGGGACCCGGCGCGTGTCAATCGATTCCCGGCGCGTCTGACCAGATCGGGCCCCGCCCAGGCCGAGCGCATGGTCGCGCAGCGCGCCTCCCACCAGGTGACATTCCGCCTCGCCGCAGGCGGCAAGCAGCGCCCGTACCGCCGGGTGGCGGCGCAGCGGCTCGAATGCCGGCGGCGGCGGGTGCGAGGTAACATCAACCCGCATGCCGACATTCTAGGAAGAAACTGAGTGCGCCAGGGGCGGGGGCGTCCCCTTCCCCCCCGGCGCCGCCGGGCAGGGACCCGGCGGCTTCAGGACGACAGGGAAGGGGACCGCGAGGGGTTGCTGGGGGCGATCCGATGGATGCTTTGAGCAGGTCTCAACCGCTACATCGCAGCGCCGGTTCAACGCTCGGTGTCGGCACAGCCGGTAGGGCGTAAGACGCGGATTTGCCTTGAGCGCCCCTGAGGTCTAAACTTTCACTTCAAGACCATGGCCCTAACTACTGAAGAAGTAAGGAAGATCGCGCTTCTGGCCCGCCTCCGGCTCAGTCCGGAGGAAGAGGCGACTTTTGCCGGGCAGCTCGGCAAGGTCGTCGACTACATCGATCAGCTCAAGGGACGCGAAGCCGCCGAAGAGTGGTTGCCGGAGGCCGCCGACCGGGAGGTGGAGGACCGCGCCCGTCCCTGCTTGCCGCGCGAGCTCTTCCTGGCCAACGCTCCCGCAGCCCTGGACGGCTTCCTGCTGGTTCCCGAAGTCAAGGGCCCCGACGATGCCTGAGCTCTGGGAGCTCTCCGCCGAGGAGACCGCGCGCCGCGTCGCCGCCGGGGAGACCTCGGCCGTCGCGGTTCTCGACGCGGCGCTGTTGCGAACAGCGCGCGTCGAGCCGCTGATCGCGGCCTACCTGGAGCTGTTCGAGGAGACGGCGCGCGCCCGGGCAGCCGAGATCGACCGCAAGATCGCCGCCGGACAGGCCGTGGGCCCGCTCGCCGGAGTGCCGGTGGCCATCAAGGACAACATGAACCTTGCCGGGCGGCGGCTGACCTGCGCCTCGCGGATCCTCTCCGGCTACGTGGCGCCCTATACCGCCACGGCGGTGGAGCGGCTCATCGACGCCGGCGCCGTGGTGATCGGCCGCGCCAACATGGACGAGTTCGCCATGGGCTCGTCGTGCGAGAACTCGGCCTACCAGGTGACCCGTAACCCCTGGGATCTCGCCGCCGTGCCGGGCGGGTCGAGCGGCGGCCCGGCCGCCGCCGTGGCCGCTGGCAGCGTGCCGCTCGCGCTGGGCTCCGACACCGGCGGCTCGATCCGCCAGCCCGCCGCCCTGTGCGGCGTGGTCGGCCTCAAGCCCACCTACGGGCGGGTCTCGCGCTACGGCCTTGTCGCCTTCGCTTCTTCGACCGACCAGATCGGGCCGCTGGCGCGCACCGTGCGCGACGCGGCTGTCGGCCTGCGCGCCATCGCCGGCCCCGACGCCAACGATTCCACCTGTTCCGGTCGTCCGCTCGACGATCCGCTGGCGGGCATCGAAGACGGCGTCAGGGGGCTGCGCATCGGCGTCGCTTCCGAGATCGAGAACGCCGGCCTCGCCGGCGACTGCGGGCGCAACTTCCGCGCCGCGCTCGAGCTGCTCGCCCGCGCCGGCGCCGAGCCGGTGTCGGTGTCCATCCCCAGCCTCGACACCGCGATCGCCGTCTACTACGTCCTCGCCACCTCGGAAGCCAGCGCCAACCTGGCCCGCTTCGACGGCGTGCGCTACGGCCGGCGCTCGCCGCGGGCTGAAACCCTGGCCGATCTCTATCTCGACAGCCGCAGCGAGGGTTTCGGCGCCGAGGTCAAACGGCGCATCATGCTCGGCACCTTCGCGCTCTCCTCTGGCTACTACGAGGCCTACTACGGGCATGCGCGGGCGGTCCTCGCCCGCATGCGCCAGGAGCTCGCGCAGGCCTTCGAGAAGGCGGACGTCCTGGCCACTCCGACCGCGCCGAGCGCCGCCTTCCGCCTCGGCGAGAAGGTCGGCGATCCGCTCCAGATGTATCTCAACGACATCTTCACCACCCCGGCGAGCCTGGTCGGGCTGCCGGCGGTGGCGGTCCCCTCGGGGAGCGACAGCCGGGGGCTGCCGCTGTCGCTTCAGATCATGGGCAAGCCGTTCGCCGAGGCGACGGTCCTGCGCGCCGCCCGGGCCTTCGAGCTCGCCGCGGCATGGGAGGTCGCCCCGCGCTTCCGCGGGGCGGAGAGCGGGTGATGGCGGCCGGCTCCGTAGTCGAGGAGGCATGAGAAATGCCGGCTAGCCGCGCAGCCCGTCGAGCCGCGGCCTGGCGCCGGTGCGCCGCCGGCCTGCTCGTGGGTTGCGCCCTGCTCGCCGATCCCCTCTCCGGGACATCTCGCGGCCACCGCCGCCACCGCGCCGCCGGCGCCAAGGCCCGCTCCCACGCGGCAGCCACCGGCGCCAAATCCCGCTCCCAGGCGTCCGGCACCGGCGCCAAGGCGCCCGGCGCCGCCCCGGCGCGCAACCTGCGCGGGGCGGTGGAGGTGGCGATGGAAAAGGGCGTCGTGGCGGTGCTCAGCGGCGACGGAGAGATCCACTTGACCGCGCTGCCCCGCCGCGGCGAGGCGCTCGCCGCCTTCGCCCAGCGCCTGTGCGGCGACGCCCGGCTGGCGCCCCAGGTCAAGGAGGCCAACCACGGCGCGAAGCTGGCCACGGGCCGCCCCTACCAGGTCCCCTACGACATCCTGGCTCCGGACTGGCAGCTCAAGGTGGCGCACAAGCTCTTTCCCGACGATCGGGGCGAGGCGGTGGGCTGGCGCCACCGTGTGCGCGGCGTAGGATCGCTGCGGCGGGAGAACCTGTGGTCGCTTGCCACCTGGTTTACCGGCAAGGGCGAGAACTTCGCCGCCATCCGCGATCACAACGGCCTGCACGACGAGGACGTGGCGCCGGGCACCGTCCTCACCATCCCCTCCGAGCTGCTGCGCCCCGCCTTCGGCGCCGCCCTGCCGGTCCCGGAGAAGACCTTTCAGCTCGCCTACGGCAAGGACCAGGAGGGCGAGTACGCGGTCTACCGCCTGCGTCCGGGCGAAGCGCTGTACTCTGGAGTCGTGGTGCGCTTCACCGGGCGCATCTATGCCGCCGACGTCAACGCCCTGGCTGCCGAGATCGCCCGGCGCAGCGGCATCGAGGACGTGACCGACATCCCCATCGGATTCCGCGTCAAGATCCCGATCGAATACGTGCAGCCGGAATTCCTCCCCGAGGGTGATCCGCGGCGCAAGGAGTACGAGGCCGGCCTGCGCGCCAGCGCGCAGTTCAGCAACCAGGTGCGCGCCAAGGGGCTGGCGGGGATCACCGTCATTCTCGACCCCGGTCATGGCGGCCACGATTCCGGGGCCACGGTGGCCGGGGTGTGGGAGAGCCTCTACGTCTACGACATCGCGCTGCGCATCAAGCGCTCGCTCGAGTCGAGCACCGCCGCCGCCGTCCACATCACCACCCGCGACGGCGAGGAGTTCCATGTCGAGGAGGCCGACCTCCTGCCGCCGTCGCGCCGGCACTCCGTGCTCACCACCCCCCCCTACCCGATCGAGGACTCGACGGTGGGCGTGAACCTGCGCTGGTACCTGGCCAATAGCGTCTTCCGGCGCGCCCTGCAAGCCGACAACGATCCGCAGAAGGTGGTCTTCCTGTCGATCCATGCCGACTCGCTGCACCCCGCGCTGCGCGGCGCCATGGCCTACATCCCGCCGGCCCGCATGCGCGGCGACAGCTACGGCAAGGACGGCCCGGTCTACGCGCAGCGCAAGGAGTTCCAGGAGAGCCCGCGGGTGACCTTCGCGCGCCACCAGCGGGTGGAGAGCGAGGGACTGTCGCGCGAGCTGGCCAAGCAGGTGATCGGCGCCTTCCAGGAGCTGGACCTCCCCGTCCACCCCTTCAACCCGGTGCGCGACCACATCATCCGCAACCGCAGCGAGTGGGTGCCCGCCGTGCTGCGCTACAACACGGTCCCGGCCAAGCTGCTGCTCGAGGTCTGCAACCTCAACAACAGCTTCGACCGCCGCCTGCTGCAAACCCGCTCCTACCGCGAGAAGGTCGCCGAGGCCGTCGTCGCGGGCCTCCTCGCCTACTACGGCCAGAGCGCCTCGCCCTCCGCCGAGCGCGTCGCCAAGGCGGGCCGCTAGCCCGCCTGAGCCCCGGCGGGCCAGCTACCCGGTTCCGACCTGAGAGAAGCAGATCGGATTGCGAGGGATGTCCCGGTTTTGGCAGGGACACAGCACTTAACTGTTAGCGGACCACTTGCAGCCCACCTCGCGGATCACTTGAAGTCGTAGTCTGGTTTCGGCATCGATTGGGAGTTGCCATGTCGAAGGTCGGCCTCGATGTTCGCCTGCGTCCAGCGCCACACCCTGGTGCCGTTCCCCCTCTTGTCTCCAGGTTCATTCGCGTCGTTCGTGCCCATCGCAGCGTCGTCCGGATACCGCCGAGCCGAAGGCTGGGAGGCGGCGGCGTGTCGTGAAACAGCCTCACAAATCACGGAGGTGAAGGCATGTACTTCAATTCACTCGGAGAGAAGGTTTCGAGGAGACGTTACCGCGAGATGCTCGCCGCGGCGAAGAACCGGCGAGAGCTGATCGCGGCCGGACTCACCAGCCGGCGCGACCTCCTGAAGATGGGACTGCTGAGCGCGAGCGGGATGCTGGCGGCCAAGCATGGCCTGAGCGCCAGGGCCTGGGCGCAGCCGTTTCAGCAAGGGATACCCAACCTGTGCGCGGGGGCGGGCCTGCCGGCGAGCCCGCCGACCAGGGCCTTCATCGAGCCCCTCTTCGTCATGCCGGTGGCGCAGACGGTCCCCTCGCTCAGCCCGGCGCCGACGATCGCTCCCAACACGGGGGCCGGCGAGGTTCGCGCGGCTTCCCACCAGGCCCCGGGGCTGGGTTTCCCGTTCCCGCCGCCCAAGCTCTACAGCTTCACCCAGCGGGCCATACAGGTCTCCCATTCGCCGGACCTTCCCCTGCAGACCGTCTGGGCCTTTGGCGACGGCTTTCACACCACCAGCCCCGGGCCCACCTACGCGGCGCATTATGGCGTGCCCCAGCTGACGCGCAACCGCAACGCGCTCCCGCCGGTCAACCAGAACGGCGGCTTCGGGCTGCCCTCGGTCACCACCCATCTCCACAACGGGCACACGCCGTCGGAGAGCGACGGCAACCCCTGCGACTTCTACGAGATCGGACACTTCTGCGATCAGTACTATCCCAACGTGCTGGCCGGGTTCAACTCGACTCACAAGCCCACCGGCGACATCAACGAAGCGCTCAGCACGCTGTGGTATCACGACCACCGCGTGGACTTCACCGCCCAGAACACCTACAAAGGACTGCTGGGGTTCTATTGCCTGTTCAACCAGTTCGACACCGGCGATGAGGAGACCGGCTTCCATCTGCCGAGCTTCCCGAAGTTCGACGTCCCCCTGGCGTTTGCCGACAAGGTCTACGATCCGACCAGCAAGCAGCTGGCCTTCGACCTGTTCAGCCTGGACGGCATCCTGGGCGACAAGTTCCTGGTCAATGGCAAGATCCAGCCCTTCTTCCAGGTGCAGCCGCGGCGGTACCGCTTCCGCCTGCTGGACACCGGCCCGTCCCGCTTCTACGAGTTCTTCTTGACCGACCTGAACAACCTGGGGACCCCCAACCCGTACTGGGTGATTGCCAATGACGGCAACCTTCTGCCGGCTCCCGTCCAGGTCCAGAGCGTCCGCATCGGCGTGGCGGAGCGGGTGGACGTCGTCATCGATTTCAGCAAATTTGCCGGCAAGACCATCTACCTGGAGAACCGGCTCAACCAGCTCAACGGCATGGGCCCGGTCAACGCGGGGCAATGCACGGATTCCCTCGGCAACCCCCAACCCACCATCCTGCCGGCCGGACAAGGCAACCTGCTGCTGCAATTCCGGGTGAGCGGGACGGCGGTCGACGACGACAGCGCGGATCCCGCGACGCAAACGTTCTACCAGCTCCCGAGCACCGATGCCGAGCCCAGGATCACCCGCACGTTCAAGTTCGACCGCTTGAATGGCCAGTGGTCCATCAACGGCCAGTTCATGGACTGCCACACCTTCCGCTTCCAGGTGCAGCAGAACAGCGTGGAACACTGGATCCTGACCAACGCCACCGGGGACTGGACGCATCCGATCCACATTCATCTTGAAGAGCACCAGATCCTCTCGCGCAACCGCCTGCCTCCGCCGCTGGCGGTCGAGCGCTCGCGCAAGGACGTCACCCAGTTGCCTCCGAACGAGCGCGTGCTCCTCTTCTTCCGCTTCCGTGACTGGCTCGGCAAGTACCCGATCCACTGTCATAACGTGGTGCATGAAGACCACGCCATGATGGGGCTCTGGCACGTGCAGGCGGTCGGAGACAATGTGCTGGTGCCCTAGGGGCGCCAAACCGCGTGCTGATAGACAGGACGCAGAAAGGAAATGGCCATGCGCGAGCCTTCGAGAAGAAATCTGCTGAGCCTGGCGGCGATGGCTCCTTTCGCGGGCGGGCTGCTGGGCGCAGCCAGGGCAGGGGCGGACGCCGCCCCGCCGTCACCACGCGAAAGGATTCACCAGCGCTACTTCCCCGACGTCGTCCTGCTCACCCAGGACGCCAAGCCGGTGCGTTTCTACGACGACCTGATCAAGGGCAAGATCGTCACCATCAACTTCTTCTACGCCAAGTGCGACGAGATCTGTCCGCTGGTGATGTCCAACCTCTCCAGGGTCCAGAAGCTGCTCGGCGACCGCGTGGGGCGGGACATCTCGATGAATTCGATCAGCCTGAAGCCGGAAGCGGACACTCCGGAGGTGCTGAAGCATTACGCGGAAATGCACGACGCGCGGCCGGGCTGGACCCTGCTGACCGGGAAAGCCGCCGACGTCGAGCTGCTGCGCCGCAGCCTCGGCTTCACCAACCCGGACCCGCGGGTGGACAAGGACGTGACGCAGCACATCGGCAACGTTCGCTACGGCAACGAGCCGCTGATGCTGTGGGCGGCCTGCCCGGGGCAGGCCCGCCCCGAATGGATCGCCGAATCGATCTCCTGGATGATCCGGCCGGAGACGAAGGCAGCGGCGGCGACGCGCTGAGGTCACCGCGTTGACCTGGCGCCGATTGGCACTTACGAACCGCTCTATGCCGGGACTCCGTGGCGGTTGGCACCGGATCCCGGGGGGAGGATAAAGTTGTGAAAGGCACAAGAAAGAACGCGCCGGCCACTGCTTCCGTTTCGGTGTTCACGGCGGGGGCACTGCTCCTTCTGCTGATCGGTGCGCCGTCCACCCGGCTCTTGGCCCAGGACGACAACTTCAACCCGCCACCCTTCGACTTCAACGATCCGTTCTACACCGCGAACGGCGTCAACGTGTCGGCTCTGGATACCTCCGGGGCGGCGCGCTTCGGGCTGTTCAGGCGGACGGGCCCGCCCGCGCCCCCCGGCCAGGTGAACTGGGTGGTCGACAACACGGGCACCGATCCCGACCGCAAGAACGTCCGCATCCTGGCGACGACAGGCGGCTACATCGACGATGAAAGCGGCCGTCCCACGGAGTTCATCTCCATCATCGCCTTCATGCTAAACCAGGGCTTCTTCACCGGCGTGGCCAACGCCCGCGGCATCCAGATGGCGAACATCGTCGGCAACTTCGAGGCTT
Source organism: Thermoanaerobaculia bacterium (assembly GCA_035544895.1). Taxonomy (GTDB): domain Bacteria; phylum Acidobacteriota; class Thermoanaerobaculia; order Multivoradales; family UBA5704; genus JASLEW01. Next base: position 22,117 of record DASZZM010000056.1, read on the forward strand.
ACGCCGCGCTCAAGCAGGTCGACGCCCACGGCGTCTTCCGGGGCACGCCGTGCGGCACCATGGGAAATGGAAGCCCGAACTGCTTTCCGGTGACCAGCGTCGCCACGCCGCTCCTCCGGCAGGATTGGCGGTTCGCCACCAACCGCAACCCGATCGACGGCAGCGCCCCGTTCGGCTACTTCTGCGACGACATCCTGGGCATGTGGATCATCACCTACTTCTGGTACATCGACACCGGCTTCGGCGCAGGGCAGACCCCGCAGTGTCACGCCATGCTGGCTTCCCTCGGCAACAAGAACGGGCTGAGCCTCGACAGGACCCCGATCATCAAGACCGGCAACGAGCTCAACTTCCTGGAGGGCAAGGTCATCGTCGGCCCGGACCCGATTCCCGGCTTCCCGGGCAGCAACCCGCCGAGCCCGCCCTGCGCGGCGGAAGGCCAGGAGGACACGGCAGGCTCCGACGGCGGAGCGGTCTGGCTCGTCTGCCCCGCGCTCCCCGACCCGCGCAACGGGGCCATCGCCGAGGACGCATTCCTGGATCAGGTGCGCAAGGCGGACGGATCGCCGCTCGATCCGGCATTCACGTCCAACTTCGAATGCTTGCAGGACTTCGGCGCCTTCTGCAGCGAGCTCACGCCGGATCAACGGGCCGCCCTCCCGTCGCGATGAGCTGAAAGCGCGGGGCACACACCACCCTCAGGACCGGCAGGGCAGGCGCCCTGCCGGGGGTGTGGTGTGCTTCTTGCGTGCGGCACCAGCGAGATGTCCAGCACCGAAAGACAGAGGGTTTCTCGCCGGGACTTCCTGAGATTGGCGGCCGGTACGGCGGCCGCCGGGCCGTTCTTCCTCTTTCCCGACCGCGCCAGCGCCCGGCAGAAGACCCTGAAGATCGCGAAGTGGGCCCATTTCCTTCCCGAGTACGACGCCTGGTTCGCGGGTCAGCTCGCCAAGGAATGGGGCGAGAAGCACGACACCAGGGTCATCGTCGATCACATCCCCGTGGAAGAGGTTGGTGCGCGCGCGGCGGCCGAAGCCGCGGCGCGCAAGGGCCACGACCTTTTCATGTTTCCCTGGCCTCCGGCGGAATACCTGCGGCACGTGATCGATCATTCGGAAATCTACCAGGAGGTGAGCTTCCGCTACGGCAACGTCGATCGCCTGGGACACAAGTCGACGTTCGACCCCAGAACGAAGAAGTACTTCGCGTTCGCCGACTCCTGGATGCCGGCGCCGCTGCATTACTTCGAAGACTACTGGAGCGAAGTCGGCATGCCGCTGGGCCCCCTGCACTACGGCAGCCTGCGCAGCGGCGGACAGAGGCTGCGCGCCAAGCTGGGCATCCCCTGCGGCCTGGCTCTGGCGCCGAGCCTGGAGAGCAACGTCACCCTGCACATCCTCCTGCACGGGTTCGGCGGCGGGATCTTGGACCCGGACGGCAACGTCGTCATCAACCGAGGCGCCCGTACCGTCGCCGCCCTCAAGTACGTCAAGGCCCTGTACGACGATGCGGGAGGCCCTGAGCAGCTCGCCTGGGGGCCTGCGGGCAACGTGCGGGCCATGCTGGCACGCAAGACCTCGTGCACCATCAACGCCATTTCTCTCTTGCGCGCTGCGGAAAAGGACAATCCCGAGGTGGCGAAGAAGATCAGGCTCAGCCCGCCGCTGCTCGGTCAATCGGGAATCATCGCGGTTCCCCACGTCACCAACTGCTCCGCGGTGTGGAGCTTCGCCGAGAACAGGGAAGGAGCCAAGCGGTTCCTCTCCGATCTGATCGACAGCTCCAGGACCGCCTACGAGAAGAGCCTGGGCTGCAATTTTCCCATCTACCAGAAGACGGTCCCGGACCTGATCGTCCGGCTGCAGAACGACCCGCGCGGAGATCCTCCTTACAAGTACAAGGAGCTCAAGGACGCGTTGCACTGGACCACCAACCTCGGATTCCCCGGCCACGCGAATCCGGTGGCCATGGAGGCCTTCAACACCCACCTCCTCCCCAGGATGTTCATGAGCGTGGTCAAGGGCCAGCAGACTCCGGAGGACGCCGCGCGGGCCGCCGAGACAGAGCTCAAGCGAATCGCCGACAAGTGGAAGCAGGCCTGATCGCCCGTGCCCGCAGCGAGGCCGTGGGACCCTAGAGTAGCCTCGCTTGCGGTGCAATCGGACTAGTGCTATGACTAGTCAGGAGGAGGATATGTCATGGGCGAATGGCAGGTCCAGGATGCCAAGGCTCGCTTCAGCGAGCTCCTGGAGACGGCGCTACGCGAGGGACCGCAAGTGGTGACCCGGCGGGGAGTGGAGACCGCGGTGCTCGTCCCGATCGCGACCTGGCGGCGGCTCCGGCGAGCGGCCCACCCGGGTCTCCGCGAGCTGTTGCTCGCCGGCGAGCCGCGCTTCGAGAACCTGCTCCCCGAGCGCGGGAAGAGGCGCCGCCGTTCGCCTGCCCCGCTCGAGTGAGCATGTACCTGCTCGACACCAACGTGGTCTCGGAGCTGCGCAAGCCGAAGCCGCACGGCGGTGTGACCGCATGGCTGGCCGACGTTGCCGAAGAGGATCTCTTCCTCTCCGCCATGACTCTGGGCGAGCTGCAGGCGGGCATCGAGCGCACGCGGCGGCAGGACCCGGCGAAAGCGGCCGCGATCGAGGCATGGGTTGACCAGGTCGCCGATTCCCATCAGGTCCTACCCATGGATGTCCGCGCCTTCCGTGAATGGGCGCGCCTGATGGAAGGCAAGCCGGACCAGCTGATCGAGGACGCGATGATCGCCGCCACGGCCCGCGTTCACCACCTGACGGTGGTGACCCGCAACTTGCGCCACTTCAGGTCATTCGGCGTGCCCCTGCTCAACCCGTTCGCCCCGCGGCGCTGATCCGGGGAGGTGCCGGGTACTATCGAGGGTAGTCCTGTGACGGACGGGGAACTTTTCGCGGCCCGATCTCATCTAACATAGGCGTCAGGAGGAGGGAGGGCCAGTGAAGGCAGCCACTCTCGCCACCGCCGGCGTCCGCGACCTGGATCTCGAGCTGGTGCAGCGCCATAGCCTTGGCGATGCCCAGGCCTTCGACGAGGTCTACTCGCGCTACGAGGAGATGGTCTACAACGTCGCCTTGCGCATGTCGGGCAGCGGCGACGAGGCCGCCGACCTCACGCAGGAGATCTTCCTGCGCATCTATCGGCACCTGGGCAGCTTCCGGGGGCGCTCGGCGCTCAAGACCTGGGTCTTCCGCGTCGCCCTCAACCACTGCCGCGAGCGCCTGTCCCGCTTCCGCCCCAGCACTCGGCCGATCGCCGGCGACGGCGCCGAGGACGAGAGCGAAGGGGCGGTCCGCCTGACCGATCCCGGCCGCGGGCCGGAAGAGATGGCGATCGCCGCCGACGACGGCCGCCGCCTCAGCCGCGGGCTCGCCCTGCTGCCGGCGGTGCTGCGCGAGGCGGTCATCCTGCGCGACCTCGAGGGCCTCTCCTACCAGGAGATCGCCGCCGTTCTCGGCGTCAGGATCGGCACGGTGCGCTCGCGGATCGCGCGCGGCCGTGACCAGCTGCGGTGCTCATTGGAGAACCTGCCATGAACCAGCACGTCTCTGCCGAGGCGCTCTCCCTGTACCTGGACGGCGAGCTCGCTCCCGCCGCGGGCCGCGCCCTGGCCAGCCACCTCGCCGGTTGCGCGCACTGCCGGTCTCGCCTCGAGGCCACCCGCCGGGCCGTCCTGGGGCTGCGGCACGGCGCGCGCGCCACGCCGCCCGCGGCCCTCGCCGAGCGGGTGCGCCGGCAGGTGGCGCTCGCCGCTCAGGCGGACGGCCGCGGCTGGTTGCGCGACCTCCGCCATCCGGTCGCGGCGCTGCGCGGGCTGCGGGCGTGGGCCAGCGATCTGCCCCTGCGGCCGGCGCTGGCCACGCCGCTCGGGGTCGGCCTGGCGCTCATGGTGTGCCTCCTGCTCGCCGAGCACGGGCAGAGCTGGAAGCCCTACGGCCCGGCCCCGCGGCCGGTCCCGGTCTTTCACGTGGAGGAGAGCTTCGGCGACTCCATCACGGTCGTGCCGCAGACCACCAGCGAGGTGGCAGGGCGCGTCTTCGTGCTCAGCGACGACGTCTGGGTGCAGCGCGGCCTCGACAGTCGCGAGCCGCAGGCCCGCGTCTCCTCCCGCAGCCGCGAGGGACGCGCCCTGCTCGCCAAGTTCTCCGACCTCGGCTTCCTCCTCGCCGACGGCTCGCGCGTCGTCTTGCGCTACAACCTCGAGACCCTCGAGCTCTCCAACGGCGCGAGCTGAACCGAGCGGCACACTAGGGCACTACCCCCCTCGCCGGCCATGCAGGCGGTTTCCGTGCCGGAGCTCGATGGAGCCGGCCGGCCAGGCGACCGTCCCGGATGCCGGAAGCCAGAGCACATTGCACAGTAGGCAGCCAAGACAAACACGAGCGCGCGACAGAGCGAGCCGCGGGAGGTCAATGGGGAGCTTCCGCCGGCCGCGGAAGGGAGATGGTCATGAAACGGAACAAAGTTGCCAAGCTGAGCTTGAGCCGTGAGACGCTTCGCCAGCTCGAGATCTCGAGCCTCCGGATCGCGGCCGGCGGAGCCGCCATCATCGATCCCAATCCCATCCGTAGCCTCGACTGCACCAATGTGCTCTCGATCTGCTACAGCTGCACCACCCCGCTCGACACTTGCGCGCCGGTGTACACCTCCCCCGCATACACCTGCGCCTGAGCCCGACCTCCGGACGTCCGACCCTACCCCAAGGTATATTGCGCTCTACGGCCGTGCCGCCGCCTCCGGCGGCCGGCCCTCTGATGGAAAGGAGGACGGCGATGAAGAGGATCCAGGCGTTGCTTGTGGCTGTCGCGGCCGGCGGGCTGCTGGTGGTGGCCGGTTTGCGGGCCCAGGACCCGGCGGTGGTCAACGCGAAGCTGGTCAAAGTCAAGCTCGACAACAGCCGCGTGCGGGTGCTCGAAGCGGTCCTGCAGCCGGGCGACAAGGAGCAGGTGCACTCGCATCCGGCCTATGTCACCTACGTGATCGCCGGCGGCAAGATCCGTAACCACCTGGCCGACGGCAAGACGACCGAGGCCGAGCTCAAGACCGGCGATGCCATCTTCCGCGACCCGCTCACCCACTGGGCCGAAAACATCGGCACCACCCGCATCCACCTCGTCCTCGTCGAGCTCAAGAACCCGAGCTGAGCCCGCCCTCACCCCCAATCCGCCGGGCCGGCGATCCGTTGCGCCGGCCGCGGCGGAATCCGCATTTTCGGCCCGCCCACCGTGCGGGGGGAGCCGCGCCCGCGGTCCTTTCCAGCTCTCCCTCCTTGGGCTGTCGATTTCGTCGCCGCCCGTTCGACTAAGAGATGGCCGGTCGCGCAGGCGGCGACGAGAAGCCATCATCCACGACCCAAGGAGAGACGACCATGCAATACCTGCTGCTCATCTACAACCGCGAAAGTGAGTGGGACGCCATGTCGGAGGCGGAGAAAGGGGCCATCTACAAGGACTACTTCAGCTTCACCGAGAGCATCCGCGGCAACGGGCACTACCTGGGCGGCAACCCCCTCCAGGGGGTGGCGACCGCCACCACCGTGCGGGTGCGCGACGGCAAGACGGTCACGACCGACGGCCCCTTCGCCGAGACCCGCGAGCAGCTCGGCGGGTATTATCTGATCGAGGCCAAGGACCTCGACGACGCGATCGGCGTCGCCGCCCGCATCCCCGGCGCCCGGATAGGCGCGATCGAGGTTCGCCCGATCGCGCCGATGCCCGCTCGGCCGCAGTGACCGTTGCTCCGGCCTCATGCCGCCGGCCGGCCGCCCTGTGGAATACTTGCCGCCACAGGGCGGCCATGGCAAGCGAATTCGACGACAATGCCCTGACGGCCGCGATCCCCGAAGCGATCGGAGCGATCCCCGAAGCGATCGACCGAGCGATCGAGCGCAGCTACCGCGAGGTTTCTCTCCGCGCGCTCGCCACCTTGATCCGTATCCTGGGTGGCGACTTCGACCTCGCCGAAGACGCGCTCCAGGAGGCCTGGGTCGCCGCCCTCGCCGCCTGGAGGCGCACCGGAGTGCCGGCCAACCCGCGCGCCTGGCTGGTGTCGACCGCGCGCCACAAGGCGATCGATCGCCTGCGCCGGCGCTCCCGGCTGGCCGCCAAAGCCGAGGAGCTGGCGCAAGGCGCGCGTGCCGCCTCGCAGCCCGAGCTCTCGGCGATCGACCCCGACTCCGACTCCGACTCCGATACCGAGCTCGGCGACGATCGCCTGCGTCTGGTCTTCACCTGCTGCCACCCGGCGCTTGCCGTCGAAGCGCAAGTGGCTCTCTCCCTCCACACCATCTGCGGCATCTCGACCGAGGAGATCGCCCGCGCCTTCCTGGTGCCGGCGCCAACCCTGGCGCAGCGGCTGGTGCGCGCCAAGCGCAAGATCCGCGAGGCCGGCATCCCTTACCGGGTCCCGGCCCCCGAGCATCTGCCCGAGCGGCTGGCGGCGGTGCTCTGCGCGATCTATCTCGTCTTCAACGAAGGGTACGCCGCCACCGCGGGGCCGCAGCTGATGCGCCCCGACCTCGCGGCCGAGGCGATCCGGCTCGGACGCCTGGTCGTCGAGCTGCTGCCGGAGGCCGCCGAAGCCAGAGGCCTCCTCTCCTTGATGCTCCTCCACGACGCGCGGCGCGCCGCGCGAGTCGACGGCGCCGGCGAGATCGTCCTGCTCGAAGACCAGGACCGCGCACGCTGGGACCATGACGAGATCGCCGAGGGCCTCGCCCTGGTCGAAACCGCGCTCGCCGGCAGCCCTCTCGGCGGCCCCGGGCCTTATGCGCTCCAAGCCGCGATCGCCGCCTGCCATGCCGCGGCGCCTGCCGCGGCGCAGACGGACTGGCGCCAGATCGCGGCCCTCTACGACCTCCTCGCGCGCAGCCAGCCCTCGCCCGTCGTGGCGCTCAACCGCGCCGTCGCCGTCGCCCAGGCCGAGGGGCCCGCAAAGGGCCTCGCTCTGCTCGACGCGCTCGATGCTCCCGGGGGTCCCGGGGGTGCCGGCGTCCTCTCCGGCTATCACCTCTTGCCCGCCGCCCGCGCCGACCTCCTGCGCCGGCTGGGCCGCAAGGCGGATGCCGCGGCCGCCTACCGGCGCGCCCTCGCCCTCGCCACCAACCCCGCCGAGCGGCGCTTCCTCGAGCGCCGCCTGGAGGAAGTCGCGGGCGGCTAGTAGAGCGAAACTCTTGCTACGAGAGGGGGTGGGGGCGTCCCCTCAGATCGCAGCACTGTTCATATTTCAGGCTTATACGGCTCGATCGCCGAAATCTTCCAGGCCTGCCCGCCGAGCTCGACCACGGCGGCGAGGGGCTTGCCGAGGAGCTCCCTGCCGAGGTCCGACTCGTAGGAGAGGACGTCGTCCTCGGGCCGGCTCTCCCAGGGGCCGAGCAGCGTGATGGCGCGCTCGCGGCCGTCCTGGGCGGTCAGGCGCACGCGGGTCCCGATGCGGACCTCACCGGCGTCCATGGCGCGCGTCTCGATCGGGCGCACGCGGGCGAGCTCGTCGCTGAGCACGGCCGCGCGGGTGTTGAGGAATTCGTGGCGCTGGCGGGCAGCCTTGTATTCGAAGTTCTCCCGCAAGTCGCCGTGGGCGCGCGCTTCCGCGATCGCCTTGCGGTTGGCCGGAATGTCGACTTTCACGATGCGCTCGAGCTCGGCGTGCTTGGCCGCGATCGACTCGGGCGTGGCATACAGGGCCGCCGTCTCCTTGCGCAGAGATTGGAAACGCAGCTGCAGAGCGTTGTTGAGCTGGTCGCGCTGGTAAGACTCCAGCCCGGCCGACCGATGGACTGCATCCTCGGCCTGCGCGGCCTGGTCCGGGGTGAGGTGGGCGAGGAGCCGCGGCACGGTTCCGCCGGATTCGGCCAGCGCGAGCAGGCGCATGCGGAACGGGCCGAACTCGTCGCGGCTCGGGGCGGCGAGGATCTGCTGCAGCAGGCGCAGCGGGTTGCGGGCGCGCAGCGCCTCGTCCACCGCGGCGCGCTCGGCGAGCCAGGTGAACGCCGCCGGGTGGCGGTGCGGCTGGGTCAGCAGGCCGTCGACGAAGCGCTCCAGCTCGCGGGGCGCGCCCTGGGCCAAGCCGTCCACCAGGGTGTCGAGCGCCTTGGCCTCGGTCTCCTTGGCCAGGGCGTCGCGGTACACGGCCGCCCAGTCTTCGCGCTGCTCGCGCAGCATCAGATAGGCGCGCTCGCGCAGCAAGCGTTCTTCGATGCCGGCGAAGAGCGTCCCCATCTCGGGCCGGCGCAGCAAGGATGGCGGCGCCCAGCCGAGCGCCAGCGCGTCGTCCGGCAGCCCGCCCGCGCGCTCCAGCGCGAACCAGATCTCGAAAGCCAGGCCGGGGTCGCCCTGCGCCGCCTGCTCGGCGAGCGCGCGGAGCTCCGCGGCCATGCGGTCGCGCAACGCCGGATCGCGCGCCCCTTCGCGCCGCAGCAGCTCCATCTTCTGCCGCGGGCTCGCCCGCGCGAAGGCCTTCCACACCGTCTCCTGGGCATCGTTCCGGCTCTCCGCCCAGGCGTAGGTCTGGCGCGCGCCGGCGCCGCTCGCCACCACTTGCGGATGCTTGCGCGCCGCCGTCCACCAGGCGCTCCATTGCGCCTCGCCGACGATCCCGGCAAGGACCTCGCGGATCTCGCCGGCGCCGAGCGGCCGGTCATAGCTCTGCAGGGTGATGCGCAGCAGCTCGGGCGGGCTCTCCAGCAGGAGAGCGGCAGGCTGCTCGAGCTTGCGGCGCAGGACGTGCTCGGGGGCGAGCGGGTGCAGCAGCTTGGCCGCCGCCTTGAATCCGACCATCAGGCCGCGGTGGCGCTCGAAATCGACCTTGAAGCTCTCCAGCCCCAGGTTGACGCCGACCACCCTGCCCACGCCCTTGCCCTCCATCGCCACCACGGTTCCGACGTCGTAGGCCAGCAAGCTCTCCAGCCGGTCGATCTTCTCCCAGCTCCTGGCCAGGTCGTGGGTCGCGCGATGCAGGCCCACGGCCTCCGAGAGCTCCTTGAACAGGGACCGGCCGCCGTAGAGCTTGCCGAGGGTCGAGACCATGGCGGGGTAGATCTTCTCGGCGGGAAGCAACAGCGGAGCCGCCCGCCGCAAGAGCCGCAGGCGGACCAGCCAGCGGTCGGCACCGCGCAGCTGCTCGTCCAGCATCTCGAGCAGCAGGCGGGCCCGTTTCTCCTCGCCGTTGCCGGCGAGGGCGCGAGCCACGCCGACGAAATAGTCGAGATCGGCCGGGTCTTCTTCCAGCCGTTGCAGCCAGTCGTTCTCGACTTCGTCGAAATCGCCTCTGGCAAGAGAGTTCTGGGTGGTGCGGGAGATCGCCATGGCGCCCGGCAGGACGATAGCAGATTCCGCGGGCGCTCCGGCGTTAACTCCGCGCGGCCTCGGCGAGCTTCGCCAGCGGAAGCACGAACTGTCTGGGGCGGCTGGCGAAAGCGACAAAGCCGTGATGGCGGTAGAAGTTTGCGGCCTGCTCGTCCTTCGCATCGACCACGAGCGCGAAAACGGCGAGCTCCGAACGCAGAGCTCGCAATCCGGCGTCCCACAGGAGGCCGCTGCCGAGACGACGCCCCCGATAGGACCGGTCGACCGCGAGGCGGCCGAGGCGCGCGACGGGAACAGACGGGTAGCGCGGGAGCTTCCGTGCAAGCTCCTCCGGCAGCTCGGCCAAAGCAACGCCGCCGGCGGCCAGCGTGTAGTACCCCGCGACCTTGGCCTTGTCTCGATCGAGCGCCACGTAGCAGACGGTCACACGGCGGCGAACGTCCTGGGTCGCCTGCTCTCGGAAATACTGGTCGAGCGCATCGACGCCACTTGAAAAGCCCGCTTTGTCGTGACCGGGGCCCAGGACCTCGATGAGGAAAGGGGCGGTCAACGCAATTCGATCAGCTCGGCATGGGCCTGCTTCGCGCGTTTCATCGCCGGGGCCAGCTCGGGCGGATGGAGCAGCAGCTCGACGAACCGCCGCTGATCCTCCATAGAGAGCCGGATGACGGAGGTCTCCTCGATGGTCCGGTGCGCTACTTCCTGAGCCGCGGCGACCACAAAATCACTAAGGCTGCGGCCCTGGATCTCAGCAGCCCGCTTCACCACGGCCAGGGCCTCCGGAGCGATGCGCGCCTCGATGCGGGCGGTGCGTTGCGGGGACATGGTGGTTCCTCTCTTGTCTCACTGTACGTCGAATCACCGTACAAGTCAAGCCGGCGGTCCCTTGCTCCGCCGGGCTTGCTTCACATACAAGGGCTTCCGGCATGGAACATGAGATCGGCGCCACCGCGGCAGAAGATCTCGAGCGGCTTCTGCGCGATGCCGGCCCGGAGCTGCTGCTCGCCCTGGTGCGCGGACATGCAGCCGCGATGTCGGCGGCGGCGGCGCGGCAGGCGCTGCGCAACCCTTACCTGTCGAGCGAGGTCGTGGATCTGCTGGCCGCCCAGCCCAGGCTGCTCGCCTTTTACAAGGTGAGGCGCGACCTGGTGCGCAGCCCGTGCTGCTCCGAGGCGCTGGCGCTGCGCCACCTCGCCGGCTTGTTCTGGCGCGACCTGGTGGCGATCGGCCTCGACACCCGGCTGCATCCGCGGCTGCGGGCCGCCGCCGACTCTCAGGTGGCCGCCCGGTTGCCGGCTCTCTCCGTGGGCGAGAAAGTGACCATCGCCCGCCGCGCCTCGGCCGCGGTCATCGCCCAGCTCCTCTCCGATCCGAGCCCGCGCGTCATCGCCGCGGTCCTCGACAACCCGCGCCTGACCGAAGGCGCCCTGGCGCGCCTGGCGCACCGCGAGACCGCGCCCGCGCCCAGCCTGCGCCTCATCGCGGAAGACCGGCGCTGGGGCGCGCGCTACGACATCAGAGTCGCCCTCGCCCGCAATCCGCGCACCCCCGCGGCCACCGCGCTACGCCTGCTCGCCACCCTACGCAAGCCCGACCTCGCCGCCGTCTCGTCCGACCCACGCGTGGAAGAAACCGTGCGCCGGCGGGCTCGGCTGTTGCTGGGACAGGTGGAAGGGGATTAATGATCCCACCGGCGATCCGAGCTTCGGGCTGGGGCCCTCCAAACATCGGCCGCGCCGCCAACGCCTGATGCTGCCCGGAGGCCTCGCCTCGATTGACCCCGGCGTAAGGGCCGCGTAAAGTTAGTTCGCCGTGGCGAGAGCCGTGCCAAGACGACCGAGATTCCCCCCGCGCTTCACCCTGGCCGAGGACCCTCCCGAATCCGAGGCTCGGCCACCGGCCGGAGGCGTCGCCGGCGCGCGGCGGGGCGCGCCGCGGCCCCCGCCGTGGGACAAGGGGCCGGATGCGGAGTCGGGCTCGTTCGGCGCCTGGCTGCGCCGCCAGCGCGAAGCGCGCGAGATCAACTTGCGCGACATCGCGGAGCGCACCAAAATCAGTCTGCGCTACCTCGAAGCCATGGAGCAGGACCGCTTCGACGTCCTGCCGGCTCCCATCTTCGCCAAGGGCTTCCTGCGCGAGTACGCCCGCTATGTCGGCCTGTCGCCGGACGAGGTGGTCAACCACTATCTCTCGGTTCATCCTCCGCTCCCGGGGGAGGAGAGGAAAGAGCAGGCGCGGAAGGATCGCCGGTCGCGCGCCAACTGGACCTCCTTCGTGGTCCTCGGGCTGATCGCGCTGCTCCTCGCCCTGCTGGCGCTGCACCCGCTCATCCAGCGGCTGCGCCACGGCGGTCGCCGCCCGGCGCCTTCCTCCGCGCCCCCGGCGGCCGCTGCCGGGCCGGCGCCTGCCTCGCGGCCGGCAGGAGCGGCGGCTGTCGCTGGCGGAGTCTCCGCCGGTTCCGGGGGCGCCGGCGACGCCGCGGCCTCCGCCCCTCGAGCCGAGGCGGCCGCAGCGCCTCCGGCCGCGGGTCCGGCCGTGGCTCCGGCCCCGGATGCGGCTCGCGCCCCGTTGCTGGTCACTCTCGACTTCACTCACGAGTGCTGGGTGGACGTGCTGGTCGACGGCACCGATCGCAGGTCGCAGGAATGGGCGCAAGGCGAATCGCTCCAGATCGAGGCCAAGGAGAGCGTGGTCTTCAAAACCCTCGGCAACGCCGGGGGCGTGGAGATCCAGGTCAACGGCTACCCCTACCCCCTCAACAAGAAGCCAGGCGAGGTGGTGCGCGACCTCGCCATCGACCTCGACACGGTCCGCGCGCTCAAAGAGAAGAAAGAGGCTCGCTAGTGACCCGGACGGGACACTAGAGGTGGTGTCCTCGAGGGGCACGCAACCGCTGCTGGAGCAGGTCCTCTCCGGCGGCAATCGCCAGCTCCAGGAGCTGGCCGCCGGCGGCCTCCTGCCCCTGCCGCCCGACCAGCTCATCCCCGTGCAGGTGTCCTTGGCGCGTGGGCCCGATCCCGAGCTGGCCGAGCGCGCCAGGCAGAGCCTCAAGACGCTGGACCTGCGCATCGCGGCTCCATTCCTCGAGCGCCAGGCGGGCCCGGACGAGCTGTCCTTCTTTGCCGCCGAGGTTGCCCGTCCCCTGGTCGTCGAGACCATCTTGCGGCGGCGCGACGTGCCGCGTTCCCTGCTCATCGACATGGCGCGCTGGTTGCCGGGCGATCTGCAGGAGATCCTGCTCTTGCGCCAGGACGCCATCCTGGACGAGCCGGCGATCCTCGCCGCCCTCGAGAAGAACCCGCAGCTCACCCCGTACTCCCGGCGGCGGATCGGCGAATACCGCGAGCACCTGCTGCCGCAGCGCGGTGCAGGCTCCTCGCTGCCGCCGGCCACCGCGCCGCGGGCCGCGGCGCCCCGGACGGCGCGGGAAGCGCCGGACGAGGAGGCGGAGCTCGCGGCCGAGCTGGAGTCGGCGCGGCGGCTGCCGGCGGCCGGCGAGGTCGAGGCGGCGACCGGCCTGTCCGAAGGCCAGATCCGGCTGCTGCCTGTCGCCTCCCGGCTGCGCCTGACGCGTAACGCCTCGCGCGTGATGCGCGCCATCTTGCTGCGCGACCAGAACGCCCAGGTTGCCGTCGCGGTGCTGCACAACAACAGTTTCTCGGACCAGGAGATCGAGGGCATCGCGCGCAGCCGGGCGGTGATCGAGGACGTTCTCGAAGAGATCGCCAAGCACCGCAGCTGGGTAGGCAGGTACGGCATCGCCAAGGCGCTGATCCAGAACCCCAAGACGCCGGTCCCTGTCTCGCTGCGCCTGATGGGCAGGCTCGGCGTGCGCGATCTCCGCGACGTGTCGCGCGACCGCAACGTGCCCGACGCCGTGCGGTCGAACGCCCTGCGTTTGTATACAATCAAGCAAAAGTAGGGCGACGCTCACTTCAGGGACCCACTTCGACATGGCCAGGGACTTCTACGCCATCCTCGCCGTCCACAAGAGCGCCAGCCAGGAGCAGATTCGCCAGCGCTTCCACGAGCTCGCGCGGCAGCGCCATCCGGACCGCTTCCTGGGGGACCAGAAGCAGGCGGCCGAGGGCGCCTTCCAGGAACTGACCCAGGCCTTCAACGTCCTCTCGAACCTCGAGCGCCGGCGCCAGCACGACCTCGAGCTGGAGCGCCCGAAAGAAGCGGCGGCCGACCCCAAGCAGGTGGCCCGCATCTACCTGCAGCGCGGCGTCAAGGCCTTCCGCGACAAGAACCTGCTCGAGGCGGCCGACAACTTCGACCGGGCCACCCGCTCCGATCCGATGAACGCGCAAGCCTGGTACAACCTGGCGATCGCCTCCAGCCAGAACCCCGTCTGGCTGCCGCGCGCGGTGGCCGCCATCGAGCGCGCCTGCGAGCTGGAGCCGATGAATCCAGGCTACTGGCGACAGGCCGGCCGCATCTGCGCGCTGGCGGGCCGCAACGAACGCGCCGCCGGCCATTACCGCAAAGCGATCGAGTGGGGCGAGGACGATCCCGCCGTCCAGCAGGCGCTCGACGAGATCACCAGGGCCGCGAAAAAGGGCCGCTTCGGAAAGACGGGCTGATGCTGCGCTTCAAGGCCTGCGGGCTCTCCGACGTCGGATTGACCCGCCTGCACAACGAGGATTATTTCGAGATCGACCCACGGCACAAGCTCTACGTGGTGGCGGACGGGATGGGCGGCCACAGCTACGGCGAGATCGCGGCGCAGATGGCCGTGCGCGCCATCCACGAGTTCATCGACCGGGCGACCGATCGCGACACCACCTGGCCGATGAAGATGGACGACCGCCTCGAGCGGCATTCGAACATCCTCAGGATGGCGGTGCGCAAGGCGCATGACACCGTCTTGACGGCTATCAGCAAGGACGGCTCGCTGCACGGCATGGGGACGACAGTGGTCGGCCTGCTGCTTTCCGGGGCGACCGCCGCCGTGGCGCACGTCGGCGACAGCCGCGCCTACCGTCTGCGCAACGGGCGGCTCGACCAGCTCACCCAGGACCACACCTGGGTGCACGAGCAGGTGATCGCCGGTTTGCTGTCCAAGGAGCAGGCGCGCTCCCACCCCCTCAAGAACGTGGTCACCCGGGCCCTCGGCGGCGAGAGCGAAGTCGTGGTGGACGTCCGCGAAGTCAAGGTGCAGCCGGGCGACCTCTATCTGCTCTGCTCGGACGGCTTGACCGGCATGCTCTCCGACGCCGACCTCCGCGAGCGCCTGGGCTCCGGCCGCAGCCTGCACGAGATCTGCCGCGGCCTGGTCAACGACGCCAATGCCCGCGGCGGTCTCGACAACGTCACCGTCGTCCTGCTCGCGGTCGAAGAGGGCGGCGAGGGCGGCGACGGCGACGACGAGAGCGAGTAGCCTCCAGGTTGCCCCCGGACCTTGCCGCCGAGTAGCCGCCCTCGGGTCTTCTCATGTATAGTCTCTTGCGCATAAGTCTCTGTGTGTGCTCGGGCACTGTCCCGAGGGAGTGCCGAGGGGAGCTGGCCGAGAATCGCTATGGCTAGGGTGGAGACGGAAATCATGCGCGCGCGCTTCGCCTGCCTGTCTGTCCTTGCGGTGACTCTCCTTTCCGGCCCCCTCTTCGCCACTACCGTCATTCCGGTCGCGGATCCCGATCTCGTCGACCAGGCTGCGGTCATCGTCGAAGCAACGATCCAGACGGTTGCCGAGCCGGCGTCTCCGGCCCCACCGCCCGGACGGCTCCCCGTCACCGGCTACCGGGTCCATGTCGACCGCGTGCTCAAGGGCAGCGTCGGCGCCGAGACCCTGGTCGTGAGCGTTCTCGGCGGCGCCGGCGCCGACGGCCTGGTGCTCAAGGTGTGGGGCGCACCCCGGTTCCACGCCGGTGAACAGGCGATGTTTTTCCTGCTGCCCTCGGCCGACGGCTCGTACAGACCGCTGCACCTGGCGCTCGGGGCGTTCCACTTGAGCGCGGTCGACGGGCGGCGGGTCGCCTGGCGGGACCTTTCCGAGGTGGCCGTGCTGTCCGCCGCCGGTCCGGGCCAGCCGGAGCGGCAAGGGCTGGAGAGGGTTCGCGACGCGAAGCGATTCGCGGCCTGGATCGCCGGCCGCGTGGCGGCCCCCCCGGGGGTCGACGGCGACGCCCCCGGCGGCTATGAGCTCGATCTTCCGGCCGCGGCGCTCGCGCCGGCGCACGAGAAGTTCACCTTTCTGAACAACACCGAGCAGCGCTGGTTCGAGTTCGACCACGGGACCGCCGTCGACTGGCACATGTACGCCGCCGGCCAGCCGGGCCTCGACGACGGCGGCTTCGGCGAGCTGCAGACCGCCATTGCCGCGTGGAACCAGGTGCCGGGCACCAACATCCTCCTGCGCTACGCCGGCGCGAGCAGCGCCAGCACCGGCTTCCAGCACTCCGACGGCCAGAACGTCGTCCTGCCCGAGGACCCCAACGACGACATCGCGGGCAGCTTCACCTGCTCGTCACCCGGCGTCGGCTCGGGCATCCTCGCCGTCGGCGGCACCTGGGCCGTGCCAGGGCAGCATCCGATGCCAATCCGCGAGGCGGACGTGGTCATCCAGGACGGCGCGGGCTGCTGGTTCAATCACGATTCCAGGCGTGCCGAGCAGGTCTTCACCCATGAGCTGGGCCATACCCTGGGTCTCGGGCATAGCTGCGGCGACTCGCTATCCGGCCCGTGCGACACGCGGGACAAGGACGACGCCTTGATGCGGACCCAGGCCCACGGCGACGAGCGCGGCGCCTCGATTCGCGCCGACGACGTCGCGGGCATCGTGACTCTCTATCCGGGGCCGGGTGGCGGTCCTCCGGGGGGCGGCGGTCCGCCGCCGGCCCCGAGCGGCCTGACCGCCACGGCGCTGTCGAAGACGGCCATCGCCCTGTCCTGGCGCCACGGCTCCGCCGGCGCGACCGAGCTGCGCATCGAGAGCAGGACCACCGGCGCCTTCCAGGAGATCGAAACCCTGGCGCCCGACGCCGCAGGCTCGACCATCTCCGGCCTGGCGGCGCGGACGGCATATACATTTCGCCTGCGGGCGCGCAACGGCGCCGGCTTCTCCGACTACTCGAACGAAGCGAGCGCCACGACACTCGGCGCGACCCGTCCCGCCGCGCCCTCGGGCCTTTCCGCCGTTGCCTTGTCCGCCGACCGGATCCAGCTCGAGTGGCAGGACAACTCGCGCGACGAGACCGATCTCCTGGTCGAGCAGAGCTCGCCGCTTCAGGGGTTCGCGCCCGCCGTCACGCTGCCCGCCCATGCCACCGCGGCGACGATTGCCGGCCTGGCACCGGGCATGCCCTATACCTTCCGCGTGCGCGCCAGGAGCTCCGCCGGCGCCTCGCCTCCTTCGAACCAGGCCAGCGTCACGACCCGGAGCGGCGCCGTTGGCTCCTGCGCCGGCGGCGCCGACACTCTCTGCCTGCGCGGCGGCCGTTTCCAGATCAACGTGCAGTGGCGCAACGCCGACAGCGGCGAGCACGGCACCGGCAAGGCGTTGCCGAGCTCTAACCAGACCGGTCTCTTCTGGTTCTTCGATCCCGCCAACATCGAGCTCATCGTCAAGGTGCTCGACGGGCGGGCGGTCAACGGCTTCTTCTGGACCTTCTACGGCGGCCTCTCGTCGGTCGAGTACTGGATCACCGTCACCGACACCCGGAACGGCGATGCCCAGACCTACCACAACGTCTCGGGTGAGATCTGCGGCAACGGCGACATCAGCTCGCTGCCCGGCACGGGTTCATCAGGCGCGCTGGGTCCCTACCCAGCGCTAGGGTTGGGCGCGCCGGGAAGTGATCGGAACGCGCTGGGTCCCTACCCGGCAATCAATCGGAGCGCGCCGGGTAGTCATCGGAACGCGCTGGGTCCCTACCCAGCGCTGAGCCCAGCGCAGGGCTCCAGCGCGTGCGCGGCGGGGCCGACCACGCTCTGCCTGCTGGGAGGCCGGTTCCAGGTGGACGTCACCTGGCGCCTGCCGCAGGACCGCTCCTCCAGTCCCGGCAATGCCGTCGGCGTGACCGATCAATCCGGCATGTTCTGGTTCTTCAGCTCGAGCAACATCGAGCTGGTGGTCAAAGTGCTCGACGGCAGGCCGGTGAACGGCCGGTTCTGGCTCTTCTACGGCGCCCTGTCCGACGTGCTCTACGACCTGCGGGTGACCGACACCGCCACCGGCGCCGTGCGCACCTACCACAATGACGCCGGAGACCTCTGCGGCCAGGGAGACGTCAACGCCTTCTGATCGCCCCTGACGCGCGCGCGTTTCCCGATCTGTTGCTTTCCGCACTGTGCAGGCGCCGCTCCCGTCCTCCCGAGAGGTCAGTTGCTTGGGGAGTATCGAGTGTCCTCCGGCCGAAGTTCCCTGGCATCGGCATTGCTCACGGCTGAGCGGCGGATGCAAGCACAGAGGAGGAAGGACGATGACGACCAGATCAGCGCGCGCTCTCTTCGGCCTGGCGGGGCTGCTGCTCGCTTCCACCCCGGCCTGGGCCCAGTATTACCGTCCCTACCATCGCGACCCCGATCGCGGAACCGACTTGCGCGTCTGGGTTGGCGGCTTTTTTCCGGATGGTCACTCCACCTATTGGGATGACAAGTTCCGCGACTTCAGCGGCAAGATCGGCGACTTCGACGCCGTGACCGGAGGCGGTGATTTCCAGTTCCGCCTCGACCGGCACAGCGCCCTGATGCTCTCGGCCACCTATTACTACGGCGCGGCCACCCAGGCGTACCGCAACTTCACCGATAACTTCGGCGGCCGCATCCGCCACGACGGATCGCTCGACATCGGCTCCTTCACCGGCGCCTACGTGTTCCATTTCGTGGGGCGGCGCGGTCAGGTCGACCCCTATGTCGGCGCCGGCGGCGGCCTCTACGTGTGGCGCCTGCGCGAGTCGGGCGACTTCATCGACTTCACCACGAATCCGCGCAGCATCTTCACCTCGACCCTGACGTCGAGCGGCACGACGGGCGGCTACTTCTTCCTGGCAGGACTGGAGTTTCCGCTGACGCCCGCGGTCTCGCTCTTCGTCGAAGGGCGGTACCTAAAGGCCAGCGACACCCTCGGAGGCGACTTCGCCGGCTTCGGCAAGCTCGATCTATCGGGCAAGTCGGTCGGCGGCGGGGTTTCCTGGCATCTGTACTAGAGTTCGCCTGCGGACAATGAAAATGTCGTCGGCGGCCGCCTCGGGCCGCCGACGAGCCCGTTGTCGATAAGTGCCGAGTTAGACCGTGGACTTGCAGACGGCGACGGCCGCCTGCCAGCTTTGGCCTTGCCCGATTTGCTGGGTGAAGCAGCGGATCGACGTGTCTGCATCCGCCGTTGCCGCGCAGAGGTCGATCGCATTGGTCCATTGCCACTGGGTTCCGCCGCCCCATTCGATCCCGCCGTGCAGCGCACGGTCGAAGCAGCGCGCGGGTTGGTCGGATGTAGCCCGACGGCACAGTCGGTCGACATTCGCAGGGTTCCACGTCGTGCTTCCCTTGTAATCCCAGGCGATCTTTCCCTGGACGGCGTCCTGGCAAGACTGGCGGGGCTTGGCCTTGCAAGCGGCGATGGCAGTCTGCCAGCCTTGGGCTTGTCTGATGCTCGACTGGAAGCAGCGGATCGTCGCGTCCGCGTCCGCCGTTGCCGCGCAGAGGTCGATCGCATTGGTCCACTGCCACTGGGTTCCGCCGCCCCATTCGATCCCGCCGTGCAGCGCACGGTCGAAGCAGCGCGCGGGTTGATCGGATGTGGCGCCACTGCAAAGTCGCTCGACATTCGCAGGGTTCCAGGTCGTGCTTCCCTTGTAATCCCAGGCGATCTTTCCCTGGACGGCGTCCTGACAACTTCCCTGGGCAAAGGAGGCTCGAGCGGCAAGGGCGGTGACACAGAGAGCGGCAAACAAGCCGGTCGAGAAGTTCCTTCTGAACGAGATTCCTTGCTTCCTCCTAACGTGCATGAGAGCTATCCCCTTCCTGTACTTGGGCTGGGCGGTCCGCGCCCCGCCGCGCTGGCGGAGCCGAGCGGTGGCTTCGTGCCCTTCTCTCTCTTCAGGCGTGGCGCGAAGGGAGGCGTTACGTGAAAGGTTGCAAGGCGCCGCCGGGCAGGGACCCGCGGCTGACAAAAAAGCCCGGCGGTCGGAGCCCGCCGGGCTTGGGGACGCGGTGGGTCTAGATCAGTGCAGGCCGCCGGCGGCGTAGGCGGCCGGGTCGAGCCCGGTCTCGTCGCCGAAGAACAGCCTGCCCTCGCGAAAGGAGGCGCCGCGCAGGGTGAGCGCGAGCACCTCGCCGAGATCCTCGGCCAGGTAGACCTCGAGCTCGTCGCGCACTTCTTTCGGCAGGTCTTCGAGATCGGCCTCGTTGTCCTTGGGCAACAGGACCGTCTTGATCCCGGCGCGCACCGCGCCCAGCACCTTCTCCTTGACGCCGCCGATGGGCAGCACCCTGCCCGACAGGGTGATCTCGCCGGTCATGGCGATGTCGTGGCGCGCCGGACGGCCGGAGAGCGCCGAGACCAGGGCGGTAGCCATGGTCACCCCCGCCGAGGGACCGTCCTTGGGGATGGCGCCGGCCGGAACGTGGAGGTGCACGTCGCGGTCGAAGCACTCCTCCTTGATCCCGAGCGACGTGGCGTGAGAGCGCGCGTAGCTCCACGCCGCGCGGGCGGACTCCTTCATCACGTCGCCGAGCTGGCCGGTCAGCGTCAGCTCGCCCTTGCCGCGCATCGTCGAGGTCTCCACGAACATGATGTCGCCGCCGGTCGGCGTGTAGTACATGCCCGTCGCCGTGCCGATCTGGTCGGCGCGCGCCGCGCGCTCGGGGTGGACCTTGGGCCGGCCCAGCAGCTCGCGCACCGCCGGCGCCGAGAGCTCGGTGCTCTCGACCTCGGCGCTGGCGATCCGCCGCGCCACCTTGCGGGCCAGCCTGCCCAGCTCGCGCTCGAGCTGCCGCACGCCGGCCTCGCGGGTATAACCGCTGATCACATGCGAGATCGCCTCGTCGGCGATCGAGAGCTGTTCGGCGGCGAGGCCGTTTTCCTCGAGCTGCCGCGGGACCAGGAAGCGCCGGGCGATGGCCAGCTTCTCCCGCTCGGTATAGCCGGAGAACTGCACCACCTCCATGCGGTCGAGCAGCGGCCCCGGTATGTTCTGGATGAAGTTCGCCGTGGCGATGAACAGCACCTCCGAGAGGTCGAACGGCACCCCCAGGTAGTGATCCGTAAAGGTATCGTTCTGCGCCGGGTCGAGCACCTCGAGCAGCGCGCTCGCCGGATCGCCCTGGAAGGAAACCCCCAGCTTGTCGACTTCGTCGAGCAGGAAGACCGGGTTCTTCGTCCCGGCCTGCTTCATGCCGTGAATGATCCGGCCGGGCATGGCGCCGACGTAAGTGCGCCGGTGGCCGCGGATGTCGGCCTCGTCGCGCACGCCGCCCAGCGAGACGCGAACGTACTCCCGGCCCATGGCGCGGGCGATCGACTTGGCCACCGAAGTCTTGCCCACGCCAGGTGGGCCGACGAAGAGAAGGATCGGCCCCTTGAAGACCTTGTCGTCCGCGTTGCCAGGCACCGCTGGATCCTCCGGCTCGCCGCCGCCTTGGGCGCTCGAGCCCGCGGCCTGCGCGCCCTCTTGGGCGCTCGGCAGGCCTTCGGCCTTCGCGTCGTCTTGGTCGCCCTGCGGGCCTTTCGCCCTCGCGTCGTCTCGGGCGCTCGGCAGGCCTTCGGCCTTCGCGTCGTCTTGGTCGCTCTGCGGGCCTTCGGCCCTCGCGTCGTCTTGGGCGCTCCGGCCTGCGGCCCTCGCTTTGTGCGCCTGGTCGCGGAGCTGCCGGACGGCCAGGAACTCGAGCACTCGGTCCTTGACGTCGCCGAGGCCGTAGTGGTCTTCGTCGAGGATGCCTGCCGCCTGTGGGATGTTGAGCGACTCGACGCTGCGCTCGTTCCATGGCAGCTCGGCGATGGTCTCGAGGTAGGTGCGGATGACCTGCGCCTCCATGGCCTCCCGGCCCATCCTCTTGAGGCGTCCCATCTCGCGGTCGACCTCCTTGCGCACCGTGGGGGGCAGCTCGAGCTTGGTCAGCTTCTGACGCAGCTCGTCGGTGTCGCCGCCCGCCTCGTCCTCGCCCAGCTCTTTCTGGATGGCCTTGAGCTGCTCGCGCAAGAACATCTCGCGCTGGCGGTCGCCCAGCTCCTCCTGGACCTTGCTCTTGATGTCTTCCTGGGCCTCCCAGACTTCGAGCTGGCGCTGGACGTGGACCAGGACGCGGCGCAGGCGGTCTTCGACCGACAGGGTCTCGAGCAGGCTCTGGCGCTGAGCGGGCGTCACCTCGGTATAGGCGGCCACCAGGTCGGCCAGGCGGCTCGGATCGCTTGCCGTCTCGAGCACCTGATGGACGACCTCCTCGGGCAGCCCGGCTTTCTTGCCCAGCTCCGTGGCGCGTTCCCGCGCCTCCCGGAAAAGGGCGACGAAGGCAGGGTCCCGGTCGTCGAGCGGCCGCATCTCTTCGGGCTCGCGCACGACTGCCTCCAGGTAACCGTCCTTCTCGCTGATGCGCATCGCGATGCCGCGGTGCTCGCCGTGCAGAAGCAGCTGCATGCCGGCGAGACCACGCTGGATCTGGCCGATGCGCCCCACGGTCCCGATGGTGTGCAGCACCTCCGGGGTGACCTGCTGCGCCTCTTCGCGTTGCGACACGGCGAAGACCAGATGGTCGGGTTTGGCGAGCGCCGCCTCGATGGCCCGCAAGGTGGCGGGTTTTCCCGCCTGGATCGGCGCGGTGACGCCGGGAAAGAGCACGAACTCCCGCAGGGGGAGGACTGGCAGGGTCAAACGTTCGGACATATAGACTCCTCGATTCCCTCCGATATCGCCTGGAGGATCAAGCCGGTTCGAAAGCCGTCCCGGAGCAGACCCCTGCGGGTCCTCCGGGCGTGAACCGGTCGCCACGCTGGGCTATCTCGGTTCCACGAGGTAAAACCTGCGGCTAGAGACTCATATTCCACCGGCGACTGGGAATCTTAGTGCTCATCACTCAAGCGTGGGGGCCGCCCCGGGCCTCACGCTCACTGGCCGGCGGGCGCCGCGAAATCCTGTACCCACAGGATCTGGTAACGGTGCCCGTAGCTGCCGACGGCGAGGCCGATCCCCATGTCCGTGAACCTGCCGTCGAGGAGGTTGCGGCGGTGGTCGGAGCTGGCGAGCCAGGCCGTCATTGCCGCCTCGACGGTGGCGTGCCGTGCCGCGATGTTCTCGGCCACCGTGGCCGCCGGATAGCCCGCCGCGTGCACCCGCTGCCGCGGCGTGCCGCCGCCGGGGCTGGTGTGCGCGTAGTAGGACCGCGCCAGCATGTCCTCGGCGTGCTCCTGCGCCGCCGCGTTCAGCCGCTGATCCTCCCTGAGCGGCGGCCTGCCGGCCTGCCGGCGCGCCGCGTTGACGCTCCCGAGCATCGCCGCCCGCGCGCCGGCGAGGTTCGCCAGCGAGGCGATCTCCCGCTGCCAGTATTCGCTCTCGGGCCAGGCGAACAGGAAGAGATAGAGCGGCTCTCCTTGAAAACGGGACAAACCGATGCCCACGTCGCGCCAGTCGGTGCGCAGCGCCTCGGCGTAGTCCCTGCTCCCCTTCCAGTAGCCGATCACCGCGTCGACGTCGCCGGCCGACACCGTGATGCTCTCCAGCCACCCGTGCGCCGCGTAGCCGGCCCGTGACATCCGCCGCTGGATGGCGCCGAACAGGGTCAAGGCGTCGGCCTCTCCCGGCAAGGCGCCGCGCGCGCCGATCTCCTCGGCCCGCGCCTGGGCTACCTTGTCGAGCGCCGCCGCCGGCGCCAGCGGCGAAGCCCTGGCCAGGGCGCGTTCCGCGTTGACGCGCAGCAGGAGCTCGCCGCGCAGCGCCTGGGGATCGGGGGGAGGCCAGGCGGCGGGGGAGGGCGGAAGCGGGGCACAGAGTCCCGCGCCTCCGAGGGCCAGCCCCAGCCAGAGCGGGAGCCAGCCGCGCCGGGTCCGCGGCCGGCGGGAGGCCGCGATCCGAGCGGCGCGCGAGGCCGGAGAGAGGGATGGGGCGAAGCAGCGGGTCATGGTCAAGGGCGCCGTGCCGCGGCACCGGGCGGCCGGCGAGGTCAAGATACACCAGCGGCCCAGCAGGTATATTTTGGTTCCCTCGACGCATGTCAACCGGCGGCATACGCCATAGAGTCCAGGCGGGATGGCAATCCTCAAGCGGTCGGATGTGGCGCTGACCAACGGCAAGGGAGGCTTTCCCGGCCGCATGGCCGTGTTCTATGTGCTGATGATCGTGGCGGCGGTCCTGCTGTTCTTCTGGATCGTCGCGCATGGCAAGCTGCTGGCGGCGCCGCCGCGTGCGGCCGGTCAGCTCTACGGGGAGACAAGCGGGGGCGGCCAGTTCGAGGCCCTGCCGCACGTCCTCCTCGCCCTCGCCGTCGTTCTCATCGCCTCGCGCCTGGTGGGGGCGGTTTTCCGCTGGCTCGGCCAGCCGCCCGTGGTCGGCGAGGTGCTCGCCGGCATCCTGGTCGGCCCGTCGCTCCTGGGCAAGATCTCGCCACAGGCCCTGGCCTTCCTCCTGCCGGCCGCCGTGGTCCCTTTTCTCGGGGTCATCGCCCAGGTCGGGGTCATCCTGTTCATGTTCCTGGTCGGCCTCGAGCTCGACCCGGCGATGATGCGCAACCGCACCCACGCGACGGTCGCGATCTCGCATGCCAGCATCGCGCTGCCCTTCCTGCTCGGCGGGCTGCTTGCCCTGTGGATCTATCCGGTCGTGGCGACCGGCGACGTGCCGTTCGCCGCCTTCGCGCTCTTCCTCGGGGTGTCGATGTCGATCACCGCCTTTCCCGTGCTGGCCCGCATCCTGACCGACCGCGGCATCCAGAAGACGCGTATGGGCGTCATCGCCCTCACCTGTGCCGCCGTCGACAACGTGACCGTCTGGTGCCTGCTCGCCCTGGTGGTCAGCGTCGTCAAGGCCGTGGTGACGCTGGTCCTGACCCTGGCCTACATCGCCGCGATCCTCGCCCTGCGGCCGCTGGTCGCTCGCCTGGTGCGGGCGTACGAGGACAGGGGCCTCACCCAGGGGGCGATGACGGTGGTCTTCGTGGCCCTGCTGCTCTCCGCCCTGGCGACCGAGGCCATCGGCGTGCACGCCCTCTTCGGCGCCTTCCTGCTGGGCGCGGTTGTGCCCGCCGACTCGCGGATCGCCCGCGAGCTCGAGGTCCGGCTGCACGGAGTCGTGGTGGTCCTGCTCCTGCCTGCCTTCTTCGCCTACTCGGGGCTGCGCACGCAGATCGGACTGGTCCGGGGAGCCGGGGCCTGGCTGCTCTGCGCCGCGATCATCCTCGTTGCCTCGCTGGGAAAGTTCGGTGGCACCGCCCTGGCCGCTCGCCTCACCGGGCTCGGCTGGCGTGACGCTTCCGCGCTCGGCGTCCTGATGAACACGCGCGGCCTGGTGGAGCTCATCGTGCTCAACATCGGTCTCGACCTCAAGGTGATCTCGCCCACCTTGTTCACCATGCTGGTCATCATGGCGCTGGCCACCACGATGGCCACCACGCCCATCCTCGACCTGCTCCGGCGCGGTCAGGTCGAGGCGCAGGCGCTGCCGGCCGGCGAGGCCGGCCCAGCCGCCAACCCGACCTGACTCTGGCCAGCCTGGTCCCCCGTCGGCCTGCCGATCCGCGTCGGGACTGGTGCCGGACGGCCAGGAGCGGGTCAGGGGCGCCGCGCCATGCCCTGGGGCCGGGCGTAGACCTGGACCCAGATGACGCGGTACTCGCCGGAGCGCCCGTCGCGGCCGAGCGCGAGGCCGGTGCCGAGATGGACGTAGTCGTGGCCGAGGAGGTTCTCGCGATGGGTGCGGCTGCGCCGCCAGCTCTCGACCGCCTCCTCGACCGAGCGCTGTCCTTCGGCGATGTTCTCACCCACCGCGCTCCAGGCGTAGCCGGCGGCGCGCGTGCGCTCGCGGACCGTGCTGCCTTCGGGGCTGCGGTGGTCGAAGTAAGAGCGCGCCAGCATGTCCTCGGCGTGCTGCTGCGCCGCGCGATCGAGGCGCGGGTCGCCGGCGAGCGGCGCGAGGCCGGCGCGCCGGCGCGTCGCATTGACTTCCGCCAGGATTGCGGAGCGCACGCGCGCCGGGTCCACGAGGTCCGCGGTCTCGCGGGCAAAGGCCGCCGACTCGGGCTCCGCGGCCAGCAGGACGTAGAGCGGCGCGCCGCCGAGGCTGGCGAGACCGATGCCGAGGTCGCGATAGCGCGGGTCCACCAGCTTGCCGAAGCTGCCGGCATCGCGCTGTTTCAGGAAGGGCAGGACGGCGGCCGGCCCGCCGGAGATGGCCGCCATGCTTTCCGCCCATTCATGGGCGTCATAGGCCTCCTCCTTCAGGCGGTCGTCCATCGCTCCCTGCTCCCCGCGCTCGGGGCGCAGCGAGCCGCGGCGGGCGATCTCGGCGGCGTGCCGCTGGGCGGCCCGCGACAAGGCGGCGGAAAGGCGCAACGGCGGCGCGCCGGCCGCCGCGCGCTCGCGGTTGACCAGCCCCAGCAGCTCGCGTTGCACCGCGTCCGTGGCGCCTCCCTGAGCCCCGGCCGGGCCAGCCCCGGCGGCAACCAGCAGGAAGCCGCCACCGGCCAGGCCGATCATCAGCATCCGCGTCCACTTCCATGTCCAGGCCAGCCTCCAGGCCATCCGCCGCGCCTCCGCTGATAGGATAGCGCCGCTTGATTGCCAGCCAGCCAGCGCGCCTGAGCCTGCATCCGCGTCCGATGGGAGCGCACCGGCGCATCCTCGGACTCGCCTGGGGCGCCTGGTGCGCCGGCTTCTACTCGCTGACTCTTCTCTCCTTCGTCCTGCAGCCGATCCAGGACGCCTTCCACCTCTCCGAACAGGACCTCGCCCGGCTCACCGCGGCCGGCATCGGCATGACCGGCGTCGGCGGCCTGCTCTTCGGCTGGATGAGCGACCGGCTGGGCCGCCGGGCCTCCCTCGCCGTGGCCGTCGCCGCGTTCTGCCTGGGCAACGCCGGGTGCGCGCTGGCGCCGAGCGCCGCCTGGCTGCTGGCCGCCCGGTCCCTCGTGGGCCTCGGGGTCGGCGGCACCTGGGGAGCGGGCCAGGCGATGCTGGGGGAGACCGTTCCCCCCGCCCTGCGCGGCCGTTACGGCGCGATCGCCCAGACCGGCGCCCCGGTCGGGCTCGGCCTGGCCGCGATCGCCGGCTCTTTCCTGGTGCCGGCGTTCGGCTGGCGCGGGGTCTTCCTGGTCTCCGCGGCGCCGGCCCTCGCCCTGCCGTTCTTCGGCCGCCTGCCCGAGTCGGACCTCTGGCTCGAGCACCGGCGCCGGCTGCGCTCCGGGGAGGTAGGCGCCGAGATGGCGCGGGCGCGCCGCCCGATCCTCGCGCAGCTCGTCGCCGAGGACCTGGCGGGGCTTTTCAGCCGCGCCTTCCTGCTCACCGTGCTCAACATCTCGGCGTACTGGTTCGGCGTCGTCTGGCTGCCGCGCTATTTGCAGAAGCAGCGTGGCCTGTCGATCTTCGGTTCCGGCTGGTGGACCCTCGTCTTCGTGGCCGGCTCTTTCGCGGGTTACCTCTCCTTCGGACGCGTGTCGGACCGCATCGGCCGCCGCCGCGCCTTCACGCAGTACTCGCTGGTCATGGCTCTGGGCCTGGGTATGGTGAGCCTTTTCTGGGGCGGCCTGGCGAAGGTGCCCGCCGCCGGCATGGCCTGCATGTTCGTGGCCGGGATCGGCACCGGCACCTGGGCGGCGTTCGGGCCGTTCCTTTCCGAGCTCTTCCCGACCCGGGTGCGCGGCGCCGCCATGTCGGTGATCATGAACGTCAGCCGCGGCGTGCAGTTCGTCGCCCCCCTGGTGATCGCCGGCGTCGCCGGCCTCTGGGGGCTCGCCGGGGGAGTCGCGCTCGCCGCCGGCTTCGCCCTGCTGGCGGGCGCCTGGGTGTGGACTCTGCCCGAGACGGCGGGCGCCGCCCTCGAGAGCTGACGCATGGGGACTGAGCTGTCCGCCGCGGCGGCCCCCACCCTGCGCCGTGCCGTCTCGCGCTGGGAGATCGTCGGCTTCGCGCTCAACGACGTCATCGGCAGCGGCGTCTACCTGCTGCCGGCGAGCGCCGCGGCGCTGCTCGGCGGCGCCAGCGTCGGCGCGGTGGTGGTGGCCGGCTTCGCGGTCCTGCTCCTGGTGCTCTGCTTTGCCGAGGCGGCGAGCCATTTCGACGGCCCGGGAAGCGCCTATCTCTATGCCCGCGCCGCTTTCGGCGAGCTGGTGGGCTTCGAGGTGGGGTGGATGACCTGGCTGGCGCGCGTCGCCTCCGTGGCCTCGCTCTCGGTCGGCTTTGCCCAGGCCCTGGGCTACCTGTGGCCGGGTGCCGATGCGGGCTGGGGAAAGGTGCTGGCCATCGTGCTGCCGCTGCTCGGCCTGACCGTCATCAACGTCGCCGGCATCAAGGAGGGGGTGCGCACGGCGGTGTTCCTGGCCATCGCCAAGATCGTGCCGCTGCTGGTCTTCGTCGTGGCCGGGACCTTCGCCGTCCTGGCGGATTGGCAGCGACACGCCTCTTCCCTTGGCGGGTCGCTGGGAGACGCTGCGGCCGCCGGCTCGGCTCCCGCCGCGGCCGGCTGGCACGGCCTGGGCGAGGCGGCGCTCCTCCTGCTCTTTGCCTACGCCGGTTTCGAGAACACGGCGGCGCCGGCCGGCGAGTTCAAGAACCCGCGCCGCGACATCCCCTTCGCCCTGCTGGCCCAGATCGCCATCGTGACCGTGCTCTACTCGGCCGTGCAGTGGGTGGCGCTGCGTACCCTGCCCGGCCTCGCCGCCGCGAAGACGCCGCTGGCCGACGCGGCCCGTCTCTTCCTCGGTCCTTGGGGCGGCTGGCTGCTCACCTTCGGCGCCGTGGTCTCGATCCTCGGGACCAACGGCAACACCGTGCTGTCCGGTCCGCGTTACCTCTTCGCCCTGGCCCGGGCCGGCTTCGGCCCCCGCTTCCTCGCCGCCGTCCATCCGCGGTTCCGCACCCCAGCGGTCGCCGTCCTCACCCAGACCGCCATAGCCCTGCCGCTCGCCCTCTCCGGCTCCTTCGTCGGGCTGGCGGCGCTTTCCGTGGTGGCTCGCCTGGCCACCTACCTGGGAACGGCCGCGGCGGTCCCGGTGCTGCGCCGCAAGCTCGGCACCCCGGCCGGAGCCTGGCGCCTCCCCGGCGGCCCCGCGATTCCGGCCGCCGCCATCCTGCTGTGCATCGGCCTGGCGGCCAGCGCGACGCGCGAGAACCTCATCGCCGGCGCCGCCGCGATCGTCGCCGGCCTGGCTCTCTTCGCGACCCGGCGCCCGCCCGCCGCGCCGCCGCCGGACGAGCCCATCCCGGCGCGGACTGCGGCCGCGGGCGCCGCCCAGGGCAGCCCGGCTGCTTCGCCGGCGCCGCCGGGCAACAAGCGGGCGTGATCGTCGAGGAGCTCGAGCTCGTCATGGCCAGCGGCGGCTGGCCGGCCGAGGTGGGTCGCCTGCGCTCGCTTCTCGGGGCGCCGGCCAACCCGCGGCTGTTTCCTCCGCATTTCCTGACGGCCACCTTCCCCAGGATCGGCGGCCGCGTCTTCGGAGTCCGGGACGACAGCGGTAGCACCCGCGCGGTGGCTTTCCTCTTTCCTCACCGCCTGCACGGCGGCCGGCGGGAGTACGTCCTGCGCCTGCACTATCCTCCGGGTCCTCCGGGTCCTCCGGGTCCGCCCGGCTTGGCGGCGGCCGCGGGCGTCGACTCCGGCCGGCTTGCCGGCCTGGTCGAAGCGCGGCTCGCCGGCGACGAGGTAACGCTCTACCTGCCGGAGTCACCCCATACCTACCCGGGCACCCACCTGACCGGCGAGGACGCGGTCGAGCTCGACTACGGCGAGCCCGACGCGCGCGAGGCTGCCCTGCTGCGCGGCCTGCAACGGCGCATCTGGGGAGCCGAGGAAGACTTCCTCTATCCCGCGGACATCCATTCGACGCAGTTCGGTGCGGCCACCTCTCTGGTGGCACGCCATGCCGCGGAGCTGGTGGGCTTCCTGGTCGGCTTCTACAAGTTCGGCGGTCCCCCGCTTCCCGCTGCCTGGCCGGCCCTGCCGTCTGGAGAGCTTCGCCTGGAGTCGCAGCTGCTCGGGGTCGTTGCCGAGCAGCGCGCCCGCGGCATCGGCTTCACGCTGAAGAAGCTGCAAGCCGCCGGCGCGCAACGCGCCGGGGTGGCGATCGTCAACTGGACGGTGGACCCTCTGCAGTTCCCCAACGCGGTCCTCAACTTCACCCGCTTGCGCGCGGTAGCGTGCCGCTTCCACCGCCGTCACTACGACTTCAGCAACGAGCTCAACCGCGTCTCCGCCTCGCGCCTCGAGATCACCTGGAACGTGGAGGCGAAGAGCGTGCGCCAGGCGCTCGCCGGCACGCGCCGCGCCGCGCCGCTGGACCTCGCCGAGCACTCCGACGTCGAGGTCATCGACCACGCCGGCGGCGCCGCGCCCGCGCCAACCGCGGCTGCCTTGCGCCTCGCTTTCGAAGTCCCCGCCGATTGGACCGTCCTGCAGCGCCAGGACCCGGCCGCGGCGCTCGCCTGGCGCGAGGCCACCGACGACCTGTTCGCCCGCTACCTGGGCCACGAAGCTGGCCAGTACATGATCTCCGACACCGCCACCCGCGGCGAGCGCCGCTACCTGATCGCCCAACGGATCGGCGCCGCGGAGAGGAACCGTGGAGCTTGACTCTGTATATGACGATCGTATACTCAGCAAGGGGAAGGCCATGGGTGGGGATGCCGATGCGACCGAGTTCGAGTGGGACGCTGGGAATGCTGACAAGATCTGGCTTCGACACCGAGTATCCTCGCCCGAGGCCGAGCAGGTCTTCTTCAATCGGCCCTGGGCGGTCGCCGAGGACCAATCCCACTCTCGCGATGAGATCAAGCAATTCGCCCTGGGGCGGACGGATGCCGGCCGGCTCCTCTTTCTCGTCTATACGCTTCGCGGTGAGAAGGTTCGGATCATCTCGGCGCGGGAGATGACGCGGCGAGAGCGAAAGGAGTACATGCGTGGCCTCACGCAAGAGCTTGAAGCCAATCCCGAGGTTTGAGTCGGAGGATGAGGAGCGGGAGTTCTGGGCGAGGCACGACTCGCTGGATTATGTCGATTGGAGGCGGGCGAAGCAGGTTGCCTTCTCCCGGCTCAAGCCTTCGACCCAGACGATCTCCTTACGGCTCCCGGGGTCGCTGCTCGAGAATCTCAAGGTGCTCGCCAACAAACGAGACGTGCCCTATCAATCCTTGCTGAAAATTTTCCTGGCGGAGCGAGTCGAACAAGAGATCCGGAAGTCGCGTTAAGGGGCGGCACGTTACTCCAGCCCTTCCACCAGCCGCCGGAACTGGTCGCCGCGGTCCTGGAAGTCGCGGAAGAGGCCGTAGCTGGGCGAGCCGGGGGAGAGCAGGCAGATCCGGCCGGAGGCTGTGAGGCGCGCCGCCTGCTCGACTGCATCTGCAAGGTCGCGCG
Source organism: Thermoanaerobaculia bacterium (assembly GCA_035544895.1). GTDB lineage: Bacteria > Acidobacteriota > Thermoanaerobaculia > Multivoradales > UBA5704 > JASLEW01. Next base: position 52,940 of record DASZZM010000056.1, read on the forward strand.
CGCCGATGACTTGCAGGTGCGTCGCGGGGGCGGCGGACCTGCTCGCAGCGGCCGCGGTGATGGCGGCAATGGCGGCGCGAATCTGCTCGCCACCCGGCGGCAGGAGAATGACGTTGCGCACGCCGCTGGCCGGCAGCGCCTCGGCCAGCACGGCGAAATCGAAGCCGCGGTCGCTGCCGCCGGCGATCAGGGTGTCGACCTCGCCGGCGAATGCCTCCAGGGCGGCAACCGATGCCTGCGGCGCCGTCGCGATCGAGTCGTTGACCCAGCGGATGCCGGCGTGGCAGCCGAGGTCCTCGAGGCGGTGCGGCAGGCCGGGGAAGGTCGCGAGCACCTGGGCCAGATGCTCGGGCGCGGCCCCGAAATGGCGCGCCGCCGCCAGCGCGCCGATCGCGTTGATGCGATTGTGGCGGCCGCGCAGGCGCATCTCTCGGTCGGAGAACAGCTTGCGCTCTCCGTCGCGGAACCAGCCGTCCGCGAAGTGGAGGCCGCTTGCTGCCTGAAAGGCTTCGTGACGCGCCGGCCCCAGCGGCACGCGCCCGGCCAGCTCGGCGTCGCCGGCGTTAAACAGCGTCAGGTCGTCGCGGCCCTGCCGGCGAGCGAGCTCGAGCTTGGCGGCGTAATAGGCGGCCACGCCGCCGTGCCAGTTCATGTGCTCGGGAAATAAGCTGAGGAAGACGGCGACCTCGGGACCGGCCTCGAGGTCCGCGCACTGGTAGCTCGACAGCTCGAGCACCGAGACGGCGCGGCGCCGCAGCGCCTCGTCGAGAAGATCCAGGGGGGGAACGCCGATGTTGCCGCCCAGCACGGCCTCCCGCCCTGCCGCCGCCAGCAGGCGGTGGAGCAGGGTGGCCGTGGTGGACTTGCCCTTGCTGCCGGTGACCGCGACGACCGGCAGGGAATGAGCGCGGGCCTCGGCCAGATAGAGGTTGCTGGAGGTGGTCACCGGGATGCCCCGCGCCCGCGCCGCGGCGAGGACCGGATGCGACAGCCGGATGCCGGGGGAGCGCACCAGCACGTCGATGTGATCGAGCGCGCGCGGGAGGTCTTCGCCGGCCACCCAGGAGACCCCGGGCGGCACGCTGCCCGGCGCCGGCGGGTCGTCGAGGAGGACGAGCGGGGCGGGGGACGGGGGGGGGCCGGCGCGTGCGCGGTCGTCCTGGGCGCGGTCGCGTTTGCGACGGCTATCGTCCTGGGCGCCGTCGCGTTTGCGACGGCTTAGGACCGCGAGCACGGAACGGCCTTCGGCGCCGAAGCCGAAGATGCCGACCCGGCGGTCAGTGATGCTCGAGATAGTTGGCGAGGGCATGCTCCCAGCGCGCCGGCAAGAGGTGGTCGGCTCCGATGGCCATCTCGGCGCTGACCAGGTCGGCGGGGGCGGAGAGGCCGGGAAGCACGCGCTCGCGGAACATCCGCATCACCGGCCAGTCTTTGCCCAAGCCCCGGCTGTGGCACAGCCACAGGGCGGCGGCGGCTTCCCGCGGCGTGCCCACGCAGTCGAAAGGCTTGTGATCGCGCAGGCCGAGGAGCCGCTCGGCCTCGGGCACGTTGCCCGGCATCGCCAGCGGATTGCCCGGCCGCGGCTCCGCCTGTCGCCTGTCGCGGCACTCCTCGCTGGTCGCAAAGACCGCCTGCAGCTCGCTCTCCTCCAGCCAGGGCGCCAGCATCATGGCGACGAACACGCATTTCGCGCAGCGCCCGCACCAGCGCTGCGCCGGCGGCGCCGGCGATTGCTTGAAATTCGCGTTGCAGGAGGTCACGCTGCCCAGCCACCGGCGATGCGTCGCCAGCGCCCTCGTAATACGCAGCTCGGAGAGCGGGCGCAACAGGCTGAAGTAGAGCGGCACCCGCCGCAGATGGGCGCGTTGCCAGTCCTGAAACATCTCTTCGAAGCGGAGCCCTTTGCTCCACTGGTGGTTGACCTCCACCCCGTCTACCAGCAGGTTGCCGTTCGAAGCGCTGCGCTCGTTGGCGGCCACCACCGCGCCGAATCCGCCCAGCACCGCGACGAGCTGGGCCGTGAAGGCGAGGATGGCCGAGAACGGCACGTGGCCGTTGTAGGCGCCGGCCGCGTTGAGCTCGAGCAGCCGGGGATCGAGCCGCCGCGTCACCCGCAGCCCCGTGCCCTCCAGGTCGGGAGCCAGGCGCCACTCGCGGCCGGCGGGCACCACCTGGAGGGGCACTTGCGGCAGGCCCGCCGCGCGCAGCACCTCGTAGGCCACCACCGAATCCTTGCCGCCGCCGGCAAGCACCAGGGCGGGTCCCGCCGCCGCGGTGCCTTCGGCGCGGTTCCCTTCCGCTTCGCCTCCCCCGTCTGTCCTCGCCGGGAAGCGCGCCAGGCCGCGGGGGTCGAGGCCATTGCGGTAGTAGAGCTCTCCCAGGCCGCGGTTGTAGACCTCGTCCCAGAAGGCGGTGTCGCGCCGCGCCAGGGTGTGCGTCGCGATCTCGATGCGGGACGGGCAGCAGGTCTTCCAGTACGACACGCCGGCGGCCAGGTGCAGTCCGTCGAGCGCCGCGGCGATGTCGGCCGGATCGGCGGCCGACCCGGCGAGCGCGGCCGGCAATTGAAAGGTTTCCTCGAAATCGAGGCTTCCCTCCATCCCATGCAGGCGGTAGCCCAACCGCACTGTGGCACCGGCGATGGCCCGGTGGGAAAAAACAAAAGTATCGTAAGGAAGCACGCTACTCATAGTGCGTCCACAGTCGAATCACTTTCACGACCCAACATTCTTTGTCCACTTGATAGATCAACGGATGCCGGATGTCGATGCTGCGGGAGCGAGCGCCGGCGAGATCGAATCGTACCAAGAAGCGTACGAGCGATCAAGGGCGAGGAGCCCCGATCCAGACGGACCGGGGCTCCTCGGGAAAGCTGCCAGGACTTCAGGTCAGAAGCGGAAACCGACGGAGAAGCGGAAGGTGCGCGCCAGCTGGTAGTCGGTCGGCACCTGGGGCTTGCCGAAAGTGGGAGCTTTCGACCAGTTGACCCCTTCGACCGGCTTGGTCGTGAACGGGTTGAAAGGCGCTTTGGTCTTGTCGGTGGTCGGATCGTTGATCGAGGCGTCGACGTTGAGCGCTCCGTGCTGGTTGAACACGTTGAGGACCTGTGGCTGCACGAAGACCTCGACGGTCTTGCTCCAAGCGTTCCACTGGTACGAATAGTTGAGCGTCAGGTCGGTGGACGCAACGTTGTCGGTGTGGAAGGCGTCGCGCGCCGTGTAGTAATAGGCGACGGTCGAGGGCGGACGGACGTAGCCCGGGTTGGTCACGAAGGGGCGGGAATCCACGGCTCCCACGGCGCCGTACGGGATTCCCGAGGCATAGCTCTCCAGCACGCCCGCGGAGAGCAAGTTGTGCTCGCTCTTCCAGATGTCGTAGATCCCCCAGGCGCGGAGGCGGTGGCGCTGGTCGGAGAAGAGGTCCCCGCCCGGGTAGTCCCAGCTCTGCTGGCGGTACTCCGGATAGTTGAGGGCCGCGGACAGGATCGGTCCGCTGCCGGCGTTCTCGCCGAGGACATTGCCGTGCAGACGCGACAGCGTCCAGCTCCCGCCCAGGCCGAGCCGGTCGGTGGCGCGGTACTGGAAGTTGGTGTGCAGGCCGTCGTAGGACCGCTTCAGGGGGTTCGACAGGTTCTTGAGGATCGCCAGGTCAGAGGGCGCGCCCGTCGCGGTCGTGGTTCGGCCGGTCGACTGGTCGACGACGAGCGCGTAGAAGGCCGCCGAGTTGCGGTGCACGTACTGGGCTCTGAGCTCGCCGCGGCGGCCCAGCCGCTTGGCCACGCCGGCCGAGATCTCGTCGGTGTAAGGTGAATCGAGGGAGTTGCGGATGATGGTGGTGCCGCCCGGAATGCTGATGGCACGGAGCAGGCTGGTGTTGTTGGTGCCGCCGATCGAGGCGAACCAGTCGAACACCTGCTGGAGGGCCACGGACGCCGGCACCAGGTTGGGCGCGTTCGGGTCGGGGTTGATCACCGGCCCACGGTAGAACCACTGGAAGGTCGCGGGGTTGCCGCCGATCGAGGTCGCGTCTGCTTCGCTGTTGGCGATCGCGGTCACGTAGCGGCCGTAGCCGGCATTGAGAATCCAGTCGCCGTCTCCCTTGAGGTCATAAGCGGCGCCGAGGCGCGGGCTGAGCCGGTGGTCCTTGGCGGTTTTCTGCCCCTGGCTGTTGCTGCCGTCGTTCTTGTCGAAGCGCAGGCCGATGTTTAGGCTGAGGCGGTCGATCGGGCGCCACCGATCGTTGATGTAGGCCGAGTTGGTGTAGAAGTTGGTGCCCTGGCTGCTGAGCAAGATGGGGTTGAACTGGATGTAGGTGCCGTTCGTGTTGAGGAGCTGCGGGAACAGGCTCGTACCGCGAGTGATGGTGCTGGTGATGATGATGCGGTAGTCGCTGCCCGACTGGTGGTTGTTGGCCTTACGGATGTCGTCGTAGCGGTCGACGCCGACGGCGATGTCGTGCGAGCCGAGCTTGCCGGCCGACAGGAACCAGGAGGCCTTGAGAGTGACGTCGCTATTGTCCCGCGACTCCGGTGTGCAGACGCCGCAGAAGGTCGGGCTGTTCCACCGGTTGCCGGTGACGCTGTCGACCAGCAGGGTGCCGCGGATCAGGTCGGTGAACAGAGAGCCGGAATGAATGAAGGTGAACTTGCGCTTCGAGTACTGCGCCTCGCCGAAGAAATTGCTGCCGTAGACCCCGTTGTAGTTGATCGCCAGCAGCTCTTGCGGTAGGCTGCGGTTGTTGAGGCTCGCGGTGTCCAGGATGTTGAGGAAGCTGTTGCCGTTGTCGGCCTCGTTGATCTTGATGTACGAGGCCGTCAGGCGCTGGCCGTCGAGCGGCGAGAAGGTCAGCTTGCCCTCGCCGCGCTTCTGCTTGTCTTGGGTCGGATAGGAGATCAGGGTCGCCGTGGTCTGGCCATCTTGGGAGAGGGAGAGATCGCGGCCGGCGCCGAAGAACCACAGGTGGTCCTTCCACAGCCAGCCGCCGAGCGTCGCTTCGTAGCGGTTGTTCGCCTTGTTCTGGCGGGAGACTGTCAAGGGCGTCGGAGAACTCCAGTGATCGTTGGTCAACCAGTCGCGGGCCGAGCCGTGAAACTCGTTGCCTCCGGTCTTGGTGATGACGTTGACCACGCCGCCGGCGAAGCGGCCGTACTCGGCGGAGATCCCCGAGCTGGTGGTGGTGGTCTCCTGGATGGCGTCCTCGATGAACAGGTCGAAAGGTTGGCCGCGGATGTTCTCGGTGATCACCACGCCGTTGACCAGGAAGAGGTTCTCGTACGACTGCCCGCCGGAGATGACGAGGCCGCGGTTCTGCGCGTTGGCGCCCGTCGGACCGGTCGCCGCGACGCCCGGCGCGAGCAGCACCGATTGCCGGATGTTGCGGTCGAGAGGGAGCGCTTCGATCATCCGCTTGTCGTAGGTGGTCGAGGCGTCGGTGGTGGTCGAGATGGTCGAGGCGGTGCCGGTGACCACGATAGTCTCGGTCACTCCGGCGAGGCTCAGCTCGACGTCGAGCGGGGTGGACTGGGCGACGGCCAGCTCGGACTGCCGCTCGGCCTTCTTGAACCCCTCGATCTCGAAGCTCACCTTGTAGAGGCCCGGCGGCAGCAGCGCCAGGATGTAGTCGCCGTTGCCGTTGGTGACAACGGTGCGGGTGCCTTGCAGGGCGGGGGAGGTGACCGAGACGGTCACTCCCGGCAGCGGCCGCTTGTCCGCAGTCACCTTGCCGGACAGCGTCCCGCTGGGTATGGCCTGACCGGCCGCGGCCAAGGCGAGCAGCAAAGCACACCCCAAGCACAGCAGAGCAACTCTCAATCTCATTCAGGCTCCTTTCGAGTCGTGCCCCTCGCCAGCGCGAGGGAGCGGTTTCGCTCGGTGGCTCCTGGTCCCTCCTCAGAGGCGCGGCTGCCTGAGGGGCAAGACAGGCAACCGCTGGCGGAAGCCTCTGCCATTTGGCCGAGTTGTGACAAAGGCGCAGCAATCCTTGTGCCGTCCGGCCGCAGGGCCTTCATCAGAAGCCTCAGAAGTTATGCCCAATAGAATGAATAGTTTACGAGTAGCTACTTCTTGCCGTCGACTCTGCGGTCCAATTTCCCGGTCGATAATTCAAAGACTTGGAGCACAAGTCCCGAACGTGAGGCGGCCGACCAGGGGCGGCAGCGCTGGAGCGGCGGATCAGGCGAGGAACGAGAAAATCGACGAGCGGCGCCACGGGAGCAGCAGCAGCAGGATGCCCAGGCTGATCGCCGCGTCGGCCAGATTGAAAATCCCGGTGCGCAGCGGGCCGATGCCGATGCTCACGAAGTCGACGACGGCGCCGTCGTGAAGGATGCGGTCGATCAGGTTGCCGATGCCGCCGCCGGCAAGCAGCGAGAAGGCCACGAGGTGGCCTGGATCGGCGCCGCGCAGGCGCAAGGCGAAGGCGATCATCGCCGCCAGGGCGGCGCTCACGATGCCGACGAAGAGCAGGTAGCGCACCGCGCCGGGCAGGCTCTCGCCCAGGCTGAGGAAGGCCCCCCGGTTGCTGGCCAGCTCGAGCCGGACCAGGTCGTTGAGCAGCGAGATCGGCGGCGAGGCGGCGAGCTGCTGCTGGGCCAGGCTCTTGGTCATCTGGTCGCAGCCCACCGAGGACAGGAGCACCACCGCCACCACGCTCAGACGCAGCGCCCAGGTGAGGCCCGCGTCTTCGTGGCGGACTGGAGATGATCTCGGCTCTGGCATTCTGATGGAGGCGTGAGAAGTGAAGGCGCAAGTATATGACAAAGGACGGCGATCCCGAATTATGAAAACAGCGCTCGCTAACTGGTGTTGGCGGCCTCAGATCTATCGGATCGCCCCCCGCAACCCCTCGATCCCCTTCGCTGCTTTCTGAAGCCGCCGGGTCCCTGCCCGGCGGTGGCCGGGGGGGAAGGGGACGCCCCCACCCTCTCGGCCGAGGGAGTTTCGTCTTAGCTCGTCGCCCGGGAAGCCGTGCCGGCCTTCTCGGCCTGGAGGAGGCGGCGCTTGCGCTCGCTCCCCCAGCGGTAGCCGCCGATTTCGCCGTCTCCGCGCACCACGCGGTGGCACGGAATCACCAGGGCCGCGCGGTTGGCCGCGCAGGCGCGCGCGACGGCTCGCGCCGCGCCGGGTGCCCCGATCGCCGCCGCCACCTCGCCGTAGGAGCGAGTTGCGCCGGGCGGGATCTCCTGCAGCGCCCGCCAGACCCGCCACTCGAAGGGAGTGCCCCCGACGTCGAGCGGCAGCTCGAGCGGCCGGGCAGGCGAGGCGAGCGCGGCCAGGATCTCTTCCACCCAAGATTGCAGGGCCTCTTCCGCCGGTCCGAGCTCGGCCGCCGGGAATTCCCGCCGCAGGCCTTCCACGAGCTCGGCCTCGCTGTTTCCCAGCTTCACGGCGCAGATGCCGCGCGCCGTGGCGCCGACCAGCAGCATCCCGAGTGGGCACGCCACGACGGCGTAGCCGATCCGCATTCCACGGCCGCCGCGGCGGAACGTGCCGGGAGTCATGCCGAGCCGTGCATTGGCCTGCTCATAGAGGCGGCTGCCCGCCCCGTATCCAGCCTCAAAAGTTGCTGTCGTCACGGTATCTCCTTCTCTCAGCCGTGCCTTGAGCCGCTCGAGGCGGCGCGCGAGCACGTAGTCTTTCGGCGTCACACCGGTCGCCCGTTTGAAGGTCCGCTGCAAGTGATAAGGGCTCAGCCCGACCTCGCGCCCGAGGCGCTCGAGAGTGACCGTCTCGTCGATGTGCGCCTCCAGGTAGAGGCGGGCGCGCTCGAGGCGGCCGTCATACCCGGGTTGGTTCGATCCGCCGGGTCCCTGCCCGGCTGGGGTGGATCCGCCGGGTCCCTGCCCGGCTGGGGTGAATCCGCCGGGTCCCTGCCCGGCGGCGTCATCAGATGGGACGCCGGCGCGCGGCCGGCAGCGCCGGCAGGCGCGGTAGCCCGCCGCCTCGGCGGCGTTCGGGTGCGGGAAGAAGGCGACGCGCTCGCGGCGCGGCCGCCGCGCCGGGCAGGAGGGCCGGCAGTACACGCCCGTGGAGGCCACCGCGTAGACGAACTCGCCGTCGCAGCCCGCGTCGCGCGCCTCGACCGCGGCCCATGCCCTCTCCGGGTCGAGCGCTACCACTGTTTCCCGCGCCTTCGCGCTCATGCGATGCCTCCCTTCTCCTGCGCCAACGCTCTCGGTCCGAGAGCGTGCTCAGAGCATAGACAGGTCAGGGGTTGCGAAACCACCCGCTCCTTGCTCTTCAAACTGCCGGCCGGGCTGACGCCGGCCGAGAAGGTCCGCACGGCTTGAGGCCCCGCCGGTCTCTGCGCTACTCTTGCGCCGCTTCACTAGCAGCCAGCGCCTGTGCCAACTCGGAAGGATTAAGCGGCGCTTGCGATGTGGCGATTGAGGACTACTCAATGCGTCTATCGGATCTCCCCCCGCAACCCCTCCGGATCCCCTTCCCGGCTTTCCGAAACCGCCGGGTCCCTGCCCGGCGGTGGCCGGGGGGGAAGGGGACGCCCCCGCCCTCACAGGGGCAGTTCGTTCAAGATCAACGATAGCCGAGACCAGGGAGGACATGAGTATGGATGCCTCAGCAAGCGGCGGCCCGCCGCTCAGAGTCGGCGGCCCGGACAACGTGCAGATCAGAGCAGGTGGACGGGTGGCTTTCTGGCTGGCAAGTGCCGCCTGGACCGTCTTGGTCTTCGTCCTCCGCGCGGCCGAGACGGAGGCCGGCGCATCCGTCCCGCGCATCGGCTTGATAGGGTACCTGGCCGGTCTGGCCTGCATCTATCTCCTCGCCGGCGTCAACGTGGTGAGCGAATGGAAGCGGCGTCCGATCATGCTCTTCGGTCGCTATGTGAAGACGATCGGTCCCGGGCTGGCCTGGGTCGATCCCGTCTTCCACCGGCGCCTCGACGACGTGGCGGTGCGCGACGTCGTCAGCGAGCTGAGGATCGGAGGAGTCCAGACTCACGACAACGTCCCGATCTCTTTCAATCTCATCATGACCACGCGCGTCGACGACGGCAAGGTCAGGGACTTCGTCGTGCAGGTGGCCAATGGTTACGAGGCCACCCGGCAGAGGGCGCTCGCGTCGGTCACCGAGATCGTCGGCAACCACGAGCTCGATGCGATCCTGCACAACCGCGACAAGTTCTACGCCGAGGTCCGCGATTCGTTGCAAGGGAAAGTCGCCGATTGGGGCGTCAAGGTCAGAGCTGTCGAGCTGAAAGATCTCCAGATCACCGACGAGAAGATCCAGCAGGCCATCGCCATGAAGGCCCGCGCCGGCAAGGAGGCCGACGCCGAGCTGGTCCGCGCCGCCATGCAGCTCAACATCGCCGCGAAGCTCGTGGCCGCCGCCGCGGTGCTCACTCCGGACGCCTGGCGGCTCAAGGAGCTGGAAGTGCTCGTCGAGCTCACCCGCTCGGCGCAGAACAACACCATCCTCATCCCCACGACCCTGCTCCGGGGCCTCGAAGACATCAGCGGCTGGAGGCGTCAGGCCGCCGAGGTGCCCGAACCTACCCCTTGATGGCCCTCCACAATGCGGAGCACTCGGCGGGCAGACTCGCGCGAACTGCCCTGGCGACGCTGGCCGGATTGTCCCTGTGGTGCGCGGCCGGAGAGCGCGGCGCGGCGGGTGGCGAGGCGCCACGGAAGGATGGGGCCGAGCCGAGGATGCTGCGCTTCCTGGCGCTGGGCGATTCCTACACCATCGGCGAGGGTGTCGCGGCGGAAGGGAGGTGGCCGGTCCAGCTCGCGGCGCTGCTGCGCCGGCGCGGCTTGGCGGTCGCCGAGCCGGAGATCGTGGCGCGCACCGGCTGGACGGTTGCGGAGCTGGCGGCGGGAATCGACGCCGCGGCGCCGCGCGGCCCGTATGCGCTGGTGACGCTGCTGATCGGCGTCAACGACCAGTATCGGGGAGGCAGACCGGAGGCATACCGGCCCGCCTTCGCCGCCATGCTGCGGCGCGCCGCCGCTCTTGCCGGCGGTGTCGCCAGCCACGTCGTCGTGCTGTCGATCCCGGACTGGAGCGTGACCCCCTTCGCCGGCGACAGCGGGACCGATACGGCACGGATCGCCGGCGAGATCCGCGGCTTCAACCAGGTCAACCGCCAGGAGACGCGGCTGGCCGGTGCCTTCTACGTCGACGTCACGCCGAGCTCGCGGCGGGCGCTCGACGACCGTTCCCTGCTCGCCGGCGACGGCCTCCACCCTGCGGCGGCCATGTATGCCGAGTGGGCCCGGTTGGCCCTGCCCGCCGCCGCCGCGGCTCTGCAATAGCCCGCGACGCCCGGCACGGCTGATCCGTATTCTTCTGCAGAGACTGCCGTAGAGGACGCCGCCGTCCTCGCGCCTGAGCGCGGCAACGGTCGGCGGCGGGTCCGCGGGTGGGAGGGCGGCCGGTTACAGAGCCGACCTGGCATATTCGTTGCACATGGAATATGTCGTCATGCTTTGAGCACCAGTTTACCGGTGCGGTATTGAGCTTCAAGTCAGAGACCGAGGTGAACGCCGTATTAAAAGCCCTGTCTTCGGGCTACTTCGACGAAAGGGGTAGGGAAAGATGAGAATCACCACGACAATGCTTTTCTCCGCCCTTCTTCCACACTTCGAGATGGAGGAGCGCCAGTCTCTCGATTGGGGGGAGAAGTTCCTCGACGCCAAGGCGCAGCGGCAGCTCAAGTCGCAGTTCGAGTATCAAGGCGCCAACATACCGGTCGGCGTCGGCGAGTACGACCTCGCGCGGCACAAGCGCCGGACGACCCGGCACGCGCGCACCAACTAGGATTTCCGCACACCGTCGAACCGGGCTCCTCACGGAGCCCGCGTGCTCGTGTCGTCCCTTCAAAAATAAAGTGATTGATCCCAGGATTGGCCGCCCGGGAGATTGGCCCGGCTCCCACGGTGGAAGCCGGGCCCTTCGATCGGATGCGGGGCCCGTGCAGGCCTGATGCAGGCGCGGACTTGCTTCAGGCTTTCGGCGCCGGGCAGTTGCCGATCACGTTGAAGTCGGGGTCGGTCCCGGAGGCGAGGTCCTCGAGCGTCTCGTAGCTGATGACCTGGGCAGGGTTCAGGATCCCTTCGACGCTGGTGTTGTAGGCCACCCAAGCGTCGCGGACCTGCTGCTTGTTGTCGAAGAGCGCGATCGTGTCGTCTCCGACCGCCGGCGGGCTGGGAGGTTGGGCGGCGAGATCGGTGCGCAGCTGCTCGCACAGCGGGTCGCGCGCCGCGTACAGCGGCTGCAAGGTGGTCTGCAGAGTTTTCCAGAAGCCGAGGAGCTGCTTGGTCTGGTCGCCGCTCATGTCGAGGAACTTGGCGAGCGCCCGGGGGTGGTGGAGCAGGTAGTAGGCAGAGCTACCGTCCAGCGGCGCGGTGCTCGAGGAGGACTGGGCCAGCAGCGGCAGGGCGAAGATGCCGATCAGGATGGCGACGGCCGAGGCTTTCGTTGTGCGGCTCATTGGTTCTCCTTGTCCAGCTTGAAGTAGGGGTTGCATGGTCGTGGATTTGGAGCGCGCGGAACCTACCGCTCACTCCGCACCCAGGAACCAATGAGTTTTCGTTTTCTTGCGCCGTGCGGCGGCCTTTTCTAAAGATTTTGGCGCGGCGTGTAAAAGATCACTTTTCTGATGTGACACAGGTCACATTATTCAGAGATAACCGAGGTCATGCCTGTCATCAGGTGTGACCGAGATCACTCGCTCCCGGCGGCCTTCAGTGCCCTGCGGAACAGACGATAGATCCGCCGGTATTCGTCGAGCCAGCTCGCCGCCTCTTTGAAACCGTGCGACTCGACAGGGTAGAAGGCCATCTCGAAGTCTTCTTTCTCGAGCTCGATGAGGCGCTGCACCAGGCGCACGTCGTCTTGAAAGAGCACGTTGTCGTCCTGCATTCCCGCGCACATCAGCAGCGGCTTGCGCAAACCCTCCGCGTACTCGATCGGCGAGCTCGTCGCGTAGGCAGCGGGATCGACCTCCGGCGTGTTGAGGATCGCCCCCGTGTACTCGTGGTTGTAATGCGACCAGTCGGTTACCGGGCGCAGGGCGGCGCCGGCGGCGAACAGGTCGGGCCGGCGGAACAGCGCCATGAGGGTGAGGAAGCCGCCATAGGAGCCGCCGTAGACGCCCACCCGCCGTGGATCGACGCCGCGCTTCTCGGCCAGCCAGCCGACTCCGTCCGCCAGGTCCTCCAGCTCGGGATGGCCCATCTGCCGGTAGATGGCCGTCCGCCAGTCGCGGCCGTAGCCTTGCGAGGCGCGGTAATCCATGTCGAGCACCACGTAGCCGTGCCGCGCCAGCAGCGTGTGAAACATGAACTCGTGGAAATAGTACGACCAGCCGTAATGGGCGTCCTGGAGGTAGCCGGCGCCGTGGATGAAAACCACCGCCGCCCGCCCGCCGCCGCTGCCCCCGCGTCCGGCCACCCGGTCCGCCTCTCCGGAGGGCGTATAGACCCGTGAGTAGATGGCGCCGGCGCCGTGCGTCGAGGGAATCGGCAAGATCTCGGGGACCGTCCAATCGATGTTGCGAAACGCGGCGCTCACCGTATCGGTGATCTGCCGCGCCTCCGCGCCGGGCCGGCTGGCCTGCACGTACAGCTCGTCGTGGCGGGCGAGGCTCGAGTGCGCGAGCAGAAGCTCGCTCTCGTCGAGAGAGAGCTGGAAGGCGGTCAGGCCGCCCAGCCGCGTCAGCTGCTCAGCCTTGCCGGTATCGAGCGCCACCCGCCAGACGTCGTAGTTGCCCGGATGGCCGGCATTGGCCGTGTAGTAGAGATAGCGCCCATCGCGGCTGGCCACTGGCTTGGTGACCTCGTAACGGCCGCTGGTGAGCTGGCGGGCGCGGCCGTCGCGAGCCGAGGCGAGATACAGATGCGAGAAGCCGCTCTCCTCCGAGAGGTAGTACAAAGTCTCGTTGTCGCGCAGCCAGCCGAAGTCGTTGTTGTTCCAGTTGACCCAGGCGCCGTCGCTCAGCCGGTGGCGGGTCACCAGCCTGGAACCGTCGAGATCGACGGTGGCGATCCAGCGGTCCTTGTTGTCGAGGGCGCGGAGCTCGACCGCGGCGTGGCGGCCGTCGTCGCTCCAGCGGATGCCCTCGACGTGGACGGAGCGCGTCTCGGGCACCTTCTTGCCGGCCTCGCCATCCGCTGCCATGCCGGCGCTCCCCTCGGTGCCCTCAGCCATGCCGGCTGCCGCTTCTGTCTCGTCCTGAGGTCCACAGCCCGACGGCCCCGCCCCGGCGGAGGAGGCAGGCGCGGCCTCCTTGCCGTGCCTGGCCGGCCCCGCCGCCTTCGTGCGCTCGGCCGCCGCCTGCCGCAACCCCTTGAGCGGGTCCTCCTTGATTCCCGGCAGCTCGGAGAGGTCCAGGTCGTGGCACCGGTGGCGGCGCAGATCGACCAGCAGCAGAGACTGGCCGGTGCCATCGCCGGTGCCGACCAGGGAGCGTATCTCCCTGAACTCGACGTAGCCGCTCTCGGTGACGTAGTTGGGCATAGAGACCTTCTTGCCCTCTTTGGCATCCTTCGGCCGCGTGACCACCACCAGCCAGTCGCCGGCGGGAGAGAGCGAGACGTCTTCGATCTTGACCTTGTCGCCCAGGTAGAAGGGCAGAGGCGGGCGGGTGGCGTCGGCGCGCTGCTCGGCCTCGCTCTGCTCGCGCTTCGCCCTCTCCTTCTCCTTCTTCTCGCGGATCACCTGGAACAGGCGTTGCTCCTGGCGCCTGAGGAAGTCCGGCGGGTCCTCCCTGGCCGGATCTTTGTCCAGCCGCAGGTCGGCTGGCTGGCTGAACAGGCCGGTGTCGAGGTCGTAGATGAAATAGGCGTTCTTGATCCGAAAGGATATGCGCCGGCCGCCGGTCATGAAGCGGGGCTCGGTCTTCTCTTCGGCGGTGCGGGTCACCTGGCGGATGGCGCCGCCGCGCAGGTCCTTGAGATAGATATCTCCCTGCCGCGAGTAGACTCTCCATCTGCGGTCCAGGCTGACCTTGCCGTCCGGCGCGTCGGCGGCGCCGCGTTCGGCGTAGGGGACCAGCCGCGGAGCGCGCTCGGCAAGCCGCAGACGGAACAGGTCGCGCTCCTCTTTGCCTTGCTGCTTGCGCTGGTAGTACACCGAGCGGCCGTCGTCGGCCCAGTACGCCTTCTCCGGCGGGTTCCCGATCCAGTCCGGGTCGGCCATGATCTGCTCGAGCGTGACCTCCCCGACCGGCTCGGCAAGGGCTGCCCGAGCTCCCGACGCGATTGCCAGGACGGCGGCAACGGCAATGACGGGGACGGGGGGTGCGGCGGCAAGGCGGAATGGGGCGCGGGAGATCATGAGCACTCCTTTTCGCAGTTCGCGGGGCACGAGGGGGGCTAGGCTTCGAGCTTGCCCGCCCGTTCGAGCCGCGCCAGGTGCGCCAGGAGCTGGCGCTCGGCGATGGGGTAGGCCTCTTTGGGCACGTCGTCATAGACCGCGGGCAGCATCTCGGCGGGCCGGCGCCGGCCCGCCGTCCAGGCCGCGAGGATCCGCTGCTCGCGCCACAGGCGGTGGGCGACGTACTCGCGCAGCTTGCCGGCCGCGTCCTTGATTGCCGGGCCGTGGCCCGGGAAGAGAGTCTGCGGCGCGAGCGCGAGGAGCTTGTCGAGCGAGGCCAGGTAGTCGTCCATGTCGCCTTCCGGAGGATCGATCACGATGGTGCCGATCCCCGCGACCATGTCGCCGGCGAGCAGCGACTGCTGGCCCTCCACCAAGAAGCAGACATGCCCGCGCGCGTGCCCCGGGGTGTGCACCACCTGGATGGTCAGCGGCGGATCGCCGGCGAGCACCACCCGCTGGCCGTCGTGGAGCTCGCCGTCGATCGGAACCGCCCTTTCCGCTCCTGGTGAGCCGGCCAACCTTTTGGCGGTGAGCCGGTGGGCGAGGACGGGGACGCCGAGACGGCCGCGCAGCCAGGCCGCTCCGCCCACGTGGTCGGGATGGTGGTGGGTCAGCCAGATCGCGGTCAGGCGCCGCCCCTCCTGCGCAGCCGCGGCGAGCGCCGCCGCCAGCCGTTCGTTTTCGTCCGGGTCGCGCGAGCCCGGATCGACCAGCACCGTCTGGCCGTGTCCCAGCAAGTAGGCGTTGGTGGTGGCGGCGGGCGGCAGGGTATGGGTGGCGAGCGGGAACACGATCACGCCGGGACGGAGCTCGACGCGGCGGATCGGGCCCAACCAGCTCTCGGCCGCGTCGCGCAGCCGCGCCAGCCCCTCCTCGGGCCCCTCCTCGTGCAGGACCCGCAGGACGTGCAGGATGGGAGGCGCCGCGAGGATCTCGCCGCGCCACCACTGTTCCCATGCCTGCCGCGCATCGATCCAGCCTCCCGCTTCCAGCTCCCCCGGCACGACCGCGGGCTGAACCGCCTCGTCCGCCGGCCATTCGAGCAGGAAGAAGCGGTTGTCGAAGCGCAGCGGCGCAAACGGCGGAGTCGTCCAGCGCCCGGCGAACACCAGCCGCGTCGCGTCGGGCGTGGCGCCGAGGGCAGCCAGGACGTCGGCGAAAGGCCGCCCCGCCAGCAGCTCCTGCCGCGTGGTAGCGAGCGCGGTAAGCTTGCCTGCGGCCGCCGGGCCCGCGGCCGCAGCCGGCACGCCGCGCCGCGCAAGCAGGATCCCGGTCTCTTCGAACAGCTCGCGGATCGCGCAGGCCGCGATGCCCGGCGCGAGGTCGGGATCGCCCCCGCCGCCGGCCGGCACGCCCGCGATCTCGCCGGGCCGCGGCGCTGAGCCGCCTTCCGCCGCCGCCGGTACCCCCGCGACGACAATCTTCGCGTCGGTCCGCGCCAGCCCGCCGCCCGGGAAGGCGTGCCACCCGCCCATGAACCGCAGCGCTTCCGCCCGCTTCACCCAGAAGACCTCGATGCCACCCATCCCGGCCGCGCCGCCGCGCCGCCACGGCACCACCGACGCCGAAGCCCGTGCCGGCGGGGCCTTGCCAGCCGTGGCCGCGGCCAGCCGCCGCAGCGCCGCCTCGTACAACCCGCCGCCGCGGGCGCCCTCCTCGCCGCCTGCCCGGCCTCCCTCTGTGTCCTTGCCCATGGGCCGCTTCATATATCAGACCTCCCGGATCGCCAAGACCGCCGCCCTCTTTCTTCCGCGAGGAGTAGAATCGAGCTGCGCCGTCCCTACGGCGCGGCGCGGTGCAGGAATTGCGAAGGATGTCAAGACGAAACTGGATGCGCCAGGAGTGGGGGCGTCCCCTTCCCCCCCGGAGGGGAGGGAAGGGGACCGAGGGGTTGCGGGGGGAGATCCAATAGATGCTTCGAGAAACCGACCACCGCCCCATCGCAGCGCCTTTCATCCCTGGTGCCGCCTGCCGACGGCGCCCACCAAGAGGAGCGCAAGTGACTAAACCACCTGAGACCGTCAGACTGACTCCCGGCAAGCGGGTCCTCTTCCTCACCAAGGACCCCGAGCTGATTCGCCGCCAGCTGCGCGGCGAGCTCGACCTGCGGATGGCGGACCTGGCGATCGAAGACCTGCTCGACGACATCAACACCGACGCCATGACCCCGGCCTGGGTGTGCTTCAGCCACCGTCCGGAAGACCTGGCGCGCGACGCCTACGCCGGCCTGATCGTCGACGGCCGGCGCCTGTTCGAGCGCGACGCGCTGCGCGACGGCAACTTCGAGGTCATCGTCTCCGGTCACCGCAAGGGCGTCGGCAGCTCCCGGGAGACGGCCACCCAGGCCGAGAAATGGTCCGGCATCCGCATCGCGATCGCCGCGTCGTTCGCCCCCATCCACGCGCGCAACAACATCAGCCAGGGCGTGCTCATGGGCAATCACGAGCAGCTCCGCCGCCTCGAGCGCGGAGAAGGCGTCCCGCTGGCCGAGCTCTGCGCCGGCTACGACCCGATCACGCGCCTGGTCGTCGAGCAGGGAGGGCTCTTCGCATTCTCAAAGGCGCTGGCCGCGGGCGAGATCGAGCTGCCGCTGCCGCACACCGGCCCGCGGCCGATGACCATGGCGGAAAAGATCCTCGCCGGCCACCTGCTCGCCTCCCCGGACGGGCCGCGCTACGTCAAGCCGGGAGACGCCGTGGTGGTGGCGGTGGACGGCGGCTACTCGCACGAGTTCACCACCGCGCAGGTCCACTACTTCCTCGAGCAGGAGCACGGCCCCGACTACCGGATCAAGAATCCGGCCAGGTTCGCGGTCTTCGAGGACCACCTGATCTACGCCGACGAGGTGCCCAAGATGCGCCCGTTCGGCGACAAGATCGAGGCCCTGCGAGAGCTGCAGCGCCAGTTCCAGGCGCACACCGGAGTGCGCAACTTCGCCGCCAAAGACGGGATCTCGCCGGGGATCTGCCACGAGGTCGCGCGCGAGGAGCTGATCGAGCCCGGTGACTTCATCCAGGCGACCGACAGCCACACCTGCATGGGCGGCGTCAACAACGCCCTGACCTGGGGCGTGGGCACCACCGAATACGCCGACCTCATCCATTCGGGCTTCACCCAGGTGGAGGTGCCCGAGTCGATCCGCTTCGAGCTGACGGGCAAGCTCTCCACGGGCGTCACCGCCAAGGACGTCATGCTCTACATCCTGCTGCACTACGCCAAGTCCGAGATGACGCTCAACCGCGTCATGGAGTTCGCCGGGCCCGGCGTGGCGACGCTGTCGATGGACGAGCGCGCGACCCTTACCAACATGGCCACCGAGTGCTCGGCGCGGACCGCCATCGTGATCGCCGACGACGAGTCGTTTCGCTGGCTGGCCGAGTGGCGGCCGGAGGCGCATGCCTCCGGTGCCGCGTCGCTATGGCGCCGCCGCGCCGTAGCGCCCGATCCGGGCGCCCGCTACGACGGCGGCGTCCACACCCTCGACCTCTCCGCCATGCGGCCCATGGTGGCCCACCCCGGCGATCCCGACCACGGCATCCCCTCCGACCCGACCAACGGCGCCTGGGTGGACGAGATCGGCCAGGTGCGCATCGACATCGCCTACGGCGGAAGCTGCACGGCGGGCAAGATCGACGACCTGATTTTCTACCACCAGGTCGTCAAGGAGGCGGTGGACGCCGGCTTGCGGGTAGCCGAGGGCGTCCGTTTTCTCATCCAGTGCGGATCGGTCGCGGTCGAGCGCTTCGTGCGCGAGAACGGGCTCGCCGAAACCTTCGAGCGCGCCGGAGTCACCCTCATCCACCCCGGCTGCGGCGCCTGTATCGGCTGCGGTCCCGGAGTCTCGGAAACTCCCGGCGAGGTCACTGTCTCGGCGATCAACCGCAACTACAAGGGGCGCTCCGGCCCCGGCCGCCTCTGGCTGGCCTCGCCGCTGACCGTCGCCGCCTCCGCCTTCACCGGCTACATCACCGCCTACACCCCCGGCATGTTCAAGCACCTCGCCGCCCGCCCGCCGGTGCTCGCTCCCGCCTAGGCCGGGGCTAGAACCGCCAGCGGATCGCCCCTCCCCAGACCCGGTCGTCGGCGGAGTAGGTGCCGGAGACGCCGGGGTTGAGCAGCTCCTGGTTGTCGGCGCGGCGGCTGCGGTGCGAGTAGTAGGAGGCGCCGGCGTCCAGGGAGATCCTGGGGTAGTTGATGCTGAAGCCGAAGGAGTAGACGATGGCGTCGCCGCGCGGGAAATTGGGCTCCAGCGTGCTGGTGGGGACCGGGGTCTTCTCGTAGGCGATGCCTCCGTAGAGGGTCCACAAGTTGGTCACCTCCCCCTCGATGCCGAGGCGCAGGCTGTCCGTGTCCTTCCAGTTGCGCGGCGTCGAGACGGCGGGGAATGCCTCGACCGGGTTGGGGGTGTAGGTGACGCTGGTCGCCTGCAGCGCCGACCAGTTCTGGTGCGCCAGGTCGAGCTCGAGCCGCAGCTCGGGATAGGGAGCGACCCAGACGCCGGCCCGCGCCTCCCAGGGGATCTCGAAGGCCTGATCGCTGCGGCCGTCGGGAAACGGGCCCGCGCCGCCTACGCCGGGGGCGGTGTGCGCCGAGTAGCGCACGGTCCCGCTGCCTTTCATCTTCGAGTCGCTGCGGTACACCACCCCCCATCCCCACGCCGGGTCGGCATAACGGACGCCCAGGTCCCAGGAGAGAGCGTCGATCTTGGCCGTGGCGTCGCGCTCGAACTCGACGCCGAGCTTGTCGCCCTGGCGCAGCGTGACCGGGCCGCCGGTGATCCGGTTGTCGCCCTGGCGCAGGTTGGCGTAGGCGTAGCGCAAGCCGCCGCCGACGCTCCAACCGCCGCCGAGGTCGTAGGCCACCACTGGATGGAGCTCGCCGACCTGAAGGTCGAGGCGCCGGTTGAGGAAGCGCCCCGGGAAGAGGGTGGGCCGCCAGTCCTCGATGCTCCACAGCGGGGAATCGACTCCGAGGCCGAAGGCAAAGGGGCTGTCCTTCAGGCGCCAGGTGGCGTAGAAGGCGGGCGGGAAGTTGATGACGTGGTGATCGGCGAAGGTGCCGCTCGAGCTGCTGTACTTGCCCTCGCCGGCGTTGAAGTCGAGCCCGAGCTGGAGCTGAAAGCCTGGCAGGGCCGTGATGCCCGCCGGGTTGTACGACAGCGCCGACGGATCGTCGGCGCGTGCCGTCAGGGCCCCGGCCTCGCCCGTGCCGCGGCCGCCATGCTGGAAATTGCCGAACGAGCCGGCATGAGCGGCCCCGGGAGGGGCGGCCAGCGCGGCAGCGGTGATCAGCCATACGACGAAGCGTGAGTGACGCATCGTTCCTCCTGGCCTGGACTGCGACTGCGAATCGGTTGATGAGGCGCCCGGACGAGATTCCCGGCACGATGCGGTCTCCGGACACCCTCAGGATAACGAGCCCCAGCGTCAGATGGAAGCGTCGAGGGCCGCGGGCCCCCCCAAGTCGAGCAGTCGAGCAGCAGGCAAGATCCCTGCCACGCGACCTCGGAACGATGCGAGCGAGGCTCTCCCGGCTCAGTACGCCGAGCCCCGGTGAGCCGCGGCGACGAGTCTCCTTCATCTGTCTTCGTCTGTATTCTGCCTCGTCCTGCCCCCGTCAGTCGACGCTGAGATCCTGCCGACAAGAGGGAGATGATCCTGGGATTTGAATCGAAGGCGGGGGAGGGATAGCGTTGCTTCATGCGCGTCGGAGTCGTGGCCGATACCCATGGGCTGCTGCGGCCGCGGGTCCTCACCCTCCTTGATGGCTGCGACCGGATCCTCCACGCTGGGGACGTGGGAGCCGCGGACGTCATCTTCCGGCTCAGCGAGATCGCGCCAGTCGATGCCGTGCGCGGCAATACCGACTTGGGCCCGGCCGCCGAAGGGCTGCCGCCTATCCTTCACGGAGACCTCGCGGGCCTTCCCTTCTGCATGGTCCACCGCCGCGAGGACGCCGTCCCTGGCGCGGTGAAGGATCTGCGCCTGCTGGTCTTCGGTCACAGTCACCGGCCGGAGCTGGAGTGGCACGGCGCGTGTCTCCTCCTCAATCCAGGGTCCTGCGGACCGCGACGGTTTTCCTATCCCCTCACCCTTGCCATCCTCACCATCCGGGATGGCCGGCTCGTGCCCGAGATCCTGGCGGTCGACTAGGCAGCTCCGCTCGAGAGGCCCCGGCGGCTGCCAGCGACTTTGCTAGGATCGCCTTGCTCTTCTCGCGCCATCACCTACAGGAGGTCTCGTGATGATCTCTCGTCTTGCTCGTGCCGTCCGCGCGCTCCGTTCGTCCGTCCGCCTCGCTGAGCTGCGGCCTCCTCGCCGCGCGGTGGCGGCCCTGGCCTGGTGGGCCGCGCCTGCCTTGCTGCTGGCCCAGGCTCCTGCCCCGCAAGCGCCGCCGCCGCCGCGCTCGGCCGCGCCCGCCGCCACGGCGCCCCCAGCCTCGCCGGCAGCTCCGTCCCCCGCACAGGTCATCGCCCTCAAGGCGGCGCGCCTCTTCGACGGCGTCTCCGACGGCTGGGTGCGCGACGGCGTCGTGCTGGTGCAAGGGGCCCAGATCCTGGCGGCCGGGTCGCGGCTCGCGATTCCGGCCGGGGCGCGGGTCGTCGACCTGGGCGACGCCACGCTGCTTCCGGGCCTGATCGACGCGCACACCCACCTGTCGGGCGAATCCTCGGACAACTGGCTTCAGGACACGGTCGGCGGCTTGCGCCGGACCTTGCCGGAGGCGGCGCTGCGCGCCAGTGCCTGCGCCCGCCGGACGCTGCTTGCCGGCTTCACCACGGTCCGCGACGTCGGCGGCTTCGAATGGATCGACGTGGGACTGCGCAATACCATCCGCGACGGCATCATCCCCGGTCCGCGCATGCTGGTCGCCACCCACCCGATGGGCGCCCGTGGCGGCCACTGCGACGTGACCGGCTACCCCTACGGCCTCTTCGCCCACGAGACCGGGATCGAGCACGGCATCGCCAGCGGCCCCGACCAGTTCCGCGACGCGGTGCGTTTCGCGGTCAAGTACGGAGCCGACGTGATCAAGATCTGCGCCACCGGCGGCGTGCTGTCGCTGACCGACGACGTCGACACCCCGCAGCTCACCCAGGCCGAGTTGGACGCGATCGTCGACGAGGCGCACCGGCTGCGCAAGAAGACGGCGGCCCACGCCCACGGCGCGCAGGGAGCCAAGATCGCCATCCGGGCGGGGATCGATTCGATCGAGCACGGCTCCTTTCTCGACCAGGAAGCCTGGCAAATGATGAAGGAGCGCGGCACCTACCTGGTCCCCACCCTGCTGGCGGGTGAGTACGTGGCCGGACATGCCGCGGTCCGCCACTACCCGCCGGAGATCGCTGCCAAGGCGCAGGCGGCGGTGGCGGCGCGCTCGGCCAGCTTCCGCGCGGCCCTGAAGACCGGGGTCAAGATCGCCTTCGGCACCGATTCGGCGGTCAGCCCGCACGGCCTCAACGCCCAGGAATTCGCCCTGCTGGTCGCCCATGGCATGACCCCCGCGGCCGCCCTGCGCACCGCCACCACCGCGGCCGCCGACCTGCTCGGCATCGCCGCCTCGGTGGGCACCCTCCAGCCCGGCAAGCAGGCCGACGTCATCGCCGTGCCCGGCGACCCGCTCGCCGACATCAAGGTCATGGAACGGGTGAGCTTCGTGATGAAAGCCGGCCAGGTCTGGAAAGGAGACGGCACACCCTGATTAACTTAGGACACTACGGCTGGGGCGCATCGATTCTCGCTCGTGGGAGTCCTCTCGAAACACTTGGTGCGGCCCCGGAGTGGAGCGGAAGGATTTTCGTGGTATCATGAGTATGGTCGCATCCCGAGAAGGGGAGTGGGGGGGCGAGGCATGCCCTGTCGATCGGAGAGGAGAAAATGGCGGCTCCCATGGAAATCCAGGCTAGGCTCGCTCTTTTACCGAGCATTACGTTGCTGGTGACAATTGTAGGAGTTGGCGTCGCTTTCTACCAGCTGAGAGAGTTGGTTTCAAGTGTTCGTAGCCAGACTTACCAGCGCATCTATGATGCTATGATTTCCATTGATAGATTCTTCATCGACAATCCGGACTTAAAGTCATTCTTCTATTCGGACTCTGGCCTCACTAGCGAGGGCAGGTCAATTGACGAACCTAAGTTGGCATCAGTTGCCGAGATGCTTGTCGATTACTTTGACAGCGTGTATCATCAGAAAGACTGTATGCCCACTCATACATTTGATGGATTTCTGAATTACATGAAGGGCACTTATAGGACTAGCTTAGCCACAAGAAAGTTTCTCGCTTCTAGGGAGGATTGGTATCCGGCGGACTTCGTCAAGGCTCTCAAGGCCTAGGTTGATCTAGCCATGTCGTGCCAAATGCGGATGGCCGTACCGGATGATTTAGGCTGGGTCGCCGAGTGCGAAGCGCGCTCGTTTCCTTCGGAGGACGCTATCTGTGAAATGAAGCTGAAGGAGTGGTACGACGTAAATCCCCGCGGCTTTTTTATGGTTCGGAATCCAGATGGCAGAGAAAGAATGGGTCAGCTCATCATGCTGCCGCTGCTGAGGGAATCGCTCGAAGCCTTCATGTTAGGTAAGGTGCGCGAGCGTGACCTGCGTGGAGCGGATCTCTACCCCGCCAGCAGACGACTGATTTCTGCGATATATATTGAAAGCTTGATATTAGTGGAGCCCCACCCGTTCAAACGAGCTAGATGTGTTAGGTATATCTTGTCTCGCCTGACCTCACTCCTCGAGACGCTGGCTTCTAGCGATAATCTCGAGAGCATCTATGCTACTGCTGCGACGGACGACGGTCGACGCTTGTTGGTTCATCTCGGATTTAGGCTTGTTGTTCCAGCAAGTCAGAGATTGGATCGACACGACTTTTACGGATTGGGCTTCAGGGAGTTGGGGCAGAGCGTAGAGCGGCTAGTGGGAGCTGCGGACGCCGCCGACCTTCTTCCGCCGACCTATGCTCATCGTTTCACCGCGGGGTAGACGGACCAGGGGTACCGCGGGTACGCCGTAATCAGCGCTCCCTTGGGGCTGATTTGACGGCGCCGCGGGTGCGGTCTACAGTAACGCAGCAGTTCTTCCTCGCTGGTCTCGACGTTCCCGGAAGCGGCGTTCTGATGAAGGGTGTCGCGGTGCGCGTCAACCTGAGGATCGCAAGCGTGATCTGCCCCAAATGCGCCTTCGAACAGCCGGAGGGTCTGGAGTGCGCGCGCTGCGGCATCGTCTTCAGCCGCTATCGCGGAGCACCCACTGCTTCCGCGATCCCGCAGGCCCCCGGCAACCCGCCGACCGCCGCGCCGGAGACGCGGCAGGCCGAGCCGCCCGCGGAGCCCGAAGCACCTCTCGGAGGCCGGCGGAGCACGGCCGCCTTTGCGGCCTTCGAGCCGGCGCCGGTCGGCTACTTCAGTCCGCATGAGCCGCCGCCCCTCCCGTCTCCCGAGGTTGCGGCAGAAGGGCAGCTCTACGAGCCGCCGCCCACCGCGCCCACCGCGACGGGGGGCGACTCCTCGCGCCACGCCAACTCCCGGGCCGCGCCCGCAAGCGCCCCCTCCTCCTCTACCGTGGGAAAGCTGCGCGGCTGGTTCTCCAAGAAGGACCCCGATCGAGGCGCCTGAAAGCCCGAGCGGGACACCACCCGGCGGCGGGCGCTGCGCGCGGGCAATGCCTTGCTCAGCGCTGCGAGGGCTGTGCGGAGCTGCTCGGGCCGGGAGCGGCCAGATCGGCCAGCGCAAGGCTGGGTGCGTCCGGGAGGGGTTCGGGCGGAGGCAGGCGGCGGGCGCCGGCATAGCGGCGGCGGTAGTAGGGACGCGACAGCTTGCTCACGACGACACCGTGGCGCCGCCCCGCCGCGTGGACGAACATGCCGTCCCCCACGAAGATGCCGACGTGCGAGATTCCTCTCTTGTAGGTGTCGTGGAAGAACACCAGGTCGCCCGGCAGCAGGTTGGCTTCGGCAACCGGCGTCCCCTCCTGGAACTGCGCGGCAGCCGTGCGCGGCAGCTCCAGGCCGTGCGCCGTATAGATGGCGCCGATCAGGCCGGAACAATCGATGCCGCGGCGCGTGGTGCCGCCGCGGCGATAGGGAGTGCCGATGTAGCTCCTGGCGTGCTGTACCAGGCTGCCGATCCTCTGCGTGGTGCGATCGAGAAATGCGGCGACCGCCTGAAGCGAGAGCTGGTACTCGACGCCATACTCCTCGGTCTGCTCACCGGACGTCCGCGCGCTCCGGCCGGCTTCCTCGCGCCGCTCGTGCGACGCTTCCACGGAGGACGGTGCCAGGTCGTTGGCGTCGGTGCGCCTGGCGTTGCCGGTGACGTCCTCGGCTGGGAAGCCCTCATCCATCTCCGTGACGACGAGAGCCGGGGCGCTGTCGGCCGTGGAAGCGTGAAGCTGCAGGGAGGAGGCGAGGGCCAGGGAGATCGGTTGCCCGCAACACGCCGCGGCGCCGCAACCGGCAAGAACGATGGTGCAGATCCAAGTGCGAGCCAAGCGCCCGGCGGCTCGCCTGGATCGCGAGTGACTGTCGTCACCCGCCTGGACCTCCGCAGTCAAGCCGCGGCCGAATCCGCCGTGGAGCAGCATCGGGACGCCATTCGCCTCCACCATGCAGGATCTCCTGTCTCCAGAGCGCCGCGGATCTCGACATCCAATCCGCCGCGCTGCCGGCTCGCGCCACCGGCCATCCCACCCACCGAGCTGCGATCCAGCGCGGAGCCTTCACGACGGGCTCGGCAAGCAGCCCATCCGATTGCAGGCGAAGCAAAGAGGTGGGGTTCTATCACCAGGTTGAAAGGCCTGTCAACCCGGCCGCGGCGGCATGACAGAAACCCATATTCTATCCGTTGCCGGCGCTGCTCTAATGTGACAACAGCAACTTCGGCAGCTAAGCCAAGTGATCGATTCTCTGCTTGGCGATGGCCTGGGCGGCGGTGCGGCCGAGCACGCGCACGGCGTCGAGCATGCGTGCGAAGCGCTCGTCCGCGGTCGAACCCTGGCGGTAGCGAAAATAGATCTGCTGTGCGATGACCGCGATCTTGAACAGCCCGTAGACATAATAGAAAATGATTTCCGATACTTCGCGCCCGCTGCGCGCGGCATAATGCTGCACGACCTCGGCACGTGACAGATTGCCCGGCAGCGTCGTGGGGCCCGCCGGGAGGCCGCGCAGCGCCGGATCGTCGTCCGGGTCCATCCAATATCCCAGGCTGGTGCCCAGATCCATCAACGGATCGCCGATGGTCGCCATCTCCCAGTCGAGGACCGCCGCGACGTGCGACAAGTCCGCGGCAAACACCAGGTTGTCGTATTTGTAATCGTTGTGGAGGAGAGCGGCTCCTCCTTCGCCCGCCTCGCGCGGCAGGTGCTCGGCCAGCCAGGCGGCGGCGCGGTCGACGTCCGCCACCTCGTCGGTGCGCGAGCGGTGCCAGCGCTCGGTCCAGCCGCTGACCTGGCGCAGGGCATATCCCGCCGGGCGGCCGAGCTCGCCGAGGCCCGCGCGGGCAAGGTCCGCTCCGTCCACGGCGTGCAGCTCGGCCAGGCCGTCCACCGCTGCCTCGCTCAGCCGGCGCATCCTCGCGGGTGGCAGCGCGAGGCCGGCCGGCGGCCGCTGCTGGCGCAGCACCACGCCGCGGACCCGCTCCATCACGTAGAACGGCGCGCCGACGACCGCCGGGTCGTCGCAGAACGCCAGAGCGCGCGGCGCCTTGGGATAGAGATCGGCGAGCCGCGACAGCACCCGGTACTCGCGCCCCATGTCGTGCGCGGTCTTGACGCCCGCGCCGAAGGGCGGGCGGCGCAGGACCAGCTCGCGGCCCGGCAGCCGGAGCAGGTAGGTGAGGTTGGAGTGGCCGCCGTGAAACTGCTCGACCACCAGCTCGCCGGCCGCGCCGGGCAGGTCGGGGAGGCGGCCGCGCAGCCAGGCTTCGAGCGGCCCGCGGGCCAGCTCCTCTCCCGAACGCACCGCTCGCGCCTGGTCCTCGGCGGACGGCTCCGCCCCGGTCAATCCCGGCGCTCCATGCCATAGCGGGCGAGGATGCGCCGCGCCACCGCGGTCTTGTGCACCTCGTCCGGCCCATCGTAGATGCGCGCCGCCCGCTCGTGCCGCCACCAGAAGGCCAGCGGCGTCCGGTCGGTGAGACCGAGGGCGCCGTGCACCTGAATCGCGCGGTCGAGCACCTCTTGCAGCACCGCCGCCACCTGGAACTTGATCAGAGAGACGTCGTCGCGCGCCGCGGCGGGACCCTCGTTATCGCTGCGCCAGGCGGCGCGCAACACCAGGAGCCGTGCGGCGTCGATACGCGCCCGGCTCTCGGCGATCCACGCCTGCACGATCTCCTTGCTGCCCAGCGGCTCGCCGGGCGCGAGCTGGCGCGAGGCGGCGCGCCGGCACATGAGGTCGAAGGCGCGCTCGCAGATGCCGATCCAGCGCACGCAGTGGTGGATGCGTCCCGGCCCCAGGCGCTGCTGGGCAAGGGCGAAGCCTTCCCCTTCGCCGCCGATGCGCTGCGACACCGGGACTCGCACCCCGTGGAGGCGGATCTCGCCGTGGCTTGCCCAGCCCTCCCCGGGATGTCCCATCACCGGGAGGTTGGCGACGAGCTCGAAGCCGGGCGCGTCGGTCGGCACCAGGAGCTGGCTCGCCCGGGCGTGCGGCGCGGCTGCCGGATCGGTCACCGCCATGACGATGCAGAAGGTTGCGCCCTCGGCCGCGGAGGTGAACCATTTGTGGCCGTCGAGCACGTAGCTGTCACCCTCGCGCCGCGCCGTGGTCCCCATCCACACCGGGTTCGAGCCCGCGAACTCGGGCTCCGACATGCCAAAACAGCTGCGGATCTCGCCCCGCGCCAGAGGCCGCAGCCAGCGCTGCCGCTGCTCTTCGCTGCCATGGTGCAGCAGCAGCTCCATGTTGCCGGCGTCGGGGGCCTGGCAGTTGCAGACGTAGTGGCCGAGCGGGCTCCGCCCCAACACCTCGCCGGCCTGGGCGAACTCGAGCAGCGATAGCCCTCCGCCCCCCCACGCCGCCGGTAGATGCGGAGCGAACAGCCCGCGCCGCCTGGCTTGGCCGCGCAGCCTGGCCAGCTCCCCCTCGACCGCGCCGAAGCCGTTGGCGAAGAACTCCCCTTCGAGCGGCACCACCTCCTCGTCGACGAACCCCCGCAGCTCGGCGACGATCTCCTGCACCCTGCTCGAGACGCTGAAGTCCACGCTGACCCCCCCAGCCAGGAGGGACGCCCCCGCCCCTGGCGTGCTAACGAGTTTCTCTCTAAGCTTCGTGGGCCAATCCTACAGTGTAGGGCCTTGTCGCGCCCTGGCCTGCGCCGCGGGGTCGATGGCACTCACTGTGCACGGCATCACGGCGCGGAGGTGGGCGGATAGCATCATTCGCCAGGCAATGAAAGCCATCGTTCTCGATCGTGCGGGTACGGTCATGCTGGCGGACCGCGACGACCCGCGGCTGCAAGGCCCCGACGACGCGCTCGTGCGCGTCACCACCGCCGCCATCTGCGGCTCGGACGTGCACATCGTCGAAGGGCGCGACCGCGGCGTGCGCTCCGGCACGATCATGGGACATGAGTTCGTCGGCGTGGTCGAAGAGGTGGGAGCCGGGGTGGCCGGCTTCTCGCCCGGCGATCGGGTGCTGGCGCCCTTCACCGTCAGCTGCGGCCGCTGCTTTTACTGCGACCGCGGCCTGCCGGCGCGCTGCGTGAGCTCCCAGGGCTTCGGCTTCGTCACCGATGACGGCTGGGGATTGGAAGGCGCGCAGGCCGAGCTCGTCCGCGTGCCGTTCGCCGGCTCCACCCTGCTCGCGGTGCCGGAGAAGCGCGCCGACGGCACGGCGGTCGCGGACGAAGAGGTGCTGTTCCTGGGAGACATCTTTTCGACCGCCTACTGCTGCGCCGAGCAGGCCGCCTTCCGCCCGGGCGACACCGTGGTTGTGGTGGGCTGTGGCCCTGTCGGCTTGCTCTGCGTGCTCGCGGCGCGCTGGTTGGGCGCGGGTTCGGTGGTGGCGGTCGACGAGATCGACTATCGCCTCGACAAGGCGTGCTCGCTGGGAGCGATCGGCGTCGACCACCGCAGCGAGTCCCTGTTTCCGCTGCTCGCCGAGCTCACGCGGGGCAGGGGGGCCGACGCCGCGCTCGAGGCGGTCGGCAGCACGCCGGCGCTCGACCTCGCGATCCGCGCCGTCCGCCTGGGCGCGGTCGTCTCGATTGCCGGCTTTCACACCGACGCGGTCTATCCACTTCCCATCCACGCCGCCTATAGCAAGAACCTGACCCTCAAGGTCGGGCGCTGCAGCGCGCGCGCCTACATGCCCAAGCTCCTGCCGCGCATCCTCGAGAAAGGGTCGCCGCCGCTGACCGACATCATCACCCACGTCCTCCCCCTGAGCGAAGGGGCGCGCGGCTACGATCTCTTCCGCCGGCGGCAGGAAGCGGCCATCAAGGTCCTGCTCAAGCCTGGTTATTAGGCAGGCTAGGCGAGCAGGCCCTTGACCAGGTAGAGCACCCGGTCGGTGACGAAGGTGCCCTCGACCTGGTCGAGGGCGTAAACCTCGTGCTCCACCTTCCACCCCCAGCCATAGTCCACCCGTACCTTGTCGGGCTCGGAGGCATGCAGGGCGATCTCGACCGCGCCGCGCTTGGCGGCCGCGGCATGGATCTGCACGTCCAGCCGGACCTTGTCGGCCGAGGGCTGGCGCAGCCGGGTGAAGTGGCCCTTGCTCTCGAGGTCGACCATGCACTGCCGCAGAGCCGGCAGGATCACGGTCTTCTTGATCTCGCGGAATCGATAGACGGATCGATTCTTCTCGATCAGACGTTCGCGCTGGCCGCTGCGCTCGAGCTCCTTCTGCCCCTCGAGCGTGTCGAGGAGCTTCTGGAGCTCTTTGCGCTTGTCATCCGCCAAAATCACGCCCCCTGCGCGCTCGCCGCATCGAGAGATCTGACAAACGAACAGACAACGCCCCTATTCTACTACCGCGCCGGCTATGGAGCCCGCCGCCGTCTAGCGGGCGGCACTGGGTCGACCCAGTGCCTAGGGGCCGAGCGGGGACGGCGGAGCTCGCGGGCTATAATCGGCCGGCCATGATCGCCACGATCGACCACGGTGCGGTCCGCGAGTTGCGCCTCGCCCGCCCGCCGGCCAACGCCCTGGACCCCGAGCTCATCGCGGCGCTCGGCGCCTCCGTGGCCGCGGCGCCGAGCGCGGGCGCCCGTGCGCTGGTCCTCTCCGGCGCGCCGGGCATCTTCTCCGGCGGCCTGGACGTGCCGTACCTGCTGACTCTCGACCGCGCCGCCATCGCCGCCACCTGGCGCAGCTTCTACCGGCTGATGCATCTGCTCGCCGCGTCGCCCGTGCCGGTGATCGCGGCGCTCACCGGCCACAGCCCGGCCGGGGGCGCCGTCATCGCCATCTTCTGCGATGCCAGGATCATGGCCGAGGGCGACTTCAAGATCGGGCTCAACGAAGTGCGGGTGGGCATCCCGATGCCGCCGGTGATCTACCAGGCGGCGCGCCGCCTGGTGGGAGCGCGGCAGGCCGAGCGCCTGTGCGTCAGCGGGGCGCTGATCTCGCCGGCCGAGGCCGCCCGCGTCGGCCTGATCGACGAGGTGGCGCCGGCGGAGAGCGTCGTCGAGCGCGCGGTCGGCCTGGCGTCAAGCCTCCTCTCACTGCCGCCCGCCGCGATGACGGCGACCCGTAAACTCGCCCGCGCCGACCTCGTCGCACTCTTCGACGGCGGCCTCGATCAAGAGCTGGATGACGTGCTCGAGGTCTGGTTCAGCGCCGAAACCAGGACGACCCTGCAAGGCCTGCGCGACCGCCTGGCGGCCCGCAAAGACTAAAGCCCGGCGCTCCACTTCCCCTGCAAGACACCTTGGAGGAAAATCATGCAACCAGACGTGCAAGCTCCCCCCGTTTCGAAGGCGCAGCTCTGGACTGGGCGTATTCTCAGCGGGCTGGTGGTGCTGTTCTTGCTCTTCGACGCCATCGTAAAAATAATCAAGATACGTCCCGTCGTGGAAGGTTTCGCCAAGCTCGGATACCCCGAGGGCGTCGCCGTCCCTATCGGCATCGTCCTGCTCGTCTGCGTCATCCTCTACGCGATTCCGCGGACCTCCGTTCTCGGAGCAATCTTGCTGACCGGCTATCTCGGCGGCGCCGTCGCCACCCACGTGCGCGCCGGCGATCCCCTGTTCAGCCACGCTCTCTTTCCGACCTATTTCGGCGTATTGATCTGGGCAGGGCTCTACCTGCGCGAGGCCCGGCTGCGCGCACTCGTTCCGTTGAAGAGCTAGCCTGCCAAGGTGGTGGTCATGAAGAAGAAGATGCCTAGCCCGAAGGTCGCCCGGAACCGCCTGGGCACCCTGCCCGATGATGCCTGCCCGGCCTGCGGGGCGACAATGGTGTTGAAGCACGGCACCTTGCGACTCCCGGTCAACGGCGAGGAGATCGCCGTACCGTCTGCTGCCCATCTCAGCTGTCCCAATTGCGGTGAAGTCGTGCTGCGGTACCAAGATTCGAAACGGCTCGGCGAGGATGCGATTGCCATCTACCGCAAGAAG
The DNA here is from genome assembly GCA_035544895.1 of Thermoanaerobaculia bacterium. Classification (GTDB taxonomy): domain Bacteria; phylum Acidobacteriota; class Thermoanaerobaculia; order Multivoradales; family UBA5704; genus JASLEW01. The sequence goes on from DASZZM010000056.1 coordinate 83,837, forward strand.
CACGGGCTGCTGTCAGCCGACGAGATCAGGGCCATCCGAGAGCGCTTCGAACTTACGCAGGCGGACCTGGCACGGCTGCTGCGACTGGGAGCGAACACGGTTTCCCGCTGGGAATCGGGGCGAAACGTCCAGACCGCGGCGATGGACATGCTCCTGCGGCTGATCCGGGACCTGCCCGGCAGCATCAACTATCTTCGCGACCACGCAGCCTGAAAGGCTGCGGTATCTGGGCGCATGCCCAAATTGGGCCTGCTCATCTCGACCGGCCAGGAAAAGTCATCCTGCCGCCGCGGCGGGCCGCCGGAACAGCCTGCGGGCGGCCGCCAGCAGGATCAGCATGGCTCCGAAGGTGGCGACGATGGTCGCCCCGGTCGGCAGGTCGAGGAAAAACGACAGGGCGACCCCTCCCGCCGACACCAGGGCGCCGACCGACCAGCCGATGGCCAGCCGCGTCCCCAGCTTCTCGGAGTACAGCATCGCGGCCACCGAGGGCACGATCAGGAAGCAGAAGACCAGCAGCACACCGGCAATCGCCACCGACGACGTCACCACGAAGCCGAACGAGATGTAGAACAGGAAATCCCAGAAACGGATGTTCCAGCCGCGCCGCTCCGCCTCGGCCTCGTTCATCGAGATGAGGAGAAAGCGCTCGCGGAAGACGTAGTGAAAGACGCCCACCAGCGCATAGAGGATGGCGGTCCTCCCGAGCTCCACCCAGGTCACCGACAGGATGTTGCCCACCAGCATCTCCTTGAGGTGCTCGGTCTCCTGGGTGGCTTTCGACATCACCAGGATGGCGACCGACGCCGACACCGCGTAGACGATGCCGATCACCGCCTCCTGCGGGATGCGCGTCTGGTGGTGGTGCGTGCGGGAGAAGGCAAAGATCGCGGCGCCGAGAAAGGTAAATCCCAGCGAGAAAACATAGGCCCCGGTCGAGTGCAGGTCGTAGCCCGCCAGGTAGGCCACGGTCGTGCCCAGCGCCGCGATCTGGGCGAGCGAGAGATCGACGAAGATCACGCCGCGTTCGACGACGTGCACGCCGAGATAGGCATGAATGCCGGTCAAGATCAGGCTCGCCACGAAGGCCGGCAGCAGTAGCTGGAAAATGCTCATCGAGTCCCCCTTGGTGTCCCGCTCACGCTCCCTTGCGCGCTTTCATCGCCGCGACGAGGGCGTCGACGTCGTAATCGAACAGCCCGAAGTAATCCTTGATCGCGGAGATGCCGCCGACCGAGGGATAGAAGGTGAGGACCACCGCTCCCGTCTTGCCGGCGATGTAGTTGGGCGTCTTGCTGTCGAAGTAGGGCTCGATCAGGATGAGCGGGATCTTCTGCGCCAGGATGAGGTTGATGATCTCCAAGGTGTGCGAGGGCGTCGGCGGAATGCCGGGCTTGGGCTCGATCGTGCCCACGATCACCAGCTTGAAATGCTTGGCGAAGTTGGGCCACGACTCGTGAAAGGTCACCACGTGCAGCCCGGCGTAGGGCGCCATCTTGGCCGACCATTCCCGTTCCTTGGCGGTCAGGCGCTGCTCGAAGGCCGCCAGGCCCTTGGCGTAGGCGTCCCGGCCGGAAGGATCGAGCTCGGCGAGCCGCGCCGCGATCGCGCGCGCGATCACCCGGCCGTTCTCCGGATCGGTCCAGTAGTGGGGATTGCCGTAGGGGTGGACGTCGCCCATCGCGCGCGTCACCACTCCGGTCGGGCGCTGCAGGATGTCGCAGCCGATCGAGGCGTCGAGGTATCCCGGGTTGCCCGGGTGGATCTTGACGTTGCGGCTCTGGTCGATGAGGGGCGGCAGGTAGCCGATCTCGAGCTCGAGGCCGGCCACGATCAGCAGGTCCGCCCGCGAGAGCTGCAGCACGAAAGACGGCTTGGCGTCGACGAAGTGAGGGTCCTGGTAGCCCTTGGCGAGGGCATAGGTCTCGACGCGGTCGCCGGCCACCGCGCCGGCGATCGAGGCGAAGTCCTGCAGTGAGCTGACGACACGGAGCTTGGCCTCGGCGGCGGCGGACCCGCCGAGGAGACCGAGCAGGCCGAGGAGGCCGGCCAGGACAACGGTGTGGAGCGGGATGGGCGCAGCGCTGTTACTGGCAGGTCGGAGCAGTTTCATGGTGCGGTCCTCAGAACGGATGGGCGCCGTGGGCGCCGATGGCGAATTGCAGTTGCAGGAGAAGCTCGTTGGCCGTGTCGCGCAAGCTGTAGTGACGGCGGCGGAGCTCGCCGCGGAGCTGCGAGAACTCGCTCGGCCAGAAGGTCAGGGTCATGGCCTGGCCGGTGTCGCGCCGCGCCGCGTCGGCGGCCCGTTCGGCAGCCTCCAACCTGGCGCCGACGAACCAGCGCTTGGCGAGCTGGTACTCGCCGGAAAGGAACCAGCCGACGGCCGTCTGCCGGCCGCCTGGCTGGTCGCGCCGGCTGCGGATCACCTCGCCGCGCAGCGAGGCCGAGCGGTAGTTGCCGTGTTGCAGCGGCTTCCAGCGCAAGGTGAAGTCGGTCCCCTCGAGCCGGGTCAAGGCGCTGTCGGTGGTGCCGTTGTGTCCGACGCCGTAGGACAGGCCGAGGTCGAGGTTGGTCGATTCGGTGAGGTCGCGGAACACTCTGTAGTGGCCATTGTAGGCCAGGTCGCTGCGCTTCTTGGCCTCGAAGAGCCCTGCGGCCGTGCCCTCGAAGACCTGCACCGTCGCTTCGGAAAACGTGTCGCCGGGCAAGGGGAACAGGCGCGCCACCGAGACGCCGGTGCCGATCCACCCTTCCTCGCCGCCGAGCAGGTTGACCACCGTCAGCGGCTCGTCGGGCCAGGGAAGGACGTGGAGGTGAAGGGTATTGATCTTGCCGAACCCGGCGCGCATGCGCCCCACCTTGGCCAGCAGGCCCCCGGAGAGCGAGGTGAAGGTGGCAAAGCCTTCCTCGACGCTGACGTCGTGCTCGCCGAAGGAGATGAAGAAATCAGCGCGCATATAGGGGTCGACGACCGCCTGCAGGCCGAGCTCGGACTCGCGCAGCGCGGCGGTGGGCAGGGTCGCGACGTGGTTCTTCCCCGCCACGCCCAGGAAGTTGCCGATCACCGAGACGCTGGGATTGAAGTAATTGCTGGTCTGGGAGCCGCCGCCACCGGGTGCCCCGGGCGTCTCGGCGCCGGCCGCCGGCACGGGAGCGGCCGCGCCGGCCGCGGCGTTCGCCGCCTCGAGGGTGGCGATGCGCTTCTCGAGCTCCGCCAGCCGCTGCTCGTAAGCCTGCTTGAGCGCCGTGATCTCCTGGCGCAAGGCGGCGGCGTCGGGTGCACCGGCATCCCCCTGCGGCTGCGAGGACTGCGCCCGGGCCGCCGGGGACGAGGCAACGAGCGCCAGGATGGCCAGCGAGCGCGTCAGCCAGCGCGCGGTTCTGGCCGGCGACGGCTCACGGGAGCTGCCGGCGTTGCGGATGCGTGCACGGCCGTCGAGGTCGGACATGTCTTGTCTCCCAGTCGATGCGTCGGACACATGCAGCCTGCGCGCCAGGGGAGGAACGGCGATGCGGCCCCGTGGCGCCCCGCCGCCGGCGCCTGCGCGGGCGTCACCCGGCAAGGACGGTCGCGCCGCCCGCTGCCGGCGGCGGGAGCCCCTAGCGCGATAAAATGCGTCGCGAGGCCCCAACCCCGGCGTTTCCGGTGCCGCGGAAGGCCCACTCCAGCCATGCTTCCACCGCCTCCCAGCGACACGACCGGGCTCATCGTCGACGACGAGCCGCAGATCCGCCGGGTGGTGAAGAACGCCCTGCGCGGCGAGGTGGCGCGGGTTCTCGAAGCGGCAACCGGCAGCGAGGGGATCGACCTCGCGGCCGCCGAGCGGCCGGCCCTGATCGTCCTCGATCTGGGGCTTCCCGACATTCCGGGGATCGAAGTCTGCAGGGAGATCCGCAAGTGGTCGCGCGCCGCCATCGTGGTGCTGTCGGCCCGGCAGTCCGACCACGAGAAAGCCGCCCTCCTCGATGCCGGCGCCGACGACTACGTGACCAAGCCCTTCAGCACCCTGGAGTTCACGGCTCGTATCCGCGCCAACCTGCGCCGCGCGCGGGCAGAGCGCGAGCCCGAGCAGGCGCAGCCGATCGCGATCGGCGACCTGGCGATCGACCTGGTGGCGCGTACCCTCAAGCGCGGAAGCGAGCCCATCCACCTGACGCCGATCGAGTGGGAGCTGTTGCGCACCTTCGTCACCCAGGCCGGCCGCACGCTTACTCACCGCCAGCTCTTCGCCGCCGTCTGGGGGCGCGCCTTCGGCGACCCGCAACAGTACCTGCGCGTCCACGTTGCCAACCTGCGGCGCAAGATCGAGCGCGACGCCGTGCGCCCGTGCATCATCCTTACCGAGCCGGGCGTGGGTTACCGGCTGGAGCTGCCGGGCTAGATGAGGCCGGGGACCAATGCCAGCCTGGCGCAGCGCATCAGGCCCTGGCTGGCGGGGCGGAGCGCGGCCTGGCTGCTCTGGTCGGTGGCGCTGCTGATCGTCACCCTGGTCATGGTTTCGGTGCGCGGCGAGCTGGACCAGGCCCATGCCACGCTCATCTACCTGCTCGTCGTTCTGGGGGGAAGCGCCAGCGGCGGGCGCGCCCTCGGCTTCTTCCTCGCCTGCGCCTGCTTCCTGCTCATCGACTACTACCTGCAGACTCCCTACGACCTCCTCACCGTGGACAAGCCGCACGACTGGGTGGTCCTGTTTGCCTTCCTGGTGACCGCGGCGGTGGCCGCGCAGCTTCTCGGCCGCGCCAACGCGCAGGCCGAGGCGGCGCGGCGCCGCGCCCTGGAGGTCGATCGCCTGGCCGCCGAGCGCGTGCGCCTGGTGGCCGCGGCCGAGCACGCCGAGGCGCTGCGCGAGGCCGACCGGCTGAAGGACGCCCTGCTCGCCTCGGTCTCGCACGACCTGCGCACGCCGCTGACCACCATCAAGGCCCTGGCGCACGATATCGCCACCGCGCCCCGCGCCGAGGGCGGCGCCGCGGCGGGCGACGAGCGCGGCGCGGTCATCGAGCAGCAGTGCGACCGCCTCAATCACATGGTCGCCGATCTGCTCGACCTCTCGCGCCTCAATGCCGGCGGCCTGCCGATCGAGAAGCAGCTCAACGCCGCCGAAGACCTGGTGGGAGCGGCCATTCAGCAGGTCTCGGGGGCCGCCAACGGCAGAGAGCTGCGCACCTCCCTCGCGTGGCTGGAGCCCATGCCGGTCGGCAGTTTCGATTTCGTCCACTCCCTGCGCATCCTGGTCAACCTGATCGAGAATGCGCTCAAGTACTCGCCGGCGGACGCGCCGATCGATATCGGCGTCACCACCGACGGCGACATGCTGGCCATCTCGGTGGCGGACCGCGGCCTGGGCGTTCCGGCCGCCGAGCGCGAGCGCATCTTCGAGCCGTTCTACCGGCCATCCGGCGCTTCGCCGGATGCCGGCGGCGCAGGCCTCGGCCTGGCCATCGCCCGGCGACTCGCCCAGGCGCAGGGCGGGACGCTCATCTACGCCGACCGCCCCGGCGGCGGCAGCATCTTCACCCTCCGTCTTCCGGCCGCCGACCTGGGTCCGGAAAGCGCGATCCCTTTGTGACTTCTTGATGCCCGGGCGGCGCTTCTTCATCCCCTCTTAACGGGCTCCGATCTAGCCTGGCAAAGGCGGGCCGCAGCCAGACCCGCCGATTCAGCCTGCCATTTTCCGCAGGTCTTCGTTGCACAGGCGGCGGGGCTCTCACGGCTCGCAGCGCATCGCGTTGCGGGCGCGAGCAAACACCTGCCGCCTCAGCCCGGCTTCCGCCGGCAGGAGAGATGGAGCTCCGCTCATGACACCGCCCATCGTCCGCACGCTTTCATTCCTCGCTCTACCCTTACTCATCCTGCCAGCCTGTGTCCCGCAGGCCAAGGCCGCCAAGGCCTCCGCTTCCTCCATGCCTCCCGCCGGCGAAGCCCGGTTGTCTCCGGACCAGGCCCGCTCGGCCGGCATCGTGGTCGTTCCAGTGACCTGGCGGGAGGTGGACCGCGAGCTCAGCGCCAGCGGCCGGATCACCTTCGACGACCAGCGCGTCACCCACGTCTTCTCGCCGGTGAACGGCCGCGTCAGGCAGCTCGCGGCGCCGCTCGGGGCGCGGGTGCGCAAGGGCGACCCCCTGGCGCTGATCGAGTCTCCCGACCTGGGCAGCGCCTTTTCCGACTTCGTCAAGGCGCAGGCCGCCGCCGCCGCCGCCGAGCGCGAGTACCAGCGGCAGCGCGAGCTCTTCGCCGCCCATGCCGCCGCCGAGCGCGACCTCGAGAACGCGCAGAGCAACGCGCGCCAGGCGCAGGCCGAGCTCGAGCGCGCCCGGGAGAAGGCCCGCCTGCTCAACGCCGGCACCGGCAATCGAGTCAGCCAGTCTTACACCTTGCGGACGCCGATCGCCGGCGAGGTGATCTCCCGCGCCGTCAATCCGGGCGTCGAGGTGCAGGGGCAGTACGGGGGCGGCACCGCCGTCGAGCTCTACACCGTGGGCGAGCTCGACCGCGTCCAGGTGATCGCCGACGTCTTCGAGATCGACGTGCCGCGCATCCGGGTAGGGGCGCCGGTCGCGGTCGAGGTGGTGGCCTTCCCGGGTCGCCGGTTTGCCGGCCGGGTGGATTGGATCTCCGGCACCGTCGATCCGGCGTCGCGGACGGCCAAGGTGCGGTGCGCGATCGCCAACCCGGACCGCGCTCTCAAACCCGAGATGTACGCCACCGTTCTCATCGGCGTCCCCGGGCGCCGGGCCCTGGCCCTGCCGCGCGGCGCCGTGCTGCGTCAGGGCGAGCAGACCGTCGTCTTCCGCGCCGCCGGCACGGCGGCGGACGGGACTCTGCGCTTCGAGCGCTGGCCGGTCAAGGTCGACGAGGAAGGCAACGATTCCGCCGTCGCCGTCCTGGATGGCCTCAGGGCCGGCGACAAGGTCGTCGTCTCCGGCGGCATCCTGCTCTTGGGAATGGTCTGAGATGATGTCTCCGAGCCAACGGTCGCGGGCGGCGGGGCGGGCCGGCCGGCGGCGATCGGGTGCGATCGCCGCGCCATGATCCGGCGGCTCGTCGCGGCGGCCCTGCGGGCGCCAGCCATCCTCTACCTGCTCGTCGCCGGCCTGGTCGCGGCCGGGCTGTTCGCCTACAGCCGCCTCGACGTCGAGGCCTATCCCAACCCGGTGCCGCCGCTGGTCGAGGTGATCACCCAGCCCGAGGGGTGGAGCGCCGAGGAGATCGAGCGCCAGGTCACCATCCCGCTCGAAATCGGCCTCGCCGGCATGCCCGGCCTCGACCACATCCGCTCCCAGTCGCTGTTCGGCCTCTCCGACGTCAAGTGCTACTTCAACTGGGGCGCCAGCTACAAGGACGCGCGCCAGGAGGTGATCAACCGCCTGCAGTTCGTCACCTTGCCGAGCGGCCTGGCGGCGCAGTTGTCGCCGTGGAACGCCATCGGCGAGGTCTTCCGCTACATCGTGCGCGGCAAGGGCTATTCGCTGCGCGACCTCAAGACCGCGGAGGACTGGATCCTGGAGCGCGAGCTCAAGCAGGTGCCCGGCGTGATCGACGTCGTCAGCTTCGGCGGCGAGACGCGGCAGGTCCACGTCGAGGTCGACCCCTACCGCCTGCGCGGCCAGAAGCTCACCCTGCCCCAGCTCACCTCCGCCCTCGCCGCCGCCAACCAGAACGTCGGCGGGCAGCGCCTGACCCTCGGCGAGCAGTCCTACACGGTGCGCGGCGTCGGTCTGTTCAAGACTCTGCACGACGTCGGCGAAGTGGTGGTGCAGGCGGTCAACGGCATCCCGCTCCGCGTGCGCGACGTGGCCAACGTGGCCGAAGGGGCGCGCCCGCGCCTCGGCATCGTCGGCCACGACCGCGAAGACGACGTCGTCGAAGGCATCGTCCTGATGCGCTATGGCGGCGAGACCAAGCCGACGCTGGCCGGCATCTACCGCCGGCTCGAGCACATCCGCGACAATCACCTGCTGCCGCCGGGCATGGACGTCGAGCCCTACTACAACCGCGGCGACCTGGTGCGGCTCACCACCCGGACGGTGATGGAGAACCTGCTGCTGGGCATGGCGCTGGTCTGCCTGGTGCTCTTCTTCTTCCTCGGCAACACGCGCGGCGCGGTGATCGCGGCGGTCAACATCCCGCTCGCGCTGCTCATCGCATTCTGCGGCATGGTGGCGAGCGGCACGCCGGCCAACCTGATCTCGCTCGGCGCGATCGACTTCGGAATCATCGTCGATTCGACGGTGATCGTGGTCGAGAACATTTTCCGACATCTTTCTAGGCCCCAGCGCCTGCTGCGACACCAACAGCGCTCGCTAACTGGCGATGGCGGACTCCAATCTATCGGATCTCCCCCCGCAACCCCTCGATCCCCTTCCCTCCCCTCCGGGGGGGAAGGGGACGCCCCCTCCCTCTCAGGGCAGGAGTTTCCTTCTGGAGAGAGCCACGGCCGCGGCACGATGCGCGAGCGGGTGCTGGCGGCGGTGGGCGAGGTCGGGATGCCGCTCGCCTTCTCGCGTCTGATCATCGCGGTTGCCTTCCTGCCGCTGTTCACCATGACCGGGGTCTCCGGGGTGATCTTTTCGCCGATGGCCCACACCTATGCCTACGCCATCGGCGGCGCGGCCATCCTCGCTCTGACCTTGACGCCGGTCCTCGCCGCGCGCTTCGTGCCGGTCAACGCGGAGGAGACCGAGAACGCGCTGATGCGCTTCCTCCACCGGCTCTACGATCCGCTGTTCGACATGGCGCTGGCCCGGCCACGGCTCTCGCTGCTGCTGACCCTTGCCCCTCTTGCTCTGTGTGTGGTCCTGTTCTCGTTTATCGGACGGGAGTTCATGCCCAAGCTCGAGGAAGGCAACTTCTGGATCCGCGCCACCCTGCCGAGCTCCATCGCGCTCGAGCAGTCGTCGCGCTACGTCGGGCGGATGCGCGAGATCGTGCGCGCACATCCCGAGGTGGAGAGCGTGGTGTCGCAGCTCGGCCGCCCCGACGACGGCACCGACGTCACCGGCTTCAACAACATCGAGCTGTTCGCGCCGCTCAGGCCCTTCGACAGCTGGCCGCGCGGCCTGACCAAGGAGAAGCTGACCGAACGGCTGGAGGCGGAGCTCGAGCGCGCCTTCCCCGGCGTGGTCTTCAGCTTCTCGCAATACATCCTCGACAACGTCGAGGAAGCGGTTTCCGGCGTCAAGGGCGAGAACAGCGTCAAGGTGGTCGGGCCCGACCTGCGCGCCAACGAGCGGCTGGCCGAGGCGATCGGCGGCGCGCTGCAGGGAGTGCGTGGAGTGCGCGACGTGGGACTAATCTCCTCGCTCGGCCAGCCCAGCGTAAGCATCGTCGTCGACCGCCGCCAGGCGGCCCGCTACGGCCTCAACACCGCCGACGTCGAGGCGGTGGTGCAAGCCGCCATTGGCGGCCAGGTAGTCACCCAGGTGTTCGAGGGCGAGAAGCACTTCGACCTGGTGGTGCGCTGGCTGGCGCCCTTTCGCCGCAACGTGGAAGCCATCCGCCAGATCACGGTTGGCGCCCCCGACGGCAGCCAGATCCCCCTGGGTCAGCTGGCCAAGATCGGCGAGGAGGACGGTCCCTCGGTCATCTACCGCGAGGATGGGCGGCGCTATGCGCCGGTGAAGTTCTCGGTGCGCGGCCGCGATCTGGCCGGCGCCATCGCCCAGGCGTCGGAGTCGATCGCGAAAAAAGTGCGCCTGCCCTATGGCACTCATCTCGACTGGGCCGGTGAGATCAACGAGCTCAACGAGGCCGAGCAGCGCTTGCTGTTCATCATCCCGCTGACCCTTGCACTGATCGCCTTCCTGGTCTACGGCGCGGTCAAGGACTGGCTTTACACCCTGGTGGTCCTGGTCAACATCCCGGTTGCCTGCGCTGGGGGCCTCGTCGCCCTGCTCCTGACCGGGATCAACTTCTCGGTGTCGGCGGCGATGGGCTTCGTGTCGGTTTTCGGCATCGCCATCCAAGACGCCATCCTCATGGTCACCTACTCGCAGCGCCAGTGGCAGGAGGGCAGGGGGGTCGAGGACGGCGCCCGCGCCGCCGCCGAGCAGCGCTTCCGACCGGTGCTGATGACCACGCTGGTCGCCATGCTGGGGCTCCTGCCGGCGGCGGTCTCCCAGGGCATCGGCGCACAGACCCAGAAGCCGCTTGCCGTCGTGGTGATCGGCGGCTGCTTCGTGCTCGCCGGACTGACGCGGATCATCCAGCCGCCGCTCCTCGTGCTCGCCCACCGCTGGCACGCCCGGCGCGATGCGGCCCGGGCCGCCCGCGCGGCAGTTCCGGAGGCTGTGTGATTCCAGCGGGAAACGCCCACCGGCGGCGCCGGCCGCGCCCGGCGCGAAGGCGCGCGGCCGCCCTGGCCTGGCTGATCGCTCTTGCCGGCCTCGTCGGTCTCGCCCGCGGCGCAACCCCCGCGCCCGCCCAGCCGCCGGCCGTCCAGGCCCCGCCCCCAGCCCAGCCCGCGGCAGCCCAAGGGCCGCCGGCCGCCGACTCTCAGCCGCCCCTTGCGCCGATGACCGCGATGGCGCCGATCAGCGCGCTGACTGCCGACCAGGCCGTGGCCTTGGCGCTCGAGCACAATCCAACCCTGCTCGGCCAGGCCGCCGCCATCGATTCGACCAGGGCCGGAGAGATCACCGCCGCGCTGCGCCCGAATCCCACCTTCACCAGCGGCACCAACGACTTCACCAGCGGCGTCTCGTGGACCATCGAGCGGGGAGGCAAGCGGCAGCGCCGCATCGACAGCGCCCGGCTGGCGACCGCCGGCGCCGGCCTCGACTACGCCGACGCCCGGCGCACCCTGGTGCTCAACGTGCGCTCGACCTTCACCGCGGCGCTGCTCGCCAAGTCGAACCTGGCGCTGGCGCGGGAGAACCTCAAGAGCTTCGACCAGGAGGAGGGTCTGCACCGCATCCGCTATGAGAAAGGCGAGATCTCCGGCGCCGACTTCCTCAAGATCTCGCTGCAGAAGCTGCAGTTCGAAACCGACGTGCAGGACGCCACCCTGGCCCTGCGGACCGCCACGACCAACCTGCGGCAGCTCCTGTATGCCCCCGAGCTGGCCGCCGACTTCGAGGTCCTGGGCGAGCTCCAGGCGGCGCCGCTCGAGCGCCCGCTGGAGCAGCTTCAGGAGACTGCCTACCGCCACCGGCCGGACCTGCGCTCGGCCGCAACGGCGCTCGCCAAGGCGGAAGCCGACGTGCGCCTGGCCCAGGCCAACGCCCATGTCGATCCCAACGTGGCGCTGGGCTGGAACCACGTCGGATCGTCCTTCGGACCGACCTGGCTCCAGCCGCAGTTCCCCAAGGGCGCGGCCAGCAATACCCTGACCAGCGGCTTCAGCATCCCGCTGCCCGTCTTCGACCGCAACCAGGGCGAGATCGCGCGCACCAAGGCCGAGGTGATCCGCGCCCGGTCACGCGTCGACGTGCTGCGCGCCCAGGTGGGCAACGACGTCGAGGTCGCCTTTGCTTCGCTGCAGCTCAGCCGAGAGCGCGTGCGCCTCTACGAGCAGACCTATCTCGGCCAGGCCCGCAACTCGCGGCAGATCGCCGAGTTCGCCTACCGCAAGGGCGCCACCTCGATTCTCGATCTGCTGGAAGCCGAGCGCACCGACCGCGGCGTCCAGCTCGCCTACCGCCAGGCGCTGGCCGATTACGTCACCCGTCTAAAGCAGCTCGAAGCCGCCGTCGGAGAAGACGTCGCCGCCCATTGAGCGGCGTGCGAGCGCCGGCCACCCTGGCGGTCCGAGGGCCGCCGCGGTCTCGCTGGCGAAGCAGTCGGGGGCGGCCGGCCGCCCGTCTTTGTGATTTCTTTACACGCAGGGCCAAGGTCTTTGTGTTTTCTTGATGCCCCCTTGGCTAGCGTGGAGGCGGGACGGTCTCGCCGGATCGAGGGGACACTAGCCGCGGCCGCGGAAGGGCTACGGCAGGTTCTTGCCTCCGCCGCCGAGACCGGTCCGTGGACCCGCCTCGGCGGCAACCCATCCTGCAACGTCACGTCACGTGCGGCTTATGCGGAAAGCGACCATGAGACACCTCGCCGCCACCGTCCTGCTCGCCGCCGTCCCGCTGCTGGCTTGCCAGGCGCGCCGGCCGCCGCCCGCCGCCGCCGGCCCCCGCCTCGAAGGCGACCGCATCATCTACCCGGAAAACGCCGGCGAGCTCGCCGCCCTGTCGGTCGCCACAGCGGAGCCGTCGCCCCCGGGGTCGATCCGCACCACCGGCCGGCTGGCCTGGGACGAGGAGGCCACCGCGCGCGTCTTCCCGCCGGTCGGCGGCAAGGTGCGCCGGATGATCGCCACGATCGCGCAGCGCGTCGGGCCCGGCTCGCCGCTGGCGGCCATCGAATCGCCGGACTTCGGCCAGGCGCAGGCCGACGCCGAGCGCGCCGCCGCCGATCTCGCGGTGGCGCAGCGCAACCTCGACCGCGTGCGCGAGCTCTACGAGCACCACGCCGCGGCGAAGAAAGACGTCGACGCCGCCGAGGCCGACCAGGCGCGCGGCCGGGCCGAGAGCGCCAGGACCAGGAGCCGGCTCGCGCTGCTGGGCGGCCGCCTCGGCACCGTGGATCAGCGCTTCATCCTGCGCAGCCCGATCGGCGTCGTCGTCGTGGACCGGGCGATCAATCCCGGCCTGGAGGTGCGCACCGACGCCCAGGCGCCGCTCTTCGTCATCTCCGATCCCACCCGCCTCTGGGTCTACCTTGACGTCACCGAGCGGGACCTCGCCCGGGTGCGGCCGGGCCTCGCCCTGGCGCTGCGCTCGGCCGCCTATCCGGACCGCGTCTTTGCCGGCCGCATCGACCTGATTGGAGACACGCTCGATCCGGCCACCCGCACGGTCAAGGCGCGCGGCCGCCTGCGCAACCCCGACCGCCTGCTCAAGGCCGAGATGTACGTCGACGTCGACATCTCCGATCCCGGCGAGCGCCCGGGCATCCAGGTCCCGTCGGCGGCCATTGTCGCCGAAGGCAAGCAGCGCTTCGTCTTCGTCGAGGAGGGCCGGGGGCGCTTCCAGCGGCGCCCGGTGGTCCCCGGCCCGGAGCGCTCGGGCAAGACGCAGATCCTCGCCGGCCTCGCGCCCGGGCAGCGCGTCGTGGTCGACGGCAGCCTGCTTCTCGAGTCGCTGCTGTCGTCCCGGGGCTGACGAGTGCTCCGGAAGCTCACCCTCCAGGCGCTGCGCAGCCGCCCCGTCATCCTCGCCCTGCTGGCCGTCTTCGTCGCCGCGGGCGTGAGGTCCTTCCGCCGCCTGCCGGTCGAGGCCTATCCCGACGTCACCAACGTACAGGTGCAGATCATCACCCTCTTTCCCGGCCACGCCGCCGAGGAGGTCGAGCAGCTCGTCACCGTGCCGGTCGAGAACCAGATGAACGGCATCCCCAAGCGCGCCGCGATGCGCTCGATCTCGCTCTTCGGCCTGTCGGTCGTGACCCTGGTCTTCGAAGACGACGCCGACCCGATCTACGTGCGCAACCAGGCCTTCGAGCGCCTGCAGGCGGTCACCATGCCCGCCGGCGCGCAGCCCGGCCTGTCGCCCGACTCGACGCCGGTCGGCGAGATCTACCGCTACACCCTGCGCGGCCCCGCGGGCTTCTCGCTGCTCGAGCTCAAGGCGCTGGAGGACTGGGTGGTCGAGCGCCGGCTGCGCACCGTGCCCGGAGTGGTTGACGTGGTGGGCTTCGGCGGGCCGACCAAGCAGTACCAGGTCCTGGTCGATCCGCTCAAGCTCAAGTCCTATGGGCTCACCTTGAAGGCGGTCTTCGACGCCCTGGCCAACGGCAACCGCAACGCCGGCGGCGCCTACATCGAGCACGGCAGCGAGACCTACGTGGTGCGCGGCCTGGGCATGGTGCACAGCCTCGACGACGTGGCGGCGATCGCCGTCGCCACCCGCAACGGCACCCCGGTGCTGATCCGCGACGTCGGCAAGGTCTCCTTCGGGCCCGCCATCCGCCTGGGGCGGGTCGGCATGCTGGCCAGGCAGGGGCAAGCCGAGCGGCCGAGCGGCACGGGGAGCCGTCGAGGTCGGCTGGACGAAGACGACGTCGTCCAGGGGATCGTGCTGCTGCGCAAGGGCGAGAACGCCCTCGCGGTGCTCGCGCGCGTGCGCGCCAAGGTCGCCGAGATCAACCGCGAGCTGCCCGCCGGCGTGCGGCTCGTCCCCCACTACGACCGCACCGAGCTGATCGACCGCACCCTCTACACGGTGCGCAAGAACATGGCCGAGGGCATCGGCCTGGTGCTGCTGGTGCTGGTCGTCTTCCTCGGCCTCGGCAACTGGCGCTCGGCCCTGATCGTGGCCTCGGTGGTGCCGCTGTCTCTGCTCGGCGCCTTCCTGCTGCTCGACCTCTCCAACATCCCCGCCAATCTCATCTCGATGGGGGCGATCGACTTCGGCATCATCGTCGATTCGGCGGTGGTGGTGGCCGAGAACCTGCTGCGCATCCTCGAGCTGCGCGGCCGCAAGCTGCGCGCCCTGGGCGAGGCGATCTCCCAATCGGTCGAGCAGATGGGCAAGCCGATCCTGTTCTCCAAAGCGATCCTGCTCACCGCCTTCATTCCCCTCTATACCTTGCAACGGGTCGAGGGCAAGATCTTCCGCCCGATGGCCCTGACCCTGACCTTCGCCCTGGTCGCGGGAACCCTCCTCGCCCTCTTTGTCGTGCCCACCCTGCTCTCCTTTGCCGTGAACCTCGAGCGCGAGTCGCAAGGCCATCACTCGCGGGTGGTCGATTGGCTGCAGCGCCTCTACCGCCCGGCTCTCGACTTCGCCCTGCGCCGGCGCCTGCCGGTGCTCGGCGCCGCCGTCCTCGTCCTCGCCGGAGCGGGCGCGCTCGCCGCCTCGCTCGGCTCCGAGTTCCTGCCCAAGCTCGACGAGGGCGCCTTGTGGGTGCGCATCACCATGCCGGGGTCGATCTCGCCCACCGAGGCGGACCGCGTCACCGGGCAGGCGCGGCGCATCCTCGCCGGGTTCCCCGAGGTCACCGCCGTGGTCAGCCAGCTCGGGCGGCCCGACGACGGGACCGACGTCAACGGCTTCGACACCGTCGAGATCTTTGCCGACCTCGCGCCGCGCGAGCGCTGGCGCACCGCGGGCAACCGCGAGGAGCTGGCGGAAGCCATCCGCCAACGCCTCGAGCGCATCCCCGGAGTGGACCTGACCGTCTCCCAGGTGATCGAGGACAACGTCAACGAGGCGGTCTCCGGCGTCAAGTCGGAGCTCTCGGTCAAGATCTTCGGCCACGATCCGGTGACGCTCCAGGGCCTGGCCGACCGCGTCGCCGAGGTGCTCAAGACGGTCCCCGGGGCGGCCGACGTCGCCGCCGAGAGGCTGGCCGGCCAGCCCCAGGTGCAGATCGCGGCCGACCGGCGCGCCGTCTCGCGCTCCGGCCTGACCGTCGACGACGTGCAGTCGGTCATCGAGACCGCGCTCGGAGGCGGGGTGGCCAGCCATGTCCTGGAAGGGGAGAGGACCTTCGACCTGGTGGTGAAGATGTCGCCGCTGGCGGTCTCCGACCTCGAGGCCATCCGCGCGCTGCCGGTGCTGGGGCCCAACGGCGAGAAGCTCACTCTCGGCTCACTCGCCAGGGTCGAGGTGGCGCCCGGCTTCGCCCGCATCTATCGCGAAGAGAACGGCCGCCGCATCGCGGTCAAGTACTCGGTGGCCGGGCGCGACCTGGGCTCGCTGGTCGCCGAGGGGCGGCGCAAGGTGGCCGCGGCCGTCAAGCTCCCGCCCGGCTACACGATGGAATGGACCGGCGCCTTCGAGAACCAGCAGCGGGCGGTCAAGCGGCTGGAGGTGATCGTGCCGCTGACCCTGGCGGCCATCTTCTTCCTGCTTTTCCTGGCCTTCGGCTCGGTGCGCCTGTCGCTGCTCATCCTGCTCGACATCCCGTTTGCGGCGGTCGGAGGCGTCCTCGCCCTCTGGTTTGCCGGCCTCACTCTCTCGGTGGCCTCGCTGGTCGGCTTCATCGCGCTCTTCGGCGTCGCGGTGCAGAACGGCGTCCTGATGGTCGAGCGCATCCGCGAGCTGCGCCAGCGCGGCGCCGGCCAGCGCGAAGCCGTCCGCGAGGGCGCCATGAGCCGCATGCGCCCGGTGGTGATGACCGCGCTGATGGCCAGCCTCGGCCTCCTCCCCGCCGCCCTCTCCCGCGCCGTCGGCGCCGAGACCGCCCGCCCCTTCGCCATGGTCATCGTCGGCGGCCTGGTCACCGCCACCCTCCTCACCCTCTTCGTCCTCCCCCTCCTCTACACCCTCTTCGAGCGGGAGGGGGCCGGCGAGGAAGGCTGAGAGCAGGTCAGGGAGGATCGGCTCCTGCCCGAGGTCTTAAGCTCCGCTCACCGGGACGCCGGGCATGGTTTAGGGCAGCCACGCCGCTATTCCTCCGAGCGGCCTCTTTGACCACTGGCCCAGGTCTGTAGTACGCTGTCTTACATGAAGGGATCGGTTACGGTGCGGCTGGACGAGGAGTTGGAGCGCTCGCTGGCCAAGATCGTGCGGCTCTCGGGACGCACGCAGAGCGACGTCATCCGCGATGCGCTCCGCCGGCAGCTCGCGCTCGAGCTGTTCGACCAGATGCGCCGGCGGGTCGCACCGTTTGCCGAGGCCCAAGGCATCTTGACCGACGAGGATGTATTCAAGGTCGTGTCTTGAGGGTTTTCCTCGATACCAACGTCCTCGTGGCAGCCTTTGCGACCCGTGGTTTATGTGCCGATGTCTTCCGGCTGATCCTGGCCGAACATGAGCTGCTGGTCTCCCCAACGGTCATCGAGGAGCTGACGCGAGCCTTGACCGGGAAGATCCGGGTTCCTGCGCAAGCGGCTCGCGAGATTGTTGCATTGGTGACCTCCTCGGCTTCGCTCTGTGAGGCTCCTGCACAGGTTCCGCCCATCGTCATTCGAGACCCGGACGATGCCCTCATCCTGGGTGAAGCGCTGGCAGGCCATGCCGATGTGTTGATTACGGGTGACAAGGACCTCCTCGATCTGGGAGAGATCCCAGGCTTGCGCATTCTCGACCCACGAGGGTTCTGGCAGCTCCTGCGCTCGCCAGGCCCAAGCGGGTGACGTGGAGGAGCCGTTACTCGAAGATCTGATCCAGTGTGAGGACGAGACCCGGGAAGAGCGGGCTCGCGAGGGCCTGCGGTCCTGCCGCGCGGCTCAGTCGCGCCGCGGGCTCCTGCCAGTCGCCTTCGCCGCGGAAAACCTCGACCGTCTCGGGTGAAGAATCGACGATCCAGTATTCGGCGAATCCGAACTTCCGATAAGCACGCCGCTTGTCCCCGAGGTCCGTCCTGCGCGTCCAGGGCGAGATCACCTCGACGGCCAGGTCCGGCGCGCCGCGCACGAAGCGGTCTTCGAGGATCGCCAGGCGCTTGCGCCGGACGAAGATCAGATCCGGCACGACCACGTCATTGTCGGAGAGGAAGACGTCCACGGGGGCGAAGAAGACCTGGCCGAGCCCGCGCCGCTTGACGAAGCCGTGAAGCGCCACGAAGAGGTTTCTCAACACCGCCTGATGGCGCAGTGTCGGCGAGGCGCTCACGTAGTGCTCGCCGTCGATCAGCTCGTGGCGCTTCCCATCCTGGGGGAAATCGAGCAGATCGGCATGGCTGAGCTTGTAGGTGGAGTGGGCCATGGCATACCGAGTATAGACGGAAGTCACCCCTCCAATCCCCCATGTCCCTACCCAGCGGGCGCCTCCAACCTTACCGGCGGTTGCCGATGACCGCGCGCAGGAGGCGGAGCTTGGCGTCGAGCTGGTCGGGGGTGAGGCTGGCGTACTTGGCGGGGAGGAGGCGGCGGCTGGAGGCCTCGAAGACGGCGAGGAGCTCCATGTACTCGAGGAGCTCGGCGTCGCGGCTGGGGAAGTAGTCGTCGGCGGCGGCGAGGAAGTGCTTGGCTTCGACCGGCGCGTCGGGGCCGGCCTCGCGCGCGGCACCATCGTTGGCGAGCAGGACCACCGCCTCGACGTCGGCGTTGCTCCACCCCACCAGGCGCTGTGAGAAGCCCTCGCGGATGGCCGCGAAGTCGACGTCCGTCTTCACCTTGTTCTTGCGCACCACCGCCTGCGCCACCGCCTCGACCTCCGCGGGCGTCTGCGAGTAGAGGAAGGGGATCTTGCGGTCGAGCCGGCCGGCGCGCTTCAAGTCGACGTCGAGCTTGTCCGGGCGGTTGGTCATCACCAGAAAGAGGATCCGCCCGCGGTTGCTGGTGTCGGACATGAACTCCTTGATCCGCGCGATGACCCGCGAGGAGGTGCCGCCGTCGTCTTCGCCGGCGCCCGAGCCGAAGGCGCGGTCGCCCTCGTCGATGATGACGATCACCTGCCCGATCGCCTGCACCACGGAAAGGATCTTCTCGAGATTCCCCTCGGTCGCCCCCACCCACTTCGAGCGGAAGTTCTTGAGCTTGATCGCCGCCAGCCCGCACTCCTTGGCGAACGCCTCGGCGACGAAGGTCTTACCCGTCCCCATGGGCCCGGTGAAGAGGATGCCCATCGGCACGCGGGCGAGCCGCCCCTCGCGCATGTTGCGGGCGACCAGGGCCAGCTCGCTCTTGACCTCGTCCATGCCGCCCACCACCTCGAAACCGTGCGCGGGGGCCACCAGCTCGACCAGCCCGTAGCATTCGCGCGCCAGGATCTCGCGCTTGCGGTGGGCGATGAGCCGGTCGATCTCGGTCGGCGCCGCCTGGTTCCAGGCGCCCCCCGCCCCCCCGGCACCCCCGGCGTCCCCCGGGACCGCCGCCGCCGTGGCGGCCGCGGACGTTGCCGTGGCGGCCGCGGGCGTTGTCGTAACGGCCGCAGGCGCTGTGCCGCCGGGAGCGAGGAGGACCCGGATCTCGTCGCGGCCGAGTCCCGCGGTCAGGACGGCGAGCTTGTCCGCCCGCGCTGCGGCCGCGGGACCGCCGCCCAGCAGCGCGGCAATGAAGGCGCGCCGCTCGGCGCCCTCCGCGGCGGCGGGAGGCGGCGGGGCGAGGATCGAGGCGATCTGGATGGCCTTCAGGCCTCCGGTCTGCTCGGCGTAGCGCTCGGCTTCGCGATCGCCGAGGCTGGGGTCGGCCAGGCGCACGACCGCCTGCCGTGCCGCGCGGTCGGGCATCGGGACCTCGACGACAGCGACCTTGGGGTTGGCGATCAGCTTGGGGGCCAGGTCGGTCAGGTTCTCGGTGACCAGGATGACGACGTTGTCCCCTTTCTCGATCTCGGGGAGGAACGACCAGCGGTGGAGGGTGACCAGGGCGGCGCGGTCGGCGTCGGTCTGGAACGCGGGGTCGCCGGCCGGCGCCAGCTGCTCGGCATACTCGAGGACCACCGCCGTCCGGCAGCCCGCGGCGAGGAGCTTCTCGAGAGCGCCGAGCGTCTGCTCCTTGGGGCCGCGTGCGAGCAGGTCGTCGGCGAGCTCCACGCCGGGGGCGCGCTTGCGGAAGCGCACGCCGGTCGCCAGGTTGTAGAGGACGATCGTCTCCTTGGTCTCGGCGAGCAGCGGGCCGGTCAGGAAGTCGCCCAGGGAGAGCATCGTCCCGCGGTGGAGGACGGAGTCGAAGACGTTGCCGTGGAGGACGAACATCGAGGCCTCGCCGCGCAGGTAGCGGCCGCGGAGGTCCTCGGCCCAGGCGGGCAGGGGGGAGCGCGGGATGGGCTCGGGCATGGTTACACCTGGTTACGCCTGGATGTCTTGGGGCTCACATCGTGCGGTCGAGGCCGGCCAGGAGCTGCTCGGTCTCGCGGCTGGTCTCGCGCACCGCCTCGACTCCGTCGAGCAGCTCGTCGAGCTGCCCCGAGAGCTCTTGCGGCGACTGCATGGTGACGATCTGGTCGGCAATGAGCTGGAAGGAGTTCTCGATCAGGTCGAGCTGGCCGCGGGCGACCGTCAGGTAGCGGCGGATCTCCTTGAGCCGATCGAGCCGCTTGGCGACGATCGCGAGGTTGCGCTTGGCGATACCGGATTGCGCCGCATCGTCGCCCGCGTCGCTTGCCGCCTGCTCGTAGCGCCGGCGATCGCGCTCGAGCGCGCCGGCGTCGACCGCGCCGAGGTAGTTCTCATAGCGGGCGCAGGTCAGGGCCATCTCGAGGAAGGCGTCGACCAGGCGGTCGGTCTTGACCAGCTCGCCCTGGAGCAGGTCGCCGGCAAAGGAGGGGTTCTCGGCCGCCAGGCGGTGGATCTCGTCCTGGCGCTGGACCAGGGTCTCGACGCGGCCGCGCGCCTCGTCGGAGAGGTCCGCCATGCGCCGCGCCCGGTCGCGGGCGTCGAGCGCCCGCTTGAGACTCTCGAAGCGGGGGTCCCAGAGGATGTGGCGCAGGCGCTCGTTGTCGGGTGCGTGCAGCAGCCACAGCACCTCGAGCCCCAGGGTGCCCAGGGCGAGGAGCGGGTTGCCGGTCAGCACCGCCGCTGCCAGGCCGCCACTCAACAGCGAGAGGTTGTAGGGATTGGCGAAGGCCATCTTCAGGTAGGGCCGCCGCTCGAACAGAGCGTCTCTGGCGACCGCCTTGATCCCCGACTTGAGTCCGGCCCCGATCTCGGCCCTGCTCCCACTGGAACCCTGGTCGCGCGCCGAGGGCCGCGACACCGGCGCGCTTGCCGGCACCGGCGCCGAGGGCCTGCCGGATTGCTGCTGCGGCGCGCTCGCCGGGGTCGCGGGCTTGCCGGCTTGCCGTTGCGGCGGGAGCTGCGGTTTCTCGGTGGTTCCCACGCTGCCCTGCTACTTCGCCGGCGTGGCATAGAGGAGGTCCAGGAGCTCCTTTTCCACCGCCCTGAACTCGGCCGACGACTTCAGGTTGATGTCGCGGTGGGCGAAGAAGGGCACGTCCACCCGGTGCAGGATGCGCGCCGGGCGCGGCGAGACGAGATAGACCGTGTCGGCCAGGTAGACCGCCTCGGAGACGTCATGGGTGACGAAGAGGATGGTGTGGTCCTCGGTCTTGGCGACGTCGAGGAGCAACCCCTGCATGCCCCAGCGGGTCTGCGGGTCGAGCGCGCCGAACGGCTCGTCCATCAGCACCACCCGCGGACGGTTGATCAGCGTGCGGGCGATCGCCACCCGCTGCTTCATGCCGCCCGAGAGGTCCTTGGGGTAGTGGTCGGCGAAATCGGCCAGGCCGACCGCCTGCAGGTACTTGTCGGCCTGGGCGTGGCGCTCGGCGGCTGGGACGCCCTGGACCCGCAGCCCGTATTCGACGTTGGCGCGCACGGTCAGCCAGGCAAAGGAGGTGTAGGCCTGGAAGACCATGCCGCGGTCGCGCCCGACGCCGGTGACCGGCTGGCCGTCGACCAGGATCTCGCCGCCGGTGGGGACGAGGAGGCCGGCGACCGCCTTGAGGATCGTCGATTTGCCGCAGCCCGAGGGACCGAGAAAGACGACCAGCTCGCCCGCTCCCCGCTTGTCGAGGATGTCGAAGGAGACGTCGCGCACCGCTTCGAAGGCGGCGCCGTGGCGGTCGAAGTAGGAGACCGACAGGTTCTTGACCCGCAGCTTCGGCGTCTCCCCGGAGGGCTCGGCATGGTAGGTGGCCTGTTTCCGCGTGTCCGCCGGCGGGGTGACGGCGACCGTGCCCGGTGTGCCTGCCTGCGCGGCCGCCGGCGGCGCGGTCTCCGCCATCGCGGCCGCCTCGTCCTGGTGCGTCTCGCGCCTCATGCCATCGCCTGCTCGCGCCAGCGGAAGAGGACGTCCGAGAGCGAACGGATCAGGTAGTCGGTCAGCAGCCCGATGCCGCCGATCACCAGCAGCCCGGCGAACGACCACGACGCCTTCTGGTGGGTGCGCGCCAGCTCGACCATGTAGCCGAGTCCGCGCTCCGGGTTGACCGCCTCGGCGAGAATGACGTAGGTCCAGGAGATGGCGTTCATCACCCGGAACGAGTCGAAGATCTCGGGCAGCGCCGCCGGCAGCAGCACCGTGCGCACGGTCTGCCACTTGGATGCCCCCAGGGTGAGCGCGGTCTGCACCAGCTCCTCGGGGACGGCGCGGATCGAGGTGACGACGACCGGCAGCAGGTAGACGAAAACGCCGAGGAAGAGGAAGGCGATCTTCTCCTTCTCGTAGATCCCGAACCAGAGGATCAGGAGCGGGATGAAGGCCGAGATCGGCATGTAGCGCAAGGGCGACACGATCGGCTCGAAGAAGCGGTTGACCGGCTCGAAGGCCCCCATCAGGATGCCCACCGGCAGGGCCACCGCCGAGGCGAGGAGGAAGGCCGCCGCGATCCGCCGCGTGGAGACCAGGATCGCCCAGCCCAAGTCCTCCTGGACGAAGAGCTGGATGGTGCCGCGCGCCACCTCGGTGGGCGAGGGGAGGAAGTCGGGCGGCGCGAAGCCGCCGTAAGTCAACACGCACCAGACCAGGGCGACCAGGGCCGGCGCGACGAAGCCCAGGGCGAAGGACTCCGACCGCGGCAGCGGCTGGCGCAGCGCGAAGGGGTCGCGGCGGCGGATCATCTATTGCGCCGCCAGGATGACCTTGATCTCGGTGCGGCGGTTGAGCTGCCGCCCCCCCTCGGTGGCGTTCGACGCCACCGGGTTGGCCGCGCCGCGGCCGATGGTCTGGAAGCGGTTGGCGTCGACGCCGGGGAAGTTCTGGAGCACGTAGTTCTTGACCGCCAGAGCGCGGCGCTCCGAGAGCGTCATGTTGGTCTTGGGGCTGCCGGTGGCGTCGGTGTTGCCCTCGATGCGCAGGTAGGTGTTGCCGAACGAGGTCATGGTCTCGCCCAGCGAGTCGAGGACGATGAAGGAGCCGGACATGATCTCGTCCGAGCCCGGCGTGAAGTGGATCTGGATCTGCTTGTTGATGATCGCCCGGTCGCTCGCCGAGGGCGCCTTGGCCTTGAGCACCGGCTCCTCGACCTTCTCGCCCGGGTAGTCCGCGGCCAGGGCGGCGATGAAGCGAGTGTCCGCCCAGTCCTTGGCGTCGACCGAGCGGGTGACCAGTCCTTTCTTGCGCCAGATGACGAAGGCGGTGTTGAACAGGGTTTCGTAGTGGGCGTGGCCGCCGGCGAGGCCGTAGAACTGCGCGTTGTCCGCGTAGCCGGTGAGCTTCAATCCGGAGAGCATCCCGGAGACGGTGTCGGAGTCGAGCTTGAGCGCCCGGCCGACCAGGGCATAGGCCGCGGTCGGGTCCTTCTTGATGCTGTCGATCCCCAGCAGCCAGCCGTGGACGAAGTCGCGGACCGTGCCGGGGGCGCGGTCGATCAGGTCCTGGCGGGCAACCAGCGTGTCGGCGATGATGTGCGTGGCGGCAGTCGTCGAGACCAGCACATGGGCCTCGCTGCCGCGCGCGGTGACCGCGCCGGAGAGGTCGGGCTCCCAGGTGACCGCGGCGTCGACCTGCTTGGCCTTGAACATCGCCGCGGCGGCCGGCGCGTCCTGGCTGAAGATGATGTCCTTTTCGACCGCCGCGCGGTCCTCCGGCGAGAGCCCGGACTGCGCCAGCAGGTAGAGCAGCAGGAAGTGCGAGGGGGTGAACTGGGTGCAGGCGATCTTGTGTCCCTTGAGCTGCTCGACCGAGCCGATCGAGGCGAGCGAGACGATGCCGTCGCCGCCGCGCGACCAGTCCTGCATGACGACCGACTTGGCCTTCTGGCCCTGCTCGGCGAGGATCGAAGCCTCGCGCGCCCAGTTGTCGACCGTGTCCCACATTACGTCGATGTCGCCCTTGCGGAAGGCGGCGAGCTTCGCCGCCGGGTCTTCGAGGAGGACGAACTTGACGTCGAGGCCGAAGCGGCTCCTGAATCCCGACCCGGCGTTGGGCTCCATGCCGTTGTTGAGGACGATGCCGGGGGAGTGTCCCGCCCAGGTGTTGATCCCCACCACCAGCGGCCGGCCGAGCTTGCCGCCCTCGCTGAGGGAGGCGGGTGCGACCCCGGCCGACCCGGCGTCGCGGGCGGGGTCGGCGGGAGCATCCTTGAGGTTCGCGAAGTCCTTGGCCGCGTCCGCGCCGGCGCCCGCGGCCGTCCGCTTCTCCGCGCCGGCCCAGCGGCGGATGTCGCCGCCCTTGTAGTGCCAGCCGGCGTATCCGAGGACCGCCAGGATCACGACGGTGATGAAGAGCTTGGCAAAGGGGGTCAATTTCATATCGTCTCCTTGGGCGGCCAGGCGGCGGATCTCGACATAGCTGGCAACGCCTGTGAGTCCGGGCCAGCCGCTCGAGCGGTGGCCTGCGCGGCCTTCCGCCCGATCGACGGAGCGCGCACGCGATCCTGCCGACCGGCCGGCTGCGCACACGGTGCCGCCGAGGCGTCTACATCGTCTTCTGGCCCTGCGCCGCCTGCGCGGCGGCGCGCTTGGCCTTGATCTCGGCAAGCTGCTGCTTGGCCAGCACGTCGCCGGTCTGGGACTTGAGCGCTTCGAGCCGCGCGTCGAGCGACGACTCGGAGAGCTCCTTGCCCAGGTTGGCCTCGGCGATGGTGTTCTTGATGTGCTCGCGCACGTTGTCGAGCGCCTTGACCTCGGCATCGACGGACAGCCCTTCGAGCTGGTCCTGGATGCGTATGCGCGCCTGCGCCGACTGCATGCGCGCCAGCATCGTGTCGCGCTCCCCCTTGAGCTTCCTGATGTCGGACTGCACCGCCAGCAGCGACTGCTTGGCCGAGTCGGCATCGTGCTGCGCCGTATTCATGTCGTCCTTGAGCTCGCCGAGGTCGGCGGTGAGCTGGTTCTTCTTCTGGATGAGGATGAGCGCGAGGTCGTCCTGGTTGCCTTCGACCGCGACCGCGAGCTGGGCCTCGGTCTGGGCGAGCTCCGCGCCCGCCGACTTGGTCCTCTCGACGAGGTCGTCGCGGCGGCGCAGGATCGCGGCGGTCGCCGACTTGAGCTTCGAGTACTTCTCGATCATCGAGTTGATGGCGTTCTCGTAGGCGATCTCCGGATGCTCCTTCTCGATGTCGGAAATCCACAACGACAAGAAGCCGCGCCACAGATTGCCCAGCCGCGCAAAGAATCCGTTGCCTGCCATCAAGAGCTCCTTTCGGATGGATCGACCGGCTTCGGCGCGGCGCCCGCCGGGGCGTGCCCGAAGAACTCGAGCACCCGCGCCACCTCGAGCTTGCCGCCCTCGCAAGCCCGCTCCACTCCCTGCTGCTCCGCCACCCGCTGGTCCATCACCTGGCGGATGCGCTGGATCTCCTGCTCGTACTGGGCGATCCGCTGCTGCGACTCGGCGAGCACTTTGCGGGTATCGGCGGCGCCGGTCGCCACGTAGGCGTCGAGAGCCCGGATCTCTTTCTCGCCGGCGGCGATGATCTTGTCGACCGGCACGCCGAATGCCTTGAGCGACGCCTCGACGATGTGCCGCGCGGGCTCGTTGCCGGCCGGCAGGCTGGTGATGAGCTCGGCGGCCTTGGTGACCCGCGCCTGCTCTTCGTCGTCGATCCCCGCCGCCGCATAGACCGCTGGAAAGTCGACCTTGCCCCCCGGCGCGGCGGGAGGCTCGCGGACGAAATCGGTTCCCGCCGGAGGCGCCGCCGCGGCGCCTGACGTCGAGTCCTCGGCGCCTGGGGAGCCGGGCGCGTCCGGCGCACCGGGCTCGGCCGGCTCTTCGGCCTTCTCGTCGCGCACGACGAACAGGCCCATGACGCTCGATCCCCAGCCTTTCTTCTCGCTCATGGTCCGCTTGCGACCTTTCATCCTTGCGTAGAGCCCGGCAGCCGGGCCTGGGCGGTCCGTGGATAGCAAGATCGTAGCACGGGCCAGCTCATGGCATCGCGGGCAGTGCGGGGACCTCCCACCACCTTTTCTTAAGGTATGAAACGGCGCTGCGATGTTGTCAGCGGGCGGCGACGGTCACGGCGGTGAGGCCGAGGGCAAGGAGCTCGCGGCGCAGCGATTCGGCCTCTTCGGGGTCGGCGAAGAGGCCTACTTGCACACGGCTCCAGGTGCCGTCGGAGCGGACGGCGGCGGCGGGGTAGAGGCGCACGAGGTCGCGCTGCAGGGCGTCGGCCCGGTCGGGCTCGCCGAAGGCGCCGACCTGAACGGTATAGCGCAGGCCGGCGACGGAGTGGGCCCCGCCGCTCGCTCCCGGAGCCCGGGAGTCACCGCCTGGGGGCGTCTCGCTGTCGGAGCCAGGGGGGCCAGGCGGGCCGGGGGGCTCGAGGGAGGCGATCCGGGTCTCGAAGGGGCCCTCGTCGCTGGTTGGCGCGGCGGGCGCGGTCGGCGCGGTCAGAGCCAGGGCAAGCTCCACGCGGGCGGTGCCGGGGCCGACGACGCCGAGCTCGCGGGCGGCCGCGTACGAGAGATCGATGATCCGCCGCCGCGAGCGCTTGGAGAAGGGGCCGCGGTCGTTGATCCGCACCACCACCTGGCGGCCGTTCCCGAGGTTGGTGACCTGCACCATGGTGCCGAAGGGCAGGTTGGGGTGGGCGGCGGTCAGACGGCGCATGTCGTAGCGCTCGCCGCTGGCGGTGCGGCGCCCGTTGAACTGGGCTCCGTACCAGGAGGCCATTCCGCGCTCGACCACGCCGCCCGGTCCGCCGGGAGGCGCGGGCGCGCGGCGGTTGGCGGAGCAAGCCGCGCCGAGCAACGCAGGCACCAGCAGCGCGGCCAGGGCGGCGCGGTGGCGTGCCGAGAGGGTCTGGGAGGAGGTTCGGCCACTCGCGATGGACGCGGGTGAGAGATACGAGCAAGGCCATTGGCCCTGCCCGGGGCCCTTCGCAGCAACATCGCAGGAGGGGTGGACGCGCTCCATCTCTCTTCTGTCGGGCCCTGCGCATGTTCCTCACGCCACACCTCGCGACGCAAGGAGCGCAAGACCCTACCTGACGCACTGCTACCTGCCTGCGATCATAGCACAACATCTATGGGTCTGTCCTGCCGGGGAAGGGGACGAGGGCGGGCCATGGCTTGCCTCCGGGAGGCGCGAGGCTGTATGACTGAGCGCCAATGGGTTTGACAGCCAATGGCTGGAGCGCGCTCGACGTGCTGCCGGGCCTCTATTTCCTGCTCCTCGCCGGTGTCCTGGCGGCCGTCCTCGGCCGCTGGTACGACGCCCTGCCGCGCTGGGCGCTGCTGGTCTTCCTGGGTCTGCCGCTGGCGCTCTTTTTTCGCGCCCTGTTCTGCGGCGGCGTGCAGCTGCCACTCGAGGTGTTGCGGATGCACATTCCCTTCCGCGAGCTGCCGCCCGAAGGCACGCATTCGGTGTTTTTGCAGCGCGATCTGGTGCACCAGATCGCGCCCTGGGCGCTCGAGGTCAAACGGGCGTTGCGTGCCGGCCGCTGGCCGTTGTGGAACCGATACGTGGGGGCCGGCATGCCGCTGATGGCCGATCCCCAGGCCCAGGCCTTCCAGCCCCTGGTGCTCGCCGTCTATCCCTTGACCCTATGGTCGGGTTGGGCGGTCACCGGGGCGCTCAAAGTCTGGTTGGCCCTGGTCTTCACCTTTCTGTTGCTGCGCCGGCAAGGGCTCGCGGAAGCGGCGGCCCTCGGAGGTGCGGTGGCCTACGGCCTGGGCAACTTCCTGCTGCTCTGGCTGGGCTGGCCCATGGCCAATGGCGCCGCTCTCTTGCCGGTGGCGCTCTATGCCGTGGTGCGCTGCGACGTCGCGGGCGGCCGCCGCGACTGGCTGCTGTTGACCCTGACCCTGGCGGCATTGCTGCTCGCCGGCCATCCCGAGATCATGGCCTACGTGATCGGCTTCGCGGGCCTGTTCCTGCTCGATCGGGCACGCTGCCGGGAGCGCGGACGCGGGGGCCTGATCGCACGCGGCGCCCTGGCCCTGGGAATCGCGACGGCCCTGGCCTCGCCGGTCCTGCTGCTCGCCCGGGCCTACCTGCCCACCACCTTGCGCGCCGCCGCCGTCAGGCAGCTGCTGGCGCCGCGCCCGGTGGCCGAGCTCTGGCATCAGCTGCTGCTGCCGCAGACGCTGATGGAGTGGCGGCAGGAGGCGGCCGGCCGGCTGCTGCCGATCGCCGCGCCGCGGGCGCTGGGGGACCAGTACTCCGCCTACTGGGGTAGCGGCAACTTCATCGAGCACGCGGGGAGCTTCGTCGGCACGGCAAGCCTTCTTCTGGTCCTCGTTGCCCTGCTGCCCAGGAAAAAACTCACCTGCCTTGAGAGGGTGGGGGCGTCCCCTTCCCCCCCGGCCACCGCCGGGCAGGGACCCGGCGGCTCTGGAGAACCGGGAAGGGGATCCGCGGGGGTTGCGGGGGGCGATCCGAAAGACGGGCGGCGGCCCCAGGAGCGGCTGCTGCTGGCGGCCCTTGGCGCCAGCCTTCTGCTGCTTATCGGGCCTCCGGGCCTCGAGAACCTCGAAGCGCGGCTGCCGCTTCTCGGCGTGCTCGCGGTCCACCGCAACCTGCGCATCCAGGTGCTGATCGCCTTCTGCCTCGCCTACCTCGCCGCTTGCCAGCTCGACCGCTGGCTGTGCGGCGAGAGGCGGCGCGGCGGCGTGGCTGGCGCCGCCATTGTCCTTGCCGGGGTCCTCGCCTGGGGCTACCTGGGACATGTCAACGCCGGCACGACCTGGCGCGAAGACTCCGTGCACCTGTCCTGGATGTGGCTGGGCGGCGCGGTGCTGGCGGCGAGCGCCACCCTGCTGCTGCTCGCCGGGACCTCGCGCGCTCCCGGCGCCGCCGGGTCCCGGGTGGCGCGCGCGGCCCCCTGGCTGCTCTGCGCGCTGATCGGCGGAGAGCTGTTCTACGGCAATTTCTCGGCCAATCCGCCGAGCGGGAAACGGCTCGCCTTTCCGCTGACGCCGCCGATCCGCTTCCTGATGCGCCACCTCGGGGATGCCCGTATAGTCGGCCTCGGCCGGGCCTTTTCGGCGAATTTTCCGGAGGTCTACAGGCTTGCCGACGTGCGCATCGACAATCCTTCAATGCCTTACGCTTATGAGCTCGCCACGGAGAGCCTCAAGAGCCGCCGCTTCGCGCTGGAGCCCTTCTTCATCCACCCGGAGAGCCCGCTGTACGACCTGTTCGGCGTCCGCTACGTGCTCTCCTTTGCGGGTGCGCCGCTGCCCTTCCCGGCCGTGCTCCGGGACCCGGCTGGATGGGTGTTCGAGCGCCCGCATGCGCTGCCGCGCCTCTTCTTGCCGTCGCGCACCGAGGTGAGCCGCGGCTCGGCGATGTGGACCGCGTGGCTTGCGGGCAACGACGACTTTGCGCGGCGCGCGCTGGCCGAGCCGAGCCCGGCGGTCTCCAGGGAGTGGCATGCCGAGCTTCCGGACTCCTCGGCCCTGAGCCTCGCCGCCATGCACGGTCCCGGCAGCGAGCCCGAGCGGATCTCGGCGCGTGCTCGCCTCGTCGAGCCGCGGCTGCTGGCGGCGAGCATCGATCAGGACGGCGCCTGGCATGTCCTTGCCGGCGGCGAGCGCCATCCCACCGTGCTCGTCGATGGCCTCCTGGTCGGAGCCTGGCTGCCGGCAGGAGACCAGCGCGTCGAGCTGATCTACCGGCCCGCGCCCTTCATCGCGGGATGCGTCCTTGCCGCCTTGGGCCTCGCCGCCGCCGTAGCCTGGTGCTCGCCGGCGCCGGTCCGCTTCCCGGAGAGGGAGCCGCGCGAGCGCGCGGGTGGCTAGAGTGACGCCCGCTGCCGAACGGTTGCTGGTGGTGCGGAGGGGCGGCGAGGAGCTCGCGCACTCGCCCGAGTTCCAGTACTTGCGCTCGTGGAATCTGGGGGAGATCGAGGCGGTGTTCGGGGCGCCAGCCATCCTCGACGACCCTGCCGGCGGCGATCCGGTGGTGGACCAGGACTGTTCCCACGTGCTTCTGCTGGCCGATCCCAACGTGCTGCTCGGGCGGCGCAGCGTGGCGGCGATGCGCCGCCGGCTGGAGGAGGGCTGCGACGTAGCCTGTCCGGCGCTGCTGGCGGACGCGCTGGCGGCGCTGCCGGTGCCCGCGGCAGCAGACCCGGTCCAGGCCGGCGCGGCCGGGCTGACGAGCGCGGCCGGGCCAACGGACACCGCGGTGCCGCCGCCCGGCCGCGAGCCCGTCTACACCTTGCTCGGCTTCGAGCGCGTCGAAGAGGCGATCCTGGCCCGCCAGGGGCAAGGCGTGGAGACGCCGGGCTCGCATCTGCCGGTGTCGCTGTGGCGAAGTTCGGCCCTGCGGGCGGCCGCCCCGGATCTCGCCTGGGGCGGGTTGCTCGCCGCGGGTTCGGCTGCCGGAGGGTCGGCAGCAGCGGGGACGGCGGTGCCGGCCGAGCTCGCACCCGGCCTGCGGCGGGGCCTTGCCGGCGTCTACCACCGGTTCGTCGATTACTACGCCGAGGTCCGCGACGACATCCTGCCCTTCGTGCCGGCAGGGGTGCGCGAGGTGCTCGAGATCGGATGCGGGCGCGGCGCAACCGGCAAACTCCTGCAAGAGCGCTTCGGCTGCCGCGTGACCGGAGTCGAGCTCAACCCGGTGGTCGCCCGCGAGGCGGCGCGCCACCTCCACGCGGTGCTGGCCGGGGACGTCGAAACGCTGGCGATCCCCGGACGCTACGACCTGATCGTGGCGCTCGAGCTGTTCGAGCACCTGACGCGCCAGGAGGAGTTCCTGGCCCGCATGCGGGCCCTGCTCGAGCCCGGAGGGACCATCCTGCTGTCGGTCCCCAACGTCGGCCATCACGCGGTGGTGGAAGACCTCCTCGCCGGGCGCTGGGACTACCTGCCGATCGGCTTGCTGTGCTACACCCACTACCGGTTCTTCACCCGCGCCACGCTGGAAAGCTGGTTTCACCGCTGCGGCTTTCCGCATCCGCGCCTCGTGCCGCAGCCGACCGAGCTGCCCGGCCGCTTCGCCGCGCTGGCCCGCGACGGTCCCTTCGAGCTGGACCTCGAGAGCCTGGGCACCAAGGGTTTCTACGTGCTGCTAGGGGATTGACCCCCGGCACAACCCATAGGAAACGGCATCCCTCGGCTGCGCCCTCGTCGAGCTCCGCAAGTCCGCCGGCTTGACCCTCAAGGAGCTATCCGCCGGCGTGACTGAGGCCCGCGACCCTAACGAGCTAAGCTAAAGCTAGCCTTTCAGGTATTCCAGGAGGCGATAGGGAAGCGCCAGCTCGGCCCGATCCAGACGCCGGAAAGAACCCGGCTGCCGTGGCGCTCGGGAAGCTCGGGGGGCCAAAGGGCGGTCGGGCGCGCGCCGCTAAGATGACTCCCGAGGAGCAGCGGGAGGCTGCTCGGGTGCGATGGCAACCGAAAGACTAGGCTGACGTAGCTCAATCTCAAGCGGAATTTTGGCAACAACTCTCCAAGCGCCGGCCTTTTTCCGAGGCTCTTCTACCAGTAACCAGAAAAGGCCTAATTCGGGAATAGGAAACTGCCGAAATATAACTGTCTGCCGAAAACCCATATTCTCGCCCGTAAGATCTAGAGCGAAGGTGTGTCTCGAAATTCTCTTCCCCGACGGACTCACAACGGTAAGACGTTCGATTGCCGTCTCTGGTTCCGAACGATCAGATCTTACCCACCAAGAAACCAGATTCATATTAGGTCGAAGCTGGCAACTCTTTCTGCTGCTGTTAGGCTATCTTCAACCCACCTCACGCGCAAATCCTTTTTTACTACCGCAATGTGAATTGTGCAATCCACGGCAGCAGCCAAGCGTGAAAGCTGCTCTACAGTCAGATTCTCGTTGCCCGCCATAACGCTTGAAATGTAAGGTGCGCTTACCTTGAGTGCTCTCGCAAGCTGAGCTTGGTTCATGGGCTTCTCTCGCGCTCGCATCATGCGCGCTAGGCCAACTGTAAACTCAAGCAACGCAAGCGACGGCCAGTCGTTTACTGACCCCTTACGCATTCCGTTTCGCTTCGTTTTCATCTTCACACTCCCCATCCCTGTAGAATTCTTTGGGAGACCCCTTGTTCTTTTTCTTGAAAGTAAGTGGCGCGGAGCTCTACTGCTTCGTCGATCTGGTCATCGGGCGTTGAGTCTGTCTTCACGAAACCGCTTGTGCAGATAATCTTTGCTCCGTCTTCGAAGAATAATACTCTAAGTAGGACGCGCGCGACCCTTTTCTGTTTTTTAACCTTTTCCCAGGCCTTGAATTCGCATATTTCGTCGCGAAGCTTCCTCGCTCGCTCTTCTACCTCGAAGGGGGGTCCGTGCTGTGGAACCCATTGGCGCATGATTGAGTCAAGGTCTCTTACAGCTCTTGGATAAGCCTGTCTGCTTTCAAGTAGGAAGTGCTCTACCTGGCACGAGCCGCTCTCGTCGCAAAGGGCGTAGATCGAGTAGCGCCAGCTCTGAATCTCTCGAAGGGTCATGTTAACCTATAGCTTAACGGAAGTCAAGATGCCGCCAGCGCTGCGGCCGTGAAGGGGACACCCCCGCCCCTGACGCATGGACGAGTTTCGTTCTAGTCCCCACCGCCTTCGGCGACCCCGAGGGATGAAACTTCCGCCATGTTGCTTGAACTGTAAACGACTCCTCTGGCTGGCGGAGTTTCGTTCTAGCCGACGGCCGCGGTCTTCCGCGCCCAGGTTTTCACGACGCCTGCCATCCGTTCCAGCGCCTGGGAAAATCGGTCGCCGGTGGCTCCGAAGCCCAGCCGGAAGTGGGCCGGCAGCTCGAAACAGTCGCCGGGGGCCAGCAGCACGCCGCGCTCGACCAGCGCCTGGCAGAAGGGGCGCGCGTCCTCCTCGCTCACCAGCCAGGGGAAGGCCGTGAGCCCGCCGCGCGGGCGCACCCAGCCCAGCACCTCCGCGTGTTCCTTCATGAAGGCGTCGAGCGCGGGCAGGTTGCGCCGTGCCGCCTCGCGCGTCCTTCCCAGGATGACGTCGCGGCGCCGCATGGCGATCTCCCCCAGGATCTCGCTCGCGGAGCCGGGGGAGATCGAGAAATATGCCCGAGCGTTCAGATAGTCCTGCCGGCGCCGGGCGTCATGCTCGACGATCCAGCCCAGGCGAATTCCGGACAGGGGAAAGGCCTTCGAGAAGTCATGGATCACAGTTGCATGCGGCAGACGCGACGCCGACCGGGTCTCTCGGCCGTGGTAGACGGGATGGTAGACCTCGTCGCTGACCAGCTGGATGCCGCGTCCGGCGGCGAAGGCATGCAGCTCATCCCACTCCTCGTCGAACAGGGTCGCGCCAGTGGGGTTGTGGGGGTTGTTCACCAGGATGAGCTTGGTCCGCGCGTCGGCGAGCCGCGCGATCTCTGCGACGTCGATGCGGAAGCCGCCTTCTCGCCGCAGGCAGTAGAACCGGGTCTCCAGTCCCAGCGATTGGGGAAGGGCCGCGAAAGGAGGATAGCCGGGAAGCGGCAGGACCACGTTGGCGCCCGGCTCCGCCGCCAGCCACATGAGGATGACCAAGGCCTCCGATGCGCCGGTGACCACCTGCACGCACTCCGCTTCGACGCCCTGCATCTCGGCGATCGCGGCGCGCAAGCCATCGTCCCCGGCGGGCCGGCCGTAGGAAAGCCGGTGTTGCAGGAACCGCTGCCGCTCCGCCTCGCCGGCGAGCTCCAGCACCTCGTCGAGCGTCCAGCCCGGGCCCGTGCTCGCCGCCAGGTTGTATTCGATGTCGTGCTCGTGCGCGGCGAGCCAGGTCTCCAGCAGGAACGGCTTGAGTTGCATCGGGCACCTCCTGGCGAAGGCGAGCCCCTGCCTGCGGTCGTCTGCGGTCGGCCGCGGCCGGCCGCGGCTCGTCTCCCCGGCCAGCCTACCAGGCCGATGACCCAGTACCAAGGCGGCGGCCAGGAAGGCCGGACGGCCCCGATATCTGTTGTAGAATTCGCCGCCGCGACACCCGGCCGCGCGGCCCTGCCTTTCGATCGTCGAGCAGCCTCCAGAGATGAGCATTCGAGTCGATTCAGAGATCGGACGCCTGCGGCGCGTCCTCGTCCACCGGCCGGGGCGCGAGATCGACTGGATGGTGCCGTCGATGATGGCGGACCTCCTGTTCGACGACATCCTCGACGGCGACGAGGCGCGCGAGGAGCATGCGCTGTTCTGCGCCGTGCTGCG
This sequence comes from Thermoanaerobaculia bacterium, assembly GCA_035544895.1. GTDB lineage: Bacteria > Acidobacteriota > Thermoanaerobaculia > Multivoradales > UBA5704 > JASLEW01. Next base: position 117,718 of record DASZZM010000056.1, read on the forward strand.
CCAGGCCGGCGTCGAGGTGCTCTACGCGCAGGATCTGCTCGCCGACGTCCTCGGTTATCCGGGGCCGCGCGGGCAGCTCCTTGCCGAGCTCGAGCGCGACTACGCGGTGCCGCCGCGGCTGGTGCAGCGGCTGGGCGAGCTGCCGCCGGGCGAGCTGGCCGCGACCCTGGTCGAAGGCATCCGCGCCTCCCCGCGGGCGCCGGAGCCCGCCAGGCGGCAGTTCTTCGAGCTCAACCCGGTGCCCAACTACTTCTTCCAGCGCGACCCGCAGGTCGTGCTCGGCAACCGGCTGGTGGTCTCGTCGATGGCGACCGAGGCGCGGGAGCGCGAGCCGCTGCTCGCCCGCACCCTGATCGAGGGGCATCCATCCTTCGCCGACCTGGGCGCGATGTTCGAGATCGAGGTCCCGCCCTCGGGGGCGCCGCAGCACGACCCCCACTTCCCCTATCCGACTCTCGAAGGCGGCGACGTGGTGGTGCTCTCCCCCGAGATCGTCCTGGTCGGCATCAGCGAGCGCACCAACCGCAGCGGCGCCGAGGTGTTCGCCGAGTACCTGCGGCTCGAAGAGACCTCGTTTCGCCATCTCATCCTGCTCGAGCTGCCGCACCGGCGCAGCTACATGCACCTCGATACGGTCTTCACTCACATCGACCGCGGCCTCTGCCTGGCCTACCTGGCGGCCATCGAGCCCGGCGGGCCGGAGGCGGCCCGCGTCTATTCGGTCGACCTCTACGCGCGCGAGCTGGCCTTCACGCGCCGCCCGGCGCTGCTGCCGCTGCTCGCCGAGCTCGGCCTGCCTCTCGAGGTCGTGCCTTGCGGTGGCGGGTTGGATGCCATCGATCAGCAGCGCGAGCAGTGGACCGACGGCGCCAACGCCTTCGCCATCGCGCCCGGAGTGATCCTGCTCTACCGCCGCAACCGCAAGACGATCGAAGAGCTCGGGCGCCGCGGCTGGCGCGTCCTCGCCGGAGACGAGGTGGCGGCCGGCCGCCACGACCTCCTCGCCGGCGGACCCGCGGTGGTGACCCTGCTCAGCAACGAGCTGTCGCGGGCGCGCGGCGGCCCGCGCTGCATGACCATGCCGCTGGCGCGGGACCCGGTGTGAAGAGCCCGCTCTCGAGCGCCGCCACGGCGCGCCCCGCGCCGCCGCCGCTGGGCCGCAGGCTGCTCGCGGTGGTGGCATTCGGCGGCAACGCCCTGCTGCGCCCGGAGGACGACGGCACAGTCGAGGAGCAGCTCCAGCGCGCCGAGGACGCGGCGGCCTGGCTGGCCGATTTCGCCCGGCGCGGCCACGACCTGGTGGTGGTGCATGGCAACGGCCCGCAGGTCGGCCAGGTGATGATCCAGATGGAAGAGGCGGCGACCAAGATCCCGCCGGGCACTCTGGACGTGGGCGTGGCCCAGACCGAGGGCGCCATGGGTTATCTGCTCGAGCTCGCCCTGCGCAACCGGCTGAACGCCGAGCGCCTCGCGCGCGAGGTTTCAACCCTCCTGTCGCTGGTCGTGGTGGACCCTGACGACCCCGGCTTCGCAAGCCCGAGCAAGCCGGTCGGTCCCTTCTTCTCGCGCTACCGGGCTCACGCGCTCGCGCTCCACCACGGCTGGCGGATGGTGGAGGACGCCGGGCGCGGCTGGCGCCGCATCGTCGCCTCGCCGCGCCCGCTCGAGATCCTGGGCGTGGCGGCGATCTCCGACCTCCTGGCGCGCGGCAACCTGGTGATCGCCGCCGGCGGCGGCGGCATCCCGGTGGTGCGCGGGAGCGACGGCAGGCTGTCCGGGGTCGAGGCGGTGATCGACAAGGACCGCACCTCCTCGCTGCTGGCGCGCGAGCTCGCGGCCGAGCTGTTCATCCTGCTGACCGGCGTGCCGCAGGTGATGAAGAGCTTCGGCAGAAAGAGCCAGGAGGCCCTGCCCGTGCTGACCCTCGCCGAGGCCCGCCGCCTGCTGCGGCGCGGTCAGTTCCCGGAAGGCAGCATGGGACCGAAGGTCGAGGCCGCCATCGAGTTCGTCGCCGCGACCGGCCGCCGCGCCCTGATCACCGACATCACCCACCTGCCCGCCGCACTGGCCGGCGAAAGCGGCACAGCGGTCGTCCCCGATCCGCCCGCCCAGTCCCGGCGGCAGTCGTCAGGAGCGCGGCAGGCGGGGTAGCACCGGCCCCGGCCGGAGTTAGTGGTAGCCGGCCGCGCTCGCCTCTTGCTGGCGCATCGTGTGGGCGACGATCTTGCCGTTCTCCAGCTTGATCACCTGATCCCCCAGCTTGTAATACCGGTCGTCGTGGCTGATGACGACAACGGCCTTCCGGCGTTGCCGCAAGCTGCTCAGGATCTCGGTGTAGAAGATCTCCTTGAACACCGGGTCCTGATCCGCGGCCCATTCGTCGAACAGGTAGATCGGCCGATCTTCGAGGTATGCCGTCAACAGGGCGAGCCTCTTGCGCTGCCCCTGGGAGAGGTCGACGGTCGAGAACTGACCGCTTTTCACCTCCACCTCCCGATCGAGCTGCAGGCGGACCAGGTACTCCTGCGCCTTGCGGTCGAGCTCGGCATGGTCGAGGCCAAGGCGACCGCGTCGAGCTGGAGCTCGCCGCGATCTGGGAGGGCCTCCTCGGTCTCCAATCCATCGGGATGAGCGAGGACAACCCCCTGATCGCCCTGCGCAACGAGTGAAGCGGGCGCGCGGGCGCGGGTCGCGGCGGCGCCGGCTCATCCGCGGCTTGCGGCGTTGGCTCATCAGCGGCTTGCGCCGCCGGGGCCGAGAGCCCTCTCGACGACCCTCCCCAGGCGCTCGATTCCCTCGGCGATCTGGTCGGGAGGACAGGTCGTAAAGCAGAGGCGCAAGCAGTGATCCGCGTGGCGGCTGCCGCCCACCGCGAAGACTTCCCCTGGGCTGAAGGCAACGCCCTCGCTTGTGATCGCCTCCTCCAGCAGCGCCGCCGCGTCGATCTCGCGCGGCAGCTCCACCCAGATGAACATGCCGCTCCGCGGCCGGGTCCAGCGCACGCTCGGCGGCAGCGCGGCCGCCAGGCATCCGAGCATCACGTCGCGGCGGCGGCGGTATTCGGCGCGCACCATCTCCAGGTGCGCGGCAAGACCGCCGGCCTCGAGGTAGGCGGAGATGATCCGCTGACTCAGCGACGGGGTATCGAGGTCGGCGGCGTGTTTGAGTACCGAGAGTTGCGGGACCAGCTCCTCGGGGACGACCATCCAGCCGGCGCGCAGAGCGGGCGCGAGGATCTTCGAGAAGGACCCGAGGTAGAACGCCCAGGAGCCGTCGAGCGCCCGCAACGGCGGCGGCGGCGCCTCGCCGTAGTAGAGCAGGCCATAGGCGTCGTCCTCGACCACCGGAAAAGCGAAGTCGCGAGCCAGCTCGATCAGGCGGCGGCGCGTCCCGGCGCTCTGGCTGACGCCGAGCGGGTTGTGGCCGTCGGGAATGGTGTAGAGCATGGCCGGCCGCATTCCGCCCTCCAGCCACCTCTCCACGGCCGACACCTGCAATCCCGTCTCCGGGTCGGTGGGCACGGTGAGCAGCCTCGGCGCACGCCCCCGCAGCGCCAGCTGGATGCCTTCGTAGACCGTCTCCTCGAGCAGCACGTGGTCGCCGCTCTCGACCAGCAGGCGGGCCAGCAGGTCCATGCCCTGCTGGGCTCCGGAAGTCAAGAACACCTGCTCCGGGCCACATTCGACGCCGCGCGCCGCCATCAGGTCCACGATCTGGCGGCGCAGCGGCGCGTAGGATACGGCGTACTGTAGCGCCGCTGGCAGCCCCGGCAGCACGCGCCCCTGCGCCGCCGCCAGCTCGTGCACCGGCAAGAGCTCCAGAGCCGGGAGGCCTACGGCAAAGGAGATCACTCCAGGTCGCGACGCCCGCTCGAGGATCTCGCGCAGCCGCGCCGTGCCACCGTCCGCCTTGGGCCCCACGCGATGGCTGCGGTAGCCGCTGCCGGACGGCCCGGCCGCCCATGTCTGTGTCGGTGGCATCGCGTGATCTCCGGCGCTCCCAGCTCACATTTTTCAGAACTGCCTATATCAAGAAGTCTAGCCCGACTCGGCGGCTATTTCCTTTCCAAACGGGCGGACAGCCGGGGTTGGGCGGCCGGCGATCCATAGCCTTTCGTTGCATGCTGTAGTTTCGTTGCCAATTTCGCCGCGTCGCCCAGGCGGGATCTGCGGCCCGCCGTCCCTGCTCGGTCCCGCTTCAGCGCAGAGCGGCACTTCACTAGGAGCAGGAGAACGCCTATGCCGATCGAGGGCCCGGCTTCTGAGCATCGACAGCGGGAAAAGTTTCAGCCAGCCTTGCTCGAGCGCTGGATGCGGGAGTTTTACTTTTCCGTCGAGATCGACATCGGCAGCAGCGGCGTCGAGGATTACTCGATGGAGGACCTGTGCCGTCTCCTCGATTTCTCGCCCGAGGAGCTGCGCTCCGTCGTCTTCCGAGACAGCATGACGCTCGGCGGCCTCGGCCTGCGGGAGGCGCTCGCCGATCGATTCCTGGATGGAGACGTCGCGCGCGTGATGGCGACTCATGGATCGAGCGAGGCGAACTTCCTTCTCACCCATGCCCTGGTCTCGCCCGGCGACGAGATCGTGGTCCTCGATCCCCTCTACCAGCAGCTCTACGCCATCGCCGAAGCGCTGGGCTGCCGCCTGCGGCGCTGGCCTCTGCGCTTCGATCGCGGGTACCGGCCGGACCTCGACGACCTGCACGCTCTGCTCAACGAGCGGACGCGGATGGTGGTGGTTAACTTTCCGCACAACCCGACCGGTGCCGCGGTGACGCCGCTCGAGCTGACGGCGGTGGTCGAAGCGGCCTCCAAGGTCGGCGCCTACCTCGTGTGGGACTGCGCCCTGGCCGAGCTGAGCTATGAGACGCCTCCGATCTCGCAGCCCAGGCTGCTCGAATACGACAGGGCGGTTTCCCTCGGGACGATGTCCAAGGCGTACGGACTGCCGGGACTCCGTGTCGGGTGGTGCCTGGCGGCGCCGTCCGTCCTGGAGCGCATGGTCGAGGTACGCGACTACGTCACTCTCGCCCTGTCTCCCCTGGTCGAGTGGATCGCGGAGCGGGCCATCCGCTCGGGAGACCTGCTGGTCGGCCCCCGGCTTGCCCAGGCGCGAAGGAACCGCGACCTCGTCGCCGCCTGGGTCGAGGAGCAAGGCGACCGCGTCCGCTGGGTCGCGCCCTGGGGCGGAGTCACCGCTTTTCCGCGCCTGGACCTCGAGGACAGCGAGCCCTTTTGCCGCAGGCTGGGCGAAAAGCACGGCGTCATGCTCGTGCCGGGCAACTGTTTCTCCAGCCCCGCGCACGTCCGGCTCGGGTTCGGCGGCCCCACAGCCCTCCTCGCGGAGGGGCTGCGGCGTCTGTCGGCCTGCCTCGAGGAGTACATCGAAGAACCGGTTCTCCACCGCGCTGCGCGCGCGTGCTCCATGGCTGAGGAAGCGACGTGATGGCCGAGAAGCCGCGGGTGCCCTAGTGGCTCGTCTCGGAGGCTCGCGTCATCAGTCCTAGCCCCTATTTCTCACGGGCACGGGTGTCTGGAGGCAATGGAGTATGAGCGACGAGGTCTACCTGAGGCCCAACGTCCTGGCCGAGCCCCTGGTGTGCAACTGGTACGCCTGGACCCACCTCATCCAGCCGGCCACCGCCGGCCGCAACATCGTCGACCGCCACCTGAGCATCATGAAGTCATTCGTCCAGGCGCCGCAGGTGCACCTGGCCGCCACTCGCAACCCGGCCATGCTCGGCGGACCCTTCATCAGCCATGGCCCGGAGCGGGTCAAGGACATCAAGGCGCTTCTGGAGCGAACCCTGGTCGACCAGGCCCAACTCATCGTCCTGGCCCGCGCCATCAAGGAGCTCGACGATCTGCTGCGCGTCGAGGCCCAGGGCTTCTCGCTCGAGCCGCTCTACTGCAAGGTGCCCGAGCCGCTGCGCGGCTTCGTCGAGCTGGTCTACGACCTCAACCACCACCCCTCGTTCCGGCTGATCGAGCCGCTGCTGTACGAGAGCTTCTATTACGACACCTCGCTCCAGACCTTCGCGCTGACCCTGATCGAAGGGGACAAGGACCGCCCGTTCGTGCTCAGCACGCCGCGGCTGGCGGAGGAGGGGTTGCTGTTCGTCCGCCGGCCGTTCCATCACGAGGGCATCGACGTGCTGTTCGGCATGAAGCGGCGGCCGCGGCCCTATGGTTCCATCAAGGAGCTGCTGGGAATCGAGGACGGCGACGAGCCGCTGTTCCGCACTTTCTTCACCACGGAGGCGCCGGTCCCTTATGCGCACTACCAGGGCACCGGTATGCGCACCCGCTACTTCGGGCACGCCTGCATCCTGGTCGAGGGCAAGGGGGTCAGCATCCTCTCCGACCCGGTGCTGTCGTACGAGTACCACGCCGACCTGCCGCGCTACACCTATTCCGACCTGCCGGACCGCATCGATTACGTCGTCATCACCCACAACCATCAGGACCACGTGCTGCTCGAGACGCTGCTCCAGCTGCGCCACAAGATCGGCGCCGTCGTCGTCCCGCGGGGCGGCGGGGGCGGACTGCAAGATCCGTCGCTCAAGCTGGTGCTCAAGCGGATCGGCTTTCCCAACGTGATCGAGATCGACGAGATGGAGACGATCGAGATCGAGGGAGGAACGCTGACCGGCCTGCCGTTCATGGGCGAGCACAGCGACCTCGACATTCGCACCAAGATGACCTACCTGGTGCGCCTGGGCAGAGGCAGCGCGCTGCTCGCCGCCGATTCGTGCAACGTCGAGCCCAAGATCTACGAGAACGTGCAGCACATCGTCGGCGACGTCGACGTCCTCTTCCTCGGCATGGAGTGCGACGGCGCGCCGCTCTCCTGGCTCTACGGCCCCTTGCTGACCCGGCCTCTCGACCGCAAGGTGGATCACTCGCGCCGCCTCTCCGGCTCGAACTACGAGCGCGGCATCGATATCGTCAACCGCTTTCGCTGCAAGGAGGCATACGTCTATGCCATGGGCATGGAGCCATGGCTCAAGTACATCATGGCCAAGGATTACACCCCCGACTCCGATCCGATCATCGCCTCCAACCGGCTGATCGAGGACTGCCGGGCCCGCGGCATTGTCGCCGAGCGGCTCTACGGAGAGAAGGAGATCGCCATCGCGTTGTGAGCTGCAGGCCGGCCGGCCCACTTCGTCCGATCGGGACGCGGTGACGAGCTACGGCGAGGACGCGGCACTGGAGGGCCGCTACGGGAGTCCCCCGGTCAGCCACCTGGACTTGCTGCGCATCCTCGGGGCGGTGCGGTGAGCGATCCACGGCCGATCTCCCGCCGGCCGGGTCGCGACGAAGCGGCCGTCATGGAGCAGGCGCGGTCCACCTCCGCGGCCGTCCGCCCCGGCCGTGCGCGCCGCCTTGCCCGGCGCGCCGGCGGCGCCAGCGCCGGGCTCGCGGCTCCCCGCCGTTCGAGTACCTCGCGCTGCGCACCACCCCGGCGCCCTGGCGGGCGGTGCCGCTGCTGCCCGGACCGGCGGTCGACGCGCTGCGGCTGGTGCCGGCCGGGGGACCAGGCGGCGCCGCCGGCCGCCTTTGACCGCCGGCGCCAGGCAGCGCTGGGCACGATGGCGAAAGCCGACTCAGTCCTCGACCTGATGCGCGATTCGCCGCTGGTCGCGCTGCGCGGGCGTTCGCTTGCCAATCCGCCTGCCGGCGTGGTCCTCCGCAAGCGCGGTCAGGTCCGCGAGCACCGGCGGCCTCGAGCAGCGTGAGCAGCTCGTCGCGGGCACGCATGCGGGGCCACGGTGGCGTTGATGTCGTTGCGGCTGCGCGCCACGTGAGCGGCCCCGCCCACCGCGCCGCCAAGGCGCCGGATATAGTGCTGCTCGTAGAGCCAGTAGAGGCCCCGGTGCGGCTCCTCGGGGTCGAGCACGGGTTCGCCGCGGCGGACTCGCCCCGCCAGCTCGCCATGGACGGCCAGGAGCTGCGCCGCGGCGGGCCTTGGCAGGATGCCCCGCGCGGCGAGCATGAGGACGTGCGCGGCGTCGATGCGCAGCAAGTAGGGAAGGACCGACTTCCGGTCTTGACGGAAGGCGGGCTCGTAGAGGAGCTCGAACAACAACGGGTTTGGCGGCAGGGAGAGTCTTCCCATGGCTGTCGCACTTCTTCTGTGCCGGGCGGGTCTCCGATCGTCCCGGCGAGGATAGCAGGGCTGGCCGCGCGGGGGCGGTGGAGTAGGAAGAGGCCGGGCCCTGGCGACTGGAGGTGACATGTCTGTGCGCCATTTCATTTCCATTCATGACCTGACCGCGGCGGAGGTCGCGGGGCTGTTCGGGCTTGCCGCCGAGGTCAAGGCGCGGCCGGAGAGGCACGCCGCGGCGCTGGCGCGCAAGAGCCTGGGGATGATCTTCGAGAAGTCCTCGACGCGGACGCGGGTCAGCTTCGAGGCCGGCATGACACAGCTCGGCGGCCATGCCCTGTTCCTGTCGAGCCGCGACATCCAGCTCGGCCGCGGCGAGCCGATCGCGGACACGGCGCGCGTGCTGTCGCGCTACGTGGACGGCTTGATGGCACGCACGTTCGCGCACCAGACCGTGCTCGACCTCGCCCGCTTCGGCAGCGTGCCGGTGATCAACGGGCTGACCGACGACCTGCACCCGTGCCAGGCGCTGGCCGACTATTTCACCTTGAGCGAGATCTTCGGCAACCTGGCAGGGCGCAAGATCGCCTACGTTGGCGACGGCAACAACATGGCGCACTCGCTGCTCTTCGGCGCCGCCAAGGTCGGAATGGACATAGCCGTCGCCTCGCCGCCCGGCTACGAGGTCAAGCCGCGCTATGCGGCGCTGGCGCTGGCGGATGCCCTGGCCGCCGGCACGCGCATCGAGCTCACCCGTGACCCGCGCGCGGCGGTGGCGGGCGCTTCTTGCGTTTACACCGACGTATGGGCCTCGATGGGACAGGAGGCCGAGGCCGGCGAACGCCTGCGGGCCTTCCATGGATACACGGTGGACGGGGCGCTGATGGCCGCGGCGGAGCCGGAAGCGGTCTTCCTCCACTGCCTGCCCGCCCATCGCGGCGAAGAGGTCGCCGCCGAGGTGGCCGACGGCCCGCAGAGCCGCATCTTCGACCAGGCCGAGAACCGCCTGCACGCCCAGAAGGCCCTCCTCCTCTGGCTGCTCGGCGGCATGGCTCTGGGCGCTCTGGGCGCTCTGGGCGCGCTGGGCGCGCCGAGCGGCCCGCCCCCCGCGCGCTGACGGGCTGGAGCTCCCTCGGCGTGGCGCGGCTCCGCCGAGAGTGCTGATCTGCGCGTCGTCGAATCTTTCCCGGTCAGCTCCGGCCGAGCTCGCGCAGGAGGTTCCGCCAGGCGCGGCCGCGGTGGCTGCGGGCGTCTTTCTCGGCGCCGCCGAGCTCGCCGAAAGTGCGCGACTCGCCCTCTGGGAGGAAGACCGGGTCCCAGCCGAAGCCCTGGCTGCCGCGCGCGGGCAGGACGAGAGCGCCTTCCGCCGTGCCCTCGGCGACGACGCTGCGCGCGGCGTCGCGGTAGAGCAGGGCGCAGTGCGCGACCGCACGGGAGTCGCCCAGCGCCAGGGCGGTGCGCGCGATCCCCTCGGCCCCCGCGGCTGCCAGCATCCACTTGACCAGCGGCCCGGGAAAGCCGCCGAGGACCGGCAGGTCGAGCCCCGCTTCCTCGACCACCAGCGGCCGGCCGAGGCGGCGCCAGGCCTCTTCGCCCTTGTGGCGCAGGACTTCGAGGAGATCGAGCGATTGGAGCTCCGGCAGGTCGATCTCCACCGCCTCGATCTCGAATCCGGCCAGCCGCCGCGCCTCGGCGAGCTTGCCAGGGTTGGCGGTGACCAGGACGAAAGCCGGCAGCGGAGTCATCGGGCTGACACGCCCCCGACCTCTCACAGCCCCGGTCGCGGGTCGGGAGCGGTTCGCGAGGATAGGCGCCTCACCTCGGCGATCAGGGCGTCGGCCTGGCGGCGGAAGCCGGAGAGGTCGCCGTCGTTGGCCACGATGCGGTGGGCGGCGGCGCGGCGCTGGGCGCCGTCGCCCTGGGCGGCAAGACGGGCGGCGGCGGCGGCGGGCTCGAGGCCGCGGGCGGTGGCGCGGCGCAGGCGGGTCTCGGGATCGGCCTCGACGGTGACCACGAGGTCGAAGTCGGGGGCGTAGCCGGCTTCGACCAGCAGGGTCGCCTCCAGCACCACCACGCCCCCGCCATGATCGGCGATGGCGGCGAAACGCTGGCGCACCAGCGGATGGATGGCGCGCTCGAGGGCGCGGCGGGCTTGCGGATCGGCGAACACGCGCGCGGCGACTTCGGCGTGATCGACCCCGCCCCGGGGGTCGAGCGCACCCGGCCCGAACAGCGCGGCGACCGCGGCGGCCCCTTCGCCGCCGGGCTGGTAAAGCTCCGCCACCAGCTCGTCGGCATCGATCACCTGAAAGCCGGCCTCGCGCATCCAGCCGGCAAGGGTCGACTTGCCGCCGGCCAGCCCGCCGGTCAACCCGACGCGGTAAGCGCTCATCCGCTGACCGGAGCTTCCTGGCCGCCGCCCGAGGTTCCGGGCGAGAAGGCTGGGAGGCCCTGGCGCAGCCGCGCGGCGGTCAGCGTGTTGACCAGGAGCATGGCGACGGTCAGAGGGCCAACGCCACCCGGCACTGGAGTGATCGCGGCGGCGAGCGGCGCGACGCGGGTGAAGTCGACGTCGCCGACCACGATGGAGCCGCGCTTGTCGAGCTGACGCAGGCGATCCTCGTCGCCGGGGAAGAGGTGTTCGACCGTGGCGCGGTCGGCGACGCGATTGATCCCGACGTCGACCACCACCGCGCCCGGGCGCACGTGCCGGGGGCCCAGGGCGGCGGGCCGGCCGAGGGCCGCCACCAGGACATCCGCCTCGCGGGTGACCGCTTCGAGGTCGGCGGTGCGCGAGTGGCAGATCGTCACCGTCGCGTGCTCGCGCAGCAGCAGGGCGGCCATCGGCTTGCCGACCGTCGAGCTGCGTCCGACGACGACCGCGCGCTTGCCGGCAAGAGCAACGCCATTGCGCCGCAGCAGCTCGACGATGCCGAACGGCGTGGCGGGCACGAAGCCCGGCATGCCGAGCCACAGCCGGCCGGCGTTGACCGGGTGGAAGCCGTCGACGTCCTTGCCGACGTCGACGCGCTCGATCACCCGCATCTCGTCGATGCCGCGCGGCAGCGGGAGCTGCACCAGGATTCCGTCGATCAGGGGGTCGGCGTTGAGCTCGTCGACGATGGCCAGGAGCTCGTCTTCGCGGAGGGTCGCCGGCGGGCGCAGTGTGCGGCTGGCAATTCCCACCTCGGCGCAGGCCCGCACCTTGCTCGCCACGTACACCTCGGAGGCCGGGTTGTCGCCCACCAGCACCGCGGCCAGACCGGGGGCGCGGCCGCCGGCGCCGGCCAGCGCGGCGACCGCCGCCGCCACCTCACCGCGGATCGCCGCGGCCGCGGCCTTGCCGTCGAGCAGGCGGGCCTCCACCTGGGAGCTGGCGGCGCCGCTCATGTGGTTTCCGGCGCCCGGGCGGAGATAGCGGAGGGGGTGCGAGAACTGGCTGACGATACCGTGCCGCTGTAGAGGCAGACGATCCCCAGGGAGAGATCGCGCCAGCCGAGGTCGGCGAAGCCCGCCCCGGCCATGCGGTCGAGGAAGCCGCGGCGCTGCGGGAAGGCGAGAACGGACTCGGGCAGGTAGCTGTAGGCCGAGCCGCGCGCCGAGATCAGGCGGCCGATCCATGGCAGCAGGCGGCGGAAGTAGAGCAGGTAGAGAGCGCGCAGCGGGCGCGCCTCCGGGATGGCGAACTCGAGGACGACCAGGCGGCCGCCCGGCCGCAGGACCGAGGCGAGCTGGCGTAGCGCGGCGTCGAGGTCGGCCACGTTGCGCAGCCCGAAAGCGACCACCGCTCCCGCGAAGCGGCGCGCCGGGAAGGGGAGGGCCAGGGCGTCGGCGGCGAGCGGGCGCGGGCGCGGCGGCGCCAGACGCCGGAACTTGCGCCGCGCCAGCGCCAGCATCGGCACGCAGAAGTCCGCCGCCGCCACGCTCGCGCCGCGCCTGCCGAGCGCCGCCGCCTGGTCGCCCGTGCCGCAGCACAGGTCTAGAAAGAGAGTCGTCTGCGCGTCAGGTGCGGGGGCGTCCCCTTCCCCCACGGCCACCGCCGGGCAGGGACCCGGCGGCTGCTCCGGAAAGCCGGGAAGGGGATCCGCGGGGGTTGTGGGGGGCGATCCGATAGATTGGAGTCCGCCATCGCCAGCTAGCGAGCGCCGTTTCATACCTCGGGGCCGCCCACCGGCGGCGCCAACTAGAACAGTCGCCCCCGCCGGCGCCGCCAGGGCCGCGGCCGCCTGCCGCCGCCATACGAGGTCGAGTCCCGCCGACAGCAGATGGTTGAGCAGGTCGTAGCGCCGCGCCACCCCCGCGAACATGTCGCGGATCGCCCGCCCCGACTTGTCGAGGCCCTGGCCTCCGAACTGGCCTGATGCCGCGCCCTCCCTGCCGTTATTCGCCTCGCCTCCCGCCACGTCTGGAGCGTCGGGAGCGTCGAGCTGGGTGGCTTCGCGCATTGCCGGAGTCTATCGAGACTGCGGCGAAGATGCCCGCTCCGGCCGGCTGAGGCCGGGCGGCGGTCTGACCGGATGCGCCGGGTCCCTGCCCGGCGGTCTGATTGGATGCGCCGGGTCCCTGCCCGGCGGCCCGGCGGGATTGCGCGACTCGCCACCTTGACAAGCGGGCTGGTTGCGCTTACCATTTGAGGTCCTTTGCATGGCAAAGGCGGGAGTCGTGCGGATACCCGGTTACCGTTTGCCAGGCGTCGTGGCAACACCCCCCTGGAGCCCCTGAAGTTGGTGGAGAGGTGAGATGAAGAGGACTTATAGCCCGAAGCTTGCCGAAATCGAGCACCAGTGGTACGTGGTGGACGCGGCGGGGGTGCCTCTCGGCCGCCTGTCGACGATCGTCGCCCAGCTCCTGACCGGCAAGCACAAGCCTACCTACGCGTCGCACATCGACACCGGCGACTTCGTCATCGTCGTCAACGCCGAGAAGTCGGTCTTGACCGGGCGCAAGGAAGAGCAGAAGGTCTACTACCGGCACAGCGGCTACCCGGGCAACCTGAAGAGCGAGACCGCCGGCGAGCTGCGCCATCGCCGCCCCGTCGCCCTGATCGAGCGTGCGGTGTGGGGGATGCTGCCCAAGAGCCGCCTCGGCCGCCACCAGCTACGCAAGCTCAAGGTCTACCCCGGCGCCGAGCATCCGCACCAGGCGCAGCAACCAATCCCATTGGCAGTGACGCCGGATGCCCCGGCCGTTGCCGCCTCCCGGCAGCACGCCAGTGCCGCAGCGCGCCAGCATGCCGCCGGGAGCGCGCCGCCGCCATCGCCGCCATCGCAGGTAACGTCTGCATCGACGGCGACGGCGGGCGGCCAGAGCTGAGCCGGCAGGGGCCATCGACCGCCTTGCGCCAACTCGCCACCCGGAACCTCCTCGAGCGCCACAGAAACGAAAGCGCCGGCCCAGTCCCAGAGTCAAGGAGATTGCATTGAACCAGGTCCAGAACTACGGAACCGGACGTCGCAAGACGGCCGCGGCGCGGGTTTTCCTGCGCCCCGGCACGGGCGTCATGCAGGTCAACGGCCGCACCCTCGACGAGTACTTCCCCAACGAAGTCCTCAAGATGATCATCAAGCAGCCGCTGTTGCTGACCGAGACGGCGGAGAAGTTCGACATCGTCGCCACCGTCGAAGGGGGCGGCAGCGCGGGCCAGGCCGGCGCCATCCGCCACGGCATCTCGCGCGCCCTGCTCGACTACAACGGCGAGCTGCGCGACCGCCTGAAGACCGCTGGCCTGCTGACCCGCGACCCGCGGAAGAAGGAGCGGAAGAAGTACGGCCAGAAGGGCGCCAGGGCGCGGTTCCAGTTCAGCAAGCGCTAGAAGGAGATCGGTTTGGTCGAAGTCACCATGAAGGAGCTGTTGGAGGCCGGTGTCCACTTCGGGCACCAGACCCGGCGCTGGAACCCGAAGATGAAGCCGTACATCTTCGGCAAGCGCAATGGGATCTACATCATAGATCTGCAGAAGACCCTGAAGCTTTTCGAGCAGGTGGTCGAGTTCGTCAACAGCTTGGCGGTGCAAGGCAAGCGCCTGCTCTTCGTCGGCACCAAGCGTCAGGCGCAGGAGGCGATCGCCGAAGAGGCCAGTCGGTGCGGCGAGTTCCACGTCACCAACCGCTGGCTCGGCGGCACCCTGACCAATTTCGTGACGCTGCGCGCATCGATAGAACGGCTCAAGGAGATCGAAGCCCGGCTCGGCGACGAGAACAGCCCGCTGACCAAGAAAGAGCGGTTGCGCCTGGAGCGTGAGCACGAGCGCATGGCCAAGAACCTCGAAGGCATCCGGGACATGCAGGAGCTGCCCGACGCGCTCTTCGTGGTCGATCCCAAGAAGGAATACATCGCGATCGCCGAGGCCAACAAGCTGGGAATTCCGGTCATCGCCATGGTCGACACCAACTGCGACCCGGAGCTGATCGACTACATCATTCCCGGCAACGACGACGCGATCCGCGCGATTCGCCTGTTTGCCTCGCGCGTCGCCGATGCCTATATCGAAGGCGCCGGGCGGCTCGAAGACAGGCTGGAATCGCAGCGCAAGGACGGCGGCGCGGGCGGCGCAGGGGGGGCGGGCGGCGGACGGGTGCCGGTGCCGGCCGCCTTCGACAAGGACGAGGCGACCGCGGTTCCCGCCAGCTAGTGTCCCGAGCGGGACACTAGTAGCCTGGACGGGCGACCCGCCGAAGTGCCGGCGCGCCGGCCGCGCGGGCCACCCTTCCTGTTCACGCTATCCGAAAAGGTGAGACCAGGCCGCGCCGGACCTGGAGGCGAGCCGGCCGCCCGGATGCGGCGCCTCCGGTCGGTCCGCCCGCTGCGCTTGACGGTGGACCCGCGCGCCCGCGCCTGGCAGGATCCGGCGTTTTGAGCTCGGACGCGCCAGGCAAGTGGGCCGGCGCTTCGAGATCGGCAACAACTTCGCTCGGCAAGGAGAGAGAGGCCGCATGGAAATCACCGCACAGATGGTCAAACAGCTGCGGGAGCGCACTGGCGCCCCGATGATGGATTGCAAGAGTTGCCTGACCGAGGCAGCAGGCGACTTCGAGAAGGCGGTCGATCTGCTGCGCAAGAAGGGGCTGGCCGCCGCGGCCAAGAAGGCGGGACGCATCGCCGCTGAGGGCGCGGTGGGCTCCTACATCCACGGCGCCGGCAAGATTGGCGTGCTGGTCGAGGTCAACTGCGAGACCGACTTCGTCGCGCGCACCGACCAGTTCCAGGAGCTGGTGCGCGATATCGCCATGCACGTTGCCGCCGCCGACCCGCGCTTCGTCAGCCGCGAGGAGGTCAGTCCGGAAGTCCTCGAGCGCGAGCGTGCCATCTACCGGGCGCAGGCGGCCGTCACGGGCAAGCCGCCCGCGGTGGTCGAGCGTATCGTCTCCGGGAAGGTCGAGAAGTACTATGAAGAATCGGTCCTGCTCGAGCAGCCGTTCATCAAGGACCCGGACTTGACGGTCGGCCAGATGATCGCCGAAAAGATCGGCAGGATCGGTGAGAACATCCAGGTGCGCCGGTTCACCCGCTACCGGTTGGGCGAGGGAATCGAGAAGCAGGCCGAAGGCCCGGCTGCGGACGGCGCAGACGCTGCGGACGGCGCGCCCCAGGCGGCGGGCGAGTGACGGCGACCGGCATGGCCGCGGTCTATCGCCGCGTGTTGCTCAAGCTCTCCGGCGAGGCGCTGATGGGACCCGAGCCGTTTGGCATTCACGAGCCGGTGGTGGCGATGATCGCCGACGAAGTGCGCGATATCCACGGCTTGGGTGTCGAGACCGCCATCGTGGTCGGCGGCGGCAACATCATCCGCGGTCTCGCCGCCAGCCACCGCGGTATCGACCGCGTCACTGGCGACTACATGGGGATGCTGGCCACGGTGATCAACGCCCTGGCGCTGCAAGACGCCCTGGAGAAGCGCGACGTGGAGACGCGCGTGCAGACCGCGATCGACATTCGGGAAGTCGCCGAGCCGTTCATCCGCCGCCGCGCCATCCGCCACCTGGAGAAGCGGCGCGTGGTCATCTTCGCCGCCGGCACGGGCAATCCTTACTTCACCACCGACAGCGCGGCGGCGCTGCGCGCCAACGAGATCCATGCCGACATCCTGCTCAAGGCGACGAAGGTCGACGGGCTCTACAGCGCCGATCCCGAGATCGACAAGACCGCGACGCTGCTGCGGGAGGTTACCTACCAGGAAGTGCTGGAGAAGGATCTCAAGGTGATGGACACGGCCGCCATCAGCCTGTGCCGCGACAACGGCATTCCCATCGCCATCTTCAACCTGGTCACTCCGGGCAACATCCGCCGGGTGGTCTGTGGAGAAAAGGTCGGCTCGGTGGTCCGGGCCTAGCCCAGGGAGGTGCGAAGATGAAAGAGGTGTTTCGCGAGGTCGAGGTGCACATGAAGCACGCGTTGGATCATCTCCACCATGAGCTCAAGCATTTGCGGACGGGGAGGGCATCGCTGGCATTGCTGGAGGGCATCACGGTCGAGTACTACGGCAACCCGACCCCGCTCAACCAGCTCGCCAACCTCGCGGTGGCGGACGCCACCCTGATCACGGCCCAGCCCTACGATCCCACGCAGAGCGCCGCCATCGAACGCGCCATCCGCAAGGCGGACCTCGGGCTCAATCCGTCGAGCGACGGCAAGATCATCCGCATTCCGGTCCCGCAGCTGACCGAGGAGCGCCGCAAGGAGATCGTCAAGAAGGCGCACGAGCTTGCCGAGCACGCGCGCAACGGAGTGCGTCAGGCGCGCCGCGAGGGCAACGACAAGTTGAAGAAGATGGAAAAAGACAAGGCCATCGGCCAGGACGACGAGCGGCGCGGTCTCGACGAGATCCAGAAGCTCCACGACCGTTTCATCCACGAGATCGGCTCGGCGCTGGAGCACAAGGAGTCCCAGATCCTGGAGCATTAGTGAACCGGAACGGAGGATTCGATACCAGCTGGCGCAGGATTCGGCGGCTATCCGCCGCCTGCATCGCCGCCTGTATTGCCGCCTGCATCGCCATGACGCTGGCGGTAGCGGGCGCGCGGGGCCAGTCGGACGCGACGTCGCGGTCGAGGAACTTGCCGGTGGAACCGTTTCGGGTTGTCGGCACCGTCTACTACGTGGGCGCCAACGAGGTGACCTCGTTTCTCATCGCGACCCGGCAAGGCCACATCCTGCTCGACGGCGGCTTCGCCGAGACGGCGCCGCTCATCCGCGACAACATCGGCAAGCTCGGCTTCCGGCTGCGGGACGTCAAGGTCCTGCTCAACAGCCACGCTCATTTCGACCACGCGGGCGGGCTCGCCCAGCTCAAGCAGTGGTCGGGCGCCGCTCTCGCCGCGAGCGAGCGGGACGCGCCCCAGCTCGCCACGGGCGGACGTGGCGACTACCGGTTCGGCGACAGCTTGCTCTTCCCTCCGGTCCGCCCCGACCGCTTGCTCCGCGACGGCGATGTGGTGACCGTGGGCGGCGCCACGCTCACCGCCCACCTGACGCCTTGGCACACGCCGGGATGCACCACCTGGACGATGGCGGCGGTGGACGGCGGCAAACGCTACGACGTCGTGTTTGTCTGCAGCACCACCGTCCTGCCCGGAGTGCGCCTGCGCGATCAACCGAGCTATCCGGGAATCGCGACGGACTACGAGCGCACCTGGAAGGTCCTCCATGCCCTGCCTTGCGACGTCTTTCTTGGCTCCCATGCCTCGTTTTTCGCTGGCGAGGAGAAAGCGCGGCGGCTGCGCGCCGGCGCGCCCGGCAATCCATTCGTCGACCCGGCGGGATATCGCAGCTACCTGGCCCGCGCCGAGGCCGCCTTCCGCCAGCAGCTCGCGCGCGAGGGGCAGGGCCGGCCGGCGCCGTGAGGCGACCGGCGGCGCAGCGAACGCCGGCCGGATGCCGCAAGGGCTGAACGCGGCATGGCGGGCGCCTTGGCGATGTTCCTCTACGGCTTCCATCCGGTCCGCGAAGCGTTGCGCCACCGGCCGCACGAGGTGAAACGCGTGCTGGTGAGCTCGGTGCGCCAGGGGAGGCGGCGCGAGGAGGTAGAGGAGCTGTGCCGCCGCCACGGCGTCGTCCTGGAGGCGGTGCCGGAACGGATGCTCTCGCAGGTTGCGGGTCCTGCTCACAACGGCATGGCGGCCGAGGTGCGGGAGCGGGTCGAGAAGCCGGTCGGCGGGACGGGGGAGGCATCGGCCCAGGCCGGAGCGGCGGCAGAGAGCGATCCCGACCTCGTGGTGCTGCTCGAGGACGTGCAGGACCCGCGCAACCTGGGGGCGGTCCTGCGCGTCTGCGAGGGGGCGGGTGTCGGCCGGGTGCTCATCCGCGACCGCGGCTCGGCGCCGATCACGCCCACCGTGATCAAGGCCTCGGCCGGGGCGAGCGAATGGCTGGCCATCCAGCGCATCCCCAACACCGCGGCGGCGCTCGAGCGCCTCAAACGGGAAGGCTACTGGGTCTACGGCACCGACCCGGTGGGACAGCCGCCCTGGGAAATCGACCTGAAGGGCAAGGTCGTCCTCTGCCTGGGCGGCGAGGAGCGCGGCCTGCGCGCCCTGACCCGCCGCCTCTGCGACGCCACCATCGGCCTGCCCATGCGCGGCCGGGTCGGCTCCCTCAACCTGGCGACCGCGGCCGCGGCGGTCCTCTACGAAGCCCTGCGCCAGCGCGGGAGATGACAGGGCCCGGCCGGGAGGAGCCGGACAGCGTGAACGGCCGCCCGGCGGGAGGCAGGTCACTTGAGCGGCGCAACTTGCCAGCCTCCAGCCAGGAGGCTAGACTGCAATCGCTCCTTGCCAGGAGCCCGTCCAACCGATGCCTCCTGCGGCAACTCCTCTACGCCGGCATAGCTCAGCGGTAGAGCTACAGTCTTGTAAACTGTAGGTCCCCGGTTCGATTCCGGGTGCCGGCTCCAGTAGAATCAATAACTTACAGTCAGCGAACAGGAGTCACCCAGGCCGATTGTGGCGTATTTGTGACGTATTTTTCACGCGGTAACGCCCTGTCAACGCCTCGGCGCCCCAGGATCGATGCGGCCCGCGCCAATTCACTCCCTCTTCCGTTTCGCGAGTTCGTCCCGCAGCTCCTTCCGCTTCTCCTCCAGCCGGGAGAGGGCGTGGTCCCGCAGGGCAAAGGGAAGCCCGCCGCACATCGGACCGAACCAGGCACCCGCACCATAGCCGGCGACGACGCCCGGGTAGCCGATGTCCAGCGCGGCGTCGAGGTCCGCCAACACGTTCCGAGCCTCTGGGGCGTGCCGTCTCCCGTCCTGGCCCTCGGCGTCCTCGGCGCGGCGGCTGAACCGTGTCTTCGCCAACAGTGGCTTGAGCGGCGGCAGCAGCTCCGCGAAGTAGCAAAATCTCTTAGTCGGGGAGCTTGATCGGCGTCAGGGCGGCGGAACCGTTCCGCGGTCCACCCCGCTTGCCGCGTACAGAGGGATCGGTCAGGTGGTCAAGCCGGGCGGCACGCCTTCTTAGATGCCCTGTCGCCGCCGCCTCAGCAATCTGAGGGCATCCACCAAGAGATCATGTGTCAGCTCGATCCACAGAGCACCCGCACGTAACTCCCGCCGCACGATGTTTGAGGTCGTCAGTAGATCGACGACCTCATTAGGAATCCCGCCACTCTGCCCTTGTTCGAAGAGGACGGATGCGCGTGTACCTGCGGGCGTCACGAGAGTCTCCTCGAGCCGGATACAAAGCTCGGTCACTCCCGCCGACGTCAGACGCGCAGCTCGTTCGATGGTCTCCTCAAGGTACCTGGCCAGAATCCCGGTCGTTCCTCCAAGTTTGTGTAAAAGAGAGCGGGAGATCAAAGTCCCGTCGCTCGCCTGCCACACGAGAGCGCAGGCCACTTGGAGCTGAGCTGATGGCTGCCGGCCTTGGGCCGCAAGGGTCTTGAAGAGCAGGTCGTCATAGCTCGTAGTGAGGTAAATTCGGATGGGAAGAGCGGCCAATCGACGATAGATTTCTCCGGGCTCCGCCAAGACGCTACGCCTCTTCTAGCGCCAGTAGGCCGCCATCGTACAGGGACTGCAGTAGACTGGCCCCCGCCTTTTCGGGGAGGAGCACTTGCCCCCGGCAAAACTCCCTCGTCTCACTTTGCCATTCGCCTTCTGCATGCTTGCCGCCGGGCGGCGGTAGATTGTAGGAATGGCGTGCGGTTCGTGAGTCGTTCGCGAAGCGGCGGCAACCCTTCCGCCGCTTCCCGCACCGCCGCGTCGGCGCCACTGCGATGCCCCGCCGGCCGCCACCTGCAATCGCCAAAGTATCCCACCAGGATGCGCCCACGCCGGCAGGCGCCGAGCGGGGTTGAAGGGGTGCAGGCCAGATCGACTTACCTGGGACTGCTCTCCTCCAGCCGCTCGTTGAGGCGCGCGAAGATGGCCTCGAGCTCGCGGCTGCCGTGGAACACTCCGACCAGCTCGATTCCGTCGGGAAGGGGCCGATAGATCAGGGCGTACCGCTTGAAGTTGTACCGCCGCAGCTGCGGGTGCAATCCCTCGCAGAGGTGCCCGAGTTCAAAGGGGGAGTGGGCCAGCTTGTGGCACTCCCGCTCCAAGGCATCGATGAATCGTTCGGCGTTGGATGGGCTGTCTCGGGCGATGTAGAGGCCGATCTCGACGAGGTCATCCTCTGCCGCCGGAAACCTCCTGACGCTCCGCATAAGGTGGCTACTGCCGCCCTTCCTTGCTCGCCTCCACTTCGGCTCGGATGCGCCGCTTGACCTCGGAGAAGTCCATCGGCGTCGCAGGTCCGCTCGCGAGCCGGCGCTCGATCTCGCTCCTGAACGCCTCTGCGCGCGCGTCCAAGGCCCGGTCTTGTTCCTCAAGCGCGCGCAAGGCGGTGGTGATGAGCTCGTCCGCAGAACGGTAGCGCCCGCTGGCGACTTTGTCCTGTACCAGCCGCTCGAGCTCCGCTGGGAGATGCACGTCCATACGTGTCTTCCTTCCTTGGCCGCATCGCGGTCTGGTGCATGCCACTCGGGCTTGGGTAAGCCAGACCGCACTCTCTAGACTACCATCGATCAGTGGAAGCAGCGCGCCTCAGCGTCCGAGCCCGAGGTCGTCGTCGCGACCAAAGCCGCTATCGCGGCAGAGGTGGTGCCCGAAGGCGCGGCCCGACAGGCGAGCGCTCTCTCGAAACACGTAACCGCAAGCCCATGAGGCCCAACCGCCTCGCCTCCTGGGAGTTCGCGTTTGGGACTCGGGCTCGCGGCTCGCCAGGTCATAGATTCCCGTGACACTACCGAAGCCTGGGTGCCACGCTAGGAGCGCGAGCCATTGATCGTTCTTCTCTCGGAACCAACCCTGCCTGGCTTGCATCTCAGCCACAAGACAGGCGAGCGACTACGAACCTTTCACCGTTCATCAAGGTACCGGCTTCCATAGGTCGGGCCAGAGGCCAAAACTCAGTAGTATCTCTCGATGATTTACCTCCTGTTGACCTATCCCGCGTACTTCTTTCGAGAACGCGCTCTGAAGATCGCTAGGACTAACCTTCGAACGATCTCGTCCAGCCTGTTGCCCCAGAGCCGCAGGGCGTGCTCGATCTCGGGCTCGCGGGTCGCCAGGTCATAGATCCCCGTAACACTACCGTCGGTGTGGTTCAGTACCAGCTTGATGATCTCGCGCGAGACCAGAAGAGGATGGCGGCCCATGTAGGTTGCCGCCGTGCGCCGTAGATCGTGAGGCCGCCACTCCGGAAGCGCCGCCGCGGTGCGAAACCGTTTCTTCGCCGTGCTGATCGAGGAGATGGGCAACCCCTCGCACCGTGGGCTGGCGAAGACCCATGGCCTCCTCCGCTCACCCGCGCCACGCAAGCCAGCAGCTCGCGCGCCTGCGCTCCAAGGTACACCCGGTGTGAGCGCTTGTTCTTGACGTATTCGCCGGGGAGCATCCACCAGGCGCCCTCGATGTCGGCCCACCGCATCTTGAGCACCTCGTTCTCGCGTTGCGCGGGCAACAGGAGAATGCGGAAGGCAGCCGAGGTGATCGAGTCTTCCCGATCCCAGATCTCCCACAGGGTGCGGATCTCGGCCTCGGTCAGGACCCTTTGGCGCGGCTGCTCCTCGGTCGGGCGCCGCAGGCCGGCGACCGGGTTGACCTCGACGATCTCGCGCTCGAGGGCGAAGTTGAAGACCTGCGAGATGACCGCGCGCGTCGATCTGAGCAGCTTACGCCCAGAAGAGAGGCGTGTGTCGCCCGCCGATCGTGAAGCGGCGCAGGGAACTGACTTGCGGACAGCGCCGTCCGGCCGGGAGCCCCAACGGCTAGCGGCGGGTCAGGCGGGACTCTCGGCGAGCAGCTTCTCGATGGTCTCGGCGAGGGCTTTTCCGAGGTCTTCCGATCCGACGAACCCGACGTGACGCAAGCGTACCCGTCCGGAGCGGTCGAGGACGAGGAGAGTCGGCAAGCCGTGGGCGCGGAGCGCCTTGGCGGCGCTACCCAAGGTGTCGTAGGCGAGCGGGATGCGGTAGCCGCGCTTGCGGAAGAACTCGGTAGCTCGCGCCGGCGTATCGCCCGGGTCCTCGGGCGTGTCGCCCCGCGCCACGTCGACGGCATAGAAGACGACCCTGCGGTTCGCCGCGAACCGCTGGTAGAGGCCTTCGAGCTCGGGCAGCTCGTGTTGGCACGGGACGCACCAGGTTGCCCAGAAATCGATTACCGCGACGCGTCCGCGGAGCTGTTCCATGGAGACCGTGAGAGCGGTCACGGTATTTGATGGCGCTTTGGTTAAGGTAATTGATGGTCGATCGCCGCAGCGAGGTCTGGCGCGTGAGCCGCGAGCCTGCGGCGGAGGGACTCGCGGTAGCCGGCCGCGGGCGGATTGGCGAGGATCTCGTCGATAACAGGCAGGTAGTAGTGGAGTGAGCGGA
>DASZZM010000057.1:0-21815 GCA_035544895.1 Thermoanaerobaculia bacterium
TCCCGACACCTCTTCAGCAAAGAGCCTTCGAGCTGCTCGGCGTTTCCTACTCAATGTAGCCAGAAAACTATCTCGTCGCGCTGGCCTCAGCTCGAAAAATCAGACACTTACGCCGCCGCCATCCAGGAACTTCGGTCTAGCCGCCCCCCTTGGACCCTATCGACATATGTGCATCCGCAATTGAGGTTGCGCTTTGGTTCGTGCTCACCTAAGCTCTTTACTCTGGCTCTGCGCCTTTCGCTCCAAGCGCCGCCGGGGGTCCGTTCGTGCGCCTCTCAGGGCGGAGTGTGAAGTGTGCGCTTCGACACTCTCGGGCACGCCAATCGCTCGCCGCCGCTGCTCCTTGAGTCTCGCGACCGGCTGGTGGACAGCCCGGGGGGAAGTCGCGGGCCAGATCCCGCCGCGGGTGGATGTTCCCGCCAGCGGGCAGAGTCTGGCCGCAGCTGCGCCCGCACTTCTTTGTGTACACGCGGGACACCAGCTTGCCGCCGCTACGTTAGAAGATTGCGAAGAGCGAGGTGGGGTATGAGCTCAAGTCTCAAGGTCATCTTGCGGGGGGCGATTCTATTACTTACCTTTTCGATCGCCTTCACGTCATCGGCAGTTGCGCAGCAATCGGACCTGATCGTGCTGAGCATTTCGGTGAACCCGACGAGCGGACCCGTTGGCAGCGGCGCGACGGTGAATGTGACGCTGTACAACCAGGGGCCAGGTACGGCGTTGCAGTCAACAACGCGGCTGCGGATCAATCAGTCTCAGTCCAATGTGACGACGTCAGATCCGATCTTGACGGAAGTGAGCGCGCCTGCAATCAATTCGGGTCAGTCCTACAGCGCCAACATCGGAGTGACGATTCCTGGTAACAGGCCGACCGGATCGAACTATATCTGGGCCATTGCCGATGCCTACAACACGGCTAATCAGAGCAACATCAACAACGACCGTGGCGTCACCCCATTCACGGTGACGGGGACGCAGCAGCAATCGGATCTGATCGTACAGAGCATTTCGGTGAATCCCACGAGCGGACCCGTGGGTAGCGGCGCAACGGTGAGCGTGACCCTGTACAACCAGGGGCCAGGTACGGCGTTGCAGTCAACAACGCGGCTGCGGATCAATCAGTCTCAGTCCAATGTGACGACGTCAGATCCGATCTTGACGGAGGTGAGCGCGCCCGCAATCAATTCGGGTCAGTCTTACAGCGCCAACATCGGGGTGACGATCCCTGGGAACCGGCCGGCGGGGACGAACTACATCTGGGCCATCGCCGATGCCTATAACACGGCCAACCAGAGCAACACCAACAACGACCGAGGCGTCACGATGTTCACCGTCGCCGGCGCCACTGGCGCACCCGGTAACTTCACGCTATCGGCCAAACCATATTGCAACACCTCCCCACCCCCGAGTCCAGCGGTGAAGCTGACTTGGTCGGCCTCGAGCAATGTGAGCAACTATCAGGTGTATCGAAATGGCTCACCCGTGGGCGGGGCGATAAGCTCCCCTCAACAGAGCTTCGACAACAACGGGGGCGTGCTTGCAGGCCAGACCTACAGCTACTTCATCCTGGCCACCAACCCTTACGGCACGCAAGAGTCCAATACGCTTCAGGTCTTGGTGCCGCCCGATGTGTGCGGCAGTACCGCGAGCGGCCACACCCTCTCCGGCCGGGTTACCGATTCCTCCGGGAATGGGCTTGGGGGAGTTCTCCTCCACCTTGCCTTGGGCGCCGAAGCAACGAGCCACACGGCTTCGGACGGATCGTACTCCGTTTCCGGGCTCGCAAACGGCACTTACGTGCTGACGCCCTCCTTGCCCGGCTACACCTTCTTGCCCGCGACGCTCATGGCCACCATTGCCGCCCACGACGTCAGCCTCGAGGACTTCGTGGGCACCCCCTATCCAGGTGATCCACCGCTGCTCACGATCCACGGCCCTTCTGGAGGCTTGATCGATGCACCCCTCGCCTTCGCGGCTCGCGCGATCAACTGCGTTCCAGCTGCTGACGGCTGGGCCTGGGACATCGCCGGCGGGTCGGCTCCCGCTGGCACCCACACCGAGGGCGTCGCTGTTAGCTGGTCGACGCCTGGCTCAAAACGACTCGCGGTGACCAATAGTGCTTGCGCAGGAGCATCCGGCAAGTTGAGCATCGCCGTCGTGGGTGCCTCGGCAGTGCACTTGGAAGTGCTCGACCCCAACTACAAGAACAGCACCCTCATCCGCGGCGGCAGCATCATCGCCAATCCTCAGGAACTTGCTTTCGGCGCGCCGCAGTCGGTTACCGGGGTCGCCGCCGACGGAGTGACGCGCGTCCTGCTGCGCGCCGACGTCTCCGGCCCCGGAACCGTCACCTTTCGGCTAGGCGACCCCAAGACCGGGAGGGGAGGCACGGCGCCCAACGACGGTGGGTTAGCACAGCTTGGAGGGGACGGCCGCGCCGGGTCGGTTGTCGTGGCTGCGACCAAGGTGCAGGGCGCTTATCTAGCCTACGCGATCTTCCGGGCTCCTGACGACTACGATCTCGACGGCTCGCACAGTCAGGAAATCTTCAGAAACCTTGCGCTTAAAGCTGAGTTCGCTTCGGCGAGCGGCGGCGGGCCTGCCGCCGACACCGCATTCCTCTCGCTCGTCCGGCCACCGGTCCTTCTCCTACATGGCATCTGGGGCAGCAAGGGGACCTGGGGCAGCGCAGACCGCCATTTCGAGCTGCTCGATGACCCTCGCTTCAGGGTGACCCCAGCAGACTACTCGAACACAAATGCCTCTTTCTTTTCGATCAACGCCCCGTACGCCGGGCTCTGGTCCGAGCTTGCCGTCGGGAAACTGAGATTCAAGAGTATCGCTGCCACGCAGGCGGACGTTGTTGCCCACAGCATGGGTGGAATCCTCGCCAGGATCTGGTCGGGCTCAACTGGCTACAAGCGCAACGACAACTTCGGTGCGGGCGACATCCACAAGCTGATCACGCTGGACACGCCTACTCTCGGCACTCCTCTTGCTGAGTTTCTAAGACACAGCCCCAAGCACGACTGCTTGGAAAAAGAGGCTTTCGCCGCTGGGAAGTCGACCTCCGATGGTGCACTTGACGATCTCGTCCCCGGCAGTGATGCGCTGATCCACCTTCCGCCTTCCCTGGTTCCCACCCATGCTCTCGTGGGTATCGGTGGAGGAAATCACGAGTCGAGAGAGGCCTGTCCAGATTGGCCCGAGTTCTTCCTCGAGGCAGGGATCAGCTTCTGCCTCGGGCGAGCCGTCAGCACTGACAGTGTCCTCGCCCAAGTGTTCGGCAGCGAGCGCCATGACGCGGTCGTCGGGGAGGTCAGCCAGGGAGCCGCCGTCTCCGCGGAAGCGATTAGCCCTCCGATAGGTGGGCCGGACGGCGTGCACGTCTGCAACGCGACAAGCGCGGCCTATTCCCGCGAGGTCGCCAGGCTTCTCGATCTGCCGGTGACCTCGTTGGAGTTCGCTGCAGTTTCCCCCCAGCAGGCGGCAGCGACCCGGCCAAGTCGCAGATGGTCGGCGGACTCTTCTGCAATCGGTCGTACCCTGGGGCAGTCGGGTGGTCTCCAGATCGTCTCTCCATCACCGGGTACCACGGTCGCCTCGGGCGAGAGCGTTCATGTCGTCGTGATGCCGCAGGTTGGACTCGCCGTCGACTCTGTCCTCCTCGCAGGGCCTGGTCTCGCGCAGCTCCAGCCATCCGCTCCCTTCGTTTTCGACGTCACCATTCCCCCGGAGCTGGCGGGCACGATCAACCTCACCGCCCTCGCCGTTGACGCAGGAGGGGTCCTCGTTAGCTCGTTGCCGCTTCCACTCCTCGTCCGCCCAGCGGCCACCCTTCAGAGCCTCCAACTCCTGCCGCCGGAGCTTTCTCTTGCAGGGACCGGAGCCTCGGTGCGGCCGCAGGTCTATGGCCAGTTCAGCGATGGCTATTCGCGTCGCTTGACCGGACCGGGCTTGGGCACCGAGTTCCTCACTTCGACCCCGGCAATCGCCACCGCGACGAGCGACGGCGTCATCACAGGAGTTTCACCCGGCGCTACGACGCTCAAGGTCAGAATGGGCGCAGTCGAAGCTACTGGCACTGTGACCGTTGAGAGCGGCTGCGTCCACGATCCCTCCGCGCTGTGCCTCAACGGTAGCCGCTTCAGGGTACGGGTGCACTGGAGCAACCCAGGAGACGGTTCCTCCGGAACCGGGACGCCCATCGCTCTCACCGGCGATACGGGCTATTTCTGGTTCTTCGGCAGTTCCAACGTCGAACTTATTGTCAAGGTCCTCGACGGGACTGCTGTAAATCAGCACTTCTGGGTATTCTACGGTGCGCTTTCCGATGTCCAGTACACCCTGAGCGTCGTCGACACCAAGACAGGCGCCGCGAAGAGCTATCACAACCCACCCGGCAGGTTGGCGAGCGTCGCCGACACGGAAGCCTTCTCCTCGACTGGCACCGGCGCTACGTCCGGTCCGGGAAGCTCCTCTGCGCTCCCTTCCTGGTCCGCGGCTGGCCACAGTGTCCTCCCCATTCAACCCACTCGTGAGCGGCCGGATCAGTCTATCCCGCTGGCCAGCTCATCATGTGCCAGCGGGGCGATGAATCTTTGCCTCAGCGGCAGCCGTTTCACAGTTTCGGTGACTTGGCAGGATCCAACCAGTGGAACGTCCGAGACGGCACAGGCGGTTCCCTTGACCGACGATACTGGCTATTTCTGGTTCTTTGGCGCCGAGAATGTCGAGTTGGTCGTGAAGGTGCTCGATGGTCGGCCTGTAAATGGGAAGTACTGGGTGTTTTACGGCGCTCTCTCCGACATTGAGTACACCGTGACGGTGATGGACACTCTTACCGGCAGGACAAAGTCGTACAAGAATCCAGCCCATACTCTTGCCAGCCATGCGGATACTGAGGCCTTTTGAGCGGCAGGCAAGACTTTTCGCCGAGCCAGCCGGCTCTCCTACACGGCGCCGAGAGCGATACACGCGAACTCGTGGGCCATTTTTGGGCCAATCGACCAGGAAAACCGGGCACATTCCCGAACACGCCCGCGCAGTCGGACGATGGCTAAGCCACGGCAACTACTGCGCTTGTGTGTTCAGGGGTGTTCGGTGGTATCCACTCCCTATTGACTTTTAATCCGAAGGTCCGGGGTTCGATCCCCCGACGGCCCACCAATTGAATCAAGAAGGGCCGAGGCGGGAAGGTTCACTGGCGCGTCCGCGTGCGGCTCAAGGGGCAGCCGCCGCAGACCGCCACGTTCACCCGGAAGACGGATGCCCTGTTGTGGGCGCAGCGGGTCGAGGCGGACATCCGCGCGGGACGCCACTTTCCAGGCAACGAAGCCAGGAAGCGGACTCTTGCCGAGCTGATCGAGCGCTACCGCCGCGAGGTCCTGCCGCAGTACGGCCGGCGTGAGCAGAAGCAGAGAAGCTCGAAGCTTGCATGGTGGTCCTCGAAGCTCGGCACTCGCCTTCTATCCGATCTCACTCCGGCGGCCATCTCAGAAGCCAAGACGCGCCTTGCCGGCGGGGAAGGGCCAAGCGGGAAGCCCGCCTCGCCGGCAACCCAGGTCCGCTATCTCGCCGCCCTGAGACATGTCCTCGCGATCGCCAAGCGTGAATGGCAGTGGGTCGGGGACAACCCCGCCCAGCAGGTACGGGCGCCGCGCGAGCCGCGCGGCCGCCTGCGCTATCTCTCCGAGGAAGAGCGCGACCGCCTGCTCGAGGCCTGCAAGGCGAGCGACGATCCGAGACTCTACCCGTTTGTCATCGTCGCCCTTGGCACCGGCGCCCGGCGGGGCGAGGTGGTCGGTCTCCGGTGGCGGGATATCGACCTACAACGCGGAACCGCTACGCTCCAGGAGACCAAGAACAGCGAGCGGCGGACGCTGGTGCTCGCCGGCCGCGTTCTCGAAGTGCTCCGGGAGCTCGGCGCGGTACGCAGGATCGACACCGATGAGGTTTTCACAGGCCGGCACGGGATCGCGGCTTTCCCTCGCAAGCCATGGGACGCAGCGCTCAAGAGGGCGAAGATCGAGGACTTCCACTTTCACGATCTCCGACACACGTTCGCGAGCCACCTCGCCATGTCAGGTGCCACGTTGGCCGAGCTCGCCGAGGCCCTGGGCCATAAGACGCTCGCCATGGTCAAGCGCTACGCGCACTTGTCCGAGCAGCACACGTCTCATGTCGTCGGGCGGTACGTGGAGCGGTTCTTAGGGTAGAAGGATCGGCCGGCAAAGATGTAAATAACCGCCGCCGGGGCGGTGGGAACTGTGGTAACCGGCGAGGTGGATTGGTGGGGGGCGGTGGATGGGGGGCAGGGAGCCGGTTTCCAAGCGGCTGCGGAAAACGCGGGTGGGGACTGTGGGGCGTTTTCCGAGGGGCTGCGGGCTGGCGCCCAAGGGGGTCTGGGTGGGTGCGGAGCGGAAGGGCGCTGTCTAGTCCGCAGGCCCGGCAGACGCGGCAGTTTCCACGGCCCATGACCGCGTTGTCCGTTCATGACCGGGTGGAGCGCGGTTTGAGCTCGGGCCATCCTCACACGTGCAGCTTGTTATTCAGCGCTTTTCGCAGCACGTCCGCGGCCCAAGTTAAGCAAAGGGAGGCGCTCGTCGCCCCCTCGCCTGGTTACTCTCGGTAAACCGAAACACCGCCACATCGGTCGCGGCATCCCGAGGCCTTTACCGAGGCCCAGCGCGACGCGAGCTGCTGTGCCGCAGCCGCGAGATGGCGCCCCACGACCCGGCCGCGGCAGCGGACCAGGCGCTGCTCGCCGTCGCGATGAGCGAGCGGCTGACCGGCGCCTACGATCCGAACTTGGTGCTCGACCTCCAGGCGCGGGCGCACGCACAGCTCGCCGAGGCGCGGCGCCGCCTGGGCGAGCTTCACGGGGCCGGCGAGGAGCTGCGGCGCGCCGAGGAGTGCCTGGCGCGCAGCACGACCGGCAGCCCTGGTGGGGATCTCCGCCCGCTTGCTGGCGCTCAATTAGCCCGGACTCTCGAGCCCCGCTCCTCTCCTTCACGCCGCCTCTCGCGCGAGGCGGCGTGACAAAGCCCTCTCGGCCCGCGCCGGCCCGCGCCGGGCGGGGGTTCTTCAGGTCCTCTCGAACACGATCCGCTCATGCTCCATGATGCGCCGCACGAAGCACTCGCGGTTGCAGCCGCCGTAGCGGGTCAGCGATTTGACCTTCCAGCGGAACTCGGAGTCCCCGGCGTAGGCCGGAACGAGCCTCAGCATCTCGATCAGCTTGGGGAGGCTGAACGGGTTGATCTTCCTGTTCCACTGGTCGATGGTCTCGATGTAGTCCCGGCGGCCGTTGTTGGATGAAACCAGGCGGAAGTAGGGCCCGGCAGACCTCGCGATCTGCTCGAGGCCATAGGGGAGCCATGAGCCGGGATAGAACTTGCTGAGCAGGGCGACCACGTAGGCGTTCGAGTCCTTGGGCGCGTCGAGGGAGACGTCCTCGCAACGCGGCGCCGCTTCCCCCCAGGTCATGGTCTGGAGGAACAGCCGGCCGCCGGTCTGCAGCACGCCGCCGCACAGCTCGAAGAAGCGGCCGTAGATCTCCGCCTGCTGGCCGGCCTCGTACTCCTCGCGCGAGCAGAAGTGCTCGAACGCTCCGAGCGAAACCACCCCGTCGAAGCGGCCGAGCTCCTCGCCGCGAAGCTCCTTCCAATCCGCGAGATAGACCTCGAGCCCATGGCGGCGGCACGACGCGGCTTGCTGTGGCGAGAGGGTGTAGCCTACCCCGTGGCCGCCGCGAACCCGGATGGCGTTGAGCATAGGTCCCCAGCCGCACCCGATGTCGAGCATCCGCGAGCCGGCGGCGCAACCGAGGCTGTCCAGCGCGTAGTCGTGCTTGGCCCGCTGGGCCTGTTCCAGGGTCTTCGAGAAGTCGCCGTCGTAGAAGGCTCCCGAGCAGTCGCCGTACTCACCCAGCACCAGCCGGAAGAACCGGTCCATGTAATCGTAGGTCCCTGCAATCTGCCGCTGTGTGGCCATCTTCCGGTTCCTAGGCTCGCACCCGCGCGCCGACGGAGTGGAGGTGGGCGAGGACTTCGCGATAGGAATCGAACGCGCCGGTTTCGTGGTAGGGGATCGAGCGTTGGGCGCAGAAACTCTTGACGATCGGCTCGGCCTTGCGGAGGCTGTTCCGCGGCATGGTAGGGAACAGGTGGTGCTCGATCTGGCAGACGAGTGGGCCGAACCACCAGTCGGTCACCGGGTGCCGCTTGAGATTGCGGCTGGCGATCACCTGGTGGTAGACGTACTCGAGCCTGACCCCTTTGCCGACGAGCGGCATCCCCTTGTGGTTGATGGCGAAGACCGAGCCCAGGAAGATGCCGAAGAACGCTTGATGGACGGCACCCACCAGCAGACCGCGCCACGGGCCGAGCGCGCACCCCAGCAAGACGGCATAGAGGGGACCATGCAGCAGCAGGAGGAAGACCTCGGTGCGCCTGTAACGCCACGGCGTGTGGCGGAGGAATTGCACGCTGTCGGCGCGCATGCTGTAGGGCAGGAGCGAAAGCAACGGGATAAAGAGGACGGCCTGGTGCCTGATGAGGGCCCGCAGGTGAGCCGGCTTGGCAGCCGCTTGCTCGGGCGAAAAGGCGAGGAACGGGAAGTCGATGTCGGGGTCATGATCGAGATGGTTCGGGTTGGCGTGGTGCCGGTTGTGTTTTTCGACCCACCAGCCGTAGCTGATGCCGAGCAGCGCATTGACCAGCATCAGCCCCAGCATGTCGTTGCCGCGCCCGCTCTTGAAGATCTGCCGGTGACCTGCATCGTGGGCGATGAAGCCCGCCTGGGTGCAGCCCCGGGCCAGTAGAACCGCCGCCAGGACCTGCAGCCAGAGGCGTTCGCTGAGCAGCAAGGCACTCGCCGCGAGGCCGATCAGCACCAGGGCCTGCACAAGCTTCGAGACATAGTAGGGCGGATTCTTCTCGAGCAGCCCGTTTTCCTGGACACGGCGCTTGAGCTCGGCAAAGACGCTTCCGTCGGGCTCGCCCGACACATCGATAGTCCGCAACTTTGCCGCCACCCTCTCTCCTCCAGGCTGGTTCAGCGAGAGCCTGCTGTTAGTCGTCTCAGCACTTTAGCCTCTACTACCCTTGTTGCCGTGGCGGCCGAATTCAGGACAAACCGGCTAAACTGGCCTGACCAGGAACGCGGCCGCTCCGCGGATCAGCGGCGGGCCGCTCGCTGGCGCGACCCGGTTCGCCGCCGCGGGACGCCGCCGGCTGCGCGGGCGGCGGCGGCCTTGCTGCGCTTGCGTGAAAAGTAGGCGTTTTGTAGGATAGGTAGACCTCAACAACGTAAAGCTTGCCGCTTAGCGAGGCCAGGCAAGGCGGAGCATGCTGGCGAAAAGCAGTCATTTGACGATGGCATCGTCGGGTCCGGATCGGCAGGAAGGAGTTCGAGATATGACGGTGAAGCGAGTCGAGGTGACCGATGCGACCGAGTCTCTGGCGACCTACATACGGCAGGCAGATGCGGGTCCGGTCGTGGTCACGGACGCGGGACGACCGGTTGCAGCTCTCGTCCTTCTGGACAACACCGACCTGGAGACGGTTGTATTGAGCACCGATCCTGAATTCCTGGACCTCATCGAGAGATCTCGAGCACGCCAGACCAAGGAGGGAGGTCTCTCGAGCGCCGAAGTGCGCCGGCGTTTGAACGGTGGCCTAGATGAGTAACGAGGCGACGAGGTCCGCCGTCGTTCTCGATGTCGCGCGCTAAAGGTCCCGGCAAGTTGCACTCGTGTCACACTTCGAGACGTAAACCGGTGTCTATCCGAGCTACTCAGCGTAAGCTGAAATGTAGCTTAAATACTTGAAAATAATGACGCTACGCGCCGCCGAGTAACACCCAGAATCAACGCAGGTCGAGACTTTTAATCCGAAGGTCCGGGGTTCGATCCCCCGACGGCCCACCAGTAAGTCAGCGGCCAGTACGACCTCTCGGGCGCGCTGTTCCACTACGATCGCGTGCCTCGGCTGCCGCTCCAGATGAAAGCGGCCGACTTTGCCGAGTGGCGCGTGGGCCTCGGCCGCTGGGAGTTCGGGACGCTGCTCCTACCGACGCTCACCGACGGCAGCGTCTGCTCCTTGCAGCAGATCCCGCCGCAGGCCAAGGCACCCCCGGGCACGACGGACCTCGACCTCATCGGCGCGCGCAACTGGTTCACGTACACCGACGGCACGCCCGAGCCGGAGCTCGCCTACGCATGGAACCCGAGCGTGGACGGCTTCACCAGCTCAGGGCCCGGGAAAGTCGTGGGGGAGGTTGTCAAGGCCCTGCACGAGGCCTCCTGCTAGAGAACTGAGTAGATGCGGTATGTCACCTTCCCAGGCACCGGTCGATACACGCCGACCGCCACAACGTTGTTTAGCCAGAGGTACTTTGCCGCGCCGGTTTCGAACACAGGTTGGTTGCGCGCGTAGAGCGCCCCGCTGGGCTGCGTGAAGGCGACGCCGCGGGCCGTCATGTAGATCTTCTGGGAGTCCTCTGTCTGAAGCACAACCCGGAGGTCGAGGACGCTCGATCCATCCGGTCGCGCGACGATCCAGTCGCCGCTCGGAGCCACGATCGTTCCCTTGAGCTTGGGGCCCTCAAAGGTCCCGCCTGCAACTGGGACGACAATCCGGCTTACACCGAGCGATCCGACGCTATTCGCCGGACCCCTCTCAATGACGAGTTCAAGCAGAAACTCCGAGCGCAGCTGGCCGTCGTCCGCGACAGGCGCGGG
Source organism: Thermoanaerobaculia bacterium (assembly GCA_035544895.1). Taxonomy (GTDB): domain Bacteria; phylum Acidobacteriota; class Thermoanaerobaculia; order Multivoradales; family UBA5704; genus JASLEW01. The sequence continues at coordinate 10,745 of DASZZM010000057.1, forward strand.
CGCTGCCGTGGCCTGCGTCTCTGCGCTGGTAGGGATGCCGCTCCCGGCGTCGTTGCCTACCGCGATGGCGCGTGCCGTGAGGGCAGGTGCAGCCACCGCGGCCGCTGCAGACATCCAGAGCTTGCCGAAGGTTCTCCGGTTCATCACGTTTCTCCTAACGAGCATGGTAGATGGGGTGGCTGGGTCCGCAAGGTGAGGCGCCCCTCGCGGTGTTCACCCATCGCCTCGACGCCCGACATGAGCTCGCGGAAGAGGCTCCTCTTTCTGCCCTTTGCCGTGCTATCGCGTCTCGTGGCTTTCTTGGCTCTCACCGGCATCGTTTATTCTCCTCTCGATCTACGGGGCCGCGTGAAAGAGATTCGCGAGCGCCTCTGCCGGCTTCAAGCCGCCCGGCTCGAGGTTTAGCGCCATTGCGATCACCATGTCCTCGGTCCCGCGGTAGCTCCTGGACGGCCGCGCCGGCGGCGCCTCCGCACAGCGCTCCGACGAGGCAAGAAAGGGTCGCTGCTTTCACGCGCAGGTTCATGCCCGAGATCCTCGCTAGACGAGGTCTTTCAGGGGTGCCACGTCCCCGTCGCCTCCCCGCGCGACCAGGTTTTTTCCAGATACGGCCGGCAGGCGCTAGAGTTGCTCGTCGCCAGTCCCGGAGACCGAGACCACGAGGCCCGGCCTGGCGCAGTGCGCCGGCGAACCGGTGAAGGAGAATCGATGACCAGTACCCGTCGTCCCCTGGCCCTGGTCACCGGTGCCTCGAGCGGCATCGGCGCGGACCTTGCCCGTGAAGCGTCGCGAGACGGCCACGACCTGGTGCTCGCGGCGCGCCGGGTCGAGCCGATGGAGGCGCTCGCCCATGAGCTCGCAAGCCACGGCGCAAGCGCCACCGTCATTGCCGCCGACCTTGCGAAGCCTGGTGCCGCCGCCGCCCTGGCGAACGAGATCGCCGGCCGCGGCCTGAGCATCGACGTGCTGATCAACAATGCCGGTCTGGGGGCCAACGGCCGGTTCGACGAATCGGACCCCGTGCGCAACGCTGAGATCTTGCAGGTCAACATCGTGGCGCTCACCGAGCTGACCCGCCTGATCCTACCCGGCATGGTCGCCCGGCGCCGGGGCCGCGTGATGCTCGTGGCCTCGACCGCCGGCTTTCAGCCCGGGCCGCAGATGGCCGTCTACTGCGCCAGCAAAGGCCTACGTGCTCAGCCTCGGCGAAGCGATCGCCTACGAGCTGCGCGGCAGCGGAGTCACCGTCACGACCCTCTGCCCCGGCGCGACCTCCACCGAGTTTTCACGCGTGGCGAAAGCCGGCGACAGCGGCCTTTTCAGGAGCCGCCTGATCCCGGTCATGAGCTCGGCGGCGGTGGCCCGGATCGGGTACCGGGGCCTCAAAGCCGGCCGCCGCGTGGTGATCACCGGTCTGCCCAACAAGATCGTCGCTCTGGCCGGGCGTCTGTCGCCGCGCTTGCTCTCGCTGCCGATCGCCAATGTCATGATGTCGGGTCACTGATGGAGCAGGGAGGGCAGGCATGCTGTTCATGGTGATCGAACGCTTCAAACAGCGCGACGGAAAGTCCATCGGCGAACGCTTCGAGCGTTGTGGTCGCATGCTGCCCGAAGGCGTCCGATATCACGCGAGCTGGGTGGATCCGGTAGGCGCGCGCTGTTTTCAGGTCATGGAGGCGGCGCATCCGGCATCGCTGGACGCCTGGATCAGCCGCTGGGATGACCTGGTGGACTTCGAGATCATTCCGGTCCTCACCTCCGGGGACTTCTGGGCCCAAGGCGGCGGGACTGGGGGGAGCGCGCCAGCTCGCGCCTAGCGCTCCGCTTCCGCGTGATCTGCCCCCGCCGTGGCGCCGAGAATCTTGCTCCTCGTCCGGTCTGCTGGCACCATGCCCTGTTTGAGGGCGAGAGAAAGTAGCGAGGCGTTGCCGCGGGTGGCCCGTTGTCTGTTATAAAGAAATGCCCATATATCAAGACGTCTACGGCCTTGACACGTACCGGGCGCCAATACAGAATAACACATGAAGCTCAATCATTCATGTGACTAGGGGCACTCCGACAACAGGCGTCCTTTGGTTACGAGGAGAATCCGTCATGAAAAGAGTGGGAATACGCTTAACGGCATTAACCTTCTTTGCCTTCACGTGCGCTCCTGTGTTGGCGCAGGGCTTCAACCAGAGCTGCACCAGCCCGTCTTTTCCGGCCGGGGAAGCAACGGCCATAGATTCTTCATGCGCGGTCCAAGGAAGCGGCGGAAAAGAGGCCGCGCAAAACACGCAGAAAAATGATTTTTGCGCGTCCGGCGATCCCGCCCCCATGACCTTCGAAAAACTGAACCAGCTCCAGGCGCAGGTAGAAAACAAGAAGAACATAAACTTTGGTGACGAGGGTATAGGGACGAGGAAGGCCGGCCCGACGACGGATCGCGCCCCATTGCAGCAGATGGGGGAGGGTAATCTGGTGGTACTCAATGGGTTTGTCTTGATCGCCCGTCAGGAGGGGGGTGAGAGCGTCAATTGCGGCAAAAACATCAGCGATGATAAGCTGAACCATGACATCCACATATCCCTGGTGGAGACGGCGGATCAGCGAGATGAATGCAAGAGCGTCGTCGCTGAAATGAGTCCCCATCATCGCCCTTCCGACTGGACGGCTGACAACGTAAATCTACTAGCCAAGACAGGCACTCCCGTGCGTGCGACCGGTCATCTGCTCTTCGACTCGAGCCACCTCCCGTGCGCGAACAATGGCAGGGTGAGAAGCAATCCATCACGGTCTTCGTTGTGGGAGGTACATCCCATCTACAAATTCGAGGTCTGCACTGCCAACTGTGATGGCGCGGGTACTTGGGTGGACTTGGCGACTTGGGTCAAGAGCAGACCTGCCAACGGGCAATAAGGATTCGTTAATAAAAAGCTCATTGACGATCCGCGGCATCCTGCTCGCGGCGCGCGGCCGCCCAGAACGATCCGTTGGGGGCAGATGGGGCTGGGGCAGATGTACGCCGCGGGGCGGGGAGTCGCCAAGGATGAGCAGGAGGCAGCCAAGTGGTATGACCGGGCGGCGCACCTGAACGTCATAACCGCCAGCGGGCGTCACACCGCTTGCCGTTCCTCGGACCGGCCTTTAAGTGGGCTCTCCCGGACAAGACCGTGCATCACGAGAGCATCATCCTCGTCAACACGGTCATCCTCCCCCGCTCGACGATGCTGACCGGTCGGTTCTGAGCACACAAGGAGACGAATATGCGCAGACCGGTGCTCGCGATCGGCACGATGCTCTGGGCGGTGGTTGCGGGGGCGCAACCGCCGCGAGATTTGCAACAGACCCCGGAGGCGCCGCAGCAGCCGAGCGTCGAGCTGGCGGGGGAGCTGGCGCGCGTGCTGTCCGACTACGAAGCTGCCTGGCGAGCCGGCGATGGAGCCGCGCTCGCCCGGCTCTTCGACGAGGATGGCTTCGTGCTCCCCAACGGAGGGCCAGCCGTCCGCGGCCGCGCCGCGATCCAGCGGTACTACAAAGGTCCCGGCGGTCCGCTCGTGCTGCGCGCCTTCGCCTGCGCGACAGAGGGCTCGGTCGGTTACATCATCGGCGGGTTTGCGCGCCAGTACGGCCAACCGGACATAGGAAAGTTCACGCTGACCCTACGCAAGGGTGCCGACGGGCGCTGGTTGATCGTGTCCGACATGGATAACGGCAACCGTCCTCCCCGATGAGCAACTCGTGTTGCTCATCGGCGTGGCGCTTCCCAACCGCCAGGCTCACTGGCAGTGGCAGCAGTTGGTGAGATCGCAGGCAGCGAAGATCTGACAGGTCCCACCGATGTTGTTGCTGGCGTCGCCGGTGAGCCGCTGCTGCCTGGCTGACCCTCGATTCGATTGCTACGACGTCTGTTAGTAGGCGCAGAGAGCCCGGTAGACAGGGCCCGCGTCCGGCGTCAGTTGGATTTGCCGGGCGTTGCCGCGGCGTGGGCGAAGTCGCCGGCCCGGACGATGACGAGCTTGGCGGGATCGAGCTGGCGGCGCAGGGCGGTGCCGAGCTCGCCCGCGTCGAGAGCGGCGACCCTGTGCTCGAAGTCGGAGTCCCACTGGAAGGTCCGGCCGGTGAAGAGGTAGTGGGCGAGCGTGCCGGCGAGCTGGAGGTCCTCGGCGCGCTGGAGCTGGCGCTGCTGCAGGAAGCCGGTCTTGGCGGCCGCGACCTCCTCGGCGGTGAAGCCGGCCTTGACGGCCCTGTCGACCTCCTCGTGGAGATCAGCCTCGAGCTTCGCGGCGTTCTGCGGCGCGAAGGCGGCGAAGGTCATGAAGTCGCCCACCTTGTCGAGCGCGCTGGCGCTGAGCACCGAACCGATGCCGTAGCTCAGGCCGTCCTTCTGCCGGATGCGGGTTGCCAGGCGTGAGTTGAGGAAGCCGCCGCCCAGGATCTCGTTGGCAAGCTCGAGCGCCGGAAAGTCCGGGTCGTCGTCGCGCAGCGGCATCCTCAGCCCGGCGATCAGGACGGCGCTCGCCTTGTCCGGGGTCTCGAAGGACTCGCGGGCCGGAGGCGTCGCCGCGTAGGTGTCGGCGATCCGCTGGTAGGGGCTGGGGCTCTTCCACGAGCCCAGGATCTCGCGGACCAGGCCTTCCAACTCCTTGGGCGCGAAGTCTCCGACCGCCGCGAGCTCGGCTCTCGAGGCGCCGTAGAAGCGCGCGTAGAAGTTGGTGACCTCTTCACGGGTGAGCGCCTTGACCGCCGCGGCCCTCTCTTCGAGGGTCATGACGTATTGCGGGTGGCCTTTCGGGCGGGGCGCGACGTGGCGGCGGTAGCTGGTTACGGCGACCGCCTGCGGATCGCTGCGCAGCGCCTCGAGGCGCACGAGCTGCTGCTGGCGGAGCTGCTCGAGCTCGTCGGCCGGGAAAGCCGGCTCGCGCAAGACCTCGGCGACCAGCCTGAGGACCGCCGGGAGGTTGGCGCGCACGGTCTGGATCGAGACTCCGACCTGCTCCGCGCTGCCGCCGATCCTGACTTCCGCCTTGAGCTTGGCGAGCTCGTCCTCGATCTGCTTGCGCGTGTGGCGCCGGCTGCCGCGCATCAGCATGTCCGCCGCAAAGCCCCCGGCGGTGGCCTGGTTCTGGAGGCCGGCCTCGTCACCCAAGTGCAGCGACAGGTGGACGGCGACCGATTCGCCGCGGGTCTTCTTGGGCAGCAGCGCGAGCTTCAGGCCCCCGGGAAGCTCGGAGATGGTGGTGCGCGCGAGGATGTTGGCGGGCGAGGCGTCGAACGCCTCACCCTCGGCCAGCGCGGTCTGCCCCTTGTAGCCGGCGAGCAGGGCGGCCGTGTCCGGCCGCGCCGGGATCTCGGCGCGCTCCGGCTTGCCCTCCGGGATGAACAGGCCAACCGTGCGGTTGGTGGGCTTGAGATAGGACGCCGCGACGCGCTGCACGTCGGCGGGCGTAACCTTGCCGATGCGGTCGCGCTGGAGGAAGAACAGGCGCCAGTCGCCCTGAGCGAGCCATTCGCTGAGCTCGAGACCGAGGTCGGTCGAGGAGTGGAGGGTGACGTCGATCTCCTTGAGCAGCGCGGCGCTCGCCCGCTCGACCTCGTCGCCGGTCACCGGGGCGAAATGCGGTGCCTCGACGGTGTCGAGGAGGGCCTGCCGGGCCGGCTCGAGCGCGCCGTCCTTGCGCACCCGCGCGCCGAAGAAGGCGAGTCCCGGGTCGTGGAGCTCGCGGTCGAAGGCGAAGATGTCGGCGGCCTTGCCGGTTTCCACCAGCGCCTTGCGCAAGCGCCCGGCCGCGCGGTCGCCGAGCACCCGGGTCAGAACGGTGACCGCCGCGGAGTCCGGGTGGGCGCCGGCCGGGATGTGATAGGCGGCGACGACGAGCTGGGCGTCGCCCACCCGGCGCACCGTGACCTGGCGCTCTCCGTCCTGGGTCGGCTCGACGGTGTAGATCGCCGGCAGCGTCCTCTCCGGCCGTGCGAGCGGACCGAACTTGCGGGCGATCAGACCCAGCGTCCGGGCGGGATCGAACTTGCCCGCCACCAGCAGGACGGCGTTGTCAGGCTGGTAGAACTTGCGGTAGAAGGCCTGCAGGCGTTCGATCGGGACGTTCTCGATATCCGAGCGGGCGCCGATCGTGGGGTGTCCGTAGTTGTGCCAGAGGAAGGCCGCCTCGGTCGTCCTCTGGATGGTTACGGCGGCCGGGTTGTTCTCTCCCATCTCGTACTCGTTGCGCACCACCGTCATCTCGGAGTCGAGATCCTTCTTGGCGATGAAGCTGTGCACCATCCGGTCGGCTTCGAGGTCGAGGGCCCAGTCGAGATTCTCGTCGGTCGCCGCGAAGACCTCGAAGTAGTTGGTCCGATCATCGGTGGTCGAGCCGTTGGGCTCGGCGCCGTGCGCGGTCAGCTCCTGCGGGATGTTCGGATGCTTGGGCGTGCCCTTGAACACCATGTGCTCGAGCAGGTGCGCCATCCCGGTCTCGCCGTAGGACTCGAAGCGGGAGCCGACGAGGTAGGTGACGTTGACGGTCACGGTAGGGCGGCTCGGGTCCGGGAAGAGGAGCACCCGGAGGCCATTGGCGAGGCGGTACTCGGTGATGCCTTCGATCGAGTTGACCTGCTCGACCCCGGCGGGAAGCGCGACGCCTTCGGGCTTGCCGGCCGGCTGGCCGGAAGCCGCCGGCGAGAAGAGCGTGATCAGGGCGAACAGCAGCGCCGGTGGCGCCGCCTGGAGAGCTCTGCGCGTCGATTCCGTCATTTGACCCATCCTCTGAACCCATCCGCTGGGCGATTTGGCGTTTCGATTCGGCCGGCCGCCGGCCCGGAGAGGCGAGCCGCGTCGGAGAGTCTATGCCAAGCTCTCTCCCTTGCGCGCGCGGGCGGTGGTACCATGAGCTTGCCGACCTTGCTCAGCTCGGAAAGGGAGAGACCCCAATGCGATTCGTGTCTGCCGTTGCCGCGCAGCTCCTGCTCCTCCTTGCCGGTCAGGCAGCGGCCCAACCCGCCCTGGCGTCGGAGGTCGGCCACACCCTAAGCGGAATCGTCTCGGACCTGCCACCGGAGGTCGAGCCCGGCGAAACGATCCAACTCCAAGTCCTCGACGAGACCAAGCTGCCGCCCGGCGGTACGTTCTCGCTCGCCGGAGTGGTTGTGGACACCGACCCGCCGCCTGAGGGCCAAGCAGTGGCTCTGACGCCTCCCGCTGACCCTGCCGCAAGGCCGGGCCCTGAAAGTCTTGGGGCGCTGGCAGCGGTGCTGGCAAGTGAAAACGACGCCTGTGGCGGCCTGCCGGAACCTCAGGAAACCGCGGTGGTCAAGTCCAAGAGCAATATTACGAATAACCGGACGCGCGACCCGAGCTCTCCGCCGCCGGCACCGGAACCTCAGGAGACCGGGGTGGTCAGGTCCAAGAGCAATATTACGAACAACCGGATGCGCGACCCGGGCTCTCCGCCACCGGCACCGGAACCGCAGGGGACCGCAGTGGTCAGGTCCAAGAGCAACATCACGAACAACCGGATGCGCGACCCGAGCTCGCCGAGATCGGTGTACGACGTCGACGTCGTCGCCAAGACCGTAGAGTCCAGCGGCGCTGCCACTCCGAGCCTCCAGGGATCGGTGTATGCCGTCGACGCGATGGACCTGCCGCAGCCGGCCGGCGCCGCGGGGGTCCCGATCGACGAGCCCGGCCTGAAGGCGTACCAGGTCCGGCGGGTCGAGACCGCCGCCGCCGCCAAGTGGTTCGCGATCACTTCGCCGGACGGCCGAGCGGAGCGGCGGATCGGCCTGATGCCGAGCAGGCCAGGTGCGGCAGGCTTGGCAGCCAATGGCTGCGTCGTGCTCGTCGCGGGAGCGGAACCCCGGGCCACGAATCCACAGCGAGCCGCGGGGAGCCCGGGGCCGGGGCGGTATGCGACGGTGGCGGTGGGCAGGGATCCCTCAGCGCTGAGAAGCCGCCATGACGTCGCCATGAGCGCCATCCGGAATATCAAGGCCCGGATCGCCGCCGCGAAACCCGGAGCTACCGAGAAGTCCTTTTTCGAATCGAGGTCGAACTACGCGAAGCGGACGGCCGAGGGCCTCTATATCGAGATCGGTCTGCCAAAGGACCTGAAGCCCGGCACTCCGCTTTCCGCGACAATCAAGGACGCCAGCGGCAAGACGCTTGTCGACGTCCCCGAGACGCCTGCCGTCCATGTCGTCCCGCCGGGCCCTGCCGAGCAGGGACCGCGCATCACGGCGGCGACCCGCCATGTCCTGGCGGGCGGGCCGGCCTGCGTGTGCGGTTACTTCCCGAGCGCGCGGGCGTGGGAAGGGATCACTGTCGATGGCCGGAGCGCGTACCCGTCGACCGCTTCCTTGCGCACCGTGCTGCTCCCGACCAGCACGACCACTGCAACCGGGCCCCACGAGGTCGCCGGCGCCGTCGCCGCGGGATACCCGAGTGCGAGCCACGCTCAATTCACGGTTGTTACGATCGGCGGCAAGATCGACGCCTCTGTGCTGCGCAAAGGCGGCACGACGGAGATGGAGCTCTGGGTCTCGGGAACGACGGATCCGATGGAGCTACGCGTGCAGAACCTGACCCCTTCGATCATCCGCGTGGATGGCGGCAACGATCAGAAAATCGTGACGTCGGGAGGCACCCCGAATCGCCTGAGCCGCAGAGTCACCGGGATCGTGGCTGGAGCCTTCAACATCAACTATGTTCTCGCCGAGGACCGGTGCCCTTGCGCGCCTAAGTCAGGCCGCCCGGCGCCGGCGTCGGGTCGCTGACGCGAGCCGCAATCCGCGTGCAGCCCCTCAACCGCGGGGGAGAGCTGTCTCACGGTGAGAAGAACGTGATCGGGGCGAACAGCAGCGCCGGTGGCGCGCCCGAAGATCTCTGCGCGTCGATCCAGTCATCTGAACCATTCCTCTGGGCGATTCGGGGTTTTTGCTTCGGCTGCCCCGGAGAGGCGAGCCGCGGCCAAGCTCTCTCTCTCTCGCCGAGGCCATTCCTTCAGGCAAGCAGTTTGCAAAGGCCGCCGGCGACGGCGCGCCGCTTTCTTTACCGCCAACGACACCGGGATCTCCGCAATGCAGCTCTGGGTGGACGCCGCGGGCAACCCGACGATCTTCCCGCAGTGGAGCAAGAGCGGCAACGGCGGCGCCTCGCCGGTGGTGGCCAACGGCATCGTCTACTACGCGGGGAGCACCGGGGTCCGGGCCCTCGACTCGATGAGCGGCAACGTGCTGTGGAGCGACAGCGGCGCAGGTAGCTCCGGCCAATGTCGTCACCGGCACCCCGATCGTGGCCTTTAACGCCGGCCAGACGCGGGCCAACAACGCCGTCGTCTCGCTCAGCGGCAACCCGCTGGGTAGCGCCACCGCCACCGCCCAGGTGCCGGGCACCGTCCATCTGGTCATCGATGTAAACGGCTACTTCAAATAGCCGCAGAAGGTAAACTCCGACCGCTCTCGCGCGTCGAGGGGCGCCAGATGCTCTTGGGGACATCGTACCCGCCTGCGGCCAGTCTCCGCGGGAAGTGAGCGTCCTCGGTTTCAAGGTTCTTGGGGCGTGACGACTACAACCTCGGCCGCAACGTAGCCGGGGTCCCAGTGGGTATTGCCCGGAACCTGGCTGTGGCCATAGTGTCCGCCCTGCGTGTCCCAGGTCAAAGGGTCGCGGTTGTGTCCACCGGGGTCCTGGTTGTTGGTCGAGAACCTCGGCGGGCCATTTGGCCAGCGCTGCGGCACTTCGTGTGTCGCCTCGATCCAGCGGCAGAGACGCGCCACGCTGGTCAGTGCTGCCGGATCTTTGGGGGAGCCAGCAAAGCCGACGATCTCGATCTGCACCGCGGAGTGGCGATTCGTCTCCAGCTGGCCGGCGGGGTGGCGTAATGAACGGGCGGTCTCGCTTGTGTCAATGTGCTGATAGATCTGTGCGCCGTCGACCGTAAAGTGAAGATCGCCTCGTCCTTGGCGGTACGCTTCCAGCGCACCCTCATACGTGGTTCCCTCGGTCGTGTGATGGACGATTCTGAAGGGTCCCGCAGTGTAGGGCCCGAGGCCGCCATTGACGGGTTGCCAGGTCCCTCTGTGCCAACATGGGGTGAGACGCCTGGTACCCCCGAAATTACTGTAGAGGGCGGGGAGAGATCGAGCGATGACCGCAGAGACGGTGGAAGGCAGACCCCAGGGCGAGGCGGCACCAGCGCAGGGCGCTGGGGGGCAGGGGAGGGTGGAAGCGCCCGGAGCTGGTGCCGCCTCGGCGCCGCTGCCGGGGGTGGTGAGGGCGACGGAGGTCTCGGCCCGACCACGTCGACGGCGCTTCTCGGCGGAGTACAAACTGAAGATCGTCGAGGCCGCCGAACGCTGCAAGGGCAAGGGTGAAGTCGGCGCGCTGCTGCGGCGCGAGGGGTTGTACTCCTCGCACCTGGCCGTCTGGCGGCGCGAGGCCCTGGCGGGTCTGCGGGAACGCCAGCGCGGCCGCAAGCCTGAGCCCGTAGAGCGGCGCCGCGTCGAGCAACTCGAGCGCGAGTGTGCCCGCCTCAAGCGGTGCCTCGAGCAGACCGAGGCCATCATCGAGGTCCAAAAAAAACTCTCCGCCCTCCTGGGGATCGCCCTGCCGAGCGCGCAGCTCAACGAGAACGACGGATGACAGCTGCCGCTGAGCTCGCCCCGAGCGTCGGTGCCGCCGCGGCCTGTCGTGCCTGCGGGGTCGCCCGCGCGTCGTGGTATCGCCGGGGCAGGCCGTCGGCGTCCCCGGCGCGCCGCGAGCGGCGTCGCTCGCCGCGCGCTCTCGCTCCCGCCGAGCGCCAAGGGGTGCTCGATATCCTGCACTCCGAGCGGTTCATCGACCGCGCCCCGGCGCAGGTGCAGGCAACGCTCCTCGAGGAGGGCACCTATCTGTGCTCCTCGCGCACGATGTACCGGATCCTCGGGGATGCCGCCGAGATCCGCGAGCGCCGCGCCCAACTGCGCCGCCCGCTCTATGCCAAGCCCCAGCTGCTCGCCACCGCGCCCAACCAGCTCTGGTGCTGGGACATCACCAAGCTGCTCGGCCCCGCCAAGTGGGTCTACTACTACCTCTACGTCCTGCTCGACGTGTTCA
>DASZZM010000058.1:0-1547 GCA_035544895.1 Thermoanaerobaculia bacterium
GGCTTACCAAGGATCATAAGTCCGGCCGTAGTTCTTCCGGTCGCAATCGCCAGCCGATCATCATCGCATCGAGCCGTTGCAAACCATGCCACAACGTCTTGGGCCCGGGCGGTGGCGCTCCTTTCCAGGGCGCGTATCCGCCCAGACAACCCACCGCCGTCACCGCCTCTCGCGCCGTCTCGACGCGTCTCTTGGTGACCAGGCGCAGCACGGTGATTTCCCCCTCGGAGAAAAGCTCCCCCGCCGGCATCTCTGGGTCCTGCCGCACGGCCAGCGTGAGGTGCATCAGTCGCCACGCCACCACATAGTAAAGCGCCAGTGCGTGTCCGAGCGACACCGCGTCGTCGATCTGCAGCCGCTCCGCTCCCAGCCCCGACTTGAGCGTGTAGTGCAACCGCTCGATTACCCAGCGCTTGGCATAGTGCCGCAGCATCGTGCAGGCGGCCTCCCCGTCTTCCACCGGCAGCGTGCTCAACAGCACCCAATTCAGGGGCTCCACGCCCGCCGGGGCGTCCTCCTCCCGCGCTGCGACCACCCACAGGCGCACCTCCCGCTCGGCCGGGGTCCGCGGCGTCCCGTCCGCCCTCGTCCGGGGCCGCTGCAGTCGCACTTCGGTCAGCCGTACCGCCACCTGCGCCTCCCGCTCCGGTTGCGACGGTTTCCCATGGCGGCTGGAACGCCGCGCCACCCGCACCGCGCAGATCCCTACCAGGGGTGCGCTGGCCGCTACGGCAAACAGCTTGCCGCGCTCGGTCCCGCTCTCCCCCGCGGGAGAGGGAACCTGGGGCTCGGGGTCTCCCCGCGGCCCACAGCGCTCATACTCCACCTTCCGATCCGCGGACGCCCGCACCAGGAGGTGGAGCGCTTCCGGGCGCGGAGCCGCGAGAAAGTCGAAGAGGTCCGCCTCCCGGTCCTGGATCAGCAGCCCGGTGGTCCCCGGGGGCAACCGTTCCGCCACCGCTTCCAAGCCCTCGTACCATTTGTAGCTCTCGCGTTCCTCCCAGGTGCGCCGTCGCGCCTGGGCCGGCGTCTGCGGGTGCTCCGCGTCTTCCCCCCAGAGGTCCACGTGCCACAGCCCCAGGGGCGTCCCTTCCGGCGTGAGCACCAGGGCGGAATGACCCAAGAGGCCGCGGACCTTGGCCAGGTGGTTGAGGCGCGCCAAGCCGACGATCTGGTTCTGCTTGTAGACGAACACCGTGGTGTCTTGGGGAATCAGGACCAACGGCCGGCCCTCACACCGCCTCGTGGTCTCTTGGTAATGCCCCTCGAGGAGGCCCGGCACCGTCGTCTCCTCGTGCTCGAAGATGCGGTGCGCCGCCTGCCGGACGGCCGGCCCGCACGCTGCGGTCAACGAAAGCTCGGGATGCTCCGCCAGGGCGTCGCAGATCCGGATCAGACTTGTGACGCGCCGCTGATCCGGGATCTTGGCGCCCGCGATCTCTCCTGTCGCCCAGTCTTCAGACACGGTAGGGTCCTCCTTACCCTCTCTATCCGTGCCTGGACGGGAAAAGATTCCCTCAGTATCGAATTATGAATCTTGGTAAGCC
>DASZZM010000059.1:0-307885 GCA_035544895.1 Thermoanaerobaculia bacterium
ATCGCCGCCTACGCATTCCTGGCGGCCGAGCGAGCTCGGCTTTCCCCCCCAGCGCCTCTTGCCTTCCTCCGTCCGGCTCGCCTACCCAAAGATTTCCGCCCTCGGGGATCGCCGGCGACCTGAGCGCCACAACCCTGCTTCGATTGCGACTTTGAGATGGCGCCAGGCACGGACTCTCGTGGTTTGCCTCCCGCACTGTCCGTGGTGTGGTCACCTCGAGACAGGGTGATTTTATGACACAGTAGTACTAGACGGCTACCTCGACGCACAGCGGCTCGGCCCCCAGCTGATCGCCGATCGCATCCTCGAGCGCCTGCGCCACCTCGACGCGCCGCCCGCATCTTCAAATCGCCTACTTCAGTCCTCGACCTCACGCGGCGTCACCGCCGTGCCGCGCCTGCCGCCGCACTTCCTTCCTCGCCCGGATGACGTGGCCGTCCTGAGGCGGAGGCTCCTCGCCAACGCCGCTGCCCGCGTGGGCAACGTCGGCGTTGCCCAGCCCGTCGGTATCCAGGGGATGGGGGCATCGGCAAGAGCGTCCTCGCCGCCGCCGTGGCTCAGGACTCGAGAGTGATCGCGCGATTCCCAGATGGGATCTTCTGGCTGGCGGTGGGCCAGCAGCCCGATCTCGTTCGCCTCCAGGTTGATCTTGCCGTGGCAGCGGGCGAGCCCCGGCCCGTCATCGACTCTCCCGGCCACGGCAAGTTACTCCTCTCGCGCGCCTTTGCCAGCAAGACCGTGCTCTTAGTCCTCGACGACGTCTGGACACCCGACCCTGGCGCCGCCTTCGACCTCCTCGGCCGGGACTCGCGCCTGCTCCTCACCACCCGCGATGCCGACGTTCTGGTCGCCTTGGGAGCAACGGAGTACAACGTCGAGGTGTTCTCTCCCGAGCAGGCGCAGATCCTCCTTGCGGATTGGGCAAGCCAGAACGTGCAGGAGCTCCCCGGAGTTGCGCACGAGGTTGCCCGCGAGTGCGGCTACCTGCCGCTTGCTCTTACCGTGATCGGCGCTATGGTCCGTCACCGGCCCGGTGGGTGGGACGACGCCCTCGCTCGGCTTAGGCGCGCCGAGCTCGACAAGCTCCGGCGCAGCTTTCCAGACTACCCCTACCCGGACTTGCTGGGCGCCATCGCCGTCAGCGTCCAAGCCCTTGAGCCGGGAGAGCGGGAGCGCTACCTCGAGCTCGCCGTCATCCCAGAGGGGGTTTCCGTGCCCGAGTCGATGCTCGAGATTCTCTGGGCGCTTGCGGGGCTCGAGCCCCTCGACATCCACGATCTCTGTGCCAAGCTCGTGGCGCGCTCGCTCGCACAGCGAGACGGCGACGGCAGGCTGCGCCTGCACGGCCTCCAGGCCGCCTACGTTCGACACGAGGCAGGTGATCTGCGCGCGCTTCACGCACGCCTGGTCAATGCCTGGGCCACTAGCTATCCCGACGGCTTCCACCGCGCCCGGGACGACGGCTACTTCTTCGAGCGGCTCCCGCTCCATCTGCGCGCTGCAGGGCATCAGGCTGAGCTGCGGCGGCTTCTACTCGATTACCGCTGGATCGAGGCCAAGCTGGTCGCGACGGATATCAATGCTCTCCTCGCAGACTGCCAGACTGTGCCCAGCGACCCCGAGGTCAGCCTGGTCCACGGCGCTCTGCGTCTCGGATCCCACATCTTGAGCCAGCGACCGGAGGAGCTGGCGGGCCAACTCCTTGGCCGCCTTCTCAGCCGTCCTGAGGCCAGCATCGCGGCCCTTCTGGAACGAGCACGACACCGGAAGGGTCAGTGGCTCCGCCCGCTTACGGCAAGCCTCACCCCACCGGGTGGGCCGCTAGTCCGGATCATCGAAGGACACTCTGGCTGGGTTGACGCGGTGGCGCCGCTGCCCGGCAGCCGCGTCGTCTCGGCCACCGCTGACGCCACGCTGCGCGTCTGGGACTTGGCCTCGGGCCAGCTAGTCAAGACGCTGGCAGGGCACTCGCGCGCGATCAACGCGTTGGCGGTGTTACCCGACGGCCGCGTCGTCTCTGCATCCGATGACGGCACCCTGCGCGTGTGGGACCTGGCCGTGGGCGAGACCGTAAAGACCTTTGTAGAAGATTCGCGCAGGGTCCGTGCCGTGGCAGCACTGTCCGAGGACCGCGTCGTCTCGGTTCAAAGACTCGAGAATCTGGCCTGAGGCGAGATCCCAGACGCGCAGGGTGCCCGAAGGTGGGAAGTGGTCATGAGAGGCAACAACGACACGGCCGTCCGGCATCACAGCCACTGCGTTGACCACACCCGAGTGTCCCTCGAGAGACTTGACGGTCTCGCCTGAACCGAGATCCCAGACGCGCGCTCACGAATCCGCTGGCCGGGGCGGTGACAACCGTAGCTCTCACGGCGGCCGACGACCTGCTGCTGGACAAGCTGATTTCCGGCTGGAAGCCCAGCCAATTCGTCACCGGACCGCTTGCGGACTTCAAAGAGAAGCACTGAACGGGCGGCGGCGAGCGGTCCCGCCCATCTTCCGACCCCCAGCAGCTCCTCGCCGACCCCTCGCGCTCTTGCCTAGGCGCCTTCGGCGGCGATTAGCCGGCCATAGTAGTTTCAGCCGCCCGAGTGCTCCCAAAATCTGTTACCCATGCGTTACCCAGGAAGCCAAAGCGGGCGATTGAGCCTCAACTTGTTTTCATCTTAAGTCGTTCTATTTGTTAGGTTTACTTGTGGTGCCCAGGGACGGAATTGAACCGCCGACACCATGATTTTCAGTCATGTGCTCTACCGACTGAGCTACCTGGGCGGGAGGGGCCGAGGGGTCCCCCGAAGGGGATAGCTTTTAGCAGCTCAGCCGGCTTCGAGTCAAGGATGCGGGAAGAGAGCTGAGGTAGGCTCACGGGGGAGGTCCAGGCTCGGCGATGCTTATTCAGGCTGCCATAAATGGGACTCGCAAGAAGGGCGAGCATCCGGCTCTGCCGGTGAGTCCGGAGGAGATGGCGCGGTTCGCGGCGGAGTGCGTGGCGGCAGGAGCGGGGGCGATTCATCTTCACGTGCGGGGCGCCGATGGCGGCGAGAGCCTGGCCGCCGGCGAGGTGGCCCGCACGGTCGATGGGGTCCGCGCCCGGGTCGGTGAGGTTGCCATCGGGGTCAGCACCGGGGCGTGGATCTTGCGCGACGTGCGGCGGCGGCTGGAAGCGGTGGGGGCGTGGACGGTGCTGCCGGACATGGCTTCGGTCAACTTCAGCGAGGAAGGGTCGGTCGAGCTCGCCCGGCGGCTGGTCGAGCGCGGGATGGGGGTGGAGGCGGGGCTCTTCGATGCGGAGGCGGCCGAGATCCTGGCGGCGAGCGGCCTTGCCGGCAGATGCCTGCGGATCCTTCTCGAGCCCAGCGGCGCGACGACGGAGGCGGCGCTGGGCAACCTCTCTGGCATCGAGGAGGTGCTCGACCGGGCGGGAGTGCTTTTGCCACGGCTGCTCCATGGCCTCGGCGCGACCGCCTGGCCGCTGATCGACGTTGCGATCGCCCGGGGCTACGACACGAGAGTGGGGTTGGAAGACACGCTGAGGTTGCCGGATTGCAGCCTGGCGCCGAGCAACGCCGCCCTCGTGGCCGCGACCTTCGCACGTTGCGGCCGCTGAGCGGTCACCCGCCCAAGCTAACGATCTTGGCAGGGCTCGTCTGTGTGGGCGGCTGCCGCCGCAGGGAAACTACAGCCGCCCGCGTTCATCCCCCTGGCCCTGGCCCAGGCCCGCCAGGAACTCCTCGATGGCCTGGTTGACGGCGGCCGGCTCTTCGATGGTCGAAGTGTGGCCGGCGCCGGAGATGACGCGCAAGGTCGAGCCGGCGATCCGCGCGTGGATGCGCTCGGACTTGGCGGGCACGGTGGCACGGTCTTGACTGCCGGCAAGAATGAGGGTGGGCACGGCGATGCGGTCCAGCTGGTCGTAAATGCCTCGGCGCGTGATGACGCCTTTGACGGCGCGCGCGACGCCGATCCGATGATTGGCGATCATGCGCCGGCGGCACTCGTGGCACAGGGCCGCCCTGGCTGGATCGGCGAGGAACTTCTTGGCGAAGAGGATCTCCATGACCGGGCGCGCGACGGCGCGGGTGCCCAGACAGCGGTTGACGAGGGCGAGCAGGCGATACCTGCCGAGGTTCTCCTCCGGCTCGGGATCGGCGGAGGTGTTGAGCAGCAGCAGCGAGCGTAGGAGCTCGGGGCGCCGGATCGCCAGCCGCATGCCGATGAAGCCGCCCATCGAGAGGCCGAGGAAGTGGCAGGGCGAACAGCCCAGGATCTCGATCAAGGCGGCGGCGTCTTCCGCCAGGCTCTCCATGTCGTAGCCGTTCCTGGTGACGGCGCTCCGCCCGTGACCCCGAAAGTCGAAGGTGACGCACCGGTAACGTCCGGCAAGCGCCGCAACCTGGCGGGCGAACAGCCAGCCGCTCCACAACAACCCATGGGCGAAGACGATGGTCTCGCCGCCAGCCTCGCCATGCGCCTCGTAATACAGGTCGACCCCGTTGATCTTGATGCGTGGCATGTGCGGCGACTCCCGCGGCCTTCTATCTCACGCTAGTGCCCGCGCCGGCATCCGGCAGGCCGGCTGCGGCGCGGGCGACGCCGGCGCGGATGGCCTCGAAGACGGCGCGGTGGCCCCGAGTGGTCCAGTGCGCATCGCCGAGGGGCATGTAGAGGGACTCGCCGGAGGCGTGGTAGAGCTCGGCCAGCGCGGGAGTCGGGTCGAGGCAGGTCAGGCCGAGACGCCGGCAGATCCCGAGGATCGCGCGGTTCGGGGTCAGCGGGTCGAAGCAGTCGGGCCGCAGGCTGTAGGCTCTCACCGTCGCTTGCCAGTCCGGCGGCTGGACCTGGGCACGCTGCGGCAGGATCACGACGGCCAGGCGGATGCGCTGCCTGGCGCACAGTCTCCGATAGCCGCGCAGCACGCGCTCGAGCCGCCGATAGGCTTCGGCGATCGGGGGCGGCGGCTCTTTGAGATAGATACCGAGCGCATTGCCGTCGAAAAGGGCGGGCTCCCGATAGGCGCCCCAAGTGCTGGTGGCGGCCTGGGGAGCGTTGCGCGCCCGGCGGTCGGCAAGCCAGGCGTGCACCAGGGCCGCGAGCCGCAGGGACGGGGGATGATTGCTCGCACGGTCCGGCGAGCCGCTGCCGGCGGCGCCATTCCCTGCCTGCTCGCCGTTCGCGGCCGCCGCCCCCGGCGGAGTGCTGCCGGCCCAGGCCTTCTCGCGCGGGCCCAGGCACCCAGCGGGAAGGCGCAGGGCGCGCAGCGCCGCGACCTGGGCGTCGTGGTCGGCCGCCGGGTTGGGCTCGATGACGCCGTTCGCCGCGCCGCCGAGCAAGCGGTACCTGCCGAGCGGACCGAGATTGAAATAGACCTGGGCGATGTCGTCGCCGATTGAGATCCCGACCAGCACCATGTGGGGGGCGAAGCGCAGCCCCCGGATTTGCAGGTAGTAAAGACCGGTCACCGGATGCTCGACCGCCGCGATCAAGACTTCGACGTCCCGCCCTCGCCGGGCACGCAGCCAGCCTTCGAGCAGGAAACAGAAGGTGTCGTCCTGCCCGACCCGATGGCCGACCAGGAAGGAATCGCCCAGAGCGAGGATGCGCAGCGTGCCGGTCGGCGGCCGCGGGGCGAAATCGCGGCGGCTGCGAAAGCCGGAGGAGTTGTTGACCCACTCGACGGGCCGCCCGTACTCGTTGGTGACGTAGCCGCGGAAATTCTCGGCCAGGAAGCCGGCGTCGCCGATGCCGTCCTTGCGGAAGGCTTTGGCCGCATAGGCCTCTTCATAGCGCGTCCGCCGTGCCGCGGCGCCGCGGCCGCGGCGCTCCAGCAAGCGCAGCACGGCTTCCGCCACCCCAAGGGCGAGGACGCTTGCCAGGGCCACGGTGACGACGACGGCGAGGGCGCGGCGGGGAGACATGCTCAGTCCCCCTGCCCTTTGCGAGGCTTGGCGCCGGGCTGGCCAAGGCCGGCCCGCCCCTCGCCAGGAGTGCCGGGCAGACTCCTCCCCAACAGATAGACCAGGAGAGCTCCGGCCAGGCCGAGCGTCGAGACCGCGGCGCCCCAGGCGAAGCCTGCCGGACGGTAGCTCAAGCGCAGCGTGCCGGCCCCAGGTCCGACCCGCACGCCGAGCAGTGCCCCCTCCGCCGGCTCGACGGGCGCCGGCCGGCCATTCACCTCGGCGTGCCAGCCGCGGTCCCAGACCTCGGACACTTCCACGACCGCGGGAGCGGCGGACCGCCAGGAGATGTCCCAGGCGCCCGGCTGGCGTCTGGCGACGACGGGTGGGGGGGCCGCCGGCCCGGCGGGCGCCAGCCAGCGTGCCAGCGGCAGCGCGCCAGGGCGCTCGAAGACCCGCGCGTCGGGCCCGGCATAGGCGGGACGCCACCCGGGCGCCGGCGGCGCCTCGTGGGGACCGGTCATCACCCAGCGCACGCCGAGCCGGTCCAGCCAGGGGTCCTGCCAGCGGTCCATGGGCAGGAAATAAGTGGGATGGCCCTGCCCCAGGTGCGCGGCATAGAGCGCTGCGTAGCGTTCGAGCTTGACCGAATCGTCGCCGCGCACGTCGCAGAGCCGGTAGACCATCGCCGCGTTGGGATGCAACGCGCCCCCGGTCCCGGCCACGCGGCCCGGTCTGCCGGCGAGAAAACGCACCCCGGGAGTGCGCGGATAGAGGCGCGTCAGCGAGAGGCCCGGGTTGGTCGGCGCGTGGGCGGCCAGCAGGTCCGCCGCGAAGAGCCCGACGGCGAGCGGCCACAGCCGCCGCCGCCACCGCGCCGGCAGCCACAATGCCGCGACGGCGGCCACGGCGAGGCCCGCCGCCCAGGCGGTCCACCACGCCTCGGTCCGCAGCAGCCCGTGCAGCCGCCACTCCCCGGCGAACCCTGCCCAGGCCGCGCCAAGAAGCGCCACCAGCGCCACGGCCCCAGCCAGGAGGGCTCGCCGCCGCCCCGCGAGCCAGCTGTCGAGGCCGGCCGCGGCGAGCAGCGCGAGGCCGAGCTCGAGGCCGAGCTTGATGTAGTGATGGAGCCCGCGGCGCACCACGGGGAGCGCGGCCATGAGGTGCCGCGCGCCCGGCAGCTGGTAGGCCGCGCACAGGGCAAAGAGGGTCATCGCGGCCACCGCGAGCCAGCGGCGGTCCCGGCGCAAGGAGGCCAGGCCGCCTGCCGCGAGCACCGGGGCGGCGGCCCCGACATAGATGGCAGTGGCGGCGAAGTTGTAGGGCCCCCACCAAGTGCCGCGGGCCGGATTGCCATAGAGGTCCGGCAGCACCAGACGCAGCAGGAGCCCGGCCACCGTGCCGAGCGGAACGGGCTGGGGCGGCGTCCAGGCGTGCCAGCGGCTGGTCTCCGGCAGGGTCAAGGCGAGGGGCAGCAGCTCGACCGCGGCAATGGCCCCGGCAAGGGCCCAGCCAGCCACCAGCCCGGACCAGGCGGCAAGGCTCCGCGCGCTGCCCCGCACCAGCAGGTAGACGGCGGTGAGCAGCGCGGTGTAGAGCGCCGTCTCCGGGTGCCCGCCGAGGAGCTGCAGCCCCCCCAGAAGGGCAAGGGCCGCGATGCCGTGTGCGATCGCATGCGCCGGAGATTGAATCGCATGCGCCGGAGATTTGATCGGATGCGCCGGGGATTCAATCGCATGCGCCGGAGATTTGATCGGATGCGCCGGATCCCTGCCCGGCGCTGGGCCCGGCGCCAGGCCCGGCGCCGCCCTCGGCTTTGATGTGCTGGCGGCGAGGCGCTCGACCGCGAGGAGCACCCAGGGCAGCAGGGCGTGGGTGTTGCTCATCGGGTACAAGAGGAAGCTGGTCACCGTCCCCGAGAGCGGATAGGCCACGGCGGCGAGCAGCGCGGCATGCCGCGACAGCCCCAGCTCGCGCGCCAGCACCCAGGCGCCGCAACCGCCGGCGACCAGGCGCAGCCAGGGCAACAGGACGAACCCGAGCTGCAGCGGCAGCGCGGCGAAAAGCAGGTGCAGCGGGAAGAGCGGCGCGCTCGAGCCGTTGCTCCAGAACGGACAGCCCGCCGACTGGAAGGGGTCCCAGAACGGCAGCCGGCCGGCGCGCAGCTCGTCGCGCAGGAAGATCAGCCACGGCTCAACCTGGTAGGTGACGTCGCGCAGGTTGTCGTTGCCCGCCGCCGGATCCCCGACGCCCTGCCACGGCGGGTCGTGCGCCAGGCTGGCCGCCGGGCTGGGGATCCCATCGCGCAGCGCCAGGGCCGGCGCGAGCAGCGCGGAAGCCGCCAGCCCGCACACTACCCAGGCAAGCGCGCCGTCGCGGCGCCGCAGCAGCGCGAGGCCGCCAAGCGACAGCAACACGATAAGGATGGCTGCCGGATTCATGCGCGCCGCGCCGCGGGCCGGCAGGGATCGATTCGCTGATCTACGAGCTGAAGCATGCTCGGGTTGGACCGGCGGATTGTAGCCCATATACGCCCGGCATCACCCGGCCGTCCAAGAAGCTCCGGTTACTACCGCCTGCTAGAATCGGTGCATCCGCGCCAACCCACAGGGAGCTTGGCGTCTCGAGGCCCCTGCCCAACCGTGCACCAGCCCAGCCAGACGTCGCCGCGGAGAACCTCCCCGAGCGCACCGGGGGCGCCGGCGGCCTTGCCTGCCGCGCTGGAGACGGCCGCGGACAGGCAGTCTTCTCGGGAAGAGCGGGTGGCCGGGGAGGGCGTCCTGGAGCAGCCCGCCTGCCCGCTTTGCGGCGAGTCGTCGGCCGGCGAGCCTGCCTATCGGTTTCCGCCCTACGCCGTGGTGCGCTGCCGCAACTGCTCCTTCTGGTACCTGCGGCCGCGCCTCGGCGAAGGGTCGATGCGGGAAGCCTATGCCCGCGACTCCTACTTCGAAGGCGCCGGCCTCGGCTACCGCAGCTACCTGGCGCAGGAGGCGACCCTGCGGCTCTCCTTCCGCCGCTTCCTCGGCGAGCTCGCCGCGCGCGGCATCGCCGGCGCTCCCGGCGGCCCAGGGGGCCGTCTGCTCGAGATCGGCTGCGCCTACGGCTTCTTCCTCGAGGAGTCGCGGCACGCCTTTGCCTGGCGCGTGGGCACCGATTACGCGCCCGCCGCGGTCGAGATCGCGCGCACGCGCGCCGACCGCGTCTACCTGGGCGGCATCGAGGCGCTGGCCGAAAGCCAGCCGTTCGACTGCGCGGCGTGCATCCACGTCATCGAGCACATCTACGAGCCGCGGCAGTTCATCGCCGATCTGCTCGGCCGGCTGCGGCCAGGCGGCTGGGTGGTGCTCGCGACCCCCAACATGGGCAGCCTCTGGCGGCGGCTGATGGGCCCCCGGTGGCCATTCTTCAAAGTCCCCGAGCACGTCACCTACTTCGATCGGCGGACGCTCCGGCGCCTGCTGCGCGACTGCGGCTGCGAGGAAGTGCAGATGGTCCCCTATGCCAGCGTGTTCTCGCTCGAAATGATCGGGGAGAAGCTGGGCTGGCAGGCGCCAGCCTTCGCCCGGCGCCTGCGCCTCTGGCTACCCGGCACGACGATCGCGGCGGCAGGGCGCAAGCCCGCGGGCTAATGGCGGGCGATGGCGCGGAAGGGGTAGAGAAGCTGCTCGCCCAGGGTGGTGAGGCCGCCCGCGCGCCGGCTCTCCTGCTCGCTCGGGAAGGCGCCGTCTGGAATGCCGGTCTGCGGGTATTCGTCGTAACCGCGGTACTGCGTGCCGAACAGCTGGTCCCAGATGCTGAAGGTCAGGCCGAAGTTCTTGTCGTGATGCCGCACTTCCACGGAGTGATGGACGCGGTGCGACTGCGGCGTGACCAGGACATAGCGCAGGGGTCCGAGGTTGGTGCGGATGTTGGAGTGATAGAAGCGGGTGTGCCAGTGGCGGATCCAGACGATGGCCACCACGGTGACGAACGAGTGCTCAACCATGAACAGGGGGATGAAGCCGATGGTGAACAGGAAGACATCGTCGATCGGATGCACCCGGTACTCGGTGAAGAAGTTCAGCTCACGCTGCGAGTGGTGCACGGCGTGGAAGTACCACAGGTAGGAGATCTTGTGGCGCACGACATGGGTGATCCAGAACAGCAGGTCGGAGAGCAGCACGGCGAGCAGGATGCGCGCGAACCGCGGCCAGGCATCCACCTGATGGATGGTGAGGAAATCCAGGTAGCGGCCGTACAGGAACCTGAGCAGGACCACCCACAAGGGCAGCACCCAGGCATGCATCAGCAGCTTGAGGAACACCCAGGAAAAGTCGTTGCGCACGCCGCTGGCGAGCGGCGTCTGCCCCGCGCTCGCGGGCAGCAGCCGCTCGAGCAGCATGACGCCGGCCAGCACGCCGTAGAACCACGGATTGAGGAAGAACTCGGAGACCAGCGTGCGATAGAGCGTGGGCAGCCCCGCGGCCAGGCTCGCCCGTAGCGCCGCCAGCAGGGCAGGATCGCGCGCCAACCAGAATAGTGCGCCGCCCAGGAGCACGCCGGAGGCGGCGAGGGCGGCCACGCCGGGGCGGCGCCAGCCGACCCCCGCTTGGTCTCCCTCAGCCTCGCGCCGCCCGCCGTCGGCCGGCGGTCCCGCCAGCGCGCTCAGAGAGCTGTTATTCGAGACGTCCATCGCCGTCGGCTCGTGGCCTGTCCAGTGTCTTCTTCAAACGCCGTCCATGCCGCCGCAGCCCAGCCGGACGAATGCGGTTCGAACAGGACCCGCGACTAGTATAGGCTACGGCTATCCGGGCCAGAGGACAGACCGTTTGCGGGCGTCCGCGGATGTCTGCAGCAGGAGTCAAGGAAGAGCGGCATGCGGCAACAGATCGGTTTCTTGCCAGCCTTGGCACTAATCGTCTGCTTCCCTTGCGTGGCGCCGGCGCAGGGCCAGAAGCTCTTCGGCTACGCCGGGGTCTCCAGCCAGGATTTCGACCAGATGGAGAGCGCCGGCATCCTGACCAATACTGGCACGCTCGAGCTCAGCGACACCGCGCGGGTGCCTGACTGGAACGGCCAGCAACTCAAGAAACGCCCGATCCTCCTGGTCGATTTCCTGTTCTTCAGGTTCGATGCGAACCTCGACACGCCTTGCCGGCCCTACAGCTTGCGCCTGCGCCGCGACTGGCGGCAGAGGGCCGATCGCTGGTTTGCGGCCAATCAGCAATACCTGACCAGCGATCAGGTGGCCGGGATCGTCCCGGCCTCCGAGGCCAACAACGGCTGTCTCGACCCCGACGATCTGCAGCTCGTGGCGCAATACATCGTCGGTCAGGTTCCCGGCGACGTCCTCATCGGCATGGGCGAGGGGTCAAGCGAAGGGGCCAAGCCTCTGCTGCCCTGGATTCCGTGGGAGATCGATTTCGTCGCGCTATTCGATTACGTGGCCCTCGATCCCGAGGACCTGGGGCTGCAGACCTCCCTCGACGAGCTGAAGAGCCAGCTCCAGGCGCACCAGTCCTACTTCCTGGTCCCCAAAGCGTTTCTCTTTTTCTGGGAAATGGCGGGTTATCCACGATGGAAGCTGGGCAACACGGTGGTGGCCTACGCCCGCTACTGCGCCGCCGAGCCGCGGTGCCTCGGGGTGCTGCCTTTCCTCTACGACACCGCGGAGTACTCGGCCGTCGACGGCACCGGCCTTCTTGGCACCGACCAGATGCCGCAGATCTGGCCGCGCCATGCCGAGGCGTCCCGCATCCTCCTTGGTCCGGGTCAGTAGATCGGTTTGCCCGCCGGCTGGCCTTACCGCGCTGCTCGTCGCGGCCGGTATTGGACTCGGGGGCCTCGGGGGCCTCCTCGGGGCGTGCGCCCCGCGCCCGCCGGCCTTCGCCGCTTCACCGGCGACCCGCGCTACCTGGAGATGGGGCGCGTTTTTTTCGATGCGCTGGTCGCGCATTGCCGGACCGATGCCGGCTACACGGTGCTGGCGAGCGTGGTGACCAAGGACAAGGGCGACCTGATGCCCAGCTACTTCCTCGCCGAGACCCTCAAGTACCTCTACCTGCTGTTTGCCCCCGACGGGGCGATCGACCTCGACCGCGTGGTCTTCAACACCGAGGCCCACCCCCTGCGGGTGGGACCGTAACCCCTTTTCCGTACGCACGCGATCGAGATCCCAGACGCTGGTCCACTCATCCTGATAGTCGGGTGGGCCCCAGAAGGTGCGGCAGGCTGCCGCCGCCGCGGCCGAGCGGCCACGAAAGGCCTGACGCAGCGCGCGAGACGGCGCCCAGGGGGTCCCGCCGATTCGCACCGCTTCGCGGACCATCATCCGGTGCACGACGAGCCAACGACCTCTCCGCGCCAGCAACTCTTCCGGCTGGTCCGAGGTCAAGTTGCGGAACATCAGCCGGGGGTCCCGCCAGTAATATGACCCGACGACTTGCCGGCCGTGGATGGTCTGGTAGAGGCCAAAGGCGCGATCGAACTGAAAGATGGGGTCCCAGGGAAGCTCGATCACCGCGCCCGGAGGGGCCTGCGCCAGCCAGCGATAGACGGCCACCGGCCCCTCGGGCCCGAGCCCGGGCCGCGGCTCGGTAAAGCGCAAGTAGAGCTCGTCATGGGCGAAGGAGCTGCGCGCGAGGTCGCGGTCCAGGAACGGGCCGCCGGCGAGCAGGCCGGCAACCGCGACCGCCGCGAGCCAGGGTTGAGCCGCACGCCACCGCGGGGGCCAGGGAGAGCCGAGCGCCACCGCGATGGGCACCAGGGCCCATGGCAGGGCAAAGACGAGATAGCGGGCGAGGATGATGACCGACTGATGGCCCAGAGGCGCGAGCACGAGGACGCCCGCGACCTGGCCGGCCATCGCCCCAAGGGCGAATCCGCCGAGCCAACTGTGGCGGCGCATCAGGACCGCGAGGCCCGTGAGGAAAACCAGGGCGACCGCGGCCGCCGCCCAGCGGCTGCTCACTCCCGCCATCCAGGCGCCGACCTCCGCCGCCTCGCGAGCCGAGACCTCGAGCTCGACATGCTTGCTGCCGAGCACCGGCAGCAGTGTGCGATAGGCAGGCGCCAGCAGGGCCGCCAGGGCGGCAAGAGTGGCCGCGGCGAGAACAATGAGGCGTGCCGGCCTGCGGTCACGTGCCGCCGCGAGCGCCAGCGCGGCGACCAGCAGCGGGCTCAGGGCCAGCGGCGCGACGCCCAGGTGGAACCAGACCGCCATCACGGCAAGGGCGACATAGATCGCCGCCCGCGCGACGCCGCCCCGGCGGTGCCAGTTCTCGAAGGCCGCCACGGCGGCGCACCCGAAGAGGGTCGCCGGAGCGTAGGAGCGGGCGATGCGGCTATAGAACACGAGGCCCGGCGAGAGCGCCACCAGCCAGCCAAGCGCCACGGCGGCCCCTGGGCCCAGCCTTCGCCAGGCCCACACCGGCGCGAGCAACAGCAGCGCGAAGCCGGCGATCAGCACCGGCAGCCGCACGATCCACTCGGTGAGACCGACGCCGCCGTCGAGGAACAGGCGGTCGATGACGGACAAGGGGATGCAGTTGTCCGCCTCCTGGTACACGAAGAGGATCCGCGCGACGGGCCGATCGAGCGCCGCGAGGAGGGCGTGGTACTCGTCGCCGGATATCACCTGCGCCCCCAGGTTCCACAGCCGCAGAGTCGCTCCGGCCGACAGTGCGCCGAGCAGCAACACCGCGCCCACGACGGAGATGCCGGCGTTGCCGCGGAATATCTTCAAGAGTCGTGTTTGAAGCCGGGCTCGGGTGGCTTTCTCTCGCCCTATTCTACGAGAGCCGGGCCGGCTTGCCTGGCGCCCGCGGCTCCCTTAGCATGAGGGCATGCTGAAAGGCGCATCAGTCCAGGGGTCTCGGGCCCGCCCGCCGGGCGCGCCGGCACGGCGGCGGTTGCCGGCCGGCTGGCCGGCGCTCGCGCCGACGCTCGTCGTCGCCGCCGTTTGCGCGACCGTGGCCGCCGCGGCGCCTGAGGCGGCGGCACAGACCGACTGGCCGCAGTTCGGCTTCGACGCGCAGCACAGCGGGGTCAACCCGCGGGAGACGGCGATCGGCGCCGGCAACGTGGCGACGCTGCAGCGCCTCTACCACGCATTCCTGCCCGACACCGTCGACGGCGCGCCGGCGTTCTTGTCGCAGGTGAGCACGCCGGGCGGAGTGCGCGACCTGCTCTTCATGACCACGACCGACGGGCGCCTGCTCGCCGCCGACGCGGCGACCGGCAACGTGGTCTGGGAGAAACGCCCGGCCAGCGGGCCGCGCTACACCACTTCCTCGCCGGCGATCGATCCGAGCCGACAGTTCGTCTACTCCTACGGGCTCGAAGGGATGGTTCACAAGTACCGCGTCGGCGACGGCGGCGAGGTGACGGGCGGCGGCTGGCCGCAGCTCGCGACCCTGAAACCGGACGTCGAAAAGGGGTCCTCCGCCCTGGCCGTCGCCACCTCCGCAAGCGGCAGGTCGTTCCTCTACGTGGCCAACGGCGGCTACCCTGGCGACCAGGGCGACTACCAGGGACACCTCACCGCCATCGATCTCGCGACCGGCAGCCAGCGGGTGTGGAACGCCGCCTGCAGCGACCAGCACGTGCACTTCGTCGAGCACGGCTCGCCGGACTGCCCGAGCGTGCAGACCGCCATCTGGTCGCGCGCCCCCGTAGTCTACGATCCCGCCGGCGACCGGATCTTCATGGCGACCGGCAACGGACTCTACGACGCGAGCGCGGGCGGGCACGACTGGGGCGACAGCGACTTCTCCCTGCGTCCCGACGGGACAGGCAACGGCGCGCTGCCGCTCGACAGCTATACGCCGAGCGAGTATGCGGCGCTCGACAGCAGCGACACCGACCTGGGGAGCACCGCGCCCGCGCTCCTCCCCGCGCCGGCGAACAGCCGCATCGCCCACCTGGGGGCCCAGAGCGGCAAGGACGGGATGATCCGCCTGCTCAATCTCGACGACCTCAGCGGCATGGGCGGGCCGGGGCACGTCTCCGGCGAGATCCAGAAGCTGCGCGTGCCGCAGGGAGGCGGGGTGCTGACCGCCCCCGCCGTGTGGCGCGGCGCCGACGCCGGGATCTGGCTTTTCGTCGCCAACGGCTCCGGAATCTCGGGCCTGCAGCTCACCGCGGACGGCGCGGGCAACCCGAGCCTGGCGCCACGCTGGACGCAGAGTGGAGGCTGCACCTCGCCGGTGGTTGCCAACGGAGTCGTCTTCTGCGCGGGCCAGGGAGCGGTGCGCGCGCTCGACCCGGCCAGCGGCGGCGAGCTGTGGCGCGACGAGGGCGTCGGCGTCATCCACTGGCAGAGCCCGATCGTGGTCAACGGCCGGTTGTACCTGACCGACAACCAGGGGGCCCTGTGGGCCTATCGGCTGGCGGCGCTCCCCCCGCCCACCTGTACTCCCGACGCGACGACCCTGTGCCTCAACGCCGGCCGCTTCCAGGTGATCGCCAACTGGGTCACGGCCGACGGCCTGGCCGGTCCCGCACGCGCGGTGCCGCTCACATCCGACACCGGCTACCTCTGGTTCTTCAACCCGAGCAACGTCGAGGTGATCGTCAAGGTGCTCAACGGCTGTTCCGTGGACAAGAGCTACTGGGTGTTCGCCGGCGGCCTCACCAACGTGCGGACCGTCATCACCGTCACCGACACCCGGACCGGCGCGCAGCAGAGATACATCAACCGGCAGGGCATCGCCTTCCAGCCCATCCAGGACACCAGCGCGTTCCCAAGCTGTCCCTAGCCCCGCTCTCGCGGAACCCTCCCGCGGAGGGTGACGTATCTTGGGGGTGCCCAGAGGTCCTTCCCCGTGAGAGGATGGCTGGCCGTCAACCGAAGACAGGAGACCCGGGATGCCCGCAAGCGACACGTCCAACACCGTCCTCGTCACCTACCGCCCGAAGGATGGCGAGGCCGACAAGCTGGAGGCGCTCGTGGCTCGCGGCGGCGCGACGCTCGACCGGCTAGGCCTGCTCACCTCCGATCCCCACCTGGCCTTTCGCGCCGGCGATAGCGACAAGGAGATCCTGATCGAGATCCTCACCTGGAAGGACATCTCGGTCACCGGCAACCCGCCCGAGGAGGTGCGCGCAATCTGGGGGGAGATGCAGAAGCTGGTCGAGACGCGGGGCGGACGCTCCGGGATCGAGATCCAGCACGTGAAACCTGTCCCGATCGCCTGATCACTCGATGGTGATCGCCTGGCCGGTCTAGGGTCGCCGAGGACAGTTGGACTGAAGAACCTCTGGCTGCTGAGACATCGCCGGCCGGGATTCCCTAGCACCCATGGCGGGGGAGGACGCCATGGAGACCGGCAGGAGTCTCTCGCAGGGCTCGCGCCGTAGCGGCACGGTCAGATCTCTCCGAGGCGCCGCACCGACGCCACCCGCTCGCGCGGGATGAGGAGCCGGTCGTGCTTCTTCCAGGTCCCGAAGCGGGCGGCGCGCTCGAGGTATTCCGCCTTGGAGCGGCCGCCCTCGCCGTCGCGGAATACGTCCACGTCGTCGAGCACGATGCCGCGGTCGTCCTCGTCGTCGCAGCGTCCGACGAAGACCTCCGGACCGGTGGTGTCCACCACCACCGTGATCCCGTGCAGCTCGCTCTTGCCCTGGTGGAAAGTCCCCATCAGGCGGTCGCCGGCACGGCGCAGAACTCGTTGAAGACGGCGACCAGGTCGTTCGCGAGCGCGTGGGCGTCGCGTCCCTCGATCCGGTGCCGCGGCGTGAAGTGAACCAGCTCGCCATCCTTGAAGAAGGCGATCGACGGGCTGCTCGGCGGGATGTCGGGGATGTAGGAGCGGGCCCGCGCGGTGGCTTCGAGATCCTGGCCCGCGAAGACCGAGACGACGCGGTCCGGCCTGCGGTCGTGCTGCAGCGCCAGGCGGACACCCGGGCGGGCCATCCCGGCCGCGCAGCCGCACACCGAGTTGACCACCAGCAAAGCGGTGCCGCTCTTCTGGCTCATGAAGGCATCGACGTCGGCCGCGGTCAGCAGCTCCTCGACGCCGGCCGAGGTCAGTTCTTCGCGCATCGGTTTGACCAACATGGGACTGTAGGGCACTTCACACCTCCTGGACGGAAAAGTCCTGCTCTGGCGATGAGGAGTCGGCGCCGGGAGCCGGCTTCCTCGTATTCTACGCCAAGCGTCCCAACCTCGGCAGTTACCATCGCCATTCCCGCCAAACTGGTCAGGCACGTCGTTTCGCTAGAATGGCCGGACAGACGGCTCGATCTGGAATGCGTGGCTTGGTCAGCCTGACGCTGCGGCGGGTGGCGGGTGGGGGTGCGGTCAGGGAGCTCGGGCCGATCGTAAACGGCAAGGAGGGAGAGGATCATGGGGCCTGGGTTCTTGTTCGTATTGGTAGCGATCGTCTTCGGTCTGATCTTTCTCTCGCGGCAGGTGCGGAGCGTGCCGCAGGCCACGGTGGCGGTGGTGACGCTGTTCGGCAAGTACCACCGGTTGATGCGGGAGGGCCTGAACTTCAAGATGCCGTGGGAGAAGGTGTGGGTGCTGCTGTCGTTGCAGAACCGGGCGCTGCAGATGGAGTTCCAGGCCATCACGCAGGACCAGGCCAACGTGAAGTTCTCGACGATGATCCTGTATGCGGTGGCCAATGCGGAGGAGGAGACGGTCAAGAAGGCGGTCTTCAGCTTCGCGACGAGCCAGGAGTTCCAGCTCGCGCTGCAGCGCACGATCGACGGCTCGGTCCGCCAGTTCGTGGCGACGACCAAGCAGGCCGACATCCTCGGGATGCGCGGCGAGATCGTCGACCACACGAAGAAGAACCTCGACGAGGTGGTGTCGTCGTGGGGTTACGTGGTGCGCGACATCCAGATCACCGACATGACCTTCGACAAGGAGGTCATGGACTCGATGGCGCGGGTAGTCTCCTCGAAGAACCTGCTGGCGGCGGCATCCAACGAAGGCGCGGCGCTCCTGGTCAAACGCACCAAGGACGCGGAGGCGGAAGCGGCGTACAAGACGATCGGCGCCGAGGCCGAGAAGAAGGCGGCGGCCCTGCGCGGCGAGGGACTGGCGCTGTTCCGCAAGAACATGGCCGAGGGCATGAAGCAGGCGGCGGAGAACCTGCGCGAGGCGGGCGTCGACGCCAACTTCCTCCTCTACCTGGAGTACACCGACGCCCTCAAGTACGTCGCCGACCACGCGCAGGGCAAGGTGATCTTCATGGACAACGGCGCCGGCGCCCCTTCCCGCATCGCGCAGAGCGTAATCGCGATGGGAGCCGAGACCTGGGCTCCCCCGGCCACCGGAGCACACCCGCCGCGTCCTGGGTCACCGCCATCAGGCGGCAGCGCCCGGGCAGGCGAGACTGGCTAGAGCTCGTCGGTGCGCCGGGGAGGGGGCGTCCCCTTCCTCCTTGCCGCCTCTAGCCCCTGGTCCCCGAGCTGCGCGACAAGCGGTTGCAGGCGTGCCAGGGCGCCGGGGAGGTCGAGGAGCTCGACGCCCATGCCGACGAGGAGTGCGCCGCTGCCTTGCTGGGGCTCGAAGCGCTTGACGACGCGGGCGTGCAGGCGAACTGGCCGGGCGCCGGGCGAGGGCGGATGGAGGTCGATGCTGACGACCTCGCCGAGCCTTCCTGGACGGCCGGTGGCGACGAAAAGGCCGCCGTTGACGAGGTCACGCCGAAAGACGCCCAGGAAGTCGGTGGCGCTGGCGAAGTGCAGGCTGAAGACGTGCTCCTCCAGCGCCGATGGCGCCGAGTAGCGGTCGGGCTCGCTCGTCGGCTCTCTGGCCTCGGCGCGATTCGCCTCGACGGTCTCTTCTTCGCGCCCGGCGCGCGCCGGCTCGACCGCTTCCCCCTGGCTCATTGCGCCGTCCGCGTCGCCGGCCCGGGCCTGAACGGCGGGGACGGGCTCGGCGGGGACGGGCTCGGCCGGGGGGGGCTCGGCCGAGGGCGGGTCGGCCAGGAAGAGGTGGCGGATCAGCTCGTCGGGGGAGAGGAAGCGGACGCCCATGCCCTGCTGAGTCACCTTCGCCAGCTCGGGGTTGACGGCGCGCCGATGGGCGACGATGCCTTCGATGACGAAGCCGCGCTCGCCATGGAAGACCTCGACGCGGACGCGCGAGCGGGGAGGCAGCGGTTCGGCCGTGGCGATGTGCATGCCGGTGGCGGACAGATTGGTCGTATAGCCGCGATGGATCCTCTCGCCGGTCTGCCAGAACTGGACCTGGAGTCGCCTGCGGTAACGTGGGCTGCGGCGCTGGTTCATCCTCGCGCTCTTCCGACGGACGCCTGAAGGATACACCGCCAAGACGAGACTCTCCTGGTAAAAGCGCCTGAAACCGTTCAGACTCCTGGCGATGACGACCGCGGCGCCGCCCGACCTGATGCGCGTGGCTGTCTGCGCCGGAGACGGCGCGGTGCGGATCGAGGCGCGCCCGCGCCCGCGGCCTGGCAGGGGCGAGCTGGCGCTGCGCCTGCGCTGCGCCGGGCTGTGCGGCACCGATCTCTGGAAGCTCCGCCATGGCGGGGTGCCGGCGGGGGCCGTGCTGGGCCACGAGGTGGTGGGGACGGTCGAGGCCGTCGGCGAGGGAGCGGTGGGCTTCGCGGTGGGAGACCGCGTGGCGGTGCCGCACCACGTGGCCTGCGGCGACTGCGACCGCTGCCGGCAGGGCAGCGAGACGATGTGCCCGGCTTTCGGCGAGAACCTGCTCGCACCCGGCGGCTTCAGCGAGGCCCTGGTGGTGGGCGAGCGGGCGGTGCGCCGGGCAGCTTTCGGCCTGCCGCCCCGGCTCGCGGACGAATCGGCGGTGTTCCTGGAGCCGGCGGCCTGCGTGCTCCGCGGCATCTGGCGGGCGCAGGTGGCCGCGGCCGATCCTCAGGCGCGCGGTGGCGGACCCGCGCCGGCGCGCGGCGTGGCGGTCCTCGGCGCCGGCAGCATGGGTCTCCTCCATCTCCTTCTGCTCAAGGCGTTGCGGCCCGCGCTGGAGGTCGTGATCGTCGAGCCGCTGGCCTGGCGCCGCGAGCTTGCCCGCCGGCTCGGCGCCGACGCCGCGGCGTCTCCGGGGGATGAGGCGCGGCGGGCGGTCGCGCGGCTGTGCGCGGGGCGCGGCGTCGATGCCGTCTTCGACACGGCGGGCGGCGCCGCGGCGCTCGAGTCGGCCCTCTCCCTGACCCGCCCCGGCGGAACCGTCGTCCTCTTCGCGCACGTGGGAGGTGGTGACGAGGGAGGGGCCGAGGAGGGAGGCAGTGATCCCGTGCGCGCCGGCTTCGATCTCAATTCGTTCTTCAAGGCGGAGCAGCGGCTGATCGCCACCTACTCGGGGTCGCTGGCCGAGCAGCGCGAGGTCTATCGGCTGCTGGTCACCGGCCGCCTCGATCCGAGGCCTCTGGTGACGCACCGGCTGCCGCTGTCGCGCCTCGGAGAAGCGATCGAGCTTGCCCGCGGCAGGAAAGCGCTCAAGGTGCTGCTGGTGGCCGACGCGGCGAGCGGAGGGGGCGCCAAGGGCGAATGAGTCTGCCCGCCCGGCAGCGGGTCGTCTACCTGCTCGGACCCGAGCGGCTGGAAATCCGGGAGGTGGACGTTCCCGAGCCTGGACCCGGCGAGTTGCTGGTGCGGGTCGAGGCGGCTGTCACCTGCGGCACTGACGTCAAGGTCTTCCGGCGCGGCGGGCATCCGCGGATGCTGGCGGTGCCGGCTCCGTTTGGCCACGAGATGGCAGGAACGGTCGTCGCCACCGGACCTCCGGCTGGGGCGGAGAGCGCCGATCACGCCGGCGAAGAGTCTGCCGGGCCGCCGTGGCGCGCGCGCGTGGGCGACCGGGTGGTGGTGGCGAACTCCGTCCCGTGCGGAGCGTGCGAGTGGTGCGGCCGCGGGCAGGAGAACCTGTGCGCCGACCTGCGCTACCTCAACGGCGCCTTCGCCGAATACCTGCTGGTGCCGCGGCGCTTCGCCGAGGCGAGCGTCCATCCCTGCCCGCCGGAGCTGCCGCTCGCGGTGGCTGCCCTGGCCGAGCCCCTGGGCTGTGTGCTGCACGGCCTCGAGACCTGCCCGCTCGACCGGCCCACGGACATCGCGGTGTATGGCGCCGGGCCCATCGGCCTGCTCTTCGTCAACACCCTGGTGACCGGCGGGCACCGCGTGGTAGCGGCCGATCCCAATCCGGGGCGGCTCGCGGTGGCGGCCAGCCTGGGAGCGGCGGCGGGCCTCCAGGTTGGACGGGAGGGCGGCGAGGCCGATCGGGTACGCGGCCACGCGCGCGCCGCCGACGGCTTCGACCTGGCCATCGAGGCGACCGGCTCGCCCGCCGCCTGGTGGGATGCCCTCGCCACGGTCCGCCCCGGCGGCACGGTCCTGCTCTTCGGCGGCTGCCCGCCCGGCACTTCGGTGCCGCTCGACACCCACCACCTGCACTACTCCGAGCTGACGGTCAAGAGCGCCTACCATCACCGCCCCGCCACCTTCCGCCGTGCCCTCGCGCTGCTCGCCGGCGGGACGCTCGAGCCCGCGGCACTGCTCACCGCCGAGCGGCCGCTGGGCGAGATCGAGGAGGCGCTGCGCAGTATGATGCGCAAGGAGGCCTTGAAGGTGGTGATCCGGCCCCACGGCCTCCCTGCCGGTCCCTGAGCCGCGATGAGAGAGAAGCCACCCCTCTACACACCGCCGGTGCGCGTGCCCAACCCGCCGCCGGGCCGGCCGTTGCTGGTCTTCGACGGTGACTGCTCGTTCTGCCGCCTCTGGATCGCCCGCTGGCGCCGGGTGGTGCGCGACCGCGTCGACTACGAGCCGTACCAGACCGCGGCGGACCGCTTCCCCACCTTGCCCGTCGAGCGCTTCCGGCGCGCCGTCCAGTTGATCGAGCCCGACGGACGGGTCTTCGCCGGGGCGGAAGCGGCCTTCCGCACCCTCGCCCTGGTCCCGGGTCACCGCCACGGGCTGTGGATCTACCGGCGGGTGCCCGGCGCACGCCTGCTCTTCGAGCTCGGTTACCGCTGGGTGGCCGGTCACCGCTCGCTGCTCTACCGGCTCAGCCGGCTCCTCTTCGGCAGCACAGCGCCGCGGCCCGGGATCCCCGGTCCCGCCCCCGTCGCGGAGCGCCGGCGCGGCTGGCGCCGGATTGGCGTCGGCCTGGGCATCGGCCTGGGAGTCGCCGCCCTCCTCGCCGCCCACCGCCGCAAGCCTCCGCGCTGAAGCCGGCCGGGTCCGCAGGCCTATGGGTCGCCGCGCGGCCTCCATGCTAGACTCGCGCGGCCATCACATTCTCAGCGGAAGGTGAAGGTATTGGAGGCGTGTGAATCGTAGTCTGCCCACCTCTGCCGTCGGCGCGCTCGCGCTCGCCTTGGGGTCCGGCCTCTGGCTGCCGGAACGGCTGCTCGCGGCGCCTGGCGCGCCTGGAGCCAATGCGATCGTGCTGGAGAACCGGGAGCCCGGCGTCGATCCCGCGGTGTGGGACCTGCCGGAAGGCAAGAGCGATCCGCAGCTCCAGGGCTTCGCCAGCGCGATGAGCGTCAACCGCGGCGAGACGATCTCTTTCAAGGTCCAGACCGCGGCGGCTTCCTACCGCCTCGACGTCTACCGGCTCGGCTGGTACGGCGGCAAGGGGGCGCGCCTGGTGGCCAGGCTCAGCCCGTCGGCCGCGCTGCCGCAGGCGCAACCCGCCTGTTCCGACGAACCCGTCGACTGTGGCAACTGGGCGGTGTCGGCGTCGTGGCCCGTGCCTGTCACCGCGACATCGGGCGTCTACGTCGCCAAGCTCGTCCGCCTCGACGGCGTGCCCTCGGGGGGCAGCCACATCGTCTTCGTCGTGCGCCGCGACCGGAAGGGCGGGGGCGCCGGCGGGGACGCGAGCTCGGACATCCTGTTCCAGACCTCCGATACCACCTGGCAGGCCTACAACCAGTTCGGCGGCGAGAAGAGATCGAGCCTCTACAACGGCGCGGTCAGGGTGAGCTACAACCGGCCGTTCACGACGCGCGACTACGATCCCGCCGGCTCGGTTTTCGGCGCCGAGTACAACATGATCCGCTGGCTGGAGCGCAACGGCTACGACGTCGCCTATTTCACCGGCGCCGACGCGGCGCGCCGGGGCGCCGAGATCCTGGCGCACAGGGTCTATCTCTCGGTCGGCCACGACGAGTACTGGTCAGGGGAGCAGCGCGCCAACGTGGAGGCGGCGCGCGCCGCCGGCGTCAACCTCGCCTTCTTCAGCGGCAACGAGGTCTTCTGGAAGACCGCGTGGGAATCGGACTACCGCGTCCTGGTCTGCTACAAGGAGACCGCCGCCGGGGCCCAAGACAACCCGTCCGGCGAGTTCACCGGCACCTGGCGCGATCCGCGCTTCCGCGGCGAAGCCGATCCGCCACGGCCGGAGAATGAGCTCACCGGCACCCTCTTCGGCGTCAACCGGACCGCCGAGAAGCCCATCCAGGTGCCGCAGGAGGACGGCGCGCTGCGCTTCTGGCGCAACACCCGCGCCGCCACTCTGCCCGCCTGCGGCGTGCTCTCATTGGCCCCGAGGACGCTCGGCTTCGAGTGGGACGAGGACGAGGACAATGGCTTCCGCCCGCCCGGACTGTTCCGGCTCTCGACCACCTTCACGCATCACGCCCCGCGCCTCTATGGCCTGGGCACCGCGGCGGCGGGCAGCTTCTTCAACGAAGTCTCCGGCATGGCGACGCACCACTTGACGCTCTACCGCCACCCGAGCGGCGCCCTGGTGTTCGGCGCCGGCACCATCCAGTGGTCGTGGGGCCTCGACGCCACGCACCTTGCCGGCAGAGAGAACGTCACCATGCAGCAAGCCACGGTCAACCTGCTGGCCGACATGGGAGCGCAGCCCGCCTCGCCGCAGTCCGCCGTCGTCCCCGCCGCCCCGTCGACGGACTCGACGCCGCCGGTGTCGGCGATCACCTCGCCGGCCGACGGCGCCGAGCTGCGCTACGGCAGCGCGGTCGCCATCACCGGCACCGCCAGCGACGCGGGCGGGCGCGTCGCCGGGGTCGAGGTGTCGGTGGACGGCGGCGCCACCTGGCACCGCGCCGAGGGGCGCGAGAGCTTCCGCTACTTGTGGATGGCGAGCACGGCCGGACCGCTCGAGCTCAGGAGCCGCGCGGTGGACGACAGCGGCAACCTCGAGAGCCCGGCGTCCCGGGTGAGCGTGCGGGTCGGCTGCCTTGGCCCCTGCTCGCTCTGGCCGGCCACCGCCGCGCCGGCCACTCCATGGGTGGCCGACCGGTCGCCGGTCGAGCTCGGCCTCCGCTTCC
The DNA here is from genome assembly GCA_035544895.1 of Thermoanaerobaculia bacterium. Classification (GTDB taxonomy): domain Bacteria; phylum Acidobacteriota; class Thermoanaerobaculia; order Multivoradales; family UBA5704; genus JASLEW01. The sequence continues at coordinate 24,113 of DASZZM010000059.1, forward strand.
GCTCGGACGCCGACGGCGTCGTGAGCGGCATCCGTTTCTACCGCGGCAGGGGCAACAACGGACCGCATCGGGTGCACCTGTTCGCGGCGGACGGCACGCTGCTCGCCGAGGGGTTCATCCCGCGCCCCCGCGGCGGGCGCCGGCAAGGATGGCAGGCCGTCGCCTTCGACTCGCCCGTGGCGATCACCGCCAACACGCTCTACGTGGCCGCCTACAGCTCGCACAGCGGCTATGCCAGCGACGAGGGCTATTTTGCCGCGCGGGGCCGCTACGCGGCGCCGCTGCGCGCCCTGCCCGGCGGCGGCGTGTATAGCTATGGACCGCCAGGCGTCTTTCCCGACCAGGCCGCGGCGGGGGCCAACTACTGGGTCGACGTCCTGTTCGAGCCGGGCCAATCGCACCCGCGCGGTCTCCTCCACGACGACCCGCCGCCGAGCGTGGCATGGCAGGCGGATTCGCGGCCGGTCGAGGTGGGCGTCCGTTTCCGCACGGATTCCGACGGCTTCGTGACGGGTATTCGCTTCTGGAAGGGGAGCGGCAACACCGGCATCCATGCGGTCAACCTGTGGGGGGCGCGGTCGGACGCGGCGACCCCGCCGGAGGGCGGCGGCGGGCGGTTGCTGGCCAGCGCCACCGCGCTCGCGGAGACGGCTTCCGGCTGGCAGACGGTCACTTTTGCGCGGCCGGTCGCGATCATCGCGGGCAGCGAGTACGTGGCCTCCTACCACTCCGCCACCGGCTATGCCAGGGAGCCTGCTTACTTTGCCGGCAACAGGGTGGACGACCCGCCGCTGCACGCCATCGGCAGCTCCTTCCGCTACGGCCGGAGCGGCTTCCCGAACCAGGACGGCATGGACGCCAACTACTGGGTCGACCCGGTTTTCCAGCCCACCGCGTCATTCCCCTCGAGCATCCTCGGCGAAGACCCCGCGCCGACGACGCCGCTCCGCCGCGATTCCGGAGAGATCGAAGTCGGGCTGCGTTTCCAGCCCGAGGTGGACGGCTATGTGACCGGCGTGCGCTTCTGGAAGCACGGCGCCAACGGCGGACCGCACACCGCGAGCCTGTGGAGCAGCGGCGGCGCCGGCCTGGCGGCCGCGCCGTTCAGCGCCGAGAGCGCGTGCGGATGGCAGGTCGCGTTCTTCGACAAGCCGGTCAAGGTGAGCGCCGGCGCGACCTATGTGGCGTCGTACCACACGACGACCGGCTACGCGCAGGACGAGAGCTTCTTCGCGCGGTCGCCGGAGACCTGGCGCGGCATCTGGAATCCGCCGCTGCGCGCCCTGGCCGACATGGAGCCGGGAGAAGGTCAAAACGGAGTCTACCGCTACGGTCCGCGCGCCTTCCCCGACCTCAGCTTCAAGGCATCCAACTACTGGGTGGACGTGGTCTTCCAGACCACTGTGCCCGAGCAATAGCAGCCGCGGCGCTCAGCCGGCTCCGCTCGGCGCCGACCAGCCGGGGCAGATGGCCTCACCCCGGAGGCTGGGCGCCGGTCTTCTGTTGCAGGAGATCCTTCTTGCGCTGGAGGAGCTCCCAGGCGCTCACGCCTTCGACGGCGCCCTTGCCTTCGATCCAGGCCTCGGTGCACTCGCCGCAGCACGGACCTTTCTTCTCGACGTCGAGGCGGCAGTGGCACTCGCCGCGCTGCAGGAGGCATTCGTTGCACGAGGGGCGCACACAGCAGTTGTAGCGCCCTTCGCGCGCCAGACTCTCCTTGATCTCGGCGATCTCGCCGCGCACCAGCGACAGCCGCCGGCCCGCGGCGCCGCCGGGTGCCGGCGGGGTGACCGGGCTGGCGGCAGGCGCGGCGCCCGCGGCCGGCCTGTGGCTGGCATGCTGCGCGCGATAGGGAGCGCAGGAGACGAGGACGGCGGCGAGCAGCAGCCCGCCCAGGCGTTGGAGGGTGACGCGACGCATGGGGACCTCACTTTCGGCGATCAAAGGAGAAATCGCGCACCAGGTTGAAGCCGAGCCTCACGTCCCCGGCCTTGAAGCCGGCGGCGGAATCGCCTCCCAGGTACTGATCGACCGTGGTGGCGCGCGAGTTGCCGGCCACGAGCTGGAAGATGTGGCCGCCGACCGGCTTGGAGAGCGCCGCGTGCCAGGCGGTGTGGCTGCCGCGCAGCCGGTGAGTGGCGGCGATGACCTCGGCTTCGAGCAGGGTGCGGGCTGGAAGCGCGACGGTCACTCCCACCGGCGCGTTGAAGGCGTTGTGAAGCTGCGGGGTGTCGCGCACCCACGACGGGGAGACCAGCAGGTTGCAGCCGGGCGCGAAGCGACGTGCAAAAAGGAGCTGGACGAACGGCCGGTTGCGGTCCCCCACCCCCGGCCGCTGCAAGAGGTCGGCGCCCACGCGTAGCGCGACCGAGGCGGGCACTCGCCGCGCTTGCTCGAAGACCAGGAACTTGCCTGCCACCTCGTAGTTTTCCTGGAACGAGGAGCGGAACACCGACAGGTCCAGGTTACGGGTGATTCCTCCGGTCAGGCCGATGCCGACGTCGGCGCCGCTGTCCAGGCCCCAGAAGTTGTGGGCGTCGCCCTGGTTGACCGGCAGCAGGAACCGGTGGGTGAAGAGCACCTGCAGCCGGCGCGCTCCGGCCGGGAACGGGGTCGGCACATCGATCAGGCGGGTGCCCAGCGCGTCGCGCGGCACCGGCTCGTAGGGCCCGGGCAGCCACTCGTCCTGCGCCGGTGCCCGCCAGGCCGCCGCCAGGGCGACGAACAGGGCCAGGGCCACGACGCGGGCGGCCTGAGCACCGGCAACGCCGGCAACATGGACGGTACCGGGAAGACCGGCAACGCCTGGAGCGCCAGGAGCGGCAGGCACGCAAGCGGCACTCCGACCAGCGGGTTGGCGGATGGGGCGGGCCAGGCGGATAAGGTGGAAGGCAAGAAACATGGCAAGCACCTCGAGGTTCGGCATCGATATCGCGGTCGGAATTGGGGGGCTTGGGGGGAACTCCGCCTCGACTACCTGGGAGCACCTCCGCGGATCCAGCCGGCGATGCCGGCGATCTGGTCGGAGGTGAGGAAGGGCGGGCCATCCTGCGGCATGCGGGTGCCGCTGATGTCGGCATCGCCGCGCACCTTCCTGAGCAGGTAGCTCGCCTCGGGATTGCCCGGCTGCACTCGCTCGAGCGCCGGGTTCTCCTGCGACGGATGGCCGACGATCTGGCCGTAGCTCTGGCCGGCGGCCAGCACCATGCCGCCGGAAGCGGTCGCGGCGTCGTGACACCCGGACTTCGCGCAGGTCGGGGTGAAGATCTGAGACTGGATCTGCGCGAAGCTCAGGGCCGGACCGCTCTGCGGCTGCTGCGGCGCCTCGGTGGGCGTCTTGACCGTGCCGCACGCGGCCGCGAGCAGGGCGGCGAGCCCGAGGATCGTCTGCCGGCTCACCGCAACGATCCCTGCCAGGTGCCGATCAATAGCCCGGCTTGGGCGGCGGGGCCGCGGAGCCTACCTTGACCGCGCCCTGCATCCCGTTGGTGTGCCAGTGCGTGGCGCAGTGGTAGTTGACGGTCAGGTTGATCTGGTTGAAGGTGACCTGATACGAGGTCCCCGGGCCGGTGAAGACCATGCCGCTATCGAAGGAACCGTCTTCGGCCGTCACCGTATGAGTCAAGGTGGGGCCGGCCCAGACCCAGCGCACGGTGTCTCCCGGGTTGATCGTCACGTCCTGGGGGACGAAGGCGAAGTCCTTGACCGTGACGGTCACCATGCTGTTCCCCGGCGCGGTCGGCCCGGAGCTGGAGGACCCTCCTCCGCCGCATGCGGAGAGGACCGCGAAGAGCGCAAGCATGCACAGAATCCATCTAGCTTTGGACATTGGCTTATCTCCTATAGGGTGATCGTGATCCCCGGCCTGGAAATGCACTGCCAAACCCGGGGCGCCGGCGAGCGGCGGACGAGCGTTCCCGTCGCTCGTATGTCCCCGGGCCGCGATGGAAGGTTTCCAGGGCGAGTTTCCCGCGACGAGAGGGCGGGGGCGTCGCAGCGCCGTTTCTTGCCTCGGGGCGCCCACCGGCGGTGGCAGCTGAGTTGAACTTCCCGGCAGTTTCCGGGACATACTGGCGAGAATCAGGCCATGCCTGGTGGAACCATCTGCTTATGACCCTGCAAACCGCCGACGACGAGAGCTCACTGCTGCGGCGCGTCGCCGCCAAAGACCGCAAGGCTTTCGAGACGCTCTACTCGCTCTACTACCGCCGCCTCTTCTCCTACATCTTCAAGTTGACGCGGCGCGCCGAGCTGGTCGAAGAGGCGCTCAACGACGTCATGCTCGTGGTGTGGACAAAGGCGGCGAGCTTCGACGGCCGGTCGCGCCTCTCGACCTGGATCTTCGGGATCGCCTATCACAAGGCACTCAAGGCGCTGGCGCATCGCCCGCCCGAGACCGCCGCCTCCCAGGCTGCCCCCGAACGCGAGCCCAGCGAGCCGGTCGCGAGCGAGGGGCCCGAGAGCCTGATCGTGCGGCGCGAGCTCGCCTCGACGGTGGGCAAGGCGCTGGCCGCGCTCTCTCCCGAGCAGCGGGCGGTGGTCGAGCTGACCTACTACTACGAGCTGTCCTACCAGGAGATCGCCGAGATCGTCGACTGCCCGGTCAACACCGTCAAGACACGGATGTTTCATGCCCGCCGGCGGCTCAGGCAGATCCTGCCGGAGATGGGCGTTTCCAGTCATGTGGGCTAGCCCGCTTGGGAGAACGAGCGCCGCGGCGGGCAAAGGCGGCGCGGAGATGGAGACGGTGAGATGAGCCAAGCTGACGATCGTCACTCGAGCGGCGGCCAGGGCAGACGCGACCTGCGCCGGCACGAGCGGGTCTGGGACCTGCTTCCCTGGTACGTCAACGGCACGCTGGCGGCGACCGAGAGGGCCGCGGTCGAGGACCATCTCGCCGCCTGTCCGCTCTGCCGCCAGGAAGCCGAGAGCTGCCGGCGCATCGGCGACATGGTCCGCGCTGTCGAAGAGGTCGCGCCGTCGCCGCACCCGGTGCAGCTTGCGCGCCTGATGAGCCGGGTGGAGCAAGCGGAGGCCGCCGGCGGGTTGCCGCACCGCGCGCTGGAAGCGCCGCCAGCCCCGGATGCACCCGATGCACTGGCTGCACTGGCTGCGATCGGCGAGGCCGGCGCCGCGAGCCGAGAGTCTTCGCCCGGCGTCCCGGCGGGAAGCTGGCTGGGCGGCGGGCCGCGGCGCCTCGGCCGCAGGCTGCTGGGAACGCTGGCGGTCACGCCGCGGGCGGTGCGCTGGACGCTGGCGGCGCAGATGTCATTGCTCGTGGTGCTGGCCGGAGGCTTCGCCTGGCGGCAGCAGCACGTCGCGCCCCCGGCGATCTACCAAGTCCAGGCGGAGCCCGGCCCGGCCGCGGCGCCCGCGCGGGGCCGGCAGCTCCGCATCGTATTCGGCGAAGACGCGACCGAGCGGCAGATCCGCGACCTGCTGCTGCGCATCCGCGGCCGGGTGACCGGCGGGCCCTCGCCGCTCGGCGCCTACACCGTCGAGGTCCCGGCCGGCGGCGGCGCCGCCGATCCGCCCGAGGTCGTGGTCGTCTTCCTGCGCGCGCAGCCGGCAGTGCGTTTCGTCGAGCCGGTCGCCGGGGTCGCCGGGTCGGGCGCATCGGATCCGTCCGCCGGAAGGGAGTAGACTGTGGTCGCCATGAGCCTGTCGCCTCCACGTGCGCGGCCAGGCGTGCCCGAGGCCCGAGGCGGCATCGCCGCCCGCCGGGAGGGGAGCGCCGAGGCCGCCCCGCCCGCCGGCGCGCCGTCCGCCGCCCGTGCCGCTCGCGCCGCCCGTGAAGCATTGGCCGCCTGCGCTTTGATTGCCGCCGCGTGCGCGGCCGGTTGCACCGCCGTCCAGCGCACGCCCGGCGGGCCGGGCGAGGCGGGCGCCGGCGGCGACGCGGCCAGGATCGAGCTCGGCACCCAGCCCGCGGCGGCTCCCGGCACGGCGGTGGTCGCCGGCAGCCCGCCGGCCGTCCAGGGTGGGCAGAACCCGCAAGTCCAGCCGGACCAACTCGATCCGCAGCAAGGCGGGCGAGACTCGCGGCAGGCCGGCGAGCGGCCGCGGGTGATGGTGACCCTGCGTCCGGCGCCGCCGACGATCTGGCAGCAGCTCACCCAGGAGCTCGAGCGGACCTATCGGCTGCGCATCGTCTACGCCTGGACGCTCAGCTCGCTCGGCGAGCGCTGCATCGTCTTCGAGCCGCTTCGCCCGCGCTCGACCGCCGAGCTGCTGCAGCGGCTCGCCGCGGACCCGCGGATCGAGGTCGTCCAGCTGGTGCAGCGCTTCACCACCATGAGCGGCGCCTACCGCGAGCCCGATGCGCGCTTGCAGCACAGCGCTCTGGCGCTGCACCTCGAGCAGGCCCACCGCTGGGCGACCGGCAGGGGCGTGCGGGTGGCGGTCGTGGACACCGGGGTCGACCTCGACCATCCCGACCTGCGCGGGCGGATCGCCAAGACCCGCAACTTCGTGGACCACGGCGACAGCACATTCACCAGCGACATCCATGGCACCGCCGTGACCGGCGTCATCGCCGCCGGCGGCAACGGCGAGATCGGTATCGTCGGGGTGGCGCCGCAGGCCCGGATCTTCGCCCTCAAAGCCTGCTGGCAGCAGACGCCCGGAGCGCGCCAGGCGGTGTGCGACAGCTACACGCTGGCCAAGGCGATCGACTTCGCCATCGCCGAGGGTGCGCAGGTGCTCAACTTCAGCCTCGCCGGGCCGCCGGATCCGTTGCTCGCCAAGCTGATCGCCAACGCGCTGAAGCGCGGCATCGTGGTGGTCGCCGCGGAGGGCCCGGACCTGGCCCGCTCGTTCCCTTCGACGCTTCCCGGGGTGCTCGACGTCGCGGCAAGCGACGACTTGCAGGGCGGGTTGCGCTCGCCGGCACCCCCGCGCGGCCGCCGGGCGGGGTCCATCCTGGCCGCGCCGGGGGTGGACATCCTGACCACGGTCCCGCACGGCCACTACGACTTCTTCTCGGGCAGCTCGCTCGCCGCGGCGCAGGTTTCGGGAGTGGCCGCCCTGCTGCTCGAGCGCGAGCCCAAGATCTCCCCCACCCAGCTGGCCGCCCTCTTCCACAAAACCGCCAAGCTGATCCCCGCCGCGGCCGGCGACCCGACGCCCTCGGTCGATCAGGTCGACGCCTGCGCCGCCCTCGCCTCCGCGCTCGGCGGCGGCGCCTGCAGCTGACCGACCCGCGCACCCAGCCAGCCAGCCGGCCGCTTGACCGGCAGTCCCGAAGTGGCTTACTGTATTAGTCCTATGATACAGACCGCCGCCTGAGAGGAATGCCGGCGGACCGCTCATGCCAGGAATCCTGCGCATCGACCCGGCCGACCCCCGCCCGATCTGGCGGCAGATCGAAGAGGCGGTGCGCAACCTGGTGGCGAGCGGCGCGCTGCCGGCCGCGGAGCCCGTGCCGTCCGTGCGCGATCTGGCGCGCGAGCTGCGGGTCAATCCGGCGACCGTCTCGAAGGCCTATCAGCGGCTGACCGACGGAGGCGTCCTCAGCGTCCGCCGCGGCGACGGCACGTACGTGGCCGACGCCCCGCCGGAGCTCCCCGCCGACGAGCGGGCGCGCCGCCTGGGCGAAGCGGCGACGCGCTTCGCCAGCCTGGCCGCCACGCTCGGCGCCACCTGGGCAGAGGCATCGGCCTGTCTGGAGACCGCATGGCGGGAGCTCGCCGAGCCGCGGGAAAGAAGCGGGCAGGGGCCTGGGCGGCGACCTGGCAGCCGGGAGCAGGAGACCGCCGGTCGCGCCCTCGCCGGCTCGCGAAAAGGAGGAGTCGAGTGAGCCACCTCCCTGCCCCATCGGTTCCTCCTGGCCCGGTCGCGCTGCCGGCGGGAGCCGGCGGCGGGTTGTCCGGCGCGCGTGCGCCAAGGGCAGACGCCGCGGGCCCGCACGTCGCGAGCGAACGGCTGAGCGTCCGCTATGGCCGGCGGACGGCGGTGGACGAGGTGTCGTTCACCGTCGCGGCGGGCACGGTCTATGCGCTGCTGGGCCGCAACGGCGCGGGCAAGAGCTCTCTGGTCCGCTGCCTGCTCGGCGAGCAGCGGCCAACTTCCGGCCGCGCGCTGCTCTTCGGCCGTCCGGTCTGGCGCGAGCGCGCGGCGCTGATGGCCGAGATCGGGGTGGTGCCAGAGGAGGCGGACGCGCCGCCCGGCATGACCGCCCTCCAGCTCGCCCGTTTCTGCTCCCGGCTCTACCCGCGATGGGACGGCGCCGGCTTCGAGCAGCGCCTGGCGCGCTTCGCGGTTCCTCCCCATGTTCCGTTCGGCAAGTTGTCGAAAGGACAAAAGGGCCAGGTGGCTCTCTCCCTGGCTCTGGCGAGCTCGCCGCGCCTGCTGATCCTCGACGACCCGACGCTGGGTTTCGACGCGATTGCGCGCCGGGCCGTCTTCGAGGAGCTGATCGGAGAGCTCGCCGACCGCGGCGTGACTGTCCTGCTCACCACCCACGACCTTGCCGCGGTCGAGGGGATCGCCGACCGCGTCGGCATCCTGGCGGCAGGGCGGCTGCTCGTCGACGAAGAGATCGAGGAGCTCAAGCGGCGCATCCGGCGCATCGCGCTGCCGCGGGCCGGCGCCGGAACGCGGGCGCTGGCCGGCGAGGCGCTGGCAGGCTTCGCGCCGCTGCGCCAGGCGGCCCACGCCTGGGGAGTCGAAACGGTGGTCACGGACTTCGACGACGAGCGCTTCGCGCGCTGGCGCGGCAGCCCGGCCGGCCGTGCCGCCGAGGTCGCGACGCTGACCCTCGAGGAGATCTTCGTCGCCCTCGTCGGGGAGGAGGAGCGGCCATGAGAGGCTTCGCCGCCGTCTTCCGCCGCGAGGTCGCCGAGCGCTGGCGGCTCTTTCCTGCCGCCGGCCTGCTCAGCCTGGTTCCGCTCCTCCTCCCCCTCTTCGCCGCGAGCTGGCGCCAGGATGCGGCTTTCATGCGCAGCGCAACCGGGGTGATGCTCGGCCTGGCGTCGAGCGGAGTGCTGGCCCTGATCCTGGGCAGCTCGATCGTCGCCCGGGACCTCGCGGACCGCCGGCTCGGCTTCTACTTCGCCCGGCCGCTCGCCGGCTGGGCGATCTGGGCCGGCAAGATGGCGGCGGCCGTCGCCCTCGCCGCCGGGGCCGGCTTCCTGGTGCTGCTGCCGGGCGGCCTGGCGGGGAACCTGTTCGGCGGTCCGGCGGCAGGATCCGCGACCGCCGGCGAGCTGGCCACTGACGCGCTCCTGTGGACGGCCGGCGTGCTGCTGCTGGTGCTCCTCTGCCACGCCGGAAGCATCGCCCTGCGCTCGCGCTCGCCTTGGCTGCTTGCCGATCTGGCGGCGGCCGCGGTCACGCCGGCGCTGGTCTGGTTGGCAGCCAGGAAACTGGTCGTCGAAGGCGCCTCCACCGCGCTCGCCATGCCGCTGCCCCTGCTCGCCGCGCTGCTGCCGGCCGCTCTCCTGGCCGCCAGCGCCGCGCAGGTCGTGCGCGGGCGGACCGAGCTGCGCCGGGGACATCACCTCCTGTCGCTCGTCCTGTGGACGCCGCTTCTCGGCGCGGCGCTCGGCTTTGCCGCCTACAGCCGGTGGGTGCTCGACGTCTCGCCGGCGAGCCTCGCGGACATCCAGCGGGTCACGGGTGCGCCGCGCGGCACCTGGATCCTGCTCGACGGAGCCGTGTCGCGAGGCGGAGGTTTCCGCTCCGTGTTCCTCCTCGAAGCCGCGGCCGGCCGTTTCATCAGGATACGCGCGCCGGATGCCTGGGCCCCCTGGCCGTTCCCGCTCGAGTTTTCCGCCGACGGACGCCGAGCGGCCTGGCTGGAGCCCCTGGAGAGCCTCGCCTCCTCCCCTCTCGAGCTGGCTTGTCTCGATCTCTCGCGGCCCGGGGCGAGGGTGCTGCATCCGCCGATCTCCTTCGCCGGCCGTCCCGTCCTCGCCCTCTCGCCCGACGGCAGCCGCCTTGCCGCCGTGGACGAGCAGAGGGTGACCGTCAACGAGATCGCGACCGGCCGCCTGCTCGCCGCGGTCGCGCTGCCGGCTCACTTCGGCTTCGGCTGGCAGGCCAGGTTCGTGGGCCGCGATCGGGTGCGCATCTACATCCACGCCTACGGCAGTGAGGCAGAGGACCCCAAGCTGTGGATCTTCGAGCTCGATGTGACGACCCGGCGTATGACCGTGTTGGCAACCACCTCCGAGGTCTCATTCATGCACCAGGTGAGCCCCGACGGCGAGCGCATCCTGTCGCCCCGGCATGGTCGGGCCGGCTACGCGCTCGTCGACGCTCGCAGCGGCCGGCTGATGGCGGCGCTGGTGCAGCCGGGACGGCAGACCTTCGCCCACTTCCTGGCCGGCGGCGGCATCGTCGCCGTCGATCGCGGTGCCGGCCCCCGGGAGCTGCGAGTCTTCGACGCCAACGGCCTGCCCGTGTCCGGGCCGTGGCGTCTTCCCGGCGGCGACGTCCCCTTGCGGCTCGGGGGCGAGCCGGCTGCCGGCCGCCTGGTGGTCGCGATCGGCATGATCCCCTACGCCGCCGACCCCTACGGCGCGGCTCCCTACGACACTCCTGCCGTCGCGAGTCCACACGGCGCCGACCCCTACCACTCCGCCATGGGCAGAGGAGCCTGGACGTCGATCCTGCTCGACCTGGGGCAGGGAACGTCGCGGCTGCTCGGCCGCTGGATCGAGCCGCTGGGCGCTCCTTCGGACGGTCCGGGCACGCTCCGCGCCCAGCTCTTCACCCGGGGCGGCAGCGGCCTGCTCTGGCTGGACGCGGCAACCGGCCGCGAGCGCTGGGTCGTGCCGCCGCGCTTGAACTAGCTCGCATAGGTGAGCTCCTTGGGTGCCGACCCCTAGCCAGCAGGCCCGCTGCGCGCCGCCGGCGGGGCGTCGAGGTCCTCGATGCGGGCGTCGGAGGCGGGCCGCTCCTTGCGCAGGCGTGCCGCCACCTGCTCGGCCTGGCGCAGGACGCGCAGCACGTTGGCCCCCGCCACTCTCTTGACGTCCTCGTCGCCATAGCCGCGGCGCAGCAGCTCGGCGAGCAGCACCGGGTACTCGGAGACTCCTTCGAGGCCGGCGGGAGTCGAGGTGATGCCGTCGAAATCCGAGCCGAGACCGATGTGATCGATCCCCGCCACCTGCCGCACGTGGTCGATGTGGTCGGCCACCTGGGCGAGGGTCGCGCGCGGCGCCGGCTGCGCCTTGCTCCAGGCGGCGAGCTGGCGCTCGACTTCGCCCGGATCGTCGGGATGGAGCGCCTTGAGCCGCGCCTCCTCGGCATCGTGACGCGACGAGTATGTCCTCACCTCCTCGGAGGTGAACGGCGGCACGAAGCTCACCATCACCACTCCGCCCTCGTGCGGCAGCAGGCGCAACACGTCGTCGGGCACGTTGCGGGGATGGCCGTCCAGGGCGCGCGCCGAGGAGTGCGAGAAGATGACCGGCGCCGCCGATGCGGCGAGCGCCGCCCGCATGGTTTGCGGCGAGACATGAGACAGGTCGATCAGCATGCCGAGCCGGTTCATCTCGTGCACCACCTCGACGCCGAAACGGGTGAGGCCGCCGTGCCTGGGCGCATCGGTCGCCGAATCGGCCCAGTCGTCGTTCTGCGAATGGGTGAGCGTCATGTAGCGCGCGCCGGCGTGGTAGAGCTCGCGCAGGACGCCGAGCGAGTTGCCGATCGAATGCCCCCCCTCGACTCCGATCAGGCAGGCGATCCGCCCCGCCGCGTGGATGCGCACCACGTCGCCGGCCGTGGCGGCAAGCTCGAACGTCTCGGGATAGCGCTCGGTCAGGCGGCGAACCACGTCGATCTGCTCGAAGACCGCTTGCACGGCGGCAGGTCCAGCCATCTCGGTCGGCACGTACACCGACCAGAACTGGCCCCCCACGCCGCCTCGGCGCAGGCGCGGGATGTCGGTATGCAACGCCGGCTCGAGGCCGCTGCCGTCCTTGGCCAGGTCGATCTTGGCGAGCTGGTTCCGTACGCGCTTTCTGTACTGCCAGGGAAGGTCGTTGTGCCCATCGATCAGCGGCGACTCGCGCAGCAGACGCCGCGCCCGCTCGACGAGCGCTGCATCCGGCGGAGTCCAGGGCGCCGCCGTCCTCCCGGCTTCCGCCGCAGGCGGCGCCGCTCCCTGACGCGCGCGTTCGCCTGCCGGGCCTGCCGGGGCCTGCCCGCCCGCGACCGCGTGCGCGTGCAGCAGCGGCAGGACCGCAAGCCCGCACAGCGCCGCCATCCCCGTGCGCCGCCTCCACCGCGCCGCAGCCGGTGCGCGGGTTCCTCGCGGCTCGATCTCCCTGTTCCATCGCATGTCTCTGTCTCCCAGGCCTGCGAGATGTGGGCGCATTCTAAGTTACTCGTCGCCGGCCCTGCGAGCACTCGCGATAGAATAGGAGCTCAGCCGCACAGAGAAGCAGGCGACCCATGGACGACTCGATGGATCATCCGACCCCGATCCGCCCCGAGCAGCACGCCGTCTACGATCCGGAAAGGATGGGCAAGAGCACCCTTTTCCAATCCGAGCGCATGCTCGTCGGCCTCAACGCCTTCGAGCCGGGTCAGGAGCACAGGCTCCACGCCCATGCCGGCATGGACAAGCTCTACCATGTGCTTTCCGGCCGCGGTCTCTTCCTGCTCGGCGGCCGCGAGGTCCCCATGGAAGCCGGCGCCCTCCTCATCGCTCCCGCCGAGATCCCCCACGGCATTCGCAACACCGGCCCGGGCCGCCTCCTGGTCCTGGCTGTCCTCGCCCCGTCGCCTTAGATGAATCGGCGCTGCGACGTGCTAGGCGTGCCCGGTGCGCGCCGCGGCGCATCGCCTCGACGATCGCAAACGAAGAGAGGTTGTAGAGGTTCGCCTCGCCACGGCCGGTTGAGCCGGCCGCCCCCACCGCGCCGTCCACGTAAAGTCCGGCGCCGAGGATCGGCGAGTCTCCCACGCGGCCTGGTATCTTCCAGGCCAGTCCGCTGGTCGTGGTCACGCCGCAGATCTCGCCCCTGGCGTTGATGCCGTTGCAATTGATCGTCCCCCAGAGGTGCTCGCGCCCGATCAGCCTCTCGCGGGCCATCTGCAGCGCCGCTTCATACCCCGCCTCGGCATCATTCTTGAAGACGTTGCCGGCGCGCCCAATCGATTTGCCGGGCAGGGACCCGGCGCGCCCAGTGCGCGATGATACACTTCCGCTTTCGCAAGGCACCCGCCCTCAACTCTCGGAAGGACCGCCGATGAGCCAACCGCACTCGAGGACCGATTCAGCAGGCCCGCGAGCCGTGGCTCCCGACTCCCCCGGCGCGGCGGCCACCCTGGTCAACGTCGATGATTTCGAGGAGCTGGCGCGGCAGCGGCTCGACAAGGCGGTCTACAGCTACATCGCCGGCGCGGCCGGCGACGAGATCTCGCTGCGGCGCAACCGATCGGCCTTCGATTCCCTCCTGCTCAAGCCGCGCGCGCTGCGCGACGTGAGCCGGCTGGATACCACGGCCGAGATCTTCGGCCGGAAGCTGAAGTACCCAATCCTCCTCGCTCCCGCCGCCTATCACCGCATGGTGCACCCGGAAGGCGAGCAGGGCACCGCCCGCGGCGCCGGCGCGGCGGGCGCGACGATGGTGATCAGCTCGCTTGCCAATACCACGGTCGAAGACATCGCCGCGGTCGCCACCGGCCCGCTCTGGTTCCAGCTCTACGTGCAGCCAGATCGCGCTCTCACCAAAGACCTGGTGCAACGGGCCGAGGCCGCCGGCTGCCAGGCGCTGTGCATCACGGTCGACACGCCCATCCTCGGTACGCGCTACCGCGAGACGCGCGCCGGCTTCTGCCTGGCGCCGGGCCTGGAACGCGCCAACCTGCAGGGGTGCGAGGGGGCGACCGCGGCTCACTTCGACGAGAGCGGCGTCTACAGCTCGGTCCTCGATCCGACCCTGACCTGGGACGGCATCGACTGGATCCGCGGCTTCGCCAAGGTGCCGATCCTGTTGAAGGGGATCCTCGCTCCCGAGGACGCCGCGCTGGCGGTCGAGCATGGAGTCGCCGGAGTCATCGTCTCCAATCACGGCGCGCGCAACCTGGATACCACTCCGGCGACGATCGAGGCCCTGCCCTTCGTCGTCGCGGCCGTGGCCGGCAAGCTGCCGGTCCTCCTCGACGGCGGGGTGCGGCGCGGCACCGATGTCGTCAAGGCGCTGGCGCTCGGCGCCCGCGCGGTGCTGGTTGGACGGCCGTACCTCTGGGGGCTTGCCGTCGATGGCGCGGCCGGGGTCGAGAAAGTCCTGCGGATGCTGCACACCGAGCTGCTGGCGACGATGGCCCTGTGCGGCTGCCCCACCCTTGCCGCCATCGACCGCGCCGTCTTCTGGCAGCACGCGTTACCCGCGCTATAGTTATCCCAATGCCCGGCGACAGGAGCCGCGCGGGGCGCTTCCCGGCGGCAAGCGGAGGCCCGGCGCGCCCGCTGGCGGCGCGGCCGGCCGACCAGCTCGCGATGCTCAACGAGGTCGCCCGCCTGGCGACCGAGGATCTCGAGCTGCAGCCGATGCTGCAGCGCATCAGCGAAGCGCTGGCGCGCAGCTTCGACTGCGAGCACGTGGCGATCGCCCGCGTCGACGCCGAGCGGCATCGCTTCGTCTACGAGGCGCTCACCGCCTCGGCCCCCACCGAAGTGCACGTCGGCTATTCGCGGGAGCTGGGGAGCGGCGTGGTCGGCGAGGTGGCGGCGACCGGACGCTCGATCGTCATCGACGACGTTGCCGCCCACCGCAACTACGTCGAGACCATGACGGGAGCGGCATCCGAGCTCTGCGTGCCCGTCCGCCATCGTGCCGAGGTGGTGGCGATTCTCAATCTCGAGAGCCGGCGGATCGCTCATTTCAAGGGACTCCTGCCGGTCATCGAGACCGTTGCCGATCAGGTCGCCGGCGCCATCGCCGGCGCCCGCCTGTTCGAGGAGATCAAGCGCCGCGCCGCCGATCTCGAAGCCCTGAGCGAGGTCTCCCGCCTGACCCTGGAGGCCGGGGGGCTGGGCGGCCAGCTCGACCGCCTGGTCCGCTACATCCAGAGCCAGTTCGACCTCTTCATGGTGGCGGCGCTGGTCGCCGACGAAGACCTTTCGCACTGGGAGCACCGCGCCTTCGCCAGCCGCAAGCCCCTCGACCTTTCGGGCCGGCAGCGCTGGCCGGTCTCGGCGGGGGTGGTCGGCAGGGCCATCGCCACCGGCGAGGTGCAGCTCGTCCCCGACGTCCGGCTCGACCCCGACTACTTTGCGGTCGCCGAGGAGGTCGTCGCCGAGGTCGCGGTGCCCATCCTGGTCGAGGGCCGGGTCCTCGGCGCCCTCAACCTGGAGAGCGATCACCCCGGGGTGTTCTCGGCCGCCAACCTGGCGCTCTTCAAGATGCTGGCCAGCCAAGTGACGGGCGCCATCCACCTGACCCTCGCCAACCGCCGGCTCGGGGCCGCGGCGGAAGAGCTCGCCGACGCCAACCGCCGGCTGCAGGAGGCCAACGAGGCGCTTCGCCTGCTCTCGCTGCGCGACGAGCTCACGGGCATCGCCAATCGCCGCCGCTTCGACGATGTCCTCGACAGCGAGTGCCGGCGCGCCCGGCGCGCGCACGAGCCGGTCGCGGTCGCGCTCATCGACGTCGACTGTTTCAAGGAATACAACGACGCCTACGGCCACCAGCGCGGTGACGCCTGCCTGCGGCGCGTCGCCGAATGCCTGCGCGGCAGCCTCCAGCGCGCCGGCGACCTCGTCGCGCGCTACGGCGGCGAAGAGTTCGCGGTGATCCTGCCGGGCCTCGACCTCGGCGCCGCCGCGCAGGCCGCCGAGTGGCTGCGCTCGCAGATCGAGGCCCTCGGCATCCGCCACCGTGCCTCGGCGATCGCTCCCCGGCTGACGATCAGCGCCGGGGTGGCGAGCGCGGTCCCCGACCACAGGTCCGCCCCCGAGCGGCTGCTAGCCGCCGCCGATCGCGCCCTCTACCAGGCCAAGAGCGCGGGACGCAACCGCGTCTCGCCGGGTTAGCAGCCCAGGGACCGATGAGCCAGCCCGGACTTCTCGCGGGCCCGCACTAAACGCAAGCGGCGGCCGAGGCGGACATGATTCTGGAACAGTATTACCTCAACTGTCTCGCTCACGCGTCGTACCTGATCGGGGATTTGGCGACCCGGACGGCAGTCGTGGTCGATCCTCAACGGGACGTCGACCGCTACGTCGACGACGCGGCGCGCCACGGGCTACGGATACGGCACGTGTTTCTCACCCACTTTCATGCCGATTTCGTGGCCGGGCACCTCGAGCTCCGCGATCGTACCGGCGCTCGCATCTATCTCGGCGCGCGAGCGCAGGCCGAGTACCCCTTCGTTCCGATGGCCGACGGCGCCAGCCTCGATTGCGGCCGGGTGCGGCTGACCGTGCTCGAAACGCCGGGTCACACGATCGAATCCATATCGCTCCTGGTCTTCGACCTGGATCGCGACCGCCGGCAGCCGCAGGCGATCCTGACCGGCGACACCCTCTTCATCGGCGACGTCGGCCGTCCCGATCTGAGGGCTTCGCTCGGCTGGTCGGCGGCGGAGCTGGGGCGCTTGCTGTACCGATCGCTGCACGCCAAGATTCTGCCGCTTCCCGACGCGACCCTGATCTACCCGGCGCACGGCGCGGGCTCCCTGTGCGGCAAGAATCTGAGCACGGAGACGGTCTCGACCCTCGGCGTGCAGCGGCGTGCCAACTATGCGCTCCAGCCGATGAGCGAAGCCGAGTTCCTGCGCTTGGTGACGGTCGACCAGCCCGATGCGCCGCCCTATTTCGCCTATGACGCCGTGTTGAACACGCAGGAGCGGTCAACGCTCCAGGCAGTGCTGCGGGGGCTCAATCCTCTGGGTCTCGACGAGATGCTTGCCTTGAAAGACGCGGGGGCCCAAGTGCTCGACGTACGCGAGCCCGCGGAGTACGCGCAGGCGCACCTCGTGGGCAGCCTCAACATCGGGCTGGGCGGCACCTACGCGACGTGGGCCGGAACCATTCTCGATCGCAGCAAGCCGATCGTCATCGTCGCCGAACCGGGCCGCCAGGAGGAAGCGGCGATGCGGCTGGGCCGTATCGGGTTTGACACCGTCGCCGGCTATCTCGAGGGCGGACTCCTGGCGCTCGAGGCGCGGCCCGATCTCCTCGACGCCACCGCGCGGGTGACGCCGGCGGAAGCGGCCCAGGCGCTGGGCTCGCCGGCGCCGCCGGTGATCCTCGACGTGCGCAGCCCGAAAGAATGGCAACAGACGCGGATCGACGGCAGCCTCAATATCCCTTTGAACCGCCTGATCGACCGCATCCAGGAGTTGCCCCGGCAGAGCGGAGTCCTCGTCCATTGTGCCGGCGGTTACCGCTCGTCGATCGCCGCCGGTCTGCTCCAGCGGCACGGCGTCAGAGACCTGATCGAGCTCGCGGGAGGCGTTGCGGCGTGGGAGCGAGCCGGCCTGCCCCTCCGTCACTCCCCTCAAGCCTCCGGTGCGGAGGTCACCTGAAGACCGGCGCGCTCGCCCTCCTGTTGCTCGTCTCGCCGGCGCAGCGGGGCTGGCGAACCGGGCGCGCTGGATGCCCGACGGCAAGGCGATCGCCTTCCTGGGCCAGAACGACGACGGCGTCAACGGCGTATTCGTTCAGGATCTTGCGCCTGGGCGGGACACCCGTGCCAGCCGCCGCCCGCTCGGCGGCTTCGATCCCGACCTGGCGGCCGAGTCGTTCGCCGTCTCACCCGACGGCAAGCGGCTTGTGGTCCCCGGCTGGGAGCAGCTCTACAGCATCATGGCCGCCGAAGGCATCCCGGGCATCGACCGCCCTCACCCACGGCCAGGCGGCAGTTGAGGCGCGCGCAGCGCGGCGATTTCCGCCGGCGCGGCGCTCTTCGGAGTCAGCCTGGCGATAGGCTCCCTGCCGAAAGGAGCTCGACAGCCATGGCAGACACCGGCCGCAGGTTCCCCAAGCTCGCTCTGACACCGCTCGCGGTGATCGCGCTGGCCGCCCCACCGGCCCCCGCCGAGGCGGCCGCCGCGCCGCTCGATCCGCCGGCCGAAGAGGTCGGGCTGTCCTTCACGCTCGCCGCCGAGGGCGTGCAGCGCTACGTCTGCACCCGCAAGGAGGGCTCGCCCGAGACCTTCGAGTGGGTGCTCAAGGAGCCGGTCGCCAAGCTCTTCGAAAGCGGGCACCAGGAGGTCGGCAGCCACTCGGCCGGCCCGACCTGGACCGCCAAGGACGGCAGCAAGGTGGTCAGAAAGCGCCTGGTCGCGACCGCCGACTCGCCCACTCCCGGCGCCATCCCCTGGCTGCTCCTCGAGGTCGAACCCTCCGGCACCGGCCTGTTCGGCACGGTGCGCTACGTCAAGCGCATCGACACCGCCGGAGGCAAGGCGCCCGAACCCGCCGCGGCGCCCGCCGGTGCCTGCGACGCCGCCCACGCGGGCGCCATCCGCGACGTCCCCTACACGGCGACCTACGTCTTCTACGTCGCGAAGCCGCCCGCCAAGCCTTAGCCCACGCTCCTGGCAAGTGGCACGACCCTCGCACTACCGGGGGGAGCGGTGCCGCATTCGGCTCCCGAAACGATGAGAATCTCGACGCGCAGGTTGCTCGTGGCCGGAGCCGTGGGTCTGGCCGTCCTCGTCGCCGGCTATCTGGTGGGTGTCAACGCCTACCTGCGCTCCGGGCGCCTGGAGCGAACTCTCGGCCGCGACGCGGATCACTTCTTCGTGCGTTACGCGTCGGCGTGGACCGTGTGGCCGGGGGTGGTGCATCTGCGGGGGCTCGAGCTCCATGGACAGTCGAGGACGGTGCAGTGGTGGGTCCGGATCGACGGCGCCGCCATGGCGCTCGACCTGCCGCGATTGCTGCGCCGGGAGCTGGTGGCCGCTTCGCTCAACGCCTCCGGCGTCGCGTTCCGCCTGCGCCGCCGGCCGGAGGCAATCCCTGGCGCGGCGCCGCCGGACCAGACTCCCCCGATCCCAGGTCTGCTCAACACGCCGGCTCCTCCGGAAGTGCCCGAGGCAGCCGTTGCGGCGCCGGCCTCCTGGCGCATCCGGCTGGCCGGCGTCACCCTCGAGCACCTGCGAGAGGTCTGGATCGGCGGCTACCGCTTCGCCAGCAACGCCAGCGCCGCGGGCGGCTTCGACCTCTACCTCGACCACAGCTTCGCGCTCGACCCCGCGACCGCCACTTTCCACTCGGGCTCTCTGCTGATGGCGTCGCGGCCGCTGCTGGACGGCGCCACGGGCGCGATACGGTTCGAGCTTCCGGCTTTCGATCCCAACCACCTGGCGGGCGGCTTCCTGCGGCTGGCGAGTGGCAGCTTGCGCCTGCACGGCCGGCTGGATGGTCTGGGCTTCCTCGATCCCTACCTCCGCCAAGTGCGATGGATCGAGCTGGGCGGCAGTCCCGGCGCCGTGGATGCGGATCTGCGAGTGCGGCGGGGGACGTACCTGCCGGGCACCCACGTCGAAGCGCGGCCGGGCCGCGTGACCGCGCGGCTGCTGGACGACGAGGCCTCAGGGCGCTGCAAGGTCTCCTGGGACGTGGCGCGGGAGGACGGCGGCGCCAAGGGCAGCCTAGTCGCCGCCTTCGATGAGTTCCAGTTGGGCCAGCCGGGCGATGCCCGCCCGCGAGCCCGCGGCCGTGGCCTGCGAGTGGAGATCGTCACGCGGGACCTCCGCGTCACCGCTCTCCCGGCGCCGGCCGCGCTGGCAGTCGATCTGCCGCCCGCCGAGGTGGGCGATTTCAGCTCTTACAACGCCAACCTGCCGCGCGGCGCCGGCATCGCGCTACGCTCGGGGACGGGTCTGGTGAGCGCCAAGTTGCGGGCGGCCGCGCCGGCGTGGGAGGCCACGGGCCGGGTCGACCTGCGCGGCCGTGAGGTGGTGGTCGACGTCCAGGGCGCCCGGCTGCGCGGCAACCTGCGGGCGCGGAGCCGCTTTCGGGCGCTGCCACGGCAGCGCCAGCTGTTTCTCACGGAAAGCAATGTGGAGGTCGCGGACGTCGTGCGCCTGGGCGCCGGTGCCGGACCACCCAGGCCCGGCTGGTGGGCACGTCTGCATCTGGACTACGTCGCGGTGCGGCCCGGCGCCCTGATGGTGCTGCGGGCGAGGCTCCAGAGCACCCTGAGCGACACGCGGCCGCTCTTCGCGCTCTTCGCGCCGCAACGCCGGCCCGTGCTGTCCTGGCTCGACCGCCTGCTCGATCTGCACCCGATCGGCGCGGTCGGCGAGCTGGCGGTCGGCGAAGGATATGTCGCGGTCGAGAGCCTGGCCATCACCTCCGGCTCCGCAGACGTTCGCGCCTTCCTGCGCTTCTCAGGCGGCCGTAGCGACGGTATCCTGTACGCAGCCTACGGACCGCTCAGCGTCGGCATGGAGCTGCGCGGCGGGCAGCGTAGCTGGAAGCTAGTTCGCGCCCGCCACTGGTTCGAGAACTACCGCGCAACGCGGCCCCTAGGAAGGCCGCTGGGTTGACGCGGATTTCGTAGGCCAGCCCATTGGCACCGATTCTCACCTCGCACTGTGACAAGAGTGCAACTTGGATTCGCAAGGGTTCCAGCCTGCGGGCGGCCGCGGCGGCTGCGGGCGCGGGGCTCACAGTCCCAGGTAGGCCGCCCGCACGGTCTCGTTGTCGAGGAGGTTCCGGGCGCTATCCGCGATCACGATCTCGCCGTTCTGCACCACGTAGCCGCGATCGGCGACGGCGAGGCCGGTCATCACGTTCTGCTCCACGATGAGCAGCGTGACGCCGCTGCGGCTGATCGAGCGAATCTTCTCGTAGACCTCCTCGACGATCTTGGGCGCGAGGCCCAGGGAGGGCTCGTCGAGCAGGAGAAGCTCCGGCCGCGCCATCAGACCCCGGGCGATCGCCACCATCTGCTGCTCGCCTCCGGAGAGGGTGCCGGCCAGTTGATCGAGCCGCTCGGCGAGCCGAGGGAAGAGCTGGAGCTGCTCGTCCAGCGACTGCTTGGCATGCGGGCGAGCGCGGCGCGAGTACGCGCCGAGGGACAGGTTCTCGGCCACGGTCAGAAAAGGAAAGACCTGGCGGCCCTCGGGCACGTGGCTCACGCCGCGCTCGACCATCTGGTGCGCGGGCACGCGGGACACGTCCGCCCCAGCCAGCCGCAAGGAGCCGCCGGGCGGGGCCTTCATGCCGGAGGCGATCCGCAGGATGGTCGTCTTTCCCGCTCCATTGGCCCCGATGAGGGTGACGATCTCGCCCGCCAGGACATGCAAGGTGACCCCAAACAGCGCCTGCAGATCGCCGTAGTAGGCGGTCACCGCGTCGAGCTCGAGCAAGGGAGCTCCCCTCGCGATCATCGCGCCAGCTCCCGGTGCCGCGGACCCAGGTAGGCCTCGATCACCGCCGGCAGCTTGACCACCTCGGCCGGCTTGCCCTCCGCGATCTTCGCGCCGTAGTCCAGCACCACGACGCGGTCGGCGATCTGCAGGACGACCGCCATCACGTGCTCGACTCCGCCGACCGCGCTCACCCCCCATTCCGGCAGCCGCTGGATCAACCCCGCGAGCGCCACGGCTTCGCCGCTGGTCAGGCCGGAGACGACCTCGTCGAGCAGGATGAGCCGGGGTCTCCCGGCGAGCGCCCTCGCCAGCTCCAGTCGCTTGAGCACGGCCAGCGACAGTCCGTGGGCTGGGTGGGCGGCCAGGTGCGCGATCTGCAAGAAGGCCAGGACCTCTCTGGCCTCGGCCGCGGCGCGCTCCACGCTCGCGGTATGCATGAAGGCGCCCAGCATCACGTTTTGGAGGACGGTCAAGCCGGCCAGGGGCTTGACGATCTGAAACGTGCGCCCGATGCCCAGGCGAGCGGCCTCGTGCGGGGCAACCCGCGAGATGTCCTTGCCGTCGAGGACGATGCTCCCGCGATCGGGATGGAGAAACCCGCTGATCAGATTGAACACCGTGGTCTTGCCCGCGCCGTTCGGACCGATGAGGAACAGGATCTCGCCCTTGCCCACCGTGAACGAGACGTCGCGGACCGCGGTGAGCCCGCCGAAGCGCTTCGCGACGTTGCGGAACTCGAGGATCGTCTCGGGCATCGGCGGGCGGTCTCCCTCAGGCCTCCCGGCGGAGGAGGCGCGCCGATCGCCTGCCGCGCAGATGCTGGCCGAGCCCGCCAACGATGCCCTCCGGCAGGAAGAGCACGACGAGCACGATCAGGACGCCATAGATCAGCAGGTGGCTTTCACGGAACTGGTTCTTGAAGATCTCCGCCGCTCCCAGCAGCAGGATCGCCCCCACCACCGGACCAGAGAGAGAGCCGGCGCCGCCGAGCATGGTGACGATCGCCATTTGCAGCGAGATGTCGATCGTCAGCACGCTGTCCGGGACGATGAACTGAAAGGCGCTGCCGTACAGCGCGCCGCCCAGCGCGGTCAAGAACGCGCTGATGAGCAGGGACCGCAGCTTGCAGCTCGCGGTGTCGATGCCGACCGCGCTGGCCGTCTCCTCGTCCTCGCGGATGGCCATGAGGTAGTAACCGAAGCGGGACCGTGCGACGTGAAAGTTCACCAGGAATGCAATCAACGCCAGCCCGACGGCCGAGAGATAGAACAGGGTCCAGACCGACCGTCCGGTGAACAGGGCCGGAGTGCCAAGGCCGATGGCGCCGCCGGTCAGGTTCAGATTGGTGGCGCTCAGGCGCAGCACCTCCGCGAAAGCGATGGTCGCCAGCGTGAAGTAGGGACCGCGGAGCCGGAAAACGATGCGCCCGATGATCCCGGCGAAGACGGTGGCGGCGAGCGCGGCCAGGAAGAACGAGAGCCACGGGCGTTCGGAGAATGCGGTCAACAGAGCCAGGCCATAGGCACCGACGCCGAAGAAAGCCACGTGCCCGAGCGATAGCTGTCCCGCATAGCCGCCCACCAGGTTCCAGGCCAGCCCCAGCCCCGCGAACAAGGCGATGCGGAACAGGATCTGGATCAGGTAGTCGTTGGGCGCCACCAGGGGAAGGGCGCCGCACGCGATCACGACCGCGACCAGCGCCCATGGCCGCCAGCCTCGCTTGCCGCTCATGCGCGCTGCCTGCCGAGGATGCCGCTCGGCTTGAGCGACAGGACCAGCAGGAAGAGAACGAAGTCGACGGCCAGGGCCCACTGGTTCCCCAGGTAGAGGCTGGTGAGGCTCTCCGAGACTCCCAGCGCCAGGCCGCCCAGGGCCGCTCCCGCGATCGATCCCATGCCGCCCAGCACGACCATGACGAAGGCCTTCAAGGTGTAGTCCTCTCCCACGCTGGGGAACAGATAGAGGACGGGAAGCAGGAGGCCGCCGGCGACTCCCGCCAGCGCGATTCCCAGCGCGAAGCTGAAGCCCTGGATGCGGGTGACGTCGATCCCCATCAAGGGCGCGACCTCCCGGTTCTGCGCAATCGCCCGCAGCGCCTGGCCGGTCGCCGTGCGGGTGACGAGGAGGTAGAGGCCGGCGATCAGCACGGCGGCGATGGCGAACGAAAGCACGGACGCGGCGGTGGCGGCAAACGGGCCGCAGCGCAGCGTGCGGTTCACCAGCGCGATGTTGGTCTGGCGATAGTTCGCCCCGAAGACGAGCTGCGCGCCGTCGGTCAGGATGAGCGCGATGCCGGTGGTCATCAGGATCTGCATGAAGTCGGACCGGTCGCGCAGCGGACGGATCAGGAAGCGGTAGATCAGGCGCCCGAACAGGAAGAGAACGACTCCCGCCGCGATGAACCCCAGGTAGGGATTGATCGCGAAGTGCTCGAAGAGAACGTAGACGACGTACATGCCCACCATGAGAAAGGCGCCGTGGGCGAAGTTCACGATGCGCATGACGCCGAAGATCAGCGCCAGCCCCATGCCGATCAGGGCATAGAGCGAGCCGGTCAGCAGCCCGTTCAACCAGGCCTGTAAGAACGCGATCAATCGGGCCCTCTCGTGGTCCGCGCTATCGCTGGTTCCAGGGAGGGGCGGGAATCACCGGCTTGCGGTCCGCGGCGTCGGGTGGATACACGATGTGGTAGTGGCCGCCCAGGACCTGGGTGATCATGACCGGATGCCGGTTCTGGCCGTTGGCGTCGAACTTGATCGGACCGAAGGGGGTCGAGCGGAGGTCGAGGTTCCTGACGGCGTTGCGGATCCCGGCGCCGTCGAGGCTCTTCGCGTCGTTCATCGCCCGCGCCGCGACCTGCAGGGCCTCGTAGGCCTCGATCGCATGGTAGGCGGGGTGGGATCCGGTCCTGCGCACGTACTCCGCGTCGAACTCCTTCGAGCCCGGCCATCGAGAATCCGGGAGCCACTGGGAGACCGAGAACGTGTACTCCGCGTTCTTGCCCGCGCCCTTGGGCGTGGGGAACTCGGCGGCGGCAAAGCCGGTGCCGGCTGAGGTGTAATACTTGGGATTCAGATCGATCTCCCGCGCCTGCCGCATCAAGGTTCCCGCGTCAAGCAGATAGGAGCAGAGATAGATCACCTCCGGGTCCGCCTGCTTGACCCGCTGCAAGACCGCCTTGTAGTCAGGCGACTTGGCCTCGTAGGACTCGACCGCGACGAGCGTCATGCCGGCTGCCTTGGCCGCGGCGCTCATCGCTTTCATGTTCGACTGCCCGAAGTTGGTGTTCTCGTAGACGATGGCCATGGTCTTGGGCGCGCCGTGGCGCTGCAGGAAATCGACGGTCGTCCGGGCGTACTCGCCGGCGCCGGCGCAGATCCGAAAGACCCAGGGCGACCTGGAGTCCATGACGTTGTCCGCCGTCGCGGTGGGAATCACGAGCGGAATCTGTCGCTGGATGACGCTGGGAATGATGGCCTTGGTGTTCTCGCTGGAGTACGCGCCCACGATGACCGGCACGCGGTCCTGGTCGAAGAGCTTGGAGACCCCCTGGACCGCCTGGTCCGGCTTGCTCTGGTCGTCGTAGAAATCCAGCTCGACCTTCTTCCCCAGGACGCCGCCCTGGGCGTTGATCTCGTCGAGCGCGATCGAGTAGCCGTTCTTGTGCGCCTCGCCGAAGGCCGCCTGGCTGCCGGTCAGCGAGGTGATGACGCCGATCTTCGTGGTGGCGGCACCGCCCGGTTTGGAGCAGGCGAGGAGGCTCGAGACGAGGGAGGCGGCGGCGAAGGCCGCGAGGAGAGCGGCAAGGCTTCTGCTGCGCATGGCATCATCACCTTTCGGTGCAAGGATGGTTGCGGGCGGCTGAGTATACACCTCCACGATTTCACATCACGCGGCGGCGTGAGGGCCGCTGCCGGCCGCGCGGCAGATCGAGGCGCCGGGGCTCAGCGCGGGGCGGCAGGCAAGCGCTGGCTCTGATATGCCTGCAGGGCCGATCGACTCCCGTGCAGGGGGAGAAATCCTCGCGGTCGTCCGTCGCGTCCGATTGGATGCGAATTGGACGCGAAGCCCTTGGCATACGCCCAGGGCCAACCGGGCGCAGAGCCGGCGCCACCTTCCTCGCTGGCTGGGTGCCGGGCGGGACGAGAAGGTCCGGGTCTCGGGAGCACTCCTGGTGCGGGTGCGCGGCAGGCAGCAGACCGCCGGCTCCGCGCGCTCCCGCGCGCCCCGGCCGGCTGGCACCGCCGGCGATCCGGAGGCCTCCTCCTCGGAGGGCGCGCCGGCCGCGCCGCCGACGTCTCGATCCGCGCCCGCGGACGCCACGCCGAGACCGGCTTCCGGCCCGCCCAAAAGCACACCCGCACCAGTCACCACAAACGTCTGCACCGCAATGACACCAATCACAAGCGGGATCGAAAATTCCTTCGTGCCGAGCGGAAAGCCGATCGCGATGTCGTCGATAGAGATTCCGAGACCCGTGAGAAGTGACCCCTTGAACGAATCGAGCCCGATCGGCCTTTCGCCGGTCGCCAGCGTCTTGCGGAGCGTGTTGAACCCCACCATCGAGATGAGAAGACCTCCAAGATATCCCGCAACCACGCTGGAGCGTCTGCCGACTACGGCACCGAGCACGATCCCCAGCAGCGGCGTGCCGGCCTCGAAAACCGTAAAGACCGCCAGGGGCCGCCACGGGCGGTAACCCGCGATACCCAGGGCGACAGCAACGGCGAAAGTGTCCAGGCCTAGCGGCGCCACGAAAGCCACTACGCGCACGAGCATGGGAGAGGCGGCACTCGGCGCAGTCCGAGCTTCCTACGCGCCTTCCGTGGATCCCGTCATGATGAGTTCCTTGATCCGCCCGAGAATGCCATTCCACTCTTCCGGCTTACCAATATAGTTGCGAGCATCCCAGAATTGACCCTTTCTTTCACACGCACGCTGCAACACCAGCCACCACCGATGCAAGACACACTCGATAAATTCGTGATTCTCCGTGACGAAGCCATATAGCGGCGTGGGCCGTGAGGACTCCGGGTCGCCAAAAAAAGCGATGCCGTAGCGCCACACGAAATCGCTCGGAAAACCCGTCTCAGTCTCTCCCAACATCATGAAACCGATATGATTGTAAGTCTCGTCAACGCCGATGAAGCTAGTATCAGGACATGGCATGAAGCACTCAAAGATAAAATCGATTGTGGAACGACGCACGCTTTCGTTGAACGCGCGGCCATAAATCGTTTTATCCCAGAACCCTATGTCCGCTTCCCCCTTGTTGATAATATCTCTGATGATCTTCTGATAGCGTTCAACGACGACACGGCTAGAGCCGGCGTGCTCGGCAGTGAACTCCATCGGAATGACTCGGTTTAACACTACCTTCTCAACGTTCAGGCTCTCGAGAGCTTCCACCAATACCTCGAGGATCTGCTGTGGCCCACGCAGGATCCTAAAATCCTTGGGTACCTCAGCTATCTTCTTGTCAACTGCTTCACCGAGCCTGCGCAGGGCCGAGCGAATCTGTGTGCAGGATGGTCCTAAGGCCGCCGTTAGGTTTCCATCCGTTCGTTTACTGGAAAAGGTTGCGAAGCTAACACCAGCCAGATCGCTGGGAACCTTGATCCCGGAGTCGCGATCGAAGACGATGAAGGTCCGCTCTCGTCCGAACCTGCCGAGGAAAAGACCAAGCTCAATCAGCACATTGTCCCTGACTGAGCGGTACTCGTCGTCACGACTGACCAACAGATCGTCGGGCGTCAAGACTATAACGGCTACATCAAAAGTATCGAGTGCGAGCACGAGCGACTCGAGGTTTCCCCTTCCCAGACCGAACACCCCCTCGTTCCACAGGGTCACTTCCCCGTCGTCTGCAAGCTGGAACTCGACCGCTCGCGCTACCTCCAAGCCTTCCTGCGACGAACCAACGAAGAGCCGCGGCTTAGGCATTGGCGTTCTTCTCCAAGATTGTGGCGATCCAGACTTCCGCTGGAGCGTGACTGGAGTCCTCGGGCGTCCCATCCCGGGGAGCACCTTGTAGACGAGCTTGATTTCCTCCCGGGTGACCTCGACGGCCCGGAGATCATAGCACCTACATCCTCGCGAGTGACTGACTGCGCTCCCGCCGGGAGCCTAATTGCGGGCGACCCGACCCTCCCCCCCTCGCCCTAGCTTGCCATCGTTACCGACGTAGCAGCGGCGCAATACTTAGAGAAGTGCCCATCGGGCCGCGCTGGTAAACGTCGCCGAGCCAGACCACGGAGACCACGGGGCGAGAGTCTATCCACTTGAGCAACTCTTGCCCGAGATCATAGAGCTGCCACCCGCTCAGCCGGCGGCTCGGCGATCTCGACCTCGACCGCCTTCGCGAGGCGGAGGGAGGGGCGATCCTCGCCAGTCGGCGGCAGAAGGAGCACTCCTCGGGTGGCGCTTCGCTGGTGGCTCGCACTGTGGAAGTCTACCAAGGCCCGGCGCGGTGCCATGGAGACTGGAGCGCGGCCCCGTAGGCAAGCACCGGGCGCGGCGGCGCGCTCGATCGGCTGGAGACGCAACAGTCCGCGGGGAAGGCGTTGAGTTCGTTCCCGCTGCTTACCCCCTGCTTACCCGAGAAGGAAAAACAAGAGGTGCTCTACGCGAAGTTATTGATTCTATTGGTGCGGCTGGGAGGACTCGAACCCCCGACCAAGAGTTTAGGAAACTCCTGCTCTTTCCACCTGAGCTACAGCCGCATGAAGGACTTAGCTTAAACCATCTCGCCAGGCGGTTGGCGAGCCGTTACGAAGAGGATACTACCTTCCGGGGCCCGCTTCTCCCTCGCTTATCCAGATGCCCGGGAAGGGACACCGCCCTTGCTTCAGATCCTACGAGCGCCAGGCCGACGGCCAGACCTGGGCTCCTCCAGTAGGATTACAGCGGTGCATCTCGAAGGAGAGGGGATCACATGGCACTTGACATACGGGGCATGGCTCCGCTGCTGCAGGTCTTCGACATGCCGACATCGGTGCGTTTCTATTGCGACCTGCTGGGCTTCGAGCTCGTCAGCACTTCTCAGCCTGGAGACCGCTTCGATTGGGCGCTGCTCCGGCTGGCCGGCGTAGAGTTGATGCTCAACACTGCTTACGAGGACGACGAGCGACCGCCGGCCCCCGATCCAGTCCGCGTGGCGGGACACGCCGACACGACGCTGTTTTTCGGCTGCCCGGATGTGGACGAAGCCTGCAGGCAGCTCCGGGCCAAGGGTCTCGACGTGGAGGAGCCGGTCATCCGGGACTACGGCATGAAGCAGCTCTACGTCGTCGATCCCGACGGGTATAACCTCTGCTTCCAGTGGCGAATCTGATTCTACATGCCGGTCGATGGCGCAGTAGCGGCCGAACGGACGCAACTCGGAAGCTCGTCATCCAGGAATCTTCGGCCGCCCGAATCCTCAAGGGCAGAGGAAAGTCTCGCCGTCGCAGATCAGGCGGTCGGGCAGGCCCCTGCATCCGCCCGAGAGGCTGGAGCAGCGAACCGAGGGAGCGGACTTGCAGAAGATCCTGCACGGCCTGCCCGCGAAGTATGCCTCTTCCGGAGACGAGTTGTCGTAGAGATAGAAGACACCCGGCTGGTCGGTGAGCTGTCGGCGTCCCCCTTGGGGGCGCGCCCGTGGGTGCCCCTGCCGCCCGAGCTGGTGGCGCCGGCCCCCGGGCGGTTTGCAGGAAGCCCGACCTGGCCCGGTGTTGGCGGACGAGACGAGGCGGCTCCTTCATTTCGACGGCGTGCGCCTGGAGAACGTGACGCCGCGGGTTCTCGACCGCGCCGGCTATCTGGGGCGGGGCCGCCGCCAGGTCTGGGTGCCGGACGCGAGCGGCGAGCTCTGGCTGGGCAGTGCCGCCGGGATCTGGCGCTTTCCGAGAGTCGGGAAAGCCTCCTCCTTGCAAGGGGCGCCGAAGGCGCTCTGGCAGGCTCCCGACGAGATGGGAGAGGTCTTCCGGCTCTTCCGCGACTCGCGCGGCCGGTTCTGGGTTTCCTCGCTCGGCAATCAAGATCCATGCCGACCTCTGTTGAAGGGTCTAACGGGCCAATCTGGCCGATTGGCTGCCGGGCACCGATGCAAGCCGCGGCCGGCTGCTTTCGCCGGCCGTTTTCTCGGGAGCGCGTGTCAGGGAGGTTGCGCCGTCCCAGGGAAGGTGTGTCCCCGCTTCCGGCGCGAATCCGCATCCGGTAATGGGGCCGTGGCGTCACGGCCGCCCGCCGGGAGGGGCAGATGCCCCGAGAGATCCCGGAAAGACCGTACCTTCCCTGAACTGGGTTGACCGGCTGCGGCGCCAGATCGGGCCGGCGGCGCGAAGCCTCGCGGCATGCCTTTCCGGATCGGGCAGGTTGCCGGCCGCAACCCGCGGAGAATGAGTCATGAAACTGCACAGCCGCACCTTGTGGATTGCGTTGTGGACGATCTCGATGCTGACGGCGGGCGAGGCCCGGCTCGGCTTCGCCGCCCAGCCGACGGAGGCGCGCGAAGCCCTGGACGGCGGGGCGGGCGGGCCCGCCGAAACGCCGCTCGATGTGCTGGCGCCTGCCCCGGCGCCGTCGATCGACGACCTGCTATCCGAAGTTGCCCGCCGGGTCCCGGCCTTCGGCGGGATGTTCATCGCCCCGGACGGGACCCTCAGAATCTACCTGCTCGAGGCCAGGCACAAGGAGGCGGCCAAGGCGGCAATCGCCGCCGTCTTCGGGCGGGACCGCGTCGCGCTGAAGACCGCGCAGGTGGTCGAGGCGCGATACCGCTTCGCCCACCTCAAGGCCTGGCACGACCGGCACCGGCTGACCACCCTGGCGATCCCCGGCGTGGTGATGACCGGCATCGACAAGTCACGTAACCGGCTGCGCATCGGGGTGAAGGGGACGGACGTGATCGGTCCGGTGCAACGCGAGCTGAGGCGTCTCGACGTACCGCTCGCGGCGGTCGAGATCGTCGAGATGCGGCCGATGAACCTTCTCGACACGCTCGACGATACCCACCGGCCGCTGCTCGGCGGCCTGCAGATCCATGCCAACTCCATCGCCGAAGGCACGATCCAAAGCACCCTCGGCTTTCTCGCGGTGCTCCAGGGCCAGGCCGGCTTCGTCACCTGCTCGCACTGCGCTCACTTCTTCGGCGGCGGCGTCCAGGGCTCGGTCTTCCACCAGGCCACGATCTCGGGCGCCGTCAACCGCATCGGCGTCGAGATTGCCAATCCGTTCTTCGTCGCGGGCTCCGGCTGCCCGTCGGGCAGGTTGTGCCGCAAGAGCGACAGCGCCTTCGTGCAGCGCAACGGCGGGCCAAGCCAGGACACTCCGCGGGCGACCGCCGAGCTCGGCCATATCGCCTTCGTCGACGGCGCGCTCAAGATCGAGACCGCGTTCCAGATCATCGCCAAGGTCCAAGGCCCGATCGACGGCGAGTCAGTGGTGAAGATCGGCAGGACGACGGGTCATTCCGAGGGGGTGGTCAACGCCACCTGCCACGACATCAACACCGCGATCAACAACCAGGACACCGGCCAGACGCTGCTCTGCCAGGATACCTTCCAAGGGCCGGTCCCCACCAGCGCGCCGGGAGACAGCGGCTCGCCGGTCTTCAGCCTGGCCAATGTGCCGAGCACGCTTCCGCCGGTCGTCCTCTACGGCGTCCTGTGGGGCGGCGACGGCGTCGACCACAGCAGTTTCAGCCCCATCTCCGCGGTCGAGTCCGAGCTCGGCCAGCTCCGCACCTTCCTCGCCGATTCGGGAGCCAACAGCCCGCCGGAGGTGAAGATCCGGCAGCCGAAAGATCAATCGACTGTCGGCGTCGGCGGCTTGAACATCGTCAATTTCCAGGCCGATATCGTCGACTACGAGGGTTGCTGCCAGGACGTGACCTGGCAATCGGACAAGGACGGCGTGCTGGGACATGGCGCCGCGCTCGACTTCACCTTCCTGAGCCCCGGCGCGCGAACGGTCACGGTGACCGCGACCGATAACGACGGCGCGACCGCGAGCGACAGTATCGTGGTGACCGCCGAAACCGGCGCGCCGACTGTCTCGATCCTGCAGCCCGCCAACTTGCAGACCGTGTTCACGGGCTTTACAACCCTCTTCCAGGGGAGCTCATTCGACCCCAACGAGCCGTTTCTCTCGATGCCCTGCGCGGCACTTACCTGGACCAGCAACCTCCCCGCGGACCCCTTCCCGGTCAACGGCTGCGCGCCGCTAGCCGTCTTCCAGACACCCGGCCCTCGCGTGATCACCTTGACCGGCACCGACTCCTTCAACCTGACGGCCAGCGCCTCGATCACCATCGAGGTCGTCAACGCACCGCCGAGCGGGCCGCCGGTGGTGACCATCCTCAAACCCCTCAACGGTGACGTCCTGCCTGCGTCCACGGTGATCACCTTGACCGGCAAGGCGCAGGATCCCGCCAATCAGAGTCCGCTCAGCTATCAATGGGTGCTCATCGACGGCGCCACGAAGACGATCCTCGGCAGCGGCTCGATCAACAGCGGCGGGGAACCGAACTTGCAATGGAAACCCAGCGACAATGTCACCTTCTTGTGTGGCGGGCGGGCGGTGACCCTGGAGCTGGACGCCACCAATCCGGGCGCCCAGACCGGCTCGGCGACGGTGGACGTACACATAGGCTTTCCTCCCTGTTGAGGAGGCGAGCGGCCGCTCCGCGGGCTCGCGGGCTCGCGGAGCTGGCCTTCCCCCAAGAGGACGGCTACGGCTCCGCGGTGTGCGACAATCAGCTCGATCGTGTTTACTGAGTCCGATGCTCCATCGCCGCCGCGGGCCCGCTGGGAGGAGCTCTTCGACGAGCTCGTCGAGCTTGCGGAGCCCGAGCGGAACAAGCGGCTGGATGAGCTGCGCAGCGGGGACCGCGAGCTCGCCGGCCGACTCGAGAATCTGCTCGCCGCCGACGCCGCTACGGCGGGCTTTCTGGATCGGCCGGCGCCGGACCTGTTCGGAGAGGTTGGCGAGAAGAACACGGAGGGCGAGCCACAGCTTCCGGCCGGCGCGATCGTCGGCTCCTGGCGCGTGCTCGGTCCTCTCGGCCGCGGCGGAATGGGCGAGGTCTACCTGGCCGAGCGCAACGAAGCCGGCTTCGCGTAGCGCGCGGCACTGAAGGTCATCAAGCGCGGCATGGACTCGCAGGCGATCGTGCGGCGCTTCGTGCGCGAGCGTCAGATCCTCGCTCGCCTGGACCACCCGAACCTGGCCCGCCTGCTCGACGGCGGGACCGGGCCGGACGGCCGCCCCTACTTCGCCCTCGAATGGGTCGACGGCGAGCCCATCACCGCCTACTGCCGGAAGCGCCAGCTTGATCTCGCTAGGCTCTTACGCTTGATGCAGACCGTCTGCCAGGCCGTGGACAGCGCGCACCGCCGCCTCGTGGTGCACCGGGACCTCAAGCCGGCCAACATCCTGGTGACGCCGGACGGCACGGCGAAGCTGCTCGACTTCGGCATCGCCAAGCTCCTTGCCGGCGAGGAGGGGGAAGGGGCCACTCTCACCCGGATCGGCGGAGGTGTCCTGACGCCTGACTACGCCGCGCCGGAGCAGATCCTGGGCGAGCCCGTCTCCACCGCGACCGACGTCTACGCGCTGGGCGTGCTGCTCTACGAGCTGATCACGGGCGCCCTTCCCCACCGGCGCGGCCAGCGCGCCCGCGGCGCACTGGCCGGCGGCATCGAGCGCGAGACGGTCGAGCGGCCGAGCGCGGCGCTGCGGCGGTCGGGCGACGGCGCGCGACAGGCCCGGCGGGTCGCCGGCGACCTCGACCTGATCGTGCTCACGGCACTGCGCCGCGACCCGGCCCGCCGTTATCACTCCGCCCAGGCGCTGGCCGACGATCTCGGCGATTTCCTCGCAGGGCGGCCGATCCGCGCCCGCCCCGACGAGCTCGGCTACCGCCTGCGCAAATTCGTGGGCCGGCATCGCGTGCCGGTGGCGGCCGTGGCTGCCGGCTTTGCGGCGCTGATCGTCGGCCTGGGTCTGTCGCTCTGGCAGGCGCACGCGGCCGGCCTCGCCGCCCGCCGCGCCGACGGCGAGGCCCGGCGGGCGGAGCGCGTGAAATCGTTCCTGATCTCCGTGTTCAGGCAGTCGGATCCGGACTCCGGCGAGGGCCCGAGGCTCACCGCGCGCGAGCTGCTCGAGCGCGGCGCGGCGAGCGTCGACTCCAGCCTCGCCGGCGAGCCCGAAGTGCAGGCCGACCTGCTCGACGCCGTGGCGCGTATCGAGAACAGCCTGGGGCTGTTCGCACCGGCCCTTGCGCACGCCCGGCGGGCCCTCGCGCTACGGATGGCGGTCCTGGCGCCGTCGGACGGGCGGATCGGCCTCTCGCGAGTGGTTTTGGGCGAGGTGCAACAATCGCGCGGCGAAATCGACGAGGCCCGCAGGTCCTTCGAGGCGTCCCTCCTGTTGCTCGTGCCGGCATTTGGCGCCGATAGCGTCGAGGTTGCCGCGGCGCGACGCGCTCTTGCCATCGCCCTGCATCGGCCGGAGGACCGCGGCCGCGCCGTGGAGCTCCTGCGCCAAGCCCTCGCGGTCTTCGTCCGGCGCCGGGGTGGGAGCCATGTGGACAGCGCCGATACGCTGCACGACCTGGGCTCCGCCCTGGAGATGAATCAGCAGTACGACGAGGCCGAGGCGGCCTTTCGCCGGGCGGCCGCGGTCCTCGAGCGCAACCTCGGGGCGCACAATGCGAAGGTGGCCATGGTCCAGTCCGACCTCGCGGGCCTGCTCGACCGGATGGGCAAGGCCGCGGAGGCGGGGCCGCTCTTCGAACGGGCCATCGCGAGCCAGCGGACGGCTCTCGGGCCGCATCACAAGCTGCTCGCCGACACGCTGTTCTCCTACGCCGTGATGCTGATCCACGAGCAGAAGCAAGCGGCGGCCGATGAGGCGCTCTCCGAAACCCTGGCGATCTACGGTCCGGACCGCTTCGAGTCCGCCCACTGTCTGCGCTACCTGGGCGTGTCGGCGATGGGGCAGGAGCGCTATGCCAGGGCGGCGGATCTCTTCGCGCGAGCCGCCGAGACCTACCGGCGCACGCTGGGCGAAGACGACCTGCAACGCTGGCGTGCCCTCGCCAACCTTGGCTTTGCGCACTTCCGGTCGGGTCGGGTGAGCGATGCCCGAGGCGAGCTCGCCACGGCGGCGGCGAAGATCGAACGCCTGGCAGGCGCCGACAGCTACGAGCTTCGCCAGCCGCTCGAGCAGTCGGGCGAAGTGCTGACGGCAGCAGGCGAAGCGGTCGAAGCGGTGGCCACACTGCGCAGGGTGCGCGCCCTGGAAGACAAGCTCTACGGCGCCAGAGAGCACCGCGAGGTGGCGGGCACCGATCTGCTGCTCGCCCGTGCGCTGCTGGCGCGCCGGGCCGGCGGCGACGCGCGCGAGGCCCGCCGTGTGCTCGACGAGGGGCTGGGAATTTTCGCCCGCGTCCACGCGCAAGACCCCCTGCACGCCGAATCGTTGCTGCAGAGCGGCCGCCTCGCCCTCGCCGAGGGCGACCGGATCCGCGCCCGCCACGACCTTGCCGCCGCCGTGCGTCTGCTGGCCGCGCGCAGGGGACCTCTCCACCCGGAACTGCGCGAGGCGCGCCGGCTGCTCGCGGCGGCCGGCGGCGGGGGGCACGAACCAGGCCACAAGCCGCAGTTCCCGCGGGGCTGATGCCATAGTATCGGGTGGCCGGCCCCCTGCCTGGCCGGAAGGCCAGCGACGATGGCTTCTCCCGATCTCGTATCCCTGCTGCGCGCCGCTCGCGCGGGCGACCGCTCTGCCGCCGACCAGCTCTTCGCGGCGCTCTACGCCGATCTGAAGCGCCTGGCGCATGCGCAGCTTGCCCGCTCGCGCGGCGCGGAAGAGACGCTCCAGACCACCGCGCTGGTGCACGAGGCCTACGTCCGGCTGGTCGAGCCCAAGGGCCTGGCGGCCGAGGATCGGGCCCACTTCTTCAACCTGGCCGCCCGCGTCATGCGCCACGTGGTGATCGACTGGGCCAGACGGCGCGCTTCGGCAAAGCGGGGACGGGCCCTGCGCGTGACCTGGCCGGAAGGCTTCGACCCGGCGGCCGAGGAGCGGCAGGCGGCTCCTACCGCGCTGGCGCTCGACGCCGCCCTTGCAAGCCTGGAACGGGAGAGCCCGCGCCTGGCGCAGCTCGTTCAACTGCGCTTCTTCGGCGGACTGCCGATAGCGGAGATCGCCAGTCTCCTCGACGTCAGCGACCGCACCCTCAAGCGCGACTGGCGCAGGGCGCGGGCCTTCTTGCTCGCCGAGCTGGGCTGACCCGGCGCCGCCGGCGGCGCGGGCGGCGGCTGAGATCCGCCAGGGGACGCGGGGCGAAGAGCCGCGCGAGAGCGGGCCGGGACTCCGATCGGTCCTCTGGACACGCTGATTGCCGGCACCGCTCTTCGCCACGGAGCGATCCTCGTCACCCGGAACCTGGAAGAGTTCCGTCGCATCGAGGGCCTGGCCGTCGAAGACTGGTTCTAACCCGCGCTTGGAGCGGAGATCCTCAGTACTGGATTAGCGATTCCACCTCGTAGCCTTCGAGGCTGGCGCGGCCGGGGAGGAAGGTGAGCTCGACGATAAAGCCGAAGCCGGCGACTCGGCCGCCGAGCTTCTCGACCATGCGGGCGGTGGCGCGGGCGGTGCCGCCGGTGGCGATCAGGTCGTCGACGATCAGGACGTGCTCGCCCGGGGCGACCGCATCGCGGTGCATCTCCAAGGCGTCCGAGCCGTATTCGAGCTCGTAGGACTCGCGCACCGTCTCGGCCGGAAGCTTGCCCGGCTTGCGCACGGGCACGAAGCCGGCGTTGAGCTTGTAGGCCACGATCGGGCCGAACATGAAGCCGCGCGCCTCGATCCCCACCACCTTCTGGATACGCCGCTCCGAGAACAGCCAGACGAAACGGTCCACCGTCTTGCGCAGGGCCAGCGGGTTCTGCAGCAGCGTCGTGATGTCGTAGAACAAGATCCCCGGCTTGGGAAAGTCGGGCACCTCGCGGATGTACTCCTTCAAGTCCTCGTCCATGGTCTCCTCTCAGTGATCGATCTCGAACCCTTCCCAGGCCGGGACCGGCCGCAGCTCCCGCTCCTCGATCCTCGTCACCCGCGCACCCGGCGGGCCCTCTGCGACGCGCTCCTTGAACCGCTCGAGCCGCGCCGGATCGCCCGCGACCTCGATCTCCACCCTCCCGTCCCACAGGTTGCGCACCCGACCGGTCAGGCCGAGCTCGCGGCCGAGCCGGCGGACGAAGAAGCGGAACCCGACCCCCTGCACCCGCCCGGAAAGCAGCAGGGCAAGCGCCCGGCCCACAACCTCGCGACC
The DNA here is from genome assembly GCA_035544895.1 of Thermoanaerobaculia bacterium. GTDB lineage: Bacteria > Acidobacteriota > Thermoanaerobaculia > Multivoradales > UBA5704 > JASLEW01. The sequence continues at coordinate 60,723 of DASZZM010000059.1, forward strand.
CTTCTCCTCCTTCATCTGTGGCGCGCTCCCGGCTTGCCGTGACAAGCCCGCGCGCTAGCCCCCATTTCTCATGCCTCCTCGTCGCGAGGAGCCGCAAATGGGCCTGGATCCAAGGCGCGCGAAGGTCGGACGACCGAGGCGTACTCGAAGTACGTCGAGAGAGTCCGACCGAGCGCAACGCAGGAGACAGGCCCATTTCCGGCTCCGTAGTAGAGGGGGCATGAGAAATGGGGGCTTACCCCTGTCCCTTCCAGCCGTGGCGGCCGAGCAGGGGCACGAAGGCGACGTCTTCCCCCTCCTTGCGCCGCAGCTCGCCGCGCGCCGACTTGCGGTAGAGCACCAGCCGCTGGGTGTGCCGCTGCCCCTCCGGAATCAACAGGCTGCCGCCCGGCGCGAGCTGGTCGAGCAAGGGGTCGGGGACCTTGGGCGCGCCGGCGGTGACCAGGATGCGGTCATAGGGCGCCCATTCGCTCCAGCCGACGCTGCCGTCGAAAACCTGGATCTTGACGTTGTCGAGGCCGAGCTGGCGCATGCGCGGGATGGCCTGCTGCGCCAGTTCGGCGACGCGCTCGAGGCTGTAGACCCGCCGCGCCAGGAGCGCGAGCACCGCCGTCTGGTAACCCGAGCCGGTGCCGATCTCGAGTACCGAGTGCTCGGCGTCGAGCTCGAGCAGCTCGGTCATCCGCGCCACGACGTAGGGCTGCGAGATGGTCTGCGCCGCGCCGATGGGCAGGGCGCGGTCGCCGTACGCCTGCGAGCGCAGGTGATCGCGCACGAACAGATGGCGGGGCACCTGGCGCATGGCGGCGAGGACGCGCTGGTCCTTGACGCCGCGCGCGGCGACCAGGTCGCGGACCATGCGCTCGCGCTGAACGGCGTAGGCCTGCCCCCCCGCGCGGCTGGCCGGGGCTCCCGGCATTTCGCCGCTCATCCCGTTTCGCGGTCGGAGCGGCGGGCGGCGGGCCCGCGGGCGCGAAAATCGAGGCGCGAGAGCTTCTCCTGCAAGGAACCGAAGCTTTCGAGCCCGGGGTAGTAGGTGAGGTCGAGGTGCAGCGGCGTCACCGAGACGAACCCGGAGGAGACCGCCTCGTGGTCGGTGCCGCTGTCGCGCTGCCACTCGGGCTTGCCGGCGATCCAGTAATACTTCCGCCCCCGCGGGTCGATCTTCTCGACCACCGACTGCTTGTAGATCCGCCGGCCCAGCCGGGTGAGCGTGACGCCGCGAATCTCGCCGGCCGGGATGTTGACGTTGAGCAGCAGGTCCTTGGGCAGCTCCTCGGTGAGCAGGGTCTCGACCAGGGTGCGGGCGAAGTTGGCCGCCGTCGCGAAGGAGAAGCCCTCGGCGACCTCCTGGCTGAAGGCGATGGACGGGATGCCGAGAAGAGTGCCTTCGAAGGTCGCGCTCACCGTGCCCGAGTAGGTCACGTCGTCGCCCACGTTGAGCCCGAAGTTGATGCCGGAGCAGACCAGGTCGGGGGGGCTGTCTTTGAGCAGCGACAGCACGGCCAGGTTGACGCAATCGGTCGGCGTGCCGTCGACCGCGTACCAGTTGTCTTCGACTTTCTGCATGCGCAGAGGCCGGCTGAGCGTGAGGGCGTGGCCGGAAGCGCTCTGCTCGCGGTCCGGTGCGACCACGACGACCTCGCCCAGGGTCCTGAGCGCCCCGGCGAGCAGTTTGATGCCCTCGGAGAAGATGCCGTCGTCATTGGTGATGAGGATGCGTGTCATGTCCGGCTGCCGAGGCGGCGGTGGATGGGCTGCCAGCCGCGCGGCGCGGCGGCGCGCGGAGACGTCGGCCGGCGCTCACTTTCGCGGCAGGTACTTGCCGACGATCGGCCGGAGCGCCGAGAGCGTCGCCTCGGGGATGAACGCGGGCTCGGTGATCAGGGCCATGCGCAGGGCGTCGGCACACGGGCAGCCGGCCCTGTCGTCGGGCAGGAGGGCCAGCGTCTGGCGGATCACCTCCTGCGACTTGACGACGTTCTGCCGCACCACCTCCATCACCGCCTCGCCGCTGACCGCCTCCTCGGTCTCATGCCAGCAGTCGTAGTCCGTGACCATGGCGAGCGAGACATAGCAGATCTCGGCCTCGCGGGCGAGACGGGCCTCGGTCAGGTTGGTCATGCCGATGACGTCCATCCCCATCCGCCGGTAGACCTCGGACTCGGCGCGGGTCGAGAACTGCGGCCCCTCCATGTTGAGGTAGGTGCCGCCGCGGTGGACCGTGGCGCCGGCGGCGCGGCCGGCTTCGACGCAAAGGTCGAGCAGGCGCGGGCAGATCGGCTTGGCCAGCGAGACGTGGGCCACCAGGCCGCGGCCGAAAAAGGTGTCGGCGCGATGGCGGGTGCGGTCGTAGAACTGATCGGGGACGACGATGTCGGTTGGCTTGTATTCGAGCTTCATCGAGCCGACCGCCGAGACCGAGATCAGCTGCTCGACGCCAAGGACCTTGAAGCCGAAAATGTTGGCACGGTAGTTGAGCTCGGTCGGCAGCAGGCGGTGGCCTCGGCCATGGCGCGGCAGGAAGGCAACGGACCGCCCATCGAGGTCGCCGACGACGTAGGCGTCGGAGGGCTCGCCGAAGGGCGTCTCGACGCGCCGCTCCTCGCGCACCGCGAGGCCCGACATCTGGTACAGGCCGCTGCCGCCGATCACGCCGATGCGGATGTCGCTCATCTGTGCTCCTCCTCGCCGAGCTCCCGGGCCGGCGCCCTCTCCGCGGCCTGAATCCCGGCCGCAGAGTCTAGCAGCCGCGCCCCCTTCCCGCACGCCCGGCTCAGATCAGCCTCTCGCCTGGATCGCGTCCACCACGGCCAGAGCGGTTTCGAGCGCTTGGCGCCCCTCGCGGCCGCCGACCAGGGGGGCGGGCTCGCCGCGGCAGGCGGCCACGAAGGATTCGAGCTCGCGGCGCAGGGGCTCGGCCTGCCGGACGGCGAGGTTGTCGGGCACGATGCGGCGGCCGGAATCGCCCTGCTCCAGGCGGTAGCCGTGGATCTGTTGCGCGTGGTAGTCGAGCGAGTAGTAGCGGCTGGGCAGAAAGCTCCTCAGCTTGCGCACACGCTCGGCCGAAACCCGGGAGGCGGTCAGGTTGGCGACGCACCCGGAGGCCAGCTCCACCCTGGCGTTGGCGATGTCGACGCGCGGCGACAGGACGGCGATGCCGGTGGCCCGCACCTCGCGGACCGGAGAGGGATCGAGCGCATGCAGGATCTGCAGGTCGTGGATCATCAGGTCCAGCACCACGTCGACGTCGAGGCTGCGCGGCGTGAAAACCGCAAGGCGCTGCACCTCGACGAAGCCGGGCGGGATTCCGAGGCCGAGGAGGGCCTGCACGGCCGGGTTGAAGAACTCCACGTGGCCGACCGCCAGCACCCGGCCGGCGGCTGCCGCCTGCCCGGCAAGGCGGTCCGCCTCCTCGAGGCTCGCCGCCAGCGGCTTCTCGACCAGCACATGCAGACCGCAACCGAGGAGCTGGCAGCCCATCTCGGCGTGGAGAACGGTCGGCGTCGCCAGGACGGCCGCCTCGATCTCGCCGAGCAGGTCGGGCAGCCGCGCGAAGACGCGCGCGCCGTGCTCGCTGGCCGCCGCCTCGGCGGCCGAGGCGAGCACGTCGTGGACCCCGACGAGCTCGGCTCCGGGCAGCGATGCCAGCACACGGACATGGTTCCTGCCCATCGCGCCGGTGCCGATGACTCCGACGCGCAGCGGAGCGGGTGGCACGCGGACGGCTCCCGGAGGCTCAGCGGGCGGGCCGGGCGGGCCGTTCGACCCGCTCCGACTGTTCGGACTGCTCGGTTTGCTCAGGCTGCTCCCCTTCCGCCGAGGTGCCGCGCCCGCCGCGCGGCGGCGCCTTGTGGATCCCGCGCCGCGACGTCCCGACGAAGTCGATCAGGTAGTCGACGTCGGGTGTGCCGGACAGCTCCTCGCGCAGCCGCGCCAGGGCCTGCCGGGTGTTGAGTCCCGAGCGGGTCAGGATGCGCACCGCGCGTCGCAGCCGGGAGAGGTTCTCGACGGAAAAGCCCTGGCGCCGCAGGCCGATCGAATTCAGGCCATAGCAGGCGGCATGCTGGCCCACGGTCTTGCAGAACGGCAAGACGTCCATGGTCACGATCGTGAAGCCGCCCAGGTAGGCGTGACGTCCGATCCGGCAGTGCTGATGCACGGCGGTAAAGGCGCCGACGGTCGCATGGTCCTGGACCTCGACGTGTCCGGCGAGGGTGGCGCCGTTAGCGAAGACGGTCTCGTCGCCGACGTGGCAGTCGTGGGCGACGTGGGTATAGGCCATGAACAGGTTGCCGCTGCCGATGGTCGTCACGCCGCCGCCCGGCGCGGTGCCCCGATGAATGGTGCAGAACTCGCGGAACTGGTTGCGGTCGCCGACCTCGAGGCGCACCAGCTCGCCCTTGAATTTCAAGTCCTGCGGCTCGAAGCCGACCGCGGCCTGGGGGAAGATGCGGTTGTGGCGCCCGATGCGGGCCGGCCCCTGGACCTGCGCGCCGGCGCCGACTTCGGTGCCGTCGCCGATCTCGACGCCCGGCCCGATGACCGCGAACGGCCCCACCCGCACCCCCGCTCCCAGCACCGCCTCGGGATCCACGATCGCCGCCGGATGCACATACCCGGTCATGTGCGGAGAGGGGCCCATTTCCGCCGCCGCCTAGCGGTCCACCATTACCGAGGATAGAACGGCCTCGGCGGCGAGCTGGCCGTCGACCAGCGCGCGTCCGGCGAGCTTGCAATGGGTGGAGCGGATGCGCAAGACCTCGATCTCGTAACGCAACTGGTCGCCGGGGACGACCGGGCGGCGGAACTTCGCCTGGTCGATGGCGGCGAAATAGAGCAGCTTGCGCTCGCGGTCGGCGACTTCGCCGAGGACCAGCAGGCCCCCCGCCTGCGCCATCCCCTCGATGACCAGCACGCCGGGAACCACCGGGCGCCCCGGGAAGTGGCCGACGAAGAAGGGCTCGTCGATGGTGACGTTCTTGATCGCCACGATGCGCTTGCGCGGCTCGAACTCCAGCACGCGATCGACCAGCAGCAGCGGGTAACGGTGCGGCAGGATCGACATGACCCACTCGATGTCCCACTTCGGCCGCGCCGCGGCGCTGCCCGCGGGCCTGGGCTCGTTCACCTCGTGCCGGGGCGGCTCGCTCACTTCATTCCTCCTTCCCTTCCGCCGGGCCGTCCCGCGGCAACCGCTTCTCGAGGGCGCGCAGGCGCCGGTACATCTCGCCGAGACGGGACAGCAGCGCGACCTGGCGCCGCCACTTGCCGACTTCGATCGCCGGCGCGCCCGAGTACCTGCCACCGGCCGCGAGCGACTGCATGATGCCGCCCTGCCCCGCCACCTGGGCGCCGTCGCCGACCTCGAGGTGATCGCCCATCCCCACCTGCCCGGCGAGCACCACGTAGTCGCCCAGCCGCGCGCTCCCCGCGATTCCGACCTGGGCACAGAGGATACAGCCCTTGCCGATCTGCACGTTGTGCCCGACTTGGACCAGGTTGTCGATCTTGGTGCCGGCGCCGATCCGGGTGTCGCCCAGGGTGCCGCGGTCGATGGCGGTCAGCGCGCCGATCTCGACCTCCCGCCCGACCATCAGCCGCCCCACCTGCGGCACCTTCTGATGCACCCCCTGGCGGGTGGCATAGCCGAATCCGTCGGCGCCGAGGACCGCGCCGGCATGCACCACGCTGCCCGGGCCGATCTCGGTGCGGTCGTAGAGCACGGCGCCGGGGTGGATCACGGCGCCCTCGCCGACTGTGCAGCCGCGCCCGACCACGGCGTGCGCGAGAACGACCGCGCGCGCGGCGACTGTGCTTCCCGCCCCGATCACCACGTAGGGTCCCAGGTGGGCCGTGGGATCGATGGTGCAGCCGCTCTCGACCAGGGCCGTAGGGTGGATGCCGAGCTCACGCGCGGCGAGCGGATAGAAATGAGGCAGCAGGCGGGCGAGAGCCTCGGCCGGGTCGCCGACGACAAGAAGGTCCTTACCGTCTCCGGCATCCGCCAGGGCCGGGGCGACGAGCAGCGCGCCCGCCCGGCTCGCCGCCGCCCGCTCGCGGTAGCGGCCCTGGGTCAGCAGGGAGAGGTCGCGGGGACCGGCGTCCTCGAGCGCGCGAAGGCCCTCGACGGTGCGCTCAGGGTCGCCTTGGACAGTCCCGGCGACCAGCTCGGCAAGCTCGGCCAGGCGGAAGACCACTTGCGCTCTATTTGCCCTTCGCGGCCGCGGCGTCGAGCCGCTGGATGACCGTGTTGGTGATGTCGACCGCCTCGTCGGCGTAGATCAGACCGCTTTCGAACTTGCGGAAGATCAGCGTATAGCCGTGCTCCTTCCCGATGACGTTGATCACCGGCATTACCTTCTCGTCGATCGACCCCAGCAAGTCGTCCTTCCGCTTGTTGAGCTCGCGGTTGGCATCGTCCTGCAGACGGCGCAGCGCGATCCCCTTGTCCTCGAGCTGCTTCTCCAAGTCGGTGAGCTTGTCCTGGGCGAGGGACAGGCGGCCCTGGCTGATCTTGTCCTGCAGCTCCTTGAGCTCTTGCTCCTTGGCGCGCAGCTCGCCCTCCTTCTGCTCTTGGATCTTCTTGAGCTCGGCGACCGCCTTCTTGCCGGCCTGCGAGGAGAGCAGGATCTTCTCGGTATCAATGACGGCGATGCGGACCGCCGGGGCCGGCGCGGCCGGCGCCGCCTGCGCGGCGAGCGCGAAAGGCGCGGCCATCGCCATTCCCAGGGCGAGGCCGGTTGCGGCATTTACGAAACGGGCATTGAGCGGCATGACTTCCATCCCCTTGGTTGGTGTTTCCGGAACCTGGCCCGGAGTCCGGCCCAGTATACGGCGCAGTATGGTCGGAGTGTCCCCGATATCAGAAGCTGGTCCCGATGCTGAACTGGAAGGTCTCGAATTCATCTTTGGGCAGCGGCTTCAGGTTGTGCGAGTAGATGAAGCGCAGCGGCGCGCCGAAAACCGGCAGCGTGATGCGCAGCTCGAGGCCGGTGGTGTAGCGCAGTTTCGACAGGTTGATCGACTGGCCCGGCCCGTAAACGTTGGCCATGTCGACGAACGGCAGCAGGCGGAACGGGCCGCCGAGCAGGAAATGATACTCCAGGTTGAGCTGGACGAACTTGTCGCCGCCTGTGCCGTTGCCCAGGGCATCGAGAACCGGGTTGCCCTGCCTGTCGCGCACCACGATCGAGCGGAAGCGGTGGCCGCGGATGCTGTTCTCGCCGCCCAGGAAGAAGTACTCGAGCGGCGAGAGCGGCACCTTGTTCGTGGGATGGAGCAGCCCGACCTCGCCGTTGACGGCGAGGACCATGTGGGTGGGATAGCTGCCGAGCGGCTGGAAGAGGCTGAAGCCCAGGTCGGGGCGCAGGAAGTTGTTGTTGCCGCCGAGCACACCGCCGGCGTACTCGAGCGAGAGGCTGTAACGCTTGCCGCGCACCGGCTCGAACGGGTTGTCCCGGCTGTCGTACACGTAGGCCGGCCGCACCGAAGAGGTGTCGATCTTGAACGTGTCGAGCGCGTTGGTGAGCTGGTTGGTCAACTGATCGTTGCGCTTCGAGAAGGTGTAGGAGATGCTCGCCGAGTTGAACAGGCCGAGGTTGCGGCCATAGGAGAGCACCACGCCCTTGGCGTTCTGCAGGTAGTTCGAGGAGAGGGCGAGGTAGTTGAGCCGGGAGTCGAAGGCGCGGATGCCGACCGTCTGCGGGCGGTCGAGGAACCAGGGGATGTAATAGGAAAGGTCGTACAGGTTGCGCCGGGCGCCGGCCTGCACGGAAGCGCCGAGCTGCTCGCCGCGGCCCAGAAAGTTCTTGGTGTTGAGCGAGAACTGGCCGAAGAAACCGTCGAGCTCGCTCCAGCCGCCGCCGAATTGCACTTCGGTGCGGGTCGATTCCTTGCCCTTGAACATCAGGCTGACTTCTTTTTTCTCGCTGTTGGTGTCGATGTCGACGGGGTCCTCTTCGTCGAGCTTGAAGTAGCCGAGCTGGTTGATCTTGAGCACGCTGTTGCGCACCGCGGCGATGTTGACCAGGCCGCCCTCGAAAAGGCGCACTTCGCGGCGCAGGACCTTGTCCATGGTCCGGTCGTTGCCCTTGAACTCGATGCGGCCGACCTTGAACTGGTCGCTCTCGTTGACGTGGATTACCAGGTCGGCGACATGCTCGGGGCGCTCGACGAGCTCCTGGTCGACGCGCGCGAAGATGTAGCCGGTGTTGTGGTAGAGGTCGTTGATGCGCTTGATCCCCTCTTCGATCTCCTTGGCGCGCAGCCAGTTGCCGGGCTTGTGCTCGAAGCTGCGCAGCAGCGCCTTGTCGGGATAGATCTTGTTGCCCTCGATCGTCACCTGGCCGAACTTCCAGCGCTCCCCCTCTTCGATCGGGATCTCGACGATCATCCGCCGCTTCTGGTCTTTGGCTTGGGCGGCGTTGGGCTTCTCGGCCCGCACCTCGATCTTGGGGTCGCCGATCACCACGTTCTTGTAGCCGTCGCCGCGGTAGAGCTCGCGGACCTTGTCGAGGTCCTCCTGGAGCTTGGCGGGATCGTAGATGTCTTTCTTCATCACGCGGGTGACCCAGTTGGTCTCCTTGGTCTTCTTCATCGCCCAGCGCAGGCGGCGGTTGGCGAAGACCTTGTTGCCCGCGAAGCGGATCTCGGAGATGCGCACCCGGTCGCCCTCGTCGACGGAGAAGACCACGCGCTTCTCATTGCCGGTCAAGTCCTGGACCGAGTAGCGCGCCTGGGCGAAGCGGTAGCCTTTCTCGCGGTACAGGTCCTCGATCAGCGCCTTGATGCGCTGCAGCTCGCCCAGGCTCATCGGTTCGCCTTCGTGGACGCGGATGTGCTGGGTCGCTATCTTGTCCTGGATGTCGGTCTTCGAGAGACGCTTCAGCCCTTCATAATCGATCGAGCGCAGGACGGGACGCTCCTGCACGGTGATGGTCAGCCGTACGCCCGACGTTGCCGGCTCCGCCGGGTTGGCAGGGGCCGCCTCGACCTTGACGTCGTCGACCAGGCCGCGGTTCCACAGGGTCTTGATGTTGCCGTTCAGCCGCTCCGCGTCGAAGGGCTGGCCGACCTGGAGGCCGAGGTAGAAGAGCAGGGTCTCTTCCGACAGGGTTTTCAAGCCCTTGAACTCGAGCGCCGCGATCTTCTTGCCGTTGGCGTCGTACGGCGGTTCCTGGGCACGCAGCGGGAGCCCTCCCGGAACGTTGAGCAGGAGCAGCGGCAAGAGCGCCAAGGCCGCCGCCCGGCGGATGAGCCGCGAGCCCCCGCGGCACGAATGCCCGCCGTGGAGGCTGTGGGGGCCGTGGGGCCCCTGGGATTGATGCAGGGAATGCAGGTTCAACCGGCCCACGATCAACTCGGCGAAATCGGGCATCATTTCGTTCTTGCCTCGCTCTCGGCGCCTCGCCTGTGGCGCCGCGGAAAAGACTGCTCGCTCACCTCCGCCAGCGCGGCGCGCGGCCGCGGCAGACAGGATGACGGAGTTGCCTGCGGCCGATCAACGTTGAGGGGCGAGAATTGGGGTCTCCCGCTCTCGGGTATGAAAGTTGAGCTCGCCGCCGGCGAGGTCCACGTCGATCCGCTCGATGGTTTCGCCGTGCTGATGGATCAGGATCTCCGATACCGCGTCCTGAATATGGCGCTGGATGGTCCGTCGCAGCGGCCGGGCACCGGTCGAGGGCTCGACGCCCGCGCGGTCCAGCAGCCACTGTTTGGCCTCCGGCGATACCTCCAGACGAAGCCCGCGCTCGGCCAAGGTGATGTTGACGTCCTCGAGAAGGATGTCCACGATCGAGCGCAGCTCCAACTCTCCCAGGGGATTGAAGACGATCACCTCATCGATGCGATTGATGAACTCGGGGCTGAACGTGCGCCGCAACTCGGCCAGGATCTCTTCCTCGATGCGCTGAAAGCTCGCCTGCTGGCTGCCTTCGCCGAACCCCATACGGCCGCCGCGCAGCACCAGCTTGCTGCCGATGTTCGAGGTCATGAGCACCAGGGTGTTCTTGAAATCGACCTGGTTGCCGTAGGCGTCGGTGAGCATCCCGTCCTCGAGGATCTGGAGGAGGAGGTTGGCCACGTCGGGATGCGCTTTCTCGATCTCGTCGAAGAGGATCAGCGAGTAAGGCTGCCGGCGCACCCGCTCGGTGAGCTGCCCGCCCTCCTCGTGGCCGACGTAGCCCGGAGGCGAGCCGATCAGCTTGGAGACGGCGTGCTTCTCCATGTATTCGCTCATGTCGAAGCGCACCAGCGCGCGCTGGCTGCCGAAGAGAAACGCCGACAGCTGGCGCGCCACCTCGGTCTTGCCGACGCCCGACGGCCCGAGGAAGATGAAGGAGCCGACCGGCCGCTCGGGGTTGCTCACTCCCAGGCGCGAACGGCGGATGGCCCTGCTGATGGCGCTGATGGCCCTCTCCTGGCCCACCACGCGCTGGCGCAGGATCTCCTCCATTTTCATCAGGCGCTCGGCTTCCTCGCTTTGCAGCGCCGCGACCGGGATGCCGGTCCACGACGAGATCACGTCCTCGATGTCGTGCCGCGTCACCTCGAGGACGCCGGTCTCGTCGGCGATCAGGCTCATGCGCTCGAGGTCTTCGCGCAGCTCGATCTCGCGCTCGCGCAAGTAGACGGCGCGCTCGAAGTCCTTGTCGGAGATCGAAACCTTCATCTCCTTGACCACCTGGCGAATGTCCTGCTCCAGCCGGCGCAGGTTCTGGGTGTCGCGCACCCGGCGCAGCTTGACCCGCGCGCCCGCCTCGTCGATGACGTCGATCGCCTTGTCCGGCAGGTGGCGGTCCGAGATGTAGCGGCTCGATTGATAGATGGCGGTGCGCAGCGCCTCGGCGCGGTAGCGCACCTTGTGGAACGACTCGTAGCGGTCCTTGATCCCCTCGAGGATCTGCAGGGTCTGTTCGGGCGACGGCGGGGCGACCTGAATGGCCTGGAAGCGGCGCAGCAGCGAGCGGTCCTTCTCGATGTACTTGCGGTACTCCTTCAGGGTGGTGGCGCCGATGCAGGAGATCTCGCCGCGTGAGAGGGCGGGTTTCAAGATGTTGGCGGCGTCGAGCGAGCCCTCGGCCGAGCCGGCGCCGATCAGCGAATGGATCTCGTCGATGAAGACGATCAGCTCGCGGCTGTCCTTGAGCTCTTTGAGGATACCCTTGAGGCGCTCTTCGAACTGGCCGCGGTACTTGGTGCCGGCGACGATGAGCGACAGGTCGAGGGCGACGATGCGCTTCTGCGCCAGGAAGATGGGCACCCGCCCCTCGACGATGCGCTGCGCCAGGCCTTCGACGATGGCGGTCTTGCCGACTCCAGGCTCGCCGAGCAGGATGGGGTTGTTCTTGGTGCGCCGCGACAGGATCTGGACGATGCGGTCGACCTCTTCGTCGCGGCCGATGAGCGGATCGAAGGAGGCTTCGGCGGCCAGCGCGGTGAGGTCGCGCCCATACTCGGACAGGAAGGGGAGCTCTTTTTTCTGCTGCGAGGCCTCGCGCTCTTTGGCGATGGCCAGCGCCTCTTCGCGGACTGTGTAGACGTCGAAGCCCTGCTGCGCCAGGATGCGCATGGCGGTGCATCCTTCGACGCGCAGGATGCCGATGAGCAGGTGCTCTGAGCCGACGGTCGGATGGAGCATGCTCTCAGCCTCGTGGGAGGCGTAGGCGAGGATTTTCTTGGATTCTTCGGACAGAGGGAGCTCGGCGGTCGATGAGATGCGTTCGACGAAGACCCGTTCGCCTTCGATCTCGCGGCGAATGTCTTCGGGCTTGATCTGGAAGCGCCGGAAGATCTCGTTGACGGTCTCTTCGCCCTCGCGCAGGATGCCGAGCAGGATGTGTTCGGATTCGATGACCCGGCTGCCGAGCTTGCTGGCCTCGTAGCGCGCAAAGAACAGCGCCCGGCGGGCCTTTTCGTTGTACTTCTCGAACATTCGCGCGAACCTCGTGGCAAGATGCGCCGCCGCCCTCGCGCCGCCCACCTGTTCCCCGCAGCAACGCTCGAGCCGAGTGCCTTCCGCCCTTCTAGTATCGAGATTCTAGCACGCCCGCGCCCTCCCGGCTTCCTCGCTCCGCACTACCAAAGCATGTGGCGCATCCGACCGCTGGCGTATGCACGAGCAAGGCCAGCGGCGGCGCTGTGAGTGAGAGTGGGGGCGTCGGCAGGCCGCGCGTCAGCACCTTTGGCCTTTTGGCCAAGTGCTGACGCGCGGCCTGCCGACGCCCCCTGCGCACCGTGAGGGCTTCTATCGATCGTCAGGGGGCCGGACCGATATCGCGCGGACTGACTGCGGCCGCCGCCGGAGGGAAGGAAATGAGGGGGAACTGGAGGAGCGGCTGCGATTGAAGCCTAGGAGGGAGCGACGCTCGTTGCGGGTCGGAGCCCGTCCTGCGCCGGTGACATGTCCGACTGCCCGACAGGACGATTCCGGAGGTGGCGCACCCGCTGCTCCTTCCGCGCCCAGACGGTCCTGGAAGCTCCCTCCGCGCTGCCGGGAGGGTGGGAGAGCCTCCGCCTCTCTTTTACGGAAGCCGCGGCCCCCCTTTTCAGATTCGGCCGCGCCGGCACGGTGCCCAAGCCCGGGAAGGGTCGTGCGCGGGGTCGTATTTGGCGGCGGCGTCCTCAACACCTCCCCCCACCTACTCACCCACACCAGCCGCCAGACAAGCGACCCCGTGCACGACCCCTCCCGGGCTTCTTACCCCTCACCTCCCAGCCCGCGCTCCGTCTCCTCATAGGGCCGCAGCACTCCGTCCTCGAGGCGGAGCGTGCGGGTGCAGCGCCGTGCTATGGAGGGGTTGTGGGTGACGAGGATGCCGGTGGTCTGGTGGCGCGATTGCAGCTCGAGGAGCAGGTTGAGAACCTGTTCGCCGGTGGCGGGGTCGAGGTTGCCGGTCGGCTCGTCGGCGAGGAGGAGGGGCGGCTCGAGGGCCAGGGCGCGGCAGAGGGCGACGCGCTGGCGCTCGCCGCCGGAGAGCTGGTTCGGAAAGTGGTCCAGCCGCTCCTCGAGGCCCACTTCGAGCAGCAGGCCGCGCGCCCGTTCGAGGACGCGCCGCGGCTCGAGGCCGGCGATGCGGCCGGGCAGCATCACGTTCTCCAGGGCCGTGAAGTCGGGCAGCAGCTGGTGGAACTGGAACACGAAACCGATCGTGCGGTTGCGGAAGGAGGCGAGCTGCGCGCCCGACAGCCCGCCGAGCTGCTTGCCGCCGATCTCCACCGTGCCGCGGTCGGGCCGGTCAAGCGCCCCGAGCAGGTGCAGCAGTGTCGACTTGCCCGACCCCGAGGGGCCGATCACCGCCACCAGCTCTCCCGGCTCCGCCGCCAGGTCCACCCCCTTGAGCACCGGCACGCGCCGCGTCCCATCCTGGTAGGTCTTGGCGAGCCCGCTGGCGCGCACCGTCACGCTCATCGCCGCAGCGCCTCCACCGGATCGAGAGTGGCCGCGCGTTGCGCCGCGTACAGCGCGGAAGCGAGCGCCAGGGCAAGCGTCAGCAGCAGCACCAGAAACAGATCGCCGGGCTGCACCAGGAAAGGGACGTAGTCGAGGAAGTAGACGCGCCCAGGGACCGGCACCAGGCGGTAGTGGTCGAGCACCCAGGCCCCGCCCACGCCGAGCAGGACGCCCACGAGCATTCCGGCGCCGGTGACCAGGCCGCCGAGCAGAACGAAGGCGCGGCGCAGCGCGGCAGGAGTCGCTCCCATCGTCCCCAGCATCCCGATCTCCGGCCGCTTGCTCGAGATGATCAGCGCCAGGTCGGCCACCAGGGCCAGCGAGGCCACCAGAACGATCAGCGACACGGCGACGAACATCATCACCTTCTCCAGGCGCAAGGCAAAGAGCAACGGGCGGTTGAGGTCCTTCCAGGTGCGCACGACGCTGCCCGGCGGGCAAGCCATCGCGAGGCGCGCCGCGATCGCCAGCGCCGCGTCGAGATCGCGGGCCGCCACTTCGATCTGGCGCTCGCCGCCGCCGAGCAGGGTCTCGGCCACCGCCCGGGGCAAAAGCACGCGCTCCTTCTCCTCTTGCGTGTGGCCGTTGTCATAGGTGCCGGCAAGGGGCAGGCTGCGCAGCCGCGGCTGCGGGCCGATGGGGGTCAGCGTTGGCAGCGGCGAGACCACGTCGAGCGACCGCCCCCTGGTGAGGCCCCAACGGGCGGCGAGGGAGGCCGGGACGTACAGACCCTCCGGACCGCCGACTGCTCCCGGAAAGGATGGCGGCACGCGCTCCTCGAAGCCGACGAGCTGGACCGGCTGCACCTTGCCGCGGTCGATCAGCCAGCCGCCGCCGCGCACCTGGAGCTGCGCCGCCAGCACCCCGGGCAGGCGGCGCACCGCGTCGCGCGCCGCGGCGGCGCGGGCGGCCGGCAGGCCATGGGGCAGCTCGACCAGGACCTGGGGGGTGCGCCCGAGCAGCTCGGCGCGCAGGGCGTCCTGAAAGCCCGAGATCACGGCGAGCGAGAGGACCAGTGCGGCGACCCCGAGCGCGATGCCGCCGGCCGCCACGGCCGAGAGGAAGCTGGCGAAAGCGTCGCGCCGCGTGCTGCGCAGGTAGCGCGCGGCGAGAACCACCGCGAACGGCACGTCCCGGGTGAGCAGGCTGGCCCGCATTGCGGCCGCCGGACGCGACACTAGCCTGCGGGCTCCGCGGCGTCCTCGGGGGCGGGCTTGAGCAGTGGGAAGAGTATGACGTCCCGGATCGAGGCCTGGTCGGCGAGCACCATGGTCAGGCGGTCGATGCCGAGCCCTTCGCCGGCGGCCGGCGGCATACCGTGCTCGAGGGCGCGGACGTAGTCGGCATCGTAGCGGTGCGCCTCGGCGTCGCCGCCCTCGCGCGCCGCGAGCTGCTGGCGGAAGCGCTCTGCCTGGACGTCGGGATCGTTGAGCTCGCTGAAGCCGTTGGCCATCTCCATGCCAGCCAGGTAGAGCTCGAAGCGCTCGGTGAAGCGCGGGTCGTCGCGCCGCTGCTTGGCCAGCGGCGAAACCTCCACGGGGAGGTCGAGGATAAAGGTGGGCTGGACGAGCCGCGACTCGACGGCGTGCTCGAAGAGGGCCATGAGCAGATGGCCGTAGGCGCCCCCGGGCGGCACCGGCACCCCCTGGCCCATCAGCTCCTTGAGCAGCGCGCGTGGATCCTCCAGCCGGTCGGCCGGAATGCCGGCGAAGTGGCCGATCGCTTCGCGCACGGTGTAGCACGCCCAGGGCCGGGTGAAATCGAGCGGCGTGCCGGCGTAGGCGAGCTGCTCGACGCCGCGTACGGCCTTGGCGCGCTCCGCCAGATCGACCAGCAGCTCCTCGGTCAAGCCGATCAGCTCCTGGCAGTCGGCGTAGGCCCAGTAGAACTCGAGCATGGTGAACTCGGGGTTGTGGCGCGTCGAGATCCCCTCGTTGCGGAAGTTGCGGTTGATCTCGTAGACGCGCGGGATGCCGCCTACCAGCAGGCGCTTCAGATAGAGCTCGGGGGCGATGCGCAGATACAGATCGATGTCGAGCGCGTTGTGATGGGTGCGGAAGGGCCGGGCGATGGCGCCGCCGGGCACCGCCTGCATCATCGGGGTCTCGACTTCGAGGTAGCCGCGGCTGTCGAAGAACTCGCGGATGCCGCGCACCACCGCGGCGCGCACGGCGAAAACCTGGCGCGACTCGGGATTGGTGGCCAGATCCAGGTAGCGCTGCCGGTAGCGCGCCTCGACGTCGGCGAGGCCGTGCCACTTCTCGGGAAGCGGGCGCAGCGCCTTGGCGAGGAACGTCAAGCCGTCGGCGCGCAGGGAGAGCTCGCCCAGGCGCGTGCGCACGAGAGTGCCCGAGGCGCCGACGATGTCGCCCAGGTCGAGGTTGGCCAGGACCGTGCGGCTCTCTTCCGGCAGACGGTCCTTGGCGATGAAGAGCTGGAGCTTCTGGCGCCCATCGTGAAGATCGGCAAAGACCGTCTTGCCGTGCTCGCGGATGGCACGCACCCGGCCGGGAACGCGCAGCCGGATGGCCTCAGCCTCGAGCTCTTCGGCCGTGCGGCCGCCATAGTGGGCGTGGACCTCGGCCGGCTCGAGATCCCACTCGAACTTGTGCGGGTAGGTGGCGATCCCGGCGGCGGCCAGGCGCTCGCGTTTGGCGCGCCGGTTCTGGATCTGCTCGTCGAGCTCGGACATGGGGCCTCCCCGCGCGCGGCAGGATAGCAAAAACAGGCTGATCCTGATGGATGAAACGGCGCTGCGAAGTGACGGTGGAGAACTGCTCAATGCATCGATCGGATCGCCCCCCGCAACCCCTCGGTCCCCTTCCCACCCCTCCGGGGGGGAAGGGGACGCCCCCACCCTCTCTGCGCAGTGGGGGTTTCGGGCTAGGATGCCGGGCATGGAAGACGAAAGCATGGAGGGGATGGTCGAGGCGCTCAAGGAGGGGGTCGAGCGCTGGGATGCGCTGGGCTGGCCGCGGCCGCGGGTGGCTGTCGTCTCGGGCTCGGGGCTGGCGGTCGAGCTCGGCGAGCGCGTGCGTGGGCCGCTCGACCTGGCCTACTTCGTACCTTTCACGGTGCACGCGGTCGAGGGACATCCTCACCAGGCCGAGCTCATCCTGCCGCGGCCCGACCGGCCGGTCCTCTACCTGCGCGGCCGCCTCCACTCCTACCAGGGCTATAGCGCCCACGGCACGGTCTTCCCCGTGCGGCTGGCCGCCCTGCTGGGAGCGCGGGTGCTGGTCCTGACCAACGCGACGGGCGGCCTCGACCCCGCAACCCAGCACCCCGGCGACCTGGTGCTGGTGCGCGATCACATCAACCTCACCGGCCTCAACCCTCTGCGCGGCGCCTTGCCCGCGGAGTGGGGCCCGCGCTTCCCCGACATGAGCGCGGCCTATGACCCGCGCCTCGCCGGGCTGGTCAAGCGGCTGGCGGCCGAGCTCGGCATCCCGCTGCTGGAAGGTATCTACGCCGGCCTGGCGGGGCCGAGCTACGAGACGCCGGCCGAGGTGCGCATGCTGCGCCAGCTAGGCGGCGACGTGACCGGGATGTCGACGGTCCTCGAGGTGATCGCCGCGCGCCAGATGGGGCTGCGCTGCCTGTGCATCTCGACGGTCAGCAACCTGGCCGCCGGCTTCTCGTCCACGCCGCTCGAGCATCACGACGTCCTCACCGCGGCGCAGGGCGCCGCAGCACGCCTCCAGATCCTGCTCCTCGCCCTGCTCAGCAGTCCCGAGCTGGTCCCGGCGGACTAGAACCGAAACTCCCCTGCCCTGAGAGGGAGGGGGCGTCCCCTTCCCCCCCGGCCCCCGCCGGGCAGGGACCCGGCGGCTCCGGAAAACCGGGAAGGGGATCCGCGAGGGGTTGGCCGCCGCTCCCGCCATTGGCGGCACTCCCGGCAGGTCGCGGGGGGCGATCCGATAGATCTGAGGCCACCAACGCCAGTTAGCGAGCGCTGTTTCATACCTGGGCCGGACGCTGCCGCAGGGGCCTAATGACGGCCTCGGAGAAACGCTCCATCTCTTCGTATTGCGGGCTGAACTGGAGGAGCAACAGGTCGACGCCGGCCTCCGCGAAGCGGGCCACCTGCTCCTGGACCTCGGCCGGGGTGCCGACCAGGCCCGAGCGCAGGCCGCGGTTGGAGACCGAATAGTCCTCGATCGAGAGCTTCTGCTCGAGCTGGGTGCCGGCGAGCCACTGCTGGAAGTTGGCAAAGCCGGCCGCGCTCTGCCGCACGTCGGTGATGCGGGCGAGCTCCGCTTTGGCCGCGCGCTCGGAGTCGCGCACCACGGCGTAGCCGGCGACCCCGAAGCGGAGCCGCGGCAGGCCGAGCCGCTCGCGGCGCGCGGACATGTCGGCGACCTTGGCCGCGACCCGTTCCGGCGGGTCGCCGTGCATGAGATAGGCGTCGCACTTTTCGGCGATGAGCTCTTTGGCCGCCTCCGACTCGCCGCCGGCGTAGAGAATGGGGCGAGGCTTGGCGAGCGGCTTGGGCTGCAGCACGTTGTCCTCGACCCGGTAGAAGCGGCCCGAGTAGGAGAAGTGGTCGCGCGACCAGACGCCGTCGACCACCTCGAGCCACTCGGCGGTGCGGGCATAGCGGTCGTCGTGCTGCTCGAAGGAGACTCCATACATCCGGGCCTCGTCGGCCCACCACGACGACACGACGTTGAGCGACAGGCGGCCGCCGCTGATGTGATCGATGTTGGCAGCCTGCTTGGCGAGCAGGGCCGGCAGGTGGAAGGTCGGGCGGACGGCCACCATCAGCTCGATCTCCGAGGTGACCGCGGCAAGAGCGGCGGCGGTCGACCAGGCGTCCAGGGCGGGCGCCTCGATCCCCTTGATGTCGTTGAGGTTCAGCTCGGCCAGCAGGGTGACGTCGAAGCCGATCTGCTCGCTGCGGCGGGCGAGCCGGCTGACCTGGGCCCAGGTCGCCTCCATGCCTTCGTCGGCGACGTTGCGGAGCCAACCGCCGAAGACAGGCATCCAGTAGCCGAAGCGCATCCCCGGAGCCTCCGGGGATCGCGCCTCGCGCGCGGTCCCGCTCCCCTGGCCCCCCTTCCCCGGCACCGCCGGCACGGGGGCCGGGGCGCCGTCACCCTGCATCGTGCGCCTCCACCTCGGCCTCGAGATAGTCGGCAAGCGGCACGAAGGGGTCGAAGCCGACGACGCGCGGACCGTCGGACACGAAATTGGACAGGGCGTTGATGTCGTAGAAGTAGAGCCGGCCGTCGCGGTCGTCGATCACGTACTCGATGCCGCCGACGTCGACGCCCGCCTGCCGCATGGCGCGCTCGGCGCCGGCGACGACCTCGGGCGGCGGCGTGAACCCCTCGACGCGCAGACCGGCCTTGGGCGCCTCCACCGCGCAGACACCGCCGAGCTCGACACCTCCCGAGGTCTTGCAGATGTCGGCCGGGCAGAGGTCGAAGGTCTCGCCGCTCAGGAACACTTTGATCCCGTAGAGGAACTTTCCGCCCACCACCTCGACCCGGGTGATATGGCCGCCGCGCGCCGGAATGAACTCCTGGACGAGCGCGACATGGTCGAGGCCGAGGTCGATCGCCTGCGCCGAGGCCGCGCTCGCCAGCTGGGCGGGCGAGTCGTAGCGGGTCACCCCCGCGCCGCTGCCTCCGACGTTGGGCTTGACCACCACCGGGAAGCGCAGTCCATCCGCCGCCGCGACTGCTTGCGCGGAGTGGTGGATGATGCGCGTCCTGGGCGCCGGCAGGGCGAGCGAGCGCAGCAAGGACAGCTGCAGCGCCTTCGAGGTCTCGTGGCGGAAGGCCTTGACGCCGTTGATGACGCGCTTGCCGGCCAGCTCGAGGTCGGCGAGGTATTGCAGCGTGTAGAAGACCTGGGCATGGTCTCGCCGGTAGGCCGACGGGCTCATGCGGTTGAAGACGACGGGGAAGCGCCGATCGGCGGCAAGCTCCGCCGGGTCGTAGAAATGCCCGAGGGCATTGACCTTGAGATAGGGCGTGCCGCGGCGGTCGAGCTCGGCAAACAGCCGCTCGAACCACACCGGGTGCTCGTAGTAGATGGCGATCGGACCCCGGCGATGGCGGTTGGCGGGGCGGGCTGCTCGGGACGCGGATTCGGCCAGCTCTTGGGTCGGCAACGACGTCTCCAGGAGTCTTCTCGATTTCAGGTTACCGATTCGATCACAAATCGGGAGGATAGCCAGAAAGGGGACGAGCCGCAAGACGCGCGGCGGAGGCCACAGCGGCTAGCCTCCGTAGCCGGAGGCGATGCGGTCGCGCACCATCCAGATCTCGGGAAAGAAGCGCGTGGCCAGGGTCGCGGCGAGGTACTTGGCGCCCGAGGAGCCGCCGGTGCCTGCCTTGCCGCCGATCATGCGCTCCACCATCTTGACGTGGTGGAAGCGCCAGATGGAAAAGCGCTCGTCGAACTCGAGCAGGTGCTCGGCGAGGCGGAACTGCGGATAGTGCTCGTCGCTGCCGGAGTAGAGCTCGACCAGCGCATCGACCACTCCCTCGGCGGGCTCATGGGGCAGGGAGACGTCGCGCTCGAGCACCGCCGCCGGGATGGCAAAGCCGGCGCGCGAGAGGTGGCGCAGGAAGTAGTCGTAGACCGTGGCGCGGCGCAGGTAGGCGGTGAGCTCTTCGCGCGTCGCCTCGCCATCGCCGACCACGTCCAGCATGCGCGGGTTCTTGGCGCCGCAGAGGAACTCGATCTTGCGGAACTGCACCGACTGGAACCCGCTCGCCGGCCGCAGGTTGTCGCGGAACTTGGCGAAGTCGACCGCGAACATCGTCTCGAGCAGCGGTAGCTGCTCGATCAGCAGGTGCTGGATGGCATGCAGGCGGTCGAAGAGCTGGCCCGCCCGCAGGGGGAGGTCCTTTTCCAGCCAGCCGCAGACCGCCACGAGCTCATGCAGCATCTGCTTGAACCACAGCTCGTAGACCTGGTGGCTGATGATGAATAGCAGCTCGTCATGGTGCGGCGGGTCCGACAGCAGGCGCTGGAGCTCGAGCAGCTCGGGCACGCGAAGGTAGCTGCCGTAGGTGAGGCGGTCGCGGGTGCCGGCGAGCACGGCCATGAACCTATCCTACCGGAAGCGGCCCCGCAGGCCCCCCCAACTCCACACCCCGTCGCCGCATGCTCTTATATAATCAAGGCAATTCCCGAACGGCTCCTGAGGGCCTGCGAATGACGAGCGTAAATGGCGCATACGGCGCCGGAGCGCCGCAGCGGGGCGCACTGGCGGCAGTGGTTTGCGCCGCCGCGGCGATCCTGGCGGCGCCGGCCAGGGCCGACTCACTCCAACCGATCACCGCCGAGGAGCGCGCCCTGACCGCCGTGCCTGGGGCGCCCAACGCGCCGGCGGTGGTGCTGTTCAAGAGGGGCGAGTTCTGGATGATGGACCCGGCCAGGCACGACATCTCGTCGCGGCTCCAGGTGCAGGTGAGGCTGAAGATCCTGACCGAGGCCGGTATCGGGAGGGGCGACGTTGAAGTCCTCCATAGCCGCGACGTGCGCTTACAGGGCTTTCAAGGGCGCACCGTTCTCCCCGATGGCCGCGTGATCCCGGTTCCCAGGGAAGCCACCTTCAGGCTCACCGCTTCGCGTTCGAGCCGGATCTTCGTCACCTCCGTGGCTTTCTCCGAGGTCAAGGTGGGGGCCATCCTGGAGTACCAGTACGACCAGCGCTGGGATCACCCCTTCTTCCTCGATCCCTGGTATTTCCAGGAACGCATCCCGGTCCGCCACTCCGAGATCGTCTACCACGTCCCGTTCAGCTTGCAGGCGAAGGTCTGGCAGAGCGACCTGATGCGGGTCGGCATCAAGTCGGAGCAGACCAGGCTCTCTCAGGCGACGAGATTCAGGGCCTGGGCCGACAACCTGCCGCCGGTGCCGGAGGAGCCTTTCGGCCTGCCCTACGCCGACATGGCGGCGCAAGAGATGATGGTGCCGGTGTCTTACACCGACAGCGGCGTCTACGAGCCCCTGCTCGACACCTGGGCGACCACGTGCAGGCTCTTCGAGGAAAACGTCTATGGCAAGGCCCGCCGCAAGGATGGCAGCGTGGCACGGCGGGCCCGCGAGATCGCCGCGGCGGCGCCACCGCCAGGGTCCGGCGGCGAGGCCGGGACCGAGCGCCGCCAGGCGGTGGCGCTCTACGAGTTCGTGCGCGACGCGATCACGACCGAGCCGCGCCCGGGAGTGGGTCTGCCCGAAAACGACAGCCTGGGCCAGGTGCTCGAGCGCCGGCGCGGCGATTACGCGGAGAAGGCGCTGCTTCTCCAGGCCATGCTCGCCGCGGTCAAGATCGACGCCCGGCTGGTCTGGGCGGGCGACCGCGCAGGGGGCGGCATCGACATGGGCATCCCCAACCCCGCCTGGTTCGACCGGGTGCTGGTGGCGGCGCAAATCGACGGCAAGCGCGTTTTCCTCGACCCCGGCGACCGCGCCCTGACGTTCGGCCACCTGCGGCCGGGCCAGGAAGACACCCCTGCCCTGCTCTTCGACGCCAAGAAGCCCGAGCCGATCACACTGCCCGAGACGCCGTTCACCGATAACCGGCGCCAGGCCAAGGTCGAGGTGACGCTCGACGACAGCGGCCGCGCCTCCGGCCACGGCAAGCTGGCGCTGACCGGCCATCACGCCTGGCGGCGCACCCGCTGGAAGGACGACGCCCAGGCGACCTCCGAGGCCTGGGGAAAATGGCTCGAGGACGCCTTCCCGGGCTTTCAAATCAGCGGCGTGACGGTTGCGGAGTCTCTGGCCGAGCCGCGGGTCGAAGTGGCCTGGACGATGTCCCAGCGCGGCGAAGAAGCGCTCGGAGACGAGGTGACGTTCATCCCTTCGCGGCCGTTTTCGGTCGCAACCCAGCCATTTCCCCCGGGCCAGCGCCGGCTTTCCGCCGTCCTCTTCGACTTTGCCGACCGCGACGAGATCGAGCTCGCGGTGCACTGGCCCCGCGGCTGGAAAGTCGATGCACGCCCGCGCCCGTGGCGCCTCGAGAACGCGGCCGGAGCAATCGTGACCGACCTCGAAGTGGACCCGGCGGCCCGCACCTTCGTCTATCGCCGCCGCCTCGACATCGTCCACCGCAAGGCGGCTACCGCCGAGCAGTTCAATCTCGTCCAGAAGCTCTTTACCGAGGCGAGGCAAAATGACGCCCAGCCGCTGGTCTTCGCTCACCAATAGACGACCGGCCGGCGCGCCGGCAGTCGCAATCATGAGGGGCCGCGGGGCGAGCTCGGCTCTGCCTGCCCTGCTGGCCTTCCTGGCGCTCGCCGCGCCGGCCTGGGCGGCGACCATCCTGCGGCAGACGGTCGAGGTCGACATCCGCGGCGATGGCGGAGTGCGCGAGCACAGGCATCTCGAGGTGCGCATCGACGCCCAGGGCGATTCGCGGTCATGGTCGACCATCCCCATCTACTTCGACGAGAAGCGCGCCACCCTCGGCGCGGTGAGCGCCTGGGTGCGCAAGCCCGACGGCGCGACCGAAAAGCTGTGGAGGAGGGACTTCGACAGCGCCGACGCGATCGGCGAGGGCGTGCTCAAGAGCTCGGGCAAGCTGCGCGTGGTGCGTTTTCCGCCGGCGCCGGCCGGGTCCGTGCTGGGTCTCGAGTACGACTTTCTCGACCGCCCCTACTTTCCGGCCGGCGCCGTGGAGCTCTATGCCGGGGAAGGCGGCGACGCCATCGAATACCTGAGCGTCGAGGTGCGCGGCGGCGGGGCGGGCTGGCGGTGGCACATCGCGGGCCCGGCCGGCGGCCTGCGAGTCAGCGAGTCTCCGGGCGCCGTCAAGGTCACCGCCAGCGGCCTGCCGCGCCTCGCCAGGGTAGATCTGGCCCCCGGCCGCTCGCGCCTGCCCGTCCTCCTGTACGGCTGGAGCGGGCCGGCAACGTGGGGCGCTGTCGCCGACTGGTTCGCAGGGATCGCCCGCGAGGTGCCGCGCGATCGGGAGGCGGTGCGGCGGACGGCGCGCCAGCTCACCGCCGGGGTCGAGGGCAAGAGAGAGCGCCTCGAAGTGCTGCTGCGGTTCGTCCGCCGCCAGGTGCGCTACGTGGCGGTCGAGGTCGGCATCGGCGGCTACCGTCCGGCGCCAGCCGAGGAGACCCTGGCGAGGCGCTGGGGGGACTGCAAGGCCAAGGTCTTCCTGCTCCTCGACTTGCTCAAGGAGGCCGGCATCGAAGCCTACCCGGTCCTGGTCCCGGCCGCCGAAGACGACCGCATCGACCCCGAGTTCCCGTCGCACCTAGGGTTCAACCACCTGATCGCGGCGCTGCCGGCCGCGGACCTGACGCCGAGCCCCGACGACCCCGTCGCCGGCGGCCTCCTCTTCGTCGATCCCACCCAGACCCGCGGCGGCGCGCGCTGGCTCGAGCCGTGGGTGCAAGGCCAGCAGGCGCTGGTGGTGCGCGGCGAGGCCAGCAAGCTGATGCGCCTGCCGCTGCGGCCGCAGCTCGAGACCAGCCGGTTGTCACTGCAGCTGGCGGCGCGGGATGATGGCGGTATCGGCGGCATCGGCGGCGTCGACCGCATCGAGGGCAGCGTCCGCTGGGAGCTGCACGGCGGCAAGGCGGCGGAGTACACCGAGCGCTTCGCCGGTGAGCCGCCGGAGAGAATCGCGGAGCAGGCACGGACGCTTCTCGCCGCCGCCTTGCCCGGGGCCAACCTGTCCAGCATCGAGGCGGCCGCGATCGATTCCGCGGTGCCGGGCTTCGTGTTCAGCGCCAGGATCTCCGCCGCCGGCCTGGTGGCCGCGGGAGAGGCCGGCGCCCGCTCCTTTACCGTCCCCGGGCTCATCGGCACTCCCGCGCCTGCCGTGCTGCGCGACCGCACGCTGCCGCTCTTCCTCACTCTGGGGGTCACCGAGGTCTCGTGGAGAATGAGCCTGCCCCGGGGCTGGTGCCCGGCGCAGCGCGACGAAGGGGGGGCCGACAACGAGATCGCCTCGTTCCGCCAGGCGGTCGCCTGCGAGGGGGAGGTCTTCACTCTCGAGCGCCGCACCGAGCTGCGCCAGAGGTGGGTCGAGCCGGCACAGCTGCCGCGGCTCGCCGAAGTTGCCCTGGCCGAGCACCGCGCCGCCGCCCGCCGCATCCACCTCGACCGCCTGCGCGCCCAGCCTGCCTCCCCGCACGGCTAGTGCGCCTCGCGATGTCCGCCACCCTCGGCCAGCGCGCCCGCTTCGACCTGGTCCGTTACGCCAACTGCTGGGAGGATGCCGAAGTCCTGTGCGCCGCCCTGGCGCCGCGGCCGGGGATGCGGATCCTCTCGATCGCCTCGGCGGGCGACAACAGCTTCTCGCTGGTCGCCGCCGGGGCGCAGGTGGTCGCGGCCGACCTGTCGCCGGCCCAGCTCGCCCTGGTCGAGCTCAAGCGGGCGGTGCTGCTGCGGCTCGACTACGGCGACGCCCTGGCATTTCTTGGCGTGGGCCGGCCGGAGCGGGCGCGCGGCCGGGGGCCGGCCCGCCTGCGCTGGTTCGCCCGCCTGGCGGAGGACCTCTCGCCCGAGGCGCGCGGCTTCTGGCAGGCGCGGCCGGCTGCCGTCGCCGGCGGCATCATCCACCACGGCAAGTTCGAGCGCTATTTCGCCCTCTTCCGCAGCCGCCTGCTGCCGCTGATCCACCGCCGCCGCACCGTCGAGTGCCTGCTTGCCGAGCGCGACGAGGAAGGACGCCGGGCGTTCTACGCGCGCCGCTGGGACAACCTGCGCTGGCGCCTGCTCTTCCGCGTCTTCTTCAGCCGCTTCGTCATGGGCCGGCTCGGCCGCGACCCGGAGTTTTTCCGCTACGTGGAGGGGTCGGTCGCCGAGCGTATCCTGGAGCGGGCGCGCTATGCCCTGACGGTCCTTCCCACCCACGACAATCCCTACCTGGAGTACATCCTCACCGGCGGCTTTCGTCACGTGCTGCCCCATTACCTGCGGCCGGAAGTCTTCGCCGCCCTGCGCCGGCATCTGGAGCGCCGGCCGGATTGCCTGCTGCTGGCCGCGGGAGCGATCGACGACGTGGCCATGGCGGCGGCCGCGGGCGAAGCCGGCGCGGCGGCCCGGGAGGGGGAGCCGCGTCCGGGGCGAGGCTTCGACGGCTTCAACCTGTCCGATATCTTCGAGTACCTGGAGCCGGCGGCCTGCGCCGCGGTCTACGAGCGGCTGCTGCCGGCGGCCAATCCCGGAGCACGCCTGGCCTACTGGAATATGCTCGCGCCGCGCCGCCATCCGGCGAGCGCCGCCGGCCGCGTGCGGCCGCTCGCCGATGAGGCGCGGGCTCTGTTCGCCCGCGACCGGGCGTTCTTCTACAGCGCCTTCGTGCTCGAGGAGGTCCGCTGATGGGCGGGTGGAATTGAACGCATTGCGGGCTGACTTGCCGGGCGCGGCGGTCCTCTCCGCGGTCTTCGTCGGCCTGCTGCTCGCCGCCGAGATCTGGCGCCGATTCGGCCACGCGAAGCCGGAGTGGACCCGCAAGCTGGTGCACCTGGGCGGCGGCATCGCCTGCCTGTTCTTTCCCTTCCTGGTCCACTCTCCCTGGGTGGTCCTGGCGATGGCCCTGGCGCTGACCTCGCTTTTCGCGCTGGCCGGGCGGTTCGGATTCCTCCAGAGCCTGCACGGAATCGGCCGCCGGAGCCGGGGCGCCGAGTACTACCCTCTGTCGGTCTTCCTGGTCTTCCTGCTGTCGCGCGGCCGCCCCTGGCTCTATCTCCCCGCGGTCCTGGTGCTCGCGGTGGCGGATGCCTTCGCTGCTCTCATCGGCAGCCGCTACGGCCTGCTGCGCTACGAGGTCGAGGACGAAAAGAAGAGCCTCGAAGGCTCCCTGGTCTTCATGGTCATCGCATTCCTGGTGATTCACCTGCCGGTGCTGCTGATGACCGACCTGCCGCGCCCGGTCTGCGTGCTCGCCGCCCTGCTGGTCGCGGCCCTGGTCACCGGCTTCGAAGCGATCTCGCTGCACGGCTCGGACAACCTCTTCGTGCCGCTCGCCGTGGTGGTGATCCTGGGCAAGATCACCCGCAAGCCGCTCGACGAGGTCGTCTTCCAGAACCTGTCGCTGCTGGCCATCTGCCTGGGGGTGGGCATCCTCGTCTGGCGCTCGCGCCCGCTCAACGTCGGAGGCGCCATCGCCTTCGTCCTCTTCGCTTACGGGGCCTGGTCTCTCGGCAACTGGCAATGGGCGCTGCCGGCGTTCCTGGGCTTCGCCGCCTACGTGGCCGGCTGGTACTTCCTGGCGCCGCCGAGGCACGAGTCGGGCGTCAAGGTGCGGACGGTGTCGCGCGCGCTGCTGGCTCCCTTCCTGGTCTTGATCGTGGCCAACAGCAGCGACACCTTTGCGCCCGCTTTCGGCCCCTACCTGGCGGCCTGCGGCGCAGTCCTGGCTTTCAGCCTGGGAAGCGGCGTCTTCCCTCTCGAGCGCCCCGGCGGCCTGCGCGGCCTGCTCGCCGCCGCCGGCTGGGGGGCGCTCGCCTGCGCCCTCACCGCGCTGCCGCTCTGGCTCGTCGAGGGGCTGCCTGCGCGGTCCCTTCTCCTAGTTGCCACGGTGGTGATCGCGGCCTCCCTGGCCAACACCGCGGTCGAGCGGCGACGGCCGCCGGCGGCGGCCGCGGAAGCGATGGCCGCGGCGCCTGCAACGACGACGACCGCGGCGGGTAGGGTCCGGCACACAGCGCCGGCCGAGGACGCGCCGGTTGCGCCGCGCCGCCGCGAGTGGACGGCCAGCCGCTTCCTGCTGACCCTGCTCGCCGCCGGCGCCATCCTCGGCCTGCAGGCCCTGGGCGTGACCGCCGAGTGGAAGCCGGACACGGGGCCGCTCGGACCTTCGATCAGTGGCGTGGCAGGGGCGGTCCGAGCGGTGCGTTGAAACGGGGGCCAGGAGCTACGCAGCCCGCGCCGGGAGGCGGCCGGCCGGCGCGCCTGCGGCAAGCGCGTCACGAAGCTCGATGTGGAAGAACTCATAGCCGGAGCCGGCCCGGTGCATCAGATCGCAAGCCACGGCCTGATCGAGGAAGCGCACCCAGCGCAAGGGAAAGGCGTCGTCGACCCGGAGCAGCAGCCGTAGAGTGTAATGCTGGACGAAGTCGAGACCGCGCAGCGCGAGGAAGCACCACCAGCCGACCGTCAACCCCCAAAAGGCGGTCTCGTGCCACAGCGTGCCGCCGAACCCAACGGCGACGAGGGTCGAGAGCAGCAGCACAGTCCACAGCGCGCGCCGCAGGGCGGGGTGCCGGACGAGGTCGCGGCCACGCAGCGCGATGGCGCACCACACCCCGAGCGCGAGCACGGCGGAGAAGGCCGCCAGCCAGGCGAACCTGTCGGGGAACAGGACGTCGGCAAGCGTCAGGGCGAGCGTCAGGATGAGCAGCAGCACCCCCAGAGCGACCGCCACGCCTTGCAGGACGCGCCAAGCGGCATGAGTGTTTTCCGCGATCGCCCGGCGCAACCCGGGAGGTGGAGAGCGGCGCCGCGATGCGTCGGAGTCGTCCTCCTCGACGACATCGCCCAGCAGACCGCAGGCCAGGCCGGCGATGGCGCTCACCACCACCGACACGAACAATAGGACAGAGTCGAGGTAGACGACCTGGTGGAGCCGGGCCCTGAGACGCTCGATCAGCCACCACAGCGCCAGCAGCAGCAGCGTCCACAGCGCGCCCTGTCTGCACTTGCCCCACGACCAGCGGGAACGCGTCAGCCCGGCGGCGATCTCGGTGTCGCCGCGCTCCCGGAGCCCACGGCGCAACCCGAAGACGAGTCCGAACAGCGCACCGTAGAGCAAGCCAAACTGCAGGCCGTTGGGGAGGTCGCCGGGCAAGTGGAGCAGGCGCGCGTGGCACAGCGACAGGGCAGCGAACAGGTTGAAGAAGATCATGGCCGCGCCGCCGATCGCCCAGGCCCGAGCCGCCGGCCGG
The DNA here is from genome assembly GCA_035544895.1 of Thermoanaerobaculia bacterium. Taxonomy (GTDB): domain Bacteria; phylum Acidobacteriota; class Thermoanaerobaculia; order Multivoradales; family UBA5704; genus JASLEW01. Next base: position 89,049 of record DASZZM010000059.1, read on the forward strand.
TGTGGCAGGGACTTCAGCGTGCCGGCCCCGCCGGCCGCGCTCGCCGCGACCGCGGGGACGGCCGCCTCGGTGGCTCGCAGCCGCCACCCGTCGAGCGCGCCGGCGACGGCGCCCGCCGCGAGCCCGACCAGCAGCAGGTAGGTCCAGTCTGGCCTCCACACGGCCACCGGGAGCAGGAGCAGAGCGCCGCCGAGCGCTCGCGAGGCGACGGCGTAGATCCAGACGCGGGACGCGCCGGGCAGCCAGCTCGGCTGCAGCCGCTCGAGCTGGAAAAGCTCGAGGTGGTGGGCCTTCATCCTGGCGGCCAGCCAGACGAGGGAAGGGCCGCTCCGTGCCGGCAGCGGTTGGGGAGGGTGCCTCAGCATTTCCCGGAAGTAGGCCGCCATCAACGGCCGCAGGCCATCGCCGGTGTGCGGCGGAAGGCTCTCCGCGGTTGCAGCCGCCGGGGTGTCCGCCAGGGAGCTCTCCAGGGCAGCGGGCGCCGCTGCCTGAGTCGTCGAGCCGGTGCGGCAGAGCATCCGGTCCATCACGACCAGCCGGAGCGGGATGCGCGCCAGCTCCCGCCGGCCTGGCTCCTGGAGCGCCGCGCGCAGCGGCTCCGCGCCGGCTCCCCCGGCGGCAAGGAACTCGTCGAGCGCCGCGTCGCGGAGCGGCCGCAGGGCGTAGGCGTCGCGCAACGCCAGACGCTCGTCGAGATCCTGGTAGGCATCGCTGCGGCACGACACCGCCAGCCCGCACTTCGGGTGGGCGGCGAGAAACTCGTTGATGGCGCACACACAGGCGTGCCGGCAACCGCGCTCGACCTCCTCGAGCCCGTCGAGCAACGGCAGCAGGCGGTCTTGCTCGATCCAGTCGCGGACCAGGGCGGGGTCGAGCTTGTAGAGCGTCTTGTACCCGGTGAGCATCTCCCCTGCCATCCAGCCGGCAAGCCGCCGCGACAGCGGTCCCCACGACCCGAGCCGGAGGACCACCGGCACCGGCTGCTCGGGAGCGTAACGTGCCAGCTCCACGAGGCCGCCCGCCACCTGCAACAGGTCGGTGGTCGTGCCGCAGCCGCACTCTCCGAGGATCAACAGCCGCCGCTCGCTCGCGACGAAGAGGTCGAGAGGAGTCCGCGGCGGCAACAGCCTCGCCTCCCTGCGCTCGATCCACGCGGGCGGGTCCAGCGCCTGGGCGACGTCTCCTGAGCGCTCCTCACGGTCGCGGGCCAGTAAGCCGGCTTTCGGGAGACTTTGCGACAGATACTCCGCCAAGGAACCTTCCACCTGGCCGAGCAAGCGGCCCAGCTCCGGCCGGGCCAGCCGGGCCCGCTTCTGTCTCTCCTCATGGTCGCGCAGCGCCGCGATCACCTGGCGCGCCAGGCCTTCTGGGCTGGTGAAGCGCTCCACCACTTCTTTTTCCTGCACGCTGGCCTTGAAGACCCTGAGCTGCTCGCGGCGCTCCGCGCTCTCCTCGGTCGCAGCGGGCGCCGCCGGCCAGGGATGACTCTCGTCGGCGAGGAAGCAGAAGCGGGGTCTGCCCAGCCAGAACGCCTGCTGGAACTCTTGTTCGGTGATCGAGGTCTTGGCGCCATCCGGCACGTAACCGTAGCGCCAGGCATAGATTCCGACGAAGAGCTGCGACTCGGCGACCTGGCGCTTGCAGTCGACGACTGGAGACTCGTCGCTGGCGTGGAACTTCTCCATCCCGACCGGCTCGTAGCCGTTCTCTGCGAGCGCCTGCGTGACCGCCTCGCGGTACCGCTCCAGATCTTTCTTGGTACTCGAGATGAAAACTCTGGGGCCCATCTCCGGCGCCTGACCTTTCTCGAGGCTTTCTTGAGCTTGTGTAACTGTGCTAGTATCAAATTAACACTCAAACAGGTCGTTGTCGAGGGCAACGGATGATGCTTGCACAGCGGTTGCAGCGGCGCCAGGAACCCGGCGACCGCCGAGCGCCCGGGACACGCGGCGTCTGCCCGGTTCCGTGCTCGCCGCCGATCCGGTCCCCGTTGAGCTGGCTCGCGCTCGGCGTCGTGTCGGCTCTCGCCGGTGCCTGGGGCGCCCAAGCGGCGGGCGCGCAACGGCAGATCGCGGCCGCCGAAGTGAACCTGACCGATGGCATCCTGGCTTTCGAGGAAGGGCGGGACCTCGACGCGGCGGAAGCGCTCGCGGCGGCGGTCGCCGCCGATCGGGACGACGGCACTGCGCGCCATTGGCTGGGGCTGACCTACCTGCGGCTCGGGCGCGCCGGCGAGGCGGTCGACGCGCTCACGGCGGCGCTCGCGGCGAGGCGCAAGCCGGAGGCGGGAAGGTGGCGGGTGACCGCGGATCTCGGCGCGGCGCAGCTCGCAGCCGGCGATCTGCACGCCGCCGTGCGCACGCTCGGCATGGCTGCCGAGCAGCTGCCGGAGGACGGTCCGACGCTGTGGCGCTACGGCACGGCGCTGCTGCGCAGCGGTCAGGAGGCGGCGGGGAACCGGGCCTTGCAGAAGGCCCGTGAGCTCGGCGTCGAGGTCGTGGCCGCGCCGGCCGCAGGCAGCCCGAACCGGCCGCCGGGGCCGGCAGGGGGGCCGCCGATCGTGGCGCCGCCCTACGCCGGCGGCCCGCTCGATTGCACGCTGCCGCCGCCCCGTTGGGAGGGGCGGCTCGCACTCGAGGCGGCCTACGACTCGAACCCGGGGCTGCTGCCCGCCGATGCAACGCTGCTGCCCCTAACCGGCAGCCACCTGGCGAAGGCCGCCGCCGACTCGGGCGCCGACCTCGGCCTCCGGCTCGAGCATCACCCGTTCGTCGGCCACGACGGCTGGCAGCTCGGCTGGGGGGTGGCCGGCAGCCGCTCGGCCTACCGCGACCAGGGCGATCTCGACTTGTCGCTCGCCGGCGCCTTCGTGCAGCTGGCATGGGGCAAGGACCCTCGCGGCTATCTCGCCGGCCCGCTGGGGGCCATGCGGGTGCCGGGGGGGCCGGCCGGGGGCGGGCATCTGGCGCTGCTGCTGCAAGCGGCCGAGACCTGGGCCTGGCTCGGCGGCAGCGGCCTGCTGCGCCTGGCGGGAGGTGCCGCCTCGCTGAACTTGCGCGGGTCGGGAGGCACGGCCACCCGCCTCGATCTCGCCGCCAGCCGGTTGCGCTTCGCCGCCGACGGCACGGGAGACCTGCAGCGCAGCGGCAGCGAGCTCGCGCTGGGGGCCAGCGAATCCTTGGACGTGGGCCGCCGCGGCGCGTATCTCCGCCTGGCGGCGAGCGGCGGTGAGCGGCGGGCCGGCCGCGCCTTCGCCTTTCGCTTCGCGGAAGTCACGGGCGAAGCGGGTGCGCCGCTGCCCGCCGGCTGGACGCTCTACATGCAAGCCGGCCGGCGCTGGGAACGCTTCGACCATCCAGAATCGAACCTCACCCAACCGGAGGGTCCGGCGCGCGGCGACGCCACCTGGAGAGGATCGGTCGCCCTGGTCCGCTGGCTGGGCACGCATCTCGCCTGCACCGCGCGCGCCGGCTACGTCCGGCGCGGTTCGAACGTCGCCCTCGCCGGGCAGGGGCCGCTCTTCGCCTACCGGCGGACCACCGCCGGCCTGGGAGTGACCTGGTTCTTCTGATGCGAGGCCACCGACCGATCGTCGCGCTGCTGCTGGCCGCCATCGCGGCGCAACGCCTCGCCGGTGCGGCGCCGGCAGCCAAGTGCGCCGATCCCGAGTGCCGCGGTCCCGAGTGCGTCGGTTTGGTGACCCAGTCCCGCCCCGAGGTGAACGGCACGATGCCGGGCGGCCCCCCGAGGCTGCTTCCCAACCAGGAACCGGTCTGCCTTCACATGAAGGTGGCGACCTTGAAAGAAGCCGGGGCGGATATCGACATCGGTAAAAGCCATTCAGGAGTCCACGGCGTCGTGCGCATGTTTGAAAACAGCCGGCTGGAATTCGACAGATGGGTCGTCGGCCAGGTGGGCCTGAGCGAGGCGCGTTTTCTCGCGCAGCTCGGCAACTTCCAGTTCTACTTCGTTACGCCGCCGCGGCATGCCGGGAAGGTGCAGATCGTGACACCTTCCGGGGCAATCCTCGATCTGCGCGGCACCTACGTCTGTCTCGAAGTCAGACCCGAGGGCACCACCGTGGCCGTGCTCGAAGGCCTGGTCATCGCCAGGAGTGCCGCCGGGGGCACGGTCAGACTGTCCAGGGGGAGTTGGACCAGGATCGTGCCGGGGAAGCCGCCGCGGCCGCCTTCGCCGCTGACCGGCTTGATGTCGCCGCAGGCCGGGGGGCTCACCTTGCCCCCCCTGGTGGTGGACCCGCCGTACGACCTCTCACGGCTGCAGTTGCCCAAGGCGATGCGCCCATGAGCCGGGAGCGCTGCGGCCAGATCTGCCGCTCTGGCTGGCGGCTCGCGGCCCGGCTCGTGGTGGCGCTGCCGGCGCTGGGCCTCGCCGCGGCGGCTCTCGGCTTCGGGGCCTGGAGCGCCATGGCGCGGGCGCCGGGGGCGGGAATCCACACTAAAGTCAATGCCCAGCGCGGTTTCGCCATAGCCTGCGATGGCAACTGGGCGGCGGTCGGCGCGCGCTTCGACGGGCCGCAGGGCGCCGGTGCGGTCTTCATGTTTTTCTGGAACGGGTCGAGATGGATCGTCACGGCCCGACTGGATGCCCGCGACACCCGTCCGGGTGACCAGTTCGGGATCTCGGTCGCGCTTCACGGCAGCTATCTCGCGGTGGGGGCGGTGGGCCGGGAACAGGGCCAGCAACAGCCGGCGGGGGAGGTGCATGTCTTCGCCTTGACGGGCCAGACGTGGAGCGAGAAGGGGGAGCCCATCGTCGGCAACGCCGGTGCCGGCGTGCGCCAGCTCGGACGAGCGGTGGCGCTCGACGACCAGCAGGTGGCAATCTCGGCCACGGTGCGCGGTGCGGACGGCGAATCCGGAGTGATTCTCGTCCACCCGTTGAGCGCGCCGAACGACCAGGAAGCCCGCGTGCTTCCCGCGGATCCGCAGCCCGGGGAACGCTTCGGGGAGTCGCTGGCGCTGGCCGGGGGCAGACTGATCGCCGGCGCTCCCGGGCACCTCGGCAGCGGTGGCCAGCCGGCGGCGGGAGCGGCCTACGTCTTCACGCCTGCGCCCGGGAGCGGCTGGCTGCAGGGCGCCAGGCTGCTGCAAGCGGCAGACCAGGCGGCCGATGCTCAGTTCGGGTCAGCGGTGGCGGAGAGCGGCACGACGGCCGTCGTCGGCGCGGCCGGAGCGCCGCGCGCGGCCGGCGCCAACAGCGGCCTCGTTGGCTCCGGAGCCGTCTACGTCTTCACGCTAGGCGACGGCGGCTGGACGCAGCAGCAGAAGCTCGTCCCCGCGTCGGCCGCGCCGGGCGACCGGTTCGGGCATGCGGTGGCGATCGACGGCGACCTGCTGATCGCCGGGGCGCCGCTGCACCGAGCCTCTGCCCCGTCGGGCGGCGCTGCCTACGTCTTTCACCGCACCGGCGGCGCCTGGGCCGAGCTGCCGGTGCCTGCCCCTGCAACCTTGACCAGCGCCTACGCTCTCTTCGGCTTGGCCGTGGCGCAGTCGGGGAGCAGGTCCGCGGTCGGCGCGCCACTCGCGTGCGGGCGCGCAGGTGGCGCCATGATCTTCCCCCCCGCCCAGGTGCTCTTCTGCGAAGTGGCGGCAGATGCCGCGGCTCGCCGGCAATCGCCGGCGACGGCGAGCGGCCGCGGAGTGGTCGAACCGTTGAGGTGGGCGCTGGCGCAGGTGGGGGACCGGGGAGCGCCGGACCGGGGGTCCAGGTGGCACCGGTGAATCTGCGCTCCGCGGCCGGCGCGGTGGCGCTGCTGGCGGTCTTCGGCGGCGCGCCGGCAGCCTTCCCGGCCGACCTGCAGCCTGGCAAGGAGCTGCCGGTGCCAGCCGGAGTCGGCCCCGACAGCCGATTCGGCGCCGCGCTGGCGGTGGGTCAGGACGTCGTCGCCGTCGGCGCCTACCTCTCCGGCGCGGGCGGCGCGGTCTACCTGTTCCACCACTGCGCTGATGGCAGCTGGCCCCTCGGCATGACTCTGGTCGGCGGCGCCGGCGAATGGTTCGGCTTCGACGTGGCGATCGAGGGAAATCATTTGCTGGTCGGCGCCCCGCGGGCCCAAGACGCCGCCTCCGGGGCGCAGACCGGCGCCGCTTACCGCTTCGACCTCCCCGACTTCAACATCATCGCCTGCGACAAAGAGGCGCTGCCCGCCCTACGCACCCGACTGCTATTTCCGAGCGGACGGGAAGGGGACGAGATCGGCTCCGCCGTGGCCATGGCCGGGAACATCTGGGCGGTGGGTGCCCGCGGCGTCGGGCAGGCCGGCACCGGCGCGGGGAGCGTCTACGTCTTCAGTGGGGGGGAGTTCGACACAAAACTCACCCCCGAGCAGCCGACGCCCGGCGCCGGTTTCGGCCAATCGGTATCGCTGGACGGCAGCCTCCTGGCGGTCGGCGCGCCGTTTGCGGAGGTCGGGGGCGCTGCCTCCGGCGCGGCCTATCTCTTCGATGGCGGGTCCGGGTGGCAGCGGACACGGTTGCCCGCGACAGTGCGGCCGGATGATGCCTTCGGCTACGCCGTCGCCGTAAGCGGAGACGAGGTCGTCGTCGGCGCGCCGCTCGACGCCAGCCGGGGAACCGATGCCGGCGCCGCCTATCTCTACCGCCACGGCGAGAGAGGCTGGCAGCAAGTGGCGCTGCCGCTCGATGCCGGAGAGGCCGCCGCCGGAGCCCAGTTCGGGGTCGCCGTGGCGTTCGATCGCCGCGCGCCGCACGAGATCGTCACCGGCGCGCGCCGAGCCGGCCGCGACCACAGCGGCGCCGCCTATCGGTTCAGCTCTGCCGGCTCCGCGATCGGCAAACTGACAGCGCCCTGTCCCCCGAACGGCGCCGCGCCGTGTCCCCAGCCCGGCGCCGAGTTCGGCTTCTCGGCGGCCATTCACGACGGGACCGTGGTCATCGGCGCCTTCTTGCATGACAGGGGTAGGGGCGCCGCCTTTCTCTTCGCGCCCCAGGCCGTGCCCACCCAGGCCGTGACGGTGCAGTTTGCGGCGGACAAGACGACGGTTCGTGAGTCCGACGGCATGGTAAGGCTCCCGGTCGTGGTGGCGACCAGTGACGGCCAGCCGACCGCGGCGACGATTACGCTGCCGATCGTAGCGCCCGCGAAGTCGGGGAGCCACTTCCATGTAACGAAAAATCCTCTCACCATCCCGGCGAGGTGGCATCCCGAGGTGCAGTTCGACGACCTTCGTCTCACCATCGTCCAGGACCCGCTGCGCGGCGATGAGACTTTCAGTGTCGGTCTGGGTACGCCGGTGGGGGCGACGCTCGGCAAACCCAGCGTCGAGGTGATCACCATGATCGACGACGATCCCGCGGGACTGACGATCACCCTCGCCAGGCCGCCCCGGCTGGTGACCGACGACGACGGCGCCGCCGACCAGTTCACGATTGCCCTGATGAGCCAACCGAACGCCTTCTCGACGGTGAGGGTCGACTTCTTCGGAGCCACCGGCCAGGGCGTACTCTCGCCGCCCTCTCTGGTCTTCACCCCCGCCACCTGGAACCAGCCGCAGACGGTCAAGGTGAGCGGGGTCGAAGGCGCTGGCTGCGCGGGCGACGTCAGGTACTCGATCGCGGTCACCACTTCCAGCACCGATTCCCGCTACGCCGCGCTCTCGCAGCCGGCGGCGCCGGCCTATAGCGTGCGGGTGCTCAACCGGCATCGCGACCGCACCCACATCGCCGCCAGCCTGACGGCCTGCGCCCGCGACGACGGCATCGTCGTCTACACGCTGGTGCTGGCCAACGACGGCGAGTGCGATCTCGAGGAGGTGCCCGGCAACCAGTTGACCGACGTGCTGCCCCTGCAGGACCTGAGCCTGGTAATGGCGGCCGCCGACCGCGGCAGCACGACCGTTGACCTGGCCGCCAATCGAGTCTCGTGGAGCGGTCCGATCCCAATGGGCGAGCGGGCGGCGATCACCATCGTTGCGGCGGTCCTGGAAAACGTCCCTCTCGGCCGGCAGGTGAGCAATCAGGCGATGCTGGTCTACGCCAGCCATCCCGGCGGCCCCGCGGACACCACGGTGTACTCCAACGATCCTGCTCTCCCCGGGCCGACAAATCACCGAGTCGCGGCCCCTACCGTTTTCATCGTCGGCGGCGCCTCGCTCCGCGGTCTGGGCTTCTACACCGTCGCACCTTGCCGTGTTCTCGACACCCGCCCGGACAAACAGGGGCCGGGGCCGGCCCTGTCCTCCGGGACGGCACGGACCATCACGATCGGGGGGTTGTGCGGGATTCCGCCCCAGGCCAAGGCGGTCTCTCTCAACATCACGGTTACAGAGCCCTCGGACGCCGGCTTCCTCACGTTCTACCCGGATGAGGGCCCGGCGCTCACGCCTGACTTGATCCATTTCGCTCCCCAGCAGACCCGCGCTGAGAGCGCCATCCTGCCCCTGGGCTGCGCGGGTCAGGGGACGCTCCAGGTCTCGCCGTCCGTGGCGAATTCGGGCACGGTTCATCTGATCATCGACGTCAACGGCTGGTTCCAGTGAGGGAGACCCTGGAGACCGAGGCGAAGAGCAAGGGGTCTTGCGGCGTTGCCTACTCGCTCTCGCGATCCAGCAGCTCGACGGTGCCGGCGGCGCCGTCCATGCGCACGCGCTGGCCGGTGGCGAGGGCGGCGGAAAGACCGGCGATGCCGACGATGGTCGGGATGCCCATCTCGCGGGCGACGATGGCGGAATGCGAGAGGATGCTGCCGCGCTCGATGAGCAGACCCGAAACCGAGGGGTAGAGCGGCACCCAGCCCGGGTCGGTGCGCTCGGCGACCAGGATCTCGCCGGCCAGGCGGGCGTCGTCGGAGGGAGCGCGGATGACCTTGACCGGCGCGGTGACGACGCCCGGACAGCAGCCGGTGCCGCGCAGCACGCCTGACGCGGCCGCGGCCGGCGCCTGGCGGCGGCCGCGAAACAGGTTGCGGTGATAGGCCATGCCATAGGTTTCGAAACGGTCGGCGGGCAGCCGCGCGGTATCGGCGCCATTGGCGCGGTACTCGTCGAACTCCCGCCGGCGCAGCGCCGCCAGGGCCCTGAGATCGGTGGTCACCGCCATCCCCTCGACGAAGTCCCAGACCTCGTCGAGAGTCAGGTAGAAAACGTCCTGCGCGTCGTCGAGGAGGTCCTCGCCGGCAAGCCGCTCGCCCAGCGCCCGCAGCAGCTCGCGCAGCAGGCCGTAGATGCGGGTGCGCGCGAAACGGAGGTTCTCGCGGTTCTTGACGCCCAGGCGGGCGTTGGCGAGCACCCAGCGGAAGATCGGGCCGCGCGGCAGCCATCCGCGCCGGCCGCGCAGCTCCGCGGCCGCCCGGGCCTCGGCGGCGCGGCGGATGTCGCCCTCGCGCGCCTCGAGGAGCGCGGGGTCGAGGGCCGCGGCATCGCTCGCGGTGTTCGCGGTGTTCGGAGCCAGGTAGTTGCGCAGCACCTGGTAGAGGAAGGCGGGGCGGTCGCGCAGCGACGGCTCCTCGAGCTTGAGCTCGTTCATGCAGCGAAATCCGTAGAGATCGAGATAGCGCCGGATGGCGGCGGCAAACTCGCCGAAGCGGGGGTCGGCGGGGATCTCGGCCGCCAGCGCCTCGGGCGGCCGCGTCGACAGCAGCTCGGCCAGCTCCGGCTGCCGCCGGGCCTCCGCCGCCAGGGCGAGCAGCATCTTGGTCGGCTCGGTGCTCTCGATTCCGCCCTCGCCGCAGATCAGGTCGTTCTGCAGCGATCCCGATGCATCGCCGCACCAGGCGGCGCAAAGCCGTTTCAGGGTGCCGTAGAAAACCATGACGAAGAAGTCGTTGATGATCGGCGCCTTCCAGTTCCAGAGCAGGCGGTCTTCCATCTCGCGGTAGAGGGCGAGCAGCTCATGCGGCGCGAGCGCGCGCAGGTCCTGGGCCGACCAGCGGGCGTAATTGCTCCTGAAGCAGGCCTCGAAGTCGCCGACGATGCGGCGGATGCGCAGGAAGTTGCGGGCCGAGCGCAGCACCAGGCGCACCAGGGCGGGAAGCTCGGCGTAACGCCGCAGCCCTGCCCGTGGCGCGGCGGTGGCGGCAGAGCCGTCGGCCGCCGGCTCGCGCACGCCCATCATCGACTCCATGAACTGCTTGTTGTAGTGGTAGCCGGGAAAGAGGCGGACCAGCCGGTACCAGTTGAGCAGGTTGTAGTAGACCTGGCCGCGGAAGAGGCCGAGCATGTGATCGAAGACGGTGCGGTTGCCGCGCACCACGCGCGGGTGGATGCCCATCACCTCGGCGAAGCAGTGGTAGACGATCTCGTAGGCGTGGCGGATGAAGCTGAACGTCATTGGTGAGGTCACGCCCGAGTAGCTCTCGATGATGTTCGAGTTGTCCCACAGGAGCCGGTGGCCGGCCGCCGGGCCGAGCTCGGCGACCGTGGTGACCGGCCGCGTCTGGAGCAGCCAGGGACGGCCGGCGGCGTCGAAGGCGAATTCGACGTCCTGCGGCCTGCCCAGACGCCTCTCCAGGCCGAGCCCCAGACGGGCGAGCTCGCGCACCTCCTCGACCGTCAAGCTCGGCAGCCCGCGCAGCTCGGCAGGCACCGGCTCGCGCCGCAGGCCGCCTACCGCAGCGTCGACCACCAGCCGCTCGGATTTCTCCGCCAGCGCGACGTGAATGTCGAGCGTCTCTTTGTCGACGGTGAACGTGTCGGCGTCGAAGCCCGCGCTCACCAGGCCCTCTCCCGCGCCGTACAGGGAGCTCACCACCGCCTCATGAACGCTCCCCGAGGTCGGATCCACGGTGAACATCACGCCGCTCGCCCGCGCCTCGATCATCCGCTGCACCACCACCGCCACCGCGATCCCTGACGTCGGCAGCCCGCGGGCCAGCCGGTACGCCAGCGCGCGGTCGTTGTACGCCGACGCCCACACCCCGCGCACCGCCGCGAGCAGCGCCTCGCGCCCCCGCACGAAGAGGAAGCTGTCATGGATGCCCGCAAACGACTCTCCGGCCGCATCCTCCGCCACCGCCGAGGACCGCACCGCCACCCACTCCTCCTCCCCCATCCGTCCCTGCGCCCCCACCACCGCCTCCGCCACCGCCTCCGGCACCGCCACCTCTCCGATCCACCCCCTGATCTCGGCCGCCGCCCGCCGCAGCTCCTCCCCCTGCCGGCCCGCTTCCCCGGCCGCCTCCCGCGCATCGCCGGATCCGGGATCAGGGGCGGCGCCAGGCAGGCTCGCGAGAGCATCCGCCAGCCGCGCGGCGATCCGCGCTTCCAGCCCGGTCTCGGCCAGAACCCCCTGCAGCACCTGGCAAGGGATCGCCAGCCACTCCGGGACCGGCAACCCGAAGTCCTCGAGCCGCGCCAGGTTCGCCGCCTTGCCCCCGACGGACGCCGCCAGCGCGGCGTCGCCCAGGATGGCCGTGGCATCGGCCACGATCCTGCTCGCCGCGCCGCCGCCCGATGGATCGGCCACGATGCTCATCCTACGCGGAGCCCGAAGCGGTGGCCGATCGCGATTGCGAGGATGACGTCGAAGGCGATGATGTACATGCCGGCATAGGTCTCCATCCGCCGGGCGGTTTGCGGGCTGGTGCGGAAACGGTACTGGAAGAAGCCGTACAGACAGACCAGGAAGAGCAACACCAGCGCGCCATAGAACCAGCGCGACAGCCCGAGGTGCCAGCCCACCAACGCCACCAGCGCCGTATCGATCACCCGGATCGACAGCACCACCCAGGCCGCGCCATAGGTGCCGAAGATCCGCGTGTACGTCTCCACCCCCTCGATCTCCTCCTCCGGCGCGCGGATCTTGCGCGACACCTCCCAGTTGAAGGTCACGAAGAAACCCACCCAGGCGTACACCCAGAACCAGCCCGGCGCCTGCCACGGGTAGCGCCCCGTCGCGAAGGCGAAGACCAGCAGCGACAGCAGCGGCATGATCAGCATGTGGCTCGTGGCGTAGAGCAAGAAGTGCCGCTTCAGCCACTCCCTGGCAAAGAACTCGCGCAGCATCAGCAGCGAAAAGCCGAGCGCCACCATCAGGGCGGCCAGCGCGGGCGCGCCGCGCAGCGCCGCCAGCACGAGCTCGAGCGCGATGGCGGCGCCGCCGAGAATCCGCAGGTCGCGCAGGGTGATCAGGCCGCGCTGCAGCACACGCCGCGGGAAGTAGCGGCAGTCGTCCGCGTAGTCCTTGTGCTCGTCGAAGACCCGCAGATGGAAGAAAAAGCAGAACAACGCCGCCGCGCCGGCCAGCGAAGTCCAATCGTAGCGCATCGGCCGCCCCGGCTCGGTCAGCGTGCGAGCGAGGAACTGGTTGGAGGAGTAGTAGGCGGCGATGAGCACGCCGTGGCCGAGCAGCGGGAACCGCTCGGCGAGATAGGCGCGCAACCGCCGCGGAAACGGCGCGCCGGGGGTCAGAGAGTCGGCGATCGTCGTGGCTCCCTGGCTCCGTGGCTCCGTTGCTCCATGGCTCTGCGGCTCTCCGGCTCCCTGGCTCCCTGGCTCCCTGGCTCCGGCATCGCTCCCGGTTGAGTCCGCGCTCATCGTCGGGCTCCATTGGCGCGGAGCAGCCGCTCGCGCAGCCGCGGGTAGTCGATCTTGCTGCGGTGCCGGGGGTCGAGCGGCAGGGGCTGCCGGGTCAGGATGACGTCGTCGACCGGCTGGCCGCGGGAGGCAAGGCGATCGGCGAGCTCGCGCCGCAGCGCCTCGGCCGGCGATGCCGGCGATGTCGGCGATGACCGCGATGTCCGCGATGTCTGCGCCATGGCCCCAGGCAGGTCCGCCGGCGGGGACTCGATCACCAGGACGACTCTCTCCCCCAACACCGCATCCGGCAGCCCTACCGCCGCCACGCGGCGGATCGAGGCGCTCGCTTCCTGCGCCGCCTGCTCGACGAGCTGCGGATGGACCGCCTGGCCGGCGCGGAAGATGGTCGAATGGACTCGCCCGGCCAGCCAGAAGCGCCCGGCGTCGTCCAGCCAGCCCGTGTCCCCCATGCGATGCCAGACGGTGCCGTCGCGATCGACGATCTTGTTCTCCGCCATCGCCCGCGGGTTGCGGTAGTAGTCCTTGCCCACGTGGTCGCCGGTCACCACCAGCTCGCCGATCTCGCCGCGCGGCAGCTCCCACTCTGCCCAGCCATCGGCCCCGAGGGCGACCGGTCCGCGGTGGATCCGGATGACGCGCGCCTTTACCTGGTCGCCCGGACGACCCACGCAGAAACCGAGTCGTGCAGTCGGTTGGAACGCCGCTGCTGCCTTCGCAGCGGTCGATTGGAACGCCGCTGCCTTCGCAGCGGCTTGTAGGCTTCCGCGCTCGGCGGCGGTGATCTGGGCGACGGGCTCGGCCTCGGTGGAGCCGTAGACCAGCCTCACTTCGGTGGCGGGCAGGGCGCGCTGCCAGGCGGCGAGCTGCGCGTCGGAAACCGGGGCGCCGCCGCTCAACAGCCGGCGCAGGGCAGGGCGCCGCCGCGGTTTGTCCGCCAGCGCCGCCGCGATGCGGTCGAAAAACGGCGGTGACGCGGTGCAGGTGGTGACGCCGTGCGCCGCCATCTGCGTCAGGATCCGGCCGGCATCCACCTGGTCGACGCGCCGCAGGTCCATGGCCGGCACCACCGAGGAGATGCCGCTCGCCAGGTTGTGCAGGGCAAAGACCGGGAACATCGGCATGTCCACGTCGTCCTCGCACGGCGGGAACTCCGCCGCCAGCGCGCGATGCTGGGCGAGCAGAAAGCCGTGGGTGCGGTTGGCCCCTTTGGGCTCTCCGGAGGAACCGCTGGTGAAGGTGATGAGGGCCGGATCGTCCGCCGCGGCCGGCGCGATCCGCCCGTCGCCCTCGTCCCGCTCCAGGTCGGCCAGGGTGTGAGCGGCGGGGAGGCGGCCCAGGCGCCGGCTGGCGGTCGCCGTCAGCGGGATGGCGCGCAGGCGGCCCGACAGCAGGCGCAGCAGATGGCTGCGCGGCGTCCCGGCATAGAAGCGCGGCGCCGCGAAGGCGGCAAAGGCCGCGATCTGGCGCCAGCCGATCCAGGGATCGACGAAGACGGCGGCCGCGCCGAGCTTGAGCAAGGCGAGGAGGACGACATAGAGGTCGATCGACATGGGAATCATCACGATGGCCCGCTCCCCGGGTTCGAGCCCCAGCCGGCGCAGGCCCGCGGAGGCGCGGTCGACGCGCTGCCAGAGCTCGGCGAAGCTGGCGCGCTGCCGGCCGCCGCCGCGGTGGTCCTCGGTGGCGAGCGCCAGGCGGGCGGGAACGCGCCGCGCCACCTCCGCCAGGATGGCGACGACGTTGGCTCCTGCCGCCGAGTCCGGCGCGGCAGGCGCGGTCATGCGGCTCCCCGGCCGATTGACCCGGCCGGATCCGCGCCGCCGGCGAGCTGGTAGAGGTGGTAACGGCGCAGCAACCGGCCGCGGCCGGCGTCCAGGGCAGCGGAGGGATTGCCTTCGAGGATCAGGCAGTGGTTGGAAGAGCGGAATCCCTTGCGCAGCGCCGTGTCATACCCCTGGGCCACGAGCGCGGCGCCCAATCCCGCCCGGCGGTGCTCGCGCAGGACGCCGACCGTCTTGAAGTTGACCGCGGCCGGACGGCCGCGGCGGAGCTCGCGCAGGCAGCGCAGCCGGGCGAGCGGGCCGCGGCCGCCGCGCATCGACGCCACCGCCCGGAAGTGGTCCGGGTAGGCGAAGAGGAAACCGGCCGGCTCGCCGCGGCCGGTCTCGGCGAACCACACCAGCTCCGGGTCGATCAGCGGGCGCGCTCCGGCGTAGACGGCCGCGAACTCGGCCCGCGGGATCTCCGTGTAAAGGAAGTTCTCGGCGAAGATGGCGCACGACAGCTCGTGGAGCAGGCCGAGCTCGCGAGAGAAACGCCGCGCGTCGAGCGGCCGCAAGCGGTATCCCGCGGCCAGGGCTTGCCGGCGGTGGATGCCCAGATGCTCCGCCACCGCCGCCGCGTCGTCGATGCGGCGCGAGCTGTAGCTGGCAAGGACGCGAAAGCCGTTCGCCTGCCAGAGCGCCGGGTAGCCGGGCAGGTTGTAAGGCTCGAGCAGGAACGGCGGCTCGTCCCAAGGCCCGGCGTTCAGCCGATAGCGATGCCAGGTATCGCCGTCCATCGGTCCGACGATCGCGCCGGCGCCGCGGCCGCGCAGCCAGGCGGCGGCTGCCGCGAAGAGCATGCCCGCGGCTTCGGCCCCAGCCTCTCCCGGGATGGCCTCGAAGAAGCCGAGGAGCCCGTAGGGTCGGCCGGAGGCGGGGTCCGCGAGGGCAGGCGAGAGGCGCGCCACTAATCTGGCGATGGGTCGCGCGAAGGGCCGGGCGAGGGGCCGGGCGCCCCCGTTCCCCTCGACCGCGACCAGCGCGAGCTGGCGGCCGGCGAACTCGCGCCGCCGCAGGCTCGCGACGACGGCGTCGCGCCCGCTCGCGCAGTAGTTGGGATCGCCCTCGTAGACCCGGGATGGAAGGGCCAGGAAAGCCTCCAGTCCCCGCCGATCCCGCTCCGCGTCGAGAACCGAAATTGTCATGCAGCTCGAGTCGAGCCCACGCCTGCACGGCAGGGGCGGCGGCGGGAACCGATCAGGCGATGGTGCCGCCAGGGTTGCGCTTGAGCAGCGGCTTGTACGCGAGCAGCCAGAGGCCGGAGTAGTCGCGCATCAGGCGCATCCGCAGGAGCTGGAGCTGGCGCCCTTCGGTGACGCTGCCGCCGAGCACCGCTTCGTCGAGCACGTGGCTGAAGCGCCACAGGTAGGAGTCGGCGGTGCGGGCCGTCCAGCGCGCCCGCGCGTAGACGATGGAGTCGCCGGTCACCGAGGTCTCGTCGAGGATGCCGGCGATCTCTTGCGCCTCCTCGTTGATGCGCATGCGCAGGGCGGCCCCTTCGAGCAGGAACTGCTCGAGCTCGCGGTCGCATTCGCCGCGCCCGAACAGGCGGCGGTACGCCAGGACCTCGCGCGGCTCGACGCGAAAAGGAAAGATCTCGGGCGTCAGCACGACCCGCTCGGGCGAAAGGTCCGGGTTGACCTCGCGCAGCGCTTCGACCAGGCGCCGGAAGTACTCGCCGAGCAAGTCCTCCTGGGTGGCCAGGGGCGCCGACGCGGCCGCGCCGGCGGCCGCCATGACGTATTCGCCCGAGTCGATCATGGCCGGCTTGACGGTCTTCTCCCGGTCGGCGCCGAGGGCGGCGCGGCTGGCGGCGGTGAGCCGGGGCAGCAGGGCGCGGACGCGCTGGCGGATCCGCGCCAGGTCCTCGAGCTTGAACTCCTTGCTCTGTAAACGCGTTTCGAAGCGCTCGATCTCCTGCCGGAACTGGCCGAGCTCCTGTTCGAGCTCGCGGTCGACCGGGACCTCGCGCTCGAGCTCGAAGACCCGCTGGTACTCGGCGACGATGCGCCTCTCCTCCTTGGAGTAGAGGTTCTGGATGCGGTCCTTGAGCGCCAGGTTGGTTTCCTGGATGGCGAGCAGCAGGCTGGGCTCGAGGAAGTTGACGCCCAGGCCATGCTTGAGCTCCCGGTAGCGCTGGATGAGGGCCGACTCGTTGAGCTGGTCGAGGGTCTCGAGCTCTCCCACCTGGCGGCGGAAACCTTCGATCTCGCGCCGGCGCTCCTCGACGAGATCCTTGGCGGGCGGCGCGGCGCCGAGCATCGCCCACAGGCCGTGAAAGATCTCGGAGAGCCTGAGATGGTTGCGCAGCCGCGGCTCGCCGGTGCGGTCGTCCTCTTCCTCGCTCATGCGCGCGAGCAGGAAATCGAGCTTGTCGAGCCGCTCGGAGGCCCAGACGTCGCCACGCTGGGTGTAGAGATAGAACTTGACCAGCTGGGTGAGGATCTTCTCGTCGTAGCTCTTGACGCGGCGGAAGAACTGGCGCAGGAAGTAAGGAGGGACTCTGCTATCCTCCTCGTCGAGCTCGGCGATCACGCGATCGAGCCGCTGGTCGATGGAATCGAGCTTCAGCGGAACGCGCTCGCTCTCGGCCGAGGTGATGCTCTGGGAGACCTCTTTGAGCTCCGCGTAGAGGCCCTGGAAGACCGCTGAATGGGCCTCGTCCACGCGAGGCTGGCCGCCCTTGCCCAGGCTCTGCAGGAACTGGTGGAAGGTCCACGCCGCCCGGAAGCGGTGGGAGGTTTCGGCGTAACGGCGATGCAGAGCTCCCAGCTCTTGTACCGTAGTCATAGTCCAACCCAAGATGAGACTTGAGAGTACCACGCTACGGTCTTGACGTTGGAGGGGCGATGCGGGTCCTGATCTCCCAGCAAGAGCTGGAGCGGCGGGTGCGCGAGCTGGCGGCCGAGATCGATCGCGACTACTCGGAGGTCGGCGGCGGCGCCCAGGGGCAAGCCCCGCACGCGGGTGAGCTCGCGGGCCGGGAGCCCGCCCAGCTCCTGCTCCGCCCTCCGGACCGGGATGCCGGCGAGCCGCCGCTCTGGACTTCCGGGGATCTGCCCGTGGACCTTCCATCGCAGACCGGCATGCGCCGCCGGGCGCCCGACGACCCGCTGATCTGCGTCGGGGTGCTCAAAGGATCGGTGTTCTTCCTCACCGAGCTGCTCAAGCTCGTCACCGTGCCGGTCGCGGTCGATTTCTTTCAGACCTCGAGCTACGGCAGCCGCGGAGCGAGCCGCGGCGAAGTGCACATCCGCAAGGATATCGATCTCGCCATCGGCGGCCACGACGTGCTGTTGATCGAGGACATCGTCGACACCGGCTACACGCTGCGCACCATCCTCGACCTGCTGCGCTTCCGCGGCGCCCGCAGCGTCCGGCTCTGCGCCCTGCTGGACAAGGTGTCGGCGCGCGAGGTCGAGGTCAAGATCGACTACTTGGGCTTTCAGATCGAAAACGCTTTCGTCGTCGGCTACGGCCTCGATTTCGGGGAGCGCTATCGCAATCTGCCCTACATCGCCGTCTACGAGCCGGACGAGCCGTCCGGCGTGCCATCGGGGACGCCCCCACACCTGGCGCGCTAGCAATCAATCACCACCTTCGCAAGGAGCGCCAAGCGATGCACTTCCACCACACCGCAAGCGCGCCGCAGGCCATCGGACCGTACTCACAAGCCGTGGCGGCCGGAGGCTGGCTCTATACGTCCGGCCAGATCGGGCTCGACCCGGCCAGCGGCGAAATCGTGGGCGGCGGTTTCGAGGCGCAAGCGCGCCGCGTCCTCGAGAACCTCCGCCAGGTGCTGGCCTCGGCCGGCTGCACTTTTGCTGACGTCGTCAAGACGACCGTCTACGTGGTCGAGCTCGCCGACTTCCCCAAGCTCAACGCCCTGTATGCCGAAGCCATGCGCGACCACCGCCCGGCGCGCTCCACCGTCCAGGTCGCCGCCCTGCCCAAAGGAGCCCTCGTCGAGATCGACATGGTCGCCAAGCTCCCGGGGTGAAACGAGACCGCCACCAGGCGGCGGCCGGCGCTCCGAGGCGGCGGCCGGCGCTCCCGCGATTGCCGGCACTCCTCGCAAGTCGCAAATGGGTCCAGATCCAAGGCGCGCGCAGCGCCGGGCAGGGACCCGGCGCTTCTGAAAAAACCGGGCGACCGAGGCGTACGGAAAGTACGTTGAAGGAGCCCGACCGAGCGCAACGCAGGAGATGGGCCCATTTCCGCCGCCTCATTTGAGTCCGAAGCCGATCCTCACCGCGGCTTGCGTGACCTCGGCGTGCTCGACTTCGATGTGGATCTTGGGGAGGAGGAGGTTGAGGGTCACGCCGGCGTAGACGACGGCGTGGGTGCGGTTGTCGCGCAGACTGGAACCGAGCGTGGAGTCGAGGCGGCCGCGGCTCTCGACCAGGCCCGCGCCGGCGTAGGGCGTGAGGGCCGGGAAGCCCTTGGAGACAAGCAGCTCGGCGCCGTACTGCTGGAGGTAGTAGGGGTCGCTCTTCAGGCTGCGCGCGCCGGTCAGGCGCAAGGAGAGCGCGGGGCTCAGCGCGCCGCCCTTGACGATCGCCCACTGGATGTCTGCCGCCGCCAGCTTCGGCCCGCCGCCAAGGGCCTGGCCGTAGGAGACGCCGAGGTCGATGCCGGCCGGCAGCCCCTTGCGGACTCCTGCCCGCAGCATGGTGAGGGCGCGGCCGGGCAAGCTGCCCGCGATCACCGTGTTCCGGAAAGACCTGCCGCCGAAACCGCTGTCCACGGAAGCATCGGCCCAGACCTCGAAGCCGGCGAGTCCCAGGGGTGCCGCGCCGTGGCGGGGGTAGTCATAGACGTCGCCGCTGAAACGGCGCTCGAAGTCCCGGAAGTCGCTTGCGGGGGCGTCGCCGCGCAAGCCCCAGGCCGCCGCGGGGCGGGCAGCGTACGCTATCGAGACGGCGAGAAGAAGCGCCGCCTCGAACGCGCACCGGGCACGGGCGCGCACGGCAGATGAGAATGGCGGCCAGGCTCCGGTGCGGCGGCGGAGAGGTGAGAAGGGCGGCCTAGTCATCGGCGACCTCCTGGAGTCGTCCGGCCGGCAGGTTTCCGGCCTGGTGGTTGTCTTTCCCGGCATTCCGGCCGCCCATCGCGGCGTCTCCGTCCTGCGTGGCCGTGCTCCCGCGGTCCGGCGCCTCCCCGGCCAGATATTCGGCCAGCAGCTCGGCGAGCAGGGCCGGCTCCCCGCCGGCCACGCTCTCGAGAACGAGGCGGCGGCTGGTCGTGTCGAGCGCGGTGACGACGTCGAGATTGCCTTCGCGGGCGAGGGCCTCGACGTCGTAGGCGGTGCCGTCGATCCAGCGGGCCGCCCGGTAGAGCGCCTGCGCCTGGTCCACCGGCCGCGCGAGCCGCAGCCAGAGCTCGGCGGCCAGGGCAAGCGCGCCGCCGAGCCGCCGGTTGCCCGCGCCGTGCAGGGGCGGGCGCGGCAGCGGGCGGGGCAGAAAAGGCGCCAATCCATGGCGGTGCGCATGCCGCGCGAAGGCGCGCTCGAGCGCGGTCGCCCGCTGGGCGCGGTGAAACAGCGCGTCGAAGACGTCGGCCCGCGGCGCTCCCTCGGCCAGCCGGCGGCGGTCGGCCGGCGCCAGGTCGGGACAGAGCGCCTGCACCCGGTGCAATCCTGCCGCGGACAGCAGCCGGCAGCCTCGCTCCCACAGCGCCGCATCGTCCGTCAGTCCAGGCATCAGGGGCCAGACCGCCGTGGCCCCGCCCGGCACGGCGGCGAGCCGATCGAGCTCGCCTTCGAGCAAGGCAGGGAGTAGATCCACCACGAGTGCAATCCCGGCGTCCGCCGCGAAGGCCGTCTCGTCGCCCGGCAGGAGCTGGAGAACGAGCGGAGTGCCTTCCGCCAGCCGCGCCCGCGCCAGCGCGTCGCGCTCCCGCGCCAGGGAGGGCGGTACCGGCGGCAGGTAGAGAACGTCGTCGAGAGGCGGTCCGGTCGGATCGGAGGCGGCGAGTCCCTGCCCGCTCTTATTGGACGCGCCGGGTCCCTGCCCGATCTGATCGGATGCGCCGGGTCCCTGCCTGGCGCGGGGGGCGGCGGCGGCGCTGGCGCCGGCGTTGCCCAGCCGCCCAGCCGCGAGATGCAGCCAGGGGCGGTCCGGAGCCTCCCAGGAGCGCGGCACGTAGCGGATCCAGAACCGGCCGGCTTCGGGAAGCTGGGCGGCGAAGCCCCGCCGTGCCAGTGGCGGCGGTCGCCCCGACGGCTGGGAGCCGGGCGCCGAGCCAGACTCCGCGCCGCGGCCCAGGCGGGATGCGGAGCCCGGTGAACGGGCGCCGCTCATGGCCCTTGCGGCGGACTGCCGCTCTCCGGGAGCGTGGTCAGCCTCGGTTCCGGGGCGAAGCCGCGAGCGGCGAGCATGCGCTGCACGTACTTGGCGAGCACGTCGACTTCGACGTTGACGCGGTCGCCGGGCACGCGCTCGGCCAGGGTGGTCACGGCGAGGGTGTGCGGGATCAAGGCGACTTCGAAACGCTCCGGGCTGCCGGTGAGGAGCCCGGCCACCGTCAGGCTGACGCCGTCGACGGCGATCGACCCCTTCATCACCAGGAAGGGGGAGAGGTCGGGCGGGAGCTCGAGGGCGAGGACGCGGTGCTCGGCGAGGTCGTGGCGCTCCAGCACGCGGACCGTTCCGTCCACGTGCCCTTGCACCAGGTGGCCACCCAGCGGCTCGCCGGCGAGCAGCGCGGGCTCGAGATTGACCGCCTCGCCCGCGCGCAGGCCGCCCAGCGTGGTGCGCGACAGGGTCTCGGGCGAGAGCTCGACGGTGCTCGCGGCATCGCCCAGACCCGTCACGGTCAGGCAGACGCCGGAGACCGCGAGGCTCGCCCCCACGCTCAGCCGCCGGGCCAGGGCGGCGCTGTGGCCGATCGCCAGGCACACCCCGCCCTGCCGCGAAGCTTCAGGCTCGCGCAACAAGTGCCCGCGCTCGACGATCAGGCCGGTGAACATCACTCCCCCCGCCGCGGCGCGGCGTCCGGCTGGACGGGTATACGGTGTTCGTCACTCTGTTGCCGCCAAGCGCGGCCGCACACCCCGTCAGCGGGCCTAGCTTACCCGAGGAGGAGGCGTCATGAAGACGCAGAAATTCTCACGTTATGCTGAAAAGAAACCGATGTTGACATCCCAAAGCATATCAACTAGCTTGGATTATATGCGCACGACTCTTGACATTCCCGAGGAACTGATCGAGGAGGCCCGGCTTCTCCTCGGTTTCAAGTCCAAGACCGATACCGTGGTGCTCTCGCTCCAGGAGCTGATCCGCCGACGCCGGATCGAGCAGTTGAAGTCGCTGCTGGGCGCCGTCGAGCTGGACATCGACATCCCGCGCTCGCGGCGGCGCTCGTGATCTTCGTCGACACCTCGGTGTGGGTCGCCGCCTTCCGCGCCGGGGACGGACTCGAGGCCAGGACGCTGCGCCACCTCCTGGACCAGGACGAGGTCGGCCTGCCGATCCCGGTCAGGATCGAGATCCTGGCTGGAGCGTCGAGCGAGGATCGCACGAGGCTGCGCAAGGCGCTTTCCGCTCTTCCCGTCTACTACCCCGGCGCAGCTACCTGGAGACTCGTCGATTCCTGGCTCGCGCCGGCCGCCAGCGCCGGCAAGCGCTTCGGACTTACCGACCTCCTCATTGGAGCCCTCGCCGCCGAGCATGAGGGCGTCCTCTGGTCGCTCGACTCGGACTTTCGGCGCATGGCGAGCATCGGTTTCGTGACCCTCTTCGAACCTGCTCCATCCTGATCGCTCGACGGGGACGGGTATACAGTACCCATCACTTTGTCGCCGCCAACCGCGGCCGCACATCCGGCAGCGGGCCTACCCGAGGAGAAGAGATCATGAAGAGGCAAAGCGTGTCGCGAGCCGTGTGGATGGCCATGGCCGTCGTCGCTGCCGGGGTGGCGCTGCCGGGCGCGGCGGCGCCGGCCGGAACGATCCGGCTGGCGGTGGATGCCGGCGAGGCGCCGCGCAAGATCTTCCATGCCCACCTCACCATTCCCGCACGCCCCGGGCCGCTCGAGCTCTATTACCCGAAGTGGATCCCCGGCGAGCATGGCCCCACCGGACCGATCACCGACCTTGCGGGCCTGCGCCTCTCGGCTGCCGGCAAACCCATCGCCTGGCGGCGCGACGACGTGGACATGTATGCCCTGCACTGCGAGGTCCCCGCCGGCGCGAGCGAGGTCGAGGTCTCGCTCGACCTCCTGTCGCCGGCCACGATCGCGGGCTTCTCGAGCGGCGCCTCGGCGACCGCGGAGCTGACCCTCCTCTCCTGGAACCAGGTGCTTCTCTACCCGGCGGGCTCGCCGGCCGACGAGATCTCCTACGCCGCCCGCCTTCGCCTCCCCGCCGGCTGGAAGTACGCCACCGCCCTGCCGGTCGAGCGCGAGACGGCGGCGGGGATCGAGTTCGCGCCCGTCTCGCTCACCACCCTGGTGGACTCGCCCGTCCTCGCCGGCGTCCACTTGCGGACGATCCCGCTGGCCGAGGCCCCGCGCGCCGAGATCGACCTCGCCGCCGACAGCGCCGCGGCGCTCGGCATGCCAGCCGACCTCGCCGGCCACTACCGGCAGCTCGCCGTTGAGGCCGCGGCGCTGTTCGGCGCCCACCACTACCGCAGCTACCGCTTCCTCTTGACGCTCTCCGACCACGTCGCACACTTCGGCCTCGAACACCACGAGTCGAGCGACGACCGCGTCGACGAGCGCTCGCTGCTGGACGACGACCGCCGCCGGCTGATGCTGACGCTCCTGCCGCACGAGTACGTGCATTCCTGGAACGGCAAGTACCGGCGGCCGGCCGGCCTCGCCACCCCCGACTTCCAGGTCCCCATGAAGGGCGAGCTCTTGTGGATCTACGAGGGACTCACGGAGTACCTGGGCGACCTGCTGACCGCGCGCAGCAGCTTGTGGACGCCGGAGCAATACCGGGAGAACCTGGCCGAGGTGGCGGCCCTCCTCGACACCCACCCGGGGCGCACCTGGCGGCCGCTCGTGGACACGACCGTCGCGGCGCAGCTGCTCTACGCGGCGCGACCCGACTGGCAGGCCTGGCGCCGCGGCGTGGATTTCTACGACGAAGGCGAGCTGATCTGGCTGGAGGCCGACACCATCGTGCGCGAGCAGAGCCAGGGCGCCAAGAGCCTCGATGACTTCTGCCGCCTCTTTCACGGCGGCGAGAGCGGGCCGCCCAAGGTGGCGACCTACACGCTCGACGACGTGGTTGCCGCGCTCGATAAGGTGTCGCCCCACGACTGGCGCGGCTTCTTCCGCGCGCGGCTTGACGAGGTCTCGCAGCACCCCCCGATGGGCGGCATCGAACGCGGAGGCTGGAAGCTCGTCTACAGCGAGGTGATGCCGGAGAGGATCAAGTCGCGCGAGGAGGTGCGCGAGGTCGTGGATCTGTCCTTCTCGCTCGGCATGGTCGTTGCCAAGGGAAACGGGGAAATCCGCGACGTGGTGCCCGGCCTGCCCGCGGCCCGCGCCGGAGTCGGGCCCGGGATGCGCCTGGTGGCGGTCAACGGGCGGCACTGGAGCAAGGACGTCCTGCGCGACGCGGTGAAGGCGAGCCCCAAAGAGCCGATCGAGCTGCTGGTCGAAAACAGCGAGTACTACAAGAGCTACCCGCTCGACTACCACGGCGGCGAGCGCTTCCCGCACCTCGAGCGCGTCGCCGCCCGGCCCGACCTCTTGAGCAAGATCCTGCAACCGCTCGCGCCGCCGGCGAAGTAAGCGCCGGCGGCTCGACCAGCCGGTCAGCTCTCGGCGCAGCGCGCCAGCAGGTCGGCGAGGCGGCCGGGGGCGTAGGCGGTCAAGATCAGGTCGGAGCCGGCGCGGCGGGATTCGAGACGGTCGAGGCGGGGGGCGTCGGCGAGCGCGCCGAGGCCGGCGCCGGCCAGCGGGCCGGGCGCCGACTCACCGCCGATCAAGAGCGGCGCCGCGTCGATTGCCACCTGATCGTAGAGCCCGGCCGCGACGAAGGCGGCGAGCACCCCGGCGCCGCCCTCGACCAGCACGCTGCGCACGCCGCGCGCGAAAAGATCGGCCAGGACGGCGGCCGGCTCGGCGGCGGGCAGCACGACCACCGTCGCGCCCGCGGCCTCGAGCTCGCGCCGGCGGGCGGCGTCGGCCGACTCGGTGTAGACGAGCAGAGGCCCGGCGGCGCCGAACAGGCGGGCGCGCGCCGGCAGCCGCAGCCGGCGGTCGAGCACGACCCGCACGCCGGGCGCGCCGGCCAACCCCAGCCGGCGGTCGAGGCGCGGGTCGTCGGCGAGAACGGTGCCGCTGCCCACCAGCGTTGCGTCGTTCTCCTCACGCAGCCGGAGCGCCCAGCGGCGCCCCGCCGGCGCGGAGATCCACTGGCTTTCGCCGGCGGCGGTGGCGATGCGTCCGTCGAGGCTCATCGCCCATTTCACGGTCACCGCCGGCCGGCCGAGGGTGGCCGCCACCAGGAAGCGGAGATTGAGGCGGACCGCCGCCTCGGCGAGCGGCCCCACCTCCACTTCGACGCCCGCGGCGCGCAGGCGTGCAAAGCCGCCGCCGGCCACCCGGGGGTCGGGGTCGCGGTGGCAGGCCACGACACGGGCGATCCCGGCGGCAAGCACGGCGTCCACGCAGGGGGGAGTACGGCCGTGATGGGCGCAGGGCTCCAGAGTCACGTACAGGGTGGCGCCGCGGGCGCTGCTTCCCGCCGCGGCGAGCGCTTCGACCTCGGCGTGCGGGCCGCCGACCTGGCGGTGCCAGCCGCTGCCGACCACCTCTCCGCCGCGCACCACCAGCGCGCCCACCATGGGATTGGGCGAGGTGCGGTAGCGGCCGCGGGCGGCGAGGCGCAGGGCTCGCCGCAGCGCCTCAGCCGAGGAGAGCAGCGGCGAACTCCCGGGGACGGAACTCCACCAGGTCGTCGGGAGTCTCCCCCACCCCCAGGAACTGAATGGGGAGGCGCAGCTCGCGCGCCACCGCCACCGCCATGCCACCTCTGGCGGTGCCGTCGAGCTTCGCCAGCAAGATCCCGTCGACCGGCACCACCTGGCCGAAAGTGCGCGCCTGTGCCAGGGCGTTCTGGCCGGTGGTGGCGTCGAGCACGAGGAGCGTGGAGCGCTGCCGGTCGGCGGCCTCGCGGTCGATGACCCGGCGCACTTTGCCCAGCTCGGCCATGAGGTGGTCCTTGGTATGCAGTCGCCCGGCCGTGTCGACCAGGAGCTGATCGATCCGCCGCGCGCGGGCCGCGTGGATGGCGTCGAAGACGACCGCCGCCGGGTCGGCGCCAAACCCCTGGCGGATGACCTCGACGCCGAGCCGCTCGCCCCACAGCGCGAGCTGCTCGATCGCCGCGGCGCGGAAGGTGTCCGCCGCGGCGAGCAGCACGGTCTGGCCGCGCCGCTGATAGAAGCGGGCGAGCTTGGCGATCGAGGTGGTCTTGCCGACGCCATTGACGCCGACGACCAGGGTGAGGGCGGGACCGCGGCCGAGGCGGCGGGACGGCACCTCGAAGAGCAGGTCCGCCATCTCGTCGGCCAGCAGCTTGCGCAGGCGCGCGCCGCTGCCGAGCTGCTCGCGCATGGCGTTGCGCTTCACCCGCTCGAGCAGATCGAGCGTGGTGGCGACTCCCAGGTCGGCGCCGATGAGGATCTCTTCGATGTATTCGAGGGTCGTCTCGTCGAGCGTCGCCCGGCCCTCCACGGCGGCGCTCATCTTCTGCGCGATATCGGCGCGCGTCTTCTGCAAGCCGCGCCTCAGCTTCTGCCAGAACCCGCCTTCCGCCCCCTCGTCCTCCTCCTCCGGCAGGCGGGCTTCCGGCGCGAGCTCGAGGAGGTCATCCGCCTGATCGTTCCCGGCCATGGGAGCCCAATCATAGCCTTCCGAGACGAAACTCCTGCCCCGAGAGGGCGGGGGCGTCCCCTTCCCCCCCGGCGACCGCCGGGCAAAACTCAGGAGGCGAACAGGGAGGCCTTCAGCTGCCGGGCGGCCTCTTCGAGGGTGGCGCGGGCCTGGGCCACCAGGGCGGGGTGGCGCTGCACCAGGGACAGGTAGTAGCCGTCGCGAAGGGGAATGGCGTAGATGTGGACGTCGCGGTTCTCGATGTGGATCAGGCGCGGCTCGCCAAGCTGGCTCTGCGCCAGCACCCTCTCGAGGTGGCGCAGGTGAATGCCCAGATAGGCGCCGAGCACGCGCATCTCGTAAGGGCTGAAGTCCGCGCACGCCAGGTCGACGGTCTCGCCGCTGCCATCGAGGAACAGGGCGCCCAGGGCGCGATCGTTGGCGGCCAGGAGGTTGGCCAGGACGTACTGGAACATGCGGCGGGCTCGGCCGTACCTGGCGGCAGGGTCAGCGGCGCGCGGCCGCCCGCGCCTCGACCCCCGGAGACTCCGCGCGCGACGGCCGGGAGGCCGCGACGCGCACCTCGCCGGCCTGGACCGCGCGCAGGAAGGCGGTGACCACCTTGGCGTCGAAGCGGCTGCCGGTGAGCTTGGTGATCGTCTCCACCGCAAACCGCAGGTCATAGGCCTGCTGATAGGGACGGTTGGTGGTGATGGCGTCGAAGGTGTCGGCCACCGCCACGATGCGGGCAAAGAGCGGGATCTGTTCTCCTTTCAGGCCTTCCGGATAGCCGCGCCCGTTCCACGCCTCGTGATGCCAGCGAATGGCCGGAATCATCTCCCGGAGCTGCTCGATCGGGCTCATGATGTCGGCGCCGATCGTGGTGTGCATCTTCATCTGCTCGTATTCGGCGGGAGTGAGCACTCCCTCCTTGCGCAGCACGGTGTCCTCGACGCCGATCTTGCCGATGTCGTGAAGCAGCGCGCCGATCCATACCTTGTGCTGTACCTCTTCGGAGAGCAACAGCTGGCGCGCGATGGTCCTGCTGAGCGCCGCCACGCGCTCGGAGTGGCCGCGGGTGTAGGGATCCTTGGCGTCGATCGCGGCGGCAAAGGCGCGCAGCGAGCCGATGAACAGGTCGCGGTTGGCTTGCGCCGCCTGGCGCAGCTGCTGCACGTAGCTCTCGACGTGCCCGCTCATGCGGTTGAAGTCCTCGGCCAGGGCCGCGAGCTCGAAAGAGAGGCCCGCCATCTCGACGCGCCCTCCGAAGCTGCCGGCGGCGATCGCGTGGGTGGTCTCGGTCAGCCGCTGGATGGGGCGGACCACCCAGCGCGCCGCGAGGACGGCAAAGAGGATCGACAGCGCGACCAGGGGCAGCGTGGCGAGGACGGTCTTCAGGATCATCTGGTCGATGACCGCGAAGGTGGCCGCGAGCGGCTTCTGCACCACCACACCCCAGCGCGCCTCGGGGATGGCGCTGACCTGGGCGACCACGTTCTCGGACCCGGCGGGGGAGGCGAAGGCGTACTCCATGGTCAGGCTGAGCTGCTTCTGGGCAAACGACTGAACGACCGGGGAGCGCGCCAAGGCGCTCACCCGCGCGGGATCGGCGACGTTCGACCACAGGAGTTTTCCGGACTGGTCGAGCAGGAAGGCGGTGACCGCGGGGGCCGCGGCGGCGCGGCGAGCTCCGCGGCGCTCGGCCTCGCCGGCCCCGGCGTTCTGGCCGGTCTCCTGGCCGGCTCCTGGCGCGACGTCCCTGAGCTGGTCGAGGCGGATGAGCACCTCGACGATGATCGGCGGCAGCGGCGGCGGGGGCGGAGCGGGTGCGGCGTTCGGAAGGCTCGCCCCGGCCGGCGGGGCGGACGAGCTTGCCTGCCCCGGGAGAGCCCCGGCGCCGGGCGCGGCCGAGGCGGGCACCGCCAGCGCCGCCAAGGGCTCTCTCGCCGGACCCAGGTCCACGAATTGAAACGACGGCACGCCGCGGCCGCGTGCCTGCTCGAAGGCCGCGTTCAAGGCCGCCAGTCCCGGCTGGCCGAGATCGCCGGCCTGGCGCACCGGTCCCGCGCCATCGCGATCCAGCACACGCAAGGCGAGCAGGTCCTGTCTGCCGCTGGCGAAGCTCTGCAGGTAGCCAGCGACCCAGGGCTCGCGCAGGCGCTGCTGGACGTCGGCGGGCCCGGGCGCGAGGAGCAATCCGCCGCCCAGCTGCGCGAGCTCCTGGCGCAGGGTGGCGAGCTGCGTGTCGATCTCGCGCGACAGCGCTCCGGCCTTGCGGATCAGGAAGTCGCGTTCGGCGTCGTGGAGGACCTCGCGGCTCTTGGGAATGAGCAGCGAGCCGCTGATCAGCAGGGGGATGCAGCTCGACAGCAGCACGATGACCAGCAGGACATGCCGCAGCTTCAGCCTGCGCAGAAAATTTCTCCGAGTCGTCATGGGCAACGGCAGGACCGCAGCAAAATGGGCGGGATCTCCTCCCCGGCTGATCTAAAGAGCACTTGAAGACAAGGAGATTATAGCCGATCGCGACCACCCCGCGCCCCCTGCCGGCCTGCTCACTCCCCTTCCTGGTGCCGCAGAGGCTAAAATGACCAGGTGCCTGAGTCCCCAAGGTTCGGCTGGTTGCACCTGACCGATCTTCACTACGGCCTCGCAGGCCAGCGCCCACTCTGGCCCAACGTCCGCGAGGCCTTCTTCGCCGACCTAAGAAAGCTACACAAGCGGTGCGGCCCATGGCAGGCAGTCCTTTTCACCGGCGACCTTGTGCAGGCGGGACGGGAGGAAGAGTTCAAGTCGATCGAGAGCGAGGTGCTGGCACGCCTCTGGAAGGAGCTGGAAGCTCTCGGCTCCGGTGACGCGAGACTGCTCGCCGTGCCCGGCAACCATGACCTGGTGCGGCCGGAGGCCAGCAGGCCCTCCGCGGCCGTCCGGCAATTGCTGCGGCCGGGCGGCCTCGCCGAGATCGCGGAGGAGTTCTGGACGGACCCCGGCAGCGAATACCGCTCGGTCATCGGCGCCGCCCTTGCGAACTACGATGCCTGGTGGGGACGGACCGTCTTCCGCCGCAATGCCGCCGTGACGAGTGGGATCCTGCCCGGTGATTTCGCGGCGACACTTCCCGCGAGCACTCGCCGCATCGGCGTGATCGGCTTGAATACCACATTCCTTCAGCTCGCCGCGGGCGACTACCGCGAACGCCTCGCCTGGGATATTCGCCAGCTACAGAGCGTGTGTACCGACATGGCCGACTGGCGCGCAGGGCACGAAGCATGCCTGCTGCTGACCCATCAAGGACCCGACTGGCTCGACGCCCATTCCCGAGAAGCTTACGCGGAGATCAATCCAGCCGGGCGCTTCGCCGTGCACCTGTTCGGGCACATGCACGAGACCGTCGTCCGCTCCACGCGCCAGGGCGGCGGCAAACCCCTGCGGCAATGGCAGGGCTGTTCTCTGTTCGGGCTCGAGCGCTTCGGAGACCCGCCGAGGCAGGACCGGCGGCATGGCTACGGGGCAGGGTGCCTTGAGTTTGGCACCCGGCAGACCGTCATCCGCCACTGGCCACGCCGTGCTGTAAAAGACGCGAACGGATGGCGTTTCGTCCCCGACGAGGAAACCTGCGTCCTGACCAGCGACGGAGGCACTGAGCCCGAGGAGATCGGCAGCGAGAAAAAACCGGCATCCGCCCGCCCCAGACGACGGACGCCTCCCGCTCTCGCAGCGCCTGCCGCCAGCAGGGAGAGCGCTCTTGTTGCAACCTATACCAAGGCGGCTCGCGCCCTCTGGGACATCATCGATCTCGCTGGGCTGCCCGAGGACGAGCGGCATCTCGCCATGCAGCGCTTCATGTTGCGGCAGCTCTATCTGCCACTCCGCATGGTCGTGGAGAGTGCTCCGGATGAAGGCGCCCTGGCGGCTCTGGAAGAGAACCGCGAGCTGCGGCGCTTCGCGGCCGCCGGACGGCTCTCGGCACCCGCGGGCGAGGCGGTCGAGCACAAGCCTGGGAAGAGAGAGTCTCTTGGCGGTTGGCTGGGCTCCGCCATGGCGGTCGCACCCCGCGGCAAGATCAAGAAGAACCGCAAGGACGAGGACTTTGCCCCACGCCTAGTCCTGCTCGGCGATCCAGGCGGCGGCAAGACCACGCTCTTGCGCTGGCTGGCCACGGCCTACCTCCTACGCCGCGAGAAAGACTCCGACCTCGTGCGGCTGCCCGATGCCGATTCGCTGCCCGCGACGGACTGGCTGCCGATTCTCATCCGCTGCCGCGAGCTGGACCGTGAGGGCCTGGGGCAGTGCGCTCTCGAAGACCTTCTGCGCCAGACCGTGGCCAGGATGGAGCTGCCCGGCGGCCAGATCGATGCGCTGGTAGAACTCCTGCGCGCTCGGCTGGAAGCCGGCTCAGCGATCCTTCTCGTGGACGGTCTTGACGAGATCACGGACCCGGCCCGGCGGGCCGCCTTTTGCGGGCGGCTGGAAGGCATGGCAAAACGCTTCTATCGCTCTCCCATCATCGCTACGTCGCGGATCGTGGGCTACCGCGAGATGCGCCGCCGCCTGGGCCAGGGCTTCGCGCACGCGACGCTGGCGGAGCTGACCCCGGAAGAGAAGGATGACTTCGTTCGCCGTTGGTGCGAGGTGACCATACTCGAGCCCGTTCGGCGAGCTGCCGAGGCGGAGAAACTGCAGCGCGGCATTCACGGCTCCGACCGGATCGAGCGCCTCACCACCAACCCGATGCTGCTCACTACCATGGCCCTGGTGCAGCGGAAGGTCGGAAAGCTCCCCACCCGCCGCCACAAGCTGTATTGGGAGGCGGTCGGCGTGCTGCTGAATTGGCGCGCGGAGGTCGAGGAGCCGATGGACCCGGACGAGGCGCTGCCCCAGCTTGAATACGTCGCCTACACCATGTGCGACCGGGGCGTGCAACGGCTCCGGCGTGACGAGCTGCTGGGCTTGCTCGAGGGTGCACGCCGCGACTACCCGAACATCCGGCCACTCCACCGCCTGACGCCGGAAGCCTTTCTCGCCGGGTTGGAGCGGCGCACTGGGCTGCTCGTAGAGGTAGGGGAGGTTCAGCACGAGGGCAGGCCAGTGGCGGTCTATGAGTTCCGTCACTTGACGTTCCAGGAGTACCTGGGAGCCCGGGCGATCCTAGAAGGGCGCTTCTCGGGCCACCAGTCGGGAACTACCTTGGCGCAGCGGATCAAGCCTCTCGCTGGAAGACTCGCGGAGATTTTCACGGGTCCGCAGCCGGAGCTACAAGTAACCGAAAACTGGCGGGAGGCGCTGCGGCTCTGCGTGGCGAGCTGCAGCGATGACGATGTCGACCCGGTGCTCGAGGCCATTCTCGAACCGGAGCGCACCGAAGAAGCACGCCCACGAGCGACTCTTGCTCTGCTCTGCCTGGCGGATGAGCCGAACGTCACCCACGCAAGAGCCGCCGAGATCCTGCGCCGCTTCGCGGAGCAGATTAGGGGAGAAGACAGTTCCATAAGCTGGAGCTCGGTCGCTAGGGCGGCGCAAGAGACAGCCGGTGGCGCCTGGGGACCGCCGCTACAGGAGGCCCTCGCGGCAGAGTTTCTGCGCTGCGGCCCGCGACTCCGGGTGAACCCCGGATCGGTGTGCGGGAATGTGGGTCATGCTGCGATGCCTCGCGACCGAGCCGGGCAGGAGGCCTGGTGGAACCGACAGATTGAGGCCCTTATTTCTCCGTCCGAGCAAGAAGCGGTGTCAGCAGCGCTGGCCATCATGTTGGCTGCATACTTCAGGACGCTCTTGGGGTCTCCACGCGCGGTCGTTGACGGCCTCATGCAGCTTTTAGGCCGCAGCCCTGCGGCTTCTCATGCCGCCTCTTGGGCACTGGGCTGGCTGTCAGGCGCCTTCGACCACAAGGCCTACTGGAAGCCGAGCGCCAAAGATACCTCCCGCTTGCTCGCCTACCTGGCGAATCCAACCTTTGACCCCCAGGCTCTGCGCTGGCTGCTCATAATTTGTGGGGCTGCGCGGATTCGTGAGGCGCTTTTCCATTGCACCTCTTTCCTCCACCATCCAGAGGCTGACGTACGTATCGCGGCGGCTGAAGCCCTTGGCCGGATTGGGGATCCGGCCGCTGACGAGGGCCTGCGGAGGGCTCTAAAAGACGTAGACGCAGAGGTGCGAGGGGTATCTCTGGGAGCCTTGGTAGAACTCAGCAACTACCCTGACGCGAGACTGCGCTCTAAGCTCGTCTCGTTCCACCTGATTGACCGTGAGCGCCGCTGCATCGATCCTGAGGAGCCGATCTCGATTGAACGGGTGAACCAAGCCTCTCAGCGGCTCTCGCTCTCGGCCGAACAGGTGCGAAGCGCCTATGAAACCCTCGCGGACGATTACGGCCTGCGACTTGAATGGCGGCCTTGAGTAGCATCGCCGCCTCCGCGGCAGAGCGCCTGTGAGAGATCCCGATTAGAGATAGCCGGGAGCCCTCAGGGGAGCCTGGAAGGGATCGCGCAGGAAGGAGCGCAGCTCGGGGAGGACTTCGCCCCAGGCGAGGGATTCGACGATGCGGCCCTGGCCGAGGGCGGCGGGCAGCACCCAGACCAGGCCGCGCTCGGTCGCCTTCTTGTCCCGCGCCATACGGGCGGCGAGGTCCTCGGCGTCGAGCGGCGGCAGCGGGGGCAGGGAGAGGCGCGCGAGCAGGCCCGCGATCCGTCCGGCCGCGGCGGGATCGAGGCCGCGGCGCAGCGCCAGGCGGAGGGCGAAGAGGATGCCGTAGGCGACCGCTTCGCCGTGCCGCGGGCCGGCGTAGCCGCAGGCCGACTCGATGGCGTGCCCCAGGGTGTGCCCGAAGTTGAGCAGCCGGCGCTCGCCGTGCTCGTCGGGATCGGCCTCGACCACCCGGATCTTGGCCGCCGCCGCGGCGGCCACCACCGGGCCCAGCGCGTCGCGATCGCCGGCGAGGAGCGCCGGCAGCGCGCGGTCGACGCGGTCGAGCAGCGCCGGATCGAGCAGGGCCGCCATCTTGATCACCTCGACCAGGCCGGAGCGCAGCTCCTCGCGCGGCAGGGTCGCGAGCAGCGAGGTGTCGCACACCACGAAGGCGGGGTGGTGGAAGAGACCCACCGTGTTCTTGCCGCCGGGGAGGTCCACCGCGGTCTTGCCGCCGAGCGCGGCGTCGACCTGCGCCAGCAGGGTGGTTGGGAGCTGGGCGTAGGCGATGCCGCGCAGGAAGCAGCCGGCCACGAAACCGCCGAGATCGCCGACGCTGCCGCCGCCGAAAGCGAGGAGCCGGCTGTCGCGCTTGCCGCCGGCGGCGAGCATCTCGTTCCACAGCCGCTCGGCGGTGGCCGGCGCCTTGGCCGCCTCCCCCTCCGCGACGGCGAGGACCGCCGAGCGGGCGGCCGCCGCGCGCAGCGGCTCGAGGTGC
This sequence comes from Thermoanaerobaculia bacterium, assembly GCA_035544895.1. Taxonomy (GTDB): domain Bacteria; phylum Acidobacteriota; class Thermoanaerobaculia; order Multivoradales; family UBA5704; genus JASLEW01. The sequence continues at coordinate 122,626 of DASZZM010000059.1, forward strand.
ACGCCGTGCAGCGCGAGGACCCGCGGAGTGCTGACCACGAAGAGGGCGCGCCCGGCCAACCAGGCGGCCAGCTCCGGACGGGCGGCGGCGAGCGCGCTCGCTCCGGCCAGAATCGGCGTGACTCCGGCGGGATGGCGCAAGGCGAGGCGCCATGTCCCGGGCATTTCGGGCGTTTCGGGCGTCTCGGCGTCGGCTCCGCGGTCAGGGTGCATCTCTCGTCGGCCTCCGCGCCGGGTCCGGGTCGGCGTCCATCCGTCATCGATCCCGCCCGCCGTCAACCCGGCGTCGGGCGGCATGAGCCATGGCCCGTCCCGCTCAGACCTTGCCGCCAGGCGTCTGGCCCGGGGGCGGCTGGACCGCGATCCCCAGCTCGGCGAGCTGGCGCGCGTCGACCGGCGCGGGCGCCTCGGTCATCAGGCAGGTGGCCGAGCTGGTCTTGGGGAAGGCGATCACGTCGCGGAGCGAGCTGGCGCCGGCCAGCAGCATGATGGTGCGGTCGAGTCCCAGCGCGATGCCGCCGTGCGGCGGCGCCCCGTAGCGCAAGGCATCGAGGAAGAAGCCGAAACGCTTCTGCGCCTCCTCGGGGCCGATCCCCAGCAGCTCGAAGATGCGCCCCTGGAGCTCCGGATCGTGGATGCGGATCGAGCCGCCGCCCAGCTCGTTGCCGTCGAGCACCACGTCGTAGGCGCGGGCGCGCACCGCCCCGGGATCGGCGGCGAGCCGGTCGAGATCGCGCGGATCGGGGCTGGTGAAAGGGTGGTGCATGGCGGTCCAGCGCCCGGCCGCGTCGCCCTCGGGGGGGCTCCATTCGACCAGCGGAAACTCGGTCACCCAAAGGAAAGCGTGGCGGCCGGGCGGGACGAGGCGGTAGTGGCGGGCGAGCTCCCCGCGCAGCGCGCCGAGCGCGGCCGCCGCGGCCCCGGCGGGCGCGGCGACCAGCAGGGCGAGCCCCCCTTCCTCGAGCCCCAGCTCCGCCGCCGCCCGGGCGATCTCGTCGGCGGTGAGGGCGTTCTTCACCTGGAACAGCGTCTCGCCGGCTCTGCGCCGCAGGGTCAGCACCCCCGCCGCGCCGTGACGGCGGGCGACCTCGGCCCAGCCATCGACCTCTTTGCGGCTGGCCTCGGCGGCACCCGCCGAGCCGGGAACGGCGAAGCCGCGCACCACGCCGCCGGCGGCGACGGTGTCGCGGAAGGCGCGGAAGGCGCTGGCTCCCAGGCTGGCCGAGAGGTCCGCGATCTCGAGGCCGAAGCGCAGGTCGGGGCGGTCGCTGCCGTAGCGCGCCATGGCCTGCTCATGGGTGAGGCGCGGGAAGCGCTCCGGCGGCGCGAATCCTCCGAGGGGGCCGAGGGGAAAGATCTCGGCGAACAGCCCCTCGACCAGGGCGAAGACGTCTTCTTCGCCGGCAAAGGACATCTCGACGTCGATCTGGGTGAACTCCGGCTGGCGGTCGGCGCGCAGATCCTCGTCGCGGAAACAGCGCGCGATCTGCACGTAGCGCTCGCAGCCGGCCACCATCAGGATCTGCTTGAACAGCTGCGGCGACTGCGGCAGCGCGTAGAAGCTGCCGTGGTGGACGCGCGAGGGCACCAGGTAGTCGCGCGCCCCTTCCGGCGTCGAGCGTGTCAGCATCGGCGTCTCGACGTCGACGAAGCCGAGCCGATGGAAGTAGTTGCGGACCGCGAGCGTCACCCTGTCGCGAAGCAGCAGGTTGGCCAGCAGGTCGCCGCGCCGCAGGTCGAGGTACCGGTGCCGCAGGCGCAGCTCCTCGGCAACCTCGGCCTTGCCGTCGAGGGGAAAGGGCAGCGGCTCGGAGCGCGCCAGGACGGCGGCCCGCTCGGCGACCACCTCGACGGCGCCGGTCGGAAGCTCCGGATTGACGTTCTGCGGGGCGCGCTCGGCGACCGTTCCCTCGACCTCGACCACCCATTCGGCGCGCGCCGCGGCGAGCGCGGCCGCCGCTTCCGGCCGCTCCTCCGGGCGCAGCACCACCTGCACGATGCCGCTGCGGTCGCGCAGGTCGAAAAACAGCAGGCCGCCGTGATCGCGCCGGCGCTGCACCCAGGCCTGGAGCTTGACCCGCTGTCCCACGTCCGCGCTGCCGACCGTGCCGGCGCCTCGCCGTTTCATGCTTCCTCCTTCAGGCGGGCGACCGCCGCGGCGCGCGGCAGGCGCGCCTGCTCACCCGAGGAGAGGTCCCTGACCGTCACCTCGCCGGCTTGCAGCTCCTCGTCGCCGAGCAGGGCCGCCAGGCGCGAGCCCAGGCGGTCGGCGCGCTTGAGCGCCGCCTTGAGCGAGCGGGTGGAAAGCTCGGCAACCGCCGGAACGCCAGCCGACCGCAGCTCTTCGGCGAGCGCGAGCGCCGCGGCGAGATCGACGCCGCCGGCCGTCGCCACGAACACCGGCGGCGGCGGCAAGGCGCGGCGCCGGAAGCTCTCCGGCAGCACGTCCACCAGCCGGTCCTCGCCGATGGCGAAGCCGATGCCCGGCACCTCCGGGCCGCCGAGGTCCGAGATCAGCCGATCGTAGCGCCCGCCGCCGACCACCGCGTCTTGTGCGCCGAGGCCGCCGGCGGTGATCTCGAACACCGTCCGGGTGTAGTAATCGAGGCCGCGCACCAGGCGGTCCTCGACCCGGTGCGGCACGCCGCGGCAGGCCAGCAGGCGCACCACCTCGGCGAAGTGCTCGCGGCTCTCCGTCGAGAGGAAGTCGCGCAGGCGCGGGGCGCCCTCCAGCAGCTCGCGCTCGGCCGGCGACTTGCTGTCGAGGATGCGCAGCGGATTAGTGTCGAGCCGGCGCAGGCTGTCCTCGCCGAGCCGGTCGCGGTGCGGCAGGAAATACTCGCGCAACGCCGTGCGATAGGCGGCCCGCGAGGCCTCGTCGCCCACGGTGTTGAGCAGCACCAGCAGGTCAGGAAAGCCGAGCTCGCCCAGGAAGCGCACCAGCATGGTCACGATCTCGCAGTCGGAGGCGGGGCCGGGGTCGCCGAGCAGCTCGGCGCCGATCTGGTAGAACTGCCGGTAGCGCCCGCGCTGCGGCCGCTCGTAGCGGAACTGCGGCCCCATGTAGAAGAGCTTCTGGGGCGCCGGCCAGTCGCGCAGGTTGTGCTCGATGTAGGCGCGCGCCACCGGCGCGGTGTTCTCGGGGCGCAGCGTCAAGCTCTTGCCCTTCTTGTCGGGAAAGCTGTACATCTCCTTGCCCACGATGTCGGTCGACTCGCCCACGCTGCGCACAAACAGCTCGGTCTCCTCGACGACGGGAGTGCGGATCTCGCCGAAACCATAGGCGGTGAAGACTCGCCGCGCGGTATCCTCGACCGCCGCCCACACCGCGGTCTCGGGCGGCAGGAGGTCGCGCATGCCTTTGATGCGCTGCACCGTCGGGCCGGCCATGGGCTCAGTCCGCCGGCCCGGAGAGCAGCGCGGCGCGGTACTCCTCCTTGAGCGCCACGTAGCGGTCGCACGCCGCCGCGATCTGGCGCGACTCGACGGCCGTGAGGGCGCGCACCGGGCGCGCCGGCACCCCCAGGGCCAGCTGCCCGGCCGGCACCCGATGCCCGGGAGCGACGACCGCCCCGGCGCCGACCTGCGCGCCGCGCTCGACCACCGCGCCGTCGAGCACGCGGGCGCCGATGCCGATCAGCGCTCCGTCTTCGACCGTGCAGCCGTGGAGCACGGCGTGGTGGCCGACGACCACGCCGGCCCCGACGATCAGCGGATGGGTGAGGTGAGAGACGTGCAGCATGGAGCCGTCCTGGATGTTGGTCCGCGGCCCGACGCGGATGAAGTTGACGTCGCCGCGCGCCACCGCGTGGAACCAGAACGAGACGTCGTCGCCCAGCTCGACGTCGCCGGCGACATGCGCTCCAGGCGCCAGGAAGACGCGGGCGCCCAGGGTAGGAAGGCGCCCCTGGTAAGGGTGGACGGGCATGCGCTCTCCGCGACTGCTATTTGGGCCGGACCGAGAGCAGGATCCTCTCGTAGGATGGGAGCAGCTTGTCGAAGTCGGCCCGTGGCGCCGAGCTCATGAAATCGACGCTGGTCTTGGGCAGGGGCAGCTTGAGGATCAGGGTGCTGCGCGCCTGGCCGCCGGTGTTGCTGTCCATGCGCACCAGCAGGCCGCGCACGCCGCCGACCTCGAGGATCTCGATGCGCGGCGCCGTCCAGCGGCGGTCGGCGGGCACGCTCTTGCGGATGCTGGTGGCCACCGCGTCGGCGTCGAGCAGCGAGACGGTGCTGATGCGCACGTAGACCAGGCGCGGATCGGCCGGCGGATTGCCGTCGGCGGGACCCAGCCAGAGCACCGGCTGGTCCGCCATCTCGTGTACGGCCCACCCCTCCGGCAGCTCGACCGTGTAGGGGAAGATGCCCCCGGGGACCGGTATCCGCACGCGGTGGAAGGCCGCCGGCGACAGCGGCGCGGCCGCGGAGACCGCCGCGGGCGTCGCGGGCGGCAAGGCGCGGACGGGAGCCGGGCCTGAGCCGGACGCGGCCGGCGAGGGTGCCGCCGCCGCGGCGGCGCAGAGGATGGCGGCGAGCGGCAGCAATCCACGCCGGCCAGGGATCCGGCGTATCCGCCAAAGCCGGGCAGGGACCCGGCTTATCAGAAACTCCGTGGCTGGCGTAGCTCGTCGCATGCGGCTCACGATTCCCCTGCGAGGGCGCACAGTATAGCGTGCGGCCAGTGAGGCGGAAATGACCCGGAGCGCGGCAAGGAGAGAGCATGCTCTACAAGAAGATTGCCATGGACCCGAGAAAGAAGATCGCCTTGGTGGCGCATGACAACAAGAAACAAGACCTCTTCGAATGGGCGAAGTACAACAAGGATCTCCTGTCCCACCACGATCTCTACGCGACCGGGACGACCGGGGCCATTCTCGAAGAGGAGCTGGAAGTGGCGATCGTCAAGCTCGAGAGCGGTCCTCTCGGCGGCGATCAGCAAATCGGGGCCAAGATCTCGGAGGGAAACATCGACTTCGTGATCTTCTTCTGGGACCCGTTGGAGCCGCTGCCCCACGATCCTGATATCAAGGCGCTGCTGCGCATCGCGGTGGTCTGGAACATCCCCGTCGCCTGCAATCGCTCCTCGGCCGATTTCATGATCTCCTCGCCCTTGATGGCGGGCGTCTACCAGCGGCTCATCCCCGATTATTCCGGCTATCGCGACAGGCTCGCCGCCAAGGCTGCCGCGAGCGCCGTGGAGCCCTGAGGTTGCCCGCCTGCGCCTCCGCCGCCACGATCGACGTGGTCATCCCGGCCCTCGACGAAGAGGTCTCGTTGCCGCTGGTGCTCGCCGCCCTGCCGCGGCCGCCGGTGCGGCGGGTGGTGGTGGCAGACAACGGCTCGGTCGACGCTACGGCGCGGGTGGCGCGCGAGGCCGGCGCCGAGGTGGTCCTGGCGGCGCGCCGCGGCTACGGCAGCGCCTGTCTCGCGGCACTCGACCACCTGCGCAGGAGCGGCCCGCCTGACGTCGTGGTTTTCGTCGACGCGGACTTCTCCGACCATCCCGACGAGCTGCCCCGCCTGGTCGCTCCGCTTGCCGGCGGCGAGGCCGACCTGGTGATCGGCTCGCGCGTCCTCGGCGAGCGGGAGCCGGGAGCGCTGCTGCCCCAGGCGCGCGCCGGCAACCTGGTCGCTTGCGTCCTCATCCGGCTTCTCTACGGCCATCGCTTCACCGACCTCGGCCCTTTCCGCGCGGTGCGCTGGCAGGCGCTCGAGAGGCTGGGCATGGCGGACCCGGATTTCGGCTGGACCGCCGAGATGCAGGTCAAGGCGCTGCGCCACCGCCTGCGGGTGACCGAGGTGCCGGTCTCCTACCGCCGGCGCGTCGGCGTCTCGAAGATCACCGGCACTCTCTCCGGCACGCTGCGGGCCGGCTATAAGATCCTGTGGACCGTGCTCCGCTATTCGCGGCCGGGCCGCCGGAGGGAGGCATGAGCGAGCCGACGCGCTGCGTGACCGAGATCGAGGTGCGCTACGCCGAGACCGACCAGATGGGGGTCGTCCACCATGCCAACTACGTCATCTGGTTCGAGCTCGCGCGCACCCGCCTGTGCGCCCTGTCCGGCTACCGCTACGCCGATATCGAGCGGCTCGGCTACATGCTGATGGTCACCGGCGTCGAAGTTCGCTTTCGCCAGCCGGCCCGCTATGGCGAGACCGTCGAAGTCGTCTGCTGGGGCGAGCGGCTGGCCAGCCGCGGCGTCCATTTCGCCTACGAGGTGCGGCGCGGCGGCGACTTGCTGGCGACCGGCGCCACCGAGCACATCTGGGTCGAGACCGCCACCGGCCGCCCCTGCCGCATGCCCGAAGTCCTGCGCGAGCCCTTCGAGCGCCTGGCGGGAAGGTCGCTCAGCGATAGACCTCGCGGCGGTGACCCACCTTGACGACGACCACCTCGAAAGCGGCATCGTCCACCAGGTAGACAACCCGGAAGGGCCCCTGGCGGACACGGTAGCGGTCGCGATGACCGGCGAGCTTCTGTGATCCACGAGGGCGAGGATCGGCGGCCAGCGCTCGGATGCGAGCGACGACACGCTGGCGCTCTCGCTTCGAGGAAATGGCCTCGATCTCCTTTGCGGCCGAGGCTTTGAGCAGAAGCTTATAGCTGGCCACGCCGCTTGAGTCGCTTCACGAAATCGTCGAAAGCTATGGTTGGCTCATTTTGGCGCTCTTCAAAGGCGGTCAGATCGGCAGCATCCTCCGCGAGAGACAGTTGGACGGCCTCGTTGACCAGATCGGAGATAGAGCGATCGGCGGCCGCGGCCTTCATGCGCAGGGCTCGGTGAAGGTGCGCGTCGAAGTAAACGGTTGCACGTTTGATAGTATCCATTGGAGAACGATAGCGTCAGGACGTCATGACGTCAAGAAGGTCCGTACGACAATCCCGGTGTCCAAGCGAGGAAGGCAGCGAGTGGCCGCCCAGCGCCGGGCAACGTCCCGGCGCGTTCCGAAAAATAGACCGCGACAAGTCCAATCCCCGTCTGGGCGCCGTAGTACTCTCGAGGCCGGGGCGGCGATGGACGGCTTGCCCGGGACTACAGGAGACGTGGTATGAAAGATCTGTCGAGCCGCTGGTTGGCAGGGTTGGTCGTCGCGCTGGTCGTGGCGGCCGTCGCGTTGCTTCTGAGGACCCGCGAGGACGGGCCGCTCGGCGGCAGGGAGTCCACCCAGGGCCGCGCGGTTCGGCAGGCGCAGGCCGGGCAGGAGAAGGGCTCGCCCGAGATTGCGCTCGCCGCCCTGCGGCCGGGGAGAGCCGCGAAAGGAGGCAATGTGATCGAGATCGAAGGCAACACGCTGCTCGACCCGGGCGTCGAGCATGTGGTCAAGACCGACGAGGAGTGGCGCCGCCTGCTCACCCCCGAGCAGTATCAGATCACCCGCAAGAAGGGGACCGAGAGGGCCTTCTCCGGCGAGTACGAGCACAACACGCGCAAGGGGACCTATGTCTGCGTAGCGTGCGGCAACCCGCTGTTCAGCTCGGACACCAAATTCGACTCCGGCACCGGCTGGCCGAGCTTCTGGGCGCCGCTCGGCCCCAAGAGCATCCGGACCTCGAGCGACCGCTCCTTCTTCATGACCCGCACCGAGGTGCTCTGCCGGCGCTGCGACGCCCACCTCGGCCACGTCTTCGACGACGGCCCCGCCCCCACCCACCAGCGCTACTGCATGAACTCGGCGGCCCTGCGCTTCGTCGAGGCCAAGAAGTAGGCCCGCGGCGCGTCGCCTTCCCCGCGCCTTGTACCGGGCGCGGGAACACCCTCCAGGGAATCGCTGTTCCGCCTACCTGTAGATCTCCAGCCCCGCGTGGCGGAACTCGGCGGATTTCTCTTCCAGGCCGGCGGCGAGAGCGGCGGAATCGTCGAGGTGCTGGCGGGCGGCGTAGTCGCGGACTTCCTCGGTGATCTTCATCGAGCAGAAGTGGGGGCCGCACATGGAGCAGAAGTGGGCGAGCTTGGCGGCCTCGGCGGGCAGGGTCTCGTCGTGGAATGAGCGGGCGGTCTCGGGATCGAGCGACAGGTTGAACTGGTCCTCCCAGCGGAACTCGAACCGCGCCTTGGAGAGGGCGTTGTCGCGCGCCTGAGCGCCGGGGTGCCCTTTGGCCAGGTCGGCGGCATGGGCGGCGATCTTGTAGGCGATGACCCCGGCCTTGACATCGTCGCGGTCGGGCAGCCCGAGGTGTTCCTTGGGGGTCACGTAGCAGAGCATGGCGCAGCCGTACCAGCCGATCATGGCGGCGCCGATGGCCGAGGTGATGTGGTCGTAGCCCGGGGCGATGTCGGTGGTCAGCGGCCCCAGGGTGTAGAACGGCGCCTCCCCGCAGGCGGCGAGCTGCTTGTCCATGTTGACCTGGATGAGATGCATCGGGATGTGGCCGGGACCTTCGATCATTGTCTGCACGTCGTTGTCCCAGGCGATCCGGGTCAGTTCGCCCAGGGCTGCGAGCTCGGCGAACTGCGCGGCGTCGTTGGCGTCGGCGATCGATCCCGGGCGCAAGCCGTCGCCGAGGCTGAAGCAGACGTCGTAAGCCTTCATGATCTCGCAGATCTCGGCGAAGTGGGCGTAGGCGAAGTTCTCCCGGTGGTGGGCCAGGCACCACTTGGCATGGATCGAGCCGCCGCGCGAGACGATGCCGGTCATCCGCCTGGCGGTCAGCGGCACGTAGCGCAGCAACACCCCGGCATGGATGGTGAAGTAGTCGACCCCCTGCTCGGCCTGCTCGATCAGGGTGTCGCGGTAGATCTCCCAGGTCAGCTCCTCGGCCTTGCCGCCGACCTTCTCGAGCGCCTGGTAGATGGGGACGGTGCCGATCGGCACCGGCGAGTTGCGCAGGATCCACTCGCGCGTCTCGTGGATGTTCTTGCCGGTCGACAGGTCCATCACCGTATCGGCGCCCCAGCGGATCGCCCAGGTCATCTTCTCCACCTCCTCGTCAATCGTCGAGGTGACGGCGGAGTTGCCGATGTTGGCGTTGATCTTGACCAGGAAGTTGCGGCCGATCGCCATCGGCTCGCTTTCGGGGTGATTGACGTTGGCGGGGATGATGGCCCGCCCGCGCGCCACCTCGCCGCGCACGAAATCGGGAGTGATGCGCTCGGGGATCGCGGCTCCCCAGGCATGGCCTGGGTGCTGGACGACGCCGCCGCCGTGGCGGCCCGCGGTTTCGCGGGCGAGCTCGCGCGCCTGGTTCTCGCGGATGGCGATGAACTCCATCTCCTCGGTGGTGCGGCCCTGGCGGGCGTAGTGCATCTGGGTGACGTTGGCGCCCGGCCGGGCGCGCAGCGGCCGGCGGACGTGCTGGAAGCGCAGGGCGGCGAGCCGCGGGTCGGCGGCGCGGCGCCGGCCGTATTCGGAGGAGATCCCGGGCAGCTCGACGACGTCGCCGCGCCCCTGAATCCAGGGGAGACGCAGAGGCGGCAGCCCGCGGCGGAGGTCGATCGCCGCGTCGGGGTCGGTATAGGGACCCGAGGTGTCGTAGACGACGATCGGCGGATTGGGCAGCTCGACAGGGGCCGCGGCGGCGCCGGCCTCGGCTCCAGGCCTCGCGCCGGGGGTCCGGCCGTGAGTACGCGTCGGGGAGAGCGCGATCTCGCGCATCGGCACCCGCACGCCGGAGAGCGTGCCGGAGACGTAGATCTTGCGGGAGGCCGGGAACGGACCCTGGGCCGCGGCCGGGGCGGCTGCGGCTGGGGAGCCTTGCCTGGCGGCGGGCGTGGCAGCGCCGGCGGCCGCGAGCGGGGCGATGGGCTCATTCACCTCAGCCATGGCAGGTTGGAGCGGGTCGATCATGGAAGAGTCTCCTCAGTGGGGAACGCGCAGGCGCGAGATGCAGGAGCGAGCCGCGAGGGGCCGGGAAAACGCAGACGCCGCACCCGGGCGAGGGTGCGGCGTCGCTGGCGATCGGTCGGATGGCATCGCTTCCCTACGCTGGCATTACCCAGTTCAGGTAGTGAGGGTCACCCGCCATGCGTTGGGCAAGTTCCCAACGCATTTTTCCCGATCGATCGCCGGGTCAATCCGGCGCATTCAACTCAGGATCGCGGGCTCTCAGCCTCTCGGCTCCCCTAGCAACTCGATCCTACACCCATCACCGTGGCTGCACCAACCCGGCCCGTACCTCTGGCCGGCAGGGGTGCGGCAACCACCACTCGAAAGGGGGCGGGACGGCGTGACCCAGCCCGGCACGGAACGCCCGCGAAGCAGCGGGGTTCGCGAGCAGCACGCCGCCGCCCGGCTGCTGGGCGTACAGGGGGAGACCGCCGGCGAAGGGGTCGGGCTGGGCGGCGGACGGCAGCCGGCTCAGATCGTCGGGAAAAGCGCAGCGGCGCGTCGCGACGAGGCGTAGCTCGATTGCAAGCCCGGCGAGCTGACGCGAGGCGGCATTCGCCTGCAACTGGCCTATCCCGGTGCTGAAGTTCGGCAACAGCAGCGGCAATACAACCTCGGCAACGCTCCCGGGCTGGGCGGCCCGGCGCCATTGCGCCGTCACGGCGCGCTGGGCCTCGAGAAAGGGCTTCCGGCTCTCGACCGCAAACCGGCGGAACCCGTCGAGGAGCTCCGCCGCATCGCAGCCGGGGAGGCGCTCCGCGCCCGGAGAAAGGGTAGCGGTCATGCGCAGGGCATAGGCCGCCTCCGCCGCCACCAGGCGGCCGATCGCGCCTGCCTGCTCCGGGCGCGACAGTGCCCGCCTGATGGTTTCCAGGTCTTGCTGGCCGAGCAGCCCTTCCTGGAAGATCCAGGCGATTCCGTGCAGCAGCTTGTTCTCCAGGTTGGCGCCGACGACCTGGAACAGCGCTCCCGGCTCGCGCTGGAAAGCCGCGACCTCGGCCGCAAGGGCGCGCACCGCCCGCATGATCTCCTGTGGGGAGCGGTCGCGGACGCCAAGGCCGATCTCCGCCCAGAGCAATGTCGCGCGCTGCATCGCCTGGCTCACCAGCGCCGAGTTGGCCGGCGCCCACGGTTGCCATGGTCCGACTTCACGCTCGGCGGGGGGCTCCGAGGCTTCGGCCGCCCGGTGTGCGGCGGCCAGGATCTCGGCGTTGGCGGCGAGGAGCTGGCGCAGCTGGGTCAACTCCTGGGTGGACCACTCCACCGGCGGCCGACTCAAGACCGCTCGTGCGCGCCGCAGACCGTCACCCGCCGCGAGGGGACCCGCGGCAGCGACACGCCGCCAGAGCGCCCGCTCGCGGGCCATCGCGAGCTCGGGCCGGAGCGGTCCGGCGGCCGGCAGGGGTGCAACCTCGCGGGCAAATCTCGCACGCGCCGCGCCGAGGCGATAGCTGCCGTACCCGCACAGCGCCAGCCATGACGCGAAGGCCAGGCAGACCCCCGCGGCGGCGGCCCAGGCGAGCCTCCGGTACATCCGCTTGGCGGAAGGAGTCACGTGGGAATCATAGCCCTTGCGCACGAGGGCCGAGCCGATCGTCGATGACGGCAGGCACAATATTGGCGCCTCTCATCCGTCTTCATGAGGGATGGACCAGCCGCTGACACTTAACTGGATGGACGACCAAGACCAGCGCATCTCCGAGGCGGTGGCCCGCGAGCGGCCCCGGCTGCTCAGCTTCGTCCGCAAGCGGCTGGCCGACCAGGAAGAGGTGGAGGACGTGCTGCAGGACGTCTTCTACGAGCTGGTGGAGGCCTACCGGCTGATGAAGCCGGTGGAGCAGGTCGGCGCCTGGCTCTTTCGGGTGGCGCGCAACCGGATCACCGATCTCTTCCGCAAGCAGCGGCCCCAGGCGGCGAGCGGCTTCCCCGCGGGCCGGGAAGAAGGAGAGCCACAGCGGGTGGCAGAGCTGCTGCCTTCGCCGGAGGCGGGGCCGGAAGCGGACTATGCGCGCGGCGTCCTGCTCGACGAGCTGGAGGCCGCCCTCGGCGAGCTGCCCGAGGAGCAGCGCGACGTGTTCGTCGCCCACCAGATCGAGGGCCGCAGCTTCAAGGAGATCGCCGCCGCAACCGGGGTGAACGTCAACACCCTGCTGTCGCGGAAGCACTACGCCGTTGCCCACCTCCGGCGGCGGCTGCGCGCCATCTATGACGAGTACGTCAACACCTGAACGCCAACACCCTCACCGATGAGGATAAAACGATGAGAAGACGCCGGATGCTGCGCATGATGAAAATCGCCCCCATCGCGTTCCTGGCAATGGCGGTGATCTTCCTGGTTGTCTGCCTGGTGCTCATGGCTCTCTGGAACTCCCTGACGCCGGCCTTGTTCGGCTGGAAAACGATCACTTTCTGGCAGGCCGCCGGCCTGCTCATCCTGAGCCGCATCCTCTTCGGCGGCGGCTTCCGCGGCCGCCCCGGGCATTGGCGGCACCGGATGCGGGAGCGCTGGGAGAAGATGACGCCGGAGGAGCGCGAGAAGTTCCGCGCCGGGATGCGCGGCCGCTGCGGCCACTTCGAGCCGCCGCCAACCGCAAGTCCCACTCCTTGATCCGTAGCGGAGCGCGAGCCACGATCGGCCGCCGGGTCGGTCAGCGGTTCCTCGACACCGCCGCGCGGTGGCGGTCCACCCACCAGGCCCAGGGCACGAAGAGCACTAGGCTCGGCGGCGGGCGACGGACCTGGCGGCTGGCTGGATCCGCCCTACGAACGATGCGCGGCCGTTGGTTCGGCGGCTTCCTCGATCTGCTCGGCGATCCAGGGTGGGATGGGAATCGGCTCGAGCCCGCCGGGCGCGTCGAGCACGCAGCAGACGGTGGTGAATTTGCCCCGCGCGACCGGCTTGCCGGCGCGGCTGAGGTCGAAGCCGAAGGTCAGGGAGGAGCGCCCCTTGCGCAGGACCCGCACGCGGATCTCCACTTCGTCGCCATAGCGGAGGGCCGACAGGAACTCGCAAGAGGCGGCGACACGCGGCCAGCCGATCAGCCTGCCCTCGGCGTCATGGTAGATGCCGGGGGTGCCGCCAAGGGCGTTGAGAAACTCGTGCTCGGCGGTCTCCATGAACACGAAGAAGCGCGCGAAATGGGCGATGCCGCTCATGTCGGTATCGGCAAACTCGACCTTGCGCCGCGTTCGATGTTCGTGCATGGCTGGAGGTTCCGGGACAATAATAGCGCCACAATGAGCCGCGCCGCCGACCTGCTGGCCGCCGCCCTGTTCGCGCTCTTCGTGGCGCTCGCCGTGCCGGTGGCGCTCGGCGGCTCGCTCGACCGCGCGCGGCTGGCCTGGTACGCACGGCATGAAACGGCCCTCGACGCGCGGCGGCGCTGCCTCGGCGCGGACTTCGTCGCTGCGATCGAGAGCATCCGCCGCGCGCTGCGGCCGGGAGAGCCGTACCTGCTCGTCGAAGGTGCGCAGCCGTATGACAGCGGCACGTACTGGGTGCGCTACGAGCTGGCTCCCCACCGCGCGGTCTTCGTCGGCTGGCGCAGGGACCTGCACCGGCCCGCCCTGCTGCGCAAGCTGCGGGACGAAGATATGCGCTGGGTGGTGATCGCCTCCTTCAGAGATGCGCCGGCCCTCTACGACCGGCGCGCGCTGCTGCGCGAGATGAGCCGGCCGAATGGCGGTTGAGCTCGCCCCCGGCCTCGGCGGCGTGGCCCTGTTCACCGCACCGGGCCTGGCGGTCTGCGGGCTCGCCCCGGGGCTGCGGCGCCTGCCGCTGCCGCGGCGCCTCGCTTATGCCTACCTGCTGGGGGTCGCCACGGTGGGCGGCGGGCTGTACGCGCTGTCTCATTTCGCGGGCGTTCCGTTGCGCCGGCCGGCCATCCTGGCGGTCGCCGCGGCCCCGGTCCTGGCCGGTCTGGCGGCCTGGGGGGCGCGGCTGTGGCGGCGGGACCGGCGCGGCAAGGAGCGGCGCGCGGGTCGGGTGGGACGGTGGCCGTGGCGCCGCCCGTTCGATCCGGGCGGCCTGCTGGTGGCGGCGTGCGCGGTCATCGCGGCGGCGGTCTGTCTAGGCGTGCTGCTCGACGCCGTGACCGACCCGGTCAAGGACTGGGACGGCCGGATGACCTGGTGCGCGCAGGCCCGCTACGTCCGCGCCGCGGCAACCGTCGACGCGGCGGTGCTGCGCGAGGGGCAATGGTTCATCACTCACCCGCAGTACCCTCTGCTCCTGCCCCTGGCGCAGGTGGCGGAGATGGAAGTCTTCGGCACGCCCGACGATGGCCATGCCTTCCGCGCCCTCTACGCGGCGTTCCTGCCAGCCCTTCTGCTCGTCGCGTACGACGGCGCGAGGCGCTGGGCCGGCCGGGCTCCCGCCGCGCTCGTCACGCTCGCCGCCTCCCTCATCCCCTTCATGATGAAAGGTGAAGGAGGCGCCAACAGCGCCTACAGCGACCTGCCTCTCGCCTGCTTCTACGGCGCCGGGCTCCTCCTCCTGCTTGCCGGCAGGGCGCGGTCCGGCGACGGGCTGGCGGCCGGGCTGCTGCTCGGCGCGGCCGTCCTCACCAAGAACGAGGGCCTGCCCTATGCCGTTCTCGCCCTCCTGCTCGGTTGTGTCGTCTCCCTGGCGCCGCGGCCGCGGCTGCGCGGATCGGGGCCAACTCGGATGGTCCACGGATCCCCTGCCGCGGGTACCGCAAGCGGTGCGGCTGAGAAATCCGGCCGGGGGGTTGGCGGGAGGCTCCCCCTGCGGCGTCTCGCCGCGGCAGGCCTGCCGGTCGTGCTGGCGATCGCGCTTCTCGTCGCCTGGCGCGCCGGCATTCCCAACCGCGAGGACGAGAACTATCCCGGTTTCGTGCGGCCCGCCGACTTCTGGCCGGCGGCGTTCACCCGCCTGCCCCAGGTCGTCCCGGTGATGCTATCGAAGATGTATGACTGGGAAGGCTGGACCGCATTCTGGTGGATGGCCCCTGCCGTCCTCGTCGCCGGCTGGCGCGCGCTGCGGCGCCCGGTTGCGCGGCGCCTGCTGATTGCCGCCGCGGCGCCGCCGGCGATGGCGTGGGCCGTCTATTCGGTGCACTGGCTGCCGACCTACATCGCCAGCGTGACCTGGGAGCGCTTCCTGTTCCACGGGATGGTGCCGCTGCTCGTCTCGCTCGCCATCGCCTTGGCGGACGTCCTGCGGCGGACGGGCCTGTGGTCCCGGGCATCATCCTGATGCACGAGGATCCGGCCGCGCACGCACGGCGGCAAGCATGGCGCTTCCCCGCGCCGTGGTCATGGCTGGCCCTGGCGCTGCTGGCCTTCTTCCTGGCCGTATCGACGCGGCCGGCGCTGGCCGGGGCCTGGGACAGGGCGGCGCTGGCCCTGCGCACGGCCCGAGTCGCGGGCGGCGAAACCAGCGTGGCGTCCCGCCAGCGCTGCTTGGGAGCCCGCTACATCGCCGGCGTCGAGCTCATCCGGCGGGCGCTGCCGGCGGACGAGCCGTACCTTCTCGTCGAAGGCGGCAATCCGCTGCATGGCGGGGCGCTGTGGGTGCGCTACGAGCTGGCGCCGCGCCGCGCCGTCTTCTTCGGCAGGCTCGACGACTTCAGCCGCTCGAGGCCGGCCGGGGCCGAGCGCCTGCGCCGGCGCATCCGCGGCCGGCTGCGCTGGGTGGTCGTGGCCTATGAGCAGGGCTCCCCTCCCCTGCTGCTGCCGCGCTACCAGTTCATGCAGCGGGTCGCGGGCCGCCCGCCAGGCGCCGGGTGATTTGGCGGGGGTTAGCAGGTTCGGGATCCTGAGCAACTGATAAAATCGCCTGATAAATCAGCCGTGTGCCGTGGTGGGGATCTCGGAGACCAGATGAAGCGCATCGCCCGCCTCCTATGGCTCTGCTTGCCGGTCGCCTCGACCCTTGCGGCGCAAGAGGCGCCGCCGGCCGGCAATTCGATCGTCGACAAGGGCTCGATTCCGGCCCCTTCCCCGGGCAAGCTCCTCAAGCGACCCTCTTGCGAGCCTTGCCAGGAGATCGACCGGCTGCTCAGCCGCGGGGACTGGGCGGCGGCCGAAGCGAAGGCCCGCGCCGCGATCGCCGCCTACCTTCAAGACAAAGGAGGCGATCTCGTGACTTTCGTCTCCCAGCTCGCGGTGGCCGAGGCGGGTCAGGGACGGGACGAGGACGCCCTCTGGCACTGGCAGGAGGCGGGGTGGATGGGCTGCGTGCCCGATCCATCCCACTACGGCGCTCCGGGCCGGCGCCTCGCCGGCACCTCGCCGCGGAAGCTCGGCCAGGCGCCGGACGGCCTCCTCGTCCGGCGCGAAGGTGACGACGGCGGCCCGCTCACCCCGGCGCGCAGAGTTGCCGGCGCCGAGGCCAAGATGTCCGGCACGTTTCGCACCGTCCCGCGGGGAATCCGAGTGGAAGCGATCGTCGACGGGGAGGGCAGGGTGCAAGAGCCGGTCGTCGCCGCGAGCACCTTCCCAGCCCTGACCTACGTCGTTCTCGAGGCGATGCGTGGCTGGCGGTTCACGCCTGCCCAGTCCGGCGCCGGTCCGGTCGCCTCGTTCTACGAGCTGAGGGTCCCGCCCCAGCAACCGCTCGATCGGCTCGCCGATTTCAGCAAGAGCCCGCTGGCCGAACCCCTCGGAATGCTCAAGGCCGGCCGCTTCGCGGAAGCGGACAGGACGCTCAACAGGATGTGGAAGGACTCCGAAAACGACGCCGAGCAGACGCGGGCCTTCCTAGGGGTGGCCCTGGCGCTCAAGGCCCTTTCCGAAGCCGGTCTCGGCCGCGACGACCCGGCAATCTGCCGGTTTCAGGCGGCACAGACTCTGGAGCCGCGCCTCTTTGGCGCCGAGCTCTCGGCTTTCGGCGCACCGGGCGCCCTGTTGATGCGCCACCCTTGGGGGGCACAGGTGGCGTCGCGCGAGCGGTGCACCAATCTGGAACACGCGGAGGGCGAGGTCACGAAACCCGAGCGCCTCAGTGGCCGGATCCCCGCTTTCCCTGATTACGCCAGGAACTTGCGGATCGGGGGCAAGGTCCTCATCGAGAGCATCCTGACCGAGACCGGCGTGCTGCGCAACGTTACCCTCCTGCGGCCTGGCCCTTCTGCCGGACTCGACGCCAGCGCCCTCGACACCATCTGCGACTGGCGCTTCAAGCCGGCAACCTTGCAAGGAAAACCCATCCGCGTCTACTACACGCTCACGGTGAACTTCGAAGTCCGCCGCCGGTAAAGGCTAGAACGCACTATTATCGATCCCGCCGCAGAAATGTCCTCCGGGGTTGTGGTAGCTCTTGACCCGGCCGGTCGCCGTGTCGGTGACGGTGATGGTGTAGTCGAGGTCGGACAGGGCGCCGTAGAAGATGCGCAGCTGACCGTTGAAATCGAGCGCCTTGACGACCAGCTCGACGTTGGTCCGGTCGGTGAACGTGAACAGCCCCGACTCGTCGCTCAGCGTCTGCGGCGCTCCCTGGCCCGACGTGTTGTTGTACTGGTTGGTCCAGGCGACCCGCAAGGCCAGCCGGTTCCCGAGCAGGCAGAGGGTGGCGGCGTCGGGCACGCAGCCGCCCGCGGGCTGCGGCAGGGCCTTGTCGGGCTGGAAGGCGGCCTGGTCGATGCCGCCGCAGTTGCCGGGCGTGTTGGAGTAGGTCTTGATCGTCCCGCTGACGGTGTCGGTCACGGTGATGGTGAAGTGCAGATCGGTGAGCTGGCCGTAGAAGACCTTGATGACGTTGCCGAAGTTGAGGATCTTCAAGATCAGCTCATAGTTCGAGGGGTCGAAGAAGTAGAAGAACCCGGTCGAGTCGCTGCTCGCGATCGCATTGCCGGAGCCCGCGGTGTTGTTGTACTGGTTCTGCCAGGCGACCTGGACACGGAATCGTCCGCCCAGCAGGCAGAGCGAGAACTGGTCCGCCCTGCACCCGCCCCCGCCGGACCCGTTGTCGAGGAACGGCTGCAGCGCCGGAAAGCTCGCCGCGAAGGCGCCGTCGAGCGTGTATTGCAGCGGGCTGCAGTCGTCGGGGTTGCCGCATCCGCCATAGAGCTGCCCCACCACCTGTCCGTTGCGCAGCATCAGGGGCGAGCCGGAGCTGCCGCCGAACGTGCCGCCCTGGACGAAGCTCGAATAGAGGAACCTCGGCCGGAACTGCCGCCCGCACGCCTGCACCGAAGAGTTCGACTGGGTCACGACGTAGTTCTGCGTCTGGCCCTCGGGGTGCGACAGGCGGTACAGCAGCGTGCCGTCCGGCGCCGCGTTGGAGTCGGCGTTCCAGCCCAGGAAGACACGCCCCGGCGGCAACTGGTTGAGATTCAGCAGGGTGTAGTCGCTCGCGTTGCCGGCGCTGCCGGTGGCCAGCAGCTGCGAGCCGTTGCTGCGCGGCACCGAGCCGAGCGATGGGGCAGTGCCGTTGCAAGAATCCGTGAAGTAATCCCAGAAGGCCTCCAGGCTGCTGGCCGACGCCTGAGTGGAGATGCAGTGGTTGGCGGTCAGCATGTAGGGGGCAAAGTCAGTGGCCGTGTCGTTGAGCAGGCTGCCGGTGCACAGGAAGCTGGAGCCGCCGTCCATGAACACGAGGCGGGCAATGGCATGGCGGTCGTCGAAGACGCCGGGGAAGTCCCTGGTCGAGGCGCAGCTCGAGTCGACGTTGCAGGCCCCGAGCTTGGGCTCGATGCCCGCCGCCGAGGTGCCGGCGGCGGCCTCGACGGGCTGGCCGTCGGAGTCGACCGCAAAGAGCTGGGCCACGCGGTCGATGGTGAAGGAGGCCCGCGCGCCCGCGGCCAGCGCCCGGGCCGGCACGTCGACGTCGATCGCTGCGTTCTCCCCGGCGACGCTCGGCGTCCACAACCCGCCGTCCGGCGCGATCAGCTCGGCACCGAAAGGCCCCACCGATTCGCCCTCGCCATGCACCCACAGACGCGTCCCTTGCGGCAGGTGGACCCGGGCGAGGTGCAGGCGCAGGCGCCAGGCTTGCTCGACGCGCACGGCGGCGCCCCAGGCCAGGCGATCGAAGGTCGGTTGCGCCACCATGCCGCCGGCGTGCTCGGCGAGCGGGGTGTCGAGTTGCTCGGCGGCCAGCTGGACGGCCGCGGGCGCCGGCAGGACACGGTCGAAGCCGTTGCGCAGCGGCACGCGCCGGGCCTGGTTCCAGGCGCGCAGCTCCGCTAGGCGCGCCTGCGCCTGCGGATCGGCGGCGAGCAGCTCGGCGAGCGGCCGGAGCCCGTAGGTGTCCGCCACGCGCGGCGCTTCCGCCGCCGCGGCGTCTCGCTTCTCGAGATAACCGGCGAGGCCGGAGCCGGGCTGGACGAGCGGACCGAGGCTCTGGCCGAGCGCGAGAACAGGAAAGAGGATGGCGAAGGCAAAGATGATGAATCGCGGCTTCATATCGATCTCCAGCGGTCGTCTCACGGCGCAATTATAGGCCCCAAGCATAAGAACGCGCCGCCCGCGGTTCTGCGGGGCAGCCGAGAGACCTTCCCGCCCGGCAGACCTCTTGCAGGAGAAATCAGGCCCAAGGACAAAAAAGACATGACACGGGTCGACTTGGCGGAGCAGCGATGGCGGCAGGCGGCAGTCGCCAACCTGGCGGACGCGGTCATCGCGCTCGACGCCGGCGGCCGCGTGACTTTCATGAACCGGGCCGCCGAGGCCTTGACGGGAAAGGACCTCGAAGACGTGCGCGGCCGGCCGCTCGCCGAGGCGGCGGCGCTGCTCGACGAGGGCACGCGCGGACCGCTCGACCTGCCGGCCGGCGGCGGGCAGGGCTACGATTCGGTGGCGGCGGTGGCGGCCGCGGCCGCGGCGGACGGCAGCGTCACCCAGCGCGCCCTGTGCGCCGACGCCCGCGGCGGCGAAAGGCTGCTCGACATCACTCTGATCCCGGTCCGCGACGACGACGGGCCGTGCGGCAGCGTCCTGGTCCTGCGCGACGTCACCGCCCAGGTGCGCACCGAGCGCGCGCTGCGCGACTCCGAGGAGCGCTACCGCGCCTTCGTCGAGCAGAGCTCGGAGGGGATCTGGCGCGCCGAGCTGGCGCGGCCGATGCCCATCGACTTTCCGGAGGACGAGCAGATCGAGATCTTCTATCGCGACGGCGTGGTGGCCGAGAGCAACCTGGTGATGGCCCAGATCCACGGGCTGCCGAGCCCCAGCGAAATGATCGGGACGCGCCTCGAGCACCTCCTGCCGCGCTCCGACGCGCGGCACGTCGAGCACCTGCGCACTTTCATCCGCTCGGGCTATCAGCTCAGCGGCGCGGAGTGGCAGGGCAACGACCGGGATGGCACTCTCAGGCACTTCCTCAACCACCTGACCGGCGTGGTCGAGAACGGCTGCCTGGTCCGCATCTGGGGCACCCAGGTCGACATCACCAGCCACAAGCGGCTCGAAGAGGAGCTGCGCCAGCGGGCCGAAGAGCTGCTCGCCGCGGACCGGCGCAAGGACCAGTTCCTCGCCATGATGGCGCACGAGCTGCGCAACCCCCTGGCGCCGATCCGCAACGCCGTCGAGCTCATGCGCCAGGTGGAGACCGCCGACGCTTCCTTTCACGCCTCGCGCGCGATGGTCGAGCGGCAGGTCAAGAACCTGGCGCGCCTGGTCGACGACCTGCTCGACGTCTCGCGTATAACCCACGGCAACATCCGGCTGCGCAAGGAAGCGATCGACCTGCGCACCATCGTCGAGCGCGCCGTCGAGGCCACCCGCCCGCTGATCGAGGCGCGCGGCCATGACCTGGTGGTCGAGCTGCCGCCATCGCCGGTGCGCCTGGAGGTCGATCCCACCCGGATGGAGCAGGTATTCGCCAACCTGCTCGACAATGCTGCCAAGTACACCATGCCCGAGGGACGCATCCGGCTCACCGCCGTACGCGCCGGGGCGGAGGTCGTGGTGCGAGTGCGCGACACCGGCATCGGCGTGCCGGCCGACGTGCTGGGCCGCGTTTTCGAGCCCTTCGTCCAGTCGGACGGCTCGCTGGCCCGCTCCGAGGGAGGCCTGGGGATCGGCTTGACCCTGGTGCGCAGCCTGGTCGAGATGCACGGCGGCAGTGTCGAGGCGCATAGCGCCGGGCTCGGCCAGGGGAGCGAGTTCGTGGTGCGCCTGCCCGGACGGGGCTTCGAGCTGGTGGGCGAAGGCCCGGCCGGCCCGGCGGACCCGCGCTTCCCGGCCCGGGCCCGCAGCATCCGCGTCCTGGTCGTCGAGGACAACGTGGACGCGGCAGAGAGCCTGGCGACCCTGCTGCGCCTGTGGAACCACCGCGTCAGCGTGGTTCACGACGGCGCGGCGGCCATCGAGGTGGCGCGCAGCGAGCGGCCGGAGGTGATCCTGCTCGACATCGGATTGCCCGGCCTCGACGGCTACCAGGTCGCCCGGCAGCTGCGCGAGGAGGTCGGCCTGCGCGGCGCCCTGATGGTTGCCATGACCGGCTACGGGCAGCCGGAAGACCGCCGGCGCTCCCAGGAGGCGGGCATCCACTATCACTTCGTCAAGCCCGTCGAGCCCGTCGTCCTGCGCAGCCTCCTCTCCGGCCGCCACGACAGCGCCCTGGAGGATCGGGACTAAGGATTCACTCCTCGATTGCTTTCGGTTATAGTTATTATCGCGTTTGCATGTTGCTCGCCCTTCGCGAGCGTGAGGGGAACGTCATGAAAAAACAGCTCAAGAAGATCCGTATCAGCCGTGAAACCATCCTTCGATTGGAGAAGGAGAGCCTCGAGGCCGCTGGCGGGAGCCCGCCTTCCGACACCTGCAGCCACTGCGGCAGTTGCATGGTCGCCTGCACCACGATTCGCACCAGCTGCTGCTAAATGCGAGCCGCCGACGGCGGGGGCAGCCGCTGAGCTAGGTCAGCAATCCCTTGCGGGCGGCGTAGCGCACGAGCTCGGCGGTATTCCTGAGGCCGAGCTTGGCGAGGACGCGGGAGCGGTGGTTCTCGGCAGTCTTGAAGCTGATGCCCAGGGCGCGCGCGATCTCCTTGGTGCTGCGCCCTTCGACCACCAGGTGAAAGACTTCGCGCTCGCGATCGGTGAGCCGGCCGTATGGGTTGACGTCGATGCCGGCGTCGGAGTCGGCGTCGCGGGCGTCGTGCTCCGGCCAGCGGTACTGGTCGGCGAGGACCTTGGTGGCCTGCGGGCCGAAGTAGTCCTGCCCGGAGGCGAGCGCCCGCACCGCGGCGAGCAGCTCGGAGGCTGCGCTGTCCTTGACCAGGTAACCCGCCGCGCCGGCACGCACCATGTGCAGAACGTACTCTTCCTCCTCGTGCATGGTGAGGACGAGGATGCGCGTGGCGGGCAGCTCGCCGCGGATGCGGCGGACCACTTCGATGCCGCTCAGGTGGGGCATGCTGACGTCGAGCACGATCACGTCGGGATGGGTCCACTGCGCCTTTTCCACCGCCTCCAGACCGTCAGCGGCTTCGCCCACCACCTCGCACTCGCCGCTCGCCCTGAGCAGGCCCACCAGGCCCTGGCGCACGATGGTGTGGTCGTCGGCGACCAGCACGCGGATGGGCGCCATCACCCCTCTCGGCCGCCCGCGGACAGCGGCAGCTCGATCTCCAGCGACGTGCCGCTCCCCGGGGCGGAGCGCACGCGGCAGCGGCCGCCGAACAGCTCCACGCGGTCGCGGATGCCGCGCAGGCCGCAGCCGTCCCCCGCGGCGGCGCCCTGGCCGAAGACGGCCTCCTCTTCGAAGCCGGCGCCGCGATCGGCGATGCGCAGCGCCAGAAGCTTGCCGCGCCGGCGCAGGTCGAGGTCGGCAACCTGGACACCGGAGTGCTTGAGCACGTTGGTGAGCGCTTCCTGGACGACGCGGAAGACCAGGGTTTCGAGATCCGAGTCCAGCCGCTCCTCCGCTCCGCCGTCCTCGAGGCCGCCCGAGAAGCGGACCTCGAGCCCGGTGCGTTGGCGCAGCGTACGGACCAGCCAGCGCAGCGCCGGCATCAGGCCGAGGTCGTCGAGGATCGTCGGGCGCAGCAGATGGGAGAGCTCGCGGGTGTCGGCGAGGGAGCGCGCGGCGAGCTCGACGGCGCCGCCGAGCCGCTCCCGCAGGTCCGGGGGCGGGTCGCCGGCCGCGTGCTCCAGCAGCTCGAGCTGGTACTTGAGGGCGGTCAGATTCTGGCCAAGGCCGTCGTGGAGCTCGCGCGCCAGGCGCCGGCGTTCCTCCTCCTGGACCTGCCAGACCGCCTTGGCGAGGCGGCGGAAGCGGCGCTCGCTCGCCATCAGCTCTTGAAACAGGCCCTGGTTGTCGCGCGTGATCTGGCCGACGCGCTCGAGGATCTCGCGCAGCCGGTCGGCGGGCGCCGGACCGGAAGCGGCCGAGGGCGGCGCGTCGCCCGGCGGTGTGGCGAGGGGCAGGGTGGCGCGCCGCTGCCGAGGGGCGCGTGGCCGGGAGGCGGGCGCCTCAGGCTGCGGCGGGGCGGACTGCTGTTTGCGCTTGCTCGCCAAGCTCTCGTACCTCCGGTAGGGCGTCGAAGGCCTTGCGCTGGTCGGGCGCCAGGTTGGCGCGCAGCCGCGCGACCTCCTGCGCGCCTCGCTGCCGCTCCTCCGCGGCTTCGGCGGCGGCGCCGCGCGCGCGCAACGCCTTGGCGAGCAGCAGGTGAAGCCGGTAGGCGCCGGCGTAGGAGCCGCACTGCCCGGCGAGCCCCAAGCCGCGGCGCGCCGCGCTTTCGGCGGCGGCCGCCTGGCCGCGAGCGAGCTCCACGGCGGCGAGCCCTTCGGCGGCGCGCAGCAACAGGGGCGCGTGGCCGAGACGCTGCAACTCTTCGTCGACGGCGCGCAGCTCGGCGAGCGCTCCCGGCCGGCCGGCGGCGGACGCCGCAAGAGCTCCGCCCAGGCGCGCTTGCAGCCGGGCGGTGATGCTGTGGCTGGCCTCGGCACGCCGCGCGGCCAGCTGGAAGGAGGCGCGCGCCGCCGCCGCGTCGCCGCGGCGCAAGGCGCTCTCGCCGCGCAGGCTGGCGAGCTGGGCGAGCTGCTCGTCGTCCTGGTCCTGGCCGGCGGCCTCCAGCCACTTTGCCGCTTGCCCCAGACGCTCGCCGGCCGCCTCGCGCATGCCGATCTCCGCCAGGGCCTCGGCGGCATAGAGGGTGAACTCCGTCTCGCCCCGCCGGTCGCCCAGCTCGCGCACCAGGGCCAGCGCCTCTCCGTAGGAGGCCAGCGCGGCCTGGTAGCGCCCCTGGTACTGCGCCACCCGGCCGAGAAAGCCGAGGGAGACGGCAGAGGTTTCCTTGATGCGCAGCTCGCGGCTCTCGCCCAGGGTGTCGAGGAACGACTTGAGCGCCGCCGCCCATTTGCCTTGCGCGAGCTGGAGCTGCCCGATGTTCTGGGTGGTCTTGATCGTCCCCCGGCGGTTGCCGGCGGCGTGGTGGAGCTCGAGGGCCTGTTGCCAGTACACCATGGCGTTGTCGTCGTCGCCCAGCAGATGATAGGTGTAGCCCACGTTGTCGAGGCTCTGCGCCAGGGTGAAGCGGTCGCCGAGGTCGCGGCGCAGCTGCAGCCCGCGCCGGTAGTCGTCGAGGGCGCGATCGTAGCGGCCGCGCTCCTCGTCGAGCCCGCCGAAGGCGTTGTAGAGCTCGGCGATGCCCGCCTTGTCGCCGATTCCTTGCAGGATGGAGAGCGCCTGCTTGAGGTCACGCTCGGCCGCGGCGTGGTCGCCGCGGATGAAGGCGAGGGTCGCAATGTTCTTCAAGCTGGTGGCGTATCCCCGGCGGTCGCCGATGCGCAGGCGCGTGGCGGCCGCCTGGCGGTAGCTCTCGGCCGAACGGTCGAGGTCGCCGAGCTGCTGGTAGGCGACCCCGATGGCATTGAGCACGTCGGCTTTGCCCTGATCGCTGCCCAGCCGGTTCTGCACCACCAGGGCGTGCACCAGCGGGTCGTCGATCGCTCGCCGCGGCTCTCCTTGCTTGACGGTGTACTTGCCGAGTAGGAACCAGGCCCGCGGGTGGTTGGGATCGAGCTTGACCACCTGGCGCAGGCCGTCGACCGCCGCTTGCAGGTTGCCCTGCTCCCCGTAGGCTTCGGCCAGGGCGAGGCGCGCCTCGAGATCGTTGGGATAGCTCTTGACCAGCTGGCGCAGGATCTCCTGCGCCGCCTCCGGCTTGCCGGCGAGCAGCGCCTCCTGCGCCCGCGCCTCGTAGGCGATGCGGCTCCTGCCGGCGCCGAGCAAAGCAACGGCTCGCGCGGCAGCCGCTTGCGCCTTCTCCGAGTAGCCGAGACCCTGGTAGCAGCCGGACAGCCGCACCCATGCGGCGGTGAAGGCGGGGTCGGCGCCGACCGCGCGCTCCAGTAAGGGCGCGGCGCCCAGGCTATCGGCGCGTAACAGCCGTGCGGTTCCCTGCGTGTAGGCCGCCATGGCGGCGGGCGAGGAGGTGAGCACGGGAGATCTCTCGGCGCCCGGGGCGACCTCGAGCTGCTTGCGCAGCTGCGCCCCGAGCTCGCCGACCAGGCGGAAGACCTCGGCCGTGGCAGCGCCCTCGGCGTGCAGCGCCCGGGCGGGGAGTGCCGGCAGGTCGGCCGCCACCAGGCTGAGGTCGACCCGCACCCTGCCCGCGCTCGCCCGGACGGCGCCGGTCACCAGGCGGTCGGCCTCGACGAGGTCGGCGAGCTGGCGCAGCTCGCCCACCGGCAGGCGGCCGGGCGGCAGCTTCAGGTCCTCGACGGCGCGCAGCAGACGCAAGCTGTCGACCACCCGTAGGGCGGGGCTCTCGGCCAGCGAGGCGGCGAGCATCTCGGCCATCCCGGCCGAGCTCCATCCCAGGTCGGATCTTCCGGTCTCGTCGGCGAGCGGCAGCACGGCCACGACGTGGCGCGGACGGGCGGCTTCGGGAGCGCCGCGGCCGGGGAGAGCGGCACCGGCGCTCGCGACCGCCGCCGGCCGAGCGCCGCGCGTCAATCGGGACCGCGCCAGCCACCAGGCGAAGGCGGCGAGCGCCAGGAAGAGCAGGGCCGTGACCGCGGCCAGCCAGACGCGCGGCGTGACCCATTCCCGCGCGGGCCGGCGCAGCCCGCCGAGCCAGACCCGCGACGGTGCCGGAGCAGAACCGCCGCCCAGGGAGGCAGAGCCAGGATGCCAGGCGGGTTGCCAGGCGCCAGGGGCGGAGCGGGAACCCGCGATGCTCCCGGCCAGGTCGGAGGCCAGTTCGCCGGCGCTCTGGTAACGGCGGGAAGGCTGGCGCTCCAGGCAGCGCCGGACGATCGCCCGCAGGCGGGCCGGGACCTCGACTCCGACCTGCCGCAGGTCGCGCGCCGTGCCGCTGATGCGCTGCGCCAGGAGCTCGGCAAAGGTGCCGCCGGCGAACGGCAGCTTGCCGGAGAGCATCTCGAAGAGCACGATGCCCAGGGCGTAGAGGTCGCTGCGTCCGTCCACCGGCTCGCCGCGCGCCTGCTCCGGCGAAAGATAGTCGGGCGTGCCGACGACGGCGCCGGCCCAGGTGAGGCCGGCTGCCGGCTGCCCATGGGTCAGACCCGCGGCCAGCAGCGAGCGAGCCACCCCGAAATCCGTGATGTAAGCCCGCCCGCTGCCATCGACCAGGACGTTCTCGGGCTTGAGATCGCGGTGCACGACACCTTCGGCGTGTGCGGCGGCCAGCGCCTCGGCAAGCTGGCCGGCGACCGCCACCGCCCGCCCGGCCGGGAGCGGAACTTCCTTCTCGAGGATCTCGCGCAGCGAGCGGCCAGCCACCAGGTCCATGGTGAGGAAGAGCAGATCGCCGTCCTCGCCGAGGTCGTGGATGCGCACGACGTTGCGGTGGGTGACCTGGCGCGCCAGCAGCAGCTCCTGGCGGAAGCGCTCGCGCAGATGGGTCTGAGCGGCGATGTCGGGACGCAGGATCTTGAGCGCGACGTCGACCGCCAGGCGCTCGTCGCGGGCCTTGTAGACGACCCCCATCCCACCCACGCCGAGGACCGCCAGGATGTGGTAGCGCCCGGCCACCACGGTGCCGGCGGGAAGCCAACCGGAGTCGCCGGCGCTGGTGCGGGTCGCCATCCCGCTGATTCCGGCAGGGGAGCCTTCCCGCGCAGTATTTGCAGCCGTGCCGGCTGAGCCGGCCGGGGTTGCGGTGGACACCCTCTCGGCAGCCGCATCCGCACGGCTCGACGCCGGCCCGGGAGGCTGGCCATGGGGCCTCACCGCGCCACTCCGGGACGCCGCCCCTGGTGCGCGGCGAGCACTCCTCCCCAGGTCGTGGACGGTGGACGGCGCGCGGCGCGTGGCGGGGCGGGCGGCGCTTCGCCCGCGGACGATGCCAACCCTGCGGACGGCGCGGTGGGCGCTGGCGCCCGCGCTGCGGGCGCCGCCGATACTATGGGCGATGTTTGCGCTGTTGGCGATGTTTGCGCTGTTGGCGATGTCTGCAGCATGGCCGGCGCCGGCGGCTCGGCTGCCGGCGGCGAACCCGCTTCCTGCACGGGCCGCAGGGGAGAGCGAGCGCGCAGCCGGGCTTGCTCGATCTCGGCCACCAGCCGCTGCCGGCCCTGCGGCGAGAGGTCGAGCTCGGCCGGCAGCGTGGCGACCAGCCGGCTCAGCTCTTCGTCCATGCGGGTGACGGCGATGGCCAGGGCGGCGTGCGAGCCGAGCGTCTCGAGGATCTCGAGATCGAGGTCGGTGAAGGCGCTCCCCTCCTTGCGGCTGTCGGCATAGACCGCGCCGATCGTGCGGTCGAGGGCGCGCACCGGCACGCAGACCATGGCGCGGATGGCGCCGCTCACGACGCTGGCACGCGCCCGCAGGGAGGTCTCGACCATGGCATCGGAGGTGGCGAGGGGCCGGCCCGTCGCCAGCACCTGTTCGACGGCGCCAATGCTGCCGGAGAACTCGGGTTGCGCGAGGTCCGGCGGCGCGAGGCCGGCCACCGCGGCGATCTCGAGCTCGCCATCGGAGCGGGCCAGCAGGACGAAGCCGCGCTCGGCTCCCGACAGCTCGAGCACGGAGTCGAGCACGCTGCGCAGCAGCTCGTCGAGGCTCCCGGGGGCGGCCAGGCGGCGCTGCGTCTCGATCGAGGTCCGCCAGCGCTCCAGCCGCTCCTCGGCCCGCGCCCGGCTCTCCTCCTCGGAGAGCTGCTCGAAGCTGGCGACCAGCCCGCCCAGGCTCAGCCAGCAGCGCTGCGGCAGGGTCAGCCCTTGCGCCGGCACGCCGTCGACCAGGCTGCCGTTCTTGCTGGCAAGATCGGTGAGGCTCCAGCCGGACTCGGTCGGGGCGAGGACGGCGTGGCGGCGGGAGACCCGCTCGTCTTCGACCACCACGTCGCAATCGACGCCGCGGCCGATGACGTACTCGCGGCCGTCGCGCAGAGCCACGACCTCGGCCGGAGCATCGGGCAGGTGGAGTGTGACGCGGGCAGGCATCCCGCGGCCCTGGGGGCTAGCTGCCGCCGGACGCGAGGTTGAGGCTGAACTGCAAGGTCGAGGCGGCGGCGCGCAGCAGCCCGGCGGCGTTGGTCAGGTCGCCGCTGGCGCGCCAGACGTCCGGAATGGCGCCGCCGCTGTTGCGCACCGTGTCGGCGAAGGCGCCGACGGCGCGGGAGGCGCCGATCAGGTCTCCGCCGGCATACATGGCCCGCGCGGCGTGGATCTTGCTGGTCAGGTCGCTGGCCAGAGCGGCGGGCATCAGGCCGCCGTCGGCCGCGAGCAGGCTGTCCACGGCGTCGAATTTCTCGTTGATCACCGTGGCGGCTGGCCGCAGGTCGGCGACGATGAGGAAATCCGAGAAAGAGCCTTCGGTGCCGCGGGCGCGATAGCTCCCCGATCCGATGGCGCCGGTTATGTCGTGGAAGGCGCTCCCGCCGGAGGAGGAGAACAGCCGCAACGGGCTGCCGGGAGTGAGGTTCAAGTTATAGACGTGGAGCTCCAGGCTCTGGATACCGCTGAAGGACAGGCCGCCGGCCGGCGGCGGGTGGATGCTCACCTCGACCGGGAAGGCCACGGGAATGCTCAACAAGCCCCCGGCGGGAAGCCGCGCCAGCAGGGCGAGCGGATCGACCAGGCGCGCCGAGAGGCCCAGGTTCTGCGGAGTGAGGCCGACGACCCCCTCGAAGGTCAGCGACAGGTCGGCGGCGACCCCCGGCAGGTCGATGGTGGCGGTCGCCTGGTTGCCGGAGATGCTGAGGTTCGAGATCCCCTGGGCGGCGGCGGCGGTGGCCGTCAGGAAAGCCACGAGGAAAACGATTTTCAATCTCGGCATAGTGGCCTCCCGCATCGGGTACGGGGGCGAGTCTATGCTCGCCGGTCGGCCATTGCAAGTTCTGGAAAGCAAGATGCGCGCCGGCTCGCATATTACAAGACGCTCGGTCGGCTGCCGGCCCTTCCAGGAGCCGCAGGAGGACGATGAATGGCGATATTTACACTTGCGGATTCAAGCCGATGCCCGCTCGAGATTCTTGAATACCATCGCGGCTCCCCTGCGATCTGAGGAATCTACTCCCTGTTCAGGCATGCGCTTTCGCTCTACCTGCTCTTACCGCTGCTTCGCCTCGAGCTCGGCCCATCGGGCGTAGAGGCGCTCGATCTGGGCTCTCGTCCCTTCGACGGCCTGGTAGCGCTCTTGGAGGGCGGCGGGATCGGCGCCTACCTTGGGGTCGGCGAGCGCGGCCTCGCGGGCGGCCAGGCTGTCCTCAGCCTCCAAGATCCTCGCCTCCATCCCCTCCCACTCCTTCTTCTCCTGGTAGGAGAGCCTCTTCGGCGCCGGGCGGCCAATGGACCTGGACACCGGCTCGGAGCGTGCGGGCGTAGGAGAGGTCTGGCGCGCCGCCTCCCACTGCGCGGAGTCGGCGAAATACTCGGCGCCGCCCCGGCCGTCGAGGGCGAGGATCACGGTCGCGACGCGGTCGAGGAGGTAGCGGTCGTGGGTGACCAGGACCAGCGCCCCGGGAAACTCGAGGAGGCTCTCCTCCAGGACTTCGAGGGTAGGGATGTCGAGGTCGTTGGTCGGCTCGTCCAGGATGAGGAGGTCGGCCGGCCGGAGCATCAGGCGGGCGATGAGGATGCGCGCCCGCTCGCCCCCGGAGAGTCGGGCGACCGGGGTGTCGAGCTGCTCGGAGCGGAAGAGGAAGCGCTTCGCCCAGGCGGCGACGTGGACCTCGCGGCCGCGGTAGACCACCGAGTCGCCCTCGGGCGCGAGCGCACGCCGCAGGCTCATCGCCTGGTCGAGGCTCTCCCGCCCCTGCTCGAAGAAGACCACGGCGAGCTGTTGTGCGCGCTCGATTTCGCCGCCGTCGGGAGCGAGCCTCCCGGCGAGCAGGTTCAGAAGGGTCGTCTTGCCGCTGCCGTTCGGACCCAGGAGCCCGAGCCGTGTCCCGGGGGTCAGCAGCAGGTCGAGGCCGTCGACGATCCTGCGCTCGCCAAACGACTTCTCGAGCCCGCGGGCCAGGAGGAGCTTCTTGGTCTTTCGCCCCGAGGCGGCGAAGTCGATGCCGGCGGGGGCGCCCCCGGCGGTCCGCTCGCGTAGCTCGGCCAGCTCGTCGAGGAGTCGTCCAGCCGACTGTATCCGCCCCTTCGCCTTGGTGGTCCGCGCCTTGGCGCCCCGGCGCAGCCACTCGAGCTCGCGGCGCGCCCGGTTGGCCAGGCTCGCCTGGTACTCGGCCTGGCCGCGCAGCGCCTCGTCGCGCCGCTCCAGGAACTCGCTGTAGCCGCCCTGGGCCGTGAAGAACCCGTCAGGGTAGCGGCGGTCGATCTCCATCATGCGGTTGGCGACGCGCTCCAGGAAATAACGGTCGTGGCTCACCACCAGGAAGGCCTGGGACGACGACCCGAGGAGCGCCTCCAGCCAGAGGATCCCATCCAAATCCAGATGGTTGGTGGGCTCGTCCAGAAGCAGGATGTCGGGCTCGCGCACCAGCTCGCGGGCGATGGCGAGGCGCTTCGTCCAACCCCCGGAGAGCATTGCGACGGCCTGGCCGGGGTCGGCGAAGCCGGCGCGCCCGAGAGTCGCCGCCACCCGCCCGGCCCGCTCGAAGTCCTCTCCCGGAAGACCGTGGAGGGCGGCCAGCAGGACCTGCTCGACCGTGTGCTCGGCTCCCGTCGAGAAGTCGGCGTCCTGGAGGACGTAGCCCAGGCGGACCCCGCGGCGCAGCGACCGCGTGCCGAGGTCCGGCTCCTCGAGGCCGGCCAGGATGCGCAGGAGGGTCGACTTGCCCGAGCCGTTCGGCCCCACCAGCCCGACCCGGTCGCCCTCGGCGAGCCCGAAGGAGAGGTCGGAGAAGAGCGGCCGGGCGACGTAGCCGCGGGTGAGCCCCTCGCAGGAGAGCAGGAGGGGGCGGTCGCTCACGCCCCCGAGCCAGCACCCGCGGGTTCTGCTCCCGCGGGGAACCGCTCCTTCTCGGCCCGCCCCAGCCCCTCGCTCCGCCACCCCTCGCGGAGGGCCTCGGCCCAGGTGTGGACCTCGCGGCTCAACGCTGCCGCCATCTTCCGCGGCAGCTGGAGGCCGTGGACGCAGATCAAGCGCGTCATCGGGTCTTGGCGCCGTCCGCCTGCCGGGCGTTGTCTGCCCGCTCGGCGCCGTCCGCCTGCTCCGCCGCGCCCGCCCGCTCGGCACTCTCGGCCTTGCCGGCGCTCTTCGACCGCTGGGCGCTGCCGGCGCGCCGGGGCTCGAGGAAGAGGGCGCCGAGCGGGGGCAGGGTCAGGGTCAGCGAGTGTGTGCGGCCGTGCAGGGGCAGGGGCGAGGCCTCGACGCCGCCGAAGTTGCCCTGGCCGCTGCCGCCGTAGTGCGCGCCGTCGCTGTTGAGGATCTCTTGCCAGAAGCCGCCTTCCGGAACGCCGATGCGGTAGTTGGTGCGCGGGATGGGCGTGAAGTTGAACACCACGACGATCGGCGGCGGCGGGGCAGCGGGCTCGGGCGCCTCGGGCGACGCGTCTGAGCCGGGCGCCGAGTCTTCAGCCCCGGCGTCGGCGTCCGGTGGCGCGTCGGACCCGGGCTGCGTGGCGGACGAGGCCCCGGCGAGCCTGGCGAAGGCGAGGACGCTGTTCTCGGCATCGGAGCCGTCGATCCAGGAGAAGCCCTCGGGCCGGCAGTCGAGCTGGTGCAGGGCGGGACGCTCGCGGTAGAGGCGGTTGAGGTCCTCCAGCCAGCGGCAGATGCCGGCGTGCGCCGGGTCGTCGAGCAGGCGCCAGTCGAGGCTGCCGTCGTGGTTCCATTCCTGCCACGGGGCGAGCTCCGCGCCCATGAAGAGCAGCTTCTTGCCCGGCTGCGCGACCATCCAGGCGAAGAGCAAGCGCAGGTTGGCGCGCTTCTGCCAGGGATCGCCGGCCATCTTGGCGAGAAGCGATCCCTTGCCGTGCACCACCTCGTCGTGCGAGAGCGGCAGGACGAAGTTCTCGTTCCAGGCGTAGAGGCTGCGGAAGGTGAGCTGGTTGTGATGAAAACGGCGGTGGATCGGGTCCTTCTCCAGGTAAGAGAGGGTGTCGTGCATCCATCCCATGTCCCACTTCATGCCGAATCCCAGCCCGCCGAGATAGACGGGACGCGACACCATCGGCCAGGCCGTCGACTCCTCCGCGATAGTGTGGACCGCGGGGAAGGAGCCGTAGACCTCGGAGTTCAGCTCGCGCAGGAATTCGATCGCTTCCAGGTTCTCGCGCCCGCCGAAGCGATTGGGGATCCACTCTCCCTGGTGGCGCGAGTAGTCGAGATAGAGCATCGAAGCGACGGCGTCGACGCGCAGGCCGTCGGCGTGGTAGCGGTCCAGCCAGAAGGCGGCGCTGCTGATCAGGAAGCTGCGCACCTCGCGGCGGCCGTAGTTGAAGATCAAGCTTCCCCAGTCGGGCTGCACGCCGCGGCGCGGGTCGGCATGCTCGTAGAGGTGGGTGCCGTCGAAGAAGGCCAGGCCGTGCTCGTCGGTGGGGAAATGCGAAGGCACCCAGTCGAGGAAGACCCCGATCCCCTGGCCGTGCAGGTAATCGATCAGATACATCAGATCCTGCGGCGTGCCGTAGCGGCTGGTGGCGGCGAAGTAGCCGGTCCCCTGGTACCCCCACGAGCCATAGAACGGGTGCTCCATGACCGGCATGAGCTCCACGTGGGTGAAGCCCAGGCGGCGCACGTGCTCGGCCAGCAAGGGCGCGATCTCGCGGTAGGTGAGGAATCGGCTGCCCTCCTCCGGAACGCGCCGCCAGGATCCGAGGTGCACCTCGTAGGCGGAGATCGGGGCGCCGAGAGATTGGCGTGCGGCGCGCTCGCCCATCCACTCGCCGTCCGACCAGGCATAGGCCATGTCCCAGACCACCGAGGCGCGTTGCGGCGGCGTCTCGGCGTGAAAGGCGAAGGGGTCGGCCTTGTCGACGCGATAGCCATGGAGGCGCGAGACGATGTGGTACTTGTACCGCGCGCCGGGCGCCGCGCCGGCCAGGAAACCCTCCCATAGCCCAGAGCCCCCGCGCGGGGCGAGCGGATCGGCCTTCTTGTCCCAGCCGTTCCAGTCGCCGATCACCGAGACCGACTGCGCATTCGGCGCCCAGACCGCGAAGTGCGTGCCCAGGCACGCCTCCTCGCGCGGCGTCTCCTCGTTTTCCGGGGCTGCCTGCTCGCCACCCAGCGCGGCATCCGCGTTCCGCGGGGCGGCCGCCCGGGCGCCTTCTCCGCCCTGCCGGCGCAGCGGGTGGGCGCCGAGCTTCTCGTACAGGCGATAGTGGGTGCCCTCGTTGAACAGGTAGAGATCGTGCTCGGTGAGCAGACGAGGCGTCGAAGTCGTGGCTTTCAAGCTCCCCCCTAAAGCGTCTTAGTTGGCGCCGCCGGTGGGCGGCCCCGAGATATGAAACAGCGCTCGCTAACTGGCGTTGGCGGCCTCAGATCTATCGGATCGCCCCCCGCAACCCCTACGGCTCCCCTTCCCTGGCTTTCCGAGGCCGCCGGGTCCCTGCCCGGCGGCGCCGGGGGGGAAGGGGACGCCCCCTCCCTCTCAGGGCAGGTGAGTTTCGTTCTAGCTTGCCACCGCCTGGGCGCACGGACCATTTTGGTTCTAGAGCCGCCGCCGCAGCTCGTCGATGCGGCGCAGAGTCTCCACCACGTCGCCGCGGACGGAGAATTCCTCGAAGGCGAGGCGGGCCTTGCGGCGCCAGTTGGGCCGTTCGTCGCGGGTGCCGGGCACGTTCTGCGGCAAGGTTTCACCCCACAGGTCTTCGAGGTTGATCACCAGCAGCCTGGCGCCGCTGCGCGCCAGGTGCTCGAGACGGTCGTGGAGCACGGCAAGACAGAGATCCTTCCCCCCGCCGTGCCTCCCGGCCGGCAGCGCCGCCGCCAGCAGCTCGCGCAGGGCAGCGCGCCGGGCGCATTCGGCGCGCGCCTGCTCGCCGTCGAAGAAGCCGAGCTGCTCGAGCTCCTCGACGTCCCGGCCTTCCCAGAAGCCGCGAAACGTCGGCATGTCGTGGGTGTTGAGGCTGGCGGCAACGAGCGGCGGCGGCTCGCGTGTGAGACCGGACCCACCCGGCGCGTCCGGCCCGCCTGGCGCCAGCTCATACTGCATCACGTACATGCCGAGCACGCCATGGCGCTGCATGGCCTCGTTGACTTCGGGCGGCACGGTCCCCAGGTTCTCGCCGACGATCATCGCCTGGTGGCGCTGCGATTCGAGCGCCAGCACGGCATAGAGCTCCTCGGCCGGATAGCGCACGTAGACTCCGTCGCGCGCTTCCATGCCGTCGGGGACCCAGAACAGGCGATGGAGCTGCATGACGTGGTCCATGCGCAGCAGCCCGGCATGCCGCAGATGGTGGCGCAGGCAGTCCACCAGGTGGTCGTAGCCGCGCTCGCGCAAGCGCTCGGGAACGAGCGGCGGGAAGCCCCACTTCTGACCGCGGGTGA
Organism: Thermoanaerobaculia bacterium; assembly: GCA_035544895.1. Classification (GTDB taxonomy): domain Bacteria; phylum Acidobacteriota; class Thermoanaerobaculia; order Multivoradales; family UBA5704; genus JASLEW01. The sequence goes on from DASZZM010000059.1 coordinate 157,218, forward strand.
AGAAAGTGTCGGGCGGCGCCCCGGCGCTCATGGTCGCGGCGAACAGGTCGCGCTCGCGCCAGATGTCATAGGAGCCGCCATGGACGCCGAGCGGCAGGTCGAGGTAGAGGCCGGGGCCCTGGCGCCGCGCCTGGCGCGCCATCTCGCCCATCTGCTGGTCGGTCGCCCACTGCACCAGCAGGTGGTAGCGGTAGTCGCCCTCGTCGTAGTCGGCCGGAGCGAGGCTCCCTTCGCGCAGCCGCTCCGGCCAGGTCTGCCAGGTTTCTCCCCGCCGGTCGCCGACGGCGCGGAATGCGGCATAGGTGGGCAAGGCGGGGCGCGACGCGGCGAAGCTCTCGAGCTCGTCTCGCCGCGGCCCCGCGTGAGCGAAGAACCAGGGCGCCATCTCCTCGAGGATGCGGCGTTTGAGGGTGAGCAGGCGCGGGTAATCGACCAGGCGCATCGCCGCCAGCGCCTCGATCTCTTCCTGGACCTCGGTCGACTCGAGCAGGCGCTGCGCCGCCGGGCAGAGCGTGGCCTCGGGGAGCTTTCGCGGGTCGAGATAGAGCTCGTTCCAGAACAGCCGCGAGGCCGGCGCATAGGGGCTCGGCTCGTACGGCTCGTCGAGGAAGCCGGCGAGCATGGGCAGGGTCGCGACCACTCCGCCGCCCAGCTCCGCGGTCCAGGCGGCGAGAGTCGCCAGGTCGGAGAGGTCGCCTGCTCCCCAGCCGCGCGCGGTGCGCAGCGCGTAGAGCGGCAGGAAGACGCCCCACAGCGGCCGGCCGTCCCCGAGATAGGCGCGCTCCGGGGCCGAGATCACGGTGGCCCGCGCCGCGCGGCCGCCCAGCTCGAGATGGAGCGTGTGGTAGCCGGGGGGCAGGGTTTCGGGCAGCGTCAGCAAGCGCACCTCGGGCGCTGCCGCCGGCAGGTCGTCGACGTCCACCGCCCAGGCGCGCCGCTCGCCTCCCTCGAGGTCGAGGTGGCAGGAGAGCGCGCCGTGCTCCCTGCCGGCCCCGATGCGCAGCGCGAGCCGGGGCGATTCGCCGTGCCATGCCACCATCACCGGCTCGACCAGGCGGGCGGCGAGCTCCTCGCGCCGCGCCGCCAGCGCGCCGGCGACGTCGGCCATGCCGTCGAAGGGACCGGCGAGCGCCGAGAGCACCGCCAGCAGCGACTCCGGCGGAGCTTCGACATGGCGGCCGAAGACGTCGTTATAGGAGGTCTGGACGCCGCAGAGTCGGGCCAGCTCGCGCAGGTCTTCGAGCTCGTCGGCCAACGCGATCACCCCGCGTCGCTCTCCGGGGAACCCGAGAGGCCGAGGAGCTCGCGGATGCCGGCCAGGGGTATGCGCACCCAGTCGGGGCGGTTGTTGAGCTCGTAGGCCACCTCGTAGAGCGCCTTCTCCAGGGTATAGACGTCGAGCAGCAGCGCGACCTCGGAGGGCTGGCGCGGCACGAAGGAGGCGGCGCCCGCGCGGTCGAGATAGGCAGAGAGGAACGCCGCCGAGACCCAACGTTGCCAGTACTGCGCCCAGCCCTCGAAGACCGGCAGATCCTGCGGTTCGATGGCGCCGAACCCTCCCGGCGCAGACTCCTCGAAGAGGCGGGCATAGGCGGCGTACTGGAAGGAGCGCACCATGCCCGCCACGTCGCGGAATGGCGAGCGCTTGAGCCGCCGCTCGGAGAGCGGGCGGGCTGGCTCCCCCTCGAAGTCGAGGATGACGAAGTCCTTGCCGGTATAGAGGACCTGGCCCAGGTGGTAGTCGCCGTGGCAGCGGATGCGGGTCGCACCGACCTTGTCGCCGAGCAGCCGCGCGAAGCGCTCGCGCATGCGGGCCTCGGCGGCGATCACCTGAGCGGCCTCGCCGCGGACGGCCGGCGGCAGCTCGGGGAGCTGCCGCTCGAGCAGCTTGAGCACCCGGGCGGCGAGCGAGCGCATCGACTGGTAGAGAGAGCGCTGGTGCAGGGTCGAGAACGGCTCGGGCGCGAAGGCGGCGTTGCCGGCGGGAGCGGCGGCGAGGGCGAGGTGCAGCTCGGCGGTGCGCTCGCCGAGCACCCGGACGTTGGGCAGGTAGGTGCCGATGCGCTCGTAGAGGTCGGCCGGGAGCGTGGCGGCGCCGCCGGACCCAGCGGCCCCGGCGGGGCCGGCGGTCATCGCGGCCAGCTCGAGCAGCCCTTCGCGCGGCACCGCCGCCGGGCCGCGGTCTCCCCTCCCCCAACCGGTCCGCACGCGCTCGAAGTAGCGGCCGAGAGCGTCGAGAGTAAAGCCCCAGGCGTCGCCCTCGTTGGGCACCCAGCCATGCAGCACCGCCAGGCTCATCGTTTCGCGGCCGCGCCGCAGCTCCAGGCTTCCGGCAACCGGCGGCGCGTTGCGAAACGTGGTCGACTCGCCGAGATAGCGGCCGATCTCGACGTCGGGGTTCACCCCCGGCTCGACCTTGCGGAAGAGCTTGAGCACGAAGCGGTCGCCGTAGCGCACCGAGGAGTTGCTCTGCTCGCGGCGCAAGGTCAGCGGCTCGGCGTCGCCTTCGCCGCGCAGCTCGGCGAAGCCGGCCGCCTGCCAGGCGGCCACTTCGGCCCCCTCGCCCTGGACGCGCTGGCGGGTGGCGATGGCGGCGAGCAGGGCCCGGGCGACCTCGGGATTGGAGAGCGCGTCGTAGAGCACGCCGTTGCCGTCCGGCGCGGTTGACTCGAGGCGCACCACGACGGCGGCAGGGTCGGGGGCAGGCGGGTGGCCGGGCCGCTCGCCGGCGCTCTCGCCCGGCGGCGAGACCGCGGGCGCGAAGGCCAGCGGCAGGGCATAGGTCTCGCTCTCACCGGCCGTGTACTCGACCTCGGCGAGCAGGAGGACGGCGGCCGCGGCCTGGGGTGATTGATCGGGCGGTTGATCGGGCGCACCGGCGTTCGCCGATGCTTGGTCGGGCGCACCGGCGTTCGCCGGCGATTGATGGGGCGCACCGGCATTCGCCGGTGCTTGGGCATCCTCGGATGCTGGCAGCGGAACGAGGGCGGTGATGGAGACGGCGCGGATGGTGCGCGCCTTGCCGGCAAACCAGCGGTAGGCCGGCAACCGCCGGGCCAGCGCCAGCTCGAGGTCCGCCCTGCCCGGCCCGTGCAGGCAGCTCCGCCACGAGCCGCGCAGCTCGACCAGCGGGATCTCCGATTCGCTCCCCCTCTCCGCCAGGAGCTGCGGCAGGTGGCCATGCACCGGCTGGCGCTTGAGCGCGAACCAGTAGAAGGAGTGATGGCTCAAGGTCAGCGGGTAGGGCCTGTCCGCCGCGATCTGCGGGAAGGGCGTGCCGCCGAACAGCTCGACCGGAGTCAGGCCGGCGAGCTCGCGGAGGTCGAGCTCGACCGGCTGGACGAAACGCGAAAGGTTGGCCACCACCAGCAAGATATCCCCCTGGTAGCGGCGCAGAAAGGCGATGACCCGATGGTTGTCGGGTGGCAGGAACTCGAGCGTGCCGCGGCTGAACGCCTTGTGCCGCTTGCGCAGCGCGATCAGCCGGCGGGTCCACCAGAGGAGCGAGTGCGGATTGCTCTGCTGGGTCTCGACGTTGACCGCCTGATAGTGATACTCGGGGTCGGTGATCACCGGCAGGTAGAGCCGCTGCGGATTGGCGGTCGAGAATCCCGCGTTGCGGTCGCCGTTCCATTGCATGGGCGTGCGCACGCCGTTGCGGTCGCCGATGTAGATGTTGTCGCCCATGCCGATCTCGTCGCCGTAGTAGATGACCGGCGCGCCGGGGAGCGAGAAGAGCAGGCTGTTCATCAGCTCGACGCGCCGCCGGTCTTTGCCCAGCAAAGGCGCGAGGCGGCGCCGGATACCCACGTTGATGCGCGCCTGGAGGTCCTGGGCGTAGACGCGGTACATGTAGTCGCGGTCTTCGTCGGTGACCATCTCGAGCGTCAGCTCGTCGTGGTTGCGCAGGAAAGTCGCCCACTGGCAGCGCTGCGGGATGGGCGGAGTCTGTTCCAGGATGTCGACGATCGGAAAGCGGTCCTCCATGCGGATCGCCATGTACAGGCGGGGCATGACCGGAAAGTGAAAGGCCATGTGGCACTCGTCGCCGCCCTTGGCGGGATCGCCGAAGTAGGCGATCGAGTCCTCCGGCCACTGGTTGGCCTCGGCGAGCAGCATGCGCCCAGCGAACCTGGCGTCGACGTGGGCGCGCAGCTTGCGCAAGAAGGCGTGGGTCTCGGGAAGGTTTTCGCAGTTGGTGCCCTCGCGCTCGTAGAGGTAGGGCACGGCGTCGAGGCGCAGGCCGTCCACCCCCAGCTCCATCCAGAAGTCGAGGGCTTGCAGGATGGCCTCGTGCACCCGCTCGTTGTCATAGTTGAGATCGGGCTGATGCGAAAAGAACCGGTGCCAGTAGTAGGCCTTGGCCACCGGGTCCCAGGCCCAGTTGGAGGTCTCGGTATCGGTGAAGATGATGCGCGCGTCGGCATACCTGTCCGCCGTCTCGCTCCACACGTAGAAGTCGCGCTCCGGGGTGCCGGGCGCGGCGCGGCGGGCGCGCTCGAACCAGGGGTGACGGTCGGAGGTGTGGTTGACCACCAGCTCGGTGACCACCTTGAGGCCGCGCTGGTGGGCCTGGTCGAGGAAGACCTTGAAGTCGTCGAGCGTGCCGAAGGCCGGGTGGATGTCGGTGTAGTCGGAGATGTCATAGCCGTCGTCACGCCACGGCGAGGGATAGAAGGGCAGCAGCCAGATGGTGGTCACGCCGAGGTCACGCAGGTAGTCGAGCTTGCTAGTCAAGCCGCGGAAGTCGCCCGTGCCGTCGGCGTCGGAGTCCGCGAAGGCGCGCACGTGCGCCTCGTAGAGGATCGCGTCCTTGTACCAGAGGGGGTCGCTCCCTGGGTCGTCTTGCCGGCTCGGTCGGTCTACGCTCATTGCTCTCATCGCGGTTCATCGAATCTCTGGGGGCCGCGCCGCACTATTGAAAGTAATCGAAGTCCCTCTCCGATCTCACCCGCCGGCGCACCCGAAACAGGTGCGCCGGCACCTGCCGCGGGTCGAGCTGGACGAAGCTGCGCGGACCGTGCCAGAGGTAGCGCGCGCCGGTCAAGAGGTCGTGCACCTGGAAGGGCCGGCCGCCGTCGAGCCCGAGATCCTGGGGAGCGAGCTCGACCCAGCCCGACTGGGTGTGATGGGGATCGAGGTTGACCACCACGACGACGGCGCTGTCGTGGTCCGGGACGGCCTTGCTATAGCACATCAGCTGGTCGTTGTCGGTGGAATGGAAGCGCAGGCCGGCGTCGCTTTGCAGCGCCGGGTTGTCGCGCCGCGCCCGGTTGACCAGGGCGATCAGGTCGCGCAGGCTGTAGGAGGCGTCGAGGTCCCAGTGGCGGAGCTGGTACTTCTCGGAGTCGCGGTACTCCTCGCCGCCGGGCTCGCGCGGCTCGTGCTCGAGCAGCTCGAAGGCCGGACCGTAGATGCCGTAGCTCGCGCCCAGGGTCGCGGCCAGGATCAGGCGCACCATGAAACCCGGACGGCCGCCGAACTGCAGGTACTCGGTCAGGATGTCGGGGGTGTTGGGCCACAGGCTGGGCCGGAAGAACTCGGCGACCTCGGTGCGGGTGAGCTCGGTGAAGTACTCGGTCAGCTCCCGGCGGTTGTTGCGCCAGGGAAAGTAGTTGTAGGACTGGGTGAAGCCCAGCTTGGCCAGGCGGTACATCAGGTGCGGGCGGGTGAACGCCTCGGAGAGGAAGATGACCTGCGGATGCTCGCGCTTGATCTCGCCGATCAACCATTCCCAGAAGGCGAACGGCTTGGTATGCGGGTTGTCGACGCGGAAGATGTGGATGCCGAAACCGATCCAGTGGTCGAAGATGCTCTTGAGCTCCAGCCACAGCTCCCGCCAGGCGTCGCACTCGAAGTCGAAGGGATAGATGTCCTCGTACTTCTTGGGCGGGTTCTCGGCGTACTGGATGGTGCCGTCCGGCCGCTTGCGGAACCACTCCGGATGCTCCTTGCCGTAGGGATGGTCGGGCGAGCACTGGAAGGCGATGTCGAGGGCGACCTCCATGCCGTGCTCGCGGGCCCGCGCGATCAGGCCGCGGAAGTCCTCCTCAGTACCCAGCTGCGGCAGGATGGCCTTGTGCCCGCCCTCTTCGGCGCCGATCGCCCAAGGGCTGCCGACGTCGTCCGCGCCGGCGACTGGACTGTTCTTCTTGCCTTTGCGGTGGGTGCGGCCGATCGGGTGAATGGGCGGCAGATATAAAACGTCGAAGCCCATTCCGGCCACGTAGGCGAGACGGTCCGCGCAGTCGCGGAAGGTGCCGTGGCGGCCGGGCTCGGGCGAGCAGGAGCGCGGGAACATCTCGTACCAGGCCGAAAAGCGTGCCCGCTCGCGGTCGACGACCACGGCCAGCTCGCGGTCGAAGGAGCCGGCGTGCCGGCGGTCGGGGTAGCGGTCCATGAGCTGCGCGAGCTCCGGGTCGAGGGCCAGCCGCAGGCGGGCTGTGCCGTCCTTGGCCTGCTCGAGCGCCCTCGCGAGGCCGGCGAGGACGCGCCCGTCGGACTTGCGCCCGGCGAGCCGGGCCCGCTCGCCGGCTTGCCGCACCAGGCCGGCGCCGGCAAGCAGCTCGAGGGCGACGTCCTGGCGCGCCTCGACGCGCTTTTCGAGATCGCGCCGCCAGGTCTTGAAGGGATCCACCCAGCCGCTCACGGTGTACAGCCATCGCCCGATCGCGGCGACCGCGAATTGCGCCCGCCAGCGGTCGTTGCCCAAGAATTCCATCTCCGCCTCGGTCCATGCCGCGGCGCTCTCGGCGCGGTAGAGCAGCATGCCGACGATCGAGTCGTGGCCGTCGGCGAAGACGCTGGCCTCGACCGTCACCCGCTCTCCCACCGTGCGCTTGATCGGAAAACGGCCGCCGTCGATCTGCGGCGTGACCCGCTCGACGACCACGCGAATCCTGCCTGCCTCCGCCGCGGAATCATCGGCGCCGCCAGGACGAGGGCCGCCGGCATCGGGGATGCCGGTGCCGTCCGGCGCTCTGATTGGGAGCGCCGGGTCCCTGCCCGGCGCAGGGGCCATTGCCGGCACTCCCGGCAGGTCGGCCGGCGCTCCCGCCTTTGCCGGCACTCCCGGCAGGTCGTCGTCAGTTGAGCGCTTGCGCTCCTTGGCCATGCTCTCTCCCTCGGCCGGCGGCGCGGGCCGGCCGCCCCGCTCGCTAACCCGCTTCCGGCCGCGCCGGGCGTTCATGCTATACCGGCCGGTGGCGGGGGTCAGCGGGCTGGGCGGGCGAAAACGAGGCGGCGGGCCTTGGGCAGTGCGCTTCAACCTGTGTGGCGTACTTCCAGTAGCGTAACCTCAAACTCGAGAACCGCGTTCGGAGGCACCAAGCCAGGGACTCCAACCTCTCGATATCCTAGGTGCGGGCCGACGCGAATACGGCGCTGGCCGCCTACCCGCATGCCCTCTACTCCGTACTCAAGGCCTGCGACTACACGGCGATCCCCAATCCGAAACGAGGCAAGAACGTTCTTCTGAATGATCTCGCCGTTGTTCAGCTTCAGGTCATACCGGACCTCAACGGTTGATCCTCGTGAAGCGACCCCTCCATGTCCCTCCACAAGATCCTCGTATCTGACGCCGCCTCGTCCTCGCTTCATGGTAGAGCCGGCAAAGGGGTAGTGTCCTAAGACTGTGTTGGTGGCGGGGGCGCCTGCCGGTCCATCTCCACCCTTACTACGACTACGTGCCTGCGGGAGATCCAAATCTGGCCGGAAAGGATTACTTCCATAAGCATCAGATCTGACCCTGGCGGCGGCCTGGGGGCGTCACTACGGCGGGTAGGCAGCGATCTCGAGGCAGGCGGCGCGGAAGAGGCCAGGGCCGGTCCGGGCGCCCTGCTGGTTGCGCTCGCGCTCGACGAGCAGCCGGAGGCGGGTGGTGAGAACCGGCGGGAAGCGGTGCTCGACGTGCGCGCGAGTGTTGCCGGTCACCCGCGCGCCGGGAATGTCCACCCAGCTCCGGCCATCCCACCACTGCAACCGATAGTCGAGAGCGAGGAAGCTGGAGGATCGCGGGCCGCGGCTGAAAAGGCCGGGGTAGATGGTGGCCCGGCCGATCCGCTGCGGGCGCTTCCAGGCGATGCCGAACCAGGCACGGACGGGCGAGAGGGACGGCGGCGTCTGGGCGGCGTCTGCCTCGCTGTTGGCGCCGAGCATCCCGTCGTTGAGGCGGTCCAGGTGGAGCACCCCGGCCCCCTCGGCGCCGCCGATCGCCTCGCCGGCCGGTGCGAGATCTCCCTCCGGGTCGGGAAGCGACCAGGCCTGCTCCAGGCCGGAGCAGCAGCGCTCGAGCTCGTCCGCTCCCACTTCGTACACCGCCCAGGAGTTGTGCACGATCTCGGCCGGGCGGAAGTGCTCGCGCAGCCAGGCGTGGGAGGGGTTCGCCACCAGGTCCGTGAGCCCGACAGCGACCCGGCCGGCGATCGGGCCGGTGGGTTCGATCCAGACCGGTTTTGGAGTCGCGGGAGTCACGGGAGTCACGGGGGTCGCGGGGGTCGCGGGGGTCGCGGGGCTCGTGCGCGCGTAGACACGGCGCATGTACTCGGCGTCCTGCCCCCAGTCGAGATTGGAGTCGATCAGCCAGCGATAGCCGTTGCGCGGTCCGCCGATGAGCTCGTTGAAGTAGGGCAGGTAGCGCGGATGGATGGAGAACGAGGCCGCCGCCGTCCAGGCCGCGAGCAGTCCGACCAGGAGGGCTGCCGCTCTCCGGGCCGGCGGCGATCCGCCCGGACGCCACGCCGCCGCCCGTCCCGCGAATACGAAGGCGAACGGGAAGGCGGGCAGCAGGTAACGCAGGCCGATCTGCGTGTCGAAAGCGAAGCTCAAGTAGGCGAGCAGGAACAGCGGAGGCACCAGCAGAAACGCCTCGGCGCCGGGGACCCGCACCCGGCCGGCGGCGCAGAGCCAGACCGCCAGGGTGAGCAGCGCGAGGGTGCCGAGGGGCACTTTGATTAGCGAGGCCACCAGGTAGTAGTTCCAGAAGCCGTGATCGCTAAACTGCCCGTGGAGATAGCAGCCGCAGCCGCTGCTGGCGTCGCGCGCCACCTGGTCGAATCCCTGCAAGTACGGCAGCGGCAGGGGGACCGGCAGGTCGCGGATCACCGGCAGGGCCGCCAGCGCCTGGAGCTGCCGGCTCACCGGGCTGTAGCGAGACAGCGGCCGGAACGTCTTCTCGCCTGCAAAACCCAGGTTGAGGGCGACCAGCGCGCCCACCGCCAGCGCCACGGCCGGCACGAAGAACGCGGCCCACTTGAAGTTGGTAGCAGGCCGGAAGGCGGCGGCTGCCACTGGGTCTGCGCCCCGTTCTGCAACGGCGCCCGGGGTTGGCGCGGCGCCCGGGACCGGCCAGGCTGCCGGCCCCGGCCGAGCAGCGGCGGCGAGCCTGCCGCGCACTGCTTCGACGAGCACGATGAGCAAGAAGATGGGGACGAGGAAGATCGCCGTGACCTTGGTGAGCTGCGCCGCGCCGAACGCCGCCGCCGCCACCGCCAGCCGTCCCGGCCCCGGCAGCCGGCGGTAGCGCCAGAAGGCGTAGGTGGCGGCGAACATGCCGAGGGCGGTCGCGACATCGGTCGTGATGAGATGGGAGTGGGCGAGGACGTTGGGGCAGAAGGTGTAGAGGAACAGCGCCAGGGCGCCGCCGCCGAAGCCGAAGAGAGCGCGCGCCCAGTGGAAGATCAGCCAACCCAGGGCGGCTCCGAGCAGCAGCGTCGGCAGGCGTCCGAGCCACAGCCGCCGGTCATTTTCGGGCGGGCCGGCGAGCCTCTCCGCCAGCGCCACCGGCACGGCGTTGATCACCGAGACTGGCATCTTCGAGTTGAGCGCAGGGGTCCAGCGCTCGAAGGTCCCCGCGGTCAACCCGCGCAGCCCGTAGGCCAGGTGGCGGAGCTCGTCGAGCGTCCTCCCGTCCGCCCGCGTGGCCGCCAGCTCGCGCCACGCGAACAGCGCGAGCAGCCCCGCGACCAGCAGTGCGCCCTTGGAGACGTGGAGCCGTGGCGCCGTCATGGCGCCACGAGCTCAGGAGAGCCCCTCAGCTCGACACCTTCAGCTCGGGATGGCGCAGGTGGAAGCCGGTCGCTTCCTGGTAGGCCTTGGCAAGAACGAGCAGGTCGGCTTCGCCGTAGAGGTTGCCGGTGAAGGTGATGCTGGTCGGAGTGCCGTCCTTGCGGAAGCCGTTGGGCAGGACCACGGCGGGGTGGCCGGTCAAATTGGTGAGCAGGAGGTTGCCGCCGCCGAAGGACGGTGCCACGTAGGCGTCGAGGTCGGCGAAGAGCCTGGCCATCTCGCGCATGAGCAGAGTGCGGACCCGGTTGGCCTGGATGTAGGCCACGGCCGGGATGGTTTGCCCCAGGCGGAAAGTGGTAGGCCAGGCGTCCTCGGTCTGGCGCACCAGCTGGCGGTCGCGGCCGGAGCGCGTCAGCTCGTCGAAGGAGGCGGCCGCCTCGGCGGTGAGGATCAGGCGCAGGGCATCGACCGGCAGCTTGGGAAGCTCGATGGGCCGGAGCTCGATCCCCAGGGCGCGCAGGGCGTCCAGAGCCGCCAGATCGAGGGCATGCCACTCCTCCTGCTCTTTCTTCGGCTCGGCCTCGAACGCGGAGCGGAGATAGCCGACGCGAAGACGCCGGACATCGCGGTGCGGATCCCAGGCGAAGGGATGATCGGCGACCGTAGGGTCCTGGCCGTCGGGACCGTGGATGGCCGCGAAGACTGCGGCGCAATCCTCGACGCTGCGGCAGATCGGGCCGATCTTGTCCATGCTCCAGGCGAGCGCCATGGCGCCGTGCCGGCTCACTCGCCCGAAGGTGGGGCGCAGACCGGTCGCTCCATTGCGCGTGCACGGCGAGACGATCGAGCCCAGGGTCTCCGACCCGATGCTGAAGCCCACCAGGCCCGCGGCGGTGGCCGCGGCCGGACCCGCCGACGAGCCGCTCGAACCCTGCTCCGGCTTCCACGGGTTGTGGGTGGTGCCGCCGTACCAGACGTCGCCCAGCGCCAGCTCGCCCAGGGACAGCTTGGCCACGAGCACGGCGCCGGCCCGCTCGAGGCGCTCCACCACGGTGGCGTCGAGGTCGATGACCTGGTTCTTGAACGGCACCGACCCCCAGGTGGTGGGATAGCCCTTGGCCGCCAGCAGGTCTTTGGCGCCCCAGGGAATGCCGTGCAGAGGCCCGCGGTAGCGGCCGGCGGCGATCTCGCGGTCTAGCAGCTCCGCCTGCGCCAGGGCGCGCTCGGCGGTGAGGTTGACGACGGTCTTGAGCAGCGGGTCGTACTTCTGAAGGCGCGCCAGGTACATGCGCGTCAGGGCGACCGAGGTGACCTGCCGGCCGCGCAGCAGCGGCCCCCAGCCGGCCGCCGGCAGGAAGGCGAGGCTCTCGAGGTCCGCCGGCGGGGCGCCGTCGGGAGCCGGCGGGGCGGCCTGGGATGAAGAGCCAGGAGACCGCACCGAGGAAGAGGCGTACGGCGCGGTCGCCGAGGCCGCGCGGCCCTGACCCGCGGGGCCGGCGGGCGAGGCGGCAGCCGCGAACGGCGCGGGATCGAAGCGCAGCGCCGGCGGGACGTCGTTGGCAAGACTCACGGTGCGCAGCTTGCGGTAGCCGTCGCGAAGCTGGCCCAGACCCTTGAGCATGAGGTCGCGATCGGGGTCGGTGAGCTCCAGCCCGGCAAGCTGCTCGGCGGCGACGACGGCGGAGCGGGACACCGCCGTCGGATCGGGCGCCTCGGCGCCTTGCAGCGCCGCCGGCGCCGCGGCCGCGCCGACGCCGGCGGCCGAGAGGAGGGCGACGAAGCGGCGGCGGCTCAGGGCCGCCGGCCCGCTCGGATCGGAGTCATCGCGGACAGCCTGGCGCTCCAGGTCGCCGGCCGGGATGGCGGCAAGCGGGTCGCCGGCCGGGATGGCGGCAGGCGGGTCGGCGCCTGGCACGGCGGTGGCGGACGGACGGCGACCGGACGGACGGCGATCGGACATCGAGAACCTCCTGCCTGGCTCGGGCTGCTCGGCAGCGGATTCTAAGGCTTCCGGCCGCCCGCGTGAAACTTTCCCAGGCCGGCCTCGTTGTGTCATTAGAAGAGACTCCGCCTTACCCTGAGAGGGTGGGGGCGTCCCCTTCCCCCCCGGCCACCGCCGGGCGCGTACTTTTACAGGAGCCGAGCGATGAACGGCAGGAGAGTCTTGGGATTGGCGTTACTGGCGATCGGTACGGCGGCGGCGCAGGCGTCGGCGACGTCCGATCTCTGGCTGCACATCAGGGTGCGCGACGGCGAGGAAGGCAGCAAGGTCAGCCTGACCCTGCCCCTGTCGGTGGTCGAGGCGGCAACTCCGCTGATCCCCGACCGGGCGCGCTCGTGCAGCCATATCCGCATCGACGACCGCGATCTCACCGTCGCCGACATGCGCAAGATCTGGAGCGAGCTCCGCCGCCACCCCGATGCCGACTACGTGACCTTCGACGGCGGCCATCAGGGCAGCGGCAACGTGCGCGTGGCGCGGCGCGGCGGTTACCTGGTGATGCGCACGCGGGACGCGGACCGCCGTGGCGAGCAGGTCGAGGTCAAGATCCCGGTTGCGGTGGTCGACGCCCTGCTCTCGGGCGGCGGCGACCGGTTCAACGTGGCGGCGGCGATCGACGCCCTGGTCCGCCAGGGCGAAGGTGAGCTGGTGACGGTCAACGGCGACAACGAGACCGTGCGCATGTGGGTCGACCGCGACTCGGAGAGCCGTTGAATAGAACGAACTCGGATTCGTGCCGCCGCGGGCGGTGGAAGCTAGAGGGTCGAGGGGAGACTTCGATATGACTCGAGGAGGCAAGATAGCCCTGATCTGCGTCCTTGCCACCGCGACCCTGACGATGATCCTGATCGTCGGCTCCGGCCTGCTGCTCGCCGCCAGCGTGGCGCGCGGGGAAGTCATCCGGGTGCAGGTGCATGAAAACGTGCCGCACAGGACGGTGGACATCTCGGTGCCCTTCCCAGCCGCTCTGGCCAATGTGGCCATCGATCTGGCGGCGCTGGCGGTCCCCAGGGAGGAGTATCGCTGGCCGCGGCACCAGCGCGACTGGCGGCCGGCCCTCGCCGCCGCCTGCCGGGCGCTCGAAGACAGCCCCGACGCGGTGCTGGTCAAGGTCGAAGACGGCCTGGACAGGATCGAAGTCGCCAAGCACGGACAGACCCTGGTGGTGGACGTCTGGAGCCCCGCCTCCACGGTCCATGTCTCGCTTCCCGCCCATCTGCTCTCCCACCTGGCGCGAATCGCCACCTGAGCCGTCCCCGCCGCGGCGCCGTGCCCCCTCCGGTGGTGCGCTCGCTGTCGAGCGCCGCCATCCCGGAGGCGGGGTAGCGGTCGCCCGCCGCGGCGCCGGCGTCTCCTCAAAGCTCCAGGGCGAGTATGCCACTGCAGGCGCCGGCCGCCAGTGCTCACAAACCGCCGGTTGCGGAGTCTACTAATGACGGTGGGAGGAAACCTTGCCTGCAACCGATAAAGAGCTTGCCGCCGCCGCCGTGGGCGGCAAGCTCGCGGCCTACGACTCGCTGATGCAGCGCTACGAAGGGCTGGCCTACAAACTGGCCTTCGGCCTTGCCGGCAACCGCGACGGCGCTCTCGACATCGTGCAGGCTGCTTTCCTCCAGGCCTACCGCAACCTCGCCAGGTTCCGCGGCGAGAGCGCCTGGAAGACCTGGCTGCTGCGCATCGTGCTCAACGAAGGCCGCGACTGGCGGCGCGCCCAGCGGAGGCGCCACGAGCGCCATCTGCCGCTTGAGCTCGCCGCCGAGCCGGAGGCGCCGGGCCCGGGCCCGGAAGAGACCGTGCTGCGCCGCGAGAAGCGGGACCGGCTGCTGCGCTCGCTCCGGGGGATCAACCGCCGGCACAGCCTGGCCCTCGCCCTGCGCTACTTCGAGGGCCTGCGCGTCCCGGAAATCGCCGAGATCCTGGGCTGCAACGAGACGACCGCCCGCAACATGCTGTTCCGCGGCCTGCGGCGCCTGCGCGCCGAGCTCGCGGAGAAAGTCGAGGCTGCGCCATGAAGGACTGTGACCGCTGGCACCAATCGATCGCGCGCCGGCTGGCGGGCGAAGCGGGCGCGGCGGAGCTCGCCTCCTTGGCGGAACACTGCCTGTCTTGTCCGGACTGCCGCTCCCTGTGCGCCATCGACGAGGACCTGCGCGGCGCCTCCGCGGCCGTCCAACCGGACGCCGCCGGCCTCGCCGAGGTGCGCCGCGCGGTCATGCGCCAGGCCCGCAGCGAGGCGCAACGGGACGCGGGGGCGGCTTGGCTGCCGCGCCTCCTCTCCTCCGCGGGCAGCGCGCCTCCTCGCGCCATTTCGCCGCGCGCGTTGGCCGCGGTAATCACGGCTGCGGCGGCCCTGGTGGCGGCCGGGTTCCTGCTTGGCCGAGGCGGCGTCCAGCCTCCAGGCGCGGCGCCGGATGCGGTCGCGCGCGAGGTCGGCCGCGCGGCGCTGGCCGGCGATGCCCGCCGCGATCCCCTGGACTCGCCTTTCATCTACTCCAACGTGCGCCTCGAGGACGGCACCGGAGGCCGGCTGCACCTTGGCTTCGACGTCTCGGCCCACCTCGAGCTCGACCGCTCTGCCGGCGACCCGGTGGTCGCCGAGGTCGTGGCGCAAGCGCTGCTGGCGGGCACCTCTCCGGTGGGCAGCCGCCTCAAGGCCGTCGCCGTCGCCGCACGGCTGCCCGACCCGCGGGTGCGCGGCGCGCTGCTGCGCGCGCTGCGCGACGATCCGAGTCCGGCGGTGCGCCTGGGAGCGCTGGCCGTGCTCGCCCGGGACCGCGGCGACCCCGCGGTCGCGGCCGCGGCCTTCCGGGCGCTCGCCGGCGAGCCCTCGGTGGAGGTCCGGCTGCTCGCCATCGACTACCTTGCCGGCAGCGGTGTCGAACGCGAAACCCTGCGGCAGGCGGTCGATTCCGCCGCCGGCGCCATGCGCGGCGCCTTGCAAGCGCGCCTGCTGGCGCGAACGTCGGGCGGCTTCGGCGCTGGTGGGCAATCAGGAGCGGCTTTCGAACGAAGGAGACAGCCATGAAACGAGTCACCCTCTGCACCCTGCTCGCCGCCGTGGCCCTGGCGGCCGGAGCCGACCGCATCGACAAGAGCGTGCCGGCCGCCGCCGGCCAGCGGTTGGAGATCGACCTGCGGACCGGAGGCGCGATCACCGTCCGCGGAACCGGCGAAAGCGCCGTCTCGGTCACCGTCGACCGGCAGGGCCGCGACGCCGCGGATTGCGAGGTCCGTCTCGAGGCGACGGGCAGCGGGGCGCGGCTCAGCACGCGCTACGCTGGCCACCGGCTCTCCTACTCCAGCGACCTGCGGATCGAGATCCGGGTCCCCCGGCGCTTCGACGTCGAGCTGCGTTCCATGGGCGGCGGCGTGCTCCTCGACGGCATCGAGGGACGGTTCCGCGGCGCGACCAATGGCGGCGAGCTCAGGCTGCACGGCCTCGCGGGCGATGTCGATCTCAAGACGCTCGGCGGCGACATCCGGGTCGCCAGCTCGAGGCTCAACGGCAGCGTCTCGACCAACGGCGGCGTCGTCGAGCTCGACGACGTGGAAGGAAGCCTTCAGGGACACTCGCTGGGAGGCAAGGTCACCTACCACAACGCGCGGGGCGGCGGGAACGCCGCGCGCGGCGACACTTCCCGCGACACCTCCCGCGGCGCCGTGGTGATGTCGTCCATGGGCGGCGATCTCGAGGTGCAGGACGCTCCGCAGGGCGCCGAGCTCACCACCATGGGCGGCAACGTGCACGTCCACTCGGCCGCCAGGTACGTCAAGGCGAGCACCATGGGGGGCGACGTCGCGATCGACCGCATCGACGGCCGGGTCGACGCCACCACCATGGCCGGCGACGTCACGGTGTCGATGGCCGGCGACCCGGCGCGAGGGGACCGCGGCGTGCGGCTCTCGTCGAACGCGGGCGAGCTGCGTCTCACCGTCCCGGCGGAGCTCGCCATGGACATCGACATCCAGCTCTTCTACACCCGCAACAGCCGGCGCGACTACAGGGTGCACAGCGACTTCCCGCTCGACCTCCGGGAGTCGCACGAGTGGGACACCAGCCACGGCACGCCGCGCAAGCTGATCCATGCGACCGGCCGCCACGGCGCCGGCACGCACCGCGTCGAGCTGCGCACGATCAATGGCGACGTCTACCTGACGAAAGCGAAGTGAAGCGGCAGGCCGGGAAGGGCAGGCCGTGGGAGGCTGCGATGGGCACATTCCTTCAGGATCTGCGCTACGGCGCACGGCTGCTCGCCAGGAGCCCTGGCTTCACCACCGTCGCCGCGCTCGTGCTGGCGCTGGGCATCGGAGCGAACACCGCGATCTTCAGCGTGGTCAACGCCGTTCTCCTGCGGCCGCTGCCCTTCGCGGACCCGGCCTGCCTGGTCGGCATCTTCAATCGCTTCCCGGACCTCGACCGCGGGCCGGCGTCGTTTGCCGACCTCGCCGACTGGCGCCGGCAAAGCCGCGGGTTCGCGGAGATGGCAGCGGTGCGTACCCTCAACCTCAACTACCAGGGCCGGCACGAGCCGGAGCGAATTCAGGGCGCGATGTGTCGGAGGGCTTCTTTCCCATGCTAGGCCTGGCGCCAGTCGCCGGCCGCGGGTTTCTCGCCGCCGAGCACCGCGAGGGAGCCGCCGCGGTCGTGCTGGTCAGCGAGCAGCTCGCGCGGCGGGAGCTGGGGAGCGTGGCGGGGGTGCCGGGAAGGGCCATCAGCTTCGACGGGCAGCCGCGCCTGGTGGTCGGGGTGATGCCGTCGCGCCTGCCCAAGGCGCTCGACTGGGCCGACACGGAGGTGTGGTTGCCCCTCGAGCCCAATGCGCCCTGGAAGCAGCGGGGCACCAACTACCTCGAGGTGATCGCCCGGCTGCGGCCGCGGACCACCTTGCAGCAGGCGCGCACCGAGATGATCGTGATCCAGAAGCAGATCGACTTGCAGTTCCCGGGCAACAAGCACGACGTGGTGGTGCTGCCTCTCGGCGAGGCGCTGGTCGGCCAGGTCCGGCCCATGCTCCTGCTGCTTCTCGGAGCGGTCGGCTTCGTGCTGCTCATCGCCTGCGCCAACGTGGCGAGCCTAGTGCTGATCCGCGCCACCGGACGGGCCAAGGAGCTCGCGATCCGCGCCGGGCTTGGCGCGCGGCGGCGGCGCGTGATCCGCCAGCTCCTGACCGAGAGCATCCTGCTGGCGGCGCTGGGCGGAAGCTGCGGCGTGCTGCTGGCGATGTGGGGGACCCGCCTCCTGCTGGCCTCCTGGCCGGCGAACGTGCCGCGGCCCGTGAGCCCCGGATCCGCCGCGGTCGCCGCCGACTGGCGAGTCCTCGTTTTCACCTTGGGAATGTCGCTCGGGGCCGGGGTCCTCTTCGGCCTCGCTCCCGCGCTCCATTCCTCGCGAGTCGACTTCAACGAAGCGTTGAAAGAAGGGGGGCGCGGCGCGGCGGGCACCTCGGCGCGCGGCGGCTTGCGGCGGCTCTTCGTCGTCTCGGAGATCGCCCTGGCGGCCCTGCTGCTCGTCGGGGCTGGCCTGATGCTCAGGAGCCTCGCGCGCCTCGAGGGAGTCGACCCCGGCTTCAATCCCGCTCGGCTGCTCACCATGGCAGTCAACCTGCCGGCGACGAAGTACGGCACCGACGCCAAGCGCGCGGCCTTCTGGTCCGAGACGCTGGCGCGCATCACGCCCTTGCCCGGGGTGAAGTCCGCGGCCACGGTCAGCGACCTGCCGTTGTCGGGATCAGGCACCACCGGCGATTTCGAGATCGCCGGCCGTCCGCCGTTTACCGCCGGCGAGCGGCCGAGCGCGGCCAAGGAAATCGTCAGCCCGGGCTATTTCGCCGCCATGCAGGTGCCCCTCCTGGCCGGACGCCGGTTCACCGAGCGCGACCGCGCCGGAGCTCCCAGGGTGGCGATCATCAACCGTGAGATGGCCCGCCGCTTCTGGCCCGGGGAGGACCCGGTCGGCAAGAAGATCCATCCCGGCTACTACCAGACCGACTGGCACGAGATCGTCGGCGTCGTCGGCGACGTCAGGCTGGCAGGGCTTGGCGCCCCGCCTGGCCTCGAGATCTACCTGTGCTCGCTCCAGGTCCCGCAGCGCGCCATGACGGTGCTCGCGCGCACCGCCTCCGATCCCCTCGGCCTGACGCCGGCCATCCGCCGCCAGGTCTTCGCCGTAGACCCGAAGCAGCCCGTTTACCGGCTTCAGCTCATGGAGCAGGTCGTCGGGGACTCCCTGTCCGGGCGGCGGGTGGCCTCGTGGCTCCTCGGCATCTTCGCGGCCCTCGCCATGCTGCTGGCCGCGCTGGGGATCTACGGCACCACCGCCTACGCCGTCACCCAGCGCACCCATGAGCTGGGCATCCGCGTGGCGCTGGGCGCGCGCCACGGCGAGGTGCTCAAGCTGGTGGCCGCGGAGGGGGTGAAGGCGGCTCTCGCCGGCCTCGCCCTCGGCCTGCTGGGAGCGCTTGTTTTGACCCGCCTCATGGCCGGCTTGCTGTACGGTATCCAGCCGACCGACCTCGCCACCTTCGCCGGCGTCCTCGCCGGCTTCTCCGCCGTGGCCGTGGCGGCCAGCTGTCTGCCGGCGCGCCGGGCCTTGCGGGTCGATCCGGTGGTGGCACTGCGCCGGGAGTGAAAGGGCGCGGGGCGCCGCCCCTCGATCCGGGAGAGGCGGCGCCGATCACAGAACCCCTATTGACACGGGGGGTTGCCGTAAGGGCACGAGCTGGGTTGGTGCGGCGTCGGGCATGAAGGAGGCGGCGAAGCCGGGCACGTGCACGATCCGCCCTGCAGCGGATCGGCCGGCGGGCAGCCGTCGGCCGCTGTGACGCTGCAGTCCGTCACCGGAGCGCAGGCTCCCGACCCGGAACAGCGGGTGATGCGGAGCGCCAGGTCGTAGCGGTAGCGGGGCGAGGTGACGGGGATTGGCGAATTGGGAACCCAGTTGAGGTCCTGCGAGCAGGCGACCGCACCCGAGCTGGGAAAGACCCAGTCCGCCTTGAAATGGCCGGCCACGCTGCCGAGCGACAGGCTCATCGAGCTCTGGAAGCCGTTCGGGGCGCCCGGAACCGGGCAGGTCGCGGGTGGCGCATAGCGGAAGTCTTTGCTCACGCAGTTCGTCGGGATGGTGCTGTGATGCATGTAGAGGATGTACTGGTTGCGGACCTCCCGCATGGCCGCCCAGTAGAAGTTGGTGCCGGTCCCATCCGGCGTTCCTTGGGAAGGCAGGCCCGACGCCCAGCCCAGCGTGGGGCCGGTCTGGGGGCCGCTCATGGTGCTGAGGCTCAGCGGCGACAGGAAGCTCTTGAGGTTTTTCAACCAGCCCTGGATCGAGGCCGTGTTGTTGTCGCTCCAGTTGAGGTTGTAGTTGTCGTAGGTCGCCGCCTCGTTCATCATGAACTCCCATGACTCGGCCCGCGAGCCGACGAGGGTGGGACACACGGTCGAGCGGCCCTCGTTGAAGCCGAAGGCAAACGGCTTGTTGAAGAAGTAGGTCTTGAGCAGCGGCAGGGCAGTGTCGACGTAGTGGCCGTTGACGATGTTGATATGGGAGTCGAGCGCGGGGTTGTTCTGGCTCACGTGGTCCATGACGTTAAAGTTGGTCACATCGATGGCCATCCGGTGCGTGTTGGGATAAGTGGATGTGCCTTCCACGGCGGCGATTGTCTGGGCGATCTTGTTGTACCAGTTGATCAGGGCGACAGGGTCCGAGGTGGTGTCCGGCTCGTTGGCGAGCTGCCAGTAGAAGTTGGTGTTGGCGTTGAGCTGCTGCGCGGCATAGGTGACGAGGGCAAGCTGCTGGGCCCGGGCGCATTGATTGGCGACTTGCGAATCGGAGCCCGTCAAGGTGTTGTTGTCGAAGCTCGTCAGGTACTTGTCGCTGGTGAAGCCGGCGGAGCCGCCGCATCCGGGACCCGGATTGCGCACGATGTTGTGGCTCGGGTTCCAGGGGCTGCTCTGCAGGCCCGTGTTGCCGCCCGGAGCGAAGAGCGTCACCTCGACCACGATGTTACGGCTGGGGGCGGCGGCATCGGCGATCACCTGGTTGAGCCGGCTCCAGAAGGTCGGCTCGTAGCGGTCGAGGCGCCAGGTGCCGCCGTTCCAGAAGAAGGGCTGCTCGAAGTCGTAGGGGACCGCCATCGTGGCGCCGGGGTTGTGGGCGTTGACGGTGTTGCAGTCGAGCTGTCCCGCGCTGCTGTCGACCGAGAGCCAGACCTGCGTCTTGTTGAGGCCGTTGGCCGCGAGATTGTTGAGGCAGCTCAGGTAGGTTTCCCAGGTGCACAGGCTGCCGCTCTTTCCGGGGCGGGTCACGTGCGGCAGGTATTCGCCGGACATGCCGATCAGGGGCGTGACGGCGCCCTGGAAGTCCAGGTAGTGGGGGTTGGAGTCGACGGTGACTTGAGCGTGGAGGGGGAAGCCGGCGGCGAGCACCGCCAAGAGGAGGAACGGGCCAAGGGTGGAGGATCGTCGAGCTGGATACATCTTCGTCATCTCTCCATGACTTCGAGATTCGCGTCGCGGGAGGTGCAGCCTTCGGGAGCAGGGCAGCGCTCGGGGGGGCGGCCCCCCCGGACGATGCGTTCTCGCGTTAGAATTCGCGGACCGATCGAGGGACCGTCTTCAAGAATATATACGTAGCAAGACGCTCGAGCGTCGGGCCGCCCCCTCACCTCATGGACCTCTTCGAGCTGACCCGGACGCTGATCGACGTCGAGTCGGTGAGCGGGCGCGAGGCGGCGGTGGGCGAGCTCTTGCACGAGCGGCTCGCCTCCCTGGCCGCGGGCAGCGGCGGGCGCGTCGAACGGATGGCGGTGGACGGCGACCGCTTCAACCTGTTTGCCGCTTGGGGCCATCCCGAGGTCGTGCTCTCCACCCACATGGACACGGTGCCTCCCTTCTTCCCGTCCTCCGAAGACGCCGAGCACGTCGCCGGACGCGGGGCCTGCGACACCAAGGGCGCCATTGCCGCCATGCTCGGCGCGGTCGAGCTGCTGCTGGCCGAGGGCGCGCGCGGCTTCGGCCTGCTGCTGGTCGTCGGCGAAGAGACCGACAGCGCCGGCGCCGAGGCGGCCAACCGCGAGCCGCGCGGCTCGCGCTACCTGATCAACGGCGAGCCGACCGGCAACCGCCTCGCCCTGGGCTGCAAGGGGACGCTGTACCTGGCGCTCGAGGCCGAGGGCCGTGCGGCCCACTCGGCCCACCCCGAGCTGGGAGACTCGGCGATCGACAGGCTGCTCGACGCCCTCGGCCGGCTGCGCGCCCTGCCGCTGCCGTCGGCGCCGCCGCTCGGTGCGAGCACGCTCAACATCGGCACCATCGCCGGCGGCAGGGCGGCCAACGTGGTGGCCGACCGGGCCGGCGCCGAGGTGCTGATCCGCACCGTCGGCGACACCGCCGAGCTGCGGCAGGCGGTGGCCGCCGCCCTCGGCGGCGTGCGCCTGGCGGCGATGCGGGAGACGCCTGCGATCGAGCTCGGCTCGTTGCCGGGGTTCGCCACCACGGTGGTCAGCTACACGACCGACATCCCGCGCTTGCGCGCCTGGGGGCAGCCCTACCTGCTCGGCCCGGGAAGCATCGAGGTCGCCCACACCGCCGGCGAGCGCGTCGCCAAGCGCGAGCTCGTCGAGGCCATGCACCTCTACCGCGATATGGTGCGCCTGTTGCAGGCCCGGAGATGAACGAGGAGGCAAGAACGAGACTAGACGCGCCAGGGGAGGGGGCGTCCCCTTCCCCCCGGCGACCGCCGGGCAGGGACCCGGCGGTACCGGAAAACCGGGAAGGGGATCCGCGGGGGTTGCGGGGGGAGATCCAATAGACGCATGACCAAGAAAATCCCAGTCGGCATCCTGGGCGCTACGGGTACCGTGGGTCAGCGTTTCGTCGAGCTGCTGGAAGGCCATCCCTGGTTCGAGCTCACCTGGGTGGCGGCAAGCGAGCGCAGCGCCGGCAAGCGCTACCGCGAAACGGTGTCGTGGCAGCTCGCCGGCGCGCCGCCGGCACGCATCGGGGACCTGGCGGTCGAGGACTGCAGGCCGGGCCGCGGGCCGCGGCTGGTCTTCTCGTCGATGAGCTCGGAGCAGGCGGGCGAGATCGAGGGCGCCTTCGCCGCCGCTGGCCACGTCGTGGTCTCCAACTCCAGCCACTACCGGATGGCGCCGGACGTGCCCCTGCTGGTTCCCGAGATCAATCCCGGCCATCTCGGCCTCCTGCCCGGCCAGCGCCGCCGCCGCGGGTGGGAGGGGGCGATCGTCACCAACCCCAACTGCGCCGCGGTGGTGCTGGTCATGGCGCTCGCCCCCCTCCAGCGCTTCGGCCTCAAGCGAGTGGTGGTCACCACCTTCCAGGCGGTCTCTGGAGCGGGCTACCCGGGCGTGCCGTCGCTCGACATCCTGGGCAATGTGGTGCCGTGGATCGGCGGCGAAGAAGCAAAAGTCGAGAGCGAGCCGCAGAAGATCCTGGGCGGGCTCGAAGGCGAGGAAGTGCGGCCGCTGCCGCTCACCATCAGCGCCGCGTGCAACCGGGTGGCGGCGATCGACGGCCACATGGTGGCGGCGAGCGTGGAGTTCGAGCGGCGGCCGGAGCGCGCCGAGCTCGCCGCCGCGCTGTGCGCCTGGAGCGGTTTGCCCCAGGAGCGCAGCCTGCCGTCGGCGCCGCGCCATCCCATTCACCTGATGGACGCGCCCGACCGCCCGCAGACCCGCAAGGACGCCGGGCTCGAGGGCGGCATGGCCACCGCGGTCGGCCGGCTGCGTGAGTGCCCTGTCCTCCACTACAAGTTCGTGGCCCTGTCTCACAACGTCCTGCGCGGCGCCGCCGGCGCCGCCCTGCTCAACGCCGAGCTGATGGCCAGCGAAGGGCTGCTGTAGCCCGCGAAAACCGAGGCCGGCGGCCCCCCGCCCACCTCCCGTCTTTCCAAGGCGGCAAAGGCCGGGGGGCGGCTCGCGTTCGGATGCATCGACCATGCTAGAGTCGGATTACCAAATTCTAAGGTACGGCGCTGGCTGACATGGATGGCACCGAAAGCATGGACGGGCAGCTCGAAGGGTCCGCCGCTCCCCAGGATGGTGTCCAGCCCAGGGTCCGGCCGTACCTGCCGGCATTTCGCCGGCTGCGCGTCTATGCGTTCGATCCTAGCCTGGAGACCCAGCTCGACACCGCGGTCATCAACCAGGTGACGCTCAAAGTCCCCTGGGAGTCTGGGATCCCGTCCGACGATCCGGACGATGAGGCGCTGCCCTGCCTCGGCAGGCAGGAGGGCGACGGGGAGCTGCAGAAAGGACCGGTAGGCGAGTACCTCGAAGTCATCGACGTCGATCCGGCGAGCGCTTGCTTCTATCCCCCGGTGGACTTGAACGACCGGCACCTCCTGGCCCAGGACGGTCTTCCCCCTTCGACGGGCAACCCGCAGTTTCACCAGCAGATGGTCTATGCCGTGGCGATGACCACCATCCGCAACTTCGAGCAGGCCCTGGGGCGCCTGGCCATGTGGTCGCCTCACTTCGTCCTAGAGCCCGCAGACGGGGGCACGTCCTGGGTCCCTCACTACGTCCGCCGCCTACGGATCTATCCCCATGCCCTGCGGCAGGCGAATGCCTTCTACAGCCCGGTGAAAAAGGCGCTCCTGTTCGGATATTTCCCGGCCGAGGCCTCCGATCCTGCGCACCAGATGCCCGGCTCCACGGTTTTCACCTGCCTGTCGCACGACATCATCGTCCATGAGACCACCCATGCCCTGCTCGACGGCCTGCACCGGCGCTTGATCGAACCAATGAATGCGGATTCGCTGGCCTTCCATGAAGCCTTTTCCGACATCGTCGCCCTCTTCCAGCACTTTTCCTTCCCCGAAGTCCTCCGTCATCAGATCGCCAGGACGCGGGGCGACCTCGCCACGCAGAACCTGCTCGGCGAGCTGGCCTACGAGTTCGGCCGCGCAACGGGCGTCCGCGGCGCCCTGCGCAGCGCCATCGGCACGACGCGGGACGGCAGGTGGCGCCCGCACGAGCCGCAGCCCGGGGAGTACCTCAAGAGCTCCCAGCCGCACACCCGTGGATCCCACCTGGTCGCCGCCGTTTTCGATGCCTTCGTCGCCATCTACAAGGCGCGGGTGGCCGACCTGCTGCGCATCGCCACCGGCGGCACCGGGCACCTTCCGGCCGGCCAGATCCATCCCGACCTGGTCAACCGCCTGGCCGGCGAAGCGGCCAAGTCGTCGCGGCACGTGCTCCGCATGTGCATCCGCGCCTTGGACTACTGCCCTCCTTTCGACCTCACCTTCGGCGAGTTCCTGCGCGCCTTGATCACGGCCGATTTCGACCTCGTCCGCGACGACGAACGCGGCTACCGGATCGCGATGATCGAGGCATTCCGCCGCCGCGGCATCTTCCCCACAGACGTCCGCACGCTGTCCGAGGAGAGCTTGCGCTGGCGCGGGCCCGATCCGCGGGAGCGAAAGAGGCTGGCCACGATCCTGCCGGCTGCGGAGAAGTTTCGTGAGCTGATACCTTCCTGGGACTTGACCTGCGAGCGCCGCAAGGTCTTTGTCCAAATGCGCAAGTTTCAAAAGGACCTCGAGCGCTCGATCAAGGCCCATCTCACTGGTGACCACGAGGCCTTTAACCCCGGTCTGCACGGGGCCTTTAGAATCCTCGGTCTGGATGACAGACTGGAGGCCAGCGAGCTCAGCGTCGACAGCTTGCGTCCGGCGCGGCGTAGCGGTCCCGACGGGCAGTCGATCGTCGAGCTGATCGTCGAGATCACGCAGCGGCGGGCCGCATTCTGGGTGCCGCGCGGCGCCCAAGCGGGGAAGGCCAGTACGCGGGACTACCATGGCGCGGGTTTCATCGTAAAGCACCGCTTCGACAGGTCCGAGGATGCGAAAAAGGACGCAGACTTCTGGATCCGCGGCGGATGCAGCCTGCACCTCGACCCCATCGGCGGCGAGGTCCGCTACGCGGTGGTCAAGAACATCAAAAACACGGCTCGCTACGACCTGCAGGCCGAGTACCAGGCCAAGGCTGGCGCGTCGCTTCGCGCCACCTACTTCGGCCCCATCAAACGCCTGGAAGAGTCGGAAGCATTCGCCATGCTGCACCGCAGCCAGCCCGAAGAGCTGATCGAGGACTGAAGTGGCAGAACAAGGGCCTGCCCCGAAGCGTCCGCGCCGCCAGGGAGTCCGCCGAGCATCCGGCAAGATGGATCCTCCGCCTGGAGGCGCTGCCGTCCGCATGTACTGTACCGGCCTGGGCGATTGCTTCCTGCTCGGCTTCCGCGGCGAGAAGGGCAAGAAGGGCGAGACGTCCTACGTCCTCATCGACTGCGGCGTATGGAAGGGGACCAGCGGTGCCTCCCGGTGGATGCAGCAGATCATGCAGCACATCTGCGACGAGGTGGGTGACCACGGCCTCGAACTGCTCGTCGCGACTCACCCGCACTGGGACCACCTTTCGGGCTTCGGCCAGGCGCGGCAGCTCTTCGAGGATCTCCGGGTTCAGCAGGTATGGCTGCCGTGGACCGAGGACCCGGGGGACCGCACCGCCATGCGCATGGCCGAGGAGCGCCGAGTGGCCTTGCGCGCCGCCGTGGAGAGCGCGCGGCGGCTGCGTGCTGACCTCGAGCGGGACGGAGGAGATGGCGGGGCCTCGCCGTCCCTGGCCGCCGTCGAAAGCCTGGAGGCCGTCCTCGCCTTCGCCGGCTACTCGCCTCCCGGGGATGCCCACGCGAACGAGGCCGACGCCGACCTGAACAGCCTCGGCTTCGCCGCCGCCGAGATGCTCGGCGCTGGACCCAGCACGGACGACCTGATGGACCTCGTCCGCTGCAAGGTCGCCAAGCCGAGCTACATCCGCCCCAGTCTCCAGCCGCTCCGCTTCAGCCATCTGCCCAACCTGCGGATCTATGCCCTGGGACCACCACTCGACCCGAAGTACTTGCGCCGGGACGACCCGTCGGCTGCCCGTGGCAAGAGCGAGGTGTATCTGGCGGGCAAGCCCTTCAACGAGGATGCCGCCCTTCTCGCGGCCCTCTCCCCTGCCGTTCGCTTGGATGCGCGCGAGCTCACCTATCCCTTCGACCGCTGGCAGCGCTTCTCGCGCGAGCAGGTCCTCGACGACCCCGAGCTCCGTGAGTTCTTCTCCACCCGTTACCTGAGCAACCCCAAGCTGGACTGGCGACGGATCGACACCGACTGGCTCGAAGCCGCCAACCAGCTTGCCCTGGATCTCGACGACCACGTCAACAATGCCAGTCTGGTCCTGGCCTTCGAGCTGGGCAAAGATGGCCCGGTCCTCCTGTTCCCGGGCGACGCGCAGGTCGGTAGCTGGCTGTCCTGGCATGAGCTCGAGCCCTGCGGCGGCCTCTCCGCGGAAAGCCTTCTCAATCGGACGGTCCTCTACAAGGTCGGCCATCACGCCAGCCACAATGCCACGTTGAAGGACAAGGGTCTGAAGATGATGACCGAGACTTCCCGGCTGGTCGCCATGATTCCGGTCGACCAGCAGGAAGCCGGCAAGCCCAAAGGCAAGAACAGGGACGGTTGGGCGATGCCGTACGCTAAGCTGCTCGACGATCTGAAGGTGCGCACCGAAGGGCGCGTGCTCCGTGCCGACACGGGCTTGACGAGGCCAGCCGGCGACGAGATCCCAGGCTGGAACGAAGACAAGCGCAAGCGCGAGAGGTGGAAGCGCTTCGAGCGGGAGACCCGCATTGAGCAGGTCAAGGCCGACGACGATGCGGCGACCAGGACGCTGTTCATCGAGTACACCGTCCGTCCTTGAGCTCCGGCTTTCCAAGGCAGGATCCGCCGATGATCGTGGCCAAGTTCGGCGGCAGCTCGGTCGACGGGGCGGAAGGGATCGAGAGGGTGGCCGGGATCGTGCGCGCGATGATTGCGATCCGGGGCGGGGCACGGCGCGAGAACGAGTGGCCGGTGGTCGTGGTCTCGGCGATGGCCAAGACGACCCGGCACCTGCTGGCGAGCGCCGAGGAAGCGGCGGCGGGCAACCTGGCTGCGGCGCTGGCGCGTTGCGCCAGCCTCGAGGCCTTTCACCGCGCCGCGGCGGCGGCGGTGCCGGCGGCCGGGCTGGCGGCGGCGGAGGCGGCCGTGGAGCGCTCGTTCGTGGAGCTTCGCGCCTTGCTCGCGAGCCTTGCCGAGACGCGCCGGCTCACCCCCGCGGCCGCCGACGCGGCGGCGGCCCACGGCGAGCTGATGTCGAGCGCGATCCTGGCGCAGGCCCTGCCGCGCTTCGGGGTCGACGCCGCGTGGATCGATTGCCGGCAAGTGATCGTCACCGACGATGCCTTCACCCGCGCCCGGCCGCTCTACGACGAGACCGGCAGGCTCCTGCGCGCCGCCAT
Organism: Thermoanaerobaculia bacterium; assembly: GCA_035544895.1. Lineage (GTDB taxonomy): Bacteria > Acidobacteriota > Thermoanaerobaculia > Multivoradales > UBA5704 > JASLEW01. The sequence goes on from DASZZM010000059.1 coordinate 184,570, forward strand.
CCCGCCGCTGCTCGCGCGCGGCAAGGTGCCGGTGCTCGGCGGCTACGTCGGAGCCACTCGCGAGGGAGCTACCACGACCCTGGGCAAGGAGGGGTCGGACTTCTCGGCGGCCATCGTCGGCGCCGCCCTGGGAGCCCGCGAGGTGCGGATCTGGACCGACGTCGACGGCATCCTCTCGGCCGACCCGCGCCTGGTTCCCTCCGCCCGCCGCGTGCGCACACTCTCGTTTGCCGAGGCGCTGGAGCTGTCCTGCTCGGGAGCCAAGAAACCGCACCCCGGCACCCTCGAGCCGGCCCGCCGCGGCGGCATCCCGATCCGCATCCTCAACTCGCTCGCCGCCGGCGGCGAAGGCACGCTGATAGGCCGGCGCGGCGCCGCGCCACCTACGATCAAGTCGATCGCCTGCCGCGCCAACGACCACCTGATCCATGCCATGCCGGAGAGCGCCGGGGCCATCCCCGCCGGCGGTTTCGTCCCCGCGGTGCTCGGCGTGGCGGAGCGCCTACGGCCGGCGCTGCTCGTACTGTCCGCCGCGCCGGACGCGGTCCATCTGGCCCTCGATCATGCCGAGCGGCTGGCCGAGGTCCGCGCCGCCCTCGCCGGGGTCTCACGGGTGGGGGTGGTGCGCGGCCGGGCGGTGATATCGCTGGTCTCCGAGGACCTGGCGCTCGTTCCCGAGCTCGCCGCCCGGGCCCTCGCCGCCGCGCGCGAGTTCGAGCCGCGCCTGGTCGTAACCGGCGCCGCCGCCCCGGCCGTCCGCTGCCTGGTCGAGGAGGAGGACATGCCGGCGGCCGTGGCCGCCATCCACCGGCGTCTCTTTCCCGACCCCGCGCCCGGCGCCGCCGCGCCGGCTGTCCGGGGATCGCGCCTGGAGGTGATCGAATGAGCGAGGCGATCCCATGACCCGTCTCGGGCTGATCGGCTACGGCAAGATGGGGCGGCTGGTCGAGCAGCTCGCCCCGGCGCACGGCTTTGCGGTGGCCCTGCGCCTCTCCTCGGCGGACAATCGTGGGGGCGCCGGCATCACGGCCGAGCGCTGGCGGGGCGTCGACGTGGCGGTCGACTTCTCGGCCGCCGGCGCGGTGGCCGACACGGTCGAGCGGCTGGCGCCCCTCGGAGTCGGCATCGTGGTCGGCACGACAGGCTGGGGGGAGGAGCTGCCGCGGCTGCGCGCCGCGGTCGAGCTTCATGGCGCCGGCCTGATCCACGGCGCCAACTTCTCGCTCGGCGTGCAGGTCTTCTACCGCGTGGTCGAGACGGCGGCGCGGCTGCTTGCCGGAGACGACGACTACGACGCCTGGCTCTACGAGATCCACCACCGCCGCAAGAAAGACGCCCCCTCCGGCACGCTCCGCGAGCTGCGGCGGGTGATGGAGGGAGCCGGCTTCACCAGGGCCATCGATGCGGCGAGCAACCGCGCCGGAGCCATCCCCGGCACGCACATCGCCGGCTTCGACTCGGAGGCTGATACTATTCGCCTGGAGCACCAGGCGCGGAGCCGCGCCGGGTTTGCCCACGGCGCCCTGCGCGCCGCGCGGTGGGTGCTCGGCCGCACCGGCTTTTACGCCTTCAGCGACGTCTGGCAGGAGGTCGCCCGCGCCCGCGAGACCGGTCCCGCCAATCCATGAATCGACGAGGGCGCCCGCCGTCCGACCCGCGGCCGCCCGGGAGAAGAGCATGTTCCGAGGATGCGGCACAGCGCTGGTCACACCGTTTCGCTCCGATCTGACGCTCGACGAGGAGGCGCTGCGCCGGCTGGTGCGGCGCCAGGTCGCCGAGGGCATCCATTTCCTGGTGCCCTGCGGCACGACGGGCGAGAATCCGACCCTGAGCCGGAACGAGCACCGGCGGGTGGTCGAGATCACCCTCGAAGAGGCCCACGGCAAGGTGCCGGTCCTGGCCGGCGCCGGAGGCAACGACACGCGCGCCGTGGCGGCGCTGGCGCGCGAACTCGAAGCGCTCGGAGCGGACGGCTTGCTCGTCGTCACCCCTTACTACAACAAGCCGACTCCCGAAGGGCTGGTGGCGCACTACCGCGCGGTCGCCGCCGCCAGCCGCCTGCCCATCGTGATCTACAACGTCCCCGGCCGCACCGGCACCAACGTCGATCCGGCGACGCTGGCGCGCCTGGCGCAGATCGACGGCATTGCCGGCGTCAAAGAAGCTTCGGGCAACCTGTCGCAGATCGCGGCCATCTTCCAGCTCGTTCCCGACACCTTTGCGGTCCTCTCCGGCGACGACGCCCTGACGCTGCCGATCGCGGCGCTGGGCGGCGCGGGCCTGATCTCGGTGGCGTCCAACGAGGTGCCTGGAGAAATGGCCAGGATGACCTCCCTCGCCATCGACGGCGATTTCCGCGCCGCCCGCGACATCCACCGCCGTCTGCACGCCCTGATGGAGGTCAATTTCGTCGAGTCGAACCCGGGGCCGGTCAAGGCGGCACTCGGCCTGATGGGGCAGATCGAGCCCGTTTTCCGGCTGCCGGCCGTGGCGCCGCGGCCCGAAAGCCTGCGCCGCATCGAGCGCGTGCTGGCCGAGCTCGGCCTCCTCTCCTCCGCCACCGCCACCGCCGCCACCGCCGCGGTCGGGGAGACGCGGCTTGCCGGCTGAGCCGGCGGCGGCCTGCGGCCCTTGAGCTGCGACGAGACGTCCGGCGGCGAGCTGCGGCGCCGTATCGAAGCGCTCGCCGCCGATCCGCCGGAGACCTTCGACGAGGAGCACTTCGCGCTTTTCGCGCGGCTCAGGGAGGCGCTCAACAGCGGCGCGGCGCGCGCCGCCGAGCCGGACCCGGCGGCGCCCGGCGGTTGGCGGGTCAACCGCTGGGTCAAGGAGGGCATCCTCCTCGGCTTCCGCATGGGCCGCATCGCCGACCTCACGGTGGGCGCCGCGGGATCGGCCCGGCTCCCCTTTTTCGACAAGGACACCTTTCCCCTGCGCCGCGTCGATGCCGGCTCCGGCGTGCGCCTGGTGCCGGGAGGCTCGGCGATCCGCGACGGCGTCTACCTGGGGCGCGGGGTGACCTGCATGCCGCCCAGCTACATCAACGTCGGCGCCCACGTCGAAGACGGCGCGCTGATCGATTCCCATGCCCTGGTGGGAAGCTGCGCCCAGGTCGGCAGGCATGTTCACCTCTCCGCCGCCGCGCAGCTCGGCGGCGTCCTCGAGCCGGTCGGCGAGCTGCCGGTGATCGTCGAGGACGGCGTCCTGGTCGGCGGCAACTGCGGCGTTTATGAGGGCACCGTGGTCAAGCGCCGTGCGGTGCTCGGCGCCGGAACCGTCCTCACCCGCTCGACTCCGGTCTACGACCTGGTGCGCGAGACCATCCACCGCGCCGGTCCCGCGGGCAGCGGTGCGCCGCTGGTCATTCCCGAGGACGCCGTCGTCGTGCCCGGCTCGCGCGCCGTCGCCCGCGGCATCGGCCGCGACTGGGGCCTCGCGCTCTACACCCCCGTCATCGTCAAGTACCGCGACGCCTCGACCGACCAGCGCGCCCAGCTCGAGGAGTGGCTGCGGTAGGCGACCTGGCGCATCCCTGTTTCGAGAAGGAGGGAATGCCATGCTCACCCAGGTCAATCGCCGCGGCCGGTTCTGGGCCGCGGGACTCCTCGTTCTACTGATGGCGGGGCTCGACGGCGGCGGGAGGGCCGGTGGCGCCCTGATCGGCAGCGGCGCAGAGACGGCGGGGCCGGGAGCCGGGGCGGGCAACCCGGCGCCCCAGCCGCTGCTGCCGTTGAAGGCGCTCCATGTGCGCTACGAGATCCACAAGCTCACGGCGGCGCAGATTGCGGCCTGGCGCAAGGGAGTGGCTCTCATGCAAAGCCGGCCGGCGAGCGACCCGACGAGCTGGCTCTACCAGGCGAACATGCACGGCTACCCGTCGAGCGGCGCCGTGTGCGACGTCACGCCGGGAGGACCGCAGCCGGAGTGGGCCACCTGCCAGCACGGCAGTTTCTTCTTCCTGGCCTGGCACCGGATCTACCTCTATTTCTTCGAGCGCATCCTGCGGGCGGCGGTGCAGCAGGCGGCCGGCAATCCCAAGTACGAGTTCGCGCTGCCCTACTGGGACTACGAGAACCCCAGGTTCCAGGACCTTCCCGTCCCCTTCCGCGTGCCGAGCGACAGCTCGAACCCTCTCTACGTGGCGCAGCGGGCCCCCAACTGCAACCGCGGGCAGGCGTGCGTCACCGCCGCCGACGCCGCGGACGGCCAGGCGCTGGCGCTGACCCCCTTCTGCAGCTGCCCGGCGGGGGCCGCGTGCCCGGGTTGCACCGCCGGCCTCCAACCCGACGAATCCTTCGGCGGCGCCTACGCTCCCGGCCCGGTTCACTCCGGGAGCGGCTACGGCGAGCTCGAGTTCCAGCCCCACAACGTGGTCCACGTCGCGGTGGGCGGTTCGGCCGGCTGGATGTCGTTCGTCACCTGCGCGGCGCGCGATCCGGTCTTCTGGGCGCATCACGCCAACATCGACCGGCTCTGGCAGGTCTGGCTCAACCAGGCCGGCCGGGAGAACCCTCTCGCCGCGAAGATCTGGAAGAACCAGCCGTTCGCCTTCTTCACGGAAACCCGGCAGAGAGTCACCATGACCGGCTGCCAGATTCTCAACATGGCCACCCAGCTCGACTACCAGTACTACGGGGTGCCGGTGCGCAATGTGGTGCTGTGCTCGGGCGCCGGGGCGCCGCCGGAGAGCATTCCACGGGCCACCCCCGCCGCCGCCCCCAAGGTCCTGGCGGCGAGCGAGACCGCCGAGCGCATGCTGGGAGACGGCCCCCTGACGCTGAGCGTTCCCGTGCCGGCGGCGGCCGCCAGGCGCATGACCGAGCTGGCCGCGGGCCAGAAGGGCCGCCTGCGCCTGATCGTCGACGGGCTGAAGCTCCTCCACGGGGGCGCCAGCTATCGCGTCTACCTGAACCTTCCGGAGAAACGGCAGCCGGACCCCAAGGGACCCTATTTCGTCGGCAACATCGCCCTCTTCGGCGAGGAAGGCGAGCAGGCGGCCGAGGGCAGCCGGAGCTTCGACATCACCGACCGCGTGCGGGACTTGGTCAAGCGCGGCGAGTGGAGCGGCAAGCTGCGCCTGACCTTCGTGCGCGGCAATCCCGACCCCGCCGGCGGCGCCAAGCGCCAGCCGCAGAACTTCATCCGCTTCAGCCGCGTCTCGGTCGTCGAGCGCTAGAGGTGTAGCCTATATGTAGCCGTTTGTGCTACACTGAGCATATGAAACTAATTACCGTGCGGGAGCTCCGCAATCGTCCCGGACGCGTGTGGAAGGAGCTCGAGCACGAGGACCTCGTGGTCACCGCCAACGGCAAGCCCGTGGGGCTCCTGCTCGGGGTGGGCGAGCAGAACCTGGAGCAAACGCTCGCCGCTGTGCGCCGCGCGCGTGCCCTGCTCGTGGTTTCCAGGATGCGGCGCCGCGCCGCGGAGCAGGGTCTCACCAAGCTGACCGCCCGCGAGGTGGACGCCGAGGTCCGTGCGGTCCGGCGGGGCCGGCGGCGTTGAGGATCGTCCTCGATACCAATGTCCTGGTCTCCGGCCTGCTGAGTCCCCACGGCCCGCCGGGCCGCATCGTCGACCTCCTGCTGGGTGGCAAGCTGACGCTGGTATTCGACGACCGGCTGCTGGCGGAGTATCGCGCCGTACTGAAGCGGCCCCGCTTCGGCTTCGACTCCGAAGAGGTGGATGCAGTGCTCGACTATCTCGAGAGCGAGGGCGAATTGATCGTCACGGCCCCGCTCGGCGCCGAGCTCCCCGATCCCGGAGATCTCCCATTCCTCGAGGTCGCCGCCCAGGGAGAAGTCGACGCGCTGGTCACCGGCAATCTCAAGCACTACCCGGCCAGCCAGCGGGGCAGCGTTCGCGTGGATCGGCCGGCGGACTTCCTGCGCCGCTTCCATTGAGCCAGGCGCCTATTATTGGGTGCCTGGCTCTGGCCCCCTTAGGCGGAAGTTCCTCTTCCCTTTTTCGGCTAAGTTGCTGTAGGAGAGATAGATAGCTCGTTTTTTGGCTCAAGACTGTAGCCACTAAAATAAGAGATGCCCTCTTGACAAATGGCGCCTATAGGCTGTAAATTCGGTCTATGCCACGACGAGGCGATGCTGTACATGTAGCCACTACCTCTCGCCACTACAAGGGTAAGACCTACCACACCCACCTGCTGCGCCGCACCTTCCGCCAGGACGGTAAGGTCAAACACCAAACCCTGGGCAACCTCTCTCATCTGCCTCCCGAGATCATCGAGCTCATCCGTCGTGCCCTGCGCGGCGAGACCCTGGTGCCCGCAGCCGAAGCCTTTGAGATCCAACGCTCCTTGCCGCATGGCCACGTCGCAGCGGTGCTTGGTACCCTGCGCCGTCTCGGACTCGATCGCCTACTCGACCCCAAGTCGCACCGGTTGCGCCAGCTCACCCTGGCCATGATCGTGGCGCGTCTGCTCCACCCCTGCTCGAAGCTCGCCACCGCGCGCGGCCTCGATGAGCAGACCAGCAGCCTGGCCGACGTCCTCGATCTCGGCGCCATCGACGAAGATCAGCTCTACGAAGCGCTCGACTGGCTGCTGGGACGTCAAGAGGCGGTGGAAACCGCTCTCGCACAACGTCACCTCAGGAGCGGCACACTCGTGCTCTATGACGTCACCTCGACCTACTTTGAAGGGCACAGCTGTCCGTTGGGCAAGCTCGGTCACTCCCGCGACCACCGCCCCGATCGTCTGCAGATCGTCTTCGGCCTGCTCAGCGATGTCGCCGGCTGTCCGATCTCGGTGGAAGTCTTCTCGGGCAATACCGCCGATCCCGCCACTCTGGCTCCCCAGATCGAGAAGCTGCGCCAACGCTTCGCACTTGATCACGTGGCCTTGGTGGGCGACCGCGGCATGATTACCGCGGCCCGCATCCGCGAAGACCTCAAACCCAACGACCTGTTCTGGATCACCGCCCTACGCGCACCGGCGATCCGTAAGCTCCTCACCGGCGGCGCTCTGCAACTGTCGCTGTTCGATCAGCACGATCTGGCCGAGATCAGCGATCCGAACTACCCTGGAGAGCGACTCATCGTCTGCAAAAACCCGCTGCTGGCCACCGAGCGGGCGCGCAAGCGCGAGGACCTCTTACAGGCCACCGAGCGGGAGCTCGACAAGATTGTCGACAGCACCCGGCGCCGCCGTGGGCCGCTGCGCGGCCAACAACGCATCGGCCTGCGGGTCGGTGCCGTTTTGGGTCGGTTCAAAGTCGCCAAGCATTTCCGCCTGCACATCGCCGACGACAGCTTCGGCTACGAGCGTCTGGTCGAGGCCATCGCTCAGGAGGCGGCGCTCGACGGCCTCTACGTGCTGCGCACCAGCGTGCCTGCGACCCTGCTCGGCACCGAGCAGACCGTTGAAGCTTACAAGGGGCTGTCTTCGGTCGAGCGGGCCTTCCGCAGTCTGAAGACCGTCGATCTGAACGTGCGCCCGATCTATCACTATCTTGAAAGGCGGGTGCGGGCGCACGTCTTCCTCTGCATGCTCGCCTACTACGTGGAGTGGCATCTACGCCGGAGCCTGGCACCACTGCTGTTTGACGATGAGGCCCCCGAGGCGGGCAAGGCTCTGCGCGCCTCGGTCGTGGCTCCTGCTCAACGCTCTGCCCAAGCCCTCGCCAAAGCCGAGCTCCGACGCACTGCCGATGGCGCGCTGCCCATCCACAGCTTCCAGGGCTTGCTCGAGCATCTGTCGACCCTGTGCAAGAACCGCGTGCTCCTCAAGCAGCCCGGCGCCATTGCCTTCGACGAGTACACCCTGCCCACCCCGGTGCAAGAGCGAGCCTTCCAGCTGCTCGGGGTCTCGCCGAGGTTGTAGCCAGCAACAAACGTCCCGAGCAGTGTCCAAACTATGGCCACTCAGGAAGTTAGCGCTTCACGAGAGGGGGAACTTCGGCTTAGGGCCGCTACTCGCGACTCATGGCGAAGGCTCGTGGCCGAGGACGGGGTGGGGGCGGTAGGGGCGCTCGAGGTCGGCGAGGTCGGCGGGGTCGAGGGCGATGGCCAGGGCGGCGGCGGCGTCTTCGAGGTGATCGAGGCGGGTGGCGCCGACGATGGGGGCGGTGATGCCGGGCTGGTGGAGCAGCCAGGCGAGGGCGATCTGGGCGGGCTTGCAGCCGCGGCGGGTGGCGACCTCCACGACGCGGTCGGCGACGTCGAAGTCCCAGTCCTCGTAATACATGCGGTGGGCGAAGTCGTCGCTCTTGGCGCGCGTGGTGTCGCCGTGGTCGCCGCGGCGGCGGTTGCCGGCGAGGAAGCCGCGGGCGAGCGGGCTCCAGGGGATCACCCCGATCCCTTCCGCGCGGCATAGCGGCAGCATCTCGCGCTCCTCCTCGCGATAGATCAGGTTGTAGTGGTTCTGCATCGCGGCGAAGCGTGCCCAACCGCGGTGGCCGGCCAGGTAGAGGGCCTTGGCGAACTGCCAGGCGGACATGCTCGAGGCGCCCAGGTAGCGCGCCTTGCCTGCCTTGACCACGTCGTGCAGCGCTTCGAGCGTCTCTTCGATGGGCGTGGCGGCATCCCAGCGGTGGATCTGGTAAAGGTCCACGTAGTCGGTGCCGAGGCGGCGGAGCGAGGCGTCGATGGCGGCAAGGATGTGCTTGCGCGACAATCCGCGGTCGTTCGGTCCGCGGCCGGTCGGGAAGTAGACCTTGGTGGCGATCACCACTTGCTCGCGCTCGGCGAAGTCCTTGAGCGCGCGGCCCAGCACCTCTTCGCTGGCGCCATGCGAGTACATGTCCGCCGTGTCGAAGAAATTGATCCCAAGCTCGAGAGCGCGCCGTATGAAAGGCCGGCTCTCGGCTTCCGGCAGCACCCAGTCCCGCCACTCGCGGCTGCCATAGCTCATGCAGCCCAGGCAGAGCCGCGACACCTTGAGGCCACTGCGGCCGAGATTGACGTAGTCCATGGTCGAGATCCTCCTCCGCACGGAGACCATACCGCGCCCTCGGCCCCGGTTTCTCATGCCCACTCCGCTGCGGAGGCGGACAGCTACCCTACTGGCTGAAGGTGCGCAAGAAGCGGAGGAGCTCGCCGCTCTGCGCGGCCTGGTCCGGCAGGAGAGGATAGCGGTAAGGCCGGTCGAAGGTCTCGTCGGGCTCGAACCCGATGAGCCGGAGCGCGCCGCGCACCGCGTCCGGCGCTGTCTCGGCGTACTCGACGAGGCTGGCAAAGGCGGCGAGCGCCGGCTGATCGTAGAGGAAACGCCAGGCGCGCAGGTAGACCACCGGCGTTCCCACCTTGAGGGCAAGCGCGATCTCCGACAGCGTTCCCGCCTCACCCGCGAGCGCGATCAGGACGTCCGACGTGCAGGCGTTCACATAGTTGCGGGCATCGCCGAGACCGGTGAAGATCTTGCAGTTGATGGCGTCGCTCGCCCTCCCCTCCCTCTCGCTGGCATACGGCAGGATCCCGATCGTCCTTCCCCCCGCGCCCCCCGCTCCCCGCGCCGCCGCCTCCATTACGCCCCCGCGCCCGCCGCAGAGCAGGAAGCAGCCGCTCGCCGCCACCAGCCGCCCCACCTCCTCGGCCAGCTCCTCGGTTGCCGCATCCGCCACCCCGCCCCCAACCACCCCGACGATCGGCCTGCGCAGCATGTCTATCGCCCGCTCACTCTGCCCAGTTCACGGTGCGCAGCCCCGGCACGCGCGCGAACTCGCGGAGGTTGTTGGTGACCAGCGTCAGATTCAGCGCCAGGGCCTGGGCCGCAATCAGGCTGTCCAGGTCGCCGATCGGTTTTCCTCGCCGTTCAAGGAAGGCCCGTATCCTCGCCCCCGCAAGGGCCGCCTCTTCGTCGAAATGAAGGACGGTCATGGGTCGCAGAAAATCGTCCAGCCGGGCATGAGAGTGTGATGGCTGTTGACTCTTCTCGGCTCCCTGCCGTAACTCGAGAAGCGTGATCACGCTCAAAGCCACTGCGGATCTGCCCACCACCCTCAGGCGATCCAGGACTCCGGGAGGGCGCTTGTTCAGAGCGTAGACGCAGATATTGGTGTCCAGCAGGAAACTCATCGATCGAGGTCCCGCCGCTGCCGTACCTGAGCTGGACGCACGAATCCCTCCGGCATGCCGCCGAAGGCTGACCAGAACTCCTCCGGCCACTCTTCGGGCCTCACGGGCTCCAGGACGATGCGGTCACCTTCGCGGTGAATCGAGACTTCCTCGACCTCGTTGGCAAACCGGAACTCCTTGGGCAGCCGAACGGCCTGGCTGTGTCCAGTCCAGAAGACCTTGGCGGTTGACATGGGCTTCCCTCCTTTCTTCGGCCCCCAGCCCTTCATAGTATATACGCGTATCTACACTGTCACAAGGGCGTCACCAAGGCCCGGCGTTGCATCACCGACCTGAAAGCCGGCGAGACCTACTGCCTCATCGACCTAGAGAGGCACTCCAAGTTCGTGCTCGCCTGGCACCTCGGCCGGAGCACCACCTGGGACACTCACGACTTCATGGCGAAGCTGAACGCCGCGACGGGAACCGATCGCTTCCAGCCCTCGACGGACGCCCTCAACGCCTCCCAAGATTTTGTCGAGCGCGTGGACTAGGCAGAACTGACGACGGCTTTGGGTGCCGAGCGCCCAGGACACCGACCGGTGCATCCGATTGCCGAAGTCGGGGTGCCCTAATCCTCGCCCAGGCTCAACTGGCTCGGAAGGAGACTGAGCTTGACGCTGCCTCTGATGGTCGCGCCGCTACGCGTTAGTTCGATCGAAAGAAATAACTCCCGGGACAAATTGTGTCCCAGAGGCAGTTCGAACTTAACACTCTGATTAATGGCCTCGCCCCTGTTGATCGCGCCTTCAAAAGTAAGAAGCTTTTCGATCTCTCCCTCAACGACGCGGAGATCCGGGCGTCGATATGGAGGGTTGGCTGGAATCCCAGCCGGATCAGCAATCGTCCGAACATGCCCTTCCGAAAGCGCCAATGGAGAGGCTCCCCCTTCAGCTACCGGAACAGAGAGAGAGTGCGGCGTGGTGGTTCTCTTTAGAACCAGTCCTTCCTTGAATGCGCCGCGACGCCGCAGCTTAATTCGTCGCTCGGCCTCCACCGCACTCCTACTGCTCCCCAAAGCTAAAGCAATCGCACCCAGGATCTCGCTGACATCGGCTAGTTCGCCTATTATCTCTTCGCCGTCCTTCGCGTCCAACACCTCAAATGCCTCCTCTACCAGCTTTTGCCTTAAACCGGCAAGGAGCGCGTCACCCGTCAACCTCACTACTTCGACCTGCTCTCCGCCGCCTTCTATCTGCTGAGGTACCTTATCTCTAACAACCTTGTTAAATTCTAGAACGTCGTTGTTAGCACCAAACAGATCTACACACTCCACCTGAGCACCCGCCCGTTGCAGTACGTAATAGGCATGTGAAAGTATGCCCCCTGCTAGCTGGACAACGATTTGGTGCTGTGCCACAAAGCCCGCAAGCTCTTCGACAAACTTCCGGTTGCGTATTAGTTCCACTTCGGTTGGCTGCACCACAACACGTTCGACCCGCGCCCCCCCTATAACTCGTTGCTTTAGCTTCTGCCAATCATCCGTTGTACGCAGAGTTAAGTGGGTGGACGTTGCAAACTTCTGCCTGGGCGCAGCCCTAGGAAGTTCCTCCATTCCCGACCGACTATGAAACCACGGCAATACGCTATGTTGCGAACACCGTGTGTCGGTATCGACAAGCCACATGACTGAAACCGCGAAACCTTCCCGTTCCGCAATTATCCGAGTACCATAGGCGATCTCCCGGATCCAGCTTTCCTTCTCAATACTCCGGCGCCAGTCATACGGAGGCGCGACCTGAAACGGGACCCAGCGACCCTCTGAATCCGCCGCGATGAAGGTGCCCTTGAAACGCAACCTTTGGGAGTATGGATACTTGAGGTCTCGTCCCGCAGGTGGTCCTGTGCGCGTATCTACCTCAAACGTGTCGTGAGAGAACCAATAGAGCCCTTCTGGCAAGCCCCACAGGGATTCGATCCGAACGGTGCGCCTTCCGGGCTCGGCCCTCGCCCAGGCAGACGCCGCAGCTGGAACGAAGTGATGGCCAATCAAGCAAATGTCGCCGTTCCACCGGCTCCGGTTGCGTCCCGTAGCCAGCGACAAACAGAAGCGACATCTCATTTTGGTAACCTCCGGTCTCGCCCAACAGTGCGCAGAGCAACCCTGCTGACCCCGAGCTGTCGGAGTTCCAGTAGGATAACATGCCCAATCTAGGGATTGCGAGGTGGCGCCCCTGCGAGAGCCTTCTCGTGGGTTCTTCGCCATGTCGAACTGGACCCTGCGCGCCCATCCTGTGCCGCATGACCCGACTGTCCAACGGCATGAGCCGCCAGGCGGGCGAACCTGCGGGCGGCCTTGCACTATCTCTTCGTCTTCTACGACTTAGTCAAGATCCACAAGACCATCCGCATGACTCCTGGCAATGGCGGCCGGCCTCACCCGCAAGCCGTGGGGCCTGGCCGACCTGCTTAGGGCGGCGCAGGGCGTGGCGGCAGCCGAGCCGGCCGGGGCAGGTGTCCTCTAATGCCCTACTACCCGAGAAGGGACCATGACGTTGGGGAGCAAGTGAACGCGGTGGTTGGACCTCGGGTGGTCCCTCGCAGGTCGCCTTTGGCGGCGGCGTCCTCAACACCTACACCACCTATGGAACCAACCCAGCCGCCTGACCAAGGGCGACCTGCGAGGGACCGCCCGAGGTCCCTGCACCCACCCACCACTCATCGTCACGAGCCCTTTCTACCCCGACCGCAGCGCCAGCGCCGGATCGACGCGCAAAGCCCGCCGCGCGGGGACCGTGGCGGCGAGCAGGGCGGCGGCGGTGATCAGCAGGGCGAGGCCGCTGAAGATCGCGGCGTCGAAGGCGATGACTCCGTGGAGCGAGCTGGCCATCACCCGGGTCAGGACGAAGGCGACGGGCAAGCCGATGGCGACGCCAACCCCCGACAGCTTCCATGCCTGGCCCGCCACCAGCCTGAAGACGTCCTGCCGCCGGCCGCCCAGGGCCACGCGAAGCCCGAATTCGGGCATTCGCTGCGCCACCGACTGGGCCAGGATGCCATACACCCCGACCGTGGCCAGGACCAGCGCCACCCCTCCGAAGGTCAACATCAAGATGCCCAGGATGCGCAGCGGAGCGAGGCTGTCCGCGACCTCGCTCTCCAGCGTCTTGACGCCCTCTTGCGCGGCGACGCCGGCATCGATGGCGCGCACGGCGCGGCGCATGCCGGCCGCGACGGCCGCCGGCGCCGCGGCAACGCGGACCGCGAACACCATGCCGCGCCGGGGACTCTGCAGAGAAGACAGGTAGATCACCGGCCGTGACACGTTCTCCCACCAGTTCTGCTTGACGTCCTCGACTACGCCGACCACCGTGACCCACGGCGCCATGGCTCCGGGAGCGCCGGGAGCTCCGGGAGCGCCGGGAGCGCCGATCTTGAGCCGCTGGCCCAGCGGCGTCGCCGCAGGCCAGAACTGGCCGGCCATCGTCTTGCTGACGACGGCCGCGCCCGGCGCGCCCGCGCCATCCTGGCCGGCCATCGCCCGCCCGGACAGGAGGGGAACGCGGAGCGAGCGGAAGAAATCCGGGCTGACCACCTGCAAGTCGGCCGCTGGAACCTCGGTCCCTGGCGGCACGGCGCGCCCCTCGATCGTGAACAGGGTGCGCTGGTTGTCCACGTTGCTGGCGGGAAGGTTGGTCGCCGTGCCCGCCGACTCGACGCCCGGCAAGGCGCCGATCCGCAGCAGCGCCTGCTCATAGAAAGACCGCACCCGGGCGTCGTCAGGGTATCTCTGCTCGGGAAGGCTGAGCCGCATGGTCAGCACGCCGTTCGGAGCGAAGTTCTTGTACACGTCGGTGAGCTGCAAGAAGCCCTTCACCAGCAGGCCGGCGCCGACCAGGAGCACGGTGGCGAAGGCCACCTGCACGACCACCAGGGCGCTGCGCAGCCCGCTTCTGCCGGCCCCCCCGAATCCTCCAGACCCCCTGCCCGCGTCTTTGAGCGCATCGTTGAGGTCGTGCCGGGAGATCTGCCATGCGGCGCCGAGGCCGAAGAGCGTCCCGACTACGAAAGTGACGAGCAAAGCGAAACCCATGACCCGTCCATCGATCCGGATGAAGCTCCAGCCCGCCACCCACTTGGTGTAGTCCGCCGAGACGCCGGCGCGGATCAGGCCCACGGCCGACGACGCGCAGGCCAGGGCCGCCAGGCCGGCGACCAGCGAGAGCGGCATCGTCTCGCAGATGAAGAGCTGGGCGAGGCGCCGCCGGCTCGCTCCCATCGCGGTGCGGATCGCCAGCTCCTTCTGCCGAGCGACCAGCCGCGCGAAGAGCAAGTTGAGCACGTTGACCGCGGCCAGCAACAGCACGAAGAGGGCGGCCGCCTGCAGCATCACGAAGAGCGCCGCGTAGTAGCGGTACTGCTCTTCGCGCAGCCTCAGGAGGTCCATGTCCTTGTTCTGGTGGGAGGCCGGAAACAGCCGGCGCAGGCGCGCGGCAAAGGCATGGAGCTCGGCCCGGGCCGGTTCCAGGGAAACCCCGGGGCGGAGCCGTCCGAGCACCGCGACCGCGGGCGTGTCCCGGTCCGTCTGCTGCCGCGCGGCCAGCGCCAGCGGCATCCACAGCTCGACCGCGGGAGGGTACTTGAACTGCTCGGGCATGACGCCGACGACCGTCAGGGAGCGGCCGTTGACGCTCAGGGACCTGCCCACCAGACCGGGATCGCCGCCGAAACGCCGCTGCCAGTAGCCATGCTCGAGGACCACCACCTGGTCCCGGCCGGGCTCGCCCTCCTCCGCGGCAAAGGTGCGTCCCAGGGCGGGACGCTCGCCCAGCACGGCAAAGAAGTTCGCAGAGACGGCGCACGCGATGACCGGCTCGCTCGTCTCGCCGGGGGCCGGGCCCGTCAAGGCCGCGAATCTGGTCTGCAGCGCGGAGACTCCCTGAAAACTCCGGGAGTCGCGCTGGAGATCGACGAAGTCGGCCGCGGGCAGCCGCGTCTCGTCCGTCGCCCTGGCGCCCGTCTGCCGCACCAGGACGAGCCTGTCGAGGTCGGCGAACGGATACGGGCGCAGGAGGAGCGCGTTGACGACACTGAACACCGCCGTGTTGGCGCCGAGCCCCAGGGTGAGCGTGACGACCGCGATGACGGTGAACGTCCAGTTCCTCGCCAACGCCCGCAACCCGACGCGCAGATCGTGGAGCAGTTTTCCCATGAGGCCTCCTCGCCCCGCCCTCTCGCGGCAAGAATTTCGTCCTGGCTCCGGATACGCGCCGGCGGGCGCCGGGTTTCAGGGTCCCTTCTCTAGCCCTGGATCTCCACCTTGACCGCGGCACGGCCGAGGTAGACCTCGTCGCCGCTTTCCAGCCGCACGCCGCGGCGATCGTGGCGGCTCACCTCGATCGGGCGGCCGCCGCGCAAGACCAGGGTGCCGGAGGCGCTGCCTTCGTCGCGCAGCCAGAAGGCGCGGCTCGCCGGGTCCCAGGCGATGCGCGCATGCTCGCGGGAGACGGTCTGGTTGAGGTCTCCCTCTTCGCGGAAGGCCACGTCGTTGCGGCGTTTGACCCGGCCGGTGGCATCGACGACTTCCTCGAGGCGGCCGAGGTAGACGTGGTCGGCGGCCAGCTCGTAGGCATCGCGGGTCGCCTCACCTTTGAGGACGGCGAGGCGCAGGGCGGGCCGCTCGGGCTGTCTCCCGCGCTCCGTCTGCGGGCGGGCGCTTTCGCTCGCCGCCACCCGCCGGTAGGTCAGCGCGTAGCGCCGGCCGCCGAGCTCCGGTCCGCGTTCCTCGGTCACCTGGACGATGATTTTCAGCCCCGCCGGAAATTCCGCCCCGCGGGCCCGCAAGCGCTCCTGAACCTCGCCCTCGAGATCCCAGCCCGCCTGGGCGATGGCTTCCAGGCGCGACCTCTCCTCGGGCGTGGAAACCAGCAGCGTCGCCTCGACCTGGTCAAAGGGAAAGACCCGCCTGCCGCCCCCCACCGCGACCGCCTGCCCCTCGATGTCCTCGAGCAGCGCACGGTGAATCTCGATGGGCTCGGCGCCCCCCGCCCAGGGCCTTCCCCACTGCTTGATCATGTCGAAGATGCGGTCGAGGCTCATCCTGAAGTCCTCCCCTGCAACAGGCCCAGCGCCGCGGCGCGGCGGACGATCTCGCCGGCGGCGGGGGCGGCGAGCCGGCCGCCGTAGCCGCCGTGCTCGACCACCACCGCGAAGGCGATGCGGCGCGCGGGCGACCCGCCGTAAGGCGCGAAGCCGATGAACCAGGAATGCGCTTTCTTGTCCTGGACCTCGGCGGTCCCGGTCTTGCCGGCGATCGGCGGCTCGATCCGGGCCAGGAAGGCGGCGGCGGTCCCCTCGGTCACCACCCCGCGCATGGCGCGGGCGATGATCCCGATGAGCGCGGCGTCGAGCACCTGGACCGGGGCGCCGGCACGCGGGTTCTCCCCGCCGAGGATCCAGCGCCCCTCCGGCATCGCCCCCCCGGCGGCCACGGTCGCCGCCACCCGCCCCATCTGGAAGGGTGTGGCGATCACCTGTCCCTGGCCGTAGGCGGCCTGGGGCAGGGCTTTGTCGAGCTGCTGCGGCGTGTTGGGCCGGGCGACCGGGATTCCGAAGATCCGCGCCGTCTCGACCAGCGGCCCGGCGCCGAGCCCGAAAGTGGCGAGCTGCGCGAAATAGGCGTTGCAGGAGCGGCGGATCCCCTTGTCGAGGTCGACGGTGCCATGCGGCGAGGTCACCAGGGGGTCGTCGCGCACCAGCCGGCCGCGGACGCGGTTGCCGACGCGTCCCTCCGGCAGGATCTTGCACTGGAAGGTCCTGCTGACCAGGTCCGGGTCCTTGCGCAAGGCGGTCATCGCGGTCACCAGCTTGAAGGACGAGCCGGGCGGGTAAGCGCCATAGCGGGCCCGATCCAGCAGCGGATCGAGGGAGGGGGCGGAGGCCGAGTCCCTGGCCGGCAAGGCGCCCAGGCGGTCGTCGGGGTAGGGGTAGGAGGCCGCGGCCAGAAGGTCGCCGGTGACGGCGTCGAGCACCACGGCCGCGGCGCCGAACCCCGCCTGCGCCGCGTAGCGCTTGAGGATCTCGCCGGCGGCAAGCTGGAGGCGCACGTCGACGGCGAGACGCACGGTGCGGTCGCGCGCGAGGAGCCGCTTGACCTGCGGATGCTCCGGCTGGTAGCGGTGGCGCAGCAGGGGCACGAGCTCGCGGTAATCGACCGCCACGTGCAGCGTCTCCTTGCCGTCGAGCTGGCGGAGCCGCACCAGGCCGGCGAAGTCGTCGTAGCCCTGGAGGCGGACGCGCGCGTCGCGCTCGACGAAAGAGGTGTTGCGGGCGCCCCAGTTGACCCGGCTGGGCAGGTCGCCCAGCAGGTGGAAGGTGCGGCCGCCGAACGGATAGACGCGGGCCCGGGGATCGTCGGCCGGAAAGGTGAGCCCGGTGGCGCCCAGCTTCGCCAGCTCGCCTCGGTGCGCGGCGAGCTCGCCCCGGTCGCTGGTCGCCAGGACCACGCCGTTGCGGTCGACGATCGAGCCGCGGGGAATGGTGGCCGCGATGGCGGCAAGGCGCGGGTTGTACTGCAAGCGCCGCACGCCGTCCCCCTGCAAGGCCGCGGCGCCGCGGGTCAGGTAGGTGTTGGGACGGACGAGCTGGATGTCGGCGAGGCGTACGAGAGAGACGAAGAGGAAAAGGAGAAGTCCGCCGCTCACCCAGCGGGCGCCGCCGCGGAACGGCTGCACGGCCGCCTGAGCTCCGCTGTCCGCCGGCCGCGCCGAGATCCCGGCGAGGATGCCGGCGATCAAGAAGTTGGCGAGCATCGACGAGCGGCCGGAGGAGAGGAAGGGCGAGGCGACGCCCGACAGCGGCAGCAAGTCCAGGACGCCGCCGGCGATCAAGACGGTCTCCAGGGCCAGGAGCAGCGTGAGGCCGAGGGCGAGAAAGAAGCCGTAGGCGCTCCCCGCCCGCCCGGCGGCGCGCAGACCGCGCTGGAAGAGCAGGGCGTAGAGTCCCGCGACGGCGAGCAGGCCGAAAAAGCCCAGCTGTTCGCCCACCGCCGAGAGCACCATGTCGGTATGGGCCTCGGGCACCAGCCCCGGCTCGCCCATTCCCAGGCCGGTGCCGGCCGGTCCGCCGGCCGAGAGCGACCAGATCGCCTGGGCGAGGTGGTCGCCGCCGTGGAACCAGGTGTCCCAGGGCGAGAGCCACATGCCGATCCGCTGGCCGACGGTGCGCGGGTACCCCAGCTCGTAGCCGGCAAAAAAGGCGAGAGCCACGGCCGCCAGCCCGAGCAAGGCCAGGCCGGACCGCGCGCGGGCGACCGCAAAGAGGATCAGGAAGAGGCAGGCGAGCACGAGGGCCGGACCGAGGTCTTTCTGCAGGAAGAAGAAGAAGACGATGATCCCGATCGCGACCAGGGGCGGCAGGGCGTACTCCAGCCGCGGAAGCGGCAGGTGCCGCGCCACGGCGCCGAGCTTGACGCGCTTCTCGGGCACCTCGCGCAGCAGCTCCCAGCGGTCGGCGAAGTAGCCGGCGAGAAAGAGCGCGATCAGGATCTTGGTCAGCTCGACCGGCTGAAAACCCAGCAGGTTGACCTTGGCGTCGCTGCCGGTCGGACCGCCGCCGAAGACGATGAGGAGGGCGGAAAGCGCGCCGGCGGCGGCCAGCGCCCAGGAGCTTCGCCGCGGCAGCGGCGTGCGCTCGAGATCCACCTGGGCGGCGAGCAGGAAGATCCCGCAGCCGGCAAGGACTCCCTGGGCGAACCGGGAGTAGAGCGGCAGATCGCGCAACGGATCGCGCAGGCTCGCCATCAAGACGAACCCCAGGCCGCAGAAGAGCAAGAGCAGCGGCAGGAGCAGCTCGTCGCCGGCGAAGCGCCGCAGGCGCAAGACCAGGTGCGCGGCCGCAAAGCCGGCCAGGAGAAGGCCGGCGGCAAGCAGATAGGAAGTGCGGAAGCCCGCCGGCGTGCGCACCACCAGGCGCGGTTTCAGGCGGCGCAGCTCGGGCCCGGAGAGCAGCCCGACCGCGTCGCGGCCCGAGGCGGCGAGGCGCGCGGCCAGACCGGGCAGACGGCCGGGATCGACCTCGCGCGCTGCAACCCGCAGCCGGGCCAGCTCGCCGACGTTGGCAATCGGCCCTTCGGCCAGCCGCCGCTGGATCCGCTCGGCGACGAAGGAGCGCTCCTGGGGGCTCGGCAGGAAGGCCAGGAGGGGCAGCAGGTCGCCGGCGCGGGCGCCGCCGGGGCCGGCGTTCAAGTCGAGGATCTCTCCCTGGGCGAGCCGGGCCTCGGTTCCGGCCAGGGGCCGGGAGACGGTAAGCCAGGTGAAGCCCATGGCGGCGGCGACCACGGCGCCCGCAAGCGCCAGGAGCCCGGCCTCGCGCCCGCGGGTCCGCGCGCCGGCCAGGCCCGGAGCGGGACGTCCGCGGCGTTCAACGGCGCGGCTGATCGTCACCGCCATCGGCTCTCCTCACTCTCCATCGGGAGGGCTTGGGGGAGGGCTTGGCGACCCACCCTTGGGCGGCGGCTGCGGATGGCTCGGCTGGCTCGGCTGGCTCGGCTGGCTCGGCTGGCTCCGATGACCGAGCGGCTTGCCGAACTCGCGCGCGAGCGCCCGGCCGACCCGCTCCAGGAAGTTGGGCTCATGGATCGACGACACCCGCGATTCGACCGACTCGAGATGCGATTCCACCTGCGTCAGATGGCTCCCGGCATTGGCATAGCCGTCGATCTCGCCATACAGGCGCACCGCCTGGTCGAAGTCGTCGCGCGCCTGCTTGAGGAGCTTGAGCTCGCCGTCGCCGCCGCGCAGGCGCTGCGCCCGCGCCTCGTAGGCCAGCCCGCGCATGCGCAAGCCGTCGGCGAGCATGGCCTTCTCGCGCCGCCCCATGCGATAGCCGCGCCGTTCGAGCTCGGCCAGCGCCTTCTGCAGGGCATCGACGTCGAAGAGGTCGTAGGCGTAGATCCTGGCGAGGCCGAGGTAGGGATCGGGCCAGGCGGCGTCGCGGCGCGCGGCCTCCTCGAGCTCCGCAACCGCCTCCCTGCTGGCGGCAAGGGCTTGCTTGCGGTTGCCCTGCCCGCGCAGCTTCATCGATTGGATGCGGTCGAGGTGGCCGCGGACGTAGAGCAGCCGGGCCTTGACCTTGCGGTCGAGCGGGGCGATGCGGGCGGCATCCTGGAGGTAGCCGTAGGCCGCCTGCCACCCCCGTTCGGTCGTCGTCGGATCGTCGCCATGAAAGCTGTCGAGGATCCTCCCGGCGGAGGCGCTGAGCGAAGCCAGCAGCTCATCGCCCACCCCGAAGAGGCCGGGGGAGAGGAAGCTCCACGGCGCGGCGTGGGAGAAGCGCTGGGCGACGGCTTCGAGATCGGGATGCGCATCGGCAAGGTCGCGCCGTATCTGCCGAGCCTGTTGCCAGGCCCAGAGCTGGGCGCCAGCCAGGGCGAGCAGGGCCAGGAATCCCAGCAACGCCAGGGTGCGCCGCGCGCGGTTCCGGCCGCGAGGCGGACGCGCGGCCGCGAGGCCCGGAGGGGGGCCGAGCGCCGAGGTCGCCAGGCCGGCGGCCGACGGCGGTGGGCTTGGGCCGGACGCCAGGGTCAGGTCGGCAAGGCCGGTGTGTGGGGCGGCGGCGGTGGCTGGCACCGCCGAAGTCTCTGCGCTGTCTGGCGCCACCCAAGCTTGGGCGCTATCTGGCGCCGCCCAAGCTTGGGCGGTATTGGGCGCCGCCGAAATCTCGGCGGCTTGGGGAGGGGGTGCCGCGGGGCCGAACAGGGGCCGATCGGTGCGGCGGGTGGCTTCGGCGGCGCGCATCTCTTCGCCCGACAGCGGGCGGGCCGTGCGGCGGGTGGCATGGAGGTCGGGGGCCGATTCCGCGGGCTGCGACGGCAGCGGCCGGCCGTCGCGCAGGGCCGCGAGGTCGGCGCCCAGCTCCGCGGCGGACTGGTAGCGGGCGCGGACGTCGAAGGCGAGCGATCTGGCGACGATGCGGGAGAGCTCCGGCGAGCACCCGGCGGGGAGCGGCTGCGGCGGAACGCCGTGACGGATGGCCAGCTCCAGCTCCTCGGGCGTGTCGCCCGGAAAGGGACGCCTGCCCGAAACCATCGCGGCGAGGACCACGCCGACGGCCCACAGGTCGGAGTGGCGGTCGACCTTGCCGCGCTCCAGCCGCTCCGGCGGGGTGTAAGGCAGACTGCCGAAGAGGTTTACCGTGAATCGCCGGGTCCGCGACAAGTGCTTGGCGATCCCGAAGTCGAGGACGCGCACCCGCTCGGCCGCGTCCGGAGGCCCGGATTCCTGCGCGACCGGCTGGAGCCGGATGTTCTCCGGCTTGATGTCGCCATGGACGACGCCGAAGGTCGGCTGCCCGGCGACTTCGGCCGAGAATTCGTGGCAGACCTCGAGGATGGAGACCAGCTCGAGGGCGATCCTGACCGCTCGCGCCTCCGGCAGCGGACCGCGGGCGAGGACCTCCGAGAGGTCGCTCCCTGCCACGTACTCCATGGCGACCCAGAAATAGTCGCCGTCCTGCCCTTCCTCGTAGACCGCCGCCACCTGGGGCGCCACCGCGGCGAGCTGCCTCTGCAGCGCCAGTCCGTTCTTTTCCGCCACCAGCATCTCCGGGTCGGTCTTGGCGACCAGGATCACCTTGAGCGCCACCAGCCGTTGCTCCCGCGGGTCCCAGGCGAGGAGGACGTCGCCGACCGCGCCGCGGCCAAGGATCTCCCTGATCTCGAAGCGGCCGACCGTCTGCTGGCCGAGGAGCTGGGGCGTCACGGCTGGCGCCTCCGGGCCGGTGGGGGCGGCGCTACGCCGGCGGGCGGGCGGCCGGTCCGCCTGGCGCTGACTGGAAGATGCGCGGCGCCCGCCGGGGGCCGGGCGGCGCCGGAGACGCCGGGCGGACGCGGTGCCGCGACCCGCACGGCCTGGTCGCGCGACAGCGCTCCAAAAGTGTTCCAGCGGAAGATCTCTTCGGCGCGCTCGGGGGCAGGGAGCAAGACGCCGGGGCCGCCGTTGTCCTCGATCCGGTTGCCGGCGAGCAGGGGGGCCGCCTGGGCGTGGACCTCGACTCCCGCCGCCGGCGCGCCGGGCCGGACGCCGTTGCCGGTGATCAGGTTCGACAGCAGCCGCGGCGCGGCAACTCCGGCGACGCGGATGCCGGGACCGCCGTTGTGGTGGATGTAGCAGTAGCGCAGGGTCGAGCGGTCGGCGCCGCGGATCTCGACGCCTGCTCCCGCGGCACCGGCGACCTCGACGTCATCGATCTCGACCGCGGAGTTGACGAGCCGCACACCCACGCTCCATGCGGCGCCGGCTGCTGGCACCACCCGGAACCCTGTCAGGCGGGTGGCATGGACCCCGGCCGCCACCACCGCCGGCAGGTTTCCGCCTCCCGCGGGCGGCAGGAGCACCGCGCCGCGCGCCACCCGGCTCACCAGGTCGATACCGTCACGCAGCACGACGCGCTCGCGGTAACTGCCGGGCGCCACCTCGATCCTCTGCCCCGGCCGCGCCAGGCTGAGCGCTTCGCCGATGGTTGCCAGGCCGGCGTCCCCGATGCCGACGACGAGAACGGCGGGGGCGTCCCGGCGCCGCTCGCTCCGATCGCCCCCATCGGTCCAACCGGCCAGGCTCGCCATCCAGCCCGCCAGGGGCCGGCGGAAGTACGCCAGGCCGCCCAGCAGGAGGATGGCCGCGAGAACCGCCCACAACGCCCTGCCGGAACCGCTGGACAGCGCCTCCTTCACCCGCCCAGCCACCCCTGTCCGGGCATAGGCCGCCCCGTAGACAGGCCGCGGCCCCGGCCGGGCGGTGATTGCCGGCTGGCTGGAGGCGACGGCGCCGGAGCCGAGGCCCGACGCCTCCTGGGCGGCCGAGCCCTGCCTGGCGGACAAGCGAGCGAGGCGGCCGGAGCCGGTAACCGCCGGCGACGGACGGCAGGCGCGCCGGCCGCGGCGGACCGCCTCGGCGAAGCGCTCTCCCTCGACCAGCACCGCCGAGACGTTGTCCTTGCCGCCGGCGGCATTGGCCCGCTCGATCAGGGCGGAAACGGCCGCGCGCGGCGAGGCGGCATTCTTCTCGACGACGTCGAGGATCTCGCGGGCGGGCACCATGTCGGAGAGGCCGTCGCTGCACAGCAGCAGGGCGCCCTCCGGGTCGACCGGCACCTCGAGGACGTCGATCCATCCCGCCTCCTCCGGCTCGTGGGGAGCCGAGCCCACGTCGCGGAAGATCTCGTTGCGCCGCGGATGGCGCATGGCCTCGGCCTCGGAGAGGTCGCCGGCATCCTCCCTCACCCCGACCGGAGAGTGGTCCGGCGTCACCTTGCGGATCGTCCCGGGCGCGAGGGAATAGAGGCGGCTGTCTCCCACGTGGCCTACCGTCGTCTTGTCGCCGTCGACCACCGCCACGGTGAGCACGCAGGACATGCCGGCCAGCTTGGCGTCCCGCTGGGTGCGCTCGTAGATCTGTCGGTTGGCGAGCGCGATCGCCTCGCGCACCAGGCGCTGCGAGTCGGTCGTGCGGCGCGACAGGCGGGCGCGCAGCACTTCGAGGGCGGTCTCGGCGGCCACCTCGCCGCCCGATTCCCCGCCTACCCCGTCGATCACCGCGAAGATCCCCAGCTCCGGCTCGCAGAGCACCCGGTCCTCGTTGTTCACCCGTTCGCGGCCGGGGTCGGTCGCACTGGCCGCCAGCCGGGAGCGCGTCCGGCCCATGCTCGCTATCCTTTCCGCCGGGTCTCGGCCAAAGCGAGCCAGGCGAGCACCGCTACGGCGGCGAGCAGGGCCGCGAGCACCACGAGGCGGGCGTAGAAGAGGCCGGTCAAGGCTTGGCGGTGCGCTCGAAGTCGAGGAAGACGATTCCCGCCAGGCCGATGCGCGCTCGGTCGGGCAGGTCGGACCAGCGGTCGAGATCGCGCTCGGCGGCTCCCGAGCCCTCGAGGCTCGGCGGCAGAGGCCGGCCGTTGACCGTGGTGCCGAGCTTCGAGAGGTCCTTGATGCGAAAGACCCCGCTCTCCGGCGCCCGCCGCAGCCGGGCGTGCTCGCGCGAGACGTCGAGCGAGGTTTCGAGCCGCAGGTCCACCCAGACGTCCGGCGCCTCGCGCCCGATGACGATCTCTTCCTTCATCAGCCAGTATTCCTTGGGGCCGGAGTCGTCCCGGTAGGAGATGCGGGCGAAAGCTGCGGCCGGGTCGGAGCTCTCGCGCCGGGTGGTGGAGCTGCCGAGCCGGCGGGTGGTCGAGATGCGATGCGTGGGCGCTCCGGAGCCGTAGCCGGCGGCGGGCTGCTGGGCGAACTCGGAGACCACCTGGACGTCGCCGGGCTGCAAGATGCCGTTGGGATCCTCCTGGAAACGCACGAACCAGCGCCCTTCGGCGGCGACGAAGCGCGGCGCATCGGGCGCTCCGGCCCTGCCCCTGCGCAAGGGGCCGAGGAGGCGGCCGACGACCGGCCTGGCGCCGCGGTTGAGCTTGCCGAGCTCACGGTCGAGCATCTCCTTGGTCTCCGCCTCGATCTGGCCGAAGATGGTGCGCAGACGGTCGTAGTCCTCGCTGTGCAGGTAGACCTGGTACAGGCTGGGCGCCAGGGTCCTGGTGACCAGCGGCTCGAGGCCGCTGTGCATGTTCTCGGCGACGGCAACGATGACGTCCCGGCCGGTCGCGCGCTCCTGGGTCACTGGAATCTTCCTAGCCTCCACCGGCTGTGCCGACCCTTCGCCCTGCCCCCGCGCTCCGCACCTTGCTTGCGCTCGCGGCCGGGCTCTTCCGAGCTCTTCCGAGTATACCCGGCCCCACGCGCGGGGATGGCGCGAGAGCCCTGGGGAATCACCACACAATACGTCT
Organism: Thermoanaerobaculia bacterium; assembly: GCA_035544895.1. Taxonomy (GTDB): domain Bacteria; phylum Acidobacteriota; class Thermoanaerobaculia; order Multivoradales; family UBA5704; genus JASLEW01. The sequence goes on from DASZZM010000059.1 coordinate 209,401, forward strand.
GCCGGGTGCCTCGGGTTCTGGGATGGCGGAGGCTCGCGGCCCGTGGGCCTCGCCACCCTACTTTTCCCCGCGGAGCTTGGCCAGCGCCTCGTCGAGCGAGGAGAGCGCCTTGGCGCTGCCTTCGCGAAGCTGCGCCTCGAGGCGCGCCAGGTCGTCGTCGAGAGTCCCCCATCTCGCTTTCGCCTCCGCGCCGGCGTCCTTGAAGGCGCGGTTGAGCTGGGCGCGGATGTCTTCGACCTCGCGCCGGGCCTGGTCGAGGTTGCGGTTGGCGGCGATCTCGGCGCGCTGCGCCAGCAGACGCACCTTGGCCTGAGCCAGGTACGCCTGGCGGCCGGCTTCCCACGAGCCAGTGTTCAGAGTCTTCTGCGCCTCGGCCAGGGGTTTGCCTCCCCTGCCGAGGAGCTGGTCGAGGTCGCCGCCGGTGCGCCGGTAGGTGGTCCACGAGACGAACAGCGCCGCGCCGGCGGCGAGCAACGCCAGCCCGCTCAGGCAGCCTCCACAGCCGCCGCGAAACATCGTCACGATGGTGTCCTCCGCAGATTCGGCCGGCGCGCGGGCCGCGCCACGCGGCGGGCGCCGACGAATGACAAGATTCTAGGACGAAACTCCTGCCCGAGAGGGCGGGAGAGATCAAATGGGAGAGGAGGCAGTGATGGAGGAGCTCTGGACGGGTCTCGAATCGCTTTTCGGCGTGGGCCTCGATGCCCGATCTCTGAATCCCCTGCAAGGAGGCTTGCGGGCGCTGCTCGCCTACGCCTTCGGCCTGCTTCTGATGCGGCTGAGCAGGAACCGCTCCCTGGCCAAGCACACCGGCTTCGACGTCGTCCTGGCCTTCGTGCTCGGCTCGGTCCTCTCCCGTGGCATCAACGGTCCGTCGTCCATATCCGTTGCCTTTGCCGCCAGCGCGGTCCTGGTGGGCCTGCACCAGCTCTGCGCCCGGGCGAGCAGCCGCTCACCTCGCTTCGAACGGCTGATCGACGGCCATTCGGAGGTCGTAGTCCGCGAGGGAAAGGTCCTCGAGGAGGCTCTGCGCCGGCGCCTCATCAGCTACAACGACCTCTGTGAAGCGTTGCGCCTGAAACAACTCAAGGCTCCGAGCCAGGCGGAAGAGGCGCGCGTCGAGCGCAACGGCGAGATCAGCGTCATCCCAAAGTCGCGCGTCGTCGAGGTGAAAGTCGAAGACGGCGTGCAGACCGTGCGCATCGAGATCGTCTGACCCGGCCTCGGCGTCCGCTCTGCGCCGGTCTTAGTTGGCGCCGCGGCGCGCCGCGGGTCAGAAAGCCGTGACGTCGATGAAGTTCTGGTTGCGCGAGGCCGGGTTGACGTAGGTCCGGGTCGGGCAGACGGTTGGACCGGTCGCGGGGCAGTTGAGCTGATCGGCCGTGTCGGTCACCACCAGCGTGAACCCGACATCGGTCATGCTGGCGACGAACACCCAGAAGTGACCATTGATCGGCCGCCCGTCGAGGACCTTGACGGTGAGCTCGACGCCGGAAGGGTTGAAAAACCAGAAATAGCCCGATTCGTCGGTGAGCGGCCGGGCAAAGCCCGGGCCGGCTCCGACGCGCGGGTCCCGCCAGTCGACGTTGACCCGGAATCGCCCATGTTCCAGGAACATCTCGATGGGACGGGTGTCGGTCGTGACCGTGAACTGGGACGACCAAGCGAGGTCCTGATCGAAGTACACGGCGAGGGTGTAGGTGCCGGCGGCCAAGGGACCGACGAGGAACCGCTGGAGCCAGAAGCTGGGAGGCGAGGCCGGACAGGGAGTCGAGACCTTGGCGTCGATGTGGATCTTCGACGCCGAGACCCGGGGCGCGGGATCGAAGGCCAGGGCGCACGAGCGGTAGCCCGTCAGGGTGATCTGGACGCGGTCCAGGGTCGTCGGGGAGGACGGAAGGATCGTGGCAGTGCTGACAGTCTCTGCCCCGGTCCGCGACGGCGCGAGGACGAACAGAAGCGGTAGGATCAGCCAGGCGGTCCAGCGCTGCAGTCTCATGGTGTGTCCTTGAAGAGAAGCCGGTTCGTGGATCAGCTGAATCACGGCCACCCAAGCCGCACTCTTCCGTCAAATATGACATGGTACCATATATCGAGGCAAGCTCCTGCCCTGTCTCTTCGCCCGCCTCGCGGCGCACCGATAGCAGAGAGAGCTGGGCAGGGACCCGGCTCGCCCGATTGATTGCTGGGCAGGGACCGGCCCTCGCTCCGATTGATTGCCGGGCAGGAACCCGGCAGCCAGGAAGTTGAAAGAATTGCGCTCCCTCTACTAAAATATTCCGCCGCGCGGCCACGGCCGCCCGCATCTCCAGCCGCGGGGAGACTGGAGTCGGACGGACGGCTGTCCGCGCAAGCACATCCGGAGGACGCCTATGACCACCGCTACCGCACCCGTCGAGACCCTGCCGTTCCAGGCCGAGACCAAGCAGCTCCTCGACCTGATGATCCACTCTCTGTACTCGAACAAAGAGATCTTCCTGCGCGAGCTGATCTCCAACGCTTCCGATGCCCTCGACCGCCTGCGCTTCGAGGCCCTCACCCGGCCGGAGCTGATGGAGGGCGACGAGAAGCTCGAGATCCGCCTCGAGGCCGACCGCAACAACCGGACGCTCACCATTCACGACAACGGCATCGGCATGAGCCGCGAGGAGGTGATCGCCGACATCGGCACCATCGCCAAATCCGGCACCCGAGAGCTGGTCGACCGGCTCGAGCAGGGCGAGTCCAAGCAGCAGATCGCCGAGATGATCGGCCAGTTCGGCGTCGGCTTCTACTCCTCCTTCATGGCCGCCGAGCGGGTCGTCCTGGTGACCCGCCGCGCCGGCGAGGCCGCCACCACCCGCTGGGAATCGACCGGCGACGGCACCTTTCAGATCTCCGAGGGCGAGCGGCCGGGCCGCGGCACGACGATCACGCTCTACCTCAAGCCGGAAGACCGCGACAACGGCATGGACGACTTCAGCGACCGCTGGGTGATCAGCCGCATCGTGCACCGCTACTCGGACTTCGTGACCTACCCGATCATCCTCAAGGCCGAGAAGGATCCCGAGATCGAGGACCTGGCCAAGGAGAAGGAGACCGGCGAGAAGCCGAAGATGGCGCTCGAAGAGAAGGTCCTCAACTCGATGAAGCCGATCTGGACGCGGCCGCAATCGGAGGTCACCGCCGACGAGTACAACGAGTTCTACCGGCACATCGCGCACGACTGGACGGAGCCTCTCAAGGTCATCTCGTTCAAGGCGGAAGGGCGGCTGGAGTACCAGGCCCTGCTCTTCGTTCCCGCGCAGGCGCCCTACGATCTTTATTACGTGGCTTCCAAGGTCGGTTTGCAGCTCTACGTCAAGCGCATTCAGATCATGGAGAAGTGCGAGGACCTGCTGCCGCGCTATCTGCGATTCGTGCGCGGCGTCGTCGAGTCGCCGGACCTCGCGCTCAACGTGTCGCGCGAGATGCTGCAGCAGGACCGCCACATCTCCCAGATGCGCAAGGGCCTCACCAAGAAAGTCCTCGACACCTTCGACGAGATGCGCGACAAGGAGCCCGACACCTACCTGAAGTTCTGGAAAGAGTTCGGCCGCGCCATCAAGGAAGGGGTGAGCTCGGACTACGAGAACAAGGACCGGCTGCTCGAGCTGCTCATCTTCGAGTCGTCGCACGACCCCGAGAAGCTGAGCACGCTCAAGGACTACGTGGCGCGCATGAAGGAAGGCCAGAAAGAGATCTTCTACCTGACCGGCGAGTCGCGCTCGCAGGTCGAGAACTCGCCGCATATCGAGGCTTTCAAGGAGAAGGGTTACGAGGTGCTCTACCTGGTCGACACGGTCGACGAGCTGCTCACCCAGTCGCTCAACGAGTACGACGGCAAGCGCTTGAAGTCGGTGGGCAAGGGCACGGTCTCGCTCGGCAGCGAGGAGGAGAAGAAGCAGGCAGAGGAAGAGCTCAAGGCCAAGGAAGAGGCGCTCAAGCCGCTGCTCGACCTGCTGCAAAAGAAGCTCGACGACAACGTCAAGCAGGTGCGGCTGACCAGCCGCCTCACCACCTCGCCGGTCTGCCTGGTGGGCGCCGACCACGACTACAGCCCGCAGCTCGAGAAGCTGCTGCAGAAAGGCAAGGGCGGCGGCCCCAAGCAGCGCCGCATCATGGAGCTCAACCCCAAGCACCCGCTCCTCGAGCGGCTGCACGAGCGCTACCAGAAAGACGACAAGGACCCGCTCATCGACGACGCCGCCGAGCTGCTCTTCGGCTACGGCCTGCTCGCCGAAGGCGCCGAGATCCCCAACGTGGTGAAGTTCAACCGGGCGATGGCCGACCTGATGACGCGCGGAATCTAACCGGTTCTACTCGCCGCCGGCGGCCGTGCGAGGACTATCGAGGGTCAGCGCGGACTGGCGGGGCGGGAGGAGATCGCGGGAAAGAGGGGCGGCGGGGACGGTGCCGAAGCGGCGTTCGCGGCCGTGGAACTCGCGCAGCGCCGCTTCGAGATCCGCGGCGCCGAAGTCGGGCCACATGCGATCGGTGAAGATCAGCTCGGCATAGGCGCACTCCCAGAGCAGGAAATCGGAGAGGCGCTGCTCGCCGCCGGTGCGGATCAGCAGATCGACGTCGGGCACCGGGCCTTCGCCCGGCGAGTCGGCCAGCAGGTGGGAGAACTCCTCGCGCGAGACCTCGGCTCCTCCCCCGGCGCGCCGGGCGGCGCGTACGATGGCGTCGCGCGCCGAGTAGTCGACGGCGATGCGCAGGTGGAGCTTGTCGCCGCCCGCCGTCGCCGCCTCCGCGGCTTCGATCGCCTGCACGGTACCCGGCGGCAGGCGGTCGCGGCGGCCGATCACGCGGACGCGGACGCCGTTCTCGGCGCAGCGGTCCGCTTCGGCCGCCAGATAGCGGCGCATCAGCCGCATCAGCGTCCCCACCTCGTCGGGAGGCCGCTGCCAGTTGTCGGAGGAGAAGGCGTAGAGGGTGAGCGTCGCGATCCCGAGGCGCGGCGCGCCTTCGACGGTGCGGCGCACCGCGTCCGCGCCCGCCGCGTGCCCGGCGGTGCGCGGCCGCCCGCGGGCGATGGCCCAGCGGCCGTTGCCGTCCATGATGATCGCGGCATGCAGGCCCGGGGCCGCCGGTGGCGAAGGCGCCGGGGCGGGCGCCGGGTAGAGACGGGCGCTCACCCGCGGTCTCTGCCTTCGGCCCTGCCTTCGGCAAGACCGATGATCTCGCCGCGGCCGCGCAAGGTGGCGATGAGGCGTGCCGCCCAGTCGCAGAGTCTGGTGCCCAGCCGCAGGTCCGGCGCGTGGCGGCGCAGGGCGCGGATGGTGGCCGGATCGCCTTCGGTCACCGCATCGGTGAAGACCGTCGCGCAGAAGCGGCCTTTGGCGCGCGGATCGGCGCCGGCGGCCAGCAGGAGCTCGACGATCTCCGCCTCCCCTTGCCCGGCGGCGATCAACAGGGCCGTCGCGCCGTTGGCGGAGCGGCGATTGGGATCGGCGCCGGCGGCCAGCAGCGCGCGGACGGCGGCGGTCTGCTCCTTGTGGGCCGCGTGCATCAGCGCCGTCCAGCCGTTGGGACCCCAGTCGCGCAGGTCGCGATCGGCGCCGGCCGCGAGCAGGGAGCGGATGGCCGCGACGTCGCCGCGGCGGGCCGCCCCATCCAGGGCCGTGAAGCCGTGATCGTCGGGGGTGTCGAGCCCTGCCGGCGTCTCGTGGCGGCCGTGGCGGTGGGAGTCCCGCATGTCGAGCGGCCGGGCGTCACTGCCGCCGGCGGGGCGCAGCGCCAGAATCGCAACCCCAGCGGCAAGCATGACTGCCGCGGCCGCCAGGACGAGGACCAGCGCCACGATCCCAGCAGCCCCCGACGAGGCGGCATGAGCAATGGGAGCTGAAACAGACCACCGGCGCATTCCTCTCTCCTCCTTCTGCTTCCCCAAACCGAACGAATCCAAGCTCACCAGCCCGATCCTCGTTTTCACGGCGGCGGCTCAACCGTCCCGCGTGGCGTGGATGATCGCCTCCATGTGGTCGAGATACCGTTCCAGCGCGCGCCTCCCCGCCGCGGTGAGGCGGAACTCGGTCTTCGGCAGGCGTCCCTGGAAGTACTTGTCGCAGTGGACGTAGCCGGCCTCTTCGAGCTTGCGCGCGTGGACACTCAAGTTGCCGTCGGTGGTGCGCAGGAGCTTCTTGAGGTCGTTGAAGCTCAGCAGCTCGTTGACCGCCAGCGCCGAGACGATGCCCAGCCGCATACGCTCATGGATCAGGCGATCGAGGTCGAGCGCGGCGCGCTCGATTCCTTCCCCCTGGGGATGTGCGGCGCCTTCCCCACCGCCGCCGCTATCGCGCGGCAGCCGGGGAAGGGGCGGCAGCGGGTTGCGCCTAGCCACCGTGCCGCCTCGCGATGTAGAGCCCGGAGAGCAGGTTGAGTCCCCCGAAACCCGCTGCCAGGAAGCCATTGCCCCACCCCGCCGGAGCGAACAACGCAATCGCGCCGAGCGCCATGAAGCCCAGCCCGATCACCGGAACGATGCGCACCGAGAAAGCGCCGCCGGTGACCACGCCGGTGCCGTAGAGCAAGAGCCACAGCCCCGGAAGGACCCACAGGACGCCCGCGGTAAAGAGCACCCAGGTCAGCAGCGCACCGGCGATCAGCGGCGGCAGCAGTCCCAGCGCAAACCTCCTCCCCGGCCGCGACACCAGGCTGACGCCGGCCTGCCGCGCTTTCCACACGATGGCACTGCCGGTGATCAGGAAGGCGACCACCGCCTCTCCCAGCCAGGTCAGCAGCCAGGCCGCCGGCCTCCCCTGCCGCGCCGCGACGACCGCCGCCGCGAACGCGGTCAGCCCCACCGCGATCTCCCCCACCCCGGACACCGCCGTGAAGCAGACCGCCCCCTCCATCGTCTCGCGGATGAACCGCAAGTTGTCCATCGCCCGCAGATGCAGCGCGGGAGGCTGCGCTGGCACCGGCCGCGCGGATCGTACCGGCTCGCTCATACCCCGCACTTTACATTCCGCCCAACGCGCTCGTCAAGTACTTTGCGTCACAAAGCCAATGCCGCGGATACCGCCGATGCCGCCTGGGGCGCCTGCGAGACGCGACCCCTGCGAGGGTGCCGCTAGCGGGACACTAGGCCTGGCCCTGCGCCCGCCGCTGGGCCAGCAGCTTCCTGGCCGCGGCGGTCACCATCGAGACCATGCCCATGAGGCCCATGGACTTACCCATTGAGAGCTCGTTGCCGAAGACTTGGTAGATGAGGTCCTGCGGCACCGCGGCGACCTGCTCGAGGGGAGCGCCGGAGAGCCCCTCATCGAGGATGACCGCCAGCGACCTGGCCGAGATCCCCTGCGGGTTCTCGACCGCGAAGTGAAAGTCGAGCGCGCCGTCCGGGCGCTCCTCGGACCACACGAAGGCCTCCGATTCGCAGGCCGGGACGCGGTGCTCCTCCGGGAAGGGCCGCCGCGCGATGCGCGGCGGCACCTCCGTGAAGCGGCCGGAGAGGTCGATGAGGAGCTGGATGCGCTCGGTCCGGTCGGGCACCAGGTCGAGCAGCTCCAGGGTCTCCTGTAGTTTCTCGGGAACTTCGGGCAAGTTTCGTCCTAACGCTCAGCGCTCGATGGGCACCCCCACCAGGTTGCCCCATTCCGTCCAGCTGCCATCATAGTTGCGGACGTGCTTGTAGCCCAAGAGGTGGGTGAGGACGAACCAGGTGTGGCTGCTGCGCTCGCCGATCCGGCAGTAGACCACGACGTCGTCCTTGGGCTCCAGCCGGGCCTCGCCTTCGTAGATCGCCTTGAGGTCCTGGGCCGGCTTGAAGGTGCCGTCGTCGGGATTGACCGCGCGCGCCCAGGGGACGTTGGCCGCACCCGGGATGTGCCCGCCGCGCAGCGCTCCCTCGTTGGGGTATTCGGGCATGTGGAGGCGCTCGCCGCTGTACTCTTGCGGGCTGCGCACGTCGATCATCCGCCCCTTCGATTTCTGGTGGTCGAGGACCTGGTCGCGGAAGGCCCGGATCTTCTTGTCGTCGCGCTCGGGGGCGCGGTAGTCGGTCGGCGGATAGCTGGGCGCTTCGCGCGTCAGCTGCCTCCCGTCCTTGGTCCACTTGATGCGTCCGCCGTCCATGATCTTGGCCTTGTCGTGGCCGAAAAGCTGGAAAACCCAGAAAGCGTAAGTGGCCCACCAGTTGTTGCGGTCGCCGTAGAAGACCACGGTGGTGTCCTTGTCCACCCCGATGCGCCGCATCAGCGCCTCGAAGCCGTCGCGCCCCAGGTAGTCGCGCCGCACCGGGTCGTTGAGGTCCCGGGTCCAGTCGACCTCGACCGCGCCTGCAATGTGTCCGGTGCCATAGAGGAGTGGGTCTTCATTGGACTCCACGAGGCGTATCTTCGGGTCGTCGAGATGCCCCGCAACCCAATCGGTGGAGACCAGGACATCCGGGTGGACGTAACCGCGGCTCTCGATATCGCTCACGATCAGCTCTCCTTTCGCGTCATGTTCAAGTCCAGCCTATTTGTGACCATGCATATCACCTTTGGTGTCCGCAGGCCAGCGCGGCGGGACGCGGTCGGAATTCCAAGTTGTCCGCGATCAGGCGATGGTCGGCGGCCACCGCGCGCCGCTTGGCGATCAGCGGGCTGCCGTCCGCGGGCGGCCCAAGGCCCGCAGCAAGTGTGGCAGCAGATCAGGGGGCGCGCAGCCGGCGCGGGCCTCGACCAGCACGGGGGCGCCGCGCCAGCTCCAGACCTCGGGACCGATCTCGCCCCACGGGCGGCTGGGAGGATAGAGACGGGAGTCACTGCCGCCGCGCGGATAGCAGAAGGCGCCAACCGCCTCGACGGCGATGGAGAGCGCGACAGCCAGGGCAAAGGCGGCCATCCCCGCCGCGCGCAGGCGTCCGACCACCGGCGCGAGCAGCCATACCAGGGCGGGCAGGAGATCGGTGAGAAAGCGCGGCCCGTAGCAGCTGCCTCCTCGCCAGTCGGTGCGGGCATAGAAGACCAGCAGCCCGGCGGCGGCCAGCGCCAGGCAGAGGTCGAGAGCGCGGTAGCCGGCGTTCCACTCCGGCGCTCGCGGTGCCAGGCGAAGGACAAGGAAGGCGAGAAACGGCGAGAAGACCAGCAGCCCCTTGGCCGGGCTCACCAGCAGGCCCGCCATCCCGCCCAGCAACGGATGATGGTAGAACGGGTGCGGCGAGGCGAGCCCGATCGCCGCGTAGCCGCCGGCCAGGTGGCCGAAGACCCGGAAGTTGTACCAGAGAAAGGGAGCGAGGGCGACGGCCGCCGCGAGGGCTGCGATGGCCGCGATGGCCGCGATGGCTGCGAGGGCTGCGAGCGGCGCGTGGGCCGCGGGCCGCGTTATCTGCCGCCGCTCCAAGGCCAGCGCCGCAAGCACCGCGACGGCAAGCAGGGCGTCGGGAGGCCGGTTGGCCGCCAGCAGGCCGCACGTCAGGCCGGTGAGCAGGGTGGCGGCGAGGCTCGCGCGGGCGGTCGCCCCGAGCAGGGCGAGGATCAACAGCAGCTCGGCGGTGCCATGCTGCCAGAGTGCCTGGCTGCTGATCGACCAGGTGCCGGTGCCGAGAGCGTAGGCGGCGGCGAGGACGCCGGCGCGGCGCGGCGGCAGGCGCCGCCGCAGCAACAGGTAGAGGGCCCCCGCCCCGGCCGCGGCGAGGAGCGCGGCGGCGAGCTTCTCCATCTCGATGGCGCGGTCGGCGACGCGCCACTGCTCCCATCCTCTCCACCAGAGCTGGGCGGCGGCGGGCGCGTAGAGAGGCGCCAGCAGTAGGGGCGTGACGATCGGGTACACCGAGAACAGATGGCCCTCGGGACTCCGCCAGAGCCAGTAGGGGGTATGGAAGGGCTTGCCCGGCGGTACCTCGGTGACCAAGGGGGAGAGCGAGTCGAGGCTGAGGCTGCCATGACGCCACAGCGAGAAAGGCAGGTAGCGCGCCGGCACGCTGTCGCCCTCGGAGATGACGCGGAGATTGGCCAGATAGAGAGCGCAGCAGAGCACCGCCAAGGCGAGGGCGCGGCGGCGGTCTCCGCGGCGTGCATTTCCCGCGGCGGTGGCGGTGGCCACCGGCCCTGCGCTCGGTCCCCCGTCCCTCACGGCACCACGCCGGCCTCCGCGTAAACGGCTGCCAGGGCGGCGCTGAAGCGCTCGGCCGAGAAGCGTTGGCGAAAGATACGGCGGCCGCCGCGAGCGAGATGGCGGCGCAGGCCGGCATCGCCGAGCGCTCGGCCGAGGGCCGCGGCGAGCGCCGCGGAATCCCCGGGAGGCACGAGCAGCGCGCTCTCGCCGTCCTCCACGTCCTCGAGGATGCCGTCGACGCCGGAGGCGATCACCGCGCACCCCGCCTGCAAGGCCTCGAGCAGCGCCAGCGAGCCGCTCTGCTCGGCGCGCGAGGGAAGCACGAAGAGATCCGCCTGCTCGAGGTAGGAATAGCAATCCTCGACCGGGCCGGGCAGCGTCACCCGCTCGGCCAGCCCGAGCCGGCGGGCCAGCCGGCGGTGCTCCTCGAGCAGCGGGCCGCCGCCGATCAGGCAGGCGCGCACCGGCACGCCGGCGGCGAGCAGCCGCGCAAGAGCCGCGAGCAGCACGTCCAGCCCCTTGCGCGCTTCGTGGCGCGACACCGCCACGACCAGCGGCGACCCGCGGCGTGCCGCCCCTGGGAGACCGCGCGACGCCACGGCGCGCACGAAGGCCGCCTCGCTGGCATAGGGGAGCTTGGCGCAGCGCGGGGCGGAGCCGTACTTGGCGGCGATCAGCCGGCGCACCGACTCATAGTTGAGCAGCACCCGCTGCGACCCGCAGTAGGCCCGCCGCTCATAGGGCTCGACCGCCAGCCGGATCCAGGCGTGCGCGGCGCGGTAACGCCAGCGCGCACGCCGCCCGTAGGCGGCAAGGCCGCCCAGCATCGAGCGCGCCTCTTCCTCGTAGGTGGTATAGGAGCTGACGAGCGGAATCGCGTCGAGCCCGCGGCGCCGCAGCCGCCTGGCCGCCAGCACGCCGGCGTAGCCCCACACTCCGAAGCCGTGCAGGAGGAGCCGTCCGCCGCGGGCCGCGGCGAAACGCTCGATCGCCGCCGCCAGGCGCGGCCCGTGGACGGCGATGGCGAGCTGGCGCACCGGCCGCAGCGGTGCCGGGAGGCGATGGACGACGCCGAAGTCGGCCTCGACCGTGGCGGCGCCGCCGCGCCCGGCGCAGAAGAGGTGCGGGCAGAAGCCGGCGGCGAGCACCGCCCGCGCGTGGGCGCGGACGTAGCTCGAGTGGCCGCCGCTCAGCTCGTCGCCCGGGTCGCGCCCGGCGATCAAGACGACGTCGCGGCGAGGGCGGCTCAAGAGCCCTGCCCCGCCGCGCCAGCCACCTCGGCGGCGATGAAATCGATCTCGGCCGCGGTCAGCGAAGGGCCGGAAGGCAAGTACATGCCCTTGCCGCACAGCGACTCGGCAACCGGGAACGACTCGCCGCGGTGGCGGCGGAAGTAGATCGGCTGCAGGTGGATCGGGATGAAGAAGGTGCGTGTCTCGATGCCCTGCCGCGCCAGGCGCCGGCGCAGCTCGTCGCGCGAGCAGCCGAAATCGTTCTCGACCAGGATGGCATACATCCAGAAGGCGCTGCTCACGTCCGCCCGCTCGACCGGCAGCCCGAGACCGCGGCCGGCGATGGGCGCCAGGCGCTCGTGATAGCGCGTGGCGTTGCGGCGCCGCGCCGCCAGCAGCTCCGCGAAGCGCTCGGTCTGCGCCAGGCCGACGGCCGCCTGCAGATTGGTCATCCGGTAGTTGAAGCCGAGGTACTTGTGCCAGAAGTGGCGGTCGGCGGAGAAGGCGTGATCGCGCAGCCGGCGGACAACCGCGGCGATCCGCTCGTCGTTGGTGGTCACCATGCCGCCTTCGCCGGTGGTGACGATCTTGTTGCCGTAGAAGGAGAAGACCGCCGCGTCGCCGAGGCTGCCGGCGGGCCTGCCCCGGTAGCGGGCGCCGTGCGCTTCTGCCGCGTCCTCGATGACCGCCAGCCGGTGCCGCCGGGCGACGGCGAGCAGCGGCGCCATGTCCGCCGGATGACCATAGGTGTGCACCACGACGATGGCGCGGGTGCGCGGCGTGATCCGCGCCTCGACCTGGGCGACGTCCAGGTTCCAGGTTTCGGGCTCGGCATCCACCAGCACCGGACGGGCGCCGGTGTAGGTCACGGCATTGGCGGTGGCGATCATGGTGAAGGTGGGGACGATCACCTCGTCGCCGGGACCGATGCCGAGAGTCGCGACGGCCAGATGGAGCGCGGCGGTGCCGCTGGCGCAGGCGACGCCATGGGCGCAGCCCACGGCGCGGGCGAAGCTCTGCTCGAACTCGCCCACGAAACGGCCTGCCGAGGAGATCCAGTTCGAGCGCACGCATTCGGTGAGATAGAGCAGCTCGTTGCCGTCGAGCAGGGTGTCGGCGACCGGCAGGATGCGCTCCGGCGCGCCGGCGGCACGCCGGCACGGCAGCGCAAGCTCCGGCTCGGGATCGGGGATGAGGCCGGCGAGCGGTCCCAGCTCCTCGGCGGTGAGCTCGACCTCTTCGATCATCGGGCCCCCCGGCCCTCCCCCCCATCGTTCCTCCTCCGCCGATCGCGCCGCAAGGGGCGCCGCGACGTAGCCGGTCAGTGCCTCGCTGCGTGCCTGCACCGCGACGTGGGCGCTGGCCGGCTCAGGGCGGAAATGTTCGGCGTAGATTGCCGCCAACCTCTGCCCCACCAGCGGATCGAGCCAGCGCAGGAATCCGGCGCAGAAGCCGCGAGCCGGCGGCGCCGGCTCGGCGGCCAGGCGGCGCCGCAACCGCACGTAGGCAGCCAGCGCGCGCCAGCCGCCCCCGTCGAGCAGCCGGCCCGGTTCGGCGAGCGCGAGAGCGGCGAGCACACGGCGCGCCGGAGTCGCGGCGATCGAGCGCAGCACCTGAGCGTGGAGGGCGGCGGCGACCCGCTCGGCCGGCAGCGCCCCGGCGCGCGCCCGCCGCGGCTGCCAGCCGGCCATCGCGGACAGCAGCGGCGTCAGCTCGATCCCCATGCGTTGCGGCAGATCTCGCAACGCGAGCGCTCCCAGCGCCACCCGCAGGCACTGGGAGCAGCGGTTGCAAGCCGCCTCGTCCTCCGCCACCCGCCAGCACGAGTACTGGAGGTCGGCAAGATCGCCATAGCGGGTCCACAGAAGCTCCTGCACCTGCTCGCTGTGCAGGGCGCAGATGAGCGAGCCATAGCGCACGCCAAGCGGCGCGAGCAGCGCCGCGATGGCGCGCTGGGTGGCATTGGAGTACATGAAATGCGGGTGCTGCACGATGCCGCCGGCCGGGAGCTCGACGTTGTCCTGCACCTCGGCTTCCGAGGCCAGGAAGAGATGGCCGGCTTGCAGGGCCACGCCGGCCACCAGCAGCGCCGCGAAATAGAGGAAGGTGTCGGTGATCTCGTTGACCGCGACCGGGTATCCGGCAAGCGGCGGGAAGTCGTTGCGCCAGCTGGCCCGCAGGTCCGACTCGACCTCCACGACGGTAACCTCGCGGCGCGCCGCGATGGCGGCGAGGACCTGGCGCCGGCGCGCCGTCCGATGGTCGGCAAGCGGCGGCAGGGGCGAAGTGGTGGTGACCAGGATCGGGTGCGCGGTGAGCTCGGCCAGCAGCCCCGCCTGCAGCAGGCTGTCCTTGCCGCCGCTGAAGGCGGCCGCGCAACGGTCGCCGAGCGGCAGGCGTCGCGGACTGGCCAGCCGCGGGCCGCCCGTCACCAGCTCGAGCGCCGGGGACTGCCCGCCTGCGCCGCCGCCGGCCGCGGGCAGGGCTCCGTCCGGTGTCGCGGCGCCCCGGTACGCCTCCAGGGTCGCCAGCTCGATCTCAAGCAGCCGGCGCCAGAACTCGGCCTCGCCGGCGGGCAGCTCCACCGGCAGCTCGACGCGGCAGGGACGCAGCAGGTTCCAGTGCGAGTGCAGGCAGAGCAGCGCCACGGTCCACCACAAGGACTCGGGTACGCGCTCGAGATCCAACTCGGGAGGGAAGCGCAGGACAAAGGAGGTCGCCCGGTAGAGCGGCGTCGCGGGCTCGACCGTCCAGGAGAAGCTCACCTCCCGCCGGTCCCGCGCGAAGCTCGGCGCGGCGACCCGGATGCGATTCATCGCCTCCTGTCCGCGGGGTGCTCCGGCGCGCCGGAGAGCCGGCGGCGCAGCGACCAGTAGGCATGGCCGGCGCGCCAGAGGCGGGAGCCGTGGATGGCGGAGAGCTCGCGGCGGGTCCGTGCCAGCTCCTCGCCGGTCCGCCGCAGCTCGCGCCGGCCAGCCGCGAGCCCGCCCTCGGCCGCCGCGAGCTCGTGCCGCGCCGCCGCCAGGTCGCGCCGGCCTGCCGCGAGCTCGGCAGTCCAGGGGCGCAGCAAGGGAGCGAGCCCGCCGTTGAGCCAGTTGAGCAGCGTCCACTCGGCGCCGCGGGCGTCCACCAGCTCGAGCAGCAGGCGGGCCGCGTCGAGGTCGCGGACGCCTCCCGGGGCGAGCTCCGGCACGAAGAGGAAGAGGCCTTCCAGGATCGCGCCGTGGCGGCGATAGATCTTCGCCATTGCCGCGAGGAACGGGATGATCTCGCTGATCCCCACCAGGCCCGAGCCCCGCCGACCCTTGATCACCTGATGGTGCAGCAACGGCGCTTCGACCATGCGGCGGAAGGCCCCCGGCCGGCTGCTGTTGACGCGATGGCACCACTCGTTGTCTTCGTAGTAGGAGAGCTCGGGATCGAGCGGGAAGGCGAGCAACGCCGCGCGCCGCGCCACCGTCCCTATTCCCGCCAGCCAATCGCAAGGGCCGGACCGGCCGAGAGCGGAGGAGTCGAAGCGCAGGCCGGCGCCGAGCGGCGCGAACACCGAGACGCCGTCGCGTTCGGCACAAACGCCGCCGCAGAGCTGCACGTTGCCGTCGGGGAGGACCACCTTACCGCCACAGGCGATGGCCTCCGGATGGCGGTCCAAATCGTCCACTAGCAGCTCGATCGTACCCGGGAAAACCTCTCCGTCGTTGTCGAGAAACATCACATATTCGGTCGCGGCGCGCTCCGCCGCGTACTGGCGCCCGCCGGCGCATCCCAGGTTGCGATCGAGACTCATCAGCTCGGCGCCCACCTCGGCCGAGGCCCTGGCGAGCTCGCGCCGCGCGGCGGGCGGCGAGTTGTTGTCGACGATCAGAAGGCGATGGGCCATGCGCGCCGAGCGCCGCAGCGAGGCGATGGCTCCGAGCGTGGGCTCGGCGCGGTCATGGGAGAGAAGGATCACGGTCAGCCGCGGCTCATCGCCGCCGCGGGGCGCCGCTGGCAGGCGCCCGAGAGCAGCCGCGGCCTGCGCCGCGAGCTCGCGCCGTAACTCCTCCAGTCCCGGGACGGCGCCTGCGTCAGGACACGGCGCGGCAAAGACGCCCCGCGGCGGTCCGGGGTCCCGGGCGGGCGCGACGGCAAAGTCGCCGAGCGCGAACTCGGCGATGGCCGGCAGCTTGTGGTAGGCCGAGGCGCGGTACTCCACGCGCTTGCCGAGCAGCGCCCCGGCGATCATGACGTGCGCCCGGTCGGTGCGCACGATGGCGGCGCCGGCGATTCGCTCCAGCCACTCGTCGAGCGAGGCGCAGAGATGCGAGATGTCCTGGTTGCCCGCCGGCACAGCGAAGCTCCGGCTCGATTCGGCGTCGGTGCGATAGGCCTCGAGCACCCTTTCCCCGGGGCGGCGGTAGGGGGAGAAATCGAAGAAGAACGCCGTGTCGTGCGCGAGCCTCGCGGCGCAGAGCTCGCGGACCTGGCGCAGAGACTCCCGCTCGCGGGCGAAGACCAGGGCGCGGGTGCGGCCGAGCGCCGCACGCACCAGGTCGGTGGAGGCATCGAACGAGGAAGGCAGCACGATGACGCGCGTGAAACGCATCTCGGCGAGCGCCAGCACCCACGGCATGATCTCGTGGTAGGGACGGCACCAGGCGCCGCTGCCGGAGATCAGCGCCAGCTCGCCACGCGCCGAGGCCACCTCTTCCCAGCCGATCTCGCGGTAGCGCAGGCCGGCAAGCAGGCTGAGCGCGCCGGCATGGATGAGCCGATCGCCGACGTTGCCCGGCCCCCGTATCAAAGTGAGATCGGCGGGCTCGCCGATCGCGGCCAGCAGCGCACGCCGGCTCTCCTCCACCCGTGCCTCATGGGCGGCGGGCAGCGCCGAAGGCGCCGGCGCCAGCGCGTGCTGAGCCGGAGTGGATGCGCGAATGGAGGACACTGTGAGAACGATTCAGCGCTCGCCCGGAGATGGGCTTGCTAGCCCTTCGCCAGCGCGCGGCCGGACGGGTTGCTCAGGCGGCCGGCGGTCTGTGCTCCCCCGCCGCCGTCAGCGGCGAAATTCCCGTCGGACGGGGTGCCGTCGCGGCGCTCGGCCAATGCATCTTCGATCGCGGCACGGATCCGGCGGTCGAGCTCGGCGGCGTCGATGAGCGGCAGCGGGGCGGGTGGGAGCTTCTCGCCGTAGTAGCCCATCTTCTGAAGGCCCTCGAGGAAGCGTTCCATCATCCGGCCGCTCTCGCTCGGCCTCTCCGGCTCGAGGAAAAGGGCGCGGAAGAACAGGCCGGGGTCGAGATCGAGCGCGCCCAGGATCTCGAGGATGTGACGGTATTTGAGCTCCAGCCTGCCGGTGAGGACCTGGCTGATGTAGCCAGGTCCCTTGCCGAGCTTCTGATCCAGGGCCTTCTTGGTCGATCCGTGCGCCTTGATCAGCGCCTCCAGCATCTTGAGCGCGCGGCGCACCTCTTCCTCGTCAGACACAGCGGGCACGGGGGACATGCCATGCAGTGTACCGCACCCGGCCCCGGGTTTTCACGGTATATTTGCCCGCTCGCCGCCGCTCGCATCCCGCAGCCTCGGTGACCCCACCCGTAGTGCGCGAGGGGGAGGGGGCGTCCCCTTCCCCCCTGGCCACCGCCGGGCAGGGACCCGGCGGTTTCCGAAAACCGGGAAGGGGACCGAGAGGGGTTGCGGGGGGAGATCCAATAGATGCTTCGAGTAGTCCACCACCGCCACATCGCAGTGCCGTTTCATAGCTTGGGATCGGCACAGTCGGGTGATAGCTAGATGACCAACGAAAACTCCGCCGCCGCCAACGGCATGGTCCGCAAGCTGCGCGAGCTCTCCCAGAACCTCTGGTGGTCCTGGCAGCCGCAGATACGCGCCATCTTCCGCGAGCTGGCCCCCGAGCTGTGGAGCGCCGTCTATCACAACCCGGTCGCCCTGTTGCAGCGCATCGACGAAGAGGAGATCTCACGGCGGGTGCACGACCTCGAGATGCAGACGCGCATCGACCAGGCGCACCGCCGCCTGGCCGAGTACCTCCGCGGCGGCCTGGAGTGGGGGATGACGCACGGCGCCTCGCTGCTGGCGCAGCCGGTCGCCTACTTCTCGGCCGAGTTCGGGCTCCACCAGGCGCTGCCCATCTACTCCGGCGGGCTGGGAGTGCTGGCGGGCGATCACCTGAAGAGCATGAGCGACCTGGGCGTGCCGGTGGTCGGGGTGGGCCTGCTCTATCACGAGGGCTACGTCCACCAGCGGCTCGACGCCGCGGGGTGGCAGGAGGACCTCTACGAGCCGATCGCCGCCACAGAGCTGCCGGTCGAGCCCTGGATGCAGGACGGCGAGCAGGCGCGCTTCTCCGTCGCGCTGCCCGGCCGCGAGGTGTGGCTGCGGGTCTGGCGCGTGCGGGTCGGCCGCAGCCTGCTGCTCCTCCTCGACGCCCGCGATGAGGCCAACTCGCCGGCCGACAGGGAGCTCACCGCGCGCCTCTACGGCGGCGGGCAGGAGACCCGCATCCAGCAGGAGATCCTGCTCGGAATCGGCGGCTGCTTCGCGCTCGCCAAGCTCGGCATCCGCCCCGGTGTGCTGCACCTCAACGAAGGGCACAGCGCCTTCGCTCTTCTCGAGTGGGCGCGCCAGCGCATCGAGCGCGAGGGGCTCGGCCACACCGCCGCGCTGCGCCGGATCGGAGCGGCCAGCGTTTTCACCACCCACACGCCGATCGAGGCCGGCCACGACCGCTTCGGGCGCGAGCTTGCGGGGCAGCACCTGGCGGGGCTGGCCCAGGGGCTCGGCATGCCCCTCGACGAGCTGCTGGCACTGGGAGCAGAGCGCGAGGGCGGCGCGGAGTTCTGGCCGACCGTGCTCGCCCTCAGGCTCTGCCACCGCGCCAACGGCGTGTCGGCGCTGCACGGCCGCGTGGCGCGCAACATGTGGCGGGGCCTCTATCCCGGGCGGGGCGTCAACGAAGTGCCGATCGGCCACATCACCAACGGCGTGCACGTGCGCACCTGGCTGGCGGCCGACATGTACGACCTGATCGCTCACTACCTGACCAACCGCTGGATGGAATCGCTGACCCGCGCCTCCCTGTGGAAGAACATCGACAACGTTCCGGACGCCGAGCTGTGGGAAGTCCACCAGGTCCTCAAGGCGCAGGTGCTGGCTTTTGCGCGCGGCCGAACGGCCGAACGGCGCAAGCGTCTCGGGCTGCCCGAGCCCGCCGCTCCGCCGCTCGACCCGGACGCGCTGACTCTCGGCTTCGCACGCCGCTTCGCCACCTACAAGCGCTCCGACCTGCTGTTCCGCGACCTCGACCGGCTCGCCAGGCTGATGGGCAACCCCGAGCGTCCGGTGCAGGTCATCGTCTCCGGCAAGGCGCACCCTAAGGACGAGGCCGGCAAGGCGCTGGCCCAGCGCGTGGCCGCTCTGGATGGCGACCCGCGTTTCAGCGGCCGTGTGGTCTTCGTCGAGGACTACTCGATGCACGTCGGCCGGCAGCTCGTGCAAGGGGTCGACGCCTGGCTCAACACGCCGCGCCGGCCGCTCGAGGCGTGCGGCACCAGCGGCCAGAAGTGCATCCTCAACGGCGTCCTCAACGTTTCGATCCTCGACGGCTGGTGGGCCGAAGCGTACGACGGCGGCAACGGTTTCGCCATCGGCGGTGGCGAGGTCCACGCCAACTCCGACATTCAGGACGAGCGCGACGGCGTGTCGCTGTTCGAGACGCTCGAGCGCGAAGTCGTCCCGCTCTACTACGAGCGCGACGCCGAAGGCCTGCCGCGCGGCTGGATCGCCCGCGTCAAGCGCGCCATCCGTACTCTGGCCTGGCGCTTCAACGCCGATCGCATGGTGATGGACTACGTCCGCGAGTGCTACCGCCCCGCCGCCGGCGCCGAGACCTCCAGGATGCCGCGGGTGTAGGGGCCTGTACCAGTGGAATCGGTAGCGGATGGCGCAGCAATCGGCGCCGGAGGCAAGGCGCGCCGACGCAGACATAGCGGGGACTATGGCGAGGAGGCGCAACGCAGCATCCGCCGTCGAGGGCCAGCCAGGCGCTATCGATTCTACTGGTACAGGCCCCTAGGGCGCGCTACAGCGCCTGGTCGGCTTTGGCTGCGAGGATGAAGTCGTTTTCGGAGAGGCCGCCGATGGAGTGGGTCCACAGGGTGATCTTGACCCGCCCCCAGCCGAGCTCGATGTCGGGGTGATGCCCCTCGCGCTCGGCGAGCTCTCCCACGCGGTTGACGAAGGCCAGCGCGCTGCGGAAGTCGGAGAAGCGGTATTCCTTGGCGAGGCGCTTCTCCTCCTCCACGGTCCACCCCTGCAGCTGAGCATGCAGCCGCTCGAGCTCCTCGCCGCGCAAGGCTGCGATTCCGCCCTCGCACGGCTGGCACTTCTTACTCGTCAGATCGGTCATTGAATTTACCTCGCTAGTCGCTTCGCTCTATAACCCCACCGGCTGTGCGGCGCTGCGATGTGGCGACTGAGAACTACTCAAAGCGTCTATCGGATCGCCCCCCGCAACCCCTCGATCCCCTTCCCTCCCCTCCGGGGGGGAAGGGGACGCCCCCTCCCCTGGCGTACTCAGTTTCGTTGCAGCCTGCTCTTGAAAGGTTCCGCGGGGCCGTTCTCTGGCACGGCCCTTGCCTTGAACCCCTGCGGGGTGGACGGGCGCCGAGCCGCGCCGCTTTTTCCCGCTCGTGATGCTACCGTGAACTGGAAGACACTCCAAACCGATCTCTCGACTCTGCCTCCGGCGCGCCGGCGCCTGGTGATCGGCGGCGTGGTGGCGGCCGGCTTTCTGCTGGTCTCCGGCGCCAGCGCCGCGGCCTTCCTGTGGCGCGTCGCCGGGACGTTTCCGCAAACGTCCTTTCACCAGCCCTCACGCCTGTACGGCGAGGCTCTCCGCCTCGCGCCCGGGGACGCATGGACCGCGGCGGAGCTGGCGGCCGAGCTTGCGCGCGAGGGTTATCGGCAAGACCTGGAGAGAGGCCCGGCGCGGCCGGGGACCTTCCGCAGCCGGACCGCCGGGGAGAGCGGAGCGGGCGGGGGAGCGGCGGCCGACCTCGTCGAAGTCGCCCTGCGCCGCTTCCCGACCCCGAGTGGTGCGGCGGGCGGGACGCCGCTCGCGGTGCGGCTCGCGGACGGCCACATCTCCCGCATCGAGCTCTCCGGGCGGGCGGTGGAGAGTGCCGCGCTCGAGCTTCCCCTGCTCGCCTCCTTCTATGGTCCGGACCTGACGGAGCGCCGCCCGGTCAGCCTGTCCGAGGTGCCGGACGAAGTCGTGCAGGCCGTGCTGGCGGCGGAGGACGCCGGCTTCTCCAGCCATCAGGGCCTCTCCTTCCCGGCGATCGTGCGCGCGCTGTGGGTGAATCTGCGGCGGGGCGAGGTGCATCAAGGGGGGAGCACCGTCACCCAGCAGCTCGCCAAGAACCTGTATCTGTCGCACCGCCGCACGCTGCGCCGCAAACTCGAAGAGGCGGCGCTGGCGCTCTTCATCGAGGCGCGCCACGGCAAGCGGACGATCCTCGAGGCTTACCTCAATTGCATCTTCTGGGGCAAGAGCGGCCCGGTCAACCTCATCGGCCTGGGGGCCGCGGCGCAAGCGTTCTTCGGCAAGGAGGTGGCGGAGCTCGACCTCGCCGAGGCGGCGACGCTCGCCGGCATGATCCGCGCTCCCGCCGACTACTCGCCGGTCGATCATCCGCGGGCCGCCCTGGCAAGGCGCGACTGGGTGCTGCGGCGCCTCGCCAATCTGGGATGGGTGAGCCGCGAGCGGCTGCGGCGGGCGCAGGCCGAGCCGTTGCGGCTGGCGCCGCGCGCGGCGGGACCGCGGCCGATCGCTCCCTACTTCGCCGACTTCGCCGCCCAGGAGGCCAGGACGCGCTTCCACGCCGGCGACCTGGCCGAAGGCGGGTACCTGCTCTTCTCGACCCTGCGAGCGAGCGATCAGCGGCAGGCCGAGACGGCGCTCGCCGGCGGCCTCGCGCCGCAGCGGCCGGGAGAGCGGCGGGGGCGGCAGCTGCAGGGGGCGCTGGTCTCGGTCGATCCGCGCGATGGCGCGATCCTCGCCTACTTGGGCGGGCGCGACTACGGGCGCAGTCAGTTCGATCGCGCCAGCCAGGCTCACCGCCAGGCGGGCAGCGCGTTCAAGCCGGTGGTCTACGCCGCGGCCTTCGAGAACAGGGTCGCCACCCCGGCCACGCTGCTCGACGACGTGCCGATCGTCGTCGTGGCGAACGGCACGAGCTGGAGCCCGCAAGACTATGACCGCGGCTATCGCGGCTGGGTGACGGCGCGAACCGCGCTCGAGCAGAGCCTCAACGTTCCCGCCGTCCGCCTGGCCCTGGCGGCCGGCATGCGGAGCATCGCGGCGCTGGCGCGCGAGATGGGGATCGCCAGGCGCCTGGCACCCGTCCCCGCGCTCGCACTGGGCGCCGTCGAGGTCAGCCCCGTCGAGCTCGCGGAGGTCTACTCGACCCTGGCGGCGGGCGGCCTGAGACCGGTCTTGCATGGCCTGGCGGCAGTCCGCGGGCCGAGCGGAGACCTTCTGCCGGCCGATGAACCGGCGCCGCCGCGGCGGGTGCTGTCGGCCCAGACCGCCTACGAAGTGACCTCTCTGCTGCAAGGCGTCGTCGATCACGGCACCGGCAGCGCGGCGCGGCGCGAGGGTATCCGTGAAACGCTGGCGGGCAAGACCGGCACGACCAACGAGCGGCGAGACGCCTGGTTTGCCGGCTACTCTCCCGACCGGGTCTCGGTGGTGTGGGTGGGTTATGACGATAACGCGCAGACCCAGCTTTCCGGCGCCACGGCGGCGCTGCCCATCTGGAGCCGCTTCACCGCCGCCGTCCGCCCCGCCGGCGGCTATCCTGGCTTCGTGGCGCCTCCCGGCATGGTCTCGGCCACCATCGATCCGACCACCGGCGAGCTGGCCACCGCTTCCTGTCCCTACCGGGTCACCGAGATCCTCGCCGAGTGGCAAGCCCCCAGCGAGCCTTGCAGGATGCACGCGCAGCCGGCCGCGCTTCTGGCCGCCACCGGATTGGCGCCTGACGGCGGCAGTATTGGATTAGCGCCCTACGGCGCCGGGGGATTGGCGCCTTACGCCTTGCGCTGGGGTCCGCGGCAGGAAAGCTCGCGCGGCGAGATCCTGATCCGGCCGAGCCGCGCGCGCAACGACGCGGCGGCGATACCCGAGGGCCCCTCCCCCACCCCGCCGTCCCGAGGCACGACCCCGGCCGCTGCCGACCCGCTAGGACCGAACCGCTGGCGTCAATGATTCGGCGTCCCTGGCACGCCCCTTGCGATCAGAAATGGCACAGAGGCGAGACCGGCGGTGCGATCATCGCAACCCGGAGCCACACTGGACACCGCCGATCCGCCTCTTTTGAATTCGAGCTGGCCCCGCAACCCGCGTCTCCACAAAAACCACAAGAACCGAGGGGGCGGTCACAGATACTGTGCCGCCCCTTTCTTGATGGACCCGCCCGCCAGCGGGTTAGTGGTCCGTCCGAGCCTGATCAGCGGACCGGAGGGCCGGAAGGCTCGAGCCGCACGGTGAGCTCGAGATTCTTGCCCGCCGCGGCCTCGAAGTTCCGCTCCTCGCCGCGCCGGCCCGGCCTCACCACCGCGAGTTTGTGCGGGCCGGGGGCAACGACCAGTCCGGAGTCGCGGCTGGCGATCTCCGCGCCGGTGCCGACGAACCGGCCGTCGAGGTAGACGGAGGCGTCGTCGGGCTCGATGCTGAGATGGAGCCTGCCCACTTGCGGGTCGTTCGGGCTGATCTCGGGAGCGCGGTCGCTGGGCACGTCGTAGCGCTTGGGCGCCCGGGGCCCTGGGCCGCTGTAGCCCTCGCGTCCCTCTCGCCCCTCTCGCTGATCTCGATCGTGGCGCGCCCGATCACGCCAGCCCTCGTCGCCCTCACGGTTGAGCTGCTCTTCGCGCTGGCGCTCGAAACCCTGCCGCGCGTCGCGCCGCTCGTGGCTCTTGGACGGCAGGTCCTCGGGGCGCACCGCCTCGCCGCGCTCCAGGCGGTCGTCCCAGGTGATGACCAGGCCGGGGTAGACGGTCAGCTGGCGGGCCAGGGTCCGGTAGCCCTGGTGATAGAGCACGATGTCGTAGGTGCCCTTGTCGAGCCACAGGCTGGTATGCCACCAGCCGCCGCTGAAGTCGCGCGCCCGGCCGATGTACTCGCCGTTGAGGTACACCTCGGTATCGCCGGGCGAGACGTCGACGACCAGGGCGCCCTGATTCTCGTGGTTGGCGTAGCGTCCGTCGCGGTAGTAGCCATTGCCGTAGCCGCCGTAGCCGCCGTAGCCGCCGTAGCCTCCGTAGTAGCCGCCGCCGTAGTAGCCGGGATAGCCGTAGTAGGGATAGTCCCAGCCGAGCCCGATACCGAAACCGAAGCCGCCGTAGTACGGGTAGTAGAAGTCGAAGAACGGATCGAAGGCGTAGGGCCGGTAGAAGAACGGCCGGTTAAAGAAGAAGTCGTCGCGGAAGCCGTCGCGGAAGCCGCCGCGGAAACCGCCGCCGACGTGAGGCTGCCGGTTCGGGCCGCTGTAGGTTCCCGGGCCGATCGGCACCACTCCCCTGCCCCCGGAGCTGCGCGGCGTGGCCGGCATCGCGCTGCCGCCGGAAAACGCGCTGCCGCCGCTCCCCCTGCTGCCACCTGACGGCATGGCAGACCGCGATCCCGACGAGGAGGACGAGCCACGCGAGGCCGGCGCGGAGGAATGCGGCGCCGAGGCCGAAGAATGGGAACCACCCCCGCCCCCACCGCTGTGTCCGCCCCCGCTATGACCGCCCGAGGAGTGAGAGGCCCACGCCGGACCGCCTGCCAGCAGCAACGCCGTGGCCAGCAGGGCCGGGGCCGCCTCACCCGCCAGGAGCCTTGGAACCGCTCGTCGCAGGGTAGTCATCTGGAATCTCCTTTTCCGCTTCCGCGCCGTTGTGCCAGGCGCGGTGTAGACCTTGGATGTAATGATACCTGAGCACTTCTTCCCAAACGAGGGGGAGTGCCACTGGCCAATTTTGCAAAGCCCGCACCAACCTGGAGCGCAGGCGGTGGGGACTTGCCGGGGAGAGCGGCGGAGGCCCGCCTGGGCCGATCCCAAGGAACGGCCCGAGCTCCGGGTGCAGCCGGTAGAACACCACCGCGCAGTAGCCCGCTCTCTCCTGCCGTTCGGCGAAACGCGCGAGATCGGTCGGATGGTCGTGCGCCACGCTGGCGGCCGGCTCGTAGACCAGGTGCAATCCCCGTCGTTTCAACCGGTAGGCGACCTCGATATCTTCCCACGCTGCATAGGGAAAGCGCAGATCGAAGGGCTCGGCGAGCAGCAGCTCGCGGGAGAGCGAAAGGTTGGAGGTATAGAAGAAATTGAACGGCACGTCCTCGGGGTCGCGGATCAGCGCGTAGCCGAACTGCAGGCCGTGCTCGTTGATATATCGCAGGAAAGGGTTGAGGCGGATGCGCCGGTGCCATCCGGTGTAGCCGAGGACGGCCAGGTTCGGCGGGTCGCCGCGGCGCCGGTGGGCGGCGCGATGGGCGGCCAGCCATCCAACGGCGGGGACGGTGTCGTCACCCAGAAAGGCCACCCACCGGCCCGAGGCCACGGCCACCCCGGTGTTGCGCGCCGCCGCCGGTCCGCGGTTCTCTTGCGTCAGGACCAACAGCGGCAGCCGGAAGCTTCGGGCGCGCAGCCAGTCGCCCGTGCCGTCGGTCGAGCCGTCGTCCACCACCACCAGCTCGAACGCCGGCGCCCCCTCCTGCCGCTCGAGCGCGGCAATGACCTCCGCAAGGACCTCCAGCCGATTGTGCGTGGGGATCACCACCGAGAGCTCCGGCTGCATGGTTCAAGCTTAGTACGCCCCGCCGGAAATACGCTCGCACTCGGCCGCCCTCGATACGACGCCGTATCTCCGGGGGGAGTGCTTTGGCAGGCTAGCCGACCCCGGCGGGGGTGACGATGCGGCCGGCGCGGATGAACCAGAGCTCGAAGCGGGGGGGCTCGGCGAGGCCGAGCGCCTCCTGCACGGCGCGGGTGTAGGCGGCGCCTTGGGAGGCATAGGCGGCGGCGCGCCGTGCCAGGTCCTCCGCGTCCTCGACCTCGTCGGTCTTGTAGTCGGCAACGGCGAGGGCGCGGGTCGCGGGGTCGCGGTAGAGCAGGTCGATGGTGCCGGAGACGAACTCCAGAGGGTGCGGCGGCTGTTCGACGCCGCCGGCGGCCCCGGATGGCTCGGGTGGCTCGGGTGACTCGGATGACTCAGGTGACTCCCGTGACTCGCGTGACTCGCGTGACTCGCGTGACTCCAAAGCCGCCGGGGACTTCGAGTCCCCCTGGGGCGCCAGGTCCGCCGCGGCGGCCGGCTCAGCCGGCGGCAGCAGGATGGGGAGCTCACGGGCCAGGAGGTGGCCGCGGAGGGAGCGAAGGTGGTCGAGCAGGCCCCCCGCGACGAAGCGATCGAGCAGAGTAAGGGCGCGCCGCAATGCGGCCGCCCTCTCCGCGCCGCCGGCAAACGGCGCAAGAGGAGCCAGATAGGCGGGCAGCAGGGCGCGCTGGCGGGCGGTCTCCTCCCCCGTTTCGGCGTCGAGGTCCCAGGTCTCGAGGGCGCGATGAAAGGCGGCGCCCGCCGCCATCGCCGCCTCCCGGCCCGCGGCCGTGGCCAGCTCGCGGCGGCGCCCGCCAGCCGGCGTCCCGCCGCGCAGCCGGTCCTCGGCGCGCTGCTCGCGCAACAGGGCGTGCGCCTCGGCGGAAGCGGGGCCGGCGAGAGGCCTCGCCATGCGGGCGCGGGCCGCGGCGCGATGGCGCGCGAGGAGCGCGGAGCTGCCGGCGGCGGCCTGGGGAGTCGCCAGGAAGGGTGGATGGAGGAGGGAGCCGGCTGCGGAGGCGTCCGGCGTGCCGCCGCCGCCGGGCCAGCCCCGGTCCGGGCGGCAGGCGAGCAAGGTCCAGAGCGTACCGTCGGCATCGATGGCCGATCCGGGCGCCGGCCCCGGCTCTGACGCCATCCCAGACGGCGGCTCTGGCCCTGTCGCGGGCGCCAGCCCTAGCCCTCTCCCGGGCGCCGGCTCTGGCCCCTGTTCCCAGGCCTGCCAGAGAGCGCCGAGGTCGGGCAGGCCGGTGCGCGAGGCGAGGAGGTGGAGATGGGTGCGGGCTAGCTCGGGCGGCACCGGCGCCGGCCTCTCCGGCCAGGCGCCGAGGAGGACCAGGCGGTCCTTGGCGCGGGTCATGCCGACATAGAGGGTGCGGACCCGCTCGGCGGCCTCGACCTCTTCGCGCTCCGCCTCGACGAGGTCGTAGCCCGGGGTGGCGGCCCCGAACAGGCAGTACTCCCAGGACGGCGAGGCCGGCGCGCGGGCCGGACCGGACGGGCCCAGTCCGCCCGGCCGGGCGGCGGTATTGGCCGCCCTCTCGCCGCCGGCCGCCTTGTGCAGCTGCGCCAGGTAGACATGGGCGAAGTCGAGGCCCTTGGCGCCATGGATGGTCAGCACCCGCACGGCGTCCTCGGCGTCGCCGGCAGGCCTCCCCTCCTCGGCTTCGCGCGCCGCGGCGACGTCGCCGCGCAGAGTGCGGAGCACGGCGGCGACGTCGCCCCCTCCGGTCTCGAAGGCGGCGAGCAGCTCGCGGAAGAAACGGTCGAGGTTGGCCAGCCGGTACGTGCCCAGGTGGCGGGCCGCGGCGGTGGCTTCGACCAGGAAGAGCCGGCGCAGCCGCTCGACGAAGAGGTCGGCCGGCTCGCTCATGAACGACTCGCGCAGCGCCGCGAGCTGCTCGACCGCGGCGAGCAAGTTGATCTCCCAGCCGCGCACCCGCGCCAGCCCGGGCACGCCGGCCGGGACTTCCGCCGCGGCTTCTTCGATGACCTGGCGCAAGGCCGCGAGCGGTTCCTGCCGCGGCGCCAGCAGCTCGGTCATGCGGCGCGGCAGCTCGCGGCCCCACAGCGGGATGAGAGCGGCGTCAGGCACTCCGACGACGGCCGAGCGCAGGGTGGTGAGCAACGCGAGATGGTCTCCGGAATCGAGCACCGCGCGCACCAGCGCCGCCGCCTCGATGACCTCGCGCCGACGGTAGTAGTTCTTGTCGCGGCCGACCAGGAAAGGCACGCTCGCGCGGCGCAGCGCCTCGAGGTAGACGTCGAGATCGCCGGTGCTGCGCAGCAGCAGCGCCATCTCCTGCCAGGCGACCCCGAGCGTATCGTGCAGGACGCGCAGGTCCGCCGCGATCGCGGCCGCTTCGAGCTCGGCGGCGTCTGCCGCCGGGCGGCGGGCCGAGGCCTGGGCAGGGTCCGCGCCGGGCCGGGAAGGCGGCGGCGAGGAAATCCAATGCTCGACCGGGCGCCGGCCGCCGCGGGTGAACCCGGGGTCGGAGGCGCGCCGCTCGCAGGCGACGAGCGGCTCGAAGCGCGGCTGCAAGCCGCGGCGCCGGCGCATCACGGGCTCGATGACGCGCGTGACTTCGGCCAGCACCGGGGGCGCCGAGCGAAAATTCTCGACCAGGGGCATGACCTCGCCCCCCGCCGCGCACACCTCCTCCACGAAATCGTGATAGGCGCGCAGGTCGGCGCTGCGCCAGCCGTAGATGGATTGCTTGGGGTCGCCCACCAGGAAGAGGCCTGGTCGCTCGTCGGCCGGCGGCGCAAGAGCGAGCCAGCGCAGAATCTCGCACTGGACGCGATCCGTGTCCTGGAACTCGTCGACCAGGAGCTGGTCGATGCCGCGCCGCAGCCGTGTCCTCACCTGGGGATGCCCGGCGAGCAGGGCGGCAGCGCCGCTGAGCAACGCATTGAACGTCGCCACGCCGCGGCGCCGCAGCTCCTCCTCGACCGCGGCGAGCAGCGGCGCCAGGGCCTGACGCGCGTGCCCGAGGCGCGCCGGGTCGAGACAGCCCACGTGGTCGAGCAGCCGGCAGAGCGTCCCGGCGTGGCGGGCGAGCTCGCCGCGCACCTCGCCGAAGAGCGCCTCTTCGCCCCGCCCCAGTTTCGGCTTGCGCCACTCGCGCAGGTGGTCGACGAGGTTGGCCGGGAACGCCGCGGCGACCCAGGCGGCGAGCTCCGTGGGCGCCGGCGGCGCCGCGGGTGACGGTCCGGCCGCTCGAGCGGCCGGGGCCGGCGCGGCGCCGGACTCGCCCAGCCTTGCCAGCAGCCCGGCGAGCCCCCGCTCGACGCCGCACGCGTTCTTCAGGCGCGAGGTCGCGGACAGGCGCGGCGCGAGCAGCGCATGGAGGCTATGGCAAGCGGCGGCGAGCCGCCCAAGCAAGGCGCGCCAGGGCTCGGCGGTAAAGGGATCCTCGTCGAGAGCGGCCGCCGGCAGCCCCGCCGCGGCCAGCGCTTCAAGGGCCTCGGCCACCTCTTGCGGCCCATGGCCCGCCGCGGCCAGCGCCAGGAGATGGGGCTCGCCCGGAGTGCCATAGCCGCGGCGCAAAGCCCGCTCGACCGTCTCGGCGACGATGCGCTCGAGCCGGCGCCCGTCGGCGTCGACGGTCAGATCAGGGTGTACGCCGGCTTCGAGCGGATGGCTGGCCAGCAGGCGGAAGCAGAAGGCGTGGATGGTGCGCACGGCCAGGTGGTCGAGCGTGCCGAGCAGCGCCCGGGCCCGCTGCTCTCTCGCCGGCGGCCGCGGCAGGGCCTCGCCATCCAGCCATGGAGGCAGCTCGCCGCCACGCGCCAGCACACCCAACTCGCGCGTCGTCCGGCTGGCCATCTCCGCCGCGGCCGCCTCGGTAAAGGTGATGGCCACCACGCCGCCCAGCACCTGGGCGGCCACGGCCGACTCGGTCGCGCCGCCGCGTCCCACGACGCGCGCGGCCAGGCGGCGCTCCGCCGTCTCCCAGCCTTTCCCCAGGCACCAGGCGAGCAACCGGGCTACCAGGGTCGTGGTCTTGCCCGTGCCCGCCCCCGCCTCCAGGACCAGCGGCCGGTCGAAGCGGCGCTGCGCCGCGCGGCGGGCCTCGCGGTCCTGCCGCAGCAGCTCCCCGTCCGCGACCGGGGGCCCTCCGGCCGGCGACGCGCAGTCCGGCGCCATCACTCCGACCTGCCGGGAGTGCCGCCATTGGCGGGAGCGGCGGCCGACCTGCCGAGAGTGCCGCCAATGGCGGGAGCGGCGGCCGACCTGCGGGGAGTGCCGCCATTGGCGGGAGCGGCGGCCTGGGCGCTTGCCGGCAGGTCCCAGGCAGCCAGGAAGGCGGCCGCCGGCTGATCGCGCGTCGCGCCGCCGCCGGCCCCGGTTTCGCGCGCCGTCTCCGCCCAGGCCAGCAGGCGCCGGCGGGCGCCGGGGTCGCCGCGCAGGCAGGCTTCCGCAACCGTGCAGAAAGAGCACCGCTTGGGCTCCTCGCGGCCGCCGGGGGCGACCAGGCGAGGAAAGAAGCTGCCGGCATCCCAGGCGCCGAGCGCCGCCGCGACGGCGGCGGCAAAGGCGGCGGTGAGCTCATCGTCGCCGGCCGTTACGCGATACTCCCGCTCCTCCGCGTCGAGCTCCGGCCGCAGGAACAGGTATCGCCCTTCGGCCTCGGGGGCCGAGGCCGCCACGCGAGTCGGATCGGAAGCGCCGGGTCCCTGCCCGGCAGTCTGATCTGAGGCGCCGGGTCCTTGCCCAGCGGTCTGATCGGAAGCGCCGGGTCCCTGCCCAGCGCTGAGCAAATAGGCCACCGCCTGCAGGTAGGTGCCGGCGCGGACGCGCGCGAGCAGGTGCCGCCGCCTCGTCTCGGCGCGGCGCGCGCGAGAGATGGCCCGGCCGGTCTTGTAGTCGCTGTAGCGCAGGCGGCCACCCGCGAGGTCGAGCCGATCGGCGCGGAAGTGGAGAGTCCGCGGCTGTCCGGCCGCGTCGCGCACCGCCAGCTGGCCGGCGATCTCGCCGCCCAGCACCGGCAGGAACGCCGCTTCGTCCTCGCCCCAGTCGACCTGCCGGGCCACCGCGAGCAGCGGCAGGGCACGCAGGGCGAGGGCCCGCGCCAGCCCGGGCAGGTTCAGGCCGTCGGCGGCGAGCTGGCGCTCGGCCTCCTCGAGCACGAGCCGGTCGAGAGCCGCCGCGCCGGGCCAGGAGACTAGTACGACACTCGTCCGTGCGTCAGGGGCGGGGGCGTCCCCTTCCCCCCCGGAGGGGAGGGAAGGGGATCGAGGGGTTGCGGGGGGAGATCCGATAGATTGGAGGCCGCCATCGCCAACTAGCGAGCGCCGTTTCATCCCTCGGGGCCGCCCACCGGCGGCGCCAAGTAGAACCGGTCCCGGCCCGCCGCCGCCATCCTCGGCCTCGCGGACCAGCCGCGCCAGGGCCGCGTGCACCAGGTTGCCCAGCCGCTGCGCGTCGGCCGCGGGCAGGGCGCCGAGCGCATCGGGCGGAGGCTCGAGCCGCAACAGCCGGGTGAGGAAGGTCTGCCAGGGGCAGCCGGCGAGCGCCTCGAGGGCAGTGACATAGAGATCCCTGCGCCGCGGCTCGGGTACTCCCTCATGGAGGGCGCCCAGCCTGCCGACGAAGCCCAGGTAGGGCCCGAGCTCGCCGGCGACGGCCCGTCCCTCGGGGGTGCGCGGGTCGGGGTCGAGCTCGTCGAGTACGCGCAGCCGGGCGGCCGCGAGGTCCGCGGAGTCGAGCGCGTAGACCGCGGGGCCCCATTCCGCCCGCGCCTCGCCGAGGGCGAGGGCCAGGAGCTCACCGAAACTTCGCCGCGTGCCGTGGAGGGCGGCCAGCACGAGCTGCTCGTCGGCCGGGCGCGGCCGCGCCCCGTTGGCGGCCGCCGCGGCCGCCGCTTCGTAGAGCGCCGGCGCATGGACCGTGGGCAGGTCCGCCGCCGTGCGCTCGATCCAGGGCGAGGGAGACAGGGGCTTGCCGTCGTCGTCGGCAACCTGCCAGGAGAGGGTCACCGACGGCGCCGCCGAGAGGAGCTGAGCGAAGAGGTAGCGCTCCTCGTCGAAGGCCGCGCGCCGCATCGGCACGTCGGGCAGCACGTGGCGCAGCGCCCGGCGCAGCTCGTCGGACAGCAGCGGGTCCTCGCGCACGGCGCGCGGAAAGACTTCGCGGTTGAGGCCGGCGAGGAAGAGGTGATCGAAGGTGCGGGCACGCGCCTCCACCGCCGAGAGGACCTGCACGCCGCCTCCCACCCCGCCGAGCGCGTCCGCCTCGACCGTCTCCAGCACCCGGGCGACGAGGAGGGCGAGCTCCCCGCGGCCGAGCGCCAGGTCGCCAGGAAGCTCGCCGCGCAGCTCGCCCAGCGCGGCCGCCAGCGGCTGGCCGGGCCGTGGCGACCAGCCGAGATCCTCGGCGAGCAGGTCGTGCAGGCGCGCGAGCTGCGCGGCCGCCGGTGCCTGCGCGGGCCAGCCGCCGAGCCGGGCCCGCACCTGGACAGCGGCCCGGATGGCCAGGCGCAGGCGCCTTCCCGAGACGCGCCGGCGGGCGGCCACCACTTCGCCCGCCGCTGCCGGGTCGCCGCCGCCGGGCTCGCCAGGTTCCGGATCGTCGCGCAGAGGATCGGCGGGGTCCCCGCCCGGCGATCGCGCACCATCCGGCGCTCCGGCGGTGGCGAGACCGAGGCGGACGGGTAGCGCGTAGCCTGCCGCGAAGTCGTCGGACCGCAGCTCTGCCACCTCATGCAGCCGTCCGGCGCCGAGGGCGTGAAAGGCGAGCCGCAAGTCCACTTGCGGCCCGGGCGAGGGCACCGCCTCGCACGCGTCGAGCCAGCGGTCGGCTGCCACCTCTTCGCCCTGCCGCAGCAGCTCGACGACGGCACGCCCGCGCCTGCCGCCAGGCGTCAGCGCGCCCTTCTCTCCGATCCCGGAGAACGGCACCCCGAGGCGCCGCAAATGGCGACGGAGCGCCAGGCGGTAAGGGGCGAGATCGCGCGCCACCACCCCGATCCCTTCGGGCCGGGCGCCGGCGTCGAGCAGCGCGCGCAGCCGGCGAGCCAGCTCGCGCGCCTCGCCTTCGGCCCCGGCGGCCGAGAAGCTTTCGACGCGCGGCGGGGCAATCGGCCCGCATTCCTTCTCCCTGCCGGGGCCTGTGCCGCCGAGGCGCTCGGCGAGCGGCTCGGTGAAGGCCTGCTCCAGGGCGCCGTCGGCCTCCCCCAGCCCGGCCGGCCGCGGCGGACGGTCGAGCAGCAGGCGGGCCGAGCGGTGGCGCGCCAGCGCTTGCAGCAGATCGGCTGCCACGCCGCTGGCGGCGGCGAAGCCATGCAGGAGGACCAGCCGCGCCGGCAGGACGCGCGCAGGGTCCGCGGCCAGGCGTTCGGCGGCGCGCCGCAGCACGGTCGAGCGACGCGCCAGGCCATGATGGCGCATCGCCTCCTCGGCCCGCGCCGCCACGCGCACCAGGGCGCGCGCGCGCAGCACCTCGGCGGCGCCCGCGGACCGTCCCTCGCTCGCCAGCACCTCCTCGGCAGCGCCGGCGTGTGCCGGCTCGAAGCCGGCGTCGAGCAGGTCCGCCAGCGTGCTCGCCACCGCGGTGAAGCCGTCCACCAGGTCGCCCAGGCCGCGCCGCAACTCGGGTTCGGCACGCGCCAGCCGCTCGGCCAGCACCTCGAAGGCCAGCATGCCGGGCGGGACCTCGTCGCCGGCGCGCTCGAGGATCTCGCAAGCCAGGCCGTGCAAGGTCTGCACGACGACGCCTGCCGCGGCGCGCGCGCGGCGGCGGACCAGTGCCGCCGCGACATGCAGGCGCAAGCTGCGCGACGGCACCACGACACGCAGCGGCAAGGCGAGCAGCGAAGGATCGCCCGGCACCGCCGCGAGGTAGTCGTCGAGGATCGCGAAGAGCAACTCTTCGCTGGCCAGGGCGCCTCGCGCCACCAGGACCGCGCCCCCCGCCGGAGACGCGAGGGCGGCCGCCGCGGCCTCGGCCGGACCGCCGCCGGCTTCGCGGCCGGAGGCGAAGAGATCGAGCTGCTTCATGGCGCAGGCAGCCGGCTGATGAGCAGGCTCATCGCTACAGCGTAGCGAGCCAGGCGAGGCTCTGCCGCAGCTTGATGGCGTCGAAGCCGGCCGCGTCCAGCTCGCCTGCCGCAGCGTCGAGGCGCTCGCGGCCCGCCTCGACTGTCAGGGCGCGTCCGGCGAGCTTCTCGTGCAGCTCGGCGGCATCGCGGACGCCGTGCGCGCGCAGCAGCTCGTAGAGCTTCCTGCAGGTGGTCAGCTCGCTGCTCGCGTAGATGGCCTTGTCGCCGTTAAGCACCCCGTCGATCGCCGTCAGGACCTGCCGCACCTCTTCGGCGTAAGTGCGCGTGTACGTGCGGCCGTCCAGCTCGCCGGTGCTATTGACGAAGCGCATACCCCCTCCAATCTCGCCGGCGATTCTACCGCGGCCACGCACCCCCCGGGTGGCCGGACCTCGTCTTTGTGTTATCTTAGAACTACTCCCAACTCGATCTTTTCGTCGGCCTGAGCGGGGAGCATCCATGCCACCCATGACCTTCAGCCTGAAAGACTTCCCCCAGGCCTTCCTTCCCTTGATCGTGGTGGTTGGCGACCGCAGAGAGGCGAGGCCGAAGACCACTGGCGACCTGCTCGCCTACTCGGCCAGCACCCTGGACCTTCTGTATCTGCCGAAGCTGCGCCTTCCCGAGGATACTCTGATCCTCTCCGACAAGGTCTTCGCCATCGAGAGACCCGAGGTCATTCGCCAATTGTGCAGCGAGGTCAACATCCTCACCATCGGCTCCCCGGCAGTCAACCTCTTCTCGCGCCGCATCAACGATTACTCATTTTTCAGATTCGAGATCGAACGCGAAGCGAAAGCATTGATGCAGAGGCAATACAACATCATCGAGCAGTACAAGCTCAATCCTTTAGCCCTTGCAATCTACAAGGCAATCGTCGAGCACAGGGCACACTCGCCGAGCGAGGTGCTTCGGCAGATCGCCGGAAATAGAGGCATGGAAGATGATCGGATCGACCGGCTGTTCACGGAAATCTCCGGCAAAGTGCGGGAATCCGGTCTTCAGAACTACAAAGAGCTGCTGCGGAAGTACGAAGGCCATGCGCTTCTGAATCCGGTCAGGTCCACGGGGAACGATCTCGATTCCACCGTGATCGATCTCGATCATCCGCGTCCTCACGGACAGATCATCAGCGGCAATACCGACTTTGGCCTCGTCTCGATCGCGAAACACCCGTTCGTCGATCCCGATGACAAGGTCGTCATCTATGTGGCAGGGCGGCATGGCCCGGCCACCGCCCATGGAGTAGCGGCGCTGGCGCGCAGCGAGCTCTGGAAGCGGCGCGAGCTGGGGGGAATCTTCGAAGTCCAGATCAATACGCTCGAATCGTTCAGCCAACGGATCCAGCGCGCGACGAGAGCTTGGGACATGAACGAATATTCCGCCGAAGGCTTTTCCCTCTCGACGCTCGAGCGGCCACCTGAAGAGATGAAGATCTTTCTCTCCACACCCTTGCGATGGAACAGCCAAGAGAACGAGGAGAGCGTCATCTGGTTGGCGAAGACGATCTCCGACATACTCTCGAAAGAGTTCGGCGGTGGCCATTGCCATCATCCTCACGAACCGGACCTGGCCGGCGAGTGGAACTTCGTCGCCGGGATCTTGAGGCACTTTCCGGTCAGCAGGCTGATCGTTCACAACATCACCGGATGCTCGCCGGGCGTGATGTTCGAGGTTGGCAGCAGCCGAGGTCTCGGCAAGAAGTCAATCCTGTTCTGGGATCAGTCTCGGACACAATTCGACCAGGAGGACCTGCCGAGCTTGCTGCGCTTTACCCAGGTGCATTCCATCAAGTTAGCGGACCGCCTCGCCGCCGCCACTCACTTCGCGGCCTTCATCCCAACGGCGATACGATCAGAGACCGACACTCGTCCGCGGGCAAAGTCCGAGGGTGCGAAAAGACAGGTCTTCGTGTTCATCAAAGAAGAAGACTTGCGAAGACAGGTGATCTTGCACCTGACGCAGCGGGAGCTCGTTCCCAAGCTCGCGGACGAGATGGCCGCGGATGACAGTCTCGCCAAGGTACTGGAGGGTGTCGAGACGTCTCGCTACGTCATCGTCGGGGTGACCGACGGCGACGCGGACAGCATGATCGTGCTCGGCCTGGCACGGGCAATGGAGCGCCGGGTGCTGGCGCTCCTGACGCCGGGCTCGCACGGCTGCAGCATGTTCGATGGTCTCCAGAAAACCTGGCATCCGGACACCTTGAAGGAAACCGTCGAGCAGGCGGTCAGGGAGCTGACCCGTTAGATCGGGCCGCTCGGCGCGGCCCGCGGTCCGCTGAGTCTCAGAGCAGGGGCGGCTCTACGATCCGCGACGGGATGCGCGCGCGCCGCAGCAGGTCGCCGACGTGGCTGGTAACGCCGACCCGGCCGATCAGCGCGATACCCTCGCCGCTTCCCTGCACCTCGGCGATCAGGGCGCGCAGGGCCTCGATCCCGTCCCCAACCCGAAACGGGCGATAGCCGGGCGCCTCTCCCGGGTAGACGGTGCGGCGGGTGCTCACGTTCGACCCCTTGTGGAGCTGCACCACCCAGACCGCGGCGCCGTCGTACACCCACTCGAAACGCACCGGGCCGAGCCGCGCGCTGGCCTGGCGGTAGACCTCCAGGAGGGCGTCCACCAGCTGGCGCGGCAAGCTCTCCGGCGCCTGGCGGCCGACCATGAACTCGTCCCCTTGGCCGGCGACGCCCTCGATTAGCGGGGCGCCAGTCTGATTGGATGCGCCGGGTCCCTGCCCGGCGGGCTGGCCGATCAAGGCGCCGGAGTAGCGCGCCTCGACCGCCTGCTGCGCCAGGACCGAGGCGATCCCCTGTCCCGTCGGGTCCTCCTTCTGCAGCAGGCGGAAGGGGTCCAGCCACCCGTGTTGAGTGGTGTACAGGCCTGGCATCTGCTCGACCGGGCAGGTACGGATCCAGGTCTCGGCCAGACCGGTATCGGAGCCGAACGAGAAGGGTGGCAGCCCGCGCGGCACCACCAGCGTGCGCGGCACCCGCAGGCCCAACGCGTCGGCAATCAGCAGCCCGAACGCCTTGTCGCCGAGCAGCCGGCTGAACCGGTTCGGCCAGGCGATCTCCGCCTCCTCCGGCGGCAGCCCGGGCTCCTCGGTCTCCCAGAGCACCGTATGCCGGCGCCGGTAGCCCCGGCGCAGGGGATGGAGGCTGAATTCCACCCGCAGCTCGGGGCGAGGCGGCAGCTCGGGGCGGAAGTGGTAGACCGTCTCGAGCAGCTCGAGTCCCAGCCGCCGCGGCAGCGCGGCGGTGCCTGGCTTCTCGACGCAGCGCGGGGTGTCGCCGGGGGCGAACTCGAGCACCTCGCCGAAGGCGACGCCGGAGACCCCGCCGTCGCCGATGTCGATGGTTTCGTTGACCAAGGTGAACAGGCCCTCGCCTGCCAGCCGCCCCAGCTCGCGCAGCACTTCCTCGATGTTGCTCTTGCCGTAGAGAAACTCCCGGCTCTTCGGGTTGTCGGGCTCGTAGCTGCGGATGTTGACCGTCCCTTCCGGGGAGGCCGCAAGGATCGCAGCGACCGCCTCCCGCGGCGCGCCGAAGCGATGGTTGGGCGGATAGCCGTGGATCCAGGCGAAGCGCTGCGCCAGGTCCGGACCGAAGCTCACGAACTGGGCGACATTCGCGTCCTCGGCGAGCCGATCGAGGATCGCATCCTTGCAGTGGCCGTCACTGCCGTTCTGAGCCAAGTCGAGCCCCTCCTCTGGAGATCACCCCGCATCCTCCAACGCCGAGCGGGGGTTGGTGTCCACGCCCCGCGCTTTCGGTCAGCCCTGCACCGCGGCCGTCCGGGCCAGGCCGCTGCGGAGCTCCTGATCCTTGTACTGCAACAGGTAGAGGCGGTAGTAGATGCCGCGCTGGGCGAGCAGCTCCTGGTGCGTGCCCTGCTCGCGAACCTCGCCCTTGTGCATCACCAGGATGCGGTCGGCCCGCTGGATGGTCGACAGACGGTGCGCGATGACCAGGCTGGTGCGGCCGGCAAGCAGGCGCTCGAGCGCCTTCTGGATGAGCTGCTCGGTCTCGGTGTCGATCGACGAGGTCGCCTCGTCGAGGATCAGGACCCGCGGATCGAAGGCGAGGGCGCGCGCAAAGGCGATGAGCTGCTTCTGGCCGACCGAGAGGCCCGCGCCGCGCTCCCGGACCTGGGCGTCGAGGCCGCCCGGCAGCCGCTCGATGAACGGCCAGGCGTGCACCTCGCGCGCCGCCCAGCGCAGGCGGGCCTCGTCGATGGCCGCCTCCCCCAAGCGGATGTTGGCGCCGATCGTGCCCGAGAAGAGAAACACGT
Organism: Thermoanaerobaculia bacterium; assembly: GCA_035544895.1. Classification (GTDB taxonomy): domain Bacteria; phylum Acidobacteriota; class Thermoanaerobaculia; order Multivoradales; family UBA5704; genus JASLEW01. Next base: position 246,890 of record DASZZM010000059.1, read on the forward strand.
CCTGGAGCACCAGGCCGATGCTCTTGCGTAAGCGCGCCAGATCCCACTCGCGAACGTCGACGCCATCCACCCGCACCGCCCCGGCGTCCACGTCGTAAAAGCGCAGCAGGAGATTGGCGAGCGTGCTCTTGCCGGCGCCGGTGTGCCCGACGACGGCCATCGTTTCGCCGGGACGCACCCGGAACGAGACGCCGTCGAGCACCGGCTCGCCCGCCTTGTAGCTGAAGCGGACGCGGTCGAGCTCGATGTCGCCGCGCACCGTCTGCGGCGCGTAGGGCGCGGGCGGCGACACGATAGCCGGAGGCGTGTCCAGCAGGCGGAAGATCCTTTCCGAGCTGGCCATCGCGGCCTGCAGGATGTTGTATTTTTCCGACAAGTCGGAGAGCGGTTGGTAGAAACGCTGCGCATATTGCAGAAACGCGATGAGCGCGCCGAGCGAGGCGGCAGCCGCCACCACTTGCCCGCCGCCCACCCAGATCAGCAGCCCGATGCCGATGGCGGTGATCAACTCGACGCCGGGGAAGAAGACGGCGTAATAGAAAATCGAGCGCACGTTGGCGACGCGGTGGACGTCGTTGATGCGGGCGAAGTCGCGGTAGGCCCGCGCCTCGCGGCCGAAGAGCTGCAGCACCGTCATGCCGGTGATGTGCTCTTGCAGGAAGGCATTGATGCGCGCGATCGCAACCCGCACCTCGCGAAAGCTCTGGCGCACGCGGACGCGGAACCAGAAGGTGAGCAGCGCCAGCAGCGGCACGATGGCGAAAGACACCAGGGCGAGCCGCCAGTCGAGCCAGAACAGCACCGCCACGATGCCGGCCAGCAGCAGCACGTCGCCCACGATCTCGACCAGCCCGGAGGTAAACATCTCGTTGAGAGCGTCGACGTCGGTGGTCACGCGGGTGACCAGGCGTCCGATCGGGTTGCGGTCGTAGAAGGAGATGGGCAGGGTCTGCAGGTGGGCGAAGATCTGATTGCGCAGGTCGTTCATGATGTACTGGCCCATCAGCATCATCACGTAGCCTTCGGCATAGAGAGCGAAGAAGGTCAGGGCGAGGGCGGCGAGGAAGACCAGCGACACCACGGCCAGACCCTGCATCGGAATCGCCGCCGGGTCGACGCCGCGGGCGAGCAGGGCGTCGCGCACCGCGACGCTTGGCGCCGAGAGAAGCGCGGCCTTGCCCTGCGGGCGGATGAAGAGGTCGAGGGCCACCGCCGTGATGAGCGGTGGGACGAGCTGCAGCGCCGAGGAGAGCAAGATGAAGGCGAGCGCTCCGCCGGCCATCCGGCGATAGGGACGCAGGTAGGCGATAAGGCGCCGCATCAGGCGGGCGTCGTAGACCTTGCCGAGAATCTCCTCCTCGTGGTGGTCGTCGCTCACTCCGGTACGATATAGCAGCTCACCGAACCGGCGCTGCGCTGCGGCGGTGGAGGACTACTCAAAGCATCCATTGGATCGCCCCCCGCAACCCCTCGCGGTCCCCTTCCCGGCTTTCCGAATCCGCCGGGTCCCTGCCCGGCGGTGGCCGCGGGGGAAGGGGACGCCCCCGCCCACCCTCCCGCGCACCAACGTTGCTCTCAGCTTCTCTTCGCTTCCGGCGTTGTTGTAGACTGCGGCCACGATTCTGCTGCCGATGTCGGGTCGCGCCAAGGAGTGCGTTGCATGCTTCCGACTTTGAACCAACTGCTCAAGGACCTCGTGGGCCAGGGGGGGTCCGACCTGCACTTGACCACCAACTCGCCGCCGCAGATCCGCGTCGACGGCGTGCTCAAGCCGATGAACCTGCCGCCCCTGACGCCGACCGAGACCAAGCAGCTCGCCTACTCGATCCTCACCGACAACCAGAAGCACCGCCTCGAAGCCGACCTCGAGCTCGATCTCTCCTTCGGCCTCAAGGGGCTCGCCCGCTTCCGCGCCAACATCTTCCACCAGCGCGGCGCGATCGCCGCTGTATTCCGGCAGATCCCCTTCGAGATCAGGGGTTTCCGCGAGCTAGGCCTGCCCGCGGTGTTGGAGCGCATGTGCGAGAAGCCGCGCGGCCTGATCCTGGTCACCGGGCCGACCGGATCGGGCAAGTCGACCACCCTTGCGGCGATGCTCGACAAGATCAACCGCGAGCGCCACGAGCACGTGGTCACGGTCGAAGACCCGGTCGAATACCTGCACAGCCACAAGAACTGCATCGTCAACCAGCGCGAGGTCCATGCCGACACCCACGGTTTCGCCAACGCGCTGCGCTCGGCCCTGCGCCAGGACCCCGACGTGGTCTTGATCGGCGAGATGCGCGACCTCGAAACCGTCGAGGCGGCGATGCGCATCGCCGAGACCGGGCACCTGACCTTCGCCACCCTGCACACCAACTCGGCCGCCCAGTCGATCAACCGCATCATCGACGTCTTCCCGGCCCACCAGCAGACGCAGATCCGCGTCCAGCTCTCGCTCGTTCTCGAGGGGATCGTCTGCCAGGCGCTGCTGCCGCGCGCCGGCGGCAAGGGGCGCGCCCTGGCAATGGAGGTCCTGGTGCCCAGCGCCGCCATTCGCAACCTGATCCGCGAAGACAAGGTGCACCAGATCTACGGCATGATGCAGGCGGGCCAGGCCAAGCACGGCATGCAGACCTTCAATCAGTCGCTGGCCGCCCTCTACTTCCGCCGCATCATCACCCTGGAGACGGCCATGTCGCGCTCCTCCCACCCCGAAGAGCTGCAGGAGATGATCGCGCGCGGGCCCGCCACCTTGAACCCGACGCTGCAGGCTTGAGCCAAGGAGACCCGTGATGCCCAACTTCGTCTGGCGAGGCCGCAACCGCGCGGGGCAAGCACAAGAGGGCCAGCTGCTGGCCGACTCGCAAGCCGCGGCGGTTGCCGTTCTGCGGCGGCAGCAGATCCAGGTCACCAACATCCGCGAGAAGGGCCGCGAGATCAAGCTGATGCCGCGCATCCCGCGCGGCATCAGCTCCAAGCGGATCGCCATCTTCACCCGCCAGTTCTCGGTCATGCTCGACGCCGGTCTGCCGCTGGTGCAGTGCCTGGAAATCCTCGGCGAGCAGGAGGAGAACCGCACCTTCAAGGTGATCATCAACCAGGTGCGCTCCGACGTCGAGGCCGGCTCGTCGCTGGCCGAGGCGATGCGCAAGCATCCGAAGGCATTCGACAACCTGTTCGTCAACATGGTGGCGGCGGGCGAGGCGGGCGGCATCCTGGACGTCATCCTGCAGCGCCTTTCGACCTACATCGAGAAGGCGGTGCGCCTGAAGGGCCAGGTCAAGTCAGCCCTGATCTATCCGGCGGCGGTGATCACCATCGCCGCCTTCGTGGTCTTCATCATCCTGTGGAAGGTCATCCCGGTCTTCGCCCAGCTGTTCGCGGGGCTGGGCAGCGAGATGCCTCTGCTCACCCGGATAGTGATCGCCGCCAGCAACTTCGTCGGCCGCTACATCCTCTTCATCTTCCTGGTTCTGGGAGGCGCCGCCTGGGCCATCCACCGCTGGCACAAGACCTACCGCGGGCGGCGCGTCATCGACGGCGCGATGCTCAAGATCCCGATCATCGGCATGCTGCTGCGCAAGATCGCGGTGGCCCGGTTCTGCCGCACCCTGGCGACCCTCACCTCTTCGGGCGTCCCCATCCTCGACGGCCTCGAGATCACTGCCAAGACCTCGGGCAATGCGATCATCGAGGACGCGGTGATGGCGGTGCGCAAGAGCGTCGAGGAAGGAAAGACGGTGAGCGAACCGCTCGCCGAGACCAAGGTCTTCCCGGCGATGGTGGTGCAGATGATCAACGTCGGCGAGCAGACCGGCGCGCTCGACCAGATGCTGTCGAAGATCGCCGAGTTCTACGAGGAAGAGGTCGACACCGCCGTGGCCGGCCTGATGAAGCTGATCGAGCCGTTGATGATCACCGTGCTCGGCGCGATCATCGGCGTCATCGTGGCCGCCATGTACCTGCCGCTCTACTCGATCCTGAGCAAGATCGGCTGACGGTACGATGCGCGCGAGGGCGGCCGCGGCCGCCGCCCAGCTCGCCGTCTCGATGCTCGCCCTGGAACGCTATCTTCGCTGGTACATCGCCGTCCGCATGGTGGCGATCACCAGCGTCCTGCTGTCGGTCTTCCTGCTGCAGCTCGCCAACCCGGCCCTCTTCCAGGTCGAGGCGCTGCGCTCCAACATCGTCTTCTTGCTGGCGGGGATGACCTTCGCCGCGACGCTGCTCTACATCGCCTTGCTGCGCCTGCTGCGCCGCCATCCGGCCGCCCAGGCCTACATCCAGTTCTCCGGCGACCTGCTGCTCATCACGGTCATGGTTTATTACCTGGGCGGCGCCGGCAGCCCCTTCTCGCTGCTCTATCTGATCATCATCGCGGTGGCCGCGACGCTGCTGCGCCGGCGCGCCGGAGTGATCGTGGCCACCCTGGCCTTCGCCTGCTACGCGGCCCTGGTCGTGGCGCTGGACAACGGCTGGCTGCGCCCGGCCGACGCCGTGGCCGAGCGGCAGCCCGAATGGCGCGTCACTTACAACCTGGGGGTTCACTTCTTCGGCTTCTACGCCGTGGCCTTGCTGACTTCCTACCTGGCGCAGAGCGCCACCCAGGCCGAGCGCGAGCTGCTGGAAAAGAGCGGGCACCTGGCCGACCTGCAGGTGGTCCACCGCGACGTCATCCAGTCGATCAGCAGCGGCCTGATCACCACCGACCTCGAAGGCCTGATCACCAGCGCCAACCAGGCCGCCCTGGCGATCCTGCGCAAGGAGGAAGGCGAGCTGCTGGGCGCTCCCATCCCGCGGTCGGGCCTGCTCTCGGCCCGGGAGTGGGCCGAGCTCACCGCCGCCAGCGCGCAGCGGGAACCGCTGCGCGTCGAAGTCCAGGTGCCGAGCGGCGTCGAGATCGTGCACGTCGGCTTTTCGGTCTCCCAGCTGTCGGACGCTTTCGGCACCCACCGCGGCTTCATCGTCATCTTCCAGGACCTCACCAGCTACCGGCGCATGGAGGACGAGCTGCGCATGAAGGACCGCATGGCGGCGGTCGGCGAGCTGGCCGCCGGCCTGGCGCACGAGATCGGCAACCCGCTCGCCGCCATCTCCGGATCGGTCCAGATGCTGAGCAGCGCCCTGGCCGGCGATGCCGCGCACCGGCGGCTGATCGACATCCTGCTCAAAGAGAGCCACCGGCTCGACCGCACCATCAAGGGCTTCCTGCGCTTCGCCCGCCCGCGCGAGCGCGCCAGCGTGCCGTTCGACGTCGCCCGCCTGCTGGCCGAAAACGTCGAGCTGCTGAGCAACAGCGAGGAGGTCTCCGAGCGTCACCGGGTCGAAGTGGAGCTGGCGCCCCCGTCGGCGCGCCTGGTCGGCGATCCCGACCAGGTCAGCCAGATCTTCTGGAACCTGGCGCGCAACGCGCTGCGGGCCATGCCCGACGGCGGGATCCTGCAAGTGAGAGGGACCCTGGAAGGCGACTTCTACCGGCTGCAAGTGATCGATACCGGCCGCGGCATGTCCGAGCACCAGCGCGCCAACCTTTTCCACCCCTTCCAGTCCTTCTTCGACGGCGGCACGGGGATCGGCATGGCGATCGTCTACCGCATCGTCGAGGAGCACGGCGGGCGGCTGCACGCCGACGCCACGCCGGGGGGCGGCACCACGTTGACCGTCGAGCTGCCCGCCGCGGCGGGCGCCGAGAGTGTCGAGAGTGCAGCGCACGGAGTGCTCGGATGAATGTCTTTCCTAGCTGGCTCTGCGATGTGGCGGTGAAGGACTCCTCGAGGCATCGACTGGATCGCCCCCCGCAACCCCTCGATCCCCCTCCCTCTCACGGCAGAGAGATTCGTCGTAGGCGGTGAGAGATGGGTGCTTCCCTGCTTATCGTCGATGACGAGCCGAGCATCCTCGACTTCCTCACCCTGCTGTTCCAGGGCGAAGGCTTTGCGGTCGAGTCGGCTCGGTCGGCGACCGAAGCTCATCGCGCCCTGGCGGCCAAGGGCTACGACCTGGTGCTCTGCGACATCCTGATGCCGGACGGCAACGGCCTGGACCTGCTCAAGGTGATCAAGACGACCAGCCCCAACACGGCGGTGGTGATGATGACCGCCTATACCTCGACCAAGACGGCCATCGAGGCGATGCGGCTCGGCGCTTACGACTACGTCTCGAAGCCCTTCGACGTCGAGGAGCTCAAGATCCTCACCCAGAAGGCGCTGGAGCGCGCCGAGCTCGCCGACGAGAACGTCTACCTGCGCCGCGAGCTCGAGCAGAAATACACCTTCAACAACATCATCGGCAAGAGCCCGCGCATGCAAACGATCTTTTCCCTGATCGAGCGCATCGCGCGCACCACCTCGACCGTCTTGATTCACGGCGAGAGCGGCACCGGCAAGGAGCTGATCGCCCGCGCCATCCATTTCGCCTCGCCGCGCGCCGCGCGGCGCTTCCTGTCGATCAACTGCGGCGCGATGCCCGAAAACCTCCTGGAAAGCGAGCTCTTCGGGCACGAACGCGGCGCCTTCACCGGCGCGGTGCGCGAGAAGAAAGGGCTGTTTCAGGAAGCCGACCATGGCACGATCTTCCTCGACGAGATCGGCGAGATGACGCCCACGATGCAGGTCAAGCTGCTGCGCGCTCTGCAGGAGCGCACCGTGCGCAAGGTCGGCGGCAACGAGGAAGAGGTGGTCGACGTGCGGGTCATCGCCGCCACCAACCAGGACCTGCAGGGCCGGCTCGTCACCGGCGAGTTTCGCGAAGACCTCTACTACCGCATCAACGTGCTGCCCATCCACCTGCCGCCGCTGCGCCAGCGGCGCGAGGACATCCCGCTGCTGGTCGAGTTCTTCCTGCAGAAGTACAGCCGGCAGATGGAGCTGCCGCCGCGCCAGATCTCGATCGAGGCGATGAAGATGCTCGAAAGCTACGACTGGCCGGGCAACGTGCGCGAGCTCGAGAACCTGATCGAGCGCGCCCTCGCCCTCTCCCACTCCGAAACCGTCACCACCCGCGACCTGCCGGTCCACCTGCTGACCAGCCGGCGCACCAACTCCGACACCATCGAGCTCCCCGAGGAGGGCCTCGACCTCGAGGCTTACCTCGAAGACCTGCGCTCCCAGCTGATGCGCCAGGCCCTGGACCGCGCCAACGGCGTCCAGACCCAGGCGGCCGAGCTGCTGCGCATGAGCTTCCGCAGCTTCCGCTACTACGCCAAGAAAGCCGGCCTCAAGGCCAACGACGGGGAGTGAGGCTGGCGACGGCGCGATTCAGCTCAGGGGATGGCGCCAGCGCAGGCCCGGGAAACGAGCGAATCCACGGTCGGTGGTGACCCACTCGCTGCCGGATTCGATCGCCAGGGCCGCCAGGAAGGCGTCGGGGACCAGGTTGCCTTTCGCGCCTCCTTCCCGGCAGAGACGGCGGAAGATCGGCCAGTGCCTTGGTCCGGGGGCCACCGCTACGCAGTTCGGTAGAGCTCGCAGCCCGTCGGCGAAGCTCAAGGCAACGTCGATCGGGGTCGGATAAGCGAACACCCGCGGGTTGGTGACGACCCGCAGGAAGCCGCTGAGCACGAGGTCCGCCATCCCGAAGGCGGCATCCGCGCCCACCATTCCCTCGAGCCAGCGCCGATAGAGAGGATATTCGGGGCCGTCCTGGCGGTGGGCGTAGACCAGGACGTTGACGTCAGGCAGGAGCATCCTCGCGCTCCATCAGATCGAGCAGCGAGGCCGAATCGTCGAGATCGACCCCAGGCCGCGCCCATCCCTGCCCCCAGGCTGGAAGCTCGACGGGCAGGGACTCTCGCGGCCTCTCGCGCCGGCTGAAACTCTCTCGCAGCGCCTCTTCGATCACCGCGGTCAGCGTGCGCCCGCTGCGTGCGGCGCGCTGCTTGGCTTCCGCGAGGAGGTTCTCGTCCAGGCGGATCGTCGTCCTCATGCATCGAAACATACCTGGCTGTCATTAATATGTCAACCACCCTTTTGGGTTGCCCTGCTCACCCGGCCCGGGATATATTCGATTTCACGCGACTGTTTCGTCACCGGCAAGGCTGGCAAGGCTGCTGGCCTCGGCGTCCCCGGGGGCAGGAGTCCCGCTTGTCCAGCAAGAATCCATTCCGATCGTTCGCTGTACTGATGGGAGCCCTGGCGATGGCCGCTCTGCCGGCTTCAGCTCAGAACCTTCTCGTCAATCCAAACTTCGACCACGACCTCAGCGGCTGGCTGACCTCGGCCCGCTTCGATCCTGCCCACGATGCGAACGGCTCGTCGACGTCGGGATCGGCCCTGCTGCATGGCTATGGCCACACCACGATCTGCCAGTGCGCCGCCCAGGCAGTGACTCCCGGCGTCACCTTCGATTTCGGCGGGTCGGCAGGCTTCCTCGACGGCGGAGAAGGCCCTTACGACTCAGCCTTCTTCACAGTCTCGGTTTACTCCGACGGCAACTGTGGGGGGACCAACGTTGGACGCTTCGTTTCTTCTTTCCTCGGCTCGCCCAGCCGATGGAGTCGGCTCCGCGGCGAATTTCGCAACCGCCTCGGAGACCCCTTTCCGATCATCCAGGACACGGACGCCTTCGCCACCTGTCCTTAGGACTTGTCTCCGTCTCCGATGCCGTGCGGGTCCGTTTCGTGCCGCGCCGCAGCCCGAGCGGCTGTCGCCGTCGCGTTGATCGTGTGCTCTGCCGGGTGCGCCCCGCAGTTCGCCTGCCATAGGGTCCAGCCGGCGCCCGCCCGCTGCGGAGACGGTCTCGTCGCGGAGCGTGAGCGTGCAGCGGCAAGGGGGCTGGACTGGCTCGAGGCTTTTCTCGACGACGACAGCAATCTCGCCGACGTGGGCTCGGACGCGGTGGAGCTGTTCCTGGAAGCCGGGGTGACCGCATCGTCCGCCACCGTCCGCCGGCGCTGCCTCGCGGTGGCGAACCGCTACGCGGGCAAGCTGCAGGGCCGCTATCTGAAAAGCGGGGCTCTCGCGAACCATCGGAACCTGACGGGCGCCTGGACGCTGGTCGTGCGCGCCGGCGAGCTGAACCTCCCGCTCGACGAGCTCATCGCCAAGCTCCGCGCGCGCATGCAGGCGATTACCACGTTCGCGGAGGAGTACAACGTGAAAGCCTCCGGCGTCGGAACCGTCGACGACGACGACCTGGTAACCCTCGTCGTTCACTCCTATCTGGTCGAGAAGCTGCGCACGGCGCATCCCGAGATCCATTCCCTCCCGCGGTTGCGGGAAGTGCTCGCCAGGCTGAAGGATCCTGCCTTCTGGCACCGCGCGGCGGAAGACGAGGATCTCCGTGAGGAGCTCGGATACATCGCGACCCATGTGTATTACGCGCTCAACGATTACGGACGGCTGCGGGTGCGCCCCGGCGACGCGCCCGCGGCCTGGGCCTTCATGCGCGGCGAGCTGTCCGACGCGCTGGAGCAGGACGAGATGGAGCTCGCCGCCGAGATCATCGACGTCTCTCACAGCGCCGGACTAGCGGAGTCGAGAGATCGCGCGCTGTGCGAGGCGACCCGGCTGCTGCTCGCGGCGCAGAGCTCCGATGGGAGCTGGGGCACGCGGGAGCCCGACGACGATTCCTATGACACCATCCACCCCACCTGGACCGCGGTGCACGCCCTGCGGACTCGGATCTTCCTCAGCGGCACCCCGTACGACCGGCGGCGCAAGATATTGATCGGCGAGGTCAACTGACCGCGGCTCGAAACGGCGTGCCGCTGCTGGAGTGGTGCTTCGGGCGGCGGGCGGGGGAGGCGGAGGGGTCGTACCTGTGGGCGCGGTGGCTGTTCCTGCGGGCGCTGGGGGCGATTTTCTTCTCGGCGTTCTATTCGCTGGCGTTCCAGATCCATGGCTTGATCGGGCAGCGGGGGATCCTGCCGGCGGGCGACTACCTGCGCCTGGTCGGCGAGACCTACCCCGTGGCGCGCTTCTGGTACGTGCCGAGCCTGCTCTGGCTGTCCTCGGGGGACGCGGCGCTCACCGCCCTGGTGGCGGCCGGCCTGGTGGCTGCCGTGGCGCTCACACTCAACCGGTGGCCGCGCTCGAGCCTGGTCGTCTGCGCGGTGGCGTTCCTCTCCTTCGTCACCGCGGCCCAGGACTTCTCTTCCTACCAGTCGGACGGGATGCTGCTCGAGGCGGGGCTGCTCTCTTTCTTCCTGGCGCCGCCAGGGTTGCGGCCGAGGCTCGGGCCGGCGCATCCGCCGTCGTGGGCGAGCCTATGGCTGCTGCGCTGGGAATGGTTCCGCATCTATTTCGAGTCGGGCGTGGTCAAGCTGGCGAGCGGCGACCCGCAGTGGCGCAACCTGACCGCCATGGATCACTACTACGAGAACGGGCCGCTGCCGACCTGGATCGGCTGGTACGCGCATCAGATGCCGCATTGGTTCCATGCCGCGGCGGCGCTGCTCACCCTGGCCGTCGAGCTCGGGCTGGTCTGGCTCGCCTTCCTGCCGCGGCCCTGGCGCATCGCGGTCGTGCTCCTGGTGACGCCGCTGCAGGTCGCCATCATCCTGACCGCCAACTACGCTTTCCTCAACTACCTGGTGCTGGTCCTCGCCGTGCTGCTGCTCGACGACCGCTTCCTGGCGCGTTGCGGCCTCCGTCCGGCGCCCGCCTGCGCGGTTGCCCGGGCGCGGCGCTGGCGGCTGCTGGCGGCGGCGGTCACGCTCGGCTGGGTGTTCTATGCCACGGTGGTCGCCTTCGCCGGCCGCCTGCTCCCCGGCCCGCTGCTCGCTCCCGCCCTGGCGCTCGAGCCCTTCCGCGTCGCCAACCGCTACGGGCTTTTCGCGGTGATGACGCGGGCGCGCTACGAGATCGAGTTCCAGGGCACCCGGGACGGCAAGACCTGGGTGGCCTATCCTTTCCGCTACAAACCGCAAGACGTCCACAAGGCGCCCGGCATCTACGCTCCCTACCAGCCGAGGTTCGAGTGGAACCTCTGGTTCGCCTCGCTCGAGAGCTGGACGGGCGCCCCCTGGGTGCTGCAAACCGAGGCCCGCCTGCTGGCCGCCGAGCCGCCCGTGCTGGCGCTCTTCGCGCGCGATCCTTTCTCAGGGGCAAAACCGCTCGCCGTGCGCACCGTCCTCTGGCAGTACTGGTTCACCGACCGGCGCACCCGCGCCGCCACCGGCGCCTGGTGGCGCCGCCAGTATCTCGGCCCCTACGCCCCGCAGCTCGACGAAGGCTCGATCCCGCCCGGCGGCTAAGCGCTGGCAGGGACCCGCGCGCCTGATCACTAAGCGCGGGCTGGGACCCGCGCGCCTGATCAGATTGCGGCCCAACGCGTCCGATCCAGGACGGGCGCGATTTCGCCCCAGGTGAGTTAGGCTGGCGCTCTCATGATCAGGCGCGCGGGTCCCTGCCCGCGCTTAGGGTTTCCGCACGAAGGAGGACCCGGAATGAGAGCATCGCGACGGAGCCGCGCCCTCGGCGTCCTGCCGATCCTGACCTATGCCGCACTGGCGGCCGCATCCGCGCCAAGCCAGGTGCCCAAGGCGCCGAGCCCGGCACAGGCGGCACCGTCCGGACCGAGCCGGGCAAGCCGGGAGACACCGGGTGGCAAAGGCAGCGCCAGCACCGCCGCCAGCGCCGGCGCCGTGGCGGCCAAGGGCGGCGACAAGGACAAGGCGATCCCGCCGGCGCCGCCGCGCGCCGAAGGCGAGGGGCCGTTCGCCCGCCTCATCCTGCGCGGCGCCACGCTGATCAACGGCACTGGCGCGCCGGCGTTCGGGCCGGTCGATATCGTGGTCGAGAAGAACCGCATCGTCCAGGTCAAAAGCGTCGGCCATCCGGGGATCGCCATCGATCCCGCCGATCGACCCAAGGCGGGGAAGGGAGACCGGGAGATCGACCTCGCGGGCATGTACGTGCTGCCCGGCTTCATCGACATGCACGGCCACATCGGCGGCAAAGAGCAGGGGACGCCGGCCGAATACGTGTTCAAGCTGTGGATGGGCCACGGCATCACCACCATCCGCGATCCGGGCAGCGGCAACGGCATCGACTGGACCCTGATGGAGAAGGCCAAGAGCGCGCGCAACGAGATCACCGCCCCGCGCATCCAGGCCTATGTCACCTTCGGCCAGGGGCGGGAGGCGCCCTTCACTACCCCCGAGGAAGGGCGGGCCTGGGTGGCCCAGATGGCCGCCAAGGGGGCGGACGGCCTGAAGTTCTTCGGCTACCGCCCCGACATCATGAAGGCGGCGATCGAGGAGGGCAAGCGGCGCGGACTGCGCTCGGCCTGCCATCACGCCCAGCTCGACGTGGCGCGGGTCACCGCGCTCGATTCCGCGCGCTGGGGATTGACCAGCATGGAGCACTGGTACGGCCTGCCGGAGGCGTTGTTCACCGACCGCACCATCCAGAACTACCCGCTCGACTACAACTACAACGACGAGTCGCACCGTTTCGGCCAGGCCGGACGGCTGTGGCGGCAGGCCGCCCCGCCCTACTCGGAGCGCTGGAACCAGGTGATGAACGAGCTGATCGCGCTCGATTTCACCATCGATCCGACCTTCACCATCTACGAGGCGAGCCGCGACCTGATGCGGGCGCGCCGCGCCGAGTGGCACGAAGAGTACACGCTGCCTTCGCTGTGGGATTTCTACCGTCCAAGCCGCAATGCCCACGGCTCCTACTGGTTCTACTGGACGACCGAAGACGAGGTCGAGTGGAAGAACAACTACCGCCTGTGGATGACCTTCGTCAACGAGTACAAGAACCGCGGCGGCCGGGTGACCGCGGGATCGGACAGCGGCTTCATCTACAAGCTCTACGGCTTCGACTACATCCGCGAGCTCGAGCTCTTGCGCGAGGCGGGCTTCCATCCCCTGGAGGTGATTCGCGCGGCGACGCTCAAGGGCGCCGAGGCCCTGGGGCTCGCCCGCGACATCGGCTCGGTCGAGCCGGGTAAGCTCGCCGACCTCGTGGTCGTCGAGGAGAACCCGCTCGCCAACCTCGCCGTCCTCTACGGCACCGGCGCCATCAAGCTCAACGACAAGAACGAGGTCGTCCGCGTCGGCGGCGTCCGCTACACCATCAAGGACGGCATCGTCTACGACGCCAGGAAGCTCCTCGCCGACGTCCGCCGCATGGTCAAGGAAGCCAAGGACAAGAGCGGCAAACAGATCGTCCAGCCCGGGATGGAGGCCAGGCCCTGATGACCTCAGCGGCCGAAGAGCAGCGCGCACTTCCGGACCATGGCACGAGAAGTGCTTCGAATTCCGGCGATTTCACGCGGCCCGGCGCTCCAGTCGGGCTTGCTACGGTGTCGGGGAGGAGGCTCAGATGCTGTGGACGATCTTTGTCATCCTTATCGTGCTCTGGGCGTTGGGGATGGTCAGCTCCTATACGCTCGGCGGCTTTATCCACATCCTCCTGGTCATCGCCATCGTGGTGGTCCTCATCCGGATCATCCAGGGACGAAGGCCCCTCTGAGCCCGCGGCTGGCCGCGGCATGAGGGGCGGCGGCGCCTGGCGTCCGGCCCCGCGGCGCTCGGAACGCGCCGCACGGGGTTTCTCAGCGGCTTGCTACTCGTCGAGCTTGCGCTGCAGCACACCGTAACCGGAGGTGCCGAGCAGGAGCTTGCCGTCGACGACCAGGGCGGCGGTGACGTCACGGGCGGGGACGGGGATGGCGACGACTCGGAACTTGCGCGCCTCGCGGTCGTAGAGGCGGACGGTGTTGCCGCTCACCAGCAGGGCGGCGAAGCGTCCGTCGCCGGTGGGCAGGAGGCGGGATGGCTTGGAGGTGATCTCCACCCAGGAAGCATCGGTGCCGGGGCGGGCCCAGGCGCCGCCCGGACCGGAGAGCAGAAGCTGGTCGTCGAGCCGCTGCAGGCGGCCGCCGGTGAAGGGCGCCGCCACGGTGTGATTGGCTCCCTGGGTCAGGCGATAGAGACCCTGGCCATCGCTCACCCACAAGGCGTCGCCGAAGTAGGCTGCCGAGTGCGGCGGACCGTGTTTGTAGGGTGCCTTGACGAAGCGTCCCTGGCGCAGCTCGTAGAGGGCGGAGGCGGCGCGGGCCACCAGCTGCCGGCCGTCCGAAACGAGCTGGTCGATCCGCTCCTCTCCCAGCTCGGGCAGGCGGTGCCAGTCGACGCCGCGCCGCTGGTAGAGGCCGCGCTCGGTCGCGGCGTAGGCATGTGAGCCGAACACCGCCAGGTCGAGAACGGTCGGCAGCGGCGAGAAGTCGGAGTTGAACGACCTGCCGCGGTCGCGCGAGACGTGAATTCCCGCGATCGGCCCGGCGTTGTTGACCGCGACCAGCAAGTCGTTGCCGTCCAGCGCCAGGGCGCCGATGCGGGTATTGGTCATCCCGCGGCTCGAGCGGAAGAAGCTTGCCGCCCCGTTGGTCGAGAGCCAGATCCCCGATCCTTCGGTTCCCAGGATCACCCGGCCCGGCCGGTCCGGATGAAAGGCGATGGCCTGGACCGAGAGGGCCGGATCGCTCTGGCGCTTCCAGGAGTGGCCGCCATCGGGGGAGACGAAGACCCCCGAAACGGTGCCGGCGAGGACGCGGCCGTCGGGCAGGATCGCCAGGCTCGTGGTGCGGCGCTCGTCGAGGCCGTCCTTGAACCGCACCCAGTGGTCGCCATGATCGAGGGTCTGGTAGACCCAGCCGCAGGTCGAAGCCCAGATCTCACCTGGATGCGGGGGGACGGCGGTGAGGCTGAACAGCTCGGTGTCGAGCACCATGCCGTCGAAGATCCCCATCCAGGTGCTGCCTCCGTCGTCGCTGCGGTAGGCGCGCCGCCAGGTGCCGGCGATCACCGTCTGCGGCCGCGCGGGATCGACGACCAGGCTGGTGACTTTCTGCACCTCGGGCAGGTCGCCGGTGAGGTACCGCCAGCTCGCCCCGCCGTCGTCGCTGCCATAGACGCCGGAGAGGGTGCCGGCAAAGAGCCGACCCTCGCGGCCGGGCACCAGGGCGAGGGTGTAGACCGGCTGCTCCGGCAGGCCCGAGGAGCGGGCCGACCAGGTCTTGCCGAGATCGTCCGAGTAGGCCACCTGGCCGCTCCCCCACACTCCCCAGAGAGCCACCCAGAGACGCTGCCGCCGGTTGGGATCGAATTGCAGCCTGCTGACCACCCAGCCGGGGAATGGGAAGGCGGCGCCGGCGCTGCCCCAGCTCACGCCGCCGTCGCGGGACAGGTAGACCTGGCCGGAGACGGTGCCGGCGAGGACCACGTCGGGATCGTCAGGCGGGATGGCCAGCGTGCGCACGTCGCCGCCCCAGATCGGCGCCGCGCGCCAGCCCTGGACGTCCGCGGTCCCCTCTTCGGGCTCGGCATCGCCGAGCTCCGGCACGGCGCCGGCCTCGTTCGCGACCGGCGAAGCTCCTGATGCATCCGCCGCCGGCGCCTCCGCGGGCTGCGGGCGGCCGGCAAGGGCGGCGGGCGGCTTGGGTTTTGCCGGCGCCGGCTTGGCATGCTTGGGCGCCGCGGGCAGGAGCCGGCCGGCCGCGGGGTCCACCGGCAGGAGCGTCACCGCGGCAGCCACCAGAGGCAGCAACAAGCAGCGCACGACGTTACATAGACGCTTCATAACGGGTACCAATCACTTCCGCAAGGATCGAAATGGCGATCTCGCCGGGGCTGTCGCCGCCGAGCGGCAAGCCGATGGGCGCGTGCAGTGGCACAGCCGAGAGGTCGAGGCCGCGCCCGGAGACCTCCTCGCGCACCCTCTCGACCTTGCGCCGGCTCCCCATCAAGCCGAGATAGCGAAGGCGCGGCGGCGCCTGCCGCAACACCGCCGCCAGCGCCGCGCTGTCGGTCTGCCAGCAGCGCGACACCACAGTCACGTAGAGGTCGCGGAGGCGGACCGGGGCGAGGAAGTCCTGCTCGTAGTCGCGCCCCACGGCGGCGAAGCGCGTCTCGGCCGGAAAGAGCTGCGGCCGGCGAAACTCCTCCCGATCGTCGGCCACCAGCAGCTCGAAGCCGGCGAGGGCGCCGGCGCGGGCGAGGGCTTGGCCCACCGGACCGCCGCCGCAGACCACCAGCACCGGCGCGGCCACCAGAATCTCCAGGAACACTTCGGCCATACCTCCGCAGACCATGCCCGTGGGCTGGCCCTTCACCGCCTCCTCGGTCAAGTAGTAGCGCTTGACCTCGGACTCCGCGCCAGCGCCGGCCGGAAGGGCCAGCTTGGCCAACGCATCGCTCTTGACCATGGCCTCGAAGGCGCCGCCTCCCAGGTTGCCGCAGAAGGATCCATCCGGTCTCGCCAGAAGCTTCCACCCCACCTTGCCGGGGGTCGAGCCCTCGGCGCGCACGATCTGGCACAACACAACGCGTCCATGAGCCTGCAAAGACCGTTCCGTCTCCGCCAGCACCGCCGCTGGAGTGCACTCAGCCGGCATAATGAATTCAGGATAGCACCCGAGGGAGGAGTCGGCACTGCGATGTGGCGGTGGTGGACAACTCAAAGCATCTACTGGATCTCCCCCCGCAACCCCTCGATCCCCTTCCCTCCCCTCCGGGGGGGAAGGGGACGCCCCCGCCCTCTCGCGGCAGGATTGAAGTCTCAGACTTCCACGGCCATGCCGAGCAGGCGCTTGAGACGGAACCAGTGATTGCGCAGCTTCCAGAAGCGGCTCGCCTGCATGGCCGCGATCCGCGCGGCGAGGGCCTCGGCGTCGAGCGCCGCGTGGGCGGCGCGGACCTCGGCGCGCTCGAGCTCGTCGCGCAGGTACTTCGCCTCGCGCCGAGCGGCGGCGAGCAGTGCCGTCTCGAGGCTGCCGGCGGATGCGAGGTGGGCCGCTCCGCGGTCGTCGATCACCCGCAGGCAGAAGAGCGAAGTCGAGCGCGAGGCCCCTCGCGGCAGCGCGCAGGGCCCTCCCCAGCCGGCGCTCGAGACGCCTTCGCCGAGCTGCGCGGCCACGTCCGTGCGTGGCTGGTTTATCGGCAGGCTCGCCAACACCTCACCGTCGAGCACTACCTGCACTTCGCGCAGGCCCGTCGGGCGCAAGCTGGCGGCCCAGCCGCTGACCTCCAGGAGGTCGGGCGCGGCGAAGTAGCAGTGCTCGACAAACAAGTACGGGTCGCCGCGGTAGGCGAGGGTGGAAAAATCGACTCCTGCCTCCGCTACCGCCACGTAGAGGTCCTGGTAATTGCACAACCCGTACGGCAGGCGGCGTAGCGACGATTCCGCGCCGGCGGCACGGTGCCAGGCTTCCTCCACGAACTTCTCGCTGACCCAGGTCGAGCCGTAGTCGCTGGTGGACAGCGAGCCGCTCTCGCTGTACTCCTGGAAGAGCAGGCCCGCGGGCGGCAGCTCGGTGCCGGGCGGCCTAAGGCTCTGATCGTGAACGCTGAAGACGAGCATGCCTCCAGGGGCCAGCAGACCCCTCAGCACCCGCAGCCAGGCGACGAACCGTTCCTCGGGGAGGTGGGTGAACAGCGAGACGACGAAGATGGCGTCGAAGGTCTCGCCGCAGCGGAATTCCTCGGGCCGCACGGTCGAGACGATGCCGTGGACTCCGAAGCGTTCCTGCTGGAAGCGCACGGCGCCGGCATAGACGTCCGACACCCAGACGCGCTCGGCCGGCAGCTCGCGCAGCAGGAAACGAGTGGACCGGCCGTAGCCGCTGGCGAAGTCGAGCACCTTGTCCGGCTGCCGGGGATCGCCGAAGCGCCAGCGCAGCAGCTCGATGAGCGAGCGGGCGATGCTCGTCCCGGTCTGGAAGTAGTCGAAGACCGCCTGCTCGCGGTCGCCGTCGTGGCTGGCGACCACGAAGTCCAGCATCTCGTCGCCGGAACTGATCGTCAGGTCGGGGCCGCTGCCTCCCGCCAGGTCGATCCCCTGCTCGGCAAGCAGGGTACGCACCAGGGGACTGCTCTCCGCGAGACTCAGCGGCGGCGGCGGTACGCGGCTGCTTTGCGGCATCGGGGCCGGAAGTTTAGCAGCTCGGCGTCGGCGGCGTCGGGCCGGCGGTGACCGGAGTCCGGAATCTGGAATAATCCCGCGGCGTGCACCGCCCGATCTCCGTCGCCGTCAGGCTGCTCGCCGGCCTCGCCCTCGGCTGGGCGGTATTCTGCGTCGCCGTCGAAACCCGCGGCTCGCTCTCCTACTACATGGCCAGGGGCGGCAACGTGTCGCCTTACCTGTGGCGCTTCGGGATGGCGCCGGTCGAGCGCCTGGCACGCTGCCTGGCGGAGGCGCGCGAGCTGATGCCCGCGGGCAGCGTCGTCGCCTTCGTCTCGCCGGACGGGCCGGGGGATGCCGACTTCTTCCGCTGGCGGTGGGCGGCCTACCTGCTACCGGATGAAGACGTGGTGCGCTGGCGCGATGCGGAAGGCGCGCGCGCCGGCTTCCTCATCACCTACCGGCGGCAGGTCGACGGGACCGCCCTGCGCATGATGCGCCAGTTGCACGGCGGCCGCCTTTACCGGATCGGTCCGTGAACCTCTCGCCGCTGCTGGCGATGGCGGCCCTGGCGGCAGTCCTGGGTTTCCTCGGCAGCCGGTTCTCTCCGGCGCTGGCCGGCCCCGGCGAGAGCGCCGTCTACCGCGTCGTCGCGGCGACGCTCGCCGGCACGCTGGTCTTCCACCTGCTGCTCACCTTGCTCGACCTTGTGGGGATCGCCTGGCGCCCGGTGGTCCTCGCCGCCGCCCTCGCTCTCGTATGCGGGGCGTGCGGGCTCGCCCATGCCGCCGCTTCGCGCCGGCGGCCGCCGCGCGCCGGCTCGACCGACGGGAACGGCGCCGGCGGGCCGGGCCGCCGCCGCCTCGGCTGGGGGGACGCCGTGGCGCTCGCGGGCGTCCTCGTCTTCGCGCTGTTGGCCTGGAAGCTCTGGATCGTGACCCCCGACTTCGTCTACCACTGGGGGCTCAAAGGGCATCGCTTCTTCCTCGCCCAAGGCGTCGATTACACCTACCTGGCTCGCGGCTGGAACTGGGTAATCCACCCCGACTATCCCAACCTGCTGCCGGAGCTGTATGCCGCCACCGCCCTGCTGGGCGGCAGCTTCGCCGCACCGGCCATGATGCTGTGGTCGGTTCTTTTCTTCGCCCTGCTGCTCGCCGCCTGCCGCGAGGCGCTGCGCCTGGCGGCGGCCGACCGCTTCTTGCGGCAGGCAGGGCTCGCCCTCATCGCCGCCGCCACCGCGGCCTTTGCCATCAACACCCCGATGGCGGGCGGGGCCGACTGGATGATTGCGCTGGCGCTCGCCGCCGCCCTGCCGCCGCTGCTGCGGCCGCGCGATCGCGTGGGCGACCTCGGGATCGGGGTGATCGCCGCCTTTGCGGCGGCCTCCAAGGTGGAGGGGCTGGCGCTCGGGGTCTTCCTGATCGGGGCGCAATGGGCGCGCGCCGGCTGCCGGCCCCCCGCTCCCAACACCCCCACCGCTCCCACCGCTCCCAACGCTCCCAAAGCTCCGGGCACCGCCGTCCTCCTGTCCGGGACGCGCGCCGCGGCGGCTCTCCTGCTGCCCGCCGCGGCGGTGGTTGCGCCTTGGCTCGCCGAGGTGCACCGCCACCACCTCTTCCTGGCGTTCAACTCCGGGCCCTTCGACCTCGCGCGCGTCCCCCGCGTGGCGCAGCTCGTCTGGGCCATGATGCGGGGGCACGAGTGGCACGGCTTCGCATTCGCGCTGCTGCTCGCGCCGCTGCTGCCGGCCGACCGGCGGCTGCGCCCGATCGCCGCGGTGATCGCGCTGCAGCTGGCTTTTTATCTGTACGTCTACTGTTCGGCCCGCGTCGATCCGACCGACCTCATCCAGACCAGCTTCGGGCGGCTGACGCTGCACGTGGTTCCGGCCATCCTGGCCGGCGCGGTCATCGCGGCCGCGCGCTGGACTGTTCAGTCAACGCCGGGGAGGGATTCGGGGTAGCGACCCCGCTACTCGTCTTTCTTGCCGGCCGCTGACTTTTTGGCTGCGGCTCCCGCGGATTCTTCGGCGGGCTTGGCGACAGGCTTGTCTGCCTTGGGGCCGCCGGCTTCGACCTTGCCTTCTGTCTTGCCGTCGCCCTTGGCTTCGGTCTTGGCTTCCGAGCCGGTGTCGCCCTTGGCTTCATCGCCGCCCTTCCGGCCGGCATAGTCGGTGACGTACCAGCCGGTGCCCTTGAACTGGAAAGCGGGTGAGGAGACCAGCTTCTTGAGCTTGCCGCCGCAATGCGGGCAGGCGGCGGGAGGCGGGTCGTCGTAACGCTTCAGGGTTTCGCTCTTCTTCCCACACTCCAGGCACTGGTATTCGAATAGTGGCATACGCACTAGCTCCATGGGCGCGGGAGCAGCAGCCTCGAAGGCCGGCGGCGATGCGGCGCCGAACTTGGTCTGGCTGCCCGGTTACTCGGCGCCGTACTTGCCGCCATGCGTCTTGAACCGGATCTTGATGGCCCCGGTCGACTGCTGCCGCGCCTTCGCTCCGCGCTCGGCCGACTCCCGCGCACGCACGCGCCGGATGAGCTGGAGCACCTGGAAAGCGTACAGCACTTTGCCATTCTCGGCCGGGGAGCGCGGACCCTGGGTGCAGATCTCGAACAGGCTGCGGCTCCCGTCGACCAGCTTGAGGAGGCCGTACTCGTCGGCTTCGATTGCGATCTCGATCAGGTCTTCGACCTCGTAACAGGGCTCGAAGACGGTCTCTTTCTGGCCGAGCCGCGCGACGAGCTGCTTGGCGTCGGGAGCGCGCTTGATGCCGTGCAGGATGACCTGTTGCATGGGCAGCTGAATGCCCACCGCGTCGGGATCGCGGAAGTCGCCGATGCTGAAGACGACGCTGCCGTCCTGCCAGTAGAAGAGGCTCCAGACGATGGCTTCGATCTGCTTGCGGATGGCGGCGTAGACCGCGGCCGGGGAGAGGATGCGCTGCTCCATCAGCAGGACGCCGTAGCGCTTGTCGCTGTGCGCGCGCTCGCGCATGGTGACGGCGTAGGTTTCCGGAGAGAGGGCGCCGGAGAGCCTGAGGTATTCGCCCAGGCTGTCGTCGCGGTCCGAGGAGGAGGCGTGGACGACGTTGCCTTCTTTGATGTAGACGCGCTTGGCGACGCCGTCGCGGTGCGCCTCGATGACGCCGGGAACTTGAAAACGGTCGATCGTGTAGAGGATCTCCGGCAGCGCTGTCTCCGACAGGTCGCCTCGATACTGAAAGCTAGGGTCCGCGGTCGCCAAGGTCATGGACCTCCCGCGCAGGCAGGCGAGATGCACTGTTTGCGGAAAGGCATCATATCACCGCACGGGATGTGGCTAAGGCGCAGGGACCTCGGGCGGCCCCTCGCAGCTCGCTTGGCTGGCGGCTTGTCTGGTTCTATAGGTGGCGGGGGGTGAAGAGGGCGCCGCCGCCAAATGCGTGCTGCGAGGGGCCGCCCGAGGTCCGGGCACCGTGGTGCGATCCCCAAAAGGGAGATTGCCGTCAAAGGGTTCTCGATGAGGCGTTTCAAAAAGCGCTTGCTGTCAGGCGGAGTGGCTGATAAGAACGGCTGGGGGGACACGGCGGATGATTTCACCGGACGAAGCTTGGCGGCGGATTGCCGCCCATGTGGCGCCTCTCGGCGAGGAGGGTGTCGAGAGGAGGGCGGCGCTTGGGCGGGTGCTGGCGCGGGAGGTCGCGGCGACGCTCGACGTGCCGGCGGATGATGTTTCGGCGATGGATGGGTATGCGCTGGCGGGCGAGGTGGCGGCAGGCGAGCGGAGGGGCGTGGCGGCGACGGTGGTGGCGGGCGATGCGCCGGGTCTCGAGATGCCGGCGGGCGCGGCGGTCCGCATCATGACCGGGGCGCCGGTGCCGCGTGGGGCCGACCGGGTGATCCCGGTGGAGATGACCGAGGGGCCGGCAAAGGATGTCCGGGTGAGCGAGGAGGCTCGGGGGGCCGCGGGCGGTGAGCGGTCGGAGGTGGTGTTTCGTGAGGGCGTGGCGGCGGGGGCGAATATCCGGCGGCGGGGCGAGGTGATGCGCGCCGGCGATGCGCTGCTGCCGGCGGGTGCGGCGCTCACTCCGGGAGCTTTGGCGCTGCTGGCGACCCACGGGTACGCGGAGGTGCCGGTGCACCGCGCGCCGAGCGTGGCGGTGCTGGCCACGGGCGACGAGGTGGTGGCGCCGGAGAGCGTGCCCGGGCCTGGCCGGCTGCGCGACTCGCATACGGACTTCTTGCTCGCGGCGGGCGCCTCGCTCGGCCTGCGCGTGACCCCCCTGGGGATCGCACCCGACCGCGTCGATGAGCTTACCGCTCTGGTCGAGCGCGGCCTGCGCCACGACGTGCTGCTGCTCTGCGGCGGCGTGTCGATGGGCGAGCTCGACCTGGTCGAGGGCGTGCTGGCGGCGCTCGGCTGCCAGTCCCACTTCACCGCGGTCGCCATCCAGCCCGGCAAACCGATGGTCTTCGCCACCCATCCCGGTGGGTTGGTCTTCGGGCTGCCCGGCAATCCGGCCTCGGTGATGGTTGGCTTCTGGCTGTTCGTGCGCCCGGCCCTGCGCCGCCTGCTCGGCGGCGACGACGCCTGGTGGCGAGGGGCGGTCGCGGCGACGCTGGGCGCGCCGCTGCCCGGGGCGGGAGCTCGCGACCGCTTCCTGCCTGCCATGGTCACCTTCACCGCCGGCGGCGCGCCGCGGGCCGATCCCCTCGCTCCCAGGGGCTCTCACGACCTCGCGGCCTATGCCCGCGGCAGCGCCCTGGTGCGGGTCCCCGCCGGCAGCCCGCCGTCGCCCGCCGGCGCCGAGTGCCAGATCCTGCCGCTCGCCGACTGGCGGGAGTGAGCGGGCGGTCTTGCGGCAGGGGTCTGCACCAAGTTCACCAGTTGGTGTAAAGTCTCTTCCATGAGGCGAGCCACGATCACCCTTCCCGATGATCTCGAGGCCGAGATCGCGGCCTATCTCGAGAGTCTGGACGCGACTCCCAGCCTCACCAGTCTCGTCGAAGCGGCTCTGCGACGTTATCTCGCGGAGAAGCGATGGGAATCACGCCAGTACCGGCCGCCCGCAGGCCCGTTGCGCATCACGCCAGCCGGCAAGGACGGCGGCGCTTCGGACGCTTCGGACGTGAGTTTGAACCATGACCGCTACCTGGCCGAGGACCCGTGAGGGCCGTCCTCGCCGACACGGGCCCTCTTTACGCTCTCGTGGATCGGCACGACCAGCTCCACGTGCGTGCGCGGACCGAGGCGAGCCGGCTGGCCCGGCAGAAATGGACTCTGGTGGCGGCTTTTCCCACGGTGCTCGAAAGTCATTCGCTGATCCTGCGGCGGCTGGGCATCCCTGCGGCCCGGAAATGGCTCGACGAGGTCCTGACCGGAATCGGCTTGCTAAACCCGGTGGACGAAGACTACCTCGCGGCCGCGAAGCGCATCCGTTCGTATGCCGATCAACCCATCACGCTTTTCGACGGGCTCGTCGCGGTGATCGCCGGCCAGCTGGAGATCCCGGTCTGGACCTTCGACCACCATTTCGCGGTCATGGGCGTGACGGTCTGGCCGTGACCGCGCGCTCGGCCCGCCAGCTCCGCCATGCCAGATAGAGCAGCGCGCAGAGGGCGAGCGCGCAGGCGGACAAGCCGGAGCGGAAGCCCGGCGGGGTGAAGTCGAGCTCGACGCGCGACGCCCCGGCCGGCACCAGGACGCCGAGGAAAGCCCCGTCGACGGTGAGCTTCGGCAGCGGGCGCCCGCCGGCCCTGGCCCGCCAGCCCCCTGGCTGCGGCAGCGAAGTGGCAAGCAGCCTGTTTCCCGCGCCCGGCACGTCGAGCTCGAGGTGGCCGGGCACGCCAGCCACGAGGCGGGCAGGCCGCCAGGCGAGCGGCCTTCGATCGGCGGGCTGAGCTGAGAGCCCGCCGCGTCCATCGGCGCCCGGCCCGCCGACTCGGGCGACCTCGTCGCGGAACACCGCGACCCGTCCCGGCTCGGACAGCCCGGCGATCCAGCGCTCGAGCGCCCGGCGCTCGATGAGGTCGACGGCGGCGGGCACGAACCAGCGCGGCAGCGCCGCGGGATTGCGATAGACCACGAACGGCGCGATGCCCGGCGCGGCCACCGGCACCAGCGTCCGCGGCCGGGGCACCCAGATGTTGCTGACCACGGCGCGCACGTTGAGGAAGCTCAGCAGAGGGTGGTCCACGTGGTCGAAGGGCGAATAGTAGTGGGCGGCCGAGGGGTCGAATCCGAAGGCGGCGCGCAGGACGCGCAGATAATCGCCCGGCACCAGCGCGTTGTTGGAACGGACCTCGGCCAGGCCGTAGACCGGAAGGATCGACGGGTAGACCAGTTGCTCCACTCCGACCACACGCCAGGCGTCGCCTCCGGTCTCCCGGACGAGGGTCTCGATTAGCTCGCTGCGTGGGTAGAAGAGCTCGCCCTGGCCGCGCGGCAGCAACCGCCGCGCCCAGGGGCCGAGGTCGAGGGCGAGCGCCGCCGCGAGAAGAACTGCGGCGAACCTGGGTCCCAGTTGGCGCCGCCGGCCCCATCGCGCGGCCAGAGCCGCACCGGCCACAAGCCCCCATACCAGGAGAATCTCGGGCGAGCTGTCGGCGAGGAGGCTGATGGCCGCCGCGGCGGCGAGGGCGGCGGCGAGCTGCAGGCGGCGCTCCCTCCGGTAGACCATGAAATCGCAGCCGAAGGCCGCCGCCACCGCCAGGCCCAGGCAGGCCACCGGGAGGAAGCGAGAGTAGGCCGGCACCCGCAGCGCCGGGACGGAGTAGATCAGCCAGGCAAAGGGGGCGAAACCGGCGACCAGCAGGAGGATGACCAGGGCGGAGCCGAGGAAAGGCCAGGCGCGGCGGTCACGCACGACGAAGAGAGCCACGACGGCGCCGGCAAAGGCGACCAGCCCGGTGTAGCCGCCGAGGGCATCAGCCCAGTCGAAGGGGCCGCGAAAGGGCTCTTCGTAGGGCAGCCCGTACACTCGTGGATTGATCGGAGAGCGCAGGTAGGCGGCGGTCGGACCCAGGAACCAGCTCGCCGGCTCCAAGGCGCGAAAGTCGTGGTCCGGCATCTCGGCTCCGAGCATGTCCCTGGCGCGCTGCGAGGCGGGCACGGCGCGCAGGAAGGGAACCAGCACGGGAGCGGCAAGGCCAAAGCCGAGCAACGCGGCAAGACCGGCCGCCGCCAGCCCGCGGGTCCGACCGGCTCTCCTCGATAGCCTGGCTTTCCCAGCCAGGCCCGCCGCCGCGACGCCGCGCCGCGTGCGCCGCCGCAGGGCGAGGCCGCACACCGCCGCGAACAGTCCTCCTGCCAGGGCGATCTCGGGATGGCCGGACAGCAGCAGGGCGGCGGTGACAAGGGCCGCGGCGGCGATCGTCCGGGGCGCCGGGCGCCGGAAGAGCTGAACGCAGGCGAGAGTGAGCCAGGGTACCCAGACCACGGTGGAGCTGACCGCGAAGAGCCCCCACGACATCACGCCGCCGCCCAGGGCGAAGCTCGCCGCCGCCAGCAGGGCGGCGACGCGGCTGCGGCCGAGCCGCCGCACCAGCAGCCAGGTGCCCTCGAAGGCGAGCAGCATCTTCAGGCACAGCGTCACGTCGAAGAAGTGCTGGATTGGGGTCAGGCGGGCCGCAACCGCGACCGGCGACAGCGCGCCCGCCTGCGGGTTGAGCCAGGGCGAGCTGCCGCCGTCGAGCCGGTCGGACCACATGGGCAGCCGGCGCTCCCTGAGCGCATGGCGCACCTCGAGCTCCCAGGGCAGGAGCTGGAACATGGGATCGCTGAGCAGTAGGTGAGTGCGGCGCACCTCATGCCCTATCCCGCTGAAGGACACCACGCGATCGAGCAAGCCGGTGGGTGCCAGCAGCTCGCCGCCGAAGAGCCACGGCGAGAGCAAACCGAGGGGCACGGCGAGTCCCAGTGCCATGGCCCGGACCTCCACGCGCACGCGCAATCCGCGGGCGAGCCCCCAGGCCAGCGCCTGCATCGCCACGAGGGCGGCCAACAGACCCCGGGCCAGGTGCCACGACATCGCGGTCAGCCTACCAAGCTCAGCCCGGCTGACTGGCAGCGGCCGATCACGGTGACCTCCGCGGCAAGGCAGGGAGAAGCTCGAAGATCAGGTTGTAGGCGTCGGCATAGCGCAGGGCGAACCGCTCGGGCCGGGCGCGCGCCCAGGCGCTCTCCTTGGGAAAGGGGAAGTTCTCGGCCACGCGGCTCAGGTGCACCCAGCGCACCCCTAGCTTGCCGAGATTTGCCAGC
Source organism: Thermoanaerobaculia bacterium (assembly GCA_035544895.1). GTDB lineage: Bacteria > Acidobacteriota > Thermoanaerobaculia > Multivoradales > UBA5704 > JASLEW01. The sequence goes on from DASZZM010000059.1 coordinate 272,965, forward strand.
CAGGCTTCGGGATCCGGGTCGACGCGCGGCCAGCAGCCGGGGTAGCGGACGGCGCTGCGCAGGTCTTGCCGGTTGACGTTGGCGTAGACCGCGCGGCGCTCCAGCCGCATCCCCATCGCCGGGTAGATGAAGTAGGTCGCCGGGCTGGCCGCCACCGCGACGGTGCCGGTGCCGCCGTGGCGGTCGAGCCACCCCCAGGCGCGGGCGAACCGCTTGGCCAGCGTGTCGTGGGCCGTGAACTCGGTCGCCAGGGCGCGCGTGCGGTCGGCGGCGCGAAAGCGGGCGAGCCATGGGGTGGCGGCGAGCAGCGCGACGGTGGCCGCCCCGGCCAGCGCCGGCAAGTGGCGCCACACGCGCCGGCGCAGAGCCGGCGAGAAGAGCAGCGCCGCCGCCAGGAGGTCGAGCGCCGCGGCGGCCAGCCGCACCCCGCGCGGCATGACCGAATGGAGCATGAGCAGGTCCTGCACGAGGAGGGCGGCGGTCAACAGCTCCAGGCCGCGCACGGCGACTCCGCGCACCTCGGCGGCGGCCACCAGTCCGGCAAAGGCGAGCCCGATGGCGGCGGTCAGGTACCTGACGTTGGCAAAGACCAGCCCGGCGGTCGCGGCCGGAACGATCAACCAGATCCCGACCTGGCAGAGGATCTCGGCCCAGGCGACGAAGGCGCCCCTGCGCCACGGCGCGGGGAGGAGGATGGGCAGGACGAGAGCGCCCAGCAACAGCACCGCCTGTGGCCCCATGCCGAGCTCGAGCGAGGCCGGAGCGGTGAAGCCGAGAAAGGCGTCCACCAGCGTGCCGTCGGCGAGCATCGGCGCCAGGTTGGCGAGCACCGATCTGGCCGGGGCCGAGCGCGGCGGAGCGCCCGGGGGCGCGGCGTCGAAGCACGACAGGGCGAGCGGACCGGCGCCGGCGGCCATGTTGCGCAGGTAGAAATAGCTGCCGAGAAGTGCGGCCAGCAGCGCCGCGAGCGCCGCCTGGCGCAGCCGGGTCCGCCAGGCGCCGCGGCCGGCGAGGGCGAGGGCGGCGGCCAGCACCAGCGCGTACGGCGGGCCGACCACCTTGGTGCCGGCGGCCACGCCGAGGGCCAGTCCGGCGACCGCGGCGTCCGCTCCGCGCGGCGAACGCAGCCAGCACAGGCCGAAAAAGGCGGCCGCCATCAGCATGGCGGCAAGCAGGATGTCCACGTACTGAGTGGCGGCGAAGCGCACGATCGTCGGGCAGAGCAGCACCAGGTACGAGGCGAGCGGCCAGCAGCGGCGCGCGCCGAGCTCCCGCGCCACGCCGCCGGTCGCCAGGCCGAGCAGCAACCAGTGCGGCAGGAATGCCAGGTTGACGTAGATCTCGCTGTGCGACGGCGCCATCCACCACCACAGCCAGAGCGAGCCGTTGGCCGGGACATAGCCGTAGAAGCTGGTAGGGAACATCCCGTAGACGACGCCGATCGCCCGCTCTTGCAGCCAGGTGGCGGCGAGCAGCAGGTGATACATCAGACTGTCCCAGGAGAGCGGCGGCCGCAGCAGGCCGCGGAGGGCCTCGCTGCCCGCCGCCTGCACGGCAATCAACGCCAGGACCGGATGCTCGCGCAGCCGGGCCGCCGACCGCCGGGCCAGCACCTGGAACGGGCCGGCGGGCAGCGCGCCGCCCGCCTGCTCGCCGGCGCCTGCCGGAGGCATAAGAGCCTGGGGCGCCGGGGCACGCTCGGCCATCCGCCGCCAGGCGAGCAAGAGCAGCCCGGCCAGCAAGGCCGCGACCGGCAGCGCCAGGGCGATGCTCAAGGCCCCGGCGGCGCCGAGTCCCAGGGCGACCAGCAGCGCCAGCGAGGTGCCGGCGACCAGGCTGGCGACGCCGAGCGCCAGGGGATCGCGCCGGCAGCGCTCGCGGCCGAGCAGGAGCAGCGCCAGCAGGCCGCCGCCCGCGAACAGCAGGGCGACCGCCGCCAGGGTCGCAGCCGCCTGCCATGCATCGGCGAGATTCATGCGGCGGCCCCGGGGCCCGCCGGCTCGGCGAGCGGCTTGGCCGAGCGCGGCAGGAGGGCCAGGCAGATCAGCCCGGCCACCGCTTGTGCGGCAAGGCCGAGCAGGTGATAGAGCACGCAGAAGGCGAGGACCAGGGACTGGCGGGCCGCAACGCCGCCGCCCGGCGCGTACGGGGAGGCCAGCACGACCAGCGCCGCCTCGGTCGTTCCCAGTCCCGCCGGCGCCAGCGGCAAGGAAGTCACCAGGAGCACGGCCGAGAGCAGCACCAATCCTTGCGCCGGCGGCAGCGCCACGCCCCAGAGCCGCAGGCCGAGCCACAGGCCGAGCACCATCGACAGGACATGTGGCACGCGCGCAAGCGTGGCGGCGAGGAAACCGCTCGCTCCGGCGGCGAAAAGGGGGGCCAACAGCCGCCAGCGGGCGAGCCAGCGCGGCCGCAGGCGCAGCACGGCGAGGCAGGCGCCGAACACCCCGAGCAGCAGGGCGAGCGCCGGGAATCCCTCCCATGGGGGCCGGAGGCCGGCCGTGCCGGCCGCCAGGAGCATGCCTCCCGCGGCCACCAGCGCCATGGCGCCGAGTTGGGTGGCGAAGACCAGCAGGACGGCGGCGACGGCCCGGCCCGGCTCGGCGCCGGTGCGCAGCAGGTAGAGGCTCAGGGCGCCCTGGCCGGCCGCGGGATGGAGGAGGCCGAGCAGATAGGTGGCGCCGCGGGCCAGCACGAGCTGCCCGAAGGGGCGCGGCACCCCGATGCGGGTGAAAGCGGCATGGGTCGCGGCCGCGTCGGCAAGCAAGGCGACGGCTGCCATCGCCGCCGCCAGCGCCGCCAGCTCCCCGAAGGGACCGGCCGCGAGCGCGCGCTCGACCTGGTCGCGCGGCAGCCGCGCGAAGAGCAAGCCGAGCACGGCGGCGGCGAACAGCCAGGGCAGCAGCCGGCGGCCGCGCCGCCAGCTCAACGCGTAAAGTCCTGCGGCCGGGGGGGCGAGCCTGGAGCGAGGTCGCCGGGAGGCGGCGCCGCCAGCGCCTGCCCCGGTTGCTGCGGCGGCTCTTCGAGATCTCCCCGCGGCCCGGGGCTGGCTTGCAGCTCGCGCCAGTAGCGCCGCGCGAGCTCGAGGCGGATCGCCCGCAGCGCCGCCGGCTGGCCGAAGGCGACCTCGCGCCGCACGAAGTCGCCCGAATGGAGGTCTTTGCCGGTCTTGGCGCGCACCCATTCCTCGACGTACTCGACGAGCGGCACGTAGTCGCGGCGAAAACGAGGGTCGGCTTCCAGGTGCGCCGCCGCCGTCCAGTACTCGTGGGTGTGGATGAAGGTGGGGCGGAGCCGCGCGAAGACGTAGTCGTAGAAGTCGTGCTGATGATGGCGCAGGGTGCGGGCGATGGTGCGGTCGCAAAGGCCCGCGAGGTCGTAGACACGCAGCCGCGAGCTGTACAGCGTGCCTCCCAGGTCGGGGAGCAGGATTGAGGCGTCGCGTACCCGCAGCATCGCGGCGTAGCGGTTGAAGCCCAGGCCGAAGTCGCGGGCAACTTGCGCCATCGGCACGGTGGGTCGCGCGGCGAAGGCCAGGGACGGCCCGCAGAAAGTGGCCAGCGACAGGCCGAGTGCCGCGGCGACGCCGAGGTTGGCCGCGAGCCGGCGGTGCCGCGCGGAGGCCACGAGCGCCTCGCCGAGGGTGCCGGCCAGCGACAGGGCATAGGCGTAGAGGAACGGCAAGACCGGAGTGGCGAAGCGGAAGCCCGGCATCCAGTCGACCGGCAGCAGCATGTAGGCCACCGTGGTCACCCCGGCGAAGGCGGCGGTGGCGAGATGGACGAAGCGCAGCCGCCGCGCGGTCAAGGCGTAGACCGTGCCGGCGACAAGCCCCAGGAAAAGCAGGCCCGAGCCCTGGCCGGCTACCGCCCCGAGCAGCCGGAGGACCTTGACCAGGCCGCTGAGCTGCAAGGTGAACGTGTTGAACACGCCGTGGGGAGCCAGCCCGCCTTTGGCTCGGTAGGTGTTGGGCAGGAGCTGACCGAAATAGAGCAGGCGAAAGACGAGGAAGGCGCCATAGCTGGCGGCCAGGGCGCCGCCGTAGGCCAGCAGCCGGGGCAGCGCCGCGCGCGGGCGGAAGCGTTCTCCCCTGTGGGGAACGAGAGCGAGCAGCGGGTAGAGCACGCCGCAGAGGATGGCGTCGGGGCGGGTCAGGGCCAGGGCGGTGACGAGCAAGCCGGCACCGGCCGGCAGGGCGGGCGGCACGGGCTCGTCGGCGCGCAGCCGCTCCGCGATGACCAGGCGGAAGAGCGCGCAGAGCAAGAACACGTAGAGCGGGTTCTCGAGCCCCGAGCTGGTCCAGATGACGAAGGCGGAGTTGACCGCGAGCAGCAGCACCACGGCACACCCCAGGCGCTGGCTGCCGCTTAGCAGGCGCAGGCTGCGCGCCAGCAGGACGAAGGAGCCGAGGACGAGCGCCAGCGAGAGCAGCTTCGGGGTCGCCACCGGATGGAAGAGACCCAGCCAGAAAGGCAGGGCGAGCAGCAGGACCCACAGGAAGTTGGAGTAGCCCTCCACCGGCGGCAGCCCGGGCTGCGACACCAGGCCATGCCCGGCGGCGAGGTTGCGCGCGTAGACGAATGAGATCCCGGCGTCGTCGATCAGCCAGCCGCCGAACAGCAGGGCGTGCGCCAGATAGAGACATCCCCCGAGCGCCGCGACCCACCAGGTCCCCGCCCACGCCGTCTCCCTGCCGAGCGGCGCGGGCGCGGCCGCGGCCCGCGCCGCGGTCTCGGCGAGGGGCGGGCGCACGGAGCGCGGTTTCGCCGCCGCCGCCGCGTCGACGGCCTGCCATTGGAGCTCATCCATGTTGGCGGAGTCTAGCTCGTCGCGAGTCAGGCGGAAACGTTGTACCTGGCCGGCCGGCGGCGGGCGATCGTTCTGCCATACTCCACCGGCATGCTCGCGCGATTGCGCTTTTATTGGCTGGTGGCGGCGTGCGGCGGCGTGCTGATGGCTCTCGAGATCCTGTCGAGCCGGATCCTCGCTCCGTACTTCGGCAACAGCGTCTATGTGTGGGGCTCGATCATCAGCGTGTTCCTGGCCGCGCTCTCGGTCGGCTATCTATGGGGAGGACGGCTGGCGGACCGGCAGCCCAGCCTGGCCGCGCTGGCCCGCCTGGTCGTGCTCGGCGCGGCCTGCGAAGAGGCGCTCCTGCTCGCCGGCCAGCGGCTTGCCGCCTGGCTTGCCGATCTGACCGGCGGCTCGCCCGCCGGCACGCTGCTGGCGGCGGCAGTGCTGTTCGGGCCGGCGAGCGTCTTGCTGGCGACCGTGTCGCCCTACGCGGTGCGCCTGGCGGCACGCGATCTCGGCCAGCTTGGCAACACCGCGGGCCGGCTCTACGCCTTGTCGACCGCGGGCAGCCTGGCTGGCACGCTGGCGTGCACCTTCGCGCTGATTCCCTTTTTCGATCTGCGCCAGATCCTCGCGGTGCTCACCGTGGCGACCGCGCTTACCGCGCTGCTCGCGCTCGGCGGCTCCTGGCGCGGCGAGCTTCCTTCCGCGCTGCTCGGCTGCTTGATCTGCGCCGCCGCCCTCTTCGGCGCGCGGCTGCCGGGACACCCTGGCTCCGATCTGATCTACGAGCGGACGACCCCTTACCAGACACTCCTGGTGCGCGAAAGGCACGGCGTGCGCTACCTGGAAAGCGACCGCGTCACCCAAGCGGCGGTGCGCCTGGCGGACGGCGAGCCCGAGCTGCCCTACGTCCGCGCAGTGCCGGCGGTCCTGCTGCTCGGACCGCCGATCCGCAGTATGCTCGCCCTCGGCCTGGGCGGCGGCAGCGTGGGAAGCTACTTGCAGCGGCGCCTGCCGGGGCTCGCCGTCGACTACGTGGACATCGATCCGGCGGTGCCGGAAGTGGCGCGCCGCTACCTGCGCTTCCGCCCCGGGCCGCTCACCACCGTGACGGTCGCCGACGGCCGCCGCTTCCTGAGCCGCGCCGGGCGGCGCTGGGACTTCATCTACTGCGATACCTACATCGGCCTGAGCGTGCCTTTCCATCTCACCACGGTCGAGTTCATGGACGAGGTCAAGCGTCACCTGACGGAGGGCGGGGTCTTCGGTCTCAATCTCGCGGCCGGGCTCTCCGATCCGTTCTCGCTCGCCATGTATCGCACCGTCCGCGAGCGTTTCGCGGCTGTCTATCCTTTCCGCGTCTGGGGGGCCGCCAATATCCTGGTGCTCGCCCGCGACGGCCCCGGCTCGCTGCCCCCGGCACGGCTCGTCGCGCGCGGCCGCGAGCTCGACCGGCAAGGCTGGCGTTTCGACCCGCCGCTCGCGACGATCGCCAGCGGACGCATGGCGGTCGACATCCCTACCGGCACGGTGCCGCTGTTGAGCGACCAGTTCGCACCGGTCGACCGCCTGATCCGGCTCGGCGCCGCCGCCGGGCGGCCGACCTGGAGGCTGCCCGCCGGAGGTCGCTAGCGCGGAGCGAAGTCCCCCGGTACACGCCGCTTCAGTGTGCTAAGTTCCGCTTCGCCCAACAAAAAGGAGAAACATGATGCAATGGCTCGAGCGGTACGCGCCACCGATCTATGCGCTGCTGAGGATCGTCTCCGGCTTCCTGTTTCTCTGTCACGGAGCGCAGAAGGTCTTCGGCGCCTTCGGCGGATCTGTTCCGCCGGAACTGCTGCCGAAAATCGCCGGATGGATCGAGCTGGTGGCGGGCCTCCTCATCCTGCTCGGCCTGTTTGCGGGTATCGCCGCGTTCATCGCCAGCGGCGAGATGGCGGTGGCCTACTTCATGGCGCATCAACCGAGCGGCGGGCTGCCGATTCAGAACCACGGCGAGCTCGCCGTGCTCTACTGCTTCTTGTTCCTTTACATTGCCGCTCGCGGCTCGGGAGCCTTCAGCATCGACGGAGCGCTGCGCAAGAAGTAGGGCCCGATGCGGGCAGCGCGGGCAGCTCGGCGCGCTGCAATCGGACATCTGGAAGGGCTCGGCAGGCCCCGAACTTGCATCAGGTCTGTTGCGAGCGGCGAGCGCAGGTCTGGCCGTTGCCGCCAGTCCTTCTGGAGGTCCAGAATGCGGATACCATTGCTTGCAGCGGCCGTCCTCTTGGCCGTTCTCACGGCAGCCAACGCAGACACCCACGCTACCGGAGGCAGCCGAACCAGTACCGGCACCAAAGCCGCTACCGCGCAGTACACTCCCCCGCCGCAGCCAGGAGACATCTTCACCGTCATCGACTTCGCGCGCGACCACGGCACCGCGGAGGCAACGACAGTCGGCGAGGTGATGGGCGACAGGCACCGGAACTTCACCGTGGTGCCCCTCTATTCTTGCACCAACGTGACCCCCGGCGGTGTCGTCGTTCGCTTCCGTCACTTCACAGCCGACTCCATCCCGCTGACCGTCACGACGAGCGGAACCATCGTCAAGGGCCCCTACCAAGGCGATCTTCCCCTCGAAGCGATGCATGCCTGTTATCAACTGGTGAGCTGACAGCCGGGGGAAGTGATCGTCCCGCAGACGGTTGGACGGCCTTAAGGTTCGAGCGACTTCGGCATCAAGCCGGCTCGGAAGGAGCCCGATGCGACGGAGCCTGCCTATCAGGTTACAGGCGCGTCCGGCGGTCCGATGTTGAAAGACAACTCCGGCGAGACATCGGCGACTCCGGGGATCTCCCGCAACTTCTCGACAACGACGGTATCGGCGGATCCGGTAATGGACCCAATCTCGTCGAAGACCTGATCCACAGCGAATCCGGTCTTGGTCAGCTTCTTCGCGATGTCTCGGATCGGCCGGTCACCAGACGTAGTGACAACCCATCTCTTGCTCTCGGCCACAAAGTACCTCCACAACCTACTGCGTACCTGCCGGGAGCCTCATCCGGTGGGTACCACCACCAGACTAACACAGGAGTGATTCATGGTGCCTGGACCAGGCCGGCGCCGACCTTTGTAGCCGGGAACGGCAGCCGCTTGGCCGTCGCTTGTAGCTTCCGCCACAGGCTAAGGCCGCGGAGCGAGGCGGAGCTCTCTGCCCACAGCGCGGCGCACCCGGCAACGTGCGGAGTGGCCATACTCGTGCCGCTCTTGATGCCGTATCGGGCCGGCCGAGGAACGGAGGAAAACACGTCCCGGCCAGGAGCTGCGATCTCGATCTTGCCGCAATTGGAGAACGATGATGGGCTGAGGTTCGGATCTAGCGAGGCCACCGACATGATGGTCGGCGAGTTGGCGGGCGCGCCCGTGGGGGAAGCCTCATTGCCTGCCGCGGCGATCATCAAGCAACCCTTGTTCAGTGCGGCCTGTCCCGCGTTGGTGAATGCGGTCTGCACCGGCGAGTGCGGCGACTCGAGGGACATCGAGATCACCGGGCAGCGGTTGGCGATCGCCCAGTTCATACCGGCCAGTACGCTGCCCCCGACGCTCGACCCCGAGTTGGTCAGCACTTTCCCGGCGAAGATCAATGCCTGGAAGCCGATGCCGTATCGCGGCGTACTGCCCGCCGGTGCCTTGGGGCCACACGAGGTACCGATGCAGTGCGTGCCGTGGCTGTGGAGGTCCTGTACGGGCTGGCCGACGAAGGTTTGGCTGACGACTGGGCGACCCACGAAGTCCGGGTGGCCCAAGTCCATGCCAGTGTCGAGCACCGCCACTTGAATGGCAGCGCCGCTTCGCACGCTCGGCGGAACCTTGCACGCGATCAACCCCCAGGTCGCCCCGAGAGCCATCGCCTCCTCTCCCGGTTCCAGCTGCGGCAGCGCTGCCGCTTGCAGATCCCTGGCGATTGTCTCCACAGCACGCAGGAAGCCGCGCAGGTATTCGCCGGTATTGACCTCAGCCGTCTGGGCGAAGCCGCGCAGGTACTCGCCAGGCGTACCTTGCGCGAAGAAGAAATACTCGGGCTCAATGGCCTCGACGGGGCTATCAGCAGCGATCGCGGACTGCACGCTCATGCCCCGTGCCTGAGCCGCATCACCGCTGACCAGCGCCACTCCGATCTCCGGGAAAACGACCGCGTCGGCGCCGCCGACGCTCGCCAGCGTGACTGCCTGGCCCTCAAATTCTCGCGCGTCGGCCACGCGCATCCCCTGCCCCTGCGGTCCCAGCGACCGCACACCCTCCTCGACCGCGCCCTCCTTGAAGGTTACCAGGTACCGACCGGTCTCCATGCTGTCATCGCCGCGTTCGAGCGCGGCCAACAGCAGCTCATCGACAGGCGAAGAGATAAGAGAGATAGCAGTGGCAGCCGCGGCGCGAGAGGCTTTCGGCGGAACGGGAGGGCCCTTGCGTGGCTGTCTTGGCTTCATCTGGTTCTCCTTTTGGGCAGGCAGTCGTGTGCGCTTGAGGTCACCAACACGCCCTTCGCCGGTGCGGCGGCTGGCCAGGCTCCTTACCACCCGATGGAGGCAGCCCAAGAGCAGCTCTCCTCCCTTAAGAGAGACGGACCAGCCGCGCAATTTCCGGCGCGGCGGTGCTGCTCCTCCCAGGCGGCTCCCGACCGCACCTCGTAAACTATTGATTTGATTGGCGGAAGCGCATGGGAATCGAACCCACCCCCGACGCCGCAACCGGCGCCGGACAACGGTTTTGAAGACCGCGGAAGGCACCAGCCCCCGAGCGCTTCCGGTGGGGGATTGTAGCGGATGTGGAGGGGCGCAGCCGGCGGCGAGGGGGCGGCCGGCTGCACCCCAGGTCAGGTCAGCGAAGAGGCGGGGGCGAGGGTGGTGCCGGCGGCGCGGGCTCGGCCGGCTGGCCCGGCGGTGGGATAGCTGGCGCGGGCGGTGGCGGCGGGACTGCCTGCGGGGGGGCCGGAGCGGGCTCGGCGGGCGGGGTGGGCTCCAGGGGGGCGGCTGGCGGCGCCGGGGGCGCGGCGTGAGGAGCGCGGGGCGGGCGCGGAGGACGAGGGGGACGAGGGGGGGTGCCGCTCTCGTCCAGGGGTTGGCCGGCGTCGAGGTGCCGGCCGGCGTCGCGGCGATGGAGGCGCTCGCGTTCGAGCTGGTGGCGCTTGCGGTCGAGGCGGTCGCGGGTGGATTGGCGCTCCTGGTCGAGGTGCCGGCGCTGGTCGTCGGTCAGGTCGCGGAGGTGGCCGCGGTGGGATTCGTTCAGGCGGCGGGCCTCGTCGGCCATGGCGCGCGCATGGGCGCGGGCCTCCTCGGCCATGGCACGGGCATGAGCTGACATCTCGGTGCGGATCTCGTCGGCCATGGCGCGGGCATGGGCCGCCGCCTGGGCGCGGCACGCGTCGATCTCGGCCCGGTGCGCTTGTAGCCTCTGGCGCATGAGGTCGTGATGGCGGCGGGTCAGGTCGCGCATTGCCTTGAGGTGCTCGTCGCTCGGCTTCATCTGCTCGGCGAAATGCCGCGAGTCGGCGGCGAGCTTCTCGGCGTCCTTGGCCGCGAGCCGCGCGTCCGCCCGCAGGCGCTCGGTGGCCTTCTTCATCTCGCCCCGCACGCGGGCTTTCTCGGACTCCGATAGATCAGGGTCGGCGAGCTCGCCCGCCTGGCGCGCGATCTCTCCGTGCACGCGCGCCATCTCCCTGGCGAAGCCGGGATCGGCGAGCTTTCCCATGGACCTGTGGATGTCCGCCTCCAGACGAGCCATGGCTTCTCTCGAGGGCGCCATCTTCTTGGTTATCGCCGACACCTCGGCCTCGATCTCGGCCAGGTCGGCTTGTGAAGGCAGATCGCTCACATCGATGTTGCACAGCTTGTCGAGCGCCGCAACATGCGGTGCGATTGCGGCTAGGTGCGGTGCGAGCGCGGCCAAGTGCGGTGCGAGGTCGGCCAGGCCGTGGAGTCCCGGTTGCGCAAGCTTTGGCGATGGCGGCGGCGGCAAGCCTGGCGCGGCGTGCCGAGGCGCCGGCGGGAGAGCCGGAACGGCGGGCGGAGCAAGGGCAGGGCTGGGAAGCGCCGGCAGCGGGAAGTCCGGTTGCTCCCAGTCGAGGAGATCGCCGGTCAGGACGGGAGCTTCCGCCGGCCCGGAAAGGGTTGAGTCGCCGGGGGTGGGAACGAAACTCGGGTCGCGCCGGTGCCCGGGTGGGGCCGGGTCGGCCGGGCGGCCCGGGTCTGCTTGCCCAAACCAGGCGGCGGAGCCGGGATCAGCCTGCGGGGCGGCCGAGCCGGGATCGGCCGACCAGGCGTCGTGGACAGGGTCGGCCGACCAGTCCGCAAGGCCAGGATCGGCCGACCAGGCTGCCAGGGCGGGAGCGGCCGGCGCTTCCCGCAACGCCGGATCGCCAGGCTGGGAAGGATCGGCCGGCGCGGCGACATCAGCCCGCGCAATCGCCGGAGCGGCGCCAGCGGGCGGCGCGGCCGCGACGTTCCCGCTCACCGAGACGCCGGGAGCGGCGAGGACGACGGCGAACAGCACGGCGGCCACCGCGGCGGTCAGCCAGCGGACGCGCAGGGGGCGCTGCGCGGGGTCGGGCTCGAGCAGACGGCGGATGCGCTGGGAGAGGTGAGATGAACGGTCGGCCATACTGGGCGCGGGCAGGGACTCGCAGGCGCGCAGCGACCAGCCGGCGACCTCGGTCAGACAGCGGGCCAGCGAGAGAGGCCGGCCGGTCCGCCTTACCGCCCAGTCGTCGGACAGCACCTCGGAGATCTCGCGCAGCCGCCGGCGCGCCAGCCAGTTGAGCGGTTGGAAGAAGAGAAGGGCGACCAGCAGGTTGCCAGCGAGGAGCCAGAAGGGATCGCGCCGCACCAGGTGGCCAAGCTCATGGGCCAGCAGCCCCTCTTGCTGCTCCGCGGTGAGCTGGAACAGGGCGCGCGGCGGCACGCAGATCTCGGGTTTCTGGAGACCCAGGGCGAGCGGCACGGGCAGCCGGGAGGAGCAGCTCAGCCGGACGCGGCGCTTGACCCCGGCGGCGCCCGCCAGGCTGCCGAGCAGCGCGAGAGAGTCGCCGCCGACGACCTGCGGCCTGGCGCGCAGCCTCCGGCGCAGCAGCAGGTAGGAGCGCATCGCGCCCGTGCCCAGGAGCAGCGCGCCGCAGAGCCATCCGGCGACCGCGGCAAAGAGCAGCGCGCCGGGAAGGCGCGGCAGCCGGCGGACCGTCATGGCCCGCAGGGCGGCGGGTGCCGATCGTGCGCCCGGATTGGCCGAGGCCAAGCGGCCGGTTTCGGCCTCTGCAGCGTAGCCGGCCTGAGCGGTGGCGCCGGAGGAGACCGCCAGACCCGCCGCGGCTCCCCCGCGCGGCCTTGCCAGCTCCGCCAGGGTGAGCGGCGAGCTCGGGCTTCCGTAGACCGCGCTGCTTCGAGCCGCGGCGCCGGCAGCTCCGGCGTCGGGCTGGCCGGCTCCAGCCGGGCCAGAGACGCCGGCGGCCGCCAGGGTCCAGCGGCCGGCCAGCGGCTCGTGGCCGGCGGCCAGCTGCAGGGTGGCCGTGACCACGGCGCCGGCGAGAGCGCAGCGCCAGACCGTCTCGTCCAGGCGCGCCGAGCGCCTGGCAAGGCGCCCGGAAAGGAGCCAGGCGAGGGTGAGCAGGAGGGTGCTGTGCAGAGCATAGGTCAGCAGCCAGGCGGCTGCGCGGGAGGCAAAGAGGGTGTACGCCGGGGAGTCGAACATCACCGTTCCTCCTTCTGCTCGCGGGCCGCGATCAGGGCGCGCAGCTCCGCCAGCTCCCGCGCATCGATCTCGTGCTCCGACAATAGGTGGTTCACCAGGGCCGTGACGTCGCCGCGAAAGAGCTGCGATGTGAGCTCGCCGACCATCGAGTAGCGCACCTGTCCCTCGCTCACCCGCGGCCGATAGATGAACCTGCGGCCCTCGGCGCGGTGCTTGACCACGCCTTTCTTCTCCAGCTTGACCAGCATGGTGGCAATCGTGGTGGGGGCGAGCCCGCGCTCGGCCTCCAGCGCCTCGTGCACCTGCGCCACGCTCGCCTCGCCCCGGCTCCACAGCACCCGCATGATGGCCAGCTGCAGGTCTCCGAGGCGACGGGATCTTTCTTTGTCCGGGCTCATGATCCGTTCCTCCGCATCGACGACCGCGATAGTACTACCTGAGTAGTTATCGTGTCAAGGGGGTCCCGGCACGAATGCTCTACATACGGCGAGCCGCGAAAAAAGATGCTGGCGATGGAGTGCCGGCAGTGTGGCGGGGCGCAGGCGTACTTTTACCGCGCCGCCCGAGGCAGCGGAATCCAGTCGGGGCTCGGTCAGGAACTGGCGCTCGAACGGGCCGGCGCGCGCGTCAAACCCGCAGCAGCGGCAGCCGCCCGCCGGTCCAGCCGGGGAAGAGGCTCGCGTCGTTGCGGATGCCCAGGTGCTTGCCGGCGAGCTCGCAGAAGACGGCGCGGAAATCGGTCGTCACCGGCAGGTCGCGCCCTTCGTAGAGGGCGCCGGGATTGATGCCCGGGAAGCTGCCGTGCACCTTGCCGCCGTCGACCGCGTTGCCCAGCACGAAAAGGCAGGAGCCGTGGCCGTGATCGGTGCCGCCGGAGCCGTTCTCGCGCGCCGTGCGGCCGAACTCCGTCATCGTGGTCAGCAGCACCTCGTCCTGGCGTGATCCGAGATCGCCCCAGAAAGCGCGGATCGAGTCGGCCAGATCGGAGGCGCGGCGGAAGAAGGTGCCGTTGTTGGTGCCTTGCTGCACGTGCGTGTCCCAGCCGCCCGACTCGGCGAAGGCCACCTCGAGGCCGACGTCGGACTTGATCAGCAGCGCGATCTGGCGCAGAGCGTCGCCGAGCGGGCTCTTGGGATAGCTGGCGCCGTTGGCCGGCTGGTAGTGGGCGATGTCGGTCGTCGACAGCATGTCGATGGCGTGAAAAGTCTCGGTGCCGGTGCTGCGCAGCAGGCCCTGCGAGGCCCTCTCGTAGAGCGCCTCGAAGCCTTGGCCGGCGGCGGCGGCCATCTGGTCCGCGCCCGGCAGCTTGACCCGGAATTCCGCCAGGTTGGTCACCGCGACGGCGGGCGCGTCACCGTAGAGCGAACGCGGCATCGCCGGGGTCATCGACACCGCCTGGAACGGCGAGGCGTCGTGGCCGAGCAGCCCGACCGCCCGGTTGAGCCATCCCGAAGGGGTCCCCTTGCGCCCGGGCGTGCCGGTCTCCATGTAGTCCTGGGCGTCGAAGTGCGAGCGCGTGGGATCCGGAGATCCCACGGCGTGCACGATGGCAAGCCGCCTCTCCTTCCACAGCGGCAGCAGCGAGGCGAAGCCGGGATGGAGCCCGAAGCCGACGCCCAAGTCGGCCACTTGCTGCGCCTCGGCGGCCGACCGCGCCGCGCTCATCGCCAGGCGGGGCCGCAGCTGCTTCAAGGTGGCGTCGTCGACCGGCGGCACCGCCATGATGCCGTCCATGGCGCCGCGCTGGAAGATCGTGACCAGCACCTTCCGGCGCGCGTTCGGTCCGGGCCCGGCGGCGGCCTGGGCGGCGCGGTGCAGGAATCGTGGGCCTGCGCCCAGGGTGACCAGGGCCATGCCCCCGGCCTTGATGAAGATCCTTCGCGTCAACATGAGCGTCACTCCTGGCGCTGTCGATGGCCCGGGAGCTCGTCCGCGGGCCACCCTCGCGCGTCATCGTCTCTGGAACTCGGGAGAACCGAGGATCACCCCGACGACCTGCTCGAGCGGCGTCGGCATTCCCGGTTTCGGCGCCGCCGTCAGCTCGGCCATGCCCCCGACCGGCCGCGCCGGCTCGTGATCGGCGGCATCCGTTCCCGCCATGCCTGCCATGCTCGCCATGCTGCCGGCCATGCTCCCGCCGTCCCCCGCGCCGCCCGACCCGCCTGGCCCCGCTGACCCCGCTGGCCCCGCTGGCGCCGAAAATCGCGCCGGTTCGACCGCAATCGCCTTCTCCGCCGCCGGCTTGCCCACGACCTTGCCGGCGGCCGCCGGCGCGCCGTCTTGCGGCACCGCAGCCTGGTCGACGTGGTGGGCCAGGTTGGGAGCGCTCACCATCGGGGTCAGCATCTTGATCGTCGCCCCGAGGTCGCGGCCGGGCAGCAGCAGCGCGGCATAGGTGCGTAGCGCCGCCTCGCGCGACTCCGGCTCCCGCCCATCGCACAGCGACGGCAGGTCGATCGCCACGCCGCGCACCTTCTCGGCCGCAAACTGCAGGCCGAAGTTCATGCGGTTGAGCAGCGACCCGGTGTTGACCCACGCTTCGGCGCGGTCGGGGTAGCCGGTGGGGGCCTGGTAGGCGTAGAGCGGCTGGCCCATGCGCGACACCCAGTCGAGCAGCGGGCGCGGGTCTTCGATGTGGGCGCCCGACACCCGCACCGCCGAGACGGCCAGCTCGAAGGGCGACTTGATCTTGGCGCCGACCGCATCGCGGCTCCAGAACTCCGGCGCCTGGACGATGGCGCGCAGAACCTGGCGAGTGTCGCCGCCGCTCTGCAGATAGACGCCGGCGAGGCGATCGACGAGGGCGCGCGGCGGCTTGTCGGAGACGAAGCGCACGGCGAGCTTCCCGGCCAGGTGGCGCGCCGTCGAGGGGTGCCGGGCCAGCAGGTCGAGCACCGCCTCGCCGTCTTCCATGCCGCGGCCGGCGGGGAGGCGCTGCCCGAGAATCGTCTTGGCGGCGGAGTCGTGCATGTCGGCGCGGAACAGAAAGTCGCCGTCGGTGCGGAAGCCCAGGCCGCCGAACTGCCTCACCCTATCGAGGCGCTTTTCGACCTGCTCGCGGGCCGGTCCGGCGGGCAGCACCGTCCAGCCGGTGAAAGCGCGCGCCACCTCGATGACGTCCTGCTGCGTGTAGCCGCCGTCGACGCCCAGGGTATGGAGCTCGAGCAGCTCGCGGGCGTAGTTCTCGTTGAGGCCGTGCGGCTTCTCGCGCTTGGGGGCCTGCGGCGCCGGCGGGCGGGGCGCGAAGCCCCCGCGCCGGCCCGGAAACCACCAGCCCGGACGCGGGTAGTAGCCGGCCGGCGGGCGGGCCGGCATGCGGTCGAGCTGGTCGCCAAGGAGGGTGGGCGCGTTGGGCGCGGCCGTGGACTGCGCGTTGTCGAGATACTGGAGCATGGCCGGGTGGCGCGCCGTGGCCTCGAGCAGCTCGCGCATCGACCCCAGCGCATGACCCCGGATGGCGTCGCGCTCGTAGGAGAGCAGGTAGGGCCGCGTCCGGTCGTTGGTCAGGGAGACGTTGAAGTGATTGAACCAGAAGTCGGTCATCACTTCGGCGAGCTGGTTCTGCGCCTCGGCGGCGCGAACGATCTTCTGCGCCAGCAGCTGAGCCATCAGCTCGCGCTGCGGCCGATAGCCCCGCCGGCGCGCGAACTCGAGGATCTTGGCGCGCAGCGCCTCGCCTTCCCGCGACTCCATGGCCGCCGAAGCCGGCGCCGCCCCGTTGGATCTGACCGAGGCGGGGGCCGCCGCGGGAGCCGGAGCGCCGGTGGAATCGGCGACGAGGTTGGGGTTCTTGGCGCCGCCGCGCAGCTGCTGGAGAATTTTCGCTTCCTTGGCAGCGGCCACCTCGTCCTTGCTGATCACCCCTTCCTTCTGCGCCTGCTGCAGGATCATGTTGGGGTTGGGGTAGATCCTGACCATGTCGGCTTCGGACAGGAAGAGCGCCGGCATGTCGCGCAGGCGGGCTTGCAGGTTGGGATCGGGCAGGGAGCCGGCGATCTGCTCTTCCACCCAGCGGTCGAGCCCGCGGGCGACCACTTCCTCGACCTGGCCGGGACGGGGGCCATAGGCCAGGCGGTTGAGCAAGTGGGCCGCGGCCTGCCGCTGGTCGAGCCCCGCCTCCTTCCATGGCATGTGGAGCGCGGGCCGGCGATCCGCCGCCCAGGCCTCGTGCCCACCCGCGGACCAGACGAGCCAGAGGGAGCAGAGGGCGAAGGCGGCGGCGCCAAGCCCGGTCAACAATCGATCTCGCATGCGCGTCCTCCTGCAAATCGAGCGGGCGGGCGGCGCTCCGCTCCTGTCCTGAAACCCCCGGCGGCGCACGATCCTGCGCGTTCGCACCTCTTCCGATAGGATCGGGCCTGCGCCATCTGGCTCCGCAAAGGTTCCGATGCCCGAGAATACCGCCGCGAGCGACTCGACGATCCGCACCACCGTCACCGCCCCTGCCGAGGCAAGCCGGCGACCGAACTGGCGCTGGCATCTCTTCCTGCGGCTGCTCAGCGCCTATCCTCCTTTCCTCGGCGCCGGCATCCGGGTCCGCCCGGTCCGCCACGAGGGGGAGGAGGCCGTCGAGGCGCGAATGCGCCTCGCCTGGTGGAACCGCAACGCCGTGGGCACTCATTTCGGCGGCTCGCTCTACAGCATGTGCGACCCTTTCTTCGCGCTCATCTTGCTGCAAAGGCTCGGTCGCGGCTATACCGTCTGGGACAAGGCGGCGACGATCCGCTTCCGGCGCCCCGGCCGGGGCACCGTGCGCGCCCTGTTCAGCATCCCCGAGCAGCGCGTGCGCGAGATCCGCGCCGCCGCCGGCCGGGGCGAGCGGTTCGAGCCGACCTTCACGACGACCGTCGTCGACGGCGAGGGCCAGGTGATCGCCGAGGTCGAGAAGCTCCTCTACGTCCGCCGCCAGGACCCTCCTCCGCCAGCCGCCGGATGACGAGGAGCGGGCGAATGCATCGAAGCGCACCTTTCTGTCTCGTCTCAATGCTGGCCGGCGCCGCCGCCGCGGGCGGCGACTCACTGTTTACGGTCAGCGGCCATACCGACGCCTTCCAGATGGCGGGCAGGAGCATCGAGGCCCGCGACGTCCAGACCCGGGTCTGGCTCGACCGCGACAAGATGCGCCGCGACGAGGCCGACACCAGCACCATCCTGCGCTTCGACCGCAACAAGATGTACCTGGTCAACCACGAGGAGAAGACTTACAGCGAGATCGATCTGCCGGTCGATTGGAAGAAGCTGGTGCCCAAGGGCAACGAGCAGATGATCGAGCAGGTGGACAAGATGTCCAGGATGGAAGTCACCGTCAAGCCGACGACCGAGGCCAGGAAGGTCCGCCAGTGGAACGCCCGCAAGGTGCAGGTCGACCTTGCCAACCCGACCGGCCTCAAGATCAGCACCGCGCTGTGGGTTTGCAAGGAGGTCGCCGGCTACGGCGCCTACAACCGCATGCTGGCCAGCGTGGCCGCCCTGCAGCCGGGGGCCACGGACTGGGCGCGCGAGATCGCCAGGATCGACGGTTTCCCGGTGGCGCAGGAGGCCACGGTCAGCCTCCAGGGCGCGGTGTTCAAGACCCGGGAAGAGCTGGTCTCGGTCGAGGACAAGCCCGCCCCGCCCGGCACCTACGACATCCCCGCCGGCTACGCCATCAAGCCCTACAGCGCCGGCGAAACCGCCCAGTAGGCCCCTTGCCCCTCGCCCCTTGGAGAATCTCGCGGTGAGCGGGCGACCCTGAGCTTTAGTCGTCGCGGCTCTGCGATATCTGGCGGCGTAGGAGCTCGTTCTCGAAGGCCATGCCGACTTGCGCGGTGGCCAGCTCGAGGATGTCGATATCCTCGATGGGCTCGCCGCGCTCGCCGTTGTCGGCGTAGATGACCGAGATCACGCGCTGGGCGCCGAGCACCGGAAAGACCACGACCTGGCCGGTGCGCGAGCGGCCGACCAGTGAGCGAAAGGGCTCGGGGAGACCGGCCTCTTCGTAGTTGAGCGACTGGACCTCGCCGGCCGCGAGGCTGCGGGAAAAGACAGTGTCGCCGTCGGTCGGCAGCTTGATGCCGCGGGTGAGCTCGGCGAGCGGCCGGCCCGCCGTGTCGTGGCCGAAGGCCCCGAGCGCCACCAGCAGATCGCGCTTGACCAGAAAGAGGATGGCGCGCTCCACCGACTCCGAGATGATGTGCATGAGGTTGAGCGCCACGGTGGCCGAGATCAGCCCGGAGCGCAGGTCGCCGAAGACGCGGCGCAGCCGGGCAACCCCGGACTGCGCGTTCGCCGCGCCCCAGCCGGTAGCGGCGCCGCGCACCAGGTCGGCGCGCGACTCGATGACGTTCTCCACGCAGGCCACGACCGTCTCGACCTCCGCCGGCAGGACGGCAAGCACCCCTGCCTCGTAGATCTTCGCCGGGGAGAGCCCCGGATCGGCCAGGGCGATCAGGGAGGCCTTGGGGCGGGCCCGCCGCAGGGCCGCGGCCTGGTCCAGGCTCGCCCCGCCCTGCCGCAGGTCGACCAGCACGATCGGCGGCGGCTCGCCGGGAGCGGCCCCGCCCGCCTCGCCGAGGGTCACCGGCTCGACCCCCGCCACCTCGCGGCTGAGCGCCTCGCTGAGCCGCGTACCGAATGCGAGATCGGGGGAGACCACGTGGACGTGCAGCCGTTCGGCGGCGAGCTTGGGCAGCTCGGCGCGCCGCGTCCTGGTGATCTGGGCGGTCTGCGGCTCGGCCATCACCAGGACGCCGCCCGCCCCCGGTTCGAGCAGGGCATGGTCGCCCGGCGCATAGCCTCCCGGCAGGGGCACGCCGCTGCCGCGCCGCAGCTCGGGCGCGCCCAGGACGGGCTCTTGCGCGGAGTCCGCGCGGTTGCGGTTGCGCTCGTCGAAGATCCGCGCCGCCTCGAGCAGCACCATCTGGGTATTGATGTCGGCGTCGGGCAGGACGTCGCTCGGGTACAGGGCGATGTCATCGATCGGCCGCAGGTCGTCGATGGCGAACTCGAAGGTGCCCGTGTCCCAGACCAGGACCTCGGAGACCGCCTGTTCGATCTGCTGGCCGATCACCCGCCGCAGCCCTTCGGCGTCGATGGCGCCCGAGGCCACCAGGAGCTGGCCGAGCGACCGGCGCTCCCGTTCCGCCGACTGCTCTTGAATGGCCAGGTCGAGAGCGGCGCGCTCGATCGAGCCGGAGGAGATGAGCAGGTCCCCCAGCTTGGGCGTGCGCGGCGCCTGCGCCGAGACCAGCCGGCCGCCATGGAACCCGATCATGGCGCGCTGCGCGCCGCGCGCGAGCAGCAGGGTGCCGGTGCGCCGCCCGAGGTGGATGAACTGCATGACGTCGGCGACCGAGACGTCTTTGAGGCTGCCGGAGATCGCCATCTATCTACCCAGTGCGGAGGACGGCGGCGGGCGGGTCGAAAGGTTGGCCGGCGCCGGCGTCACTTGCCGCGGGCCAGGTTGACCAGGCTCTCCAGGGTCCGCAGCTTGCGGTCCTTGGCGGCGAAGAGCCGGGCCGCGAACAGCGCGGAAGCGGCGTGGGCCGAGAGCAGGTCGAGCAGGTCGCGGTCCTCGGCACGCAGGATCGGCTTGTGGTCGAGCAGCTTGAGCAGCACGAGCGCCCCGACGACCTCGTCCTGCACGCGCAGGGGGACCGCCGCCAGGGCCGGCGATTCCGCGCTCGGCCCCAGGCGCAGCACCCCGTCGCGCAGAGTCTGATCGACGACGACGTCGCCGCCTTCATAGCTGTCGCCCGAATAGAGCGGATCGAGTTCTCCCCCCATTCCTTCGACCAGCGCGATCTCGCAGCCCTCCTGGTCTTCGTCTTTGCGCAGGAGCAGGACGAACTGCTGCGCTCCGAGCAGGTTGATGGCGATCTCGGCGATGGTCGCCTGCACTTCCGCGGGATCGAGGGTGGCATGCAGCTGGTAGGTGGCCACGTAGAGGTTCATCAGGCGGCCCCCCTGGTGCTCCGAATCGACCAGGCGGGAAGCCAGCTCCTTGACGTCCGAGTCTGCCGTGGCCAGGCGCCGCTCGAGCTCGAGCAACCGCCCTTCCTGGGACGTGCGCTCGGCGGCCTCGCGCAAGTTGAGCTCGAGGATGCGCGCCAGCTCGCCGGCCCTCTCCAGCGCCGAGCGCAGCTCGCCGCTGATCTCGAGCCCGGCCGCCGCGGCCGAGCGAGCGCGCCCGGTGGCCGGTCCGGCGGCTCCGGTCACGGCACGGTCGCTCCAGCGGCGGAGCCCTCCGGAAGGCGCGCGATCACGTCGAGGATCTCCTCGCTGTGGAAGGGCTTGCTGATGTAGGCGGCGGCCCCCGCTTGCAGGCCGCGCTCGGCGTCCTCGTCGCGCCCCTCGGTGCTGATGATGATGACCGTCGGCGCCGCGCCCGCGCCGCCGGCCTGCATCTGGGCGAGGAATTCCAGGCCGTTCATGTTGGGCATGTTGACGTCGAGGAGGACGAGATCGACGTCGCCGTGCTCTTTCAGGCGGTCGAGCGCCTCGCGCCCGTCGAGGGCGTACACCAGAGGGTAGCGGCGCAGCATCACCTCGTACATCTTGTGCATCAGCTTGGAGTCGTCGACGACCAGCACTTTCCTTGGCTGCACGGTCCTTTCCCCCAACCGCGCCGGCGGCTTCCTGGCCGCCGGACGATGGCGAAGGATGAGATCTTCCGCCGCGTCCGCAACCGCCGGGCGCGACCCGCGAAGACCCATCCCTGAGTGGTCAAGCGCATGCAGTTTAGCCAATGTCCGGTGGCATTTCAAGGAATGCGACCTCACGGGCAGCGGGACCGTCCAGGTCCTGCCGTCCGTCGCCAACTCGGGGCAAGTGCACCTGGTCGTGGACGTCTACGGCTGGTTCCAGTGAGGCCGGGGCGCCGTGCCAGAGCCGGCGGCGCACGCGCCGCGGGCTCGTCAGCCTGGTCGACTCGCCTGCGCCTGCAGGGACTCGTAGAGGCGCGCATAACCGGCGCACTCCCCCCGCAGGCCATCGAGAAGGGCGGCAAAGCGCGCGTCGCCGCGCAGCGGGTCGAGCAGCGGATCGCGCTCGAACAGGGGCGCGCACGGGTAGCCGTTGCGCGCCGCGGCGCGCAGCCAGGCGACGGCCGCGGCGGCGTCGCCGAGCCGGGCGAGGATGCAGGCCACCTCGTACTGGGGATGGTGATAGTGGCCGAAGGCCTGCTTCTCGCGCTCGGTGGCCAGGATCTCGTCGCGCGCCGCCGCGGCGTCGCCGCGCAGGGCGGCCAGCATGCCGCGAATGGGATGCGCCAGGCTGGCGCCGTGCACCTGGCGCGTCATCTCGTCAGCCGTGGCCGCCGCATCGTCGTGCCGGCCCAGCCGCAACTGGCAGAGTGCAGTCTGGTAATGGATCCATGACGAAGGCACCGCGCGCGCCACCTCTTCGGACAGCCGCAGGGCTTCCTCGTAGCGGCCCTGGTGATAGTGGCAAAAACCCTGGTTGCAGCGGGCGAGAGCGTTGCCCGGGCTGATCGCCAGGGACTGATCGAGCACCGGCATCGCCTCTTCCACCAGGCCGACATGGTAGAGGATGGTGCCCATCCGCAGGTGGGCCTCGTCGAGACTGGGACGGGCGGCAATCGCCGCCACGAGGTCCCGCAGGGCGCCCGCGTGGTCCCAACCTCCCGGCGGGCTCCAGCGCAGCCGAGCACGGGCGTAGAGCCCCTCGGGGAGGCTCGGGTCGAGGCGCAGCGCCTCGTCACATGCCGCTTGCGCGCGCCTGTACCAACCTCCCTCCGGCTCGAAATTGAACGCGATGCGTCCGCAGACGTCGGCGATCCCCGCCCAGGCCGGGCCGAAGCCCGGGTCCGCGGCCCGCGCCTTCTCGAACCAGTCGACTGCAGCCAGGTAACCGTCATGCGTCTCGCGCAAGAGGTAGGCGCGGCCGCGCAGGTAGTGCTCGAGGGCCCGGCCGGCCGGCGCCTCGCGCCGGCGCTCGGGCCGGCCCGCGTCGGTTGCCGCGAGCTCGACGGCGAGCGCCCGCGCGATGTTGCGCGACACCTCGTCCTGCATGGCGAAGAGGTCGTCGAGCGAGGTGTCAATCTTGGCCGCCCAGAGCGAGCGGCCGTCCTGCGCGGCGACGAGCTGCACCACCACGCGCAGCCGCGAGCCGGCGCGCTGAAACGTGCCGTCGAGCGCCGCGTCGACGCCCAGCTCGCGTCCCGCCTGTTGCGGGTCGACGAGCTGGCCCGCGAAGCGCAGGATCGCGGCGGTCGGGCGCACCAGCAGCGAGCGCAGCCCGGCAAGCTCGGCGATGGTTGCGTCGGCCAGGCCCAGACCAAGGTTGGCGTCGGCGGGGTCGCCGATGAGACTACGGAAAGGCAGGACCGCCACGGCCCGTCTCCGCTCGCCCTGCCGCCGCCCAGGGAGCGGCGCCCCATACGGACCGGCGGCGCGGTTCTGATCGATCTCACTCCCGAGATCGAGGAAGGGACGGGCGGCTGCGCCACTGGGAGCGGCCAGCCCGAGGCGCCCCAGGAGGGCGTCGAAGCGTGAATCGTCGCGCAGGCCGTCGAAGAGCGGGTCGACGGCCAGATAGGCGAGCTGGTCGCAGCGCTCGGCGACGGCTTGCTCGAGCCAGGAGAAGGCCGCGTCGCGCTCGCCCAGGCCGGCGTGCACCTGGGCGAAATGGTAGGCCGGCACGTAGCGCCCGCCGGCCCCCTCCGCCAGGCCGTGCAGCTCGGCGAGCGATCGCCGCGCCTCCTCGCGGTCGCCGGCGCAAGCCTGCGCGTAGGCGACGAGCGAGAGGGCGCGCAAGGCTCCCCCGCCGAGGCGCGAAAACGACCTCAGCTCGGCAATGGCCTCGCGATGCCGGCCCGTCGCCGCGTCCGCCACGCCCACCCAGAAGTGGCCGATGGCAAACGACGGCTCCATGCCGACCAGCTTGCGCGCCTCCGCGATCGCCTCGTCGAAGCGCCGTGCGTAGAACTGCGGCTGCACCAGGTTGGCGTTGACGATCAAGGAGAGCGGGTCGAGCTCCCAGGCGCGGCGCGCGTGCGCCGTGGCGGCGTCGAAGCGCCCGAGCGCGGTGAGCAGGAAGGAGTACCAGTGGTGGGTGGTGGCGCGCTCGGGGTCGAGGGCAAGCGAGCGCCGGAAATCCTCCTCGGAGCCCTGCCAGTCCCAGTCGTAGTGGAGCTTCACCCAGCCCAGGCAGGCATGCGCCTCGGCCAGCTCGGGATCGAGCTCGAGCGCCTGGCGCGCCGCGGCCCTGGCGCGCGGCATCGCCTGGTGCGGCGGCAGCACTTCGTAGATCAGGAGCCCCATCAGAGCGTAGCTGTCGGCGAGGCCGGCGTAGGCCAGCGCGTAGCCGGGGTCTCTCTCGATCGCCTGCTCGAAACAGCGGACGCCCTCTTGCAGCCCGCCTTCGTGCCGCTTGTTCCAGTGATAGCGCCCGCGCAGGTAGAGGTGGTAGGCCTCCAGGTCGGCGGTCTGGCGCGCCGCCCGCGGCGCCAGGCCCGTGGCCGCCAACCGCAAGCGCAAGGCTTCGGCGACGCGCGTGGCGATCTCGTCCTGCACGGCGAAGACGTCGGCCATCTCGCGGTCGTAACGCTCGGACCAGACGTGGAAGCCGTCGGCGACGTTGACCAGCTGGACGGTGATGCGCAGCCGCTCGCCTGCCTTGCGCACGCTTCCCTCGAGAAGCTTGTCGACACCCATCCGCTCGCCGAGCCGCCGGATGGCCTCGGACCTGCCGTGCCGGCGCGACAGCGGCACGCGCGCGGCGACCCGCAGGCCCTCGATCCGCACCAGGGCGTTGATCAGCTCGTCGGCCATGCCTTCGCAGAAGTAGTCCTGGTCCGGGTCGGCGCTCAGGTTGACGAACGGCAGCACCGCGATGGTGTGCTTGGGCGCGGGCTCCCGCGCCGGCGGTGTGCCCGGGCCGGCGGACCCCGCGCCGCTGTCGACCGCGCGCAGCAGCTCCGCCAGGGCGGCGCTCAGCTCGCGGCTGGACTGCATCCGGCCCTCGCGGTCCTTGCGCAGGCAGCGGCGCACCAGAAGCTCGACGGCCGGAGGCACCTGGCGCGACGCGGGCAGTGCGGGAGGCTCACGGGTGAGGATCGCGCTCATCGTCTCGACCACCGACCCGCCGGTGAAGGCCCGCCGCCCCGCGAGCATCTCGTAGAGCACCGCGCCGAAGGAGAAGAGGTCGGATCGATGGTCCACCACCTGCCCGCGCACCTGCTCGGGCGACATGTAGCCGGCCGTGCCCATGACCGTCCCCTCCAGCGTGGCGCCGGTGGCAAGGGCGCCGGCGCCGGCGCCGCTGTCCGCGGTCAGCTTGGCGAGGCCGAAGTCGAGGATCTTGACCCGCCCGTCGCGGGTGAGAAAGAGGTTGGCCGGCTTGAGGTCGCGATGCACGACGCCCTTCTCGTGCGCGGCGGCGAGTCCCGCCGCCACCTGGCCGGCCTGGTCCAGGCATTCGCGCGGCGGAATGGGGCCGCGCTGCAAGCGCGCCTGCAGGGTCTCGCCCTCGAGCAGCTCGGTGACCACGTAGGGCGCGCCGCCCTGGGCGCCAATGTCGAAGACGGCGAGGATATTGGGGTGGTTGAGGGAGCCCGCGGCACGCGCCTCGTGCTCGAACCGGCGCAGCCGCGCCCGGTCTGCCGAGGCGCGCCCGGGCAGGACCTTGATCGCCACCTCGCGGCGCAGCCGCGGATCGTGGGCCCTCCACACCTGCCCCATGCCGCCGGCGCCGAGCAGCGCCACCACCTGGTAGGGCCCCAAGCGCGTGCCCGGCTCGAGCCTGGCCGCGCTGTCATCCGGCGACCCGGCGGCCCCCGCCTCGCGGGGCAGGCCGAACAGCGGGGTTTCGATGAAGCTCTCCGCTTGATCGTGGGCCAGGAGGAGCGATTCCACCTCGCGCCGCAGGGCGGCGTCCGCTCCGCAGGCCTGCTCGACAAAGGCCGGGCGCTCTTGCGGCACTCGTTCCAGGGCCGCCGCCAGGATCTCGCTCGCCTGCCGCCAGAGCTCAGGATTCATCGTCGCCGCGCGCGGTGGTCTCGCGCATCGGGGCGCCGCGCCGCCCGTGCTGGATGCGGCGGTAGAGCCAGGCTTTGGCCGTCCGCCAGTCGCGGTCCACGGTGGAGGGCGAGACTCCGAGGACTTCCGCGGCTTCGTCGGCGCTGAGGCCGCCGAAGAAGCGCAGCTCGACGAGACGGCAACGCCCCGGGTCGAGCGCCTGGAACTCGCGCAGGGCCTCGTCGAGCTCCAGGAGGTCGACGTCGTGGAGGGGACCGGCCGCCACTTCGCCGGCTTCGTCGAGCGCGACTCTCTGCCAGCCCCGAGCCCGCTTCAGCCGCTGGCGGGAGCGCGCGTGATCGACCAGGACCCGGCGCATCATCTGCGCCGCCACGGCGAAGAACTGAGTGCGGTTCTTCCAGCGGGCGCGGCGCTGGTCCACCAGGCGCAGGTAGGCCTCGTGCACCAGGGCCGTAGGCTGTAGGGAGTGGTCGCCGCGCTCGCGGCGGAGCTGTCGCGCGGCCTGGCGGCGCAGCTCGGCGTAAAGCAGAGGCATGAGGCGTTCGACCGCCTCGCGATCACCCTCGCTCCAGGCCTGGAGGAGGTCCGTCACGTCTTCGCTGGAAGCGCCTGGCATCACCTGCCCGGGCGAGCGGCCTCGCGCGCCACTCCCGGCGCCGCCGCGGCGGCGCGCACCGTATGTCCTTCTAGGCTATTCACTTGGCCGAGCCAATGTCAACGCGGGAGAGGCCTCGTATGGGCCCTGTCCCGCGCGCTCTGACGCTCTTGGCCTGCCGCCGTCGCGTTCTCGAGAGGAGGGCAACGATCGCGAACGAAGCGAACCGAACAAACCGAGCGAACCGAATCCAAGGAGGACGATCTCATGACAAGACCACCGTTGTTGCTGGCACTGCTGGCGGCGCTTCTGCTCGCCGCCGGCATCGCGGCGAGCTGGACCCTGGATGCGACGGCCGGCCGGGGCGAACGCTATCTCTATGTCTGGTCCGGCGACCAGGGACGCAAGGCGGCGGATTTCCTCGCCGTCGTCGACTTCGACGAGCGCTCCACGGCCTACGGCAAGCTGCTGGCCACCGTGCCGCTGCCGCCGCCCGGAGAAGCGGGCAACGAGCCACACCATGTGGGACTCTCCGCCGACGGGCGCGTGCTCGCAGCCGGCGGCCTCCTTTCCGTGCTCAAGGGGCAGAAGGAGATCTTTTTCTTCGACGTCTCCAACGCCGCGGCGCCCCGGCTGGTGGCCGCCGCCGACCCGCCCCAATCGGCCATCACCGACGAGTTCTATGCCCTGCCGGGCGGCGGCTTCCTGGTGACCATGATGGGGGGCCCGCAAGGTCATCACCCGGGCCGCGTCGCGGAGTTCGACAGGAAGCTGAACCTGGTCGCCGAGCATCCGGCTACCCCTCCCGAGGACGGTTTCAACCCGCACGGCATCTCGGTGCGGCCGGAAGTCAACCTGATGGTGACGAGCGACTTCATCTGCCCGGCGAGCACGCTGGCCGCGACCCCGGGCGGGCTCGGTTTGCGCGGCAGCGTGCGGGTGTGGGACTTCAAGCGGCGCGCCATCGTGCGCACGATCGCGATCCCGTCGCCGGCAGGCACGATCGACGTGAACCTCATCCCCGGAGACCCCGGCCTGCGTGCCTATACCGCAGGAATGACCGACGACAAGCTCTACCTGATCGATACCCAGGCCGGCACGGCGACGCCGGTCTTCGACTTCGCCTCGATTGCCCCGGGGGGCTGGCCGCAGCTCATGCGCACGACCCGCGACGGCAGGCGGCTCTTCGTCTCGATGAACCAGGCAGGCAAGGTGGCGATGCTCGATATCGCGGATCCGGTTCACCCGCGCCTGGTCAAGGCGCTCGACCTGGGCAAGGAGTCCGGGCCGCACTACATCGCCTTGACGCGGGACGAGAAGCGCCTGGTGATCACCGACTATTTCCTCAACGAGGACGGCACAGGCAAGGTCCACGCCGAGGGCGACCACAAGATCCACGTGGCCAGGGTGAGCGAGCGCGACCTGGCTCTCGACCCGCGCTTCTCTCTCGACTTCAACAAGCTGCCCTCCGGGCCGGCACGGCCCCACGGCGTAGCCATGAAGTGAGCGCGCTGCTGGGCGCGGGACCCCGGCGAACGAGAGCGAACGAACCCCTGCGGCGGCGGTGGCTGGTTCAGCCCGCGCGCGAGGATGGCGAAACCCCCAGAGCAATCCCCAGCGCGGCGGTCGCCGTGTCGTGGATCGGGGTCTCGACCGCCGCCGGCCTGGCGAGCCGCGATACCGCCCCGCACAGGTCGTCGAGCTCGGTTGGCCCGCCCGACTCGAAGTCGAGCAGGAAGCTGGGCTTCATCGCCGCGGGCATCGAGTCGATGACGCGCACGATCTGCTCTTCCGCGCCGCCGGGAAGCGCGATGCCGCGAGCCCGCGCGACGGCAACGACCTCGCCGACCGCCCGCTCGATCAGGAGGTGTCCGAGAGGGGTTTCCCGGATCGGTCCCACGGGCGAGCGCGCCAGCCCGCAGGCGGCCGCCATCGCGGTGATGAAGGCAAACTTCCGCCAGATATCGACGGCGATGTCGTCCGAGACCTTGCAGTCCACGCCGGCCTGGCGGAAAGCCGCGGCGATCCGCTCGGCGCGCTCGGAAGTCCCTCCCGCCGTCTCGCCCAGAACCACGCGCTGGAAGGGGCTGCGGCGCTCGACGAGCCCGGGCCCGATGCGCGCCGCGCTGATCTCCGACAGCCCGCCGAGGACCTGGCCGGCAGGCACCCCCGCCGCGGCCAGGCGGTCGACGACTTCGACCCCGTTGAGGAGCGGCAGGACGGTCGCGCCGGCCTCGGCCACGAGCCGCACGGCAGGGGAGATCTCCGCCAGCGAGTAGTTCTTGACCGCGACGACCGCGAGCTCGGCCGCGCCCAACTCGCGCGGATCGGCGACCGCATCGACCGCCGCGAAGAAGGTCCCTTCCGGCGTCCGGATCTCGATGCCTCGCTTGCGCAGGGCCTCGAGATGGGCCCCGCGCGCCAGCATCACGACACGATGACCGGCGCGTGCGAGAACGCCGCCATAGTACCCGCCAACCGCTCCCGCCCCCAGGATCGCAACCCGCATGTCCTCACCTCGCTCCGGCAGGACCTCTCAGGATGCAGCCAGGAACGCCCTCTCGATCAGGACGCGGGCGTTGTCCAGGATCCCCTGCTCTGCTTCGACCATCGCGAGACGACCCCAATCACGACGATTTCGTCGTCGTCGGCAATGTCCGCGGCAGCGCGGATGAGGTGCTCGAGCTGGTCCCTCGTCACGGCAGTCGGGACAATTGGTCCCTGGTCTCGCGCCAGATCTTCCAGCGCTCCCGCGGGTGCAACGTTCCAGCAAAGGGACTCGACTGGCGAAGCTCGCGGGCGGTCTCGCTCCGTTCGCTCAGGAAGGCCTCGATGAACGAGAGGTCGCCCGCGAGGACCGCTGCCCAGGCGACCGCCGAAACTGGCGCAGCGGCGCCGGCGGCCAACCAGTTCTTGACGCGCCGACGTGCCGTCTCCAGGATCTCCGGGTGATCGCGCAGACGCAGGGCGAGGACACGGTGATAGGCGACGCTTCTCTCCTCGGCCAATTGATGGAGGTCCATGCCAGCAAAGACGTTAGCACAGGGGGAGCGGTCGGCGTGGGGGACGGCCCTCCTCAAGAAGGTACGGCGTCCTTTCCGCCGGAGCGGAGCATGGCCCCCAGGGTTGCGTTGAGGCCGACGCCAAGCGAGATCGCAAGCACTACGCCATTCGAGAGCATCAGCCGAGCGAGCGGCGGCAGCGCGGCGAACCATGGGGCCTTGGCAGAGGCAAACAGCGGCAGCGTGAGAGACGCTGCCAGGGTGAGTGCGGTGGTCAGGTAGGCGGCGTCGTCTTTCGGCGCGCTCCCGAGCAGGCGCAGGCCGGTGACGGCGATCATCCCGCAAATCATGAGGAAGACCGCCCCCACGACCGGCCGCGGGATGAGGACGACGAGAGCGCCCAGCTTGGGCGACAGGCCGTAAAGCAGGAGCAGTCCCGCCGCGACCTGTACGACGCGGCGGCTGGCCACGCGGGTGGTCGCGATGACGCCGATATTCTGGGCATAGGTGGTCAGCGGCAGCGCTCCGAAGAGCGGCCCGACCGCCGAGGCGATCCCTTCGACCGTGATGCCGCGGTTCATGTGGCGCACGCGGTAGGCGACGCCGACGACCGCGCAGGTCGCGGCGTAGTCGCCGATCGACTCGGCGATCGATCCCAGATAGCCGATCGCCACACCCGCCACGGCTCCGGCCGCCAGCTCCCAGCCGAGCCCGGGACCGCCGAAGGCGAACAAGCGCGGCAAGCCCAGCCAGGGGACGCGGCCGAGGGCGGCGAAGTCGGCGAGGCCGAGGAGGCTCGCGCCGGCGACGCCGCCGAGCAGCAGGCCGAAGAGGATCGAGCCGCGGGCGAGGATTCCGAGCCCGAACCGGCGGCCCCGCGCGCCGATCACGTTGAGGATGAGGACCGCGAGCACGGTCGCGCCGGCCAGGCCGAGCATCCTGGGGCGCGGGTCGATGAACAGCCAACCGCCCGCCACGCGGGCCAGCGTGACGCCGATGGTGAGCACGATGATCCCGCAGACGTAGGGTGGCAGAAAGCGGCGCAGCCGAGCGAGGACGCCGCTGGCGCCGATGGCGATCTCCATCAGGCCGCCGACCAGCCCTGCCATCCACATCGCCGGCGCGCCGAAGATCGCGCCTGCCGAGGCCATGGCGCCGGTGTCGGTCGCCGAGGGACCGAGTACGGACGGCAGGCGGTTTCCCCAGGTCGCATTGGCGAAAGTGGCGAGCCCCATGCAGACCAGGCACGCCGAGACCATGGCGGCGGCCTGCGCGGCCGAATAGCCGACCGCCCCGGCGACCACCAGCGGCAGCACATACGGCGAAACGTCGACCAGGGTGTGCTGAAAGGCGTAGAGCAGAGTCTCGAAGAAAGGCGGGACGTCGTCGACCCGGTAGTCGGGCGAGGCGACCTCGAAGTCCTCCTCCCAGACCCGAGCGTCGCGCGGATCGGCGAGAGGCGGAGCAGGCGGAGCAGGCGGAATAGGCGGAGCAGGCTGGCCGGGACGCTGCTCGGCGCCGCGTTCGAGCGGAATCACCTGCCGGCTGGCCCTTGCGGAGCCGCGCGCTCGGCCCACAACACCGAGCCAATGGCGAGCGCGAGCGCGACCGGGCGGCGCATTGAAGGACCCTCCGCGGGAGTGACAGCTGGCTACAGTAGCACGCGCCGCTGAACGAGCGGCCGGGAAGGCAGCGACAGCGCAGCCCAGAGGGTGCCGGCGGCGCCGAGCCCGGCCGCGACGAAAAAGGTCAGGCGCGGACTGAGGGTCCACAGGGCGCCGCCGATGGCCGAGGCTCCCGCCACCGCGAACCCGCGGATGGAGTAGTAGAGGCCGACGGTCGCGCCGGGGTCTTCAGAGGCGAGATCGACGATCAGGGACTTGCGGGCCGGCTCGCCGATCTCGCGCAGACCGCCGACGATGTAGGCCGCCGCCAGCGCGGCATAGGAGTGGGAGAAAACGACGGCGAGTGGGAAGAGAGTGAAAAAGACGTAGGTGAGGACGACGAAGGCTTTCTTTTCGGCCCGCTCGGCGAGGAGCGCCGCCGGGAAGTACGAGGCGATGGCGGCCGCCATCAGGATCGCGGTGAGGACGCCAAACCGCGCCGGCGAGACCTTGACGATCTCCAAGGCCCAGACGACCAGGAAGACCTCCGGCAGCCCTTCGCAGAGACGGATGAGGCAGTCGGCGACGAGCAGGCGCCGGAGGGCGGGATGGAGGCGAGCCCTGGGCCGGCGCGCGGCCGGGCGGGTGGCGGCGGGCGCCGGGGCAAGCTTGAAAGCGCGCCGCAGCCCGAGGAGCATGAGGAGCGAAGTGAGGACCGCAACGCCGAGGCCGATGCGCATGCCGCCACCCATGCCGTAGCGGCCGATGAGCCAGCCGCCGAGCGGCGGCGCCAGGATGATGGGCACCCGTTTGACCACCGACTGCACGGTGAAGCCGACCAGCCGCCCGCCGCCTGCAAGCTCCTCGCGGATCAGCGAGAAAGTGGCCGGCAGGCCGAGCGACTGCCACGCCATGACCAGCAGCAGCCCGGCGAAGAGGACCGGCACCGACGGGTAGGCGAGGTAGAGGACGAATCCTGCCGTGGTCAGCAAGCCGAAGAGGAGAAGCGCGCGCCGGCTGCCGAGCCGATCGGCGATCAGGCCTCCTGGGTAGGCATAGCCCGCATCCAAGAGATCCTTGCAGGTGCCGAACAGGCCGACGAGGAAAGCCGACGCGCCCAAGACCCGCAAGTACGCCGGCAGATAGCGGAACCAGAGCTCCTCGCCGAAACCGTAGACGAAGAGAGCGGCCGCGAGCGCACGCACTCCCGGCCCGAGGTGGAGCCGCGCGATCCAGCCGCCGGCCGGCGCTCCATCTCGCGGGGGAGTTTTCGGTGCGGACATGGCGAGCAGAACACTAGCAGTTGACATGTGTTGATGGCAACTGGTAGAAACAAGCCATGATGACATCTCGCTACGAGCAAGGAGTGCCGCGACAGGCGACCGGCGGAGCCGCGGCCGGCAGCCGGCGAAGGGTCGTTCGTCCCGGGTGGCCGGTTGGCGTGCGGGGGCTTCGATGAAGTGGGTGACCCGCCGCCACGTGCACGTCAACCGGACGGCGACCGCCTGGCTGGTGCGGCGCTTCGTCGATCCTCAGGCCGAGATCCAATTTGTCGCGCCGGAGGAGGTCGCAGCCGTGCAGCTTCGCGACGACGCCCTCGGCTTCGACGCCCCGGGCGCCCGCTATCCTCACCGCGACGAACGGGGCCGCTGCTCCTTCGAGCAGCTCGTCGACGAGCACCTCGCCGGCGACGCGGCGCTGCAGAAGCTCGCCCGGATCGTTCACGGGGCAGACTTTCCCGCCGAGATCGATACGACGCCCGAGTCCGCGGGCCTGTGGGCGATCAGCCAGGGCTTTACCGATGTCGCCTCCGACGACGCCGAGATCGTCGATCGCGCGTCCTTCCTCTACGACTCGCTCTACGCCCACCTGCGCCGGCGCGTCGCTGAAGAGGGAGGCCGCTGAGCGTGGCGCCCCGATGCGTTACACTCTCTCCATGACTCGAGCCGAGCTTCACGAGATCTTGGACGCTCTGCCCGAGACCGACCTCCCCGCGGCCGAGAAGGCGTTGCGCAAGCTCGGCGACGCCGCAGTCCTTCAGGCCCTCGACCGGGCGCCCCTCGACGATGAGCCGGACGACGACGACCACGACGGTCAACTCACCGAGGCTCGTCGCGACGCCGCCCAAGGCCGCGGCGTCACCACTGAGGAACTCCGCAAGCGCTTGCGGCTTCCGTGACACTCCGCGTCCTCTGGACGCCCCCCGCCGAGAGAGATCTCGCTCGCCTCGAGCCCAAGGCCAAGCGCCGCATTCTCGACGCTCTTCATCGTTTCGCAACGACCGGTGCCGGCGACGTCCGTCGCCTCGCTGCGACCACGCCCCCTGAGTACCGCCTCCGCGTCGGCCCAAGGCGTTTGCCAGTGACTTGTTCGTGAAGTGGCGCTCCATGTATGAGCAACGCGTGGCTGAGGCACCCCTTAGTCAGATGTTGTGCGCTTTCGCGGCCTTGAAGGATGGCCTCTGATCGACACATAATCGGCACTGGCACAGCCAAAGGGAAGTCGAGAGGAAGAGTGACAATAACACAGTGAATGACTTCGCGCCAGCCAAGGAAATAAGAGCAAGATTGGCCAGAGCATCCTATCGCTACTTCTTTCCTAGCCTCCAAGTCCCTGCTTCGTCGTAGTTCATGGAGCGGGGCCAACCTGCTGCGGCCCAAACTAGATCAAAAGCGGGTTTTAGCACAGAAGATGGGCGCGCATTGAATGAAGCCATTACCACTTCGGGAACAACGAGGTCGGAGGAGTCGATCAGTCGTCTTTCTAGGTAGTAGTGAGACTCCTGCGGGACGGCCATGTAGTAACCGCGAGCGTTCAAGACACTCAGGCCAACAAATATGGGAGGCTCTATCGCGGCAAATTGTAGAAAACTGCCTGCGCCCTCAAGGAAATCGCACAGGTCGAACTCGAATCTCGTGCTCGGTATAACTCGGCCATGTCCTCTATCTTGTAACATCGACTTGTCGCCTGCTTCCAGCACTCCATTCCGAAACGCCTGGACGTAACTGTCCCCGTCGAAGCCAGAGGTGAGAAGGCCATCGAAGTTGTGCCGGAAGTTAATGCTAGACCTGTAGATCGGCATAAGGCTTACTAGGCCCCGCCCTTCCAGAGCTGCAAAATCCAAGGCAAAAGAGCTATCAAACATCTGTAATGGAAGTAGATGCAGGACGATAATTGCTCCGGAAACACTACCGAGAACGGACTCGCCACCGGCGATCTGGGCGAGGCGATCACGTCGGAATCTTCGCAGCCGTTCCGTTCGAGACTCCGCGCCTATGAATTGAGCACGAATCTCGTCAACGTCGAGCTGGTACTTGCCGGCGGAATTGCGTGCGAAGAAGCGGCTCGTACCCTTGTAGGTAACCATGTGCGGACCAGCCCAGCTCTTGGGAATGAAGATCGCGAGGACAGCTTCTCCTGTGCCGCAGCCAACTGGGTCTATGTGGAACGCCGGAATTCGGGGGTCGATGCCATGTCTAACGATGCTGTCCAAACGTTGAACGGCATCGTCCACCTGGTTGCTCGGGATGCCGCAAATAGCAGTGGGTATGCCCGATTCCGCTCGGATGCCGAAGTACATTGTGCCACCAAGCGTATTAGCGAAGGAGGTCACATCGGCAAGGAATTCTTTCTTGTCCTGATCGCTAGCTCCAGGGAGGGTCTCCTTGTACTCGACCGTCCGCCCTTCTTGAACCGGAGTGCGGAGGAGCGTTTGCAAGTCAGCTTCGGTCAAATGTTTGTGTGTCATGGCGTGTCCTTCGCCTCTGCGGGCTGCTCCCCAGGAGCTAAAACGAGTACCAGCGAGCCGCCGGATGCATGGGATGCGAGAGCAGGCATCTAGCCCCTAGCCGCAAACGCCCACCAGTCGCCCAATTCCCAAAGTCAACGCTTTGGGAAGTGAAGGCAGACAGCCTGAATCGTCTAAGTTATTATTCCTGAGATGGTTAGATTGGTGGAGCCGAACGGGATCGAACCGTCGACCTCTTGAATGCCATTCAAGCGCTCTCCCAACTGAGCTACGGCCCCACTGAGGCGAGAGAGTCTAGCGGCTGGGCGGGAGGGGTGTCAAACACGGCCATCCCCCGTCAGCCGTTTCGGAAGGTGGTGGGGCGGGAGCCGGTCGAGGCGAGCTTCCTGCTCCGGAGAGCAGGGACGATGAGGGAGACGGCAGGCGTAGGGGAAAGAGGGGCGGCTCCCTTCGGGAGGAGGGAGGACAAGGATGGGCAA
>DASZZM010000060.1:0-15504 GCA_035544895.1 Thermoanaerobaculia bacterium
CCGCGGAGGCACTCCATGCCCCCCGACCCCACGTGCCTGGCGGCGATCGAGCGCGCCCTGGCGGCCCGCCACGGCCGGCGCGAGGGAGGCGAGCTGCGCTTCCTCTGTCCCGCCCACCAGGACCGCCACCCCTCGGCGCGCTGGAACCCCGGCAAACACACCTGGTTCTGTGACGCTTGCCGGGCGGGAGGAGGCTGGCGCGATCTCGCCGCCCGCCTCGGCCTCGACCTGCCCGCCGGCGGAGATTCTCCCGCCGAGATCGAAGCGGTCTACGACTACCGCGACGCCCAGGGCGATCTGCGCTTCCAGGTCCTGCGCAAGCGGGGCAAATCCTTCGCCTGCCGCCGGCCGCTGCCCGCCGGCGGCTGGGCCTGGAACCTCGACGGCGTCGAGCGCATCCTCTACCGCTTGCCCGAGACCCTCGCCGCGGTGCGCGCCGGCTCCCCGGTCTTCCTCGTCGAGGGCGAGAAAGACGCCGACCGCCTCGCCGCCTTGGGCCTGACCGCCACCACCAACCCCGGCGGCGCCGGCAAGTGGCGGCCGCCCTACGGCGCCGCCCTGCGCGGCGCCCGCGCGGTGATCCTCCCCGACCGCGACCCCGCCGGCCGCCAGCACGCCGCAACGGTCGCCGCGAGCCTCGCCGCGGAGGCCCTCGACATCCGGCTCCTCGAGCTGCCGGCTCTGCCCGACAAAGGCGATGTCTCCGACTGGATCGCCGCCCGCGAGAGCGAGGGCCAGACGGCGGCCGACATCCGCGGCGAGATCGAGCGGCTCGCCGAGCGGGCACCCCGCCCTTGCGATGCGCCTGCATCTCGGCCTGGCCGGCGCCCTTCCCGCGTCCGCCGCGCCGCCGACGTCGCGCCGCAGGCGGTCTCTTTCCTCTGGCGCCCCTACATCCCGTTCGGCAAGCTCACCCTGCTCGAAGGCGACCCCGGCCAGGGCAAGAGCTGGATCTCCGCGGCTCTCGCCACCGCCGGCTCCCGCGGCCAGGGCCTCCCCGGCGCTCCGCCGTTCCCGCCCTTCCCTTCGCTCATCTTCACCGCCGAGGACGGCCTCGGCGACACCTTGCGGCCGCGCCTCGACCTGCTGGGCGCCGACCTCGGCGCGGTCTTTCTCCACGACCAGCCCCTCGATCTCGCCCACAGCGACGACTTCGCCGAGCTCGAACAGGCCGTGGCCGACCTCCGCCCGCGTCTCGTCATCCTCGACCCGATCGTCGCCTACCTCGGCGCCAAGACCGACGCCTACCGCGCCAACGAGGTACGCGCCATCCTCGCTCCCCTCTCCCGGCTGGCCGACAGCTACGGCTGCGCCGTCCTCGCCATCCGCCACCTCAACAAAACCCGCGGCACGCGCAGTATCTACGCCGGCCAGGGCTCGATCGACTTCGCCGCTGCCGCCCGCTCGGTGCTGCTGGCCGGCTGCTGCGGCGACGACGCGGCCGACCGTGCCCTCGTGCATATCAAGTCCAACCTCGCCGGCTTGGGCCCCACCCTCGCCTACACCGTCGACGCACAGGGCTTCCGCTGGGCCGGCGAGAGCCCCCTGCGCGCCAGCGACCTTCTCGCTCCCGAAGCCACCGGCGACGAGCTGTCCTCGCTCGACGAGGCCCGCGCCTTCCTGCGCAGCCTGCTCGCCGACCGGCCGCTCTCCACCGCCGAGGTCTGGACCGCCGCCCGTGAAGCCGGCATCTCCGGGCGCACCCTGCGCCGCGCCAAGCAGCGCGAGGGCATCGCCACCCGCCGCCAGGGCTTCGGCCCCGGCAGCACCTGCCGCTGGTCGCTCTCCGGCACGCCGGGCAAGCCGGAGGAGGAGAGCTGATGGAAAGGTTCACCCTCCCCCTGCCGCCTGCCGGCCCGCGCCTGCTCGCCCGCGCTCTTCCTTTGGCCGCAGCGGCGCCCATAGGTGGCCACGTTCCATATAGATGGCCTTTGGCCACCTATGGTCCGTCCGCGGCCCGGCAGCGGCCCGTCCAGGCTGCAGCTCGCCGTCCGGCCGGCGCACTCCGGCGTGCTCCAGCGCAAGGCTGCGGGCCTGCGTCGCCTCGGGAAGCGAGCCCTTTGGCCCTTCTCCTCCAGTTCGCCTGCTTCCGGCCGGCCGCCGGCTCGAGCGCGAGCTTGGCCATCTATGGAGCGTCGAGCCCGGCAGCCGGCCTTGACCCTCTCGTCACGACCAGGGCCCCTCGGACACGCGCTTTCGCACCTGGTCCATCCAGCCCGGGCCGAGCGGCGCGGAGACGCTCATGACCTCCCGCCGCGCCGGTCTCCTCATCGCGGTTGCCGCGATCCTGGTGCAAGCCCCCCGCCTGGTCCTCGCCTTGCTGGCCGCCGATCGTCTGCCTGTCACACCCGCCGCCGAGCGCGCCCTCCTCGTCCTCGCCGGCATTGGCACCGCCCTCGTCCTCACCGGCGGCAACCTCTACCTCGCCCACACCGTCGCCCAGATCCAGGCCTGGCGCCGTACTCTGGCCGCCGCCTGGATCGCGGTGCTCGCCGCCTCCGGCGGCCTGGTCATCCCCCTGGTCGTCTCCGGCCTCACCGGCCGCACCGTCCCCCAGGTCCTCGCCGGCGGCCAGCTCGAGTGGCCCTGGGCTCTGCTCGCCTCGATCGCCCACGAGCTCACCGCCGCCGGCTGCGTCCTCGCCAGCGCCGCCTGGGCCGCGATGCCGCCCGTCGCCGCCGCAAGGGCTGCCGCACCGCCTCCCACCGCAGGAGTGCTCCTGCCGGCACGCGAACCTGCGGTATCGCCAGGCGCCGTGGCTCCCTCTTTCCTACACCGGGGCCAGCCTGCCGCACAGCCGATCGCCTGCCGCTCCGGCTGCGGCAGGAGCTTCGTTTCCCACCAAGCCGAAATCGCCCACCTGCGGCACTGCCCCCGCCGCCGCGAGGCTCAGTCCGAGCGGCTGCCGCACTGACCTCATCTTCTCCGGCTGCGAAGAGACCGCTGCCGGCACTCGTCCGGACCATGCGAGCCGCTGCCGGCACACCTGCGCAGCTCTGCCGGCTGAGCTGCCTGGTCTGCCGGCAGGAGCCGCAGCCAGCACGACCGGCTCAACCGAGACCCTCGCGCATCGAGGGCCGACCTCGTTGCTTCCTCGTTCATCGTCGCGCGGTTCTTTCGCGACCAAGCCCAACCGGAAGCACGAGAGGCAAGGGTTGGTCAGCTACCTGTAACCCTTGGGGGTCGAACACCTTCCTCACGACTTGAGATGCCAGAAGCTCGGTGGGGCGTTGAGAATGGGAATGCCGAAGGCGAAATCCACGCTCCCGGACCAGGAGAATGGAGAATGGCACCGGATGGCAGCGTCCGCACCGCGCTCTTTCAAGGTGAGTAGCAAGCCGGGTTGTCGTGCCACGCTCGCTTCGCTCGCTCGCACGACAACCGGCCTCCCTTCGGTCGGCCGCGGCTTGGCCACTGGCTGCCCTCGCGGCATCGTGATCTCCTTCCGGGGGCTCTGCCCGTTGACTAGAATGGGAATGAGAAAGGGCCGTAGCAGTCATTGACGCTACGCAGTATCAGATGGCCAGGGAAATTGGCGGTCGTGCCGACAAAGACGGCAACGAGTTCGAGCGGCTGTGGCTAGCGTGGCAGGCTCTGCGCGTGCTGCAAGGCGACGTCACGTCGCTTCACTGGGAACGCGCCGGCGAGATCGGCTTCGGCATCGAGCTTGAGTTGAGCCTCCCCGATGGCTGGCGCGAGGTACAGCAGTGCAAGATCGAGAACGGCACAGAGGGTAGATGGTCGGCCGCGGATCTCGCGGCTGCAGGCGTCCTCGGCGCCGCCCTGCGGCACTTGCAGAGACCGGGAATAGAGACGTTCGTGTTCGTCTCGCGCGACCCCGTGCCGGTGCTCCGGGACCTAGCCGAACGGTCTCACCGCGCTGATGGCGACCCGGAACTATTCCTGCAAACTGCGCTGAGCTCAAAGGCGCACCGAGAGCAGTTCGAGCGGCTGTGCAAGGAATGGAAGCTTGACCCCAAGATGGAGACAGACTGCACCCACGCTTTCGCTCTTTTGCAGCAAGTGCGCTTCGAGACCGGCATCTGGGGCTCTCAGCGTGGCCACCTCGAGCTTACGGCGGGTCTGGCTGCGGAGGGGGCGGGGCGTGAGATCGTCTCGAGCCTGGTCGATTTTCTGTACGCGAAGCTCGGCGACGAGATCTATAGCGATCAGATCCGCGAGCATCTGCGCGAATCGGGGCACGCGCCGCGCGATCTCCGGGGTGACTCGCACGTGCCAGCCGCGATTGAGAAGCTCCGGCAGAGCTTCGAACACTCGCTTGACGGTCTCCTCTTGGGCGGCAAGCTGCTACCCCGCCTCGAAACGAGAGAACTCCTCGGCCTCCTCGATGACCCCGCAGGCCCACGAGTGGTGCTCCTGCATGGGCCAGCGGGTATCGGCAAGAGCGACGTCGAGCTCGAGCTGACGTGGACGCTGGCGGCGCGCGGGACGCCGTTCCTCGCGGTACGGCTTGACTCACAACGGCCTGC
Source organism: Thermoanaerobaculia bacterium (assembly GCA_035544895.1). Lineage (GTDB taxonomy): Bacteria > Acidobacteriota > Thermoanaerobaculia > Multivoradales > UBA5704 > JASLEW01. Next base: position 4,491 of record DASZZM010000060.1, read on the forward strand.
GGGGAGCGTTTCGAAGTACAGCCGTGACGTCCTGGAGCTCCCCGCCGGAGAGCCGGCCTACTGCCTGGCCGCGCTGGCTGGTGGCCGGCCGGCGATCTTGCTCATCGATCAGCTCGACGCACTGCGGTGGACAAGCGGCCATTCGGCCGAGGCGCTGCGTGTCTGTAAAGAAATCGTCCAAGGTGCCCTCGCAGTCGAAAGCATTCGTGTGGTCTTGGCCTGCCGCACCTTTGACCTCGACAGCGATCCGACCCTGAAGGCATGGGAACGGGAACTCACCGGCCGCAGCCCCGGGCTGGCAAAGCGGGTGGAGGTGAAGCTCCTGAGCGCCGGCCAGGTCGAGAGCTTCGTCGCAGAGCAGGGGGGCCGCTACGCCGATCTTTCCAAAGCCCAGCAGGACCTGCTCCGCCATCCCTACACCCTTTTCTTGTGGTGGGATCTGTTCCGCGAGAAAAACGAGTCTCCTGCCTTCGTCACCAAGACGGGCCTCCTCTTCGAGTATCGGCGGAATCTGGACCGAAAGCTCGTCGAGATGGGCCAATTTGGTGCGTTGTCGATTCTCGACCCGCTGGTGAGCTTCCTCGATGAGCAGGGTCGGCTCGATGCGCCGGTGAGCCTCGTCGGCGGGCAGGCCCAGGCGCTGGAGGCTTTGCAATCCCTCAACGTGCTGAGGGCGCCGCGGCATGGGGTGGTGACTTTCACCCACCAGAGCCTTCTCGACTTTCTGATCGCTGAACGGGTTGCCAGAGAGGCGCTCGGTGGAGGACAAAAGCCCATCAACTGGCTCCGTATTCACGACCAGTCGCTCTTCCGGCGCGATCAGCTCCGTCAGCTGCTCGTGCTGCTTCGCGACCAGGACCGGCAGCTTTACATCGCGACGCTCGAGGAGATCTTCGGGGCTGAAGACATCCGCTTCCATCTCCAGCGCCTGGCACTCGGCATGTTACGGGAGACCTCGCAGCCCCTGGACGACGAGCGACGGCTTGGCGAGCGGCTACTAACGACGGACGACTGGCGCCAGCACGTCCTGGACCAGGTCGTCTCCGGGCACCAGGGATGGTTCGAGACGCTGGACGACGCTGGCCTTTTCTCCCGCTGGTTAGAGTCCGGCAGCGAGCGGCCCATTGCGTTAACCATCGAGGTGTGCCGGTCGGTGGCGGTACTTGCACCCGAGCGGCTCGAGCGTCTTCTCATGCCCTACTGGGAAACAGGGGACGAGGGCTGGAAGGAAAGAATCGACTCCGTGCTCGGACATGAGCTCCACCAGCTTACGCCAACGGTCTTTGGCTGGCGAGTCGAGCGGGCGCGGGTAGGGTCGCGAAGCCTCGACTGGTTCTATCTCGAGGAGCTTGCCCGCCGAAATCCAGCGCGCGCGTTTAACCTTCTCGAAGGACATCTGCTCTATATACTCGATCAATTCGAGGCGTCGGGGCAGCTGGCATTCGACCCGAGGGAGCCCGAGAGAGAGGTCGTAGGGAAAGCCGCCGAAGCTGCCCCCGAGGAGGCGTGGAATCGGCTCCTCCCGATTCTCTTGCGCTCTCTTGACCTCTTCTGGGAAGCACCCCCTGCGCGAGGCGAGCATGTCGAGTTCTTGGACTATGTCAGATCTCCTCGTCGCGGGCTCGTCCATCTCAACACCCTGTTGAGAAAAACCCTGGCCCGCGCCGGCGGGGAGCTCTCGCGACGAGAGGGTCTTGGAGTGGTGGATCGCCTCGCGCCGCTGCTCGAAGCGCGGTCGAAGTCCTTGCAGCGATTAGTCCTCTACTCCTTGCAGGGAGGCCCCGATGAGCTGGCCGACTTCGCCATGCAGTGGCTGGCGGTCGAGCCTCGGCGCTTCCAGCTCGGATCGGTGCTCCGGGACAGTGTCGCCGAGCCCGCTAAGGGTCTGATCAAACGGTTCGCCGGCATCTGCTCGGCCGAGATCTATCAGGAGCTCGAGGCGAGACTGCTGGTCTTCCATCCGCGCTACGAGATGCACGGTGTCCGTGCGCATCATCGAGACTTCGAGGCCCGAGGCCCGCTCAGCCGCAGCGGGTACGGGCGGGCGCAGCACATACTGCTTTTCGCTCTGCCACGGGACCGAATGTCGACTAGCGCACGAGAGCGGCTTGCGGGCTGGAACACGAAGTTCGGAGAGCCACCCAAAGGCCAGAGTGCCCACCTAAAAGGAGAGGGCTCAGCCGTCCATTCGTCAATTCCCCATGAAAGGGTTGCGCTGCTCAGCGACAGAGCGTGGCTCTCAATCATCATTGGAGATTGGAAGGAAAAGAAGGGAGGGAGGAAGCCGGGGTGGCGTCTGCAAGGGGACCGGTTCGTGGAGAGGTCCGACAAAGATTTTGCGCGTACCTTCGGCGTCGCGGCTCGGCTATTCCCGGAGCGCTTTGCCGCACTCCTGCTACTGGTACCGTCATCGTCGCCACGGGAATACATCCGGACCTTTCTTCTCACTGCCGTCCTGCCTCCACCGCCTCCGGGACGAGGGGCTACCGCCGATTGTGCGCCCGCGTCTGTGCAGGCAATCGAGAAGGTTCTCAGGCACTTTGAGGCTCACCTGCAGGAAGATGACTTAGCGTCCGCCGTCTGCCGGCTAGTCGAGGCGCGCGCCAAGGACGCCTGGTCGGAATGGGCGATCAGCTTGGTGCGGAGCTACGCCGAGCACCGGGATCCCGAGTCGGCGCTCGCTGCGGCGGGTACGGGCGAAGCGGAAACCGCAGAGGAGGAGGAAAGAGAGGAGAAGGAACAGGTCGATCTGGACGTTGCCGCCTTGAACAGCGTCAGGGGGGTGGCTGCTGGCACCCTGATGAAGCTAATGTTCGCGAAACCCGAGCTGCGCGAGAGCTGCCTCCCCACGGTCGAACGGCTGGCAGGCGATCCTCACCCGGTGGTGCGGGTCGCCGCTCAGGGACTTTGCTTGCCGCTGTATAACTTCGATCGCGACCGGGCATTCGAACTCTTTGTGCGCTGCTGCGGGCATCGCGATGATCGTGTCCTGGGAGGACTGTACGCCAGTGACTTCCTGCGGTACACGTGGCACCGGTATCCTGAGAAGCTGGCTCCCGTTCTCAAACGGATGGTCAGAAGCGGCTACAAAAAAGTCGCCGAGCAGGGTGCTTTCTGGGCAACCATAGGCCACATCGGCCGCGGATTGTACAGCGACCTTGCCGCAAAGAGTCTGCGGGGCCACACGGCGCACCGCAAAGGGGCGGCAAACGCTGTCGCCGTATCGTTCCGTGAACTCGACTGGCGGCAGGCCGCGTTGCCATTGGTTATGGGCTTCTTCGAAGACGAGGACCCGATCATCGTCGCACAAGTGGTCGGTCTCCTACGCGAAGAGGCCATCCTCGAGAGCCAGGAGGGACCGGTGCTCGCCGAGGCGTTCGTCCAGAGCCCGGCCCTGGCATCCAATGCGGGTGATCTGTTCCATGGGCTAGCGGAATTTGGCGGTTCGCTTGTGCCGTATGCACCGGCCATCGAGAAGGCGGTCGCACGACTCGCAGGCCAGTTCGAAGCCGCGACCCGCAATCCATCAACTAGAATTTGGGGCGCAGTGCGGTTGCTTCCGCCTGTCTTACTCCGGCTCTATGAGCAGGCCGAAGGACCTGCACTCAAGGATGTGCGAAACAGGTGCCTAGACACATGGGATGTTTTTCTGCGCGGCCGATTGCATCTCGGGAGAGACGTGTTGGGACAGCTGGACGCGTAACTCCTGGTCAGTACTCCTTATCCATGGGGGACTCACGGCCCCCCCTTATGTCTGGAGAGGAGAGAGCACCTACAACTGTGGCCTGCGCCACGGAACGGGAGAGAGCACTCTACATGGCCCCTAGTCCTCATCTTCTAATCGTCGAGCGAGGCTGGAACGGTGGTGACCGATGACACATCACAAGAAACCTACTGGAGAGATCGGTACGCTTTCAGTTCCCGCAGCGTCCGATGCTGACCCCTTTAGCCGCGTCAAATTCCCAGGGTCAAAGGCGGAAATTGAGGGGTTGATACTAAGGGTCACTTTGGCGACTCTTGAGAAGGAAGGCGCTTCGTTGCCATGGCCCGCAAGGCCGGTCCAGAATCCAGAGAATCACTTCGACTTCACTATTCCAGAATCACCACCTGAATACCTCGACCTGATAGAAGTGGCGCTCTTGCCGAGCGGCACGAAGTACCAGGGAGCTCAATTGGTATACAACCACGGCGAGCGAGCAGACGCGGTCTGGACAGAGCTCACCCAGAAGGCGCTCTCCTACGGCCGCCCCGGAGGGCGCAGGATCCATCTGTTGTTGTATTCAACCGATTTTGCCTTCAGGCTTTCTGAGGAAGTTCTGCTAATCTTGAGCTACTACCTCCGCACATCCGACCGGGGCCTGACCACCGTTACTTATGCGGTCCCTTGGGACACAGAATTGGCTTCGGTCTCGGTCGTGCATCCAAGAAGAGTTGGCGACTTCGACGGTTTTTCGCTGCAACGGGCGAGGGCTAGACAGTCACGCATCGCTGACCTCACTTCAGCCGTTGTCGACCCCAACGGAGGCATCCGGCTTTCCTTTCCACCTGTCCGCCGGTCGGGCAATTGGTGATGGCGCCGCCATCATAAGTGCGACAACCCGCCCCGGAGTGAGGGTGAGGTTGGCCGGGGGTTTTGGCCCCGGCAGGCGAGAAACTCCCGACTCCGGCGGAGGCGTGGCTTTGCCGTCTCTCCTTGTTCTCGACAACAGAACGTCATCTTCGATGCTCCTCGATCCAGGCAACCGTGGCCAGTTCGCGGCCATCGAGCTGGGCGGCAATGACCGAGGCAACGCGATCGGCTGCGGCCCGAAGGGGGTCGGCGTCGGCGATCACGTAACCGGCGGTTACGCCACCCCTTCGGTGGCCCAGCAGGGCGGCAATGAGCAGCTCCGAGTAGCCTAGCTCCGCGGCGAGTGAAGCGAACGTGCGCCGCAACGCGTGCAGACCGGCGGTGTCGATGCCGGCGCGGGCGAAGAGGCGCCGGGCAGGCTTGTCGAGGCCGATGAAGGGAGCGCCGGAATGCTTGCCGGGACAGACGTAGTCCTTGGGTTTTGCACCGTCCGGCCTTGCCTCCCGTAGCGCTTCGGTGGCCGCGCGGCCGATCGGCGCGATGCGCGCTCCGGTCTTCGCGTCGCGAAGGTGTAGGGATCGGGCGTCAAGGTCGACGTCGCCCCACCGTAGACCCGCCCCGTCTGTTCGCCGCACCTTAAGGGGATGGCCGACGAGCTCGGAGCGGCGCAAGCCTGTCAGGGCGAGCAGCCGAATGGCGAGGGTGGACGAGGGGTGCTCACCGGATGCCTCAGCTGCGCGCAGCACCTCGCCGAGCGCGGCAAGCTGGGCCAGCGTCAACCGGCGCCTCTTCGACCGTTCCTTGAGGCGCTCAACAAGCCTGCAAGGATTTGTGCCCGGCGGCCGCAGCCCTCGCCGTTCGGCGAAGCCGAGGACCGCGCTGGTGACGGTCAGAGCCGAATTGGCCTGGCGCGGCGTGCGATAGAGCGAGCGGTGCATCGCCTCGATCTCAGGCAAGGTGATCGCGGCGACCTCGAGGCCACCGATCTTCGGAAGGATGGCGCGTCGCAACAGGCGGTCGAACTCGGCGGCGGTCGAGAGCTTGCCACGCCTGGCGCCGGCGGCGGCGCGCTGTCGCAGATCGGCAAGGTAGAGCGCCGCGACATCGGCGACCGTCGCGCGCTTCTCGCGGGCCGCGCGCTTGCTGGCGGCCGGATCGCCGCCGGACCTGACCTCGGCGTAGAGCGTGCGCGCTCTCTTCCGCGCCTCGTCGAGCGTCAAGGCGCCGAACTGCCCGATCGTGACTCGCCGCGTCCGGCCACGGTGCTTGTACTGGTAGGCGAAGCGAACGGTACCGCTACGCAGCCGGAGGACCAGGCCGGGCACCTCGTCGTCCCAGATCAGGGTGTCGCGAGCAGGGTCCGCCTCTGCCGCCAGGCGGTCGATGAGCCTCTTGGTGAGCCTCTCCGACATGTGCCACCTCCCCCCCGGACGATGCCGTCCCGTGGGCCGCCAGGTGGGGTTCCCAAAACGAATTTGGGAACCCTCTGGGAACCCTATGGGAACCCTACGGCAGCGAAAACCGGGTCATAGAGGCGTAGTTTAGGCGGAAGTCGATTTCCGCGCAAGTCCCTGCAAGTACTTTGTTCGGAGTAGGTTAGGGTTCTTTGTCGTATTACAGCGTGGAGCGGGAGACGGGATTCGAACCCGCGACCAACAGCTTGGAAGGCAGGTGAGTTCAGTGTCCGCTGTTGTTCCAGGTTGTCCTTCAATGTCCCCTAATGTCCTCGCCTTCAATGGCTTACGCGAATTGCCGGAGAGCCATCAGAGGACAACGGGGGCGCCAGAAAACACCTCTGGACAGTTCGCAGAGTGCCAAATGAGTGCCAAGCTTTCAGCCCTCTCTCGGCCGCGCGTTGGGTCTTTACGACCTCCAGGCCAGCTGGCAACCAGCGGCGTGGAGCTGGCAGTTCTATGCCGCTAGCCACGCCTGGCGCTCGACTCTCTCTGTGAGGCTCAGCGCGTTGAGAACTGCGGTCACGAGCCGCCGGACCTTGGCCTATCGTTTGCTCACGGGCCATTGTTCTCCCTTGCCCCGAGCATCGCTCGCCCGCGACTCGTCACTACGGCTCACCCCTTAGCGCCCTGGCTCGGCTTGTGCCGCGACGTGATTGAAGGTTTGCTATGAGCCGATAGGCTTGCGGCCCCTCCCGGGCCTCGTGCAGGATTGGTGCAGTTGTTGTTGCCGACTGCGACGACTACACCTCATGTCGATCCCCTTGCTCGGGAGCCTGGGCGCCGACTTTTTCGCCGGAACCCTGCCCATATCCCATATCGCAGTTCCCCGCCGCGTTCTTGGCGACGCCTCCGCTGCGACATGGGTCGCCGTGGGCGGTCGAAGGCGACCACTGATTCCGATGGAGGGCGACCACCCGTTCCGGCTTGAAGGCGACCACTTCTTGGCCTTGAGTCGGAATGGGTGGTCGGGATCGCCCGGAAAGGTGGTCGTCTTCGCTCGGAATCGCGCTCGGCGAGAGCGTTGACGACCTCTGGCCACTCTCTACTTTTGGCATCCTTCGGCCTTGATCGATGATGGGGGTGAGATGCCGGCACGGAGAGTCGGCGCGACGGTGCGGGTGGTCGAGGCGTGCAGGGGAGAGGTGCGCTACGGCCTTGCGATATCACCTGAGTTCCGCCAGGTGATGATCGAGCTGGTCCGTACGGAACGCGATCTCCAGCAGCTCGCTCGCGAGTACAAGCAGACTGGTGCAGGCGATGTGTAACCAGGTAGCGCCTACGGAGCGCTGCGGAAATAGTCATCCAAAAGGCGCACCATCTTCGATAGACCGTTCTTTTGTGCGTACTGGCGCACTCCTTGGCCATCCTTCCACTCGAGTGAGTATTTCGTGTCCGCCGGCGTCTTCATCTCGCTGAGGTAGCGCTGGGCGCCCGGTGAGAAAACGCCCGTTGTCCAGAACGCAAACGTGATCTTGCGATTCTTGAACTCGTCTTGGGAGCGCAGGTATCCATAGATTCTCGGGACCTGGCGCCGGAGCCAGTCTTTGACCTCGTCGCTCGAGACGCTGCTCGCGCTGAGCTTCCCCTTGCACTCGTAGGCTGTTAAAAAACCGAGGCCCTTGCGATGGAGGACGTCGATGTTAGTGGCCTCACGCGTGCTTGGATCGACCACGTCGTAGTCGATGTCGACTCTGCCTTCCTCCACGCTCAACAGACAATGGCCGGTAAGGAGTTCGAAGAATGGGCCACGAAGTTGATGCATTGCGCCATCGAAGGGGCGCAACGATTCGAAGATTGCCTGGATCCGGTCGGGATTGCCCGTGGCAGCCGCGTCCGTCACAATCCGTACAAGCTCGTTGAGTGCTCTCTCAATAGCCTCGCCAAAGAGATTCCTCGGCGTGGTCAAGAGAAATCCGGCGCTCCTCCCTTGTCTGAACGCGTCTTCCTCGAATCGCAATGCGATTAGGAGGGCGAGAAAGGGGGGCATCGCCCTCATGGATCGAAGGCTCTTAGGTAGTGGCATTAAATAACTGGACTATTTCGTTCGAGCGCTGCCGGGGTGGATTGTGTAGTTCCAGTCGCCGTGGAAGGTATGGCGCTCGAGATCGATCTCAGCCATTTGGGGGTCCGTCGGGGCAGTACCTTGCGGATAGGTGCCCTCGTCAATCTCAGACCTGATCCTGAGTCCAGCGGTCGTGGTGGTCGATCCAATGAGGCTGACGATGGCGGCGAGGCTCACCAGCGGTTTGGCGCGCCAGTTCATCGCGATGTAAGAGAACAGGCGGTGCTCGATCTTGTTCCACTTGCTGGTGCCCGGCGGGAAGTGGCAGACGGTGATGGAGAGTCCAGTGCGTTGGGCGAACTTGCGGAGCTCCCACTTCCACAGGCGGACGCGGGAGCCGTTGCTCCCGCCGCTGTCCGCTGTGATGAGCAACGAGGTGGCGCTACTGTACGCCGCTCGACCCATCAGTTTCCACCAGCGCCGGATCGCGTGGACCGCGAAGCTGGCCGTGTCGTGATCGATCCCAACGCTGACCCAACCTTCGTTGCGGTGCAGGTCGTAGACGCCGTAAGGAATCGCCTTGCCCTGCTCGGGGATGACGAAGTCGTGCACCCGTACTGGCTCCGCTGCTCCTTTCGGCCTCCACTCCCGGCCCGTGTTCTTGAAGTCGCCGACCAACTCCTTCTTCTTCGTGTCCACCGAAATGGCAGGCTGCGCCCGCTTCTGGTAGTGACGCACCTGTTCATTGATGTACCGAAACTGCGCGTCGCGATCGGGATGCTGGGGTCCTTCGCGGGTCTTTCGGTTCGCCTGCAGGCTGTAGCCGCTGGCCTGCAGAAGATCGGCGACCAGACGGTGGCTTGCCGTGTGCCCCAGCGCCTGAAGCTCCGCCGCCAAGCGACGCACGCTCTTCGACGTCCAACGCAGTGGCGACTGAGGATCGCCAGAGGCCGTCGGCTCTACCAACGCCTCCAAGTCCACCACCAGCGTCGCGTCGTTGTCGGTCGCCTTCTTGCGGCCACCTCCTGGCCTGCGCGTCCGGTTCGGGCCGAGCGTCGCACCGGCTTTCGTCTCCTGAATACCGCGTACGATCGTCGATCGAGAGATTCCGGTCGCCCGCTCCACCATGGCGATTCCACCGTGCCCCAACGCCCGCGCCTCCGTCGCCGCCCAGAGTCGTCGTGAACGTTCCGTTAGTGCCGGAGCCAGGCTGTCGTACTTCGCGCGCAGGGTCTCGAAGTCCATGCATCAAGAGTACCCTACGCGAAGGTAGAAATCAAGCAGTTATTTCGTGCCAATTCCTTAGCCTTGCGCAGGAAGTATTCACACTGCTTTAGAGTCACCCCATCTCTGAGGACGACATCCGCGACCAAGAAACCGCAACGCGCCGCGGGCGCATCGCCGAGAGGATGGACGTAGCTTGGCGCCGAATAGTCGAACCCGTAGGGGCCAAACACCGGCACCTCATCATCGCCTCGCAGACGGACCTTCTCGTAGCTCACCAGGCCCAACTTCCGCGTCCACTCCTTGAACGCTTCGAGCAGCACGCGCTCAGCAAGGCGCGCCGCGCGACGCTCACGGACTTCTGCGACACGGAAACCGGACACGCTGGCGAGGCGCAAACACGCGCCGAGCTCTGGATCCTTGCATTCTTCCATGAGGCCGAGATCTTCGAGGGTTCTCTTCACCTCAGGAAGGACCACGTGTCCTGCGCCCCTCTGCGGAGCACCACTGACGATCGAGAACTGCGCGGCGGGGATCAGCCCGCCGTGGGCATCGAGGGCGTTGAGAGCCACCCCGTAGATGGATTGGGTGTCCTCCAGCGCTGCGACGAGAGCACGCCAATACTCCTTGGTGCCGAGCTGTTGAACGAGGTGCCAGAAGCGACCACCCCCCGGCAGGCGCAAGTCCCGCAGGCTCGCGACGGGCGCAGTCGCGCGTTGCAAGCGCTTTCTGGCCGCGGAATCGGTGACGCCTGCGGCTCGGAGTAGCGCGACGAGCCGTGAGGAGTCCATCGGCCCGTGCTCGCGGAGGAGCTGTTCGAGTTGAGCATTGGTCCTTGAGAATGGCATTCGGTTGGATACTGGCTGCGGCTCGTCACGCCGAGCTATTTATAACCCACACCCCCACTGGCGCTAGTGCCCCTCCCACTGGCGCTAGTGCCCCTCGTCAGGACTATCCTATAAGTCCAATGAGTCCAACGATTGCAGGCGGTTGCATCCGCGCGGGAGGCCGCCCCGGCGTCCCTGGGGTCAGCACTCCCATGGGGCCCTTGGGGCCATACCCCTAGGGTGAGCTCCCGCGCTCTATCGATGCGGCTGGCACGTCCCAGCCGCTGGCACCCGCCCCCGCAAACCGCATCAGCGTCAAGAACGGGCGTCGCCATTGTAAAGCGCGCCGGCGGCGGCTAGGTGGTCACGCGGGGGCCTGGCCGCGGGGTGCTCGTGGGGGAGCCTTTCGGCGGCCTGGGCGCAGAGCGCGAGGATGGTCACTGCGAAAAAATACGGCGAGGCAGCCGGCGGTTAGGCCCTGGACGGGTCCTAAATAGACGTGGGACTTCTTGAGGAGATCGGTTGTTTCCCCTGGCTGAAGCGGGCTCATGACGAGGGTCACGAAAACGGCGAGGAGGTAGAGCACTGAAAGGGCTAGAGCGAGGAGGAAGAGGGGGAGGTCCGCAGGCTGGCTGAGATCAGGCTTATTCTTGTAATCGGAAACGAGAACGCCGACGATGAGGGAGAGAGTTGGTAGCACGGAAGGGGAAAACCAGTTCCACATGTCCTCGGTTTGCGAGCTGGCGACAGGCTGGATGGTGCGTACCAGGAGAATGAGGAAAGGAACTCCAAAGCCTAGCAGCCCGTGGTGAAAGTGGTTTAAACATCTTGAGTTAGCGGTCGAGGGCCGGTAAACTTGGAGGCAGCTTCTGGAGGACTCCAAGCATGGCGATGGGCAAGCGCAAGCGGCACCGGCAGCCTCCACTGTGGGTCG
>DASZZM010000061.1:0-75027 GCA_035544895.1 Thermoanaerobaculia bacterium
CTCGCCGTGGCGCCGGTGGGACCGCGGACGCCGACCGAAGAGCTCCTGGTCGGGATCTGGGAGGACGTCCTGGAGCGCAGCGGCGTGGGGGTCGAGGACAGCTTCTTCGACCTCGGCGGCCACTCGCTGCTCGCCGTGCGCATCGTGGCACGGATCAGCGAGCAGTTCGGCGTGCGTCTGGCGCTGCGCGAGATGTTCACCACTCCCACGGTGGCGGGTCTGGCCGCCTGCCTCGACGCTGCTCTGGCGGCAGCCTCCTCGAGCGTCGACGATCTACTGGCCCGCCTGGAAGCGATGGACGAGGAGGAGGCCATTGGTGCCCTCTCCGGGCAAGAGCACTTAGCAGGAACAAGAGCATGAGCACCGCGGAGCTGGAACGGATCGAGAGGCTTTCCCCGGCCAAGCGGGCGTTGCTGCACAAGCTGCTGCAGGCCCAAGAGGCAGAGCGCGAACACGGCATCCCGGTGCGGCCCACCAAGGGGCCTGCTCCTCTCTCGTATGCCCAGGAACGGTTGTGGTTCCTCGAGCGAATGCAGCCGGGGCATGGCACCCTCAACATGCCTTTGGCGCTGCGCCTCCATGGACGCCTGCAGGTCAGTGTGCTCGCCGCGAGCCTACGCGAGGTCATGCGCCGCCACGAGGTGCTGCGCAGCCGGGTGGTCTCGAGCGAAAGAGAGCCGCGCCAAGAGGTGCTTCCTCTCTGCGACCTCTTGCTCCCGGTTGTCGATCTCCGCGGACTGTCACCCTCGGGACGCGAGGCGCAGACGCGAAGGCTCGCCCAAAGCGAGGCCGAGATCGGCTTCGATCTTGCCGCGGGGCCGCTGCTGCGTGCCCGGGTGGCGCTGATCTCCGACCGCGAGCAGGTCTTCCTGCTCACCCTGCACCACCTGGCGTGCGACGGCTGGTCGATGGGGATACTGGTGGGTGAGATCGTAAGCCTCTACGAGAGCTGCGCGCAGGGCTTGCCCTCGGTCCTTGCCGCGCCGCCGCTCCAATATGCCGACTATGCCTGCTGGCAGCGCGCAGGCGGCCGGAGCGAGACCTTCGCCACGCAGCTCGAGTACTGGCGCGAGGTGCTCGCCGGCGCACCGGACCGGCTCGATCTCCCGACCGACTTCGCGTCCGCCGGTGCCGGCAGCTTCCGCGGATCCCACTGCAAGCTCATCCTCGGATCCGCGACGGCGCAGCGGCTCCGCGCCCTGGTGCGCGCCGCACAGGCCACACCTTTCATGGCGCTCCTCGGCGTCTTCGCCGCCCTGCTCGCCCGCCTGAGCGGGCAGCAGGACCTGATCGTGGGCGCCCCGGTCGCCGATCGCGGCCGCCGCGAGCTCGAACGGGTGATGGGCTGCTTCCTCAACACCCTCGCGTTGCGCGCCGACCTGTCCGGCCGGCCCACCTTCCGCGAGCTCCTCAGGCGCATGCGCGAGGTCACTCTGGGTGCGCTGGCGAACCAGGATGTGCCGTTCGAGAAGGTGCTCGCAGAGGTCCGCCCGCACCGCGGCTCCGGCCGGCTCCCCTGGTTACGGGCGTTCTTCAACATGCTGAGCTACCCCGCCAAGGAGATCCGTCTGCCGGACCTCGTGGCCGACCCCCCGCTGCTTCCCGAGATCCCGTCGAAGTTCGACCTGACGCTCTACGTGGCGGAGCGCGACGACACCTTCCACTTCACGCTGGTCTGGAGCGCCGAGCTCTTTGCGGCCCCGCGGATGCGCGAGCTCCTGCTCCAGTACGAGACGCTCCTCGTGCAGTGCCTGGAACTGTCGGAGGTCGAGATCGATCGCCACAGCCTCGTTACCGCCGGGAGCCGCGGGCTGCTGCCGGACCCGAAGCAGGATCTCCTTGCCGGAAACGAGGGGCCGATGCACGCCGGCTTCCTCGCCCAGGCCCGCCGTTCGCCGGGGAGCCTCGCGGTGGCCGAGGCTCGGCGCGCCTTTACTTACGGCGACCTCGACCTGTCGAGCCGGCGCCTTGCCGCGGCCCTGCGGATGGCGGGCCTCGAGCAGGGCGATCGGGTCGCGATCTTCGGGCCGCGAAGCACCGCCCTGGTCTGCGCCCTGCTCGGGGTGCTGCGCGCCGGAGGAGCCTTCGTCCTCCTCGACCCGGCCTATCCGGCGACCCGCCTCGCCACCTGCGCCGCCCTCGCCCAGCCGCGCGCCTGTATCGAGATCGGGTCTGCGGAGCTGCCGGTCGAGCTGACGGCCCGCTTGGCGGAGATCCCCGCCCGGCTCCGCCTCCGTCTGGCGCATGACCTGGAGCTGGCGCCGGGCGCGGCGGCCGAGGCGGTCGAAGACTGGGAGCCCGCCGGTCCCGACGACCTCGCCTATCTCGCCTTCACCTCGGGATCGACCGGCAGCCCCAAGGCCATCATGGGCACCCATCGACCCGTATCGCACTTCCTCGCCTGGTACGCACAACACTTCGGGCTGGGCGACGGCGACCGCTTCAGCATGCTGTCCGGCCTTTCTCATGATCCTCTGCTGCGCGACGTCTTTGCGCCGCTCAGCCTGGGGGCCGTCCTCCTGGTGCCCGAGCCCGGCGTTCTCGCCGATTCCCGGCGCCTGATCGCGTGGCTGGCGGAGCAGGGAGCCTCCGTCATCCACTTGACACCCGCCCTCGGGCGCATGCTCGCCGAGGGAGCGCTGGGCGACGCCCGGGCCCGCATCCGGTCCTTGCGCTATGCCTTCTTCGGGGGCGACGTCCTGACCGCCGGGGACCTTGCCCGCTTCGCTACGCTGGCGCCTGCCGCGCGCTGCGTCAACTTCTACGGCACCACGGAGACCCCGCAGGCGATGGGGGTCTATGAGCCCCGGCGCCCCGATGATCTCGCCGCCACGCCGGGCCAGGGTCTTCGCATCCCCGTCGGCGCCGGCATCGATGGAGCTCAGCTCCTGGTGCTCAACGAAACCGACGGGCTGGCCGGCGTGGGAGAGCTCGGCGAGATCTGCATCCGGACTCCCTACCTGGCGCGCGGCTACCTGGCCGGCGAGCCGGCGGAGCGCGGCTTCACGTTCAATCCGTTCACCGCAAGGCCGGGCGACCGGATGTACCGGACCGGCGATCTGGGCCGCTACCGCTGGGACGGCTGCGTCGAGCTCGTCGGCCGCGCCGACGACCAGGTGAAGGTGCGCGGCTTCCGCCTCGAGCTGGTGGAGGTCGAGGCGGCGCTGGCGCAGCATCCGGACCTCGCAGCCGCCGCCGTGGTGCGGCACGAGGACGCGGCCGGCGCCCCGTTCCTCGCGGCGTACGTCGTGCCGCGACAGGGCGCGGTGCCGATCCGCGAGCTGCGGGCCTTCCTGCGCGCGCGGCTGCCCGAGTTCATGGTCCCGGAGGCCTGGGTGGCGCTCGAGCGCCTGCCGCTCACCCCCAACGGCAAGCTGGATCGTCGCGCCCTGCCGCCTCCCGTTGCCGCGGGCACCCAGGTGCCGGCGCGACGGGCTCTCACCGGCACCGAGGAGATGCTGGCGGCGATCTGGAGCGAGGTGCTGGGAGCGGAGCCGTCAGGCCCCGAGGACGACTTCTTCGACCTCGGCGGTCACTCCCTGAAGGCGGCCCAGGTCGAGGCGCGAGTCCGCCAGCGCTTCGGAGTGGACCTCCCTCTCGCCGCCTTCTTCGAGGCGCCGACGCTCGGCGGCCTCGCCGCTCGCCTCGACGCCCGGCTCGGCGCCGGTGCGAGCGGTCCGCGGCCCACCCTCAACCGGCTGCCACGCGAGGGGGACCTGGAGCTCTCCTTCGCTCAGCAGCGGCTCTGGTTCCTCGCCCAGCTCGAGCCGTCGAGCTCCAGCTACAACATCCCCTCGGCCCTGCGGCTCCGCGGGCCGCTCGACGCGGCGGCGCTCGCGCGGAGCCTCGCCGCCTTGCTCGACCGCCACGAGGTCTTGCGCACCCGCATCGTCTCGTCGGACGGCATCGCCCGGGCCAGGATTGCCCGGGCCGAGCTCCCCCTCCCTGTCGTCGACCTCACCACCATTCCGGAAAGCCGGCGGAGCGCCGTCGTAGAGCTCCTGGTCCATGAGGAGACCGCACGGCCATTCGACCTGAGCGCCGTACCGTGGGTCCGCGCCTGCCTGCTGCGCCTCGAGCCCGAGGAGCACTTCCTCGTGCTGACCCTCCACCACGTCGTGGCCGATGGATGGTCGATCGGCATCCTGGTACGTGACGTGGCCGCCTTCTATCAGGCCTACTCCACGAGACAGACGCCACGGCTCCCCGCGCTGCCCTACCAGTACGCCGATTTCGCGCACTGGCAGCGGGTCTGGATGCGAGGCGAGATCTTGGAGGCGCAGCTTACTTACTGGCGCACTCGGTTGGCCGGCGCGCCGGGCGTGCTCGAGCTGCCGTTCGCGCAGCCGCGCCGCCGCCGGCCGGGCGGTAATCCGGGCCGGCGCCGCCACTTCCGAATCGACACGGAGCGGCGCGCCGCGCTCTCGGCGCTCGGCCGCAAGGAGGGGGTGACGCTGTTCATGACCCTCCTCGCCACCTTCGAGGTGCTGCTCGCCCGCTACACCGGTCAGAGCGATTTCGTCGTCGGTACGCCCATTGCCAACCGCACCCGGCCGGAGATCGAGGACCTCATCGGCTGCTTCGTCAACGCGCTGGCCTTGCGCGCCGACCTGCACGGCGATCCCCGCTTTGCCGAGCTGCTCGCCCGCGTCCGCGACGTGGCACTCGGCGCCTTCGCCCATCAAGACGTGCCTTTCGAGCTCCTCGTCGACGCACTGCAGCCTGAGCGGAGCCTCCACCATACGCCTCTCTTCCAGATCGTGTTCGCGCTCCAGAATGCGCCGCTGCCGGCCCTCTCGGTGGCGGGTCTCGAGCTCGCGCCGGTCGAGCTCGCGACGCGGGCGGCGAAGTTCGATCTCATCGTCATGATGCAGGAGTCGCAGGGGGGGCTCCTGGCGGTCTTCGAATACGACTCCGACTTGTTCGAGCAGGCGGCGGTGGCGCGCATGCAGGGGCACCTCGAGGCGTTGCTCGCCGGCGTGACGGCCGATCCGGCGCAGCGGCTCGCGGATCTGCCGCTGCTCTCGGCCGCCGAGCGCCACCAGGCGCTGTGCGAGTGGAACGACACCATGAGGCCAGGGTGTGGCGGCGTCACGCTCGTCCACCTCGTCGAGGCGGCGGCCCGGAGATCTCCCGATAGGGTCGCCGTGCTGTGCGGCGACCGCAGCCTCTCCTTCGGCGAGCTCGAGCGGCAGGCCGAGCGGCTGGCTCGCGGGCTCGCCCACCTCGGTGCCGGACGAGGGGCCTACGTGGCGATCTGGATGGAGCGCTCGCTCGAGATGGTGCCGGGGCTGCTGGGCATTCTCAAAGCGGGTGCGGCGTACGTTCCACTCGAGGCGAGCTACCCCAAGGCGCGGGTCGAGTGGATTCTCAAGACGCTGGACATCCGGCACCTGGTGACCGAGCGGTCGCGGCTCGCCGCCGCCGCGCTCGACCCCGCAGTGCCATACAGGATCTGCCTGGATGCGCCGGGCGCGAACGAGCGGGGAGTCTACGGGCTCGACCGGTTCGCCGAGCTGCCGGCGCTCCCGCTCGATCAGGCGCCGGCCGCCGACGACCTCGCCTACGTCATCTTCACCTCGGGTTCCACCGGCCAGCCGAAGGGGGCCGCCCTGTGCCACGCGCCGGTGGTCAACCTCATCGAGTGGGTCAACCGCTCCTTCGCCGTCGGGCCAGCCGACCGCGTCCTGCTGATGGCTTCCCTCTGCTTCGATCTGTCGGTGTACGACATCTTTGGGCTGCTCGCCGCCGGGGGATCGGTCCGTGTCATCGGCGAGCCGGAGGTGCGCGACCCGGAGCGGCTGCTGCGCCGGCTCCATGAAGAGCCGATCACGTTCTGGGACTCGGCGCCTGCCGCCCTGCAGCAGCTCGCGCCGCTGCTCGCACCGGACCCGCCGCACGTGCCGCCCGCGGCTCTCCGCCTGGTCTTCCTGAGCGGCGATTGGGTGCCGGTGAAGCTCCCGGACTTGATGCGCGCCCATTTTCCGAGTGCCCGGGTGATCAGCCTCGGGGGAGCGACGGAGGCGGCGATCTGGTCCAACTTCTACCCCGTCGAAGTGGTCGATCCGCGCTGGCCGAGCATCCCCTATGGCCGCCCCATCCAGAATGCGCGCTACCACGTCCTCGAGGCGGGCCTGGCGCCGGCTCCCATCGGCGTACCGGGCGATCTGTACATCGGCGGCCCCGTGCTGAGCGCCGGCTATGCCGCGGAGCCGGCGCTGACCGCGGCAAGCTTCCTGCCCGACCCGTTCGCGGTCCGCCCTGGTGAGCGGCTCTACCGCACCGGCGATCGCGCGCGGCACTGGGCGGACGGCACGATCGAGTTCCGCGGCCGAGCCGACCACCAGGTCAAGATCCGCGGCTTCCGTATCGAGCTGGGCGAGATCGAGGCGACGCTGCTCAGGCATCAAGGCGTCCAGGCGGCCGTGGCCGTGGTGCGCGAGGACGAGCCCGGGATGCGACGGCTGGTGGCCTACTACGTCACCCGTCCGGGAGCCGCGGTGGGGAGCGAGGAGCTGCGGGTCTCTCTCCAGGAGAGCCTCCCTGTCTACATGGTGCCGAACGCACTCGTCGCCCTGGAGGCCCTGCCGGTGACCGCCAACGGCAAGCTGGACCGCCGGGCACTGCCCGCGCCAACCGCCGTCCGCCCCGGCGACGAGCGGGGCTACGTGGCGCCCCGCGACAGCATCGAGCGCACGTTGGCCGCGATCTGGCGAGAGGTGTTGCGCATCGACAAGGTTGGAGTCCAGGACAACTTCTTCGAGCTTGGAGGCGAATCGATCCTCAGCTTGCAGGTCGTCTCGCGGGCCGCCCGCGCAGGTCTCAAGGTCACTTCGGCGCAGATCTTCCGTTTCCAGACGATTGCCGAGTTGAGGGCAGTGGTCGAGGAAAGTCCCCAGCTCGCCGAGGAAGAAGCTGCCGCCGGTCCCGTGGCGCTCACGCCCATCCAGCACTGGTTCTTCGAGCACGAGCTCGCCGATCCCGGCCATTTCAATCAGTCCGTGCTCCTCGAGCTGCGCCAGACGGTCGCACCCCATCTCCTCGCCGCGGCGATCTTGGGCCTGGTCCGCGATCACCAGGCGCTGCGCCTGCGTTTCCGCCGCGTCGGCGAGAGCTGGGTGCAGCTCGGTGTGGCGGTCGAGCCCCACCGTGTCTTCGCGGTCTGCGATCTCTCTTTCTTGCCTCCCGGCCGCCGCCTCGCGGCTCTCGAGGCGGCGGCGGATGAGACGCAGGCGAGCCTCGACATCGAGCGCGGACCGCTGCTGCGCACCGTCTTTTTCCGGCTCGACGACTCCGGGGCCAGCCGGCTCCTGCTGGTGATCCACCACCTTGCCGTGGACGGCGTCTCCTGGCGCATCCTGCTCGAGGACCTGCATGCCGCGGTCGCGCAGCTGAGCAAGGGTGAGGAGCCGGCGCCCTCTCTCAGAACCACCTCGTTCCTCCGCTTCGCGGATCGGCTCCAGGAGTACGCGCGCTCGGCGGCGCCGGGCCGCGAGCTGGACTACTGGCGTGCGCTGTCACGGCGGTCGTTCGCCACCCTGCCGGCCGATCATCCGCACGGCTCCAACCGGGTAGCCTCCTCGCGCTCGCTCGTCCTGTCGTTCGCGGCCGAGGAGACGCGGGCTCTGCTCCACGACCTGGCGCGGGCGTATCGCATCCAGATCAATGAGGTCTTGCTCGCCGCGCTCGCGGAGGCGTGGGCCGCGATCACCGGTGAGGACCGCCTGCGGGTGGATCTCGAGGGTCACGGCCGCGAGCCGTGGCTCGCCGACACCGACCTGTCGCGCACCGTTGGCTGGTTCACCACGGTCGCGCCGCTGGTGCTCGACATCGCGGGCTGCGCCGGCCCGGCCGACCTCCTCAAGCGCGTCAAGGAGCAGGTGCGAAACCTGCCTTCCCGAGGCTTCAACTACGGCGTGCTGCGCTACCTCGCCCCGGCGGCCGATGGTGCGGACCTTCGCGCTCTGCCGCCGGCGCAGGTGAGCTTCAACTATCTTGGCCAGTTCGACCAGGTGTTCCCCGCCTCGGCGCTCTTCGCGCCGGCCAAGGAGTCGAGCGGCGCGGCGCGCAGCCCCCGCCAGCAGCGCCTGTATCCGCTCGAGGTCAGCGGGTCGGTGAGCGGCGGCTGCCTGCGCGTCACTCTGAGCTTCGCCGAGGGCGTCTACAGGCTGCAGACCCTCGCCGCGCTCGTCGAGCGGATGGCGGCCTCGCTGCGTCACCTGGCCGCCCATGCCCAGGCGCCGGGGGCCGGCGGCTTCACACCCTCGGACTTCCCAGGCCTGGGGCTCGATCAGGTGACGCTCGACCGCGTGCTCGGAGCCGGCCGCCGGGTCGAGCAGGTCTACCCGCTGACACCTCTGCAGCAGGGAGTGCTGTTCCACAGTCTCTACGAAGAGGGCAACGGACCCTACCTGCTCCAGTGGAGCTGCACCTTGCGCGGCGATCTCGATCCGTCGCTTTTCGCGCGCGCCTGGAGCGAGGTGATGGAGCGCCATGGGATCCTCCGCACGGCTTTCGTGTGGGATGGGCTGGACGAGCCGCTGCAGATCGTCCGGCGGGAGGTCCTCGCACCGATCGAGCGCCAGAGCTGGTGCGGCCTCGCACCCGTCGCGCGGGCCGATCGACTCTCCGGCCTGGCGGCGTCCGAGCGCGCGCGCGGCTTCGATCTCCGCGAGGCGCCGCTGATGCGCCTCGCGCTCGTCGAGCTCGAGCCCGGCCTCCATGCCCTGCTGTGGACCTTTCATCACCTCTTGCTCGACGGCTGGAGCCTGCCGATCGTGCTCGGCGAGGTGTTTGCCATCTACTCCGGACGGCGCCGGGGACAGCCACCCAGCCTGCCTCCCACCCGTCCATTCGGCGACTACGTCGCCTGGCTGCGGAGTCAGGACCAGGCGCCGGCGGAGGCTTTCTGGCGCCAGGAGCTCGCCGGCTTCACCAGCCCAACCCCGCTCCCCATCGGTCCCTCGCGGGCGACGCGCACAGCGGCCCGGGGCGAGGTGCGGCTGCGGCTCTCGCGGTCGATCACCGGAGAGCTGCACCGCCTCGCGCAGCAGGCTCGCGTCACCGTCAACATCGTGGCCTTGGGGGCATGGTCGCTGTTGCTGGCCCGACTCAGTGGCGAGGAGGAGGTGGTCTTCGGCCTCACCTTGGCGGGGCGTCCGGCGGAGCTCCCCGGCTCCGAGTCGATGGCGGGTCTGTTCATCAACACCCTGCCGTTGCGCGTGCCGGCGCCGGTTGCCGGCGGGCCCGCCCGCTGGTGGGAAGAGTTGCAGCGCCGCCAGACGAGATTGCGCGAATTCGAGTCCACCCCCTTGCCCGACGTGCAACGGTGGAGCGCGGTGAAGGGCTTGCCGCTGTTCGAGACGGTGTGGGTGTTCGAGAGCTATCCCACCGGGCCCGCCCGCGTCGCGGCCGAGGCCGGCCTCGAGGTGGACGGAGTCGAGATCAGCGAGTCGACGAACTTCCCGCTCACCGCGGTCGTCAGCCCGGCTCCCGAGATGAGCCTCAAGCTGCTGTACGACGGCCAGCGAATCGACGCCGTCACGGCGGGCCGGCTGCTCGAGTACCTGCGGTCGCTGCTCACCGCGACGGCCGCGGCCACGGCTGCACGATGGACGGAAATGCCGCTGCTCGGCGAGGGGGAGCGCCAGCAGATCCTCGTCGAGTGGAACGCCACGGATCGCACGTTTGCGCAGGAGCACGTCCTGCACCGGCTGATCGAGCGGCAGGCGGCCGCCGGTCCGCACGCCACTGCGCTCGTCGCCGGCGATCGCCGGCTCACCTACGGCCAGCTCAACGCGCATGCCAATCGACTGGCGCGCAGGCTCGCCGCCTGCGGGATCGGACCCGAGGATCGGGTCGGCGTCTGCGCCGAGAGGTCGCTCGGGCTGGTGATCGGTCTGCTGGCGATTCTCAAGGCGGGAGGCGCCTACCTGCCGCTCGATCCCGACCTGCCCCCGGCGCGCCTGAGGGTCATGCTCGAGAGCTCTGCGGCCGCGGTGGTGCTGAGCCAGACCCGGCACGGCGCCGCCCTCGCCGGGTATGGTGGGCGGATCGTCGAGCTCGCCGAGGAGCCCGACGCGAACGACCGGTCGGAGGCCTCCGACCTGCCGTGCCGCGTGCTGCCCGACAACCTGGCCTACGTGATCTACACCTCGGGCTCGACCGGGCGGCCCAAGGCGGCGATGAACAGCCATCGCGCGATCTGCAACCGGCTCCTCTGGATGCAGGAGGCGTATGGGCTCACGAGCGGCGACCGCGTCCTCCAGAAGACCCCTTTCGGCTTCGACGTGTCGGTCTGGGAGCTCTTCTGGCCGCTCATGACCGGCGCCTGCCTGGTGATGGCGCGCCCCGGAGGGCATCGAGACACGTCCTATCTCGTGCAGGAGATCGTGGGGCGCGGCATCACCACCGTGCACTTCGTCCCTTCGCTTCTCAGATCGTTCCTGGCGGAGGCTGCGGTCGGCTCCTGCACCGGACTGCGGCGCGTCCTGGCCAGCGGCGAGGCGCTCCCACCGGACCTGGTGGACGATTTCTTCCACCGCCTTCCCGCCGAGCTGCACAACCTCTATGGACCGACCGAAGCCGCCGTGGACGTGACGGCCTGGCCTTGCGACCGCCAGGAGGCCGCCGCCGCGACCGTGCCGATCGGCCGGCCGATCGCCAATCTGCGGATCTACCTGCTCGACCGCCTCGCCATGCCGGTGCCGATCGGTGTCGCGGGTGAGCTCTGCATTGGCGGCGCCGGCCTCGGCCGTGGCTATCTCGCCGACCCCGTCTTGACCGCCGGGAGCTTCGTGCCCAACCCCTGTGGCGATGCGCCGGGAGAGCGGCTCTACCGCACCGGCGACCTGGCGCGATGGGCCGTCGGCGGCGTCATCGAGTTCCTTGGGCGCATCGACACCCAGGTCAAGGTGCGCGGGCTGCGGATCGAGCCGGGCGAGATCGAGGCCGCCCTCTGCGAACATCCGCTCGTACGGCGGGCGGTGGTCGTCGCGCGGCGGGAGGGCGACCATCAACGGTTGGTCGGCTATCTCGAGGTCGCGCCAGGAGGCGCGCCGGCGCACGAAGAGCTGTGCGAGCTCCTGGCGAACCGGCTCCCCGCCTACATGGTGCCGTCCGCCTTCGTCGTGCTCGCCGCGCTCCCTCTCACCGCCAGCGGCAAGCTCGATCGGCGGGCGCTCCCGGCGCCTGCCGCCGAGCGCGGCGATCGGGAAGCGCCCTTCATCTCTCCCTCCGGCCCGGCGGAGGAGACGATGGCGGCCCTCTGGCGCGACGTCCTGCGCCTCGACCGGGTCGGGCGGGACGACAACTTCTTCGGCCTGGGCGGCGATTCGATCCTCGCTCTCCAGCTCGTGTCGCGCGCCGTGCGCCGCGGCTTGCGGGTCAGCTTGCGGCAGCTCTTCGAGCATCCTACCTTGAAGGCCGTGGCGCGCGTGGCGGAGCGCGCCGGAGCGCCGGCTGCCGAGCAGGGGCCGGTCTGCGGCCCGGTCCGCCTGACGCCCATCCAACGCTGGTTCTTCGTGCAGGATCTGCCGGATCGTCACCACTTCAACCAGGCACTGCTGCTGCAACCCAAGGTGCCGCTCGATCCCGTGCGCCTGCTGCGGGCGGTCGCGAGTGTGGTGGCGCATCACGACGCGCTGCGGCTCCGTTTCACCGGCCGTGGCGCCGCGGCCGAGGCCTACATCGCTGCCACCGAGGAGCATCCGGTGTTCGCCCGCATCGATCTCGCGGGCCTGCCCTCGGAGATCGCCGACCGGGTCCTCCCCGGGTTGTTGCAGCGGCTTCAGGCAAGCCTCGACCTCGCCGCAGGACCGCTGTTGCGGGTCGCCTCCTTCGCGCTTGGAGCCGGCTCGCCAGGCCGCCTCCTCCTCGTCGCCCACCATCTCGTGGTCGACGCCTTCTCCTGGCGCGTGCTGCTCGAAGATCTGGAGAGCGCCTACGAGCAGGCACGGCATGGAGGCATCGCTCGCCTCCCGGTCAAAACCACCTCCTTCCAGACCTGGGCCGAAGAGCTGTGGCAGCGCTCCCGCGCTCTCGCCGCACCGGAGGATGACGCCGCTGCCAGCACCGCCGGCCCCTCGGTTGCCGACTTCGCGCCCGCGCCGAGCGCGGCGGCGAACGCTCGCACGCTGACGGTGTGCCTCGACGCGGCGGAGACCCGCGCCCTTCTCGAGGCCGCGCCGCGCGCCTATCGCACGCGCCCCGACGAGGTGCTGCTCGCGGCGCTGGCGCTCGCCCTCGCCGAGGAGGCCGGCATCCGTCCCCTGGTCCTGGAGGTCGAAAGCCACGGCCGTGACGCCGCTTTCGGCGACTTCGATCTGTCGCGCACGGTAGGCTGGTTCACCCTCATCTCGCCTCTCCGTCTCGAGGTCGCGCCGGAGGAGGGACCCGGCAGCGCGCTCAAGCGCGTCAAAGAGCGGATGGCGGCCGTCAGGCGGCATGCCCTCGACCTCGCCCTTGCCCGCGACGGCGCGGGTCTGGCCATGGGCGGAGCGGCGGAGATCAGCTTCAACTATCTCGGCCAGCTCGACCAGCTCGCCGGGGACCTCGCCGCGGACCGCCTGTTCGCGCTGGCGCCGGAGGCGCCGGGACCGATGCGCAGCCCGCGCCAGCCCCGTCGCTGGCTCCTCGAGCTGAACGCCGCGGTGACCGCGGGCCGGTTGGAGGTGGCGTGGACCTCAGACGCCGGCCGCTTCCGGCCGGCGACGGTCGACCGCTTTGCCGTACGCTTCGTCGCGGAGCTGCGCGCCTTGATCGCGCACTGCATCTCCCCGGGCGCCGGCGGCTACACACCTTCGGATTTCCCGCTCGCCGGCCTTGGCCAGGAGGAGATCGACCGGCTCTTCCACGGCGACCCGCGGCGGGTCGAGGACGTCTATCCACTCTCGCCGCTGCAGCAGGGACTGCTGTTCCACTCCCTGTACGCTCCCGGCGACGGGCTCTACTGTGAGCAGCTGGTGTGGAGCCTGCGGGGCGAGCTCGACCTGGCGGCCCTGCAAGGCGCCTGGCGCCGCATCGTGGACCATCACGCCGTCCTGCGCACCTCGTTCCTCTGGGAAGGCTTGCCAAAGCCCCTGCAGGTGGCGTGGGAGGCCGCCGAGATTGCGTGGAGCGTGCACGACTGGAGCTCCTTGCCGGCATCGCAGCTCGACAAGCAGCTGGCGGGATGGCTGGAGGCGGACCGCCGCCGTGGGTTCCCTCTCGCCCAGCCACCGCTCGCGCGGCTGACATGGATCCAGCTGGCCGGGGATCGCTGTCACCTGATCTGGAGCTTCCACCATCTGCTGCTCGACGGCTGGAGCCTCGGGCTGGTGCTGGGCGAGGTGGCCGAGACCTACGCCGGTCTCCTCAGGGGCGAGGAGGTGGCGCTTCAGCACCGCCCGAGATTCCATGACTACATTGCCTGGCTGCTGCGGCAGGACGAGGGCGCCGCCGAGGAGTATTGGCGCGGGGCGCTGCACGGATTTCTCGCGCCGACCCCGCTGGGCGCCGAGCTGCCTCTCTCTCCGGATGCCGGCGAGGAGGGCGGATTCGGAGAGCTGGAGACCGTTCTGCCGGCGGCGGCGTTCGCCGCCCTCAACGAGGTGGTACAGCGCTACCGGGTGACCTTCGCCATCGTGCTCGAAGCGGCATGGGCGCTGCTGCTCAGCCGCTACAGCGGCGAGGACGAGGTGCTCTTCGGCACGACGGTATCCGGGCGCTCGCCTGAGCTGACCGGCAGCGAGGAGATGGTCGGGCTGCTGATCAACACCCTGCCGGTGCGGCTCTCCGTGCCGCGTCTGGGAACCGTGGGCGCGTGGTGGGCCGCGGTGCAGGCGCGTCAGATCGAGCGACTTCCCTACGAATGGAGCTCCCTGGCGCGGATCGGGAGCTGGAGTGAGGTCGTGGCCGCCCCACTGTTCGAAAGCCTTGTCGTGCTCGAGAACTACCCTCGCGGCGCGGGGCTCGAAAGCCGCGCGCGGGACCTCCGGCTGGAGGCCGCCCGGATGGTGGAGCGGCCGAATTATCCCTTGACCCTCGTCGCCGACCCGGGCGACGACCTGCTGCTCAAGCTCCTCTTCTCAACCCGTCGCTTCGACGCCGCGGCGGCGGCCCGGCGAATCGGGCATCTCTCGACGCTGCTCTCCGGGTTTGCCGCGGGTCCTGAGCGCCAGCTCCACGAGCTGGAGCTGCTGACTCGCGAGGAGCGGCGGCAGATCGAGGCATGGGGGCGGCGGCCCGGCGGGGCCCCGGCCGCGACCGCGTCCCTGGGAGCGCTCTTCGCGGCGGCGGTCCAGCGCGATGCCGCGGCGGTGGCCCTGGTCGCGGACGAGCAACGCTGGACCTATCGTCAGCTGGACCAGTTGTCGAACCGTCTGGCCTGGCAGCTCCGCGCCCTCGGCGTGCGGCAGGAGTCCATCGTCGGCGTGTGCCTCGAGCGCTCGGCGGAGCTGGTGGCGGCGCTGCTCGCGGTGCTCAAGGCGGGTGGCGCCTACCTGCCGCTGGATCCGGCTCTACCGCCCGAGCGGCTGGCCTTCATCCTCGCCGACTCGCGGGCCGAGCTGGTCGTCGGCCGCGGCTCGACTCTCGGTGCGCTCGCCTTCGCGGGCAGGGTGATCGACCTCGACCTCGGCACGGCGGCGTTCGCGCCGGAGGCTTTCGCGGCGGACGTGGATCCCGACAACCTGGCCTACGTGATCTACACGTCGGGTTCCACCGGCAGGCCGAAAGGGACGCTGGTGACGCATGCCAACGTCTCCCGCCTGCTGGCCTCGACCGAGCCGTGGTTCGGCTTCGGTCCCGGCGACGTATGGACCTTATTCCACTCGTTCGCTTTCGACTTCTCGGTCTGGGAGATCTTCGGCGCGCTGCTCTACGGAGGCCGCCTGGTGGTGGTGCCCTACCTGGTGAGCCGCAACCCCGAGGCCTTCCTGACACTTCTCGCGCGCGAGCGGGTCACGGTGCTGAACCAGACGCCCTCGGCGTTCCACCACCTCGCGCGCGCCGCCCTCCGCGCGGAAGGCGGACCGGCTCACGAGCTGGAGCTGCGCCTGGTGATCTTCGGAGGTGAGGCGCTCGACCCCCGCGCCTTGCGCGAGTGGTTCGCGAGCTTCGGCGATCGCCGGCCTCGCCTGATCAATATGTACGGCATCACCGAGACGACGGTGCACGTGACCTATCGCCCGCTCACCGCCGAGGATGCCAGCGGCTCGGCCCGCAGCCCGATCGGAGGCCCGCTCCCGGATCTCGTTCTCCATGTGCTCGACCGCGAAAACCGGCCGGTGCCGGTCGGCGTCGCGGGCGAGCTCTATGTCGGCGGTCCCGGGCTCGCGCGGGGGTATCTGGGGCGCAGCGAGCTCACTGCCGAGCGCTTCGTGCCTGCCCCCTTGGGAAGGACGGCCGGGGAGCGCCTCTATCGCACCGGTGACCTTGCCCGCTATCTGCCGACCGGCGATCTCGAGTATCTCGGGCGCAACGACGAGCAGATCAAGGTTCGCGGCTTCCGCATCGAGCCCGGTGAGATCGAAGCCGTGCTGCGCAGCCATCCGGACATCACGGCCTGCACCGTGGCCGCGCGCCGCGAAGGCGCGGAGGAGACGCGGCTCGTCGCCTATGTCGTCGCCGGGGAGCCTCCCCCAACCGTCGCGGAGCTGCGCCTGCGGCTTGCCCGGCGGCTGCCGGACTACATGGTCCCTCAGGCCTTCGTCTTCCTCGCCGCGCTCCCCCTGACGGCCCATGGGAAGATCGACCGGCGGGCTCTTCCCGCGCCCGACGCGGCGCGCCCCCAGCTGGGTTCGGCCTATCGACCGCCGGAGACTCCGGAGGAAGAGGTCTTGGCCACGATCTGGGGGGACATCCTCGGGGTCGATCGGGTCGGAGCCGACGACGCATTCTTTGCTCTCGGCGGCGACTCGATCCTCAGCCTGCAGGTAGTGTCGCAAGCCCGCCAAGCGGGCTTGGACGTCTCCCTCCAGCTCCTCTTCACGCATCCGACGGTCCGCGAGCTGGCGGCCGCCCTGCGCGAGGGCACGGCGGCCGCCCCTGCCGGCGAGCCGGTGGCGGCACCCTTCGCGCTGCTCACCGCCAAGGATCGCGCCCGCCTCGATTCCACGATCGAAGATGCGTACCCGTTGACGCGGCTCCAGGCCGGCATGCTGTTCCACGACGAGCTCGCCCCGGACTCCGATCTCTACCACGACCTGTTCAGCTTCCATCTGCGTGCGCCTCTCGACGTGGCACGGCTGGAGGGCGCCTTCGCGGCACTGGCCGAGCGCCATCCTGCCCTGCGGACCTCGTTCCGCAGCGCGGGAGTGAGCGAGCCGCTGCAGCTCGTGCATCGGCGAGTGCGCGTCCGGCTGGCGGTCGCCGACCTCCGCGGTCACTCGCCGGAGGCGCAAGCGCAACGCGTGAAGGCGGATCTCGAGCAGCTGCGCGGCGAGCGTTTCGTGCTCGACCGGCCGCCACTGTTGCGCTGGGTCCTCCATCGCCGGAGCGCCGAGGCCCTGCAGCTGACGCTGAGCTTCCACCATGCGCTCCTCGACGGTTGGAGCGTTGCGACGCTGCTCACGGAGCTGTTTGCGACCTATCGCGGCGAGCCGGTCCGCGCCCCGCTCGCCACCTCGCAGCGCGGGCTCGTGGCCCTCGAGCTGCAGGCCCTCGCCGCGTCTTCGCCCCGGACCTTCTGGCAAGAGGAGCTCGGGCGGATCGGCAAGATGCCTCGGCTGCTCTGCGAGCCGCGCCTCCGGGAGACCCGGCGTCAGCCGTCGCGCCAGCGCGATCTGGCGATTGGCGAAGAGTGGCTCGGCGGCCTCGAGCGGCTGGCCGAGGAGGCCGGCGTGCCCCTCAAGAGCGTGCTGCTGGCAGCTCACGTCAGGGTGCTCGGCGCCGTCAGCGGGCGGCGGGAGGTGATCACCGGGCTGGTGGTCTCGGCACGGCCGGAGACGGACGGAGCCGAGCGCGCCCTCGGCCTTTTCCTCAACACCATCCCGTTCCGTCAGGCGCTTGCCGGAGGCAGTTGGGTGGGCCTCGCGCGTGCCGTCTTCGCGGCGGAGCAGCGCCTCCTTCCCTTCCGCCGCTTCCCGCTCGCCGAGCTGCAGCGGCTGCATGGACCGCGGCCCCTGTTCGACACCCTCTTCAACTTCACTCATTTCCACGTCTACCGCGCGGTCGCACGGCAGCCGGGGATCGAGGTCCGCGAGGTGGTGGCGTTGGAGCGCAGCAACTTCCCGTTGGTGGCCAACTTCAGCGTCGCGGCGGCGGCACGGCAGGCATCCTTGCGCCTGTCGTCGGACAGCGGTGCGCTCGACGCCACGGAGCTCGCACGGTTGCTCGGCTACTACGGGACGGTGCTCACGGCGATGGCCGAGCGCCCCGGCGAGCGCCACGAGCGGCTCGGCGTGCTCTCGGCGGCGGAGCGGCACCAGATACACCTGGAGTGGAATGACAACGCGACGGGCGTCGATCTCGGGAGGCCGGTGCATCAGATCGTCGCCGACCAGGCGCGGCGCCGTCCGGAGGCCCTCGCGGTGGCCGACGGAGAGGCCCAACTGACCTATGCCGAGCTCGACCGGCAGGCGTCCCGGCTCGCCAGGTTGCTGGTACGGGAGGGCATCGGCCCCGAGGAGGTCGTGGCGCTCTTCTGTCACCGCTCGCTCGAGCTGGTCGTCGCTGCCCTGGCGGTGCTCAAAGCCGGCGCCGCCTACCTGCCGATGGATCCGAGCTGGCCGCAGGAGCGCCTGTCGTTCGTCCTGGCGGACGGCAGAGCCCGGGTGGTCCTCTCCGTCGCGGAGCTCGATCATCGGCTCCCCACGGATCTCCACTGCCGCCGGCTCTACGTCGATCGCGGGGCCGCCGCCGAGCCCACGGCCGGCGAGGTCCACGGGTCCCGGCTTCCTGGCGCCGAGGCGCCCGACTCCCTTGCCTACGTGATCTATACCTCGGGATCGACCGGCCTGCCGAAAGGCACGGCGCTCCGCCATGGCGGTCTGAGCAACATGGCAGCTTGGTATGCACACCACTACCGGCTGACTCCCGAGGACCGCGTCTCGCTGGCGGCGGCGCCGGGGTTCGATGCCGCGGTCAGCGAGATCTGGCCCTGTTTGAGCGCCGGAGCGAGCCTCCACGTTCCGCCGCCCGCGGTGATCGAGCTGCCGCGGAGCTGGATCGCATGGCTCACCGCGCAGCGCATCACCGTCTGCTTTCTGCCGACGCCGCTCGCGGCCCTGGCGCTCGCCGAACCGTGGCCGCCGGAGAGCCGCCTGCGGGTTCTGGTCGCCGCCGGGGATCGCTTGCTCCGCAGGCCATCGCCCGGGGCGCCGTTGACTCTGTTCAACAGCTACGGGCCAACTGAAAATACGGTCGTCGCCACCGCCGCCGTGGTGCGGGCCGAGGGCGAGGAAGGCCTTTTGCCGCCGATCGGGCGCCCCATCGCGAACGTGCACGCCATCCTCGTCGGCGAGGACCTCCTGGCCGTGCCGCCAGGCACCGACGGAGAGCTTTGCCTGGGAGGCGCCAGCCTGGCGCGCGGCTACTTGGGGCGGCCGGATCTGACCGCCGAGCGGTTCCTGCCAGATCCTTGGAGCGGCGAGGCCGGCGGGCGGCTCTACCGCACGGGTGACCTCGCCCGCCAGCGCTGGGACGGCGTGCTCGAGTTCGTCGGTCGCGTCGACCGCCAGGCCAAGGTGCGCGGCGTGCGCATCGAGCCGGGCGAGGTCGAGGCGGCCCTGGCGCGACATCCGCAGCTCCGCGAGTCGGCGGTCGTGGTGCGCGAGGACCCGAGCGGCATGGGGCACCTGGTCGCCTATTTCGTCGCTCTCACCTCACCCGGGCCGACGTCCGAGGAGCTGCGCGACTTCCTCCGTCTCTGGCTGCCGGCGCCGATGCTGCCGGCGCGGTTCGTGGGCCTGCCTGCCCTGCCGCTCAACGCCAACGGCAAGATCGACTACGCGGCGCTGCCGACGACGGATCCGCTGGCGACGACCCCCTACGTCGCGCCGCGCAACGCCGTCGAGCAGCTGCTGGCGGCGCTGTGGGCCGATCTGCTCGGGCGCGAGAGAATCGGCATTCACGACGACTTCTTCGTCGTCGGCGGACACTCGCTGCTGGCGACCCAGGTGATGTCGAGGATCTCGGACAGCTTGGCGGTCGAGCTGCCGCTGCGCTGTCTTTTCGATGCGCCGACGGTGGCGGGGCTCGCCCAGGAGCTGTCCCGCGCCGGTGGTGCGGAGAAGATCGCGGCTACGGCAGAGGTGCTGTTGACCCTCTCCGCCATCTCCGAGGACGAAGCCGAGACGCTGCTGGCCGGCGGCGGTCCGGCCGCGGAGGCGAGGCGGTGAAAGAGTTGCGCAACCCTCTCGACCTCTCCCCGAGCAAGCGCGCGTTGCTCGCCCGCATGCTGCGCGAGCGCGGTCTCGAGGAGACGCCCGCCGCGACCTCCATCCCGCGGCGCGCCGGCACCGCTCCGGCGCCACTGTCGTTCGCGCAGCAGCGCTTGTGGTTCCTCGACCGCCTCGACCCTGGCAGCCCGGTCTACGTCATTCCGCTCGCCCTTCGCCTGGTGGGCGCACTCGACGGCGAGCGCCTGCACGCTTGCCTCTCCGAGCTGCGGCGCCGGCACGAGGTGCTGCGCACGGTGTTCTCGAGCCAGGGCGAGGAGCCGGTGCAGGTCGTTTTGTCCCGGGGCGATCTGGCGCTGCCGGTGATCGACCTCACGGGGCTGCCCGCCGGCTCGAGGGACGGCCAAGCGGAGCGTCTGACGAGAGAGGAGGCCCTGCGCCCCTTCGACCTCGCGACCGGTCCGCTGGTGCGCGTCATCCTCCTGCGGCTCGCCGCGTGCGACCACCTGCTGCAGCTTTCGTTGCACCACATCGTGGCCGACGGCTGGTCGATGGGCGTTCTCGTCCGCGAGGTCGTGGCCCTCTACTCCGGGAGGGTGAGCGGCACGCTGCCGGACCTGCCGATCCAGTACGGCGACTTCGCGGTCTGGCAGCGCGGCTGGCTCCAGGGCGAGGTCCTGGACGGCCTCCTCGCCTACTGGCGCCGGCAGCTCGCCGGCTTTGCCGGCGTCCTGGATCTGCCGCTCGACCGGCCCCGTCCCGCGGCGCAGACGTTCCGCGGCGGCCAGCGATCTCTCGGCTTGGACACCGAGGTGGGAGCGCGGCTGAGCGCGGCCGCCGTCCGGGAGGGCGCGACGCCCTTCATGTTCGTGCTGACCGCCTTGTTCGCCGTGCTGGCGCGGTGGACAGGAGCCCTCGACCTGGCCGTAGGGACGCCGGTTGCCAACCGCAACCGCAAGGAGACGGAGAACCTGGTGGGCTTCTTCGCCAACACTCTGGTCCTCCGCGCCGATCTCGGCGGCGCGCCGCGGTTCGTCGATGTGCTCCGCCGGGTGCGTGAGATGACGCTCGCGGCGCAGGCACATCAGGACCTGCCTTTCGAACGGCTGGTCGAGGAGCTGCATCCGGAGAGAAGCCTCAGCATCTCGCCGCTCTTCCAGACCCTGTTCTCTTGGCAGTCCCGGACGCCTGCCCTCGAGCTGCCGGGCCTCTGTCTCGCGGCGCGCCCCCTCGACAATGGCACGGTCAAGTACGATCTCGTGCTCTCGGCGGCCGAGCTGGGTGAGGGGCGGACCGCTCTCTCCCTGCAATACAACGCGGATCTGTTCGACGCGGACACCGCCGAGCGCATGCTCCGCCACCTCGTCCGCCTGCTCGCCGCGGGCGCCGAGGATCCCGCCCTGGCGCTCTGGAGCCTGCCGGCGCTGGATCCAGCCGAACGCTGGCAGCTGCTCGGAGAGTGGAACGCCACGGCGTGGCCCTTCGCCCGCGAGCTCTGTCTCCACGAGCGCTTCGCGGCGCAGGCACGGCGCTCTCCCGAGGCCCCTGCCGTGCTGTCGGACGGTCACCGCCTGAGCTACAGGGAGCTCGACGAGGCCGCCAACCGCCTGGCTCATCTGCTGCGGGAACGGGGCATCAAACCGGAGTCGCGGGTCGGCATCTGCCTGGCGCGCACCGCCGATCTCCTGGTGGCGCTCCTGGGAGTGCTCAAGGCGGGAGGCGCCTACCTGCCCCTCGATCCCTCCTACCCGCCGGAACGGCTCGAGCTCATGCTCGACGACGGCGGGGCCCGCCTGGTGGTGACGACCGCCGAGCTGGCATCACGGTTGCCGGAGGGAGACCGGATCTGCCTGGACGGGGCTCGCGATGACCTCGCCTGCCGCCCGAACACCGCACTCCCGAGCGGCGCCCGGCCGGAGAACCTCGCCTACGTCATCTACACCTCGGGCTCGACGGGAAGGCCGAAGGGGGTCGCCATCACCCATCGCAGCGCCTCCGCCTTGGTCGACTGGGCCAGCGGGCAGTTCAGCGCCGAGGATCTCGCGGTCGTCCTCGCCGCGACCTCGATCTGCTTCGACCTTTCGATCTTCGAGCTCTTCGTGCCGCTTGCGGTGGGGGGGTGCGTCGTCGTGGTGGACAGCGCTCTCGACCTCCCACTGCTGGCGGCGGATTCGGGAGTGACGCTGATCAACACCGTTCCTTCGGTGCTGGCAGAGCTGATTCGGACCGCTCCCCTGCCCGCCACCGTCCGCGTCGTCAATCTTGCCGGCGAGCCTCTGCCGTCGCGGCTCGTCGCCGAGATCGCTCGCCAGAGCGGGACCTGCCGGGTGTTCAATCTCTACGGCCCTTCCGAGGATACGACGTACTCCACCTGCGCGATCGCAGGTGCGGAGCTCGCGGGCGAGCCCGCGATCGGCAGACCGATCGCCAACACGCAGGCATACGTCCTCGATGGCGCCGCCGAGCCGCTCCCCCGCGGGGTGACCGGAGATCTCTACCTCGGCGGCGAGGGGTTGGCGCGGGGCTACCTCAACCGGCCCGGACTCACCGCCGAGCGCTTCGTGCCCGACCCCTTCTCGCCAAGGGCCGGAGCGCGGCTCTATGTCACCGGCGACCTGGCCCGCTGGCGCCGCGCCGGCGAGCTCGAGTTCCTCGGGCGGCGCGACCATCAGGTGAAGGTCCGTGGCTATCGCATCGAGCTCGGCGAGATCGATGCCGCGCTGCTGCGCTGCCCGGGGGTCGCGCAGAGCGCGACGCTCGCCGTCGACTTCGAGCGCGGCAAACGCCTGGTCGCCTTCGTGGCCCCGCAGCCCGGGGACGAGTTGATCGGCGAAGAGTTACGGCGCCGGCTCGCCGCCTCGCTGCCGAGCTTCATGGTGCCGTCCGATTTGAGGGTGCTGCCGGCGCTGCCGACGACGCCCAACGGCAAGCTCGACCGCGCGGCGCTGCGGGACATGGCGGCAGAGCGCGGCGCCATCGCCGGCCGCGCCTTCGTGCCACCGCGCTCGCGGGCCGAGAAGGAGCTGGCGCGGATCTGGGCGGAGCTGCTGCCTCAGAAGCAGATCGGCGTCGAGGACAACTTCTTCGCCCTCGGCGGGGACTCGATCCTCAGCATTCAGGTCGTGTCGCGCGCCCTCAGAGCGGGGATACGCCTGACACCCCGGCAGATCTTTCGCCATCAGACGATCGCGGAGCTCGTCCGGGTGGCGGCCGCCGCCGCACCCGAGACGCCGCCGGAAGAAGTCACCGGCGAGGTGCGGCTCACCCCGGTCCAGCGGTGGTTCTTCGCCCTCGAGCTGACCGATCCGCATCACTTCAATCAGGCGCTCGTCCTCGCCACGCCGCCGGACTTATCCGCCGCCTGCCTGGCCGAGGTCGTAGCCGGCCTGGTCCGGCATCACGACGCCTTGCGGCTGCGCTTCTCCTGCCGGGCGGCGGAAGTCCGGCAGGACTATGGCCCGGCCTCCGAGGCGCCACCCTTCGCCCAGGTCGACCTGTCCGCTCTTGCCGACCCGGCGCGGGAAATGGCCAGGGTGGCGGCGCGGGCGCAGGCGAGCCTCGACCTCGAGCGCGGCCCGCTGCTGCGGGTGCTCCTCTGCCGCCAGGGGCAGGGGACGGATCGCCTGCTGATCGCCGTCCACCATCTGGCGGTGGACGCCGTCTCGTGGCGCATCCTGCTCGACGACCTGGAGAGCTCGTATGCCGACCGGCGGCACGGCGCGGCCCTCTCGCTGCCGCCCAAGTCGACTTCCTTCAAAGCTTGGGCGGAGCGGCTGGCCCGCTATGCGGAAACTCCCGAGATCGCGTCACGGGGGGACTACTGGAGAGCCATGGCCGAGCTCTCGGTGGCCCGGTTGCCGGTCGATTGGCCCGCAGGCGAGAACTCGGTCGGGTCCGAGCGGGCGGTGACGCGCTCCCTTGACGCCGCCACCACGCGCGCGTTGCTGCAGGAGGTGCCGCGCGCCTACCGCACTCGGATCGACGAGGTGCTGCTCACCGCGGTGGCGCTCGCCTTCGCCCGGGAACTTGCCGTCACGCCGCTCCTGGTCGATCTCGAGTGGCACGGCCGCGAAGACCCCTTCGGCGACGACGTGGATCTCTCCCGCACGATCGGATGGTTCACGGTGCTCTATCCGGTGCTGCTGGAGCTCGCTCCCGGCGCGATGCTCGGCGATGCCTTGAAGTCGGTCAAGGAGGTGTTGCGGGGAGTGCCCGGTCATGGACTCGTCTACGGTCTGGTCCGCGACGCGGCAGGGGACCGGGACGGCGTACGGCTGGGCGACCGCCTGCGGCCCGAGATCAGCTTCAACTACCTCGGGCAGCTCGACGGCAGCCTTGCGACGGCGTCGCTCTTCCGTCCGGTAGCCGAGCCCAGCGGTCCGTCGCGCAGCCCACGGCAGCGCCGGGCGCACCTGTTCGATATCGGCGGCCAGGTGGTCGATCAATGCCTCACCCTGAGGCTGGCCTACAGCGCGCGCCTGCATCGCGGCGCGACCGCCGAGCGGCTCGCCGACCGCCTGCTCGCCGTCCTGCGCGAGCTGATCGAGCACTGTGTCTCTCCGGCTGCCACTGGCTACACTTCCGCCGATTTCCCTCTCGCCCGTCTCGATGGGGCCACTCTCGACCGCCTCTTGCAAGGCGAAGGCGCCGTCGAGGACGTCTATCCGCTGTCGCCCTTGCAGCAGGGACTTCTGTTCCATGACCTGCTCGACCCTTCCGCCGCCTCCTACGTCGAGCAGGTGACCTGGACGCTCCGCGGCGCTCTCGACCTTGCCGCCTTCGCGGGCGCCTGGAAGCGGGCCATGGCGCGGCACGCGGTTCTGCGCACAGCCTTTCGCTGGCATGGGCTGGAGGAGCCCCTGCAGATCGTCTTCGCGGAGGTGCTCTTGCCGCTCGAGTACGCGGACTGGTCAGGCCTTGCCGTGGCGGACCGTGAAGCCCGGCTGGCGGCCCTGGCGCGGGAGGACCGTCGCCGCGGCTTCGAGCTCCAGCGCCCACCGCTCCTGCGCCTGCGCCTGCGGCGCTGCGGCGAGCAGACGGTGCGCTGCATCTGGACCTTTCACCATCTGCTTCTCGACGGCTGGAGCCTGCCGATATTGCTTGGCGAGCTGGGAGCCGCCTACGCGGCTCTGCGCCAGGGTGAAGAGCCCCTGCCCGGGGCCGCCCCTCCCTTCCGTGACTACATCGCCTGGCTGCGGCAGCAGGACCTCGGGCAGGCGCAGACCTTCTGGCGCCGGGAGCTCGCGGGCGTCGCTCCGCCGCCGCTCGCGCTGGGACGAGCGGCCGGCGCGCCCGGTGGCGGCGAGGCGTCGCAGGGCGCCGTCCAAGGCCTGCTCGACGCGGCGCTGACCGACGACCTGCGACAGCTCGGCCGGCGCCAGCGGGTGACGCTCAACGTCCTGCTGCAGGGGGCATTCGCCCTGCTGCTCGGACGCTACGGCGGCGCAAGCGACGTGGTCTTCGGTATCACTCTCTCCGGCCGGCCCCCCGAGCTGCCCGGGGTGGAGTCGATGATCGGGCTGTTCATCAACACCCTGCCACTCCGCGTCGCGATGCCGCCCGACTCCTTGCTCGTCCCCTGGTGGGCGGATCTCCAGGAGCGCGTGGCCGCCGTGGTCAACCTCTCTTACAGCCCCCTCGCGTCGGTCCAGCGCTGGAGCGGTCTGCCCGGGGGCGTGCCGCTCTTCGAGCACCTGCTCGTCTTCGAGAACTACCCGATCGAGCCGGCGCTGGGCGGGCGCGAGGCGAGCTTCGAGATCGCCGATCTGCGGGTGCGCGAGACCACGCACTACCCCCTCACCCTGGCGCTCGGTCCGGGCGACCGGCTGCAGATCAAGCTGAGCTACGACCGGCGTCGTTTCGACGCCACCGCGATGCAGCGCTTCATCAGCCACTTCGCCGCCCTGCTCGGCGACATGGCGGCGCACCCCGACCGCCGCCTGGCCGAGCTCGGCCTGCTCACCGCGCCCGAACGCCAGCAGCTCGAGCTGGAGTGGAACGACACCGCGGCGCGAGAGCCGGCCGTGGCGGTGCCGGAGCTCTTTGCCGCGGCGGCCCGGAGGCGGCCCGAGGCGGTGGCGCTGGTGGTCGGCGACCTCCGGCTCACCTATCGTGAGATCGACCAGCGCGCCGATCGCCTGGCCCGGCGGCTCCGCGCGCAGGGGGTCAGAGCAGAGGCACGGGTGGCCGTGGCCCTCCCGCGCGGCGCCGATCTCGTGGTGGGCCTGCTCGCCGTGTACAAGGCCGGCGGCGTCTGCGTGCCCATCGACACGAGCCAGCCGGAAGCTCGGCAGACGGCTCTGCTGACCGACGCCGCGCCGCGCCTCGTGCTGCGCCATGGCGAACCTGTCGCCACCTCCGGCTGGGAGGACCTCGATCCTCGGGGCGCCGCCGCGACGGCGGAGGACGTCTCTCCCACCCCCCCGGCCGCCGACGAGTTGGCCTACATGATCTATACCTCCGGATCGACCGGCCGGCCCAAGGCCGTCATGGTCGAGCACGGCAGCCTCGCCAACGTCCTGCTCGCCAGCCAGCGCACCTTCGGCTTCGGCCCCGAGGACGTGATGGTCTCCATCGCCTCGTTCTCGTTCGACATCTCGCAGTTCGAGGTCTGGAATCCGCTGCTCGCCGGGGGCACCTGCGTGCTGGTGACGCATCGGCCGTCCTTCGACATGGCCGAGGTGCTGCGCGCCCTCTCCGGAGCTACGGTCCTCCATGCCGTCCCGGCCCTGTTGGACCAGATCCTGGCCGCGGTCGCGGCACACGGAGGCGCCGGCGCGTGCTGCCCTCGCCTGCGACTGGTCCTGACCGGCGGCGACCGCGTCCCCCCCGAGCTGTTGCAGGCGGCCCGAGAGACGCTGGCGCCAGCCAAGGTGGAGGTCCTGTACGGGCCGACGGAGGCCACGATCATCTGCTCTCATCATCCCGCCGGCGCCGGAGAGGAGGGGCACCCGATAGGGCGGCCACTCGCCAACATGCGGCTGGACGTCGTGGGCCCGCAGATGCAGCCGGTGCCGCTCGGCGTCGTCGGCGAGCTCTGGATCGGTGGCGAGGGGGTGGCCCGCGGCTATTGGCGGTGCCCCGATCTGACCGCCGAGCGGTTCGTGCCGGCCCCGCAGGGGCGGCGCTGCTTCCGGACGGGCGACCTCGTGCGCCGGCGCGCCGATGGCAGCCTGGAGTACGTCGGCCGCATGGACCACCAGGTCAAGGTGCGCGGCTTCCGCGTCGAGCCGGGTGAGATCGAAAGCTGCCTGCACCAGCATCCGGCGATTCAACAGGCGGTCGTGACGGCCTTCGAGGAAGATGGGGACCGGCGCCTGGCCGCCTACGTGGTGACGAGGACCGGCACCGCCCTGGCCGCCGACGAGCTGCGCCGTTTCCTCGCCTCCCGGCTGCCGGAAGCGTTCGTGCCGGCGGTCTTCGTGCAGCTCGCCGCGCTGCCCGTAAACGCCAACGCCAAGGTCGACCGGCTCGCGCTGCCCGATCCCCGCAGCGCGCGGCTCGCTCTCTCGGTCGCCTATGCAGGCCCCGAAGGAGAGATCGAAGAGGCGCTCTCAGTCCTCTGGCGGGAGGTGCTCAAGGTCGACCGGATCGGCGCTGGTGACAACTTCTTCGATCTCGGCGGGCACTCGCTGCATCTGGTGAGAATCCACGGCCAGATCGCCGAGCGCTGGGGCGAAGTGCCCATCGTCGAGCTCTTCCGATACCCCACCATCCGGTCGCTGGCGAGCTACCTCGCGAGCCGGAACGGAGACGGGGCGGTACAGCCCTTGCCGGCGAACGCGCCCGCCGGCGACGCCGCCCAGCGCGGGAGAACGCGCGGCGAGGAGCGCCGGGCGTCCATTCTGCAGCGCCAAAGACGCCCGGCTCACGGTGGCCCCGGGCAGGGAGTTGCGTAGATGGAGCGCTCTGATTGCCTCCATGGCATCGCGATTGTCGGCAGGTCCGCCAGGTTCCCCGGGTGCCGTACCTTGGACGCTTTCTGGGAGATGCTGCACGACGGGCGCGAGGCCATCTCGTTCTTCTCCGGGCCGGCTCCACCCGGAGCTCCGGCAGGCGCCGACTACGTGCCGGCGCGCGGCGTTGTGGACGATATCGAGCTCTTCGACGCGGCGTTCTTCGGCTATACGCCGCGGGTGGCCGCGCTCATCGATCCGCAGCAGCGCCTCTTCCTGGAATGCGCGTCGGATGCGCTGGAGACGGCGGGCTACGACCCTGACCGCTTCGCCGGATCGATCGGCGTGTTCGCTGGCGCGGGGCGCAACAACTACTTGCTCCTGAACCTGCTGTCCCATCCCGGGATCTTGCGCGAGCTCGGAGGCCACCAGGTGGCGACGGCCAACGACGGCGCATTCCTGACCACCCGCGTCTCGTACAAGCTGAATCTGCGCGGGCCGAGCGTCACGGTGCAGACCGCCTGCTCGACCTCGCTGGTGGCCGTCCACCTCGCCTGCCAGAGCCTGCTCAACGGCGAGTGTGATCTGGCGCTGGCGGGGGGCGTTTCGGTCGCGCTCCCACAGCGGATGGGCTACTTCCATCAGGAGGGCGGGATCTTCTCGGCCGATGGGCACTGCCGTGCCTTCGACGCGATGGCAAGCGGGACGGTCTCCGGATCCGGAGTCGGCGTGGTGGTCTTGCGGCGGCTGCAGGACGCGGTGGCGGCCGGCGACGTCGTATACGCCGTCATTCGCGGCTCTGCGGTGAACAACGATGGCTCTCAGAAGATGGGGTTCACCGCCCCGAGCAGCGAAGGCCAGGCGGCGGTGATCGCCGAGGCCCTGAGCGTCGCCGGCATCGATCCGCAGGCCGTCTCTTACATCGAGGCCCACGGCACCGGTACAGTCCTTGGCGATCCCATCGAGATGGCGGCGCTCCACGAGGTCTTCTCGGCTCTGCCGCCCGGCCGGCGCTGCGGGGTGGGTTCGGTCAAGACCAACATCGGTCACCTGGACGAGGCGTCAGGCCTGGCCGGCCTGCTCAAGAGCGTGCTCATGCTGGAGCACCGGCAGCTCGTGCCCAGCCTGCACTTCGCGCAGCCGAACCCGCGCATCGGTTTCGAGAACGGCCCCTTCTACGTCTGCCGCGAGACGGCAGCCTGGGAGTCGGACGGTGCGCGCAGGCGCGCCGGGGTCAGCTCCTTCGGCCTCGGGGGCACCAACGCCCACGTCATCCTCGAAGAGGCGCCGGCGGCAGCCCCTCGGCCGCCTGCGCAGGAGTGGCAGCTGCTGGCCATCTCGGCGCGCACGGCGAACGCGCTCGCCGGCACGACGGCGAACTTGGCCGATTTCCTGGGGCGGAACCTCGCCACTCGGCTAGACGATGTCGCTTTCACCCTCCAGGTGGGGCGCCGCGAGTTCGCGCACCGGCGGTTCGCCGTCTGCCGCGACCCGAAGGACGCGGTGGAGATCCTTCGCGGCTCGGCAAAGGCGCGCGCCGAAAGCACGATCTGTGACGGCGAGCGGCGTTCGGTGGCGTTTCTCTTCCCCGGCCAGGGGACCCAGCGGGTGGGGATGGGCAGTGACCTCTATGGTGCCGGCGGCACCTTCCGCGCCGTGATCGACGACTGCTGCGAGAGGCTCCTCCCGCAGCTCGGCATCGACCTGCGGCACGTCCTCTATCCGCGGGACGGAGAGGAGGCGCAGGCCGCCGCTCGGCTCGCTTCGACGGCCATCGCCCAGCCGGCGCTGTTCGTCACCGAGCTCGCTCTGGCCCGCCACTTCATGGACTTGGGGATCCAGCCGCACGCGCTCCTCGGCCACAGTTTCGGCGAGTACGTCGCCGCCTGTCTGGCGGAGGTGTTCGACCTGGATGACGCCCTGGGCCTCGTCGCGCTGCGCGGCGAGCTCATGGAGGAGCTGCCGCAGGGGGCGATGCTCGCCGTGCCGCTCGCCGCGGCACAAGTCGAGGAGCTCCTCTCGGAACGCCTGGCTCTCTCGGCGATCAATGCCGCGGAGCGTTGCGTCGTGGCCGGCCCGGTGGCGGAGATCGAGGAGCTTGCGGCGCGCCTCGCGGCCCGGCGGGTGGCCTGCCGGCGCCTGCCGGGATCACATGCCTTCCACTCTCCCCTCGTCGCCCCGATCGAGGGCCGCTTCGGCGAGCGACTCCGCCGCATCGCCTTGCGCCCACCGCGGATCCCGTACCTATCGAACGTCACCGGCCGCTCGATCCTGCCGCAAGAGGCGACCGATCCGCAGTACTGGGTGCGCCATCTCCGCGCCACGGTGCAATTCGAGGCCGGCCTGCGCGAGCTGCTGTCCGATCCCTCCGCCGTGCTCCTCGAGGTGGGACCGGGCGGCGAGCTCGCCGCGCTCGTGGCGCGGGCCCTGCCGCCGGGCTCGCCGCGCCGGGCCATTACGTCGCTCGGCGGCGGGCGGGCGTCGCAGCCCGAGCGCGCCGAGCTCCTGAAGGCCCTTGGCCGGCTGTGGCTCTCGGGCATCAGCCCGGATTGGCGTCGCCTCGACCGCGATGCGCAACGCCGGCGCGCCGTGCTACCCACCTATCCGTTCGAGCGCGAGCGGCACTGGATCGATCCCGCGACGGAGCCGGCGGCAGCGACGGCGGTGGACTTCGAGCGGCGCGAGGCGCCGGGCGACGTCGAAGCGGCACCCGCGGCGCCAGAGCAGGGAAGCGGCGACCGCCGCCGGCAGCGCATCCTGCAGCGCGTCGCGGAGCTGATCGGCCGTCTCTTCGGCCTGCGCCCCGCCGACCTCGACGTGCAGACCTCGTTCATCGATCTCGGCGCCGACTCGCTCCTCCTCTTGCAGGCCAAGGAAGCCATTCAAAGGGAGTTCGCGGTCCCGCTCTCGTTCTTCGAGCTGCTCGAGGATTGCCCGAATCTCGCGGCCCTGGCCGCCTACCTGGACGCTCGCCTGCCGGCCGACGCGGCGCCGCCGGTGGCAGTGCCACCTCTCGCCGCGGCGCCGCCACCTCCGCCGGCCGGGGCGGTTCTCCTGCCGGTCCCGGACGGATTCGGCCAGGAGCTGCGCCAGCTTCTCGCTCGCCAGGTCGAGCTCAATACCGCGCTGTTGCGCCTCCTGCTCGAAGGCGTTGCCGCGGCGCCGGCCCAGGCGGCCACGGCGGCTCCGCGGCCGGCGCTCGAGAGCGCCGCGGCGGCTTCCGCGCCGGCCGCGCCGGCGGCGGCATTCCCCTTCGGCTCCCAGGCGCCGGCGGCGCCGCTGCGTCTGACCGACCGCCAGCGGCGGCATCTGGAGGCGTTGATCGCCCGCCACACGGCGCGGACGCGGGAGTCCAAGCGGCGGACCGAGCTCCACCGCTTCCAGCTCGCCGACAACCGATCGTCGGTCGGTTTCCGCCTGGCCTGGAAGGAGCTCGTCTATCCGCTCATCGGCGAGCGCTCCGCGGGGTCGCGGCTGTGGGACGTCGACGGCAACGAGTACGTCGACCTCACCATGGGGTTCGGTGTCAACTTGTTCGGTCACAACCCGCCTTTCGTGCGCGATGCGCTCTACGCCCAGCTCGAGAAGGGTGTGCAGGTCGGGCCACAGTCCGAGCTCGCCGGCGAGGTGGCGAGCCTGATCTGCGAGCTCACCGGAATGGCGCGGGTCACCTTCTGCAACTCGGGGACGGAAGCCGTGATGACCGCGATGCGGCTGGCCAGGGCGGTCACCGGCCGAAACCTCATCGCGTTCTTCGCGGGCTCCTATCACGGGACCTTCGATGGCACGCTGTTCAACCCGCCGCCGGAAGAGGGGGAGGATCCGCGCCCCGTGCCGCGCGCCCCCGGCGTGCCGCCGGGCATGGGCAGCGATGTCGTGGTCCTCGACTACGCCACTCCCCGCTCCCTCGAGATCCTGGCTCGCCGCGGCGCCGAGCTCGCGGCGGTGCTCGTCGAGCCCGTGCAGAGCCGGCGCCCCGACCTGCAGCCGCGCGAATACCTGCACGAGCTGCGCCGGCTGACCGAGCGGGCAGGCGCGGCGCTCATCTTCGACGAGACCATCAGCGGTTTCCGTCCGCATCCGGCGGGGGCGCAAGGCTGGTTCGACGTCCGTGCGGACATCGCGACCTACGGCAAGGTCGTGGGCGGCGGCATGCCGATCGGGGTGGTGACGGGTTCCTCCCGGTTCATGGACGCCATCGACGGCGGCACGTGGCGGTTCGGCGACCGTTCCGCCCCCGAGAGCATCAAGACTTTCTTCGCCGGCACCTTCTGCAAGCATCCACTGGCCATGGCCGCCTCTCGCGCCATCCTGCGGGAGCTGAAGACGGCGGGGCCCGAGTTCCAGCGCCGGCTCAACCGGCGCACCGCCGAGCTCCTCGCCGAGCTCGAAGGCGTGTTCGCGAGGACCGGAGCCCCGATCCGGATGGTGAGCTTCGGCTCTCAGTTCATGTTCAGCTTCTCCGCGGCGCGTTTCTCGGACCTCTTCTTCTATGAGCTCTTGGACCGCGGGATTTATGTCTGGGAGGGACGCACCTGCTTCCTCTCGACGGCACATACGGAGGCCGACCTGCGGCACCTGGTGCGCGCCGTCCAGGAGAGCGTCATCGCACTGCAGCAGGGGGAGTTTTTCTCGGTTCCCGCCAGCGGACCGCAAACGCCGGCCCTCGACCGCGCGCCGCCGGCGGGCGCGAGCGCGCTCAGAGCGGCCAGCGAGGCCCAGCGCCAGCTTTGGATCGAGACGCAGCTCGGCGAGGACGCCCTCTGCGCCTACAACGAATCGCTCTCGCTGCGGCTCGACGGTCCCCTTGCCACGGAGGCCCTCCGCCAGGCCCTCCAGGACATCGTCGATCGCCATGCGGCGTTGCGCTCGAGCTTCGCGCCCGATGGCGAGAGCCTCCGCATCGCCCCGGCGCTGCGGATCGACCTGCCGGCCGTCGATTTCGCCGGGCTGGAGGGTGGGTGGGAGGAGGGCCTCGCCGCGTGGCGCCGCGCCCAGGAGCGGGCGCCCTTCGATCTCGTCGCGGGGCCTCTTTTCCGCTTCGGGCTGGCCCGGCTCGCCGCGGGCTCGTACCTGCTGGTCGTGACGGTTCACCATCTGATCGTCGACGCCTGGTCGCTCGGCCTGATCCTCCAGGAGCTGATCCTCGGCTATGGGGCGCGAAGCCAGGGGCGCATCCCGGAGCCTCCCGCCGCCGGACGTCCGGAGGATACGGCGGCGAGCGACCGCGTGGGGATGG
This sequence comes from Thermoanaerobaculia bacterium, assembly GCA_035544895.1. Taxonomy (GTDB): domain Bacteria; phylum Acidobacteriota; class Thermoanaerobaculia; order Multivoradales; family UBA5704; genus JASLEW01. Next base: position 32,454 of record DASZZM010000061.1, read on the forward strand.
ACGTCGAGAGTGAATCCCGCGCCCGCGAGTACTGGATGGAGCAGATCGGGGGAGGCTTGCCGGCTCTCGACCTGCCGACCGACTCGACCCGGCCCAAAGTCCGCACCTACCGCGGCGCCCGGGTCCCGGGTGAGCTCGACGCCGCGCTGTTCACCGCCGTCAAGGCCTTCAGCGGGCGCCAGCGCTCGACGCCGTTCGTCACCCTGCTCGCCGCCTTCCAAGTGCTTCTGCACCGGCTGAGCGGCCAAGCCGATCTCGCGGTCGGGATCTCGGCCGCGGGGCAGGCGGCCAACTCGGAGCTGGCACAGCGCGTCGGCTTCGAGGTGAACTTGCTGCCGCTGCGCAGCCGCGTGGCTCCCGGCCTGCGTTTCATCGACCACCTGGCGGCGAGCCGCCGGTCGTTCGTCCAGGCGCTCGAGCACCAGACCTTTCCGGTCGGGCGGCTGCTGCGCGAGCTGCAGACGGCGACGGACTTCAGCCGTCCATCGCTGGTTGCGGCCGAGCTCAATCTGGAGTGGGCGCTGCCCGCCGCGGAGGCGTCGCGGCTCGCCGGTTGCGGCGATCTGCGAGTCCAGCCGGTGCCGGCGGCGACCGAGGCCGCCAAGTTCGACCTCGAGCTGGACTGTGTCGAGCGGGCCGGCAAGCTCACCATGGCATGCGTGTTCAACCTCGACCTCTTCCGGCCCGCCACCGTGCGGCGCTGGCTCGAGCACTATGCCGTGCTGCTGCGCGCCGCGGTCGAGACTCCCGAGATGCCGGCGCTCGAGCTGCCTCTCCTGTCCGCTGCCGAGCGGCACCAGATCGTCCTCGAGTGGAACGATACGGCACGCTCCTGGTCGCCTGAGCCCGGGGTCTGGGAGAGGATCGAGCGGCAGATGGCGCGCGCGCCGCAGGCGGTGGCCATGGGCTGTGGCGGCGCCGAGCTGCCTTACGCCGAGCTGGGGCGCCGCGTCGATCGCCTCGCCGGTCATCTGCAGCAGGCCGGCGCCGGCCCCGAGGTCGTCGTCGCCTTGCTTGCCGAGCGCGGCCTCGATTTCGGCTGTGCCGTGCTCGGCATCCTCGCTTCCGGCGGCGTCTACCTGCCCCTCGATCCCCGGCACCCGACGCTCCGGCTCGAGCAGGCGCTGGCGGTTGGCCGGGCGCCGCTGTTGCTGGTCGCCAAGGAGCTGCTGCCCAGAGCCTGCGAGCTGTCAGCCGCCTGGCCGGCCGCGCGGCGGCCGCGGATGCTGGCGCTCGACGAGCTGCTCGCCACGGCCGGTCCACCCCGCAAACCCGCCGCCCTCCGAGGCCTGGCCTATGCGCTCTTCACGTCGGGCTCAACCGGCGTCCCCAAGGCCGCCCTGGTCGAGCCGCGGGGTCTGTTAAACCATCTCCTGGCCAAGATCGAAGGGCTGGCGTTGGGCCCAGGGGATTGCGTCGCGCAGAACGCCGCCGCGAGCTTCGACGTATCGATCTGGCAGCTCTTCGCGGCCCTCTTGGTGGGCGGGCGCACCGAGATCCTCCCGGATGACGTGGCGCGCGACCCCGTACGCCTGCTCGAAGAGGTCGCGGCACGCGGCGTGACGGTGCTCGAGCTGGTGCCGTCGCAGCTTGCCACCCTGCTCGAGGAGATGGAGGTCTCGGCGGCCGAGGGGCCTGCCCTGCCGGCACTGCGCTGTCTGATCGCCACCGGCGAGACGCTGCCAGCCGATCTCTGCCGGCGCTGGCTCGCGCTCCATCCCACCGTGCCGCTGCTCAACGCCTACGGGCCTACCGAATGTTCCGACGACGTCACCCATCAGTGGGTGCCGGCGGCGCCGCAAACCGACCTGGGGATACCGCTCGGCCGACCGCTCGCCAACCTGCGCCTCCAGGTCCTCGACCGTCATCTCGACCCCGTTCCGATCGGGGTGGCGGGAGAGCTCTGCGTCGGTGGCATCGGAGTCGGACGTGGGTATCTCGACGAGAGCGGGCGCACCGCCCTGGCCTTCCGGCCGGACAACGTGGCGCCGCTGTTCGCAGAGCCCGGTGCGAGGATCTACCGCACCGGAGACCTCGGCCGCTGGTTGCCGGACGGCCGCCTCGAGTACCTCGGCCGGCTCGATCTGCAGGTGAAGGTGCGCGGGGCGCGCGTCGAGCTCGAGGAGATCGAGGCCGTCCTCCTGCAGAATCCGGCAGTCCGTCAAGCCGCGCTCGTCGCGTGGGGAGGAGGCCTGGTCGCCTACGTGGTGACGAGGGACGAGGCCGTAACTTCGCCCGAGGCCCTGCGGGCGGAGCTGCAGCGCCGCCTGCCCGAGGCGATGGTGCCGGCGCACTTCGTGACGCTGGCCGCGCTGCCCCTGGGGCCCGGCGGCAAGATCGACCGCCGCGCCCTGCCACCGCCAGCCTTGACGCCGGTGGACACCGATCCGGCCGCGGCACCGCCCCGCGGCGCGCTCGAGCAAGGTATCGCCGAGGTCTGGGCCGAGGTCCTCGGCATGGCGGTCGGGGTGCAGAGCGACTTCTTCGCGCTGGGCGGAGACTCGCTGCTCGCGACGCGCGTGCTCACCCGCCTGCGCAGGCTCTTCCGGGTGGAGCTCACCCTGCGCTCCCTGTTCGAGCAGCCGACCGTGCGCCGGCTCGCGGCGAGCATCGACCGGCTGCTGCGCTCGGGTATGGCCATCGCGCCGCTGCCGCCCCTGCGCCGCGCCGCGCGCGGCGGCCAGCTGCCGTTGTCGTTTGCCCAGCAGCGGCTTTGGTTCGTCGACCAGCTGGCGCCGGGAAGCCCGACGTACAACATCCCTGCGGCCTTCGTCATCCAAGGCGCGCTCGACGCGGCCGCCCTGGAGCGGTGCTTGAGCGAGATCGTGAGCCGGCACGAGGTGCTCCGCACCTCCTACGCTGCCCTGGACGGCCGCCCCGCACAGCGCATCCACACGCCGGCGCCTCTCGCCTTGCCGCGAATCGACCTCGCGGGGCTCGCCGCACCGTCCCGCACCGTCGAGATGGAACGGCTCCTCGCGGCCGAGTCGCTGCGCGCCTTCGACCTTGCCCGCAGTCCCCTGATCCGGGCCCTCCTGCTGCTCGTCGGCGCCGACGAGCATGCTCTCTGCGTGACACTGCATCACATCGCGAGCGACGGCTGGTCGCTCGAGGTGCTGCTGCGGGAGTGCGGAGCGCTCTATCGCGCCTTCTCGGACGGCCTGCCGTCGCCCCTGGCCAAGCTCCCCATGCAGTATGCCGACTTCGCTTGCTGGCAGAGAGAGTGGCTGGCGGGAGAGACCCTCGCCGCCGAGGTCGAGCACTGGCGGGCGAGGCTCGCCGGCCTGCCGCCGCTCCTCGCCCTGCCCACCGACCGGCCGCGCCCCCCCGTCCAGACCCATCGTGGCGCGCTCCGCTCACGGACCGTGTCCGCGCCGGCATGGAGCCACCTGCAAGCGCTCGCCCGGCGCGAGGGGGTGTCCACTTTCATGCTCCTCGTTGCCGCGTTCGAGGTCCTCCTCCATCGCTACTCGGGGCAGGCCGACTTCGGGTTCGGCACCCCGGTGGCGGGACGCGATCAGCTGGAGACCGAGGGATTGATTGGCTTCTTCGTCAACACCCTGGTGCTCCGCGCGCGCATTGCCTCGGGCGTCTCGTTGCGGCAGCTCCTGTCCGAGGTCCGCGAGGAGGTGTTGACCGCCCACCTCCACCAGGCCCTGCCGTTCGAGAAGCTGGTCGAGGAGCTGGCGCCGGAGCGCAGCCTCAGCCATACGCCCCTCTTCCAGGTGCTCTTCCAGCTCGACCGCGGCGCGGTGCGCGGCCTCGAGGTCGCCGGGCTGAGTTTCCGGGCATCGCCGCTGGAGCTCACGACGGCCAAGTTCGATCTCCACCTCACGGCGGTCGACGGGCGCCAGGGGCTGACCGCGATCCTCGCCTTCGCCACCGGCCTGTTCGACGCCGCGACGGCGGAGCGCATTCTGGGGGCTTGGGTGGAGCTGCTGGGGCAGCTGGCCGCCAATCCGGAGATCGCGGTCGGCGAGCTCGAGCTGCTAAGCACGGCCGAGCGACTCCAGCTCCTGGCCGAGTGGGGGTGGAACGGAGGGGCGCCGCTGCCCGTGCGCTGTCTGCACGAGCGCTTCGCCGAGCAGGTCGTCCGCACCCCGAACGCAATAGCCCTGGTGAGCGAGGACCGGCGCTTGACCTACCGCGAGCTGGACGCCGCGGCGGAGCACCTGGCCGGCCGCCTGGACGAGCTGGGCGTGGTGGCGGAGACGCCCGTCGCGCTCTGCTGCGGACGGACCCTCGAGCTGGTGATTGCGATCCTGGGAGTGCTGAAGGCGGGGGGATGCTATCTCCCTCTCGACCCGCTCTACCCGCGCGAGCGCCTGGCCCTGCTCCTCGAGGACGCCGGTGCCCGCGTGATCGTCTCCCAGGCCGACCTGGTCACGGCGCTTCCCGCCGTCGCGGCGACCATCCTGGCGCTCGACGCCCCCGCCGCCTTGCCGCGCCAGCCCTTGGCGCCGCACCGCCGGCGATCACATGCGGTGCCGGAGAACGCGGCCTACATCATCTACACCTCGGGCTCCACGGGCCGCCCCAAGGGGGTGGTCGTCAGCCACGCGCAGGTCTCCCGCCTGCTCGACGCGACCGCGGAGTGGTTCGCCTTCGACGAGCGCGACGTCTGGACTCTCTTTCACTCCTATGCCTTCGACTTCTCGGTGTGGGAGATCTGGGGGGCGCTGTGCAACGGCGGCCGGCTCGTCGTGGTCCCCTATGGCACCAGCCGCGATCCCGATGCCTTCCATGAGCTCCTCTGCCGCGAAGGGGTGACGGTCCTCAACCAGACCCCGTCAGCCTTCTATCAGCTCATCGCTGCCGACGAGCGGCGGCCGGAGGCGGCGAGCCAGCTGGCGCTGCGCTTCGTGATCCTGAGCGGAGAGGCGCTCGAGCTCGAGAGCATGGCGCCGTGGTTCGGTCGCCACGGCGACGCTCACCCGCGGCTGATCAACATGTACGGGATCACCGAAACCACGGTTTTCGTGACCTATCGGCCGGTCGGCATCGACGATCTGTACCGTGGCAGCACGATCGGGGTCCCCATCCCCGATCTCGAGCTCTACGTCCTCGATGCCGCCGAGCGGCTGCAGCCGCTGGGTACCCCGGGAGAGATCTACGTCGGCGGGCAGGGTCTGGCGCGCGGCTACCTCGGGCGCCCCGACCTGACCGCCGAGCGCTTCGTCCCCGACCCCTTGAGCGGCCGCCCGGGCGACCGCCTCTACCGCTCCGGCGACCTCGCATGCTATCGGCCGGGGCGCGATCTCGAGTACCTGGGCCGCATCGACACCCAAGTCAAGATCCGCGGCTTCCGCGTCGAGCTGGGAGAGATCGAATCCGTGCTTGCCGCGCATCCCGCGGTCGAGACCGCGCTGGTTCTCGCCCGCGAGGACGCCCCCGGCCAGAAGCGGCTGGTGGCCTACGTCGTCTACGACGACGCACGCGCCACCCCCGGCGACCTGCGCGGCTACCTGGGTCAGCGCCTGCCGCAGCACATGGTGCCGTCGGCCATCGTCCCTCTCGCCGCGATGCCGCTGACCGCCAACGGCAAAGTCGACCGCGCCGCCCTCCCGAGGCCGGGAGAGCAGGCGACGGAGGGTTGGGTGAGCGCACCCGAGGCGCAGACGGCGCAGACGCTCGCGATCCTCTGGGCAGAGGCGTTGAGCCTCGAAGCGGTCGGCGAGGACGGCCATTTCTTCGAGCTGGGCGGACACTCGCTGCTCGCCATCGAAATGGTGGCCCGCATCCGCGAGGTCTTCGGCCTCGAGCTGCCGCTTCGTTGCTTCTTCGAGACGCCGCGGTTGCGCGATCTCGCGGCCCAGATCGAGGCGATCGCACTCGGCGGGACGGTCGGTGCGGAGGCCGCCATGGCGAAGGGCGAGCGCGAGGCGGAGATCCCTCTCTCCTTCGGTCAGCAGCGCCTCTGGTTCATGGACCGCCTGCATCCGGGCGATGCGGCCTACAACCTGCCGCTGCGTCTGCGGCTCACCGGGCCGCTCGACCGGGCGGCCCTGGGCGCCGCCCTGGCAGAGGTGGTCCGGCGTCACGAGACCCTGCGGACGGCCTACGTCGAGAGAGGCGGTCGGCCGGTACAGGTCGTGCTGCCGTCGGCAGGGCCCGCCCTGCCGCTGGTCGATCTCGGCGCGCTGCCGCCGGCGCGGAGCCGCGAGGAGGGGGAGGGGCGGGCGCGGATCCTCCAGGCCTGCCCCATGGACCTCGCGCGTGGGCGGGTGCTCGCCGCTCTCCTGCTCCTGACCCGTCCGGGCGAGCACGAGTTGCTGCTGGTGGTGCATCACATCGCTTGCGACGGGCCATCGCTGGGTCTCCTGGCCGGCGAGCTGGTGGCGCTCTACCGCGCTGCCCTGCGGCGGAGCCCGTCGCCGCTGGCAGAGCCAGGGAGCCAGTACGCCGACTTCGCCTGCTGGCAGCGCCGTTGGCTCCAAGGCGCGCGGCTCGACGAGCAGCTCGCCTACTGGTGCGGCCGCCTGCGGGGCGCTCCACCGCTCCTCGAGCTGGCGGCCGATCGGCCCCGCCCACCGGTGCAGAGCACGCGCGGCGCGAGCGTCAACCTGCCGCTGCCGCCGGCCCTGGCGGCCGCGGTCCAGGCGCTCGCCCGCAAGGAGAGGGCGACGCCGTTCATGGCGTTCCTCGCCGCCTATGCGGTGCTCTTGCACCGCTGCTCCGGTCAGCGCGACATCGTGATGGGTTCGCCGGTGAGCTATCGCCACCTGCCGGAGGTACGCGGGCTCATTGGCTTCCTGGTCAACACGCTCGTCCTGCGCATCGACCTCGGCGGCAACCCCAGCTACCGCGAGCTCCTGGGGCGGGTGCGCGAGGTGGTGCTCGGCGCCTTCTCCCATCGCGACCTGCCTTTCGAGAAGATCGTGGAGGCGCTGCAGGTCGAGCGCCACCGGAGTTACAGCCCGCTTTTCCAGGTCGGGTTCACGTTCGTCCAGGAGCGCGAGCCGGAGCCGCTGTCCGACCTCGGTGTCGAAGTGACGGCGCTCGAGGTCGAGACCTCCACCACCCAGTTCGAGCTCAATCTCACGCTCGTCGCCAACGCGCGCGGGCTGTTCGCGTCCTGGCAGTTCAGCACGGATCTGCTGGACCGGGTGCGCATCGAGGGCATGGCGGCCGACTACGCCTGGCTGCTCGACAGGTTCGTCGCTCTACCCGACGCCCGCATCGAGGCGCTCGGCCGCGAGCTCGACGGCCAGCGCCGACTCGAGGCGGCGCAGCGGGAAGAGGAACGTAAGCAGCAGAGGAGCAGACAGCTCAGCGTGGTCCGGCGCCGTGCCGTCGAGGCCGTCCCCGCGTGAGCGCACGCAGGATGATGGAGAGGAACAGATGACCATGCAACCGACCCTCCATGGCTTCAAACTGTCGCCGCAGCAGAGCCGTGCTTGGGAGCTGATCCAGGCGGACGGCGAAGCGCCGTATCGCCTGCGTTTTTCGCTGCGCCTGACCGGCGCTCTCGATCGCGAGCGTCTGAGTGCCGCGCTCTCGGCGCTCGGCGAGCAGCGCGAGATCTTGCGCACCTCATTTTCCACCCTCCCCGGCCTGAGCGAGCCGCTGCAGGTGATCGACGAGCCGTCGCGGGCCGGCCTGCGATGGGAAGACCTTGCCGGATGGAGCCCCGCCGCCCAGGACCACTACCTCGCCGGTCTCCTCCGTCCCGATCGCCAGGCTCCGCTCCCGGACGGGCTCAGGGGGCCGGCGGTCGAGGCGGTCTTGTGCAATCTCTCCGCAGAAGAGGCGGCGTTGGTGGTCTCGGCTTCCCCACTGGTCTTCGACCTTCCGTCGATCGCCCTGTGGGTGGAGCAGGTGAGCGAGCTGTACGGCGGAGCGGCACCGACGCCAGGGGCACAGGTTGCCGACGTCGCCGAGTGGCAGAACCAGATCCTGGCCGAGGAAGATTCGGACGGCCCGGCGCTGTGGCATGGCGGAGGCGGCGACTCCGCGCTGCCGGCGCTGCCGGGCGAGGTCGACCAGGGTGCGGAGCCCTTCCGTTCGGCCGTCACCCGGGCCAAGCTGGGCGATCGCCGCAGCGTGGCGGTCGCGGCCGCGGCGGAGCGGTCGGGCGTCGCCTTCGACGTGTTCGTCTGCGCCGCCTGGCAGGCTCTCCTTTCCCGGCTCCTCGTGCGGCCGCGGTGGATCCTCGGCATCGACCTCGACGGGCGCAACTACGAGGAGCTCCGTGGCGTCCCGGGACCGCTCTCCCGGCAGGTGCCGGTCGAGCTCGGACTGCCGGAGCGGGAGAGCTTCGCCGCGTTGCTCGCACAGGTGCGCGGCACGCTCGACGAGGCGGCACGCTTCCAGGAGCGTTTCTCCTGGAAGCGTTGGGCGGGCGCCGCGGCCCCTGCATCTCTGCCGATCGGCTTCGCGGCCTACGACTGGCCGGAGCCGCGCGTTGCGGGCGGCCTCCGCTGGGCCATGGCGGATCGGGAGGCGTGTACCGCCGGCCGTTCGCGCCTCCATCTGACCAGCCTGCGGCGCGGCGGCGAGAGGGAGCTCGAGCTGCGGTTCGACAGCCGTCGATTCGACCCCGCGCACGCGGCGCGGCTCCTCGACCGGTTGCTGGTGCTCCTCGACAGCGCCGCCTTGGATCCCGAGATGGAAGTGGGCGAGCTCGCACTCGTCGGCGAGGCCGAGCTGCACCATCTGCTCCGGGAGCTCAACGATACCCGTCGCGACCTCGGTGCGGAGCGGCTGCTCCACCGCCTTGTCGAGCGGCAGGTCGAGCGCACTCCGGACGCCCTCGCGGTCGCCAGCGAAGCCGAGAGCCTGAGCTTCCGCGAGCTCGACGGTCGCGCCGACCGGCTCGCCCGCCGGCTGCTGGCGGCGGGCATCGGGCCCGGGGAGGTCGTCGCCGTCGCGCTCGAGCGCGGCGTCGGGATGATCGTGGCCCTCCTCGCCGTCCTCAAGGCCGGTGCGGGCTACCTGCCGATCGAGCCGACCACCCCCGCCGACCGCTTCCTCTTCATGACCGAGGATGCCGAGGTGGAGATCATCGTGACCGAGCTGCGCCTGGAGACGGTGCTGCCGGCGACCACCGCGCAACGCCTCTACCTGGATCAGGCGCCGGTCCGCGCCTGGCCGGCGAGCCGCCCGGCAGTGCAGGTCGATGCAGAGAGCCTCGCCTACGTGATCTTCACCTCGGGCTCGACCGGCCGGCCGAAGGGGGTGATGGTTCCCCACCGCGCGATCGTCAACCGCCTCCTCTGGATGCAGGCGAGCTTCCCCTTGCGCCCGGGGGACAGTGTGCTGCAGAAGACGCCGTTCACGTTCGATGCCTCGGTCTGGGAGCTCTTCTGCCCCCTGCTCGCCGGGGCGCGGCTCGTGTTCGCGCGCGCGGACGGCCAGCAGGAGGGCGCCTACCTGGTCGCCGCGGTGCTCGCCTACGGCATCACCACCCTGCAGCTCGTCCCGTCGGTTCTCGAGGTCTTCTTGCGCCAGCCCGAGGTCAAGCGCTGCTCCAGCCTGCGGCGCTTCTTCAGTGGCGGCGAGGCGCTCGCCGTGCCCCTCGCGGAGCGGCTGCGGAGCCTGCTCCCCGACGTTGCGGTGACCAACCTCTACGGCCCGACGGAGACCGCGATCGACGCCACCTCGTGGTCGTTCGCCGCCGCCGAGGGCAGCGTCGTGGCGATCGGGCGGCCGATCGCGAACCTCTCGGTCCTCGTGCTCGATCCCCGCCTGCGTCTGGCGCCCGCCGGCGCCGTGGGCGAGCTCTACATCGGCGGCACGGGAGTGGCCCGCGGCTATCTCGGGCGCCCGGATCTCACGGCCGAGCGGTTCCTCCCGCACCCCTTCTCCGAGGACCCGGGCGCGATCCTCTATCACAGCGGCGACCTGGCGCGCTGGCGTCCGGACTCCGTGCTCGAGCACCTCGGCCGAGCCGACAGGCAGGTGAAGGTCCGCGGCATCCGCGTCGAGCTCGGCGAGATCGAGGCGACCCTGCGCCGTCATCCCTTTGTCAGCGAGAGCGTGGCCTTGGTGCGTGACACCCCGGCGGGAGAGCGGCAGCTCGTGGCCTTCGTGACGCCGGCGGAGGAGGAGGTCCCGACGCCGGCGGAGCTGCGTGCCTTTCTGCGCGACCACCTGCTGGAGGGCATGGCGCCGTCCACGGTCGTCGTCCTGGATGCCATGCCGTTGCTCCCCAATGGCAAGCTGGATCGCCAGGCGCTCGCCGCCCTCTCTGCGGCTCAGGAGGAGGAGGCCCCAGCCACTCCGCCGCGGACGCCGGTCGAGCAGCTGCTCGCCGCGGTCTGGGGCCGCCTGCTCAATCTCGAGAGGATCGACAGCCAGGACGACTTCTTCGCCAGCGGCGGGCATTCGCTGCTCGCCACCGAGCTGGTCGCCGAGGTCAAGGCGGCGCTCGGCGTCGACCTCACCCTGCGCGCCGTATTCGAGCACCCCGTGCTCGAGGAGATGGCCGCCCTCATCGACAGCGGACGAAGAGCGGGCCAGGGGTTGGCGGCCGGGCCGATCGAGCGCGTCCCCCGCGGCCGGCCCTACCCGCTCTCCTTTGGACAGGAGCGGCTCTGGTTCCTCGACCAGCTCGTGCCGGGCAGCAGTTTCTACAACATCCACTTTGCCGTGGGGCTGTTCGTCCCGGTCAGCCCGGCGGCTGTCGAGTGGACGCTCCAGCGGCTCTTCGAACGTCATGAGAGCCTGCGCACCCGCTTCGAGCTGCACCAAGGCAAGCCGGTTCAGGTCGTCGATCGGGAGGCCCGTTTTGCGCTCGCCGCGATCGATCTCGGTGGTCTGCTGGACCATCAGCAGCGGGTCGAGGCCGAGCGCCTGGCGCAGGCCGATGCCCGGCGGCCATTCGCGCTCGATCGCGGCGGCCTGCTGCGCGTGCTGCTCCTGCTGTTGCGCGAGGACGAGCGGCTCCTCGTTTGCACCATGCACCACATCATCACCGATGCCTGGTCGATCGGCATCCTGGTGAGCGAGCTGTCGGAGATCCTGGCCGGGGCGCAGCAGGGTAGGGCCGTCTCCCTGCCGGAGCTACCGATCCAGTGCGTCGACTTCGCGGCCTGGCAGCGTGAGCGGCTGCGCGGCGAGGTGCTGGAGCGCCAGCTCGACTACTGGCGGCGCCAGCTCGCGGGTGCGCCCGAGGTCTCCGAGCTGCCGACCGATCACCCCCGTCCGCCGTTCCAGACCTTCCGTGGCGCGAACCTGCCCTTCAGGCTGCGGCGCGAAGCGCTCGCCCCTCTGCGCCAGGTGGCGCGCCAGGCCCGGGTCAGCCATTTCATGCTCCTCCTCGCGGCCTTCAAGACATTGCTGTTCCGCTACTCGGGGAGGACCGATATCGTGGTCGGCTCGCCCATCGCCGATCGCGGAACCCTGCAGCTCCGGGGAGTCGTCGGGTTCTTCCTCAACACGCTCGCCCTGCGCTCCGATCTCTCAGGGCCGTTGACCTTCGGGGAGCTGCTGAACCGGGTGCGCGAAGTGGCCCTCGGCGCCTTCACGCATCAGGATCTGCCCTTCGAGCTCCTGGTCGAGGAGCTGCGGCCAGAGCGCAACCTCAGCCACCAACCGATCTTCCAGACGATGTTCGCGCATCAGCAGAGCCGGGGCGGCAGCGTGGGCTCGACGCCCGTCGCAGCGGGCTCGATCGAGATCGAGAGCGATTCGGCGAAGTTCGACCTCACCCTGTCGCTCGAGGAGACGGAGAGGGAGCTGCTCGGCAGCCTGGAGTACAGCACGGACCTCTTCGAGACCTCGACGGCGGCCCGTATGCTGACGCATTTCGGCACCCTCCTTGACGCGATCGCGGCCGATCCGCAGGCGCGGTTGACGTCGCTCCCACTCCTCGGCAACGCCGAACGCCAGCAGATCCTCCTGCAATGGAACGACACGCAAGGGCCGGTCCCAGGTCCGCAGCTCATCCACCGGCTGTTTGAGCGCCAGGCCGCGCGCCAGCCCGAGGCCGTGGCCGCGCTCTGCGACGGACGCTTGCTCACCTATGGCGAGCTCAACCGGCAGGCCAACCGGCTGGCGCAGCAGCTCGGGGAGCTGGGGATCGGCCGTGGCCAGGTGGTGGCAGTGCTCGCCGATCGCTCTTTGGAGATGGTCGCGGCACTGCTCGCCGTCCTCAAGGCGGGGGGAGCCTACCTGCCGATCGAGCCGAGCCTGCCGCGTGAGCGCGTTGCCTGGCTGCTCGCCGCGCAGCAGGTCTCGACGGTGCTGACCCAGCATCGGCATCTGTCAGTCCTGCTCGAGCCGCGGCCGGGCCGGCTGGCGCACTTGATCTGCCTGGATGAAGGCGAGGTGCTGCCGGCCGGCACGGCAGAGGGCGTCCGCATCTTCGGGCCGCGCGACCTCGCGGGACGGCCCGCCGACAACCCCGCGCTGCCGGACGCCGCGGGCTCCGATACCGCCTACGTCATCTTCACCTCCGGCTCGACCGGGGAGCCCAAAGCCGTGGTCGTCCAGCACCAGCCCGTGACCAACCTGATCGACTGGGTCAATCGCCGGTTCGAGGTCGAGCCGCGCGACCGCGTGCTCCTGGTTTCCTCTCTCTCCTTCGATCTTTCGGTCTACGACATCTTCGGCCTGCTCGCGGCAGGCGGCTCGATCGCGGTCGCGACGAACGACGACGTGCAGGACCCGCAACGGCTGGTGCGGCACTTGACCGCTCGAGGGGTCACGTTCTGGGATTCGGCGCCCGCGGCCTTGCAACAGCTGGTGCCGTTCCTGCCCGCGGCCGCGGCAGGCTCCTCGCTACGCCTCGTCTTCCTGAGCGGCGACTGGATCCCGGTGAGCCTGCCCGACCGGGTGCGCGCCGCGTTCCCCGGCGCACGGGTCGTGGCGCTCGGCGGTGCCACCGAGGCCACCGTCTGGTCCAACTTCTTCCCGGTGGGAGAGATCGATCCGAGCTGGGTGAGCATCCCCTACGGACGGCCGATCCAGAATGCGCGCTATTACGCCCTCGACAGCGAGATCGAGCCCTGTCCGATCGGCGTCGCCGGCGATCTCTACATCGGCGGCGGCTGCCTGTTCCTGGCCTATGGGGGAGACCCCGCCCTGACTGCCTGGAAGCTGATTCCCGATCCATATGGCGGGCAGCCCGGCGCTCGCCTCTACAGGACCGGGGATCGAGTGCGCTATGGGTCTGGGGGAGTGATCGAGTTCCTCGGCCGTAGCGACACACAGGTGAAAATTCGCGGTTTTCGTATCGAGCTGGGCGAGATCGAGGTCGTGCTCTCGCAACACCCGGGCGTCGACGGGGCCGTGGTGCGTGCGGCGCGGGACGAAGCGGGGGAGCGGCGGCTCGTGGCGTACGTCGTCCCCCGCGCCGGCGAGGAGCTCGACGCGAGCGATCTGCGCCGATACCTGGGCGGCCGGCTCCCCGCCTACATGCTCCCCGCGAGCTTCCTCTTCCTCGCGGCCTTTCCGGTCACGCTCAACGGCAAGCTCGACACCCGTGCACTGCCTCTGCCGGGGTCGGAGCGGCCGGCGCTGGAGGCCGGTCCAGAGCCGCCGCGCGATGCCATGGAGTGGCAGCTCCTGAGCATCTGGGAGGGAGTGCTCGGGCTGAGCGGGATCGGCGTCACCGACAGCTTCTTCGATCTCGGCGGCCACTCCCTCCTCGCCGTGCGCTTGATGTCCCGCTTGAACGCCGAGCTCGGACGCAACCTGCCGCTGGCTACCCTGTTCCGCGCCGCGACGGTGCGCGGCTTCGCCGAGCTGGTGCGAGAGGTCCCCGAGAGGGTCGAGAAGCGGTCCGTCCTCGTATCTCTGCGCGATCAGGGGGAGAAACCGCCCCTCTATTGCGTCCATCCGATCGGCGGACATGTCCTCTGCTATGCGCCTTTGGCGCGCCAGCTCGGCGGTGACCGGCCGGTCGTGGGCATCGAGTGCCCGGATCTCGACAGCGCCACGCCGGCAACGGTCGAGGGCATGGCCGCTCTCTATGTCGAGGCGGTGCTCGCCGCCCAGCCGGCGGGGCCGTACTTCCTGTCCGGCCTCTCCTCGGGCGGCGTGATCGCCTTCGAGATGGCCCGGCAGCTCGTGCGCGACGGCCACACGGTGGGGCTGGTGGCGCTCCTGGATAGCCGTCCGCCGGCGCTGCACGCTCAATTGGACAGCTTGCTCGCGGATAAGACGATGATCCTCGGCTGGGTCCACGAGGTCGAGCTCTCCACCGGCCGCGACCTTGGCATCTCCGCAGCGGACCTGGCAAGCCTCCCCCTCGACGATCAGCTGGTCCTGGTGCTCGCCAGGATGAAGGACCACGACCTGCTCCCCGCCGAGGTGAGTGTGGCGACGGCGCGCGATCTGCTGCGTCTGGTGCGGCACAATCTGTGCGCGGTCGAGACCTACCAGCCGCAGGTCTACTCGGGAAGGGTGCGACTGTTCCGGGCCGCGGAGGAGCTCTCCAATCGGCTCGCCGAGACCGAGGAGTCGCGCCGCGTGCTCGAGAGGCTGGCCCAGCAACCGGCTTTCGGCTGGAGCCGGTACTGCGCAGAGCCCATCGAGATCGAACAGGTCCCCGGGAATCATCTCACCATGGCGGCCGACCCCCATGTCACGGCGCTCGCCGCGGCCCTGCGCCGCGAACTTGCCAAGGCGGAAGCAGCTCACCTCGCGGGCGCCTTGGTCGAGCCTGCGGCCGCGAGCGTGGAAGGGGAGCTCCAGTCACTTTCACTGAATAGATGAAGAGGAGTCGCGACATGTCTTTCCTACAGGACCTCCAGTACGGCGCAAGGGTCGCTACCCGGCTGCCCGGCCTCACCGTGGCGGTATTGCTGACCCTCGCCCTGGGAATTGGAGCCACCACTACGATCTTCTCAGCCGTGGACAGCGCTCTGCTCAAACCTTTGCGCTATAGCAGACCGGACAGCCTGGTGACGGTGTGGGAGAAGGATCAGCAACGGCATGAAGACCGCAATCTCGTGTCGCCCTTCAATTTCTTCCGCTGGAAGGAGCAGAGCCGCTCTTTCTCCGACCTGGCGGCGATCAGCAGCGGCAGCGCCACCCTCAGCGGCGACGGTTCCCCGGAGTGGCTCGATACCGCGGCCGTCTCGGCCCGGCTCTTCCCCCTGTTGGGGGTCCGGCCGGCCCTCGGCCGCACTTTCGCCGCCGAGGAGGACCGCCCCGGCAGCGGTCACGTAGCTGTCTTGAGCGACGGTCTCTGGCGGCGCCGGTTCGGCGCCGACCCCCGGGTCCTCGGGCGCGTGATCCATCTCGACGACGAGACGTACTCGGTCGTCGGGGTGATGCCTCCCGGGTTCGAGATCCTCGCGGCGGCGGAGCTGTGGACCCCCATCGCCTTGGACCCGGCCGAGCCGCCGCGGGGGCGCAACCTCGAAGCCGTCGCACGGCTGCGGCCCGGCGCGACCCTGGCGCAAGCGCAGATGGAGCTCGACGTCGTTGCACGGCAGCTCGCCGTGCAGTTCCCGGATTTCGACCGCGGCTGGGGAGTCAACCTGGTCTCGCTGCGCGACTATCTCGCCGGCGACAGCCGCACGATCCTGCTGCTGCTCCTGGGAGCTGCGGGGTTCGTGCTGCTCATCGCGAGCGCCAATGCGGCGAACCTCCTGCTCAGCCGGTCCGCCTACCGCCAGAAGGAGATCGCTGTCCGGATCGTGCTCGGGGCGCCGCGGCGGCGGCTGCTCGCGCAACTGCTCACCGAGAGCAGTCTGCTCGCGGTGAGCGGCGGGTTGCTCGGCCTGGCGGTCGCGGGAGCGGGTGCACGCCTGCTCGTGCGGCTGGCCCCGGCGAGCCTGCCCCAGCTCGCCGGGACGACGCTCGACCTGCGGGTGCTGGCGTTCACCCTCGTTGTCTCGATCCTCGTGGGGCTCCTCTTCGGTCTCTCACCGGCCCTCATGCTGATCCGGACGAGCTTCCACCAGCAGACCCGTGAATCCGGTACCCGGACCACGGCGGCGGCCGGCACGAGCCGGTTGCGCGACGTCATGGTCGTCGGCGAGATCGCCGTCGCGCTCCTCCTGCTGATCGGTGCCGGGCTGGTCATCCTCAGCTTGCGCCGGCTGCAGGAGGTAAATCTCGGCTTCCAGCCCCCTGGCGTGCTGACCATGCGGTTGGGTTTGCCGAGGAGCAAGTACCCGGAGGCCCAGCAGCAGATTGCGTTCGTCGAGCGCTCCCTCGAGCGGCTTGCCAGCCTGCCGGGGGTGACCTCGGTGGCCGCGGCGAGCTTCCTGCCGCTGACCGGCTTCGGCGCTGCCAATGAGTTCACCGTCGAGGACAGGCCAGCCCCCAGCCCCGGTCAGGAACCGGTGGCCAACCTGCGCTTCGTCAGCCCCGGCTACTTCTCGACGCTGAAGATCCCGCTCCTGAAGGGGCGGGATCTGCAGCCGCTCGACAACCTGCAGTCGCCCTTTGCGGTGGTCGTCAATAGTGGTACGGCCGGCCGCCTGTGGCCAGGCGAGGACGCTCTCGGCAAGCGCATCCGCCTGCATTGGGCCCACCGCGTTCACGGCATACGCGAACCGCTGCTGGTCTCCGCGACAGTCGTGGGCATCGTCGGCGACATTCGCGAGAAGGGTTTCGAAGGCGACCCGGACACGACCCTTTACTTCTCCATGCGCCAGCTCCCCTGGAATCCGATGTATCTGCTGCTGCGGACTTCGCGGGATCCTTCCGGCCTCACCGCCGCAGTGCGCCACGAGGTCGAGTCGATCGATCCGAACCAGCCGGTGTACGACGCGGCCACCCTGGAGGAGAGGCTGGTAAAGACGATCAGCCAGCGCCGCTTCGCCATGTTCCTGCTCAGCCTCTTCGCCGGCCTGGCGCTGGTCCTGGCGATGATCGGCCTCAGTGCGGTGATCTCCTACGTGGTAAGCCAGCGCACGCACGAGATCGGCATCCGCATGGCGCTCGGCAGCCTGCCTCGAGAGGTTGTGGGACTGATCGTTCGCCAGGGGCTTCGGCTGTCGCTCTTCGGGCTGATCCTCGGCCTGGCGCTCGCCGCGGTCCTCACCCGACTGATGACCAGCCTGCTCTATCACGTGAGCGGCGTCGACCCCTTGGTGTATGCCGGGATCACGGCATTCGTGTTGACCATCGCGCTCCTGGCCTGCTACATCCCGGCGCATCGTGCGGCGCGTCTCGATCCCGTCATCGCACTGCGAGAAGAGTGAAACATTCTTTCTACGAGGAAATCCGATGCGAGAACTACCTGGCGCGCAATTCTTTTTCGCGGTCGTGTTCCTGCTGCTGGCGCTGCCGGCCGGTGGGGCGCGCGGCGAGAAGGCCGGCAAGGCTGCCGTCGAGGGACACTGGGAGGGGGCGGTGGCGATCCGGGAGGGCGAAACGGAGGTCGACCTCGCCGTCGACTTCCGGCGGGATGCCAACCGCGAGCTGACCGGCTCGATCACGATCCCGGTGGAGTGGAGCAAGGACAAGCCGCTCGAGACCGCGGCGCAGCAGGGAAGCTCGATCTCCTTCTCCTACCTCAAGGGCGACGGGCCGGCGATCTTCCGCGGCACGCTCGAGGATGAGGGCCGCCGCCTCACCGGCGAGCTGCGCGAGGCCAACGGCACCCACGTCCATCTCATCGCCCTCGAACGGCGGCCGGCGCGCGCCGCAATGGCGGGCGCCGCCGAGCCACGGCCGCTCGGCCCGGACCTGGACGCGCTCAAGCGGCGATTCGACGCCGATCGTGACGACGTGCGTCTGGTCGTGCTCCTCTCGCCCTCCTGCGAGAGCTGCTGGATGCATGCCCGGCTGCTGGCGCGCCATGTCTTCGATCGGATCGACAGCCCCAATCTGCGAGCGTACATCATCTGGCAGCACATCGCGGACGACGACACCCTGGAGAGCGCGAAGCGTGCCGCCGGGCTCGTCCGCGATCCGCGGGTCACGCAGTTCTACGGTATCGATCGCGCGGCGGGCATCGCTTTCCGCGAGCCGCTCGGGATGAAGAAGTTCTGGGCGTTCGACGTCTTCCTGCTCTACGGTCCAGGCGATCCTTGGCGCGACCCCGCCCCGGCACCGCGATTCTTCATGCACAACAACGCGAAGGCGTTCCCTGCGGATCGGGTCCTCGACGGCCCCAAGCTCGCGTCGGCCGTCCAGGAGGCGCTCGCCGCTTCCGGCTCCGCACCGGCGAGCGGGAAGGCGCCACCGCCCTGATGTCCGCCGAGGAGATGGGAACCGCTGACGAGGGGCTCGCCTCCCTGCCGGAGGAGGTCTGGTCCGCGGAGCTGGCACGGGCGCATCGCGATCTCTCGGAGCTCGACCTGCGCTTCCGTGAGCATGCCCTCCGCACTCCCGAGCTGCGGCGCCGCAGCACTTTCGCGAAGCTCGTCGAGCTTCAGAAGGTCTTGGGCCGTAAGCCGCAGCCTTGGCCGGCGTTCGTCGGGCCGGAGAAGCTGGCCGAGTTCAAGCGGGTAAGCCTCGCCGCCTGCAACCTGCTGCGCAGCGTCGTCGGCCGCTTCTATCGGTTCGATCCCGCCCGCGCGGTCGCGGTCTACGACTTGGCGACCGCGGCGCAGTTGGATCTCCTGTTGTCGCCGCCGAACGGCAGTGACACGGCTCTTAGCCGCGGCGACTTCATCGCGACGCCGAACGGCTTCCAGTGCATCGAGTTCAACTTCAGCGCCAACCTCGGCGGCTGGGAGACGGTGATCCTGGCAGAACGTCTGCGCGCTCTACCGAGCATCGCCGCGTTCCTCGCCGGCCAAGGGGAGGCTCTCTCGTTTACCGACACGGTCGAGGCCCTCTTCCGGCACGTCCTCCAGACGGCCGTTGCGGACGGCTTGTGCAACGGTGTGCTCAACGTCGCCTTCGTCCTCAGTCAGCAAGGAGAGGATGAGCTTGGCGCGATGGGCAGCGATCTCATGAACCGGACGCTGCAGAGCGCCAGTGCCAGGTTGGGCGCGCCGCTCTCGACCTCCGTGCACTTCTGCCGCTACAAGGACCTGGTGAGCTTGCGCGACCGGGTCTATCTGGGCAGGACCCGGATCCACTCGGTCGTGGAGCTCGATAGCCGGGTCACGCAGGCAGCCGTCTACCGGAGCTTCAAGCGTGGAGGGGCCTTGATCTTCAACGGACCGCTGTCGCCCCTGATGACGAGCAAGCTCACGCTCGGCCTGGCCTGGGAGCTCGAGTCGGCCGGGCTGGTGAGCGAGGCGGAGAGACGCCTGCTGCGGGAGCACTTTCCGTGGACGCGGCAGGTCGTCTCCGGAAGCGTCCGTTTCCACGACCAGGAGGTCGCGTTTGCCGACCTCCTGGCCCAAGAACGCGACAGTCTGGTGCTCAAACGGGCTGACTCCTATGGCGGCAAGGACGTCTGGATGGGGCGGAGCTCCACGGCCGGGGAGTGGGAGGCCGCGTCGCGGCGGGCGCTGGCCGAAGGCGACTGGGTCGCGCAGGAAGCCCTGGAGTTCGTACCCTATCTCTTTCAATGCGGAGAGGACGGGTGTGCCGTCCACGATGTGATCTGGGGCCCGTTCTTCTTCGGCGAGTCCTATGGAGGCACGGTCCTCCGCATGCAGCCGCGCGCGCAGGGAGGGCCGGTCAATCTGAGCCGGACCGCGACGGAAGGAGTCGTTTTCGAGGTGCAACCGCGCCCCGACCCGGGGGATGGGTCTCCCGGGAAGAGCTGAAAGGAAACCGTGTATGGGTCTCGAGCGGGCAAAGCTGAGTCATCGGCCGATCTTTATCATGGGCATGTACCGCAGCGGCACCTCGATGGTGGCCGAGGTGGTTCACCGCTGGGGCGCCTACGGCGGGGATGTCAAGCTGTTGGCCAAGCCGGATTCGCGCAATCCGCGGGGATTCTGGGAGAGCGACCTGATTCACACCTTCAGCGTCGCGCTGTTCCGCGTCAAGTTCTTGAGCTTGTGGCATCCGGACTTCGGCAAGGAGCTGCGCCAGCGGGCGGACGAGCCGGAGTTTCGCGACGAGGCGATCCGCATCACGCAGGAGATGGCGAGCCACAACCCGATCTGGTTCTGGAAGCAACCCTATCTCTGTCTCCTGCTGCCGTTCTGGAAGAAGGTCCTCGAGGACATCACGTTCATCATTACGGTGCGGAACCCCTACGAGTCTGCTCTGTCATGGCAGAAGTTCCTGCTGCCGAAGGAGGAGGGGTTTGACGAGCGGGTGAGCATCATCGCCGCGAATCTGCTGCGCTGGCAGTATTTCATGCTCACGGCCCTCGCCGAGACGGAGGGAAGCCGGCACCGGGTCTTCGTCGACTACGATCGGTTTCAGGCCAACCCTGTAGGGGAGGCTCGCCGACTCGCCGGATTCCTCGACGCGGAGTACGGGCGGACGAGCGATGAGGAGACCATCGAGCAGATGGGCCAGGCGGTAGCGCCCGACCTGCACCGCCAGCGGGCGTCTCGCCCTTTTGCCGAGGTGCCGGAGGCGACCACGGAACAGCAAGCGCTCGATGAGTATCTGCGCCGCAAGGTCGACGATCCCGATCTCCCATTCGTGCCCGAGCGCTACACGCTGTTTCCGGGCTGGCGTGAGTACCTCATGAACATCGACCTCTTCCGCGATTATTACGGTATGGCGAATGCCCTCCTCAAGCGGCCAACGGTACGCGCCGCCGTTGCAGCGGAGGTGCCGTTCCGCTTCCTGGGCCAGGCCTATCGTGGCCTCCGGCTGCGGCTGGCGGCCCGATGATGGCCTGGAAGCGTTGTCCAGACATCTCGGTCGAGATCGTAGCGCCTGAGAGAAGGACGCAGATGGGCCCGCGGAGTCGATCGCGGTGACCTTGAGGAGGTTGGTCCTTCATTCAGGCCGACCTGGGCGGAGAACTGGTTTCCTACAAGGTTCCCCGCCTGGCCGGTGAGGGTCAGCGAGGAGATCGTGGCTGCCGAGGTCGCAAGCTCATGGTGACTGCCGCGAAGGAAATCGCGGAGCGCTTCAAGCGTAGGGGGTACAGGCCTCTCAAGGAGATTGATAAGAGCATTCGCGTCAGGACAAATCAGCACGGATTATCGTCGTGGAAGGTCGAACACGGGCCTGCCGGGGAGCGGCGTTGTCAAATAGAGTACGATTAATTCGCAGACCGTATAGTTATTTTAGCCGAGGAAACGGGTCACCGAAGGGCTCGCGATTAAACTGGTACCAGGCACCCATCCAGCCGCCCGGGTTGGGCTTCCACGCTGCTCTGCTCAGGTCGACATAGTCACACGGGGACTGTTTGTATTTCTGGTTTGGGCCCCTCGCCTTGTTACAACGCTCTTGGGATGAGTGGCAGTGGACAGAATATCTTCCAGGGCCATCGACGAGGCGATCTTCCTGATAGCAAAAACCAGCTGTGGGCGGAGTGCCGGCTTGTGGGAACGCCTTCTCTAATAGCGGGGCATTCGCCGAAATGGTTTCGGCGACGGACGACTGTACTCTCTGGCTAGCAATTTTTAGTTGGTTGTTGTCGTGTTCCAGTTGAACGATAAGCTCTTTTGAAGGTGGTTTAGTGGTCTTTGCATTTATTGCCGCGAGCGTCTTAACCAACTCATCGTTTTTGAGCTGCAGATCGGAAATCGTGGCCTGCGCCTGCTTCAAAGCGTTGTCGGACTCCGCAAGGTTGGCCTTCCATTTGAACCCCACCAAGCTGCCTTCCTCAAACCCAGCTTTGACAAGAACGGAGTTGAACGTTGCGGGAAATGCGATGAGGAGTACAGCCAGTATCAACACTGAAAGGTCGCGCAGCAATGCCACCAAGTCTTTTCCCGTACCGATGGTACCGGTTAGCCTTGAATCTGCTCTTGATTTTGGGTCATCAGGCATGGATAAGCTCCAGTAGTAGAGCCCATGTTGCTGCATGGCATGACCGCCGAGACGCAGCTTCAGAGCTCATGTCTTGCCCCACGCGACCACGTTACGCGAACATCAGCCTGCCGCGAGGCTCGGGAATGGGACGGCCGAGCTCCTTGGCCGTCTCGATCCACTCTTCGATGATGCCCTGAACATTGACCAGGGCTTCCTGGTACGTGGCGCCATCGGCGGCGCAACCCGGTAGCTCTGGAACCTCAGCGATGAAGGCGCCGTCCTCCGGGCTCCAATAGATGATCACTTCGTAACGCGGCTCAGTCATCTTCATCTCCCGCGAGGTGGTAGTTCAGGATCACATTCCGCACTTGTCGAACCTGATAGGACTTGGCCTTGGAGCCCTTCGCCTGCGGATTCAGGATCTCGGCGACGCCCTCCTTGCTGAAGATATGGTGGCTTCCCTTGATCCGCTCGTCAAAACCGAGCTCGCGAAGCAAGCTGCGCAGAGAGTCGAACGGGATGTTGGCGTCCGAGTTTCCCCGGAGGATCCGCTGCAGAAGCTTGGTTCGCATCGTTAGTTAGCCGGGAGTCGGGCTACGACCAGCCCCAAGCTGGCAGTTTGGCAGGCGAAGGCGCCAAGCTGCAAGTCCGACTTCGCGGCCGCGCTGGATTGGGACTCCGGCGGAGCGGTACCCCTCCTGACCCCGCTCTCGCGCGTAGCCATCCTGCGAGCATTCGACGCCCTGGCGCGGCAAGGTGCTGCTTGACCGCCCGGCGCTTCTCATTCGAGCGCTGGCGCCTCAGCAGCTGCTGGCGATGAAGCTGAGCGCTTGGCGCGACGACATCGACATCGCGGATGCACAGATCCTTCTTCGCGAGTTCTTGGGCCAGCGAGAGGAAGTCTGGAACCTGATCGAGCCGTTCCTGGTTCCGGGACGCGAGCTGAAGGCGAAGTATGCCTTAGACGATCTATGGGAGTCCGAGCGTGGATCTTAGAGACTTGGTTCGCGCACTCCTGCGCTTCGACGCACTCACCGCCAGGCAGTGGCTCGCCGATGCCGCCCGTGACGGTCTTGTGTGGTCCGAGGTCCCCGCCCCCGCCGACCTCGACGACACTGAGCGGGCCGTCGCCGCCGGCGTGGCGGAGCTACTGGCCGCTCGGGCAGGCCAGCCGGCTCCCGGCTGGGCCGCCGCAATCCCACCGGCACCGAGAAGCTTGTTTCTCGTCCGCGCCGCCGCCACCATGCCTCGCCTGCGAGCAGCGTGTGAGAGAGACGGGCCGGAGCCGCTACGCCGCCGCGGACTGCTAGCGCCGCCGGATTTCCTGACCATCGCATAGCCAGGCCGCAGCCGCCCGCTGGGGCGTGGCCGCGAGGACCCCAGCCGTAGTCGTGACTCCGGCAGACCTGGCGGCCGCAAGTGCGGCAGCCGCGGGGCCGGCGGCGCGGCGCTACCGCTGGTGCGCCTGACCGCCGACGAGCTCGCGGTCGTCGCCAGCGAGGCGGAGAGCTGCGGGATCACCGTGAGCGAGCTGGTGCGCCGGCGTCTGCTCGGGCGCCGGCTGCCGCGCGCGGTGCCGCGGGTCACCGCGAAGCCTGGGCGCGGCTCGGGCCGCTCGCGGCCAACCTCAACCAGCACGTGCGCGCCATCCATCAGGGCCACGCGCGACAGGTGCCGGTCTCGCGGAGTGTTGCTCCCCCCCGCCGCTGCCCTTGACGCACCACGGCCGAGGTCCGGGGGTCAAGGTCGGCGCAGCCGCCGAGCGCCAGCGAGGGCAACCTTGATGCCCGGGCCTCGGCCGTTGGTAGGCTGATCGGGCGACGGGGGGGCCACGTCGGAGTCCGGGTCTTCTCTACTGTACGCAGAAAGGAGAGGCTGATGGAGAGCCGCATTTGACACGGTATCGTGCACGCCGAGCGACCGCGAAGCATCGTCGCTCGGGCGCACGCGGACCTGATCGAGGAGCGTGACCGCCGCCTCCGCGCGGGGATGAACTTTCATTAGGATATGATGGAAAGGCTGTTCTTCCTTCGAGCGTAGGGGGCAGATCCACCCATGCAGGGGCCGCAGACCACCGAGGCCGTCGGGCTCGACGCGGTGGGCACCGGGCCGGCGCTCTCGCTGGCGCCGGGCAGCGTCGTCGGCGGCCGCTACGAGATCGCTGACCGGCTCGGCGGCGGCGGCTTCGCCATCGTTTACCGCGCCCTGGACCGCGAGCTCAAACGAGCCGTCGCTCTCAAGGTGCTGCGGGCAGACCGGCTCTCTCCCGATTCCCTCCATCGCCTCCGCCGCGAAGCGGCCCTGGCGCGAGACGTCTCCGGCGAACACCTGGTGAAGATCTTCGACATCGGCATCGCCGCCGGCACCGTCTTTCTCACCATGGAAGTCGTCGACGGCGGCTCGCTCGATCAGCGCCTGGCTTGCGGTCCGCTCGCCGTCGAGGAGGCGCTGCGCATCACCGCCCAGGTGCTCGAGGGTCTGTGCACCCTGCACGCCCAGAACTTCGTCCATCGCGACGTCAAGCCCGGCAACGTTCTGCTGACCAGGGGCGGCAACGTCAAGCTCTCCGATTTCGGTCTGGCGCGCCAGCTCGAGGGCGACGAGACACGCCTCACCCACGACGACTCGCTGCTCGGCACCTTTCAGTATCTCTCTCCCGAGCAGGCGCTGGGCGAGGAGGTAGACCCGCGCAGCGACCTCTATTCGCTGGGCGTCATGCTGTTCGAGATGCTGACCGGCCGCCTGCCCCATGAAGGGAGATCGCCCCTCGGGACGCTCCTCGGCCATCTCCGGGAAGAGGCGCCGGACGTGCGACGCTTCCGCCCGGAGCTCCCGTCCTGGCTCGCGGCCCTGGTCCGGCGACTCCTCGCCCGGCGACCCGGCGCGCGCTACCCCTCCGCCGCGGCCGCCCTGGCCGACCTCACGGCGCGCCGTGCGGGCGCGTCGCCACCAGTCCAGCAGCGCAGACTGGCCGCTGTAGGCGGGGCGGCGCTTCTCTTGCTGCTCGCCGCGGTCGCCCCGCCTGCCTGGCAGAGATGGAAGGCGCCCCGCTTCTCTCATCTGGTTGAAATCCCCGGAGACGGCACCGCCGCCATCGGCCACGGCGGGGAGGTGCTGTGGCGGGAGCCGCGGGCCACACCCGTCTCGTTCGTGCGCGCCCGCCTGCGTCCACGCGAGCCGCCGGTGCTCGTCTCGGTCCTCGCTCCGAGCGGCACCCCGGAGGCCGCCCACACGCTCTCGGTGCTCGATCCCGACAACGGCCGGGTCCTCCAGCGAGTCACGCTGCGTAACGCGGCCTCCCTCTTTCCGGGGTTCGCCGACACCTTCAGTCCCACTCTCGACGCCGTGGACCTCGA
Organism: Thermoanaerobaculia bacterium; assembly: GCA_035544895.1. Lineage (GTDB taxonomy): Bacteria > Acidobacteriota > Thermoanaerobaculia > Multivoradales > UBA5704 > JASLEW01. The sequence goes on from DASZZM010000061.1 coordinate 57,506, forward strand.
TGGCGACGGCGGGGACGAGGTGCTGGTGGGCTACCGGCACCGCGTCTGGTGGCCGAGCTACACCGTCCTCTACGAGCCGCGGATCGGGAGGGAGCGGATCGTCTTCGTCGCCTCCGGGCACCACCGCTTCACTGGCGCCGCCGACCTCGAAGGTGGCGGCCGTTCCGCGCTGCTGTTTGCCGGCATCAACAATCGAATGGGGTGGTACACCGGGATCGCCGCCGTGCGCCTGGTCCCCCCGGTCAACGACCTCGTCTCCACCGAGCGGGCAGTCGCAGGGACGCCAGACGGCTCGTATTCGGCCTCGTCGGGCAGTGCGCTGCTCTGGTATGTCCTGGGGCCACGCGAGCGGTTCCTCGACGAGACCCGCCCGTGCGGCGTCGATCGCACTCACCACATGATTCACTGTGCCTATGACGGTGCGGTGCGGCTGGCCCTTGGCTTCGACGGTCTCTCCCACCCCTCTCCCCTCCCGGCCGGCGAGCGCCGCGAGCGGCGGGAGCGGGCCTATCGGGAGCTGCGTGAAGCGACGCGGCTGCTTGCCGGTGGCGACGCGGTGAATGCGCTGCCGGCGGCCGAGCGCGCCGGCCTGGAAGCGGCGGGAGTGGGAGACGACCGGCTGAGCGACTGGGTTCGCCGACTGTGGGCCCGAGCTCTCGTGGCCGCGGGGCGTACAACTCAGGGCGAGTCCGCGTTCGCCGAGATCGCACGCACCTCGGAAGCGGCTTCGGACGTGGCCTACGATGCCGCCCGGGCCCTCCACCTCGCCGGGGAGCTCGTGCCGGCGGTTACGTGGTATCGGCGCGGGCTCGGGCGCGGCGGTTCGAACCAGGCCGGTCGGTCGAAGTGGGAGTACCTCGAGGGCGAGGTGCTGGCCCTGAGCGAGCTGGGGCGCCTCGCGGAGGCGCGTACCGAGATCGAGCACTTCGTTTCCCTCTATCCCGACACCGCCGCCTTCGCCGAGGCATTCCGCCGCTACTTGCGCTGGCGCGCGGGTGAGGTGCCGTTGGCAGAAGGCATGGACGTCGCCCCCACGAGCCCGGACTTCCTGCGCTATTTCCTTCTCGAGCTCCGTTTTGCCAACGGAGGCAGTTTTCAGGCACTTCTGCAGGACGTCGAAGCTGAGCTGCCCCGCAGCTCCGAGGCGGTCCCCGAGCTGCTGTCGCTCAAGGGCGAGCTCCTCGGCCGCCTGCGGCGACCCGCCGAAGCGCTCCGGGCGGCGAGGGAGGGCTACCAGCTGGCGCTCGAGCAGAGCCGCATCAACACCGCCGTGCACGCCCAGCTTGGCCTGATCAGAGAGCGCGCCGCCCGTCTCGCCCGCGTCAAGGGGAGCGGCGCCGCGCCGGCCGCCGGGAGCTAGAGCCGTCGTGCTCCGCCTCGTCGCGCGCAGTGGCGACCGCGTTCGCCTCTTCTCCTTCCCGATCCGCTCGGCGGTCATCGGCGCCGCCGCTGGCAACGATCTGGTCCTCCCCTTCCCCGGCGTGTCGCGGCGCCATGCCCGGCTGCAGCCGCTCGGCCGCGACCTGCTGCTGGTCGATCTCGGCTCCAAGAACGGCCTGGTGTGCGGTGGCCAACGGGTGCCGCAGGCGCTGCTGTCGTGCGGCGGCGAAGTCTGCCTCGGTACCGCCGCGCTGACCCTGGAGGAGAGCGCGACGTCGGAAACCGAGCTGGGGCTAACCCTCGCGTGCGAGCCAGAGAGGGTCGAGCCGCCACCCACGACTCCTTCCTTCGCCCCGGAACCGCCGGTGCGCTCGATGCGCGCCGCGCTGCGGCTGATCCGTCGCGTCGAAAGATCGGCCTGGGCAGCCGGCGCCGGCGCGCCGGGGCTCGCCGCTGCCCGCCCGATCCTTGGGGCCGCCAGCGTGTTCGCGTTCCGGGCCACGGGAGACGACATCGCCATCACCGACTGCCACGGGGAGGTGCCCGTCGCGGCGGTTGGGCGGGCCCTGGCGAAGGCTGGGCCGCAAGGGGGGCTGCTGCGGATCGCCGGCGAGAGCGCTCCGGCAACCGTTCTGCTCGGAGCCGCCGGCACCGGGGGGACCTTGCGGATCGCCGCCATCTTCGCCGGCACCGGCCCGGGCGCCGAAGCCTGGGAGCGGGATCTTTTCGACTACCTGGCTGGGCGGCTGGGGGCGGCCGGTGAGCCGTCTCCGCCCGGCGCCACTCAGCCGCCCACGGCGCTCCTGCGGCTGGCGGAAGGCCTGGTGCCCGGCACTTCGGAGGCGGCCGTGGCTCTGCTCGACAAGGTCAAGGCCGCCGCCGGTAGCCGCCGAGAGATCCTGGTTCTGGGCGAGACCGGAACCGGCAAGGAGCTCGTGGCGCGCACCCTCCACGCCTCCAGCGCCAGATCCGCCGGGCCGTTCGTGGCGATCAACTGCGCCGCCATTCCCGCCGACCTGGCCGAGGCCGAGCTTTTCGGCGTCCACGGACGCGTCGCCACCGGCGTCGATCCCCGGCCCGGCTTGCTCGCCAGGGCGCATGGCGGCACCCTGTTCCTCGACGAGATCGGCGAGCTCGCGCTCGATCTCCAGGCGAAGCTCCTGCGCGTGCTCGCAGAGCGGGAAGTGCTCGCCTTGGGCGCGTCAGCGCCACGCGCGATCGAGGTGCGCGTGATCTCCGCCTCCAACCGCGACCTCGCCGCCCTCGTCGCCGCCGGAGGCTTCCGCGCCGACCTCTACTACCGGCTGCGCGGCTTTGAGATCTTCGTTCCTCCCTTGCGCGAGCGGCGCGCCGACATCCCGCAGCTTGCGGCGGCGTTCGCGAACCGAGCTGCTGCCGCCTATGGCAAGCGTGTCCTGGGGATCAGCCGCCGAGCCCTCGCCTGCCTCACCGAGTACTCGTGGCCGGGCAATGTGCGCGAGCTCGCGGCGGAGGTCGAGCGCGCCGTCCTGCTCTGCCCCGACGGCGGCGTGCTGGCAACCGAGCATCTCGCCCTGGGAGAGGGCGGCGGCCACGCGGTGCCCGCCGCCGCAGCAGCGGCCCCGAGCCCCGCGCCCGCACTTACCCTCGAGGAACGCATCGCGGCCCTGGAGCGCGAGACGCTGACGGCGGCGCTGGCGGCGAGCGGCGGCAACAAGGCCGCCGCGGCCCGCGCACTGGGCCTCACCCGCAACGGCTTGAACCTCAAGTTGAAGCGGCTGGGTATCGAAGCGCGGCGCCGCTGAAGCGGCGACAGCGCCAAGTGGCCTGCCGGCGGCGCAAAGTGGGATTGGCGCCCGGCGCGCAGCCGCTTGTCGCCGTGGGCCAATTTCCCCCCTCGTTCGCGGCTTCGCCGCATGGCAGCTCCCTTGCTCTTCCCCGCTTCGTCCGGCACCGCGGCCGCGCTTGCCAACCTGACGTTGAACCCGAGACGAACCGAGACCGCGAGGGAGACGATCATGAAAACGGCATCTCTTTTCCGCTTCGCGCTGCTGCTCCTCCTGGTGCTTCCCGCCGCGCCGGCCGCGGCCCAGTGCCTCCTGCCGCCCGGCGGCCCGGGAGAGAACGGCCAGACCTGGAGCCAGAACTTCTTCACCCTGGTCAACGATCTCTACGCCGACGACTTCCACCCGACGCACAGCTTCATGGCCGGCGGCCAGCTCCTGCAGGCTCCTCCCTGGTACAGCTCGTCAACCGATTGTGACGCTGCCCACCTCAAGGACGGCAGCGGCGCGATCAACCCACCCATTGCCTCGCCTTCATTCTCCGACTATCTGGTGGTCAGTGACGAGCTCTCCGAGCTCGCCGTCGTCACCGCGCTGGCCGACAACGACACGCGGATGATGGCGATTCACCACACGATCCAGGCCATGGCCTCGGCAACCCATCCCGGTCTCCCCTGCTGGATCGCCGAGGTCTCGGGTGGCTCGCTGACCTGCCGCTCCCAGGACACCGCGACCGACGCCACCGCCCGTTTCGGCCTCGCCTACTACCACGCGGCCAACAACCCGACGTTTCCCGCCGCCTCGCGCACCATCTATCGCGCTGCCGGGAACGCCCTTGCCGCCCGGCACCTGGCGACCGAGTATGCGCAGGGCCAGTGCTACACGAGCAGCGTCACGCAGCAGCAGGTGTGCAACTGGGTGGGCGGCGGCGGCGACACCGCCGCGGCGGGGGTTGGGAATCTCAAGATGTGGATCGGCTACTTCCAGGACGTCGCGCGGTTCCTCCTCGCCGCCTACGTCTCGACCGGCGACAGGACCTACTCCGACCGCGCCGCTGAAGTGGTCGACCAGTGGCTCATCGCCAGCACCTTCGACAGTACCCACCTCACCTTCGGACGCACCAATTTCGGCTGGGACACGACCGCACAGCCCATTGCGCCGCGGCCCGGCGACGCTTACTACTGGCAGCAAGGGCGGGCCTGGGACGATGCCGACGCCCCCCGCGCCCTGTGGATGGGTGACGTTCTGCGCGCCGTCGATCTCGCCACCGGCCATGCGCCGCTCGCCAGAGCCTACGCGAAGCTTTCGAGCTGGGTGCAGAAGCTCCTGGCCAACGGCACCCAGACCGCCACCACCTCGTGCGTGCAGTACAACCAGGACGGCACGGTGCAGTACAACCAGAACGGCACGGGCGTCAACTGCGGCACTGATTACTTCTACAACGGCCTGGGGGCGGGACTGTCGACCTACGACGGCACCTCGCTCCTCGCAGACAAGCTCGGCACCGCCCTCTCCCAGTTCGGCTGGACCGCCACGCATCCCACCTGGAACTCGGCGGCCTGCTTCGGCATCTACCGCGGCATCCGGCCCGTCAAGGCACTGGCCTCGGCCATTGGTCTCGACGCTGCGACCTGGGGTGGGACCCCCTGCGCTGGCGCAAGCTCCACGCTGACGGTGACCGCAGCAGGGACCGGCTCCGGGACGGTGGGCAGCAGCCCTGCCGGCATCAGTTGCCCAAGCAGCTGCGTAGCGACGTTTGCCCCGGGGACCATGGTGTCCTTGAGCGCCACTGCGTCCGCGGGTTCGAGCTTCAGCGGCTGGAGCGGCGCCTGTGGCGGAACCGGCGGGTGCACCGTCACTCTCGATGCCAACCGCGCCGTCACTGCCACCTTCACCGCCAACGGCACCCCCCCGGCCGCACCGACCTGGCTACGCGTCACCACGGTCTCGGCGAGCGAGCTCAAGCTGACCTGGCAGGACAACTCGAACAACGAGACCGGCTTCAAGGTGGAGCGCAAGGAAGGGTGCTGCGGGCCGTGGACACCGCTGCCCGACGCCCCGGCCAATTCGACCGGCACCGCAACCTACGAAAGCACCGGCCTCAAGTGCGGCACGAGCTATGCCTACCGGGTCTGGGCGTTCAACGCCGCGGGCGCCTCCGCCAAGACCAACGAGGCGGCCGCGTCCACCGCCGCGTGTCCCTGAGGGTCGTTGTCAGAAGGACCGGATGGAGCGTTCGCCGCTGGCCGGGGGCAAGCCCGGCCAGCGCCCTGACGCGGGCATCCAGACCCCGGCCGAGTCCCGCCGGCGCTACTTCCTGAAGCTGGATCCACGAGCGAGACGGCTCGAGCTGACCAAGTCCGAAGACCGGGCCTGGAAGGCGTCTCTGTCCTACGAGCGGCTCGGGCCGGATCGCCTCGCGCTCGAAGGGACGATCGCGCCGCCAAGTTGAGCTCATTTCCAACCATGATTGAGGCCGTCGTTGTAGCCTTCATGGTGCTGCATAGATAGCTTCTCCGGTGAGGAGGTTCCGATGCACGCAAGGTTTCGACACTGGGTCGTGATCGTGGCGGTGGCCATGGCGGGGATGGCCGTCGGCCGGGTATCGAAGAGCGCCGAGCCGGGGGCCGCGGACATGGCGGTCCGGTTGGCGCAGGAGATGGCCGCCGCGGCCTCGCGCCGCGACGTCAAGAGCCTCGAGCGGCTCATCCCGCAGACCGACCGGGTGGCCTACGTCAGTAACGGCCATCCCATCACCGGACGGCGCTATGCCGAGACCCTCGGGCAGTACTACGCGTCGCTCAAGAGCCTCGACTTCAAGTGGGACCGCTGGGAGGTCTTCCCCATTGGCGACCGCGCCGCCGTCTTCACCGGGTGGGCGAGCGCGAAGACCGTGGACCTCGAAGGGGACTCCGAGTCCGGCCGTGCCCTTTTCACCATGGTCTTTGCCGACGACGGATCGGGCTGGAAGCGAGTGATCGCCCAGAAGTGGCAATCCCAGGTGCCGGCGGTGAGCGCGGCCCACCCTGCCGCGCCAGAGGACCGCGTCCCGCCGGCGAGTGGCATCGTCGTCGGCTTCAACGAACCCGTGAACGTCGCCGCCCCGGCTTTTCATCTGGAGTGCCCCGCCGGCACGCCGCTGGCCGTCACCGCCGCACCCGAGCCGCGGTCCGACGGTAGTTCATTTCTCCTCCGTCCGGTCAGAAGCCTTCCTGGCGGCACAAACTGCAAGCTGAAGGTCATGGCCTCGCAGGTCTCCGATCCCCGTTTCGGGCAGACCATGGCCGAGGACTACGCGTTCTCTTTCCGGGTCGCCGCCGCCGCGGGCTTCGAACCGCAAGGGCGGGCCGAACGCAAGGCTCTCCGCGACGGCGGAGGGTCCGCGGCTCCTCGCGGTGTGATGTGATGTGAGAACCTTCTCGCCCGCCGCTTCGCTCCACTTGTCAGACGCGCCGCGGCTTTTCTCCAAACGCCTTGAAAAACGTGTAGCAGAAGACGCCGTCGCTCTCGGCCGTCCTATAAAGATCCCGGATGCCCGCGTCGAAGAGCTCCGGCTTCATCATCCCGGCCTTGATTGCGGGTTCGCGAACTCCTTCGATCATCGCGGTGAAGGTCTTCTTGATCATGCCGTCGACGAGGCCCGGCCTGCTCGAATCCACATAGACCATCCGCGGAGACACGCGGACCGCGTCGAAACCGGCCTGCCGCAGCAGCGGATAAAGCTGCCGCCCGATCAGAGCGTTGCCCCCCGCCGCGCGCTGCAACTCGATCTGGCAACGGATCGCCATGTGGGCCGCTTCGCTGTCGGGATGGAAATAGGCCGAACCGTGGTCCCCCTCGATGACGGTGACCGTCCCGCCCGGCCTCAGGAGACCTCTCAACGTGGCCAGGGCCTCGATCGGATGGGAGAGGTGCTCCAGGACGAAACAGACGAAGACATGGTCGAAGGCTTCCGGGCCGAATGGCAAGGCAAAGATGTCCGCTCGCTGGAATTGTACGTTGTCGAAACCGGCCGCGTCCGTCCTGGCCTTGGCCGCTGCAACGGAGTCCGCGGAAATGTCGACCGCGATGATGCGTGCGCCCAGGCTGTTGCGGGCGAGCGATATCGTCTGGGCGCCGATGCCACACCCGGCCTCGAGGACCGAGCTGCCTTCCGGGTACGCGGTATCCGAGTGGAGGAAATCCACCAATGTATCCGCCTGATCCTGCAGGCGGATGCTTTCGCGGCGGTCGTAACCATGAAGATAGATGCGGTTCATCGTCCTCCTCGCAGCTTCCGCCGGCACGGTCAGCGAGGCCATTGGCGGATGTCATAGGCGAGCTTCATCGCTTCTCGGTAGGGATGCCCCTCGCCCCAGAAGCTGGCGTCGATACAGCGCGCGATGGGGACGATGCAGACCGACTCCGCTCCTTCGTTCATCAGGGCGCCTGCCGCGCTGAGGGCAGTCGCCCCGGTCACCCAGGTGTCCTCGATCAGCACGATTCTTCGCTCGAAGAGGCTCGCTCGTGCCGAGCCGAAGATCTCAGGCGTGTAGCGATGGCGCTTCCCGCCGCCGAGGTGCACGAGGGTTTCCACCAGCGGCAATGGAAGAGTAGCAGGGGCCGCGAGCGCCTGGCGGAGAGGCTGCTCGGCGAATGAGACTCCGCGCTTGGAAGGCACGAGGGTGAGCAAGGTAGGGGCTCCTCCGAGAAGCCGTTCCAGGTGTCGGGAGTGCTCGGCGAGGTAGGCCGAGGCCAGGGCTCCGAGAAGCGGCGCATGCTCGGGGTTGCCGCGCTTGTAGGTCAGCAGGCGTGAATACCACGGGCCCGGGTTGAGGGCAGAGGTCATCGGCACGACGGTGACGCCGAGCCAGGGGGGAGCGCCACCGCCCGCGAAGAGCTCGTGGCATCCGGGACAATCCGCAAAGCCCTCGTGGACCGGGCCCAGGCAGACCCGGCAGACGAAACGGTTGCCGAGAGCGGGCACCGAGCCGAGCGACCCGACCGAACCGAGCGAGCCGACCGAGCCGAGCGACCCGACCGACCCGACCGACCCGAACATCGGCCGAGCCGCAGCAAGCCAATCGCCGGCGCGGTCCGACACGTCAGGCAGAGGCGGCGGCAGCCGCGGGGACTCTGCCCTGGAGGCGATCCAGCATTTCGCGGGCTGAGTCGACTGCCACGGCGCGGGTGCCGTGCAAGCCTTCCTCGACGTATTGTCGTGCCCAATCGTGCTGGGCGACGAGGGAGCTGAGCAAGAAGACGCTGCGCCCGTGCTCCAGGGCGATGCGGGCTTGCATCCTGGCGCCGGAGGTTTCCGCCGCCTCCACGACGACCGTGGCCAAGGAGAGTCCAGACATCACCACATTGCGCTTCGGAAACGTCCATTTCGCCGGCGGGTGATCGGGGAAGAACTGGGACAGGAGCGCGCCGCCCGCCGCCACGATGCGGCGAGAGAGTCCCAGGTTCTCACCGGGGTAGATGCGGCGCAAGCCGCTGCCGAGGACGGCGACGGTCCTGCCGCCGGCTGCCAGCGCTGCTTCGTGCGCCGAGGTGTCGATGCCCCGGGCCAGTCCAGAGACGATCGTGTACCCCTCCAGGGCGAGCTCCCTGGCGAGGCGCCGCGCCCTCTGCAAGCCGCGCTGGGTAGCCTGGCGGGTCCCCACCACGGCAACCGACCGGTAGTCCGCTTCCTGCTTCCAGGTTCCTTCGATGAAGAGCATGGGCGGCCGGTTGAAGATGGAGTGGAGGCTCTCCGGATAGCCAGGGTCGAGCACGGTCCGGATATCCAGGCCTGCTTCAAGCCACCCGTCCACGTCGCGACGAGCCTGTTCGACGTCAGCGCTCGAGACGCCGCCCAGCGGAAGCTGGGGAGCGATGAAGGGCGGCAGGCGCTGTTCGCGAAACATCGTCAGCGCCTCGACTGCCGAACCGAGGTGGTCGATGATGGATGCGAGCTGATCGACGGGAAGTCCCCCGCCGCGCATCAAGACCGTGATGGCAGCGACCTCGTCCGGGCGCCGCCCCGGGGAGAGCAGCGCGGCCGGAGCGCCTGCCTCGGGGACCATGCCGGGAGGATACCTCATCGCCGCCGCGCTGGTCTCCAAGGGCCGCCGCCCTTGCGGCCGGGGGTGCCACGCCTTTGACCGAACTCGCACATTCCTCAAGGAGAGGCTCCCTGACGGCGAACGACAATCGGCGGCCAGCGCTCCCGGCGGAGCGGGCAGCGCCCTGAAAGGCGGAGAGCGGAATGAGCGAGACGGACGGGTCCGGCGAGGCAAGCGAGCTTGAGGGCCTGAGCGGCCTCGAAGTGGCGGTCATCGGGATGGCCTGCCGCTTCCCGGGCGCCGGTAACGTCGACGACTTCTGGCGCAATCTGCGCGGCGGGGTCGAATCGATCACCTATTTCTCCGACGAGGAGCTGGCGGCCGCGGGCGAAGCCCCGGAGATGCTCGCCAATCCCAACTACGTCAAGGTCGGAAGGACCATCGACGGCGACACCCTCTTCGATGCCACCCTGTTCGGACTCAGCCCGCGCGAGGCGGAGCTGGTCGATCCGCAGCAGCGGCTGTTCCTCGAGTGCGCCTGGGAGGCGCTGGAACACGCCGGCCACGACCCCGCCTCGTTCCCTGGCCTGGTCGGCGTCTACGGCGGCGTCAAGCTGAGCACCTACCTCTGGCACATCTTCTTGAATCAGCAGCTCATGGCCTCGGTGGGCGAGCTCAACGCGCAGATCGCCAACGACCGCGACTATCTGGCGACCCGGGTCTCCTACAAGCTCGGCCTGAGCGGACCGAGCCTGACCGTGCAGACCGCGTGTTCGACCTCGCTGGTGGCAATCCACCTGGCGTGCCAGGCCCTGCTCGGCGGCGAATGCCACATGGCCCTGGCCGGCGGCGTCTCGGTGCGGACCCAGCAGGCGGCGGGGTACCTCTACCAGGAAGGCGAGATCCTCTCGCTGGACGGGCACGTCCGCGCCTTCGACGCCGGCGCCAACGGCACCATCTTCGGCAACGGGCTCGGTATCGTGGTGCTGCGCCGCCTGGAGGACGCCCTGGCCGACGGCGACCGCATCTACGCGGTGATCCGCGGCTCGGCGGTGAACAACGACAGCGCGCTGCGGGTCGGTTTCACCGCCCCGGGCGCCGACGGACAGGAGCGCGTCGTGCGGGCGGCCCACGCCGCCGCCGAGGTGGAACCCGGATCGATCGGCTACGTGGAGGCGCACGGCACCGGCACGCAGGTGGGCGACCCGATCGAGCTCACGGCGCTCACCCGGGCGTTCCGCGCGGGCACCCAGAAGAGAGGCTTCTGCGCCATAGGCTCGGTGAAGACCAACATCGGCCACCTCGCCTCGGCGGCCGGGGTGGCGGGCGTCATCAAGACCTGCCTGGCGCTGCACCACAAGGAGATCCCGCCGAGCCTGCTGTGCTCGACGCCCAACCCGCAGACCGACTGGGCCGCGGGCCCCTTCTACGTGGCCCAGCGCCTCACTCCGTGGGCAGCCAACGGCGCTCCGCGGCGCGCCGGAGTCAGCGCCTTCGGCATCGGCGGCACCAACGCCCATGCCGTCCTCGAGGAAGCGCCGCCGCGCCGCGAGTCCGGTCCCTCGCGTCCCTGGCAGCTGCTGGTCCTCTCCGCCCGCACCGAGACGGCGCTGGAGGACGCCACCGCCAACTTCGTCCGGCGCCTGCGCGACGAGCCCGCCATCGACCTGGCCGACGCGGCCTTCACGCTGCAGCTCGGCCGGCGGGCCCTCGACCACCGGCGCATGCTGGTCTGCCGCGACGCCGAGGATGCCGCCGAGGCGCTCTCCCGCCTCGACCCGGCGCGCGTCTTCACCCGCGCCGCCGAATCGCGCCAGACGCCCGTCGCCTTCCTCTTTCCCGGCCAAGGAGCGCAGCACGCCGGGATGCTGGCCGGCGTCTACAACGGCGAGGCGCTCTTCCGCGAGCAGCTCGACCACTGCGCCGAGCTGCTCGCGCCGCACCTCGGGCTCGATGTGCGCGACCTTCTCTACCCGGTCGACCCGCCCGACCCGCCCGATCCGCCCGATCTGGACGCGGCGCGCCACGAGGAGGCCGCTCTGCGCCTGGAGCAGACCGCGATCACCCAGCCGGCGCTGTTCGCCGTCGAATACGCGCTGGCGCGGCAGTGGATGGCCTGGGGAGTGCAACCGGCCGCCATGCTCGGGCACAGCGTCGGCGAGTACGTGGCGGCCTGCCTGGCCGGCGTGATGTCGCTCCCCGACGCCCTCGCGGTGGTGGCGGCGCGCGGCCGGCTGATGCAGGCCTTGCCGCCCGGCGCCATGCTGAGCGTGGCGCTCGCGCCCGCCGACGTCGAGCCGCTGCTCGGCTCGCAGCTCTCGCTCGCGGCCCACAACGCGCCGCAACGCACCGTCGTCTCCGGACCCGAGGAGGCGGTGGCGGCGCTGGCCTCGCGACTCGCCGGCCGCGGCGTGGACTGCCGGCGCCTGCATACTTCGCATGCCTTCCACTCGCGCATGATGGAGCCGGCGCTGGCCGCTTTTGCCGCGGAGCTGTCGCGCATCGAGCTGCAGCCGCCGCGGCTGCCCTACGTCTCCAACGCCACCGGCACCTGGGTGACGGCCGCCGAGGCGACCGATCCGGGTTACTGGGCGCGCCACCTGCTGGGGACGGTGCGCTTCTCGGCCGGCGTCGAGCTGCTGCTCGCCGAGCCGCAGCGGGTGCTGCTCGAGGTCGGCCCCGGCCAGACGCTCGCCGCCCTGGCGCGCCTGCACCCGGGCCGCCTCAGCGGGCAGGTGATCGTCGCCGCAGCGCGCCCGGTCCGCCCGGCGCGCCAGGCACCCCCGGCGCACCCGGCGCACCCGGAGCTCACGGCGCATCCGGCACACCCGGAGCTCCCGGCACGCCCGGAGCTCCCGGAGATCCCGGAGCGGGACGACCACGCTCACTTAATAGGCGCCCTGGGCCAGGTCTGGCTGGCCGGCGCGGTGGTGGACTGGCGGGGCTTCTACGCCGGCGAGCGGCGGCACCGGCTGGCGCTGCCTGCCTACCCCTTCGAGCGCCGGCGCTACTGGATCGATCCTCCCGGGATTGTCCTGGCCAGGACCGGAGCCGCGCGTGCCAGGGAGCTGGCCGACTGGTTCTACCTGCCTTACTGGAAGCCGTCCGTCGTGCCGCGAGCCGAAGCCTCGCCGGCCGTGCCCGGCGCACCGGGAGGAAGCTGGCTGGTCTTTGCCGACGACCTCGGCCTGGGAACCGAGCTGGCGGAGCGCCTGGCCGGGCGTGGCGAGCGCGTGGCTCTGGTGGTCCCGGGGCAGAGGTTCGCCGCCCATCCCGGCCGGGTCTTCGAGATCGCGCCGGCCCGGCCCGAAGACTACGACGCCCTGCTCGCCGCGCTGCTCGTTCCCGAAGCGCCCGCCGGCGCGGCGGCGGGCGCGCCCGAGGACGGACCGCCAGGCCTGCCCGCGCACATCGTCCACCTGTGGACGGTCACCGAAGGCGACCCGCCCGTCTCCGCACACCGCATGGCGGTCGAGGACATGGGCTTCTACAGCCTGCTCTTCCTCGCCCAGGCCCTGGGCCGGCAGAGGCTGCCCGGCGCGGTCGATCTGACGATCGTGTCGAACGGCCTGCACGAGGTCCGCGGCGGGGAACGGCTGTGCCCGGAAAAGGCGCTGGTGCTCGGCCCCTGCAAGGTCATGCCCCAGGAGTACGCCTTCCTGTCTTGCCGCAGCGTCGACGTCGTGCCGCCCGCCGCCGGACCGGCCGCCGCTCCCGCCATTGGCGGCACTCCTTGCAAGTCGGCCGCCGCTCCCGCCATTGGCGGCACTCCTCGCAAGTCGGCCGCCGCTCCCGCCATTGGCGGCACTCCCTGCAGGTCGGAACGCGCGCGGCTGGTCGAGCTGCTGCTCGCCGAGATGGCCGCCGGGCCGCGCGAGCAGGTGATCGCCTACCGGCAGGGCCAGCGCTGGCTGCAGGCTTTCGAGCCGGCGAGGCTCGGCGGGGTGCTTCCCGACAGGCTGCCGCTGCGCGAGCGCGGCGTCTACCTGATCACCGGCGGGCTCGGCGGCATCGGGCTCGCGCTCGCCGAGCACCTGGCGCGGACGCTGGGCGCCCGCCTCGTCCTCACCAGCCGCGGCGGGCTGCCGCCGCGCGAGCGCTGGAGCGCGGAGGCCGCCCACCGTCCGGCCGGCGACTCCCTGGGCGACCGCATCCGCCAGGTGCAGGAGCTGGAGCGGCTGGGCGGCGAGGTACTGGCGCCCGCGGCGGACGTGACCGACGAGCGGCAGATGGCCGATCTCGTCGAGCTGACGCGCCGGACATTCGGCGCGCTGCACGGCGTCGTCCACGCGGCCGGCCTGCCCGGCGCGGGCATCGTGCAGACCAAGACGCGCGCCGTGGCGGCGAGCGTGCTCGCCCCCAAAGTGCGCGGCACGCGCGCCCTCGCGGCCGCCCTCGCCGGCACGCCCCTCGATTTCCTGGTGCTCTGCTCGTCGACCATCGCGGTCCTCGGCAATCTCGGCCAGGTCGACTATTGCGCGGCCAACTGCTTCCTCGACGCATTCGCGCGCGACTATGCCGCGCGCCATGGCGTGCCCGCCATCTCCATCAACTGGGGCGCCTGGAGCGAGGTCGGGATGGCGGTCAACACGGCGGCGCCGGAGAGCGCGCTCGCGCTACGCGCGCCAGCCGACCTGCCGGGAGTGCCGCCAATGGCGGGAGCGGCGGCCGGCCTGCAGGGAGTGCCGCCAATGGCGGGAGCGGCGGCCGGCCCGGGCGATGCCGAGCCGGCGACAGCCGCGGGTTCTTCCCTGCACCCTCTGCTCGACAGGCTCGAACTGGCCGAACCGGGAAGGGCGGTCTTCTCCACCCTGTTCAGCCCCGCGCGGCACTGGGTCCTCGCCGAGCACCACGTGGTCGGCACCCCCACCCTGCCCGGCACCACTTATCTCGAGATGGCGCGGGCCGCCTACCAGCACCTGACCGGCGAGCCGGCAGCGGAGCTGCGCGAGGTCTTCTTCCTGGTACCGATGATGGTGGCGGAGGGCAAGTCCCGCGAGGCGCGAACCGTGCTCGACCGGCAGGGAGCGGGCTACCGCTTCCGCGTCCTCAGCCGCGCCGCGGCGGGGACGGCCGCTGCCGGCAGCCAGGAAGAGCCGGGCTGGGAGGAGCACGCCTTCGGCGAGGTCGGACCCGCCGGCGACGCCGCCAGCCGCCGGCAGGGTGTCGAGCTGGAGGCGATCCGCCGCCGCTGCTCCGCCGTCTTCGACGTCGGCCAGCACCTCCTCGACGGCACCCAGGGGATCGTCTACTGGGGTCCCCACTGGCAGGTCATCAAGAAGGTCTACCTCGGCGAGGCGGAAGCCCTGGTCGCAATCGAGCTGCCGGCCGAGCTCGGGGCCGACCTCGACCGCTACGGCCTGCACCCGGCCCTGCTCGACGCCGCCACCTCAGCCCTGACCCTGCGCCCGCACGCGGGCGGCGCCGGCCAGCCCGCAGCGCCGGCAGCCGAGCCCTTCTTGCCGCTCTCCTACCGGCGGCTGAGCGTCGTGCGGCCGCTGCCCGCGCGCTTCTATTGCCACCTGCGCACCGCGGACGGCGCGGGCAGCGAGCAGGAAACCCTGGTCGCCGACCTCGATCTGCTCGACGAGACCGGCGCGGTCCTGGTCGAAGTCGCGGGCTTCGTCGAGAAGAGAGTGGGAGCGGCGGCGGCGAGGCTGCGGCAAGCCGCGGGACGCCCGGCCGGGACGCCTCACGAGCCCGCCGCCACGGCCGGCGGCGAGAGCGCACAATATCAGCCGGCGGGCCAGGCGGCGGGCAGGCGCGGCCTCTATGCGGCCGACGGCATGCGCAACGCCGAAGGGGTCGAGGTCTTCCTACGCATCCTCTGCGATCGGCCAGGACCGCAGGTGGTGACCGCCCGGCGCGATCTGCACGCGTTGCTGGAGCAGATGGCGGAGAGGCGCGCCCACGACCCTGCGGGCGATCTCGTGCGGCAGGCGCCGCGCCGTGCCGCCCACCCGCGTCCCAACGTCGCCACAGCCTTCCTCGCGCCGCGCGACGACTTCGAGCGCCGGCTCGCCCAGGTGTGGCAAGACGTCCTCGGCATCGACGGCGTCGGCGTCCACGACAACTTCTACGAGCTGGGAGGCGACTCGGTGCTGGGGGTGCAGATCCTCGCTCGCGCCCGCCAGGCCGGCGTCGAGCTGACCAGCAGCCAGCTCTTCGAGCTCCAGACCATCGCCGCGCTCGCGGCGGCGCTGGGCGCCACGGCCGGCGCCAGCGCCGCGTCCCCCGCTGGCGGGCTCGGCCAGCCGCCGGCCGACGCCACGCCGGAGGCCCCCCGGCAGGCCGGCGCCTTCGCCCTCCCTGCCGAGCTGGCCAAGCGCTTGCGCGCACCGGACGTCGAGGACGTCTATCCCCTGTCGCCGCTGCAGCAGGGGCTCCTGTTCCACAGCCTCGCCACCGCGGAGTCGGCCCTGTACCAGGAACAGCTCGGCTTCACATTTCCGCGCGATATCGATGCCGAGGCGTTCGAGCAGGCATGGCAGCTCTCGATCGATCACCACCCCGCGCTGCGCACCGCCTTCCTGTGGGAGGAGGTGGAGCAGCCGCTGCAGGTGGTCTACCGGCGGGCCGCCATGGCGGTCGAGTGCACGGACTTGCGCGGTCTGCCGGCCGCGGCCCGCGCCGAGCGCTTGGAGAGCCTGCGCCGCGCCGAGCGTGAGCTGCCGTTGGCGCTGGGGGCGGCCCCGCTCATGCGCCTGCGGCTGGTCTACCTCGCCGACGACGTCTGCGAGGGCCTGTGGACCCACCATCACCTGCTGCTCGACGGCTGGTCTTCGCCGCTGCTGCTGCGCGAGGTGTTTTCAAGCTACCGGGTTCTCCGCAGCGGCGGCGACCCGCGGCTCGCGCCCACCCGCCCGTTCCGCGACTACATCGACTGGTTGCAGCGGCGCGATCCGGCCGGCGACGAGGAGTTCTGGCGGCAGGCGCTCGCCGGATTCACCCGCCCCAACGACATCGGCGCCGACCGGCCGGCGAGCGGGGCGCCGGCCGCCGCCACCGACTTCGCCACCCTGGAGGGCGACGTTGCCGGGGCGACGACGGAGGCCCTGCAGTCTCTGGCCCGGCAGAGCCATGCGACGCTCAACAACTTTACCCAGGGAATGTGGGCGCTGCTGCTCGGCCACGCCGGCGGCGACTCCGACGTGGCTTTCGGCATCTCGGTCTCCACCCGTCCCGCCGCGCTGCCCGGCATCGAGTCGGTGATCGGGCTGTTCATCAACACCCTGCCCTTCCGCGCCCGCCTCGCGGCGGAAGAGCCGCTGCTGACCTGGCTCCAGGGCTTGCAGCAGATGCAGCAGGAGATGCTCGACCACGTCCAGGTGCCGCTCGTGGAAGTGAAACGCTGGAGCGAGGTGCCCCCGGAGCTGCCGCTGTTCGAGAGCGTCTTCGACTTCTGGAACTTCCCGCTCGACGAGGAGGTGCGCAAGAGCTTCACGGTCGGCGCCGGTCGTTACGAGGTGGCCACCCACTACCCCTTGAGCCTGCGCGTCATCCCCGGCGCCACGCTGCGCCTGCAGGTCACCTACGACCGGCGCCGCTTCGACGACGCCACGGCGGCCCGCCTGCTGCGCGGCCTCGAGACCGCGCTCGCGGCGCTGGCCGAAGATCCCGCGACGACAGTGGCCGGGGTCAGCGCCCGGCTCGACGAGAGCGAGCGCCAGGCGCGACGCCAGCGGGCCGGAGAGCTCGCGGGCCTGGCGCAGGAGAAACTGCACCAGGGCCTGCGCGCGCGGCGGCCGCCGAGCACGGCGGCGAAGAAAGCTCGCGCCGCCGATCAAGGCTGACGGCCTCCCGGGCTCCCGACAGCAGCGGAGCTTCGCCACTCTCACCTCGTGGACGCGCTGTCCTACAACTAGCTCTCGCGCTCAGAAGGTTACCTCGAGGCGAATCAGGCAGACCAGGGCATTTGCCACCTGCGGGTCGGTGTTCGGATTGAATACATACTGCACGTCCGGTTGGATGTTGAGCCAGGAGGCAAAGGGCAGCGGTACGCCAGCTCGAGCGTCACTTCGGACCTGCCGGCGCGTTGCCCATTTGCCGCTGCCGTGCGACGAATTGGCTGCCGTTGTGGGCCGCGGCGATGCCAAATCCGATTTGGTCCTGCTTGCGGCCCGGGACGACGCCGGCGAGGTCGACTCCGCCACCGGTGTACAGGCCGAAACGGTTCACCCCTGAGCTCGGCTACTATACGGCGACCTCCTTACGGGTGCAGGACAAATTTTTGGGATGGTCGGGGGTCATGAGGCGAGGGTGCGTGCGCGCCTATCCCAGAAATCGTGGAAGCGACCGCTGAGGATGGTGGTGCGCAGAGCGATGATGGCGTTGGCGCCGCGAACGGTCCAGT
>DASZZM010000062.1:0-52146 GCA_035544895.1 Thermoanaerobaculia bacterium
GCCAGGCTCTCGTCGATGATCCAGAAGCTGAGTAATCCGGGGGCGGGCTTCCGCGGCGTCCTCAGCTACGTCCTGGCGGCCAAGAAGCAGCCGGAGCTCCTCGGCGGCACCATGTCGGGCGAGACGGCGCGGGAGCTGGCCAGGGAGTTCGGCCTGGGGCGGGCGCTCAACCAGGCGGTGGGCAAGCCGGTCTTCCACGGCAGCCTCACCGCGGCGCCGGGCGACCGCTTAAGCGACGACGACTGGCGGCGGCTCGCGGAGCGCTACCTCGAGCGCCTGGGCTACGGCGACTGCCAGTGGGTGGTGGTGCGCCATCGCGACACGGCCAACGATCACGTGCATATCGTCGCCAGCCGGATCGACAGCCGCGGCAAGCGGGTGCGCGACAGGCAGGAGCGCAAGCGCGGCGAGGCGATCGTGCGCGATCTCGAGCGCGAGCTCGGGTTGACCCAGGTGGCGCCGAGCTGCGCGGCAAGCCGCGCGGCGCCCGGCCGCGGCGAGCTGGCGGCGTTTGCGCGCACTGCCGAGGTGGCGGTCAAGGCGCGTTTGCAAGACCACGTGGATCTGGCGGCCCGCGGCGCTCCGGGCCTGGCCGACTTTGCCGAGCGCCTGGCGCTCCAGGGCGTGTGGATGCGCGCGCACGTGGCGACGACAGGGTGCCTCTCGGGCTTGAGCTTCGAGCTGGACGGGGTGAGCTGCAAGGGCTCGGACCTCGGCCGCGGCTATTCCTGGCGAGGCCTCGCCGCGCGCACAGGGCTCGACTACGAGCCGACGCGGGACCTGGCGCGACTGCGGGCGCTGGGCGCGCTGCCCGCGGTACGGCAGGAGGCAGCAAACACGACTCTGGGCCGCGCGGAGGAGCTACCGGTGCGGCAGGAGGTGTCACCGTCCGCCGAGGCGATGCCGCGGAAGCAGGCTGGGTCGAAGCCGCCCTCGGCAACGGCCAAGATCACGCGTGAAGACCTCCACCAGCGATTGCGAGAGGAGATGGACCGTGCCGCGAAGGGAGGACCGACGCTGCCCGAGTTTGTCGACCGCCTGCGTGCGGGAGGGGTCGAGGTGCGGGCCAACCTCGCGACGACCGGGCGGCTGTCGGGGCTGAGCTTCGAAATCGCGGGCTGCCGAGTGAAAGGCTCCGAGCTGGGTCGCGACTACGCCTGGAGAGCGCTTTCTGCGCGTCACGGAATCACCTTCGAGCCGGCCCGCGACGGGCCGCGACTGGAGCGCAGCGGCGTAGCGGCTCCACGGCAGCCGGCAGGAGAGCCGCTGCAGGAAGGGCCACCGCAAGCGGCGGTCTACCGCGCGGCGGCCGTCCTCCGCTCGCGGGTCGAAGTCGATGCGCGGGCGACGGCCCTCAACAGGAGGCTCGACGAGCCGGTGGCGATCGCCCAGGAGGCAAATCGTCTGCTCGAGGAGCGGGCAAGGGAAGCGCGAGAGGTGCCGGTCTCGCGCGGTGCGTTCGACTGGGGGCTGAGAGTGGCCTACGAGGACCCCGAGACGGCCGGCGCGAGGCTCATGGCTCTGCTCGCGCGCGAGGACGCGCTGCGCGCCGGTCATGTCCTCCAACGCTCGCCGGAGCGTCTCGGACGCCTGCGCGGGGTGAGCATCGGCGGATGGCACAGTGCGGCACGCCGGGACGCCTTGGCGGCCGCCGCCGGCCTTGGCCAGGAGCTGCAAGCGGCCGCGGTGCGGCAGCAGCGGTTTGCGGCAGGCGAGCCGGCGGCCGCCGCCGCCAAGACGCGGAAGGAGAAAGCGGGGCAGAAGGTGGGCCGGCTGATGCGGGCGCTCGGCCAGCTGTCGAATGGGCTGCACCTCGAAAACGACATGGTGCGCGCGGCAGCGGTGCTCGGCGCGCGGCTGACCTTGCGGCTGGCGCCGGCGGCGCTGGCGGAGAGGCTTGTCCAGGGCGCGTTGCGCGCGGCTCTCGACCTGGCGCGCGGTCGCGACGACGATCGGTCGCTCGGCCGGTAGCGGCTTCTCGATCAGAAGGATTCGTTGGGCCGGAACAGCTCGCGCCGCCGGCGGCCCTGGAAGCGCCGTGCCGTGGGCGCCACGGTGTAACGAGCAGCGGTGCGCTGGTCGCCGGCAGCGAGCGGGGCCGCGGCGCCGCCGCCAGGCGCCGCCGCGGCGCCCGAGAACGAACGGGTGGGAGGGAAAGGAGAGCTCCTTTCCAGAGCGGTCGTTGCTCCCCCCCGTCGCTGCCCTCCACGCACCACGCCCGAGGCCCGGGGGTCAAGGTCGGCGCAGCCGCCGAGCGCCAGCGAGGGCAACCTTGACGCCCGGGCCTCGGGCGTTGGTAGCCTGGTCGCGCGACGGGGGCGTCAGTGCGAATCGCGATAGCCTTTGCTGATCGAGCTTCTGAGGTTATTGGCGAGCGTCCAGGTCTTCGAGCAGTTGTGCGACGCGAGCACGGAGGGCCGGGACGTCTTCCTGGAGTATCCCCCAGACGAGCTCGTCGACCACCGCCGCGTAGCCGTGGATGAGAAGGTTCCGAAAGTCGATGATCCCGCGCTGCTGCGGAATTCGTTGGGCGAGATCAGGGCTCACTTTCGACAACTGCACAACCGCCTCACCCAGGATCATCAGACTGCCGCTCGACCGCCGACCGGAGGAACTGATCCGCCTTGTAGTCGTCGATCGTCTTGCTGCGCGTGAAGTCCGCCACCGCGTCGGCGGCATGGCAGACATCCCAGAGGAGCGCGCGTGGCTCACGCTGCATAGAGAAGGAGGCGATTGCGTTCCAGGCTGGCCTTCACGTAGGGATTGCGCACCGCGTCGAGCATCAGGAGATCGACCGGTCGCCCCACGGTTTGCTCCAGCGCTTCGCGAAATCCGAAGAACCCCCTGAGCGTCGTTGGCAGGCGCCCCGGCTCGAACTCGACGAGGAAGTCTACGTCCGACCGCGCCGGGTCGAAGTCCACCTCTCGCGCCGCAGATCCCACCACTTCGAGCCTCTTCACGCCGTGCAGCTTGCACAGCCGCTCGAGCTCCGGAAGCTTGTCCTCCAGCAGGGTAAGCATTGGTCGATCGCCCGCCTCCTCTTCCAATTCTGACACGGCTGCGCCTCGGCATGCCACGCCGCACCCAGCCGGCCACGATCTGCGCCAGGGTTAGAAACCCCAACTGGCGGCCCGGTCAAGGAAGCTCCCTTTCGATGTTCTCGAGCACCTCCAGGAGCTGGCGGATGTCGGTGTGGACGATCTTCCAGAGGGTAGCGTCGTCCAGAGCGAAGTAGGCGTGCGCCAGGACGTCGCGTAGACCCGCCACCCCGCGCCAGTCAACCTCGGGATGGCGCTGGCGGATCTCCTCGGGGATGGCCTTCGCCGCCTCGCCGAGGATTTCTAGATTCCGCAGCGTGGCGTCGTAGGCCATCTCGTCTGCAAGGAAGGTCTCGGCTTCTCGGCTGCCGATGTAGCGAACGATCTTCTTGGCCGCCTCCAGCATGTCCCGTAGAAAGAGCTCCCATCTACGGGACACGGATCGCCTCGGCTTCAACCAGCGGCCTTGCCCAGGGTTTGAGCGCCTTGTCCATCACGAGGTCCACGCGCCGTCCCAGACGATCCTCGAGCCAAAACTTGAGGCCCATGTAGTGGGCCAATCCCGGCGTTTCTCGGAACTCGACCAGGATGTCCACGTCACTGCCCGACCCGGCCTCGTCTCTGGCCATGGAGCCAAAGAGCGCGAGCGAAGAGATGCCAAAACGTTCCTCCAGCTCCTGCCGGTGGGAGGAAAGAAAGCTGAGGACCTCATCTAGCCTCATGGTCTGAGCTCCTCTGGTGGGCCAGCTCCTTTTCGGCCTCGACCAGCCGCTTCACCAGCTCGGTGTCCGACAGGATCTCCACGGTTTCGAGGAGTCCTGCGAAGTCCTCTGCGGCCAGGAGAACTGCCTTGGCCTCGCCCTCGCGAGTAAGGACGATCCGTTCCAAGAATTCGCTGGCACGATCGACGAGTTCGGAAAGCCGCGGCTCCGGGTCGGTTAACGGGAGCGTCCGAGTGATCATGGTCTTCGCACTATATCGCCCTGCAGGATCTGCCGGCCAGCCGCGACCGGGATGCGTGGCGGGAGGAGCGAGAGAGGTATAAGCGAGCGCCAGCGAATGTCCGGTCGAGCTTCGGATGGACGAGCCTCGCCACGGCCCCGTATCGAGCATGAGCGGGACGTAACGGCGGGGCCGCCGGGTCGTCAGGGAGCCATCGCCTATTGCCTGGGCTATAGTATGCCCGATGATGACCAAGGCGGAGCTCCAGTCCCAAGCCCTTCAACTACCAGTCGAGGATCGTCTCGACCTGGCTGAGGCTCTCTGGGAGAGCCTTGAGCAGGAGGCGGTGCAGCCCGAGCTGCCTGCCTGGCAACGCAAGATCCTTGACGAGCGCCTGGCCGCCGACGATGCGGAGCCGGACGCGGGCGCGCCCTGGCAGGAGGTCAAGCAGAGAATCCTTGCCAAGCTATGAAACTGCTTCTTTCGGTCGCCCGAGAGGCCGAGGCCGAAGCCTTGGAGGCGTCAGAATGGTATGAAAAGCGGTCCCAAGGACTCGGCCGTGCTTTTCTAGAACTTGTCGAACAAACGCTGGAGGAGCTGGCGGAGAGGCCGCGGCAGTTCCCGCTGGTCTATCGAGATGTCCGCAGGGCCTTGCTGAAGCGGTTTCCCTATGGCGTCTTCTTTCGTATACGGCGAGAGCAGATCAGGGTCCTTGCCGTGCTGCACCTGTCCCGCAACCCGCAGCGCTGGCAGCGGCGTCGTTAGGATCCGGGGGTTCCCATAGGGTTCCCAATCCCCGAGGTCGATTAAATAACTCATGCAGAATCAGTGATTTAGGTCATTACCGTTGCAGCCTTCCAAGCTGTTGGTCGCGGGTTCGAATCCCGTCTCCCGCTCCAGTAGAATCAACGACTTATCTTCTGGCCGCCGCCGGTGCCTTCTTCGGGGCGGAGCGCCAGGGACACCCGGCGTTCTGCACGGTCCGGCGCGGTGCAGCGTGGCGGCCCGCGTGTTGCGAGACAATCCGCCGTTCAGGAGCGACGGGGCGTCGTGGCGACAGCTTGCACCGGCGCCGAGGACAGCAGGCCCTTCCCCACCGTCAGCACGCTGCGGTCGACGCCGCGCAGTAGCTGGCGGATCAGGTCGAGGGTCGGCTGCTCGTCGAAGTAGGCGCCGTGAGCATTGAAGCCCCCGACCTGGTCAGCCTCAAAGAACGGCGTGCAGTCGATGTCCCACACGTTGTCCGGCTCGCGCACGGTGCGGTCGAGCCCGCTGCGGCCGAGCCGGCGCTTGCCGAAGTGTTTGAGGCCCGCCGAGAGGCCGAGGACCTGATCGAGGCCGCTGTAAAGGGCGGTGATGCGATAGGTCAGGTTGGCCAGCGCGTCGCCGTCGCTCTTGTCGACCGACTCGCCGCTCTTGAAGAGGTCGTTGTCGACGTCGGCGGCCACCATCAGGAGCTGGTTCAAGAGGCTCACCAGAAGCGGCTGGTTCTTCCTCGTCCAGGCGACCTGCGCCGCCTTCTGTAGCACGTAGTTGCCCATGCTGTGGGCGATCATCGAGGTCTTGGCGCGGCAGGCGGTCTCGGGCTGCGCGGCGGTCTTGACCGCGATCGCCGAGAGGAAGTCGTAGAGGTCGGAGAGAACGCCGGCGAGGTCGCCCGCGGACTGCTCGGCTTCGCTGCGGTCGGCGAGGTATTCCGCCGGGCTGCCCTTCGAGGGCCAGGTGAAGAGAATGCAGAAGCCGAGACCGTCGTCGCCCTCGAAGAGCCGCTCCGAGATCTGCTGGTAGCGGTTCACCGCGCCTTGCCATGTGTTGTTGTACCCGTGGACGAAGAGAGTCACGTGCTTCTGCCCTTCGTGGGCATCGGGCGGGAGATCCGGAAAGGCCTGGGCTGCCGCGAGCACCTGCTTCTTGAACTCGGCCTGGCTGACCGGCTTGCCGCCCCAGTTGGCGAGCGTGTCGAGCGGGCCGGGGCCGTCGCTGAGCCAATAGCTGACCTTGCTCGCGCGGTTGGTCCCGAGAGTGGTCCCCGTGATGTTCCGATTGGTGATCATGAAGTACTTGGCCATTGTGGTCTCCTCTCTGCGCCGGGCAGAACGGCCTCATCCTTGCGAGTCTCGAAGATCGGCACTATCACCTTGCCGGCAGAGACGGACACGCCGCAGCAATTCACCTTCGCGCTTCCAACCGCCACGACCGCCCCCGATCGAGAGCTCGCCGCCCTCCCCGCCGGAAATGCTTGATCTCTTCGCCGACCTGAGGAAGTCAGACGGACCTGCCAAACAGAAGTGCAACCAGGCGCTTGCCATCTGCCACCTCGCGAACCGCGCTCTCCCGGCAAGGATAGCCCTTCGCAGCCATGAGTGCGATGAGCTGATCGCGTGGCACCAGGGTCGCGTGGGCCGTCTCCATGGCCTTTGCCAACGAGGGAGGCAGACGGCGGCCGGGGGTGACGGCAGTGGCCATGTCCGGCGGATTCTCCTGCACGATGATGCCGCACGCCCCCGGCTGCAACCCGGCAAAGACCTCGACCCCGCGCCGCCAGTCGATGTGCTCCAGAAGCAGCGTGGCCAGCATCAGATCGGGTCCCGGGGCGAGCCCGGTTCGCTCGATATCGTCCTCTAGGACCTCTGCCTCCAAGCCGTACAAGGCCAGCCGTCCTCGTAGACGTGCCAGGAAGGCCGGATTGAGATCCGCGCAGGTAAGCCGGTACGGACGAAAGATCTTCGGGTCCAGAAAATCAAGCATCTGCCCGGTTCCGGCTCCGGCGATCGCGATGCGGCCGCCGGCGCGCAGCGCCGCCGCTTCGACGAGGTAGCACGTCAACTCAGCCGCAGCCCGCGCCTGCCCAATGGCCGCCATGTGCTCCTCGTAATCCTCGGCGGTCACGATTTCAGTCCAGGCGCGGCGCAGTTCGGAGTCCATGCCTGAGACTACCAACTCGGCTGGCGTAGCGCGGCCGGGCCGCCGGTCAGAAGGCGCTGGTGTCGGCGGCGCTCGCCAGGTGGTGGGCGGGGTTGTGGTAGGCGCGGGCGGCGCCGGTCGGGGAGAGATTGTCGGTAACGGTGAGGTCGAACTCGACGTCGGTCAGCGAGTCGTAGATGATCCAGAAGTGACCGTTGAGGGCGGTGCCCTGAGGACCTTGACCGAGAGCTCGACGTCGTCGAGGCCGAAGAACTAGAAGTAGCCGCCCGAGCTCGAGAGCTGCACCGCCCGCCTGGCGTATTCCAGCGGCGTGGCGCGCGCGCGTCACCGGTGGCCGTGTGGCGGAGTGGCAGGTGAACGCCGACAACAAGCCCGTGGACGAGATCCTGTCGCGCAGCGCCTAATCAATCGTGCCTGGACTCCTCATCAAGCATCAAGTAGATTCTGCAGATAAGGACATGGTAGATCCTCATGAGGTCGTTCTCGATGTGGCGACTCTACGTGATGCCGCGTTGCTATCGAATCTCCTCGAATTGTACCTTCACGACCTCAGTGAGGCGTTCCCCACCATCGAGTTGGGGGCTGATGGGCGCTTCGGTTACGACAAGCTTCCCCTCTACTGGTCAGAACCGGAGGGCCGGTTCTCATTTCTTATCAGATATGGCGTCCGAGTCGCAGGATTCGTACTGGTCACACGTGGTTCACCGGCGACCGATGATCCTGCCGTCTTCGATATCGCCGAGTTCTTCGTTCTTCGTCGCTATCGTCGCTCCGGGGTGGGTCGCCGAGCGGCTTTCCTTCTCTGGAATCGTCTTCCCGGTCGATGGATCGTTCGCGTTTCCGAGGGGAACCGAGGCGCTGTTCCCTTCTGGGCGGGCGTCATTGCCGAGTACACGAGGGGCGCCGCAACAGAGAGCAAGCGTTCTGGCATTCCAAATACCTGGCGCGTGTTCTCTTTCGACAGCGCATCCCAGACTGTCCCCGTCTGACTCGGGCTCCATGGGGATCGTGTGTCCATCGGAGCCTGAGCTCAGCGGCGATTGGTTAGGCGGCCCCACCTCGACGTGAACGCCTGCTTGAGATCAGCGCGGCGAGCGGGATGACGACCGCAATAAGCCCCCACGACGCGAGGGGGACGGAGACAAACATGAACGCCCTCTTCGAGGTCGGGGGCTTCAAGACAACGCTCCCGTAAGCCACCAAAGAGCCTACCGTGAGAATCAGCATCATGCAATGAAGAGTCGTTCGAGTTAGGCCTGACCAACGCTTTGCGAGCGTGTCTGCGAAGACGAGAGCTACAAACGGAGACAGAACCCAGCCTGCGATGAGCACCAGCACAATACGGGAATCGCTGCGATGGCTGACGAGGAGTATCGAGACGACGGAGGCAACGGCCCCAGCCACTACTGCGACCAAGGCCACCAGGCGCAGGGGGTCAACTGACCCATTGCTGGATGTTCGCCCGCTCGCTGCGGAAGTTGCTTGGCCTGAGCGATCGTTGCTCATCGAATTTCACCGCAGCGGCCACAGCAGCGGCACCAGCAGCATCAACACCACCAGCAGCAGCAGCGAGAGCGGGGCGCCGGCGATCAGGAAGTCGCGGAAGCGGTACTTGCCGGGACCGTAGACCAGCAGGCAGGAGGGCTCGAAGGGGGTGATGTAGGAGATCGAGGCGGCGAGGGTAACGACGATGCCGAAGGTGCGCGGCTGCACTTGCAGGCGTGCGGCGGTGGAGAGCGCGACCGGCAGCACGACGAGCGCCGCGGCGGCGTTGGACATGGGCTGGCTCAGGAGCATGGTCAGCAGCGCGAAGCCGAGCATAATATAGGGCACGCCGAGCGGTGCGCCCCAGTGGACGATCAGGTCCGCCAGGTAGGCGGCGGCGCCGGAGCTCTTCATCGCCGCGCCGAAAGAGGTCATTCCCGCGATCAGGATGATCAGCCGCCAGTGGATGTACTTGTAGGCCTCCTCGGCACTGATCAGCTTGAGCAGGATGGCGGCGAGGCCGGCGAGCAGGAAGGCGATGGACAGGGGCACCAGGCCGGTCCCGGCGGCGCTCACCGCCAGTGCGAACAGGCCTACCGCCAGGAGGCGCTGACGGCGTCGTGCCGGGTAGTGCTCGGTCTGCTCGAGGATCCAGACGTCGAGGCTGTTCCCGAGGCTGGCGAAGCGCTCGGCGTCTCCTTGCAGCAGGAGCACGTCGCCGACCTGCAAGGAGAGGCTGCCGATCTTGGTCGGAAAGGCGTGGCCGCGCCGGTGCACCGCGATCACCGTCAGCCCGTAGCGCTGGCGGAAGTCGACGTCGCGGAGAGTCCTGCCGATGAGCAGCGACTGCGGCATGATGATCGCCTCGGCGATCTTGACCGTGCCGCCGATCAGGTCCTGATCGCCGAGCTGCAGGTCGGGAACGATCTCTATGCCCTTGACCTGCTTGACCTCGAGTAGCGCCTCGCGCCTGCCCTTGACGATCAACAAGTCGCCTATCGCCAGTCTCACTCCGGGCCCCGGGTAGAGCGTCTGGTTGCCGCGGTGGACGGCCAGCACCGTGAGGCCCAGGTCCGCAAGGCGCAGATCGCGCATGGTGCGGTCGGCAAATGGCCAGGCGCCGCTGACCACGACCTCCGAGAGGTATTCGCGAACGTTGTAGCTGTCGGTCAGACTGACCTCCGCGCGTTGCGGCAGGAAGCGGGCGCCGACCAAGACCACGTACAGGATGCCGGCGCCGACGATGGCCAGCCCGATCGGCAGGAACTCGAACAGCCCGATCGGCCGCATCCCGGCAGTCGCCAGGTAGCCGCTTGCCGCGATCGTGGTCGAGGAGGCCAGCAGGGTGCAGGTGCCGCCCATCATCGAGGCATAAGCGAAGGGGATGAGGATCTGGCTGGGGTTCAAGCGGCTCTTCTTGCACAGTCCGAGAACGGCCGGCAGGAACACGGCGGTGGTGGTGGTGTTGTGGATGAATGCAGCGATGAACGCGGTGGCCGGCATGAGCAGCAGCAGCACCCGGGTGCGGCTGGTCCCCGCGATGCGGGAAATCGCGTTGCCGAAGTTCTCCATTACCCCGGTCTTGATCAACGCGCCCGAGAGGACGAAGAGCGCCGCCAGGATGATCACGATGTCGCTCGAGAAGCCGGCGAACGCCTCGCGGATCGGCAGCAGGCCCAGCAGCACGAGCGCGCAGAGCAGCAGCAGGGTGGTGATGTCGACGGAGATCTTCTCGAGCGAGAAACAGACCACCACGATCACCAGCAATGCCAGGACCAGAAAGATCGGCACCGTGATGACGCCGGTGGCCGCGGCGGCCGCGCTCGTTGCTTCCATGGAACGGTTGAGCTGCCGCTAGGGGGCGCGT
This sequence comes from Thermoanaerobaculia bacterium, assembly GCA_035544895.1. GTDB lineage: Bacteria > Acidobacteriota > Thermoanaerobaculia > Multivoradales > UBA5704 > JASLEW01. Next base: position 10,258 of record DASZZM010000062.1, read on the forward strand.
CTCACCGTGAGTCGACCGCCGACCTCATCGCCGGGTCGGCGCCATGCCAGATGGCTCGCAGCTCGGCACCGGCGCGAGCGGCCGCCGCCTCGTCTCCCGACCGCCTGGCGGCGCGTGCCAGCCCGGCAAGAGCCGCCGTGCGCCGCGGCGCTCTCTCCAGCGCCGCCTGGAATGCGCCGCGCGCCTCGGCCGGCCGGCCGAGGTCGAGGAGCACTTCGCCGAGCAGCTCGTGGGAGGGCTTCTCGACCAGGGGTGGACCGAAGGCAAAGGGAAGCTGCTCCTCGATCGCCGCCGCCCGCCGCAAGAGCGTCACCGCGCCCGTTCCGTCGCTCTCGCTCTTCTGGATCAGGGCTTGCAGCTCGAGCTCGAGGATCTCGGAGCGCCGGGCGGAGGAGAGGTTGGCGCGGCGCTCCGCGCGGAGCAGATCATCGAGCTCCTTGCGGGCCTGGCGCAGGCGCTCGAGGGCTGGACGCGCGGCCTCGCGGTCGCCGCGGGCGACTGCGATGTAGCCCTGAATGAAGGCGGCCCCCACCCGGGCGGCCGCCGCATCGCCGGCCGCCAGGTTCCAGCCCGCAACCTCATCCGTCCAGTTGTCCGTGTCGATCAGGTAGCGGGCGCGCATGTAGTGAAAGGCCGCCACCGAGGAGTCGTCAGGATCTCCCAGCTTTGCGTCGGGGCGGCGGTAGGCATCGGCGCCGCGCGCCTCTTCGAGGCAGGCCCGCAGCAGTTCCTTCGCGGCGCCGGCGCGGCCCTGCTCGAGATAGCCGTATTCGAGCCAGGTGAAGGCATGGCCGCAGGCGGCATGATGGTGGCCGGCGTCGCCCGGAGTCCGCCGAAAGACCCCGATGGCCGCCTCGTTGGCCGCCACGGTCTCGTCCCACATTCCCTGTGCCAGGAAGATGTGCGACGTCATGTGCAGCGCGTGGGGAGCGTCGGGGGCGATCTTTCCGTAGACGCGAGCCAGCCGCAGCCCGAGCGGCGAATGCACCGGGTCGTCGTAGCAGTGGATGAGGTAGTGCACGACACCCGGGTGGTTCGGGTGGTCGCGATAGACGTCCTCGAGGATCGCGGCGGCGCGCATGTAGACCGGGATGTCGCGCCCGGCGTGGCAGGTGCCGAGCAGAGCCAGGGCGTAGAAGGCCGCGGCATCGGGATCGTCGGGGAAGCGCCGGGAGAGCTCGGCCATCGCTCCGGCATAGGCGGCGTCGCGAGCCTCTCTGGCGCCGTCGCCGAAGAGCACCTCCACCGCCTGGAGGTAGGCCTTCTCCCGCTCGCTGGGCGCCTTGGCGAGCCGCGCCTCGCGGGTGGGCCCGAGCTTGGCGAGCGCGCCGCGCCCGGCCTCGAGGTCTTCCTCCATCCAGACCGGATGGCTGTGGGTCATCGCCTCGCCCCAGTAGGCCATGACGAAGCCGCCATCGGCGGCCTCGGCTTCGCGGAAGGACTTCGCGGCAAGGAAGTACTCGAAATCATGGAGCTGGGCGAGACCGCGCAGGAAGGGCGCCTGCGCGGCCGGCGAGCCGGAATTTGGGAAGCTCACTTCGCCGAAGCCAAGTCTCGCGCCGGCAGCCGGGCCGGGCGCGGGGGAACCGGCGGCAACGGCGGCCATCGCAAGCGCGCACCACAGAGTTCGCAGCATGCCTCCTCCAGCCGTGTCCCGCTAAATATACCCGACTGCCCCCGGCTCCGGCGCGGCTCAAGTTCGTGGAGGGGGCTTGCCATCTATAACCAACTTGGTTATAGTCATCTCGGTTAGTCCGGCCGCCGGCCGCAAGATCCTCCCGTCCTGCGCCGCCTGGCTCCGGCGGAGGTGGATCGAAACATGACCCGCGGAGAGCCTGCAACCGCGTCCCTCCTCCCGCTGCCGCCGGCGGCGTTCCACATCCTGGTATCGCTGGCGGATGAAGACAGGCACGGCTACGCCATCATCCAGGACGTGAGCGCGCGCACGGACGGCGCCGTCCAGCTGAGCGCCGCGACCCTCTATCGCTCGGTCCATCGCATGCTCGAGCAAGGGCTCATCGTCGAGGTCCGGCAGCGGCCCGCTCCCGAGCTCGACGACGAGCGCCGCCGCTACTACCGCATCACGCCGCTGGGGGCCGCGGCGGCACGGGCCGAAGCGCGGCGGCTCTCGCAGCTCGTGGCGATGGCGCGCGCGCGCGGACTCGCGCCGGGGGAGGCATGATGCGCCTTTACCGCGCCCTGCTCCACCTTTACCCGGAGTCGTTTCGCCGCGAGTACGGCGAAGAGATGTGCGCCGTGCTCGCGCGGCGCGGGCGGTCCGCGCCGGGACCGCTGGCGCGGCTCGCCCTCTGGGCGGCAGCCTGCTGGGAGGTGTTTCCCAACGCCGCGGCCGTGCACTGGGACCTCCTGCGGCAAGACCTCCGCTACCTGGCGCGCAGCCTGCGCCGGGCGCCCGGTTTCGCACTCACCGCCATTCCGGTCATCGCGCTGGGCATCGGCGCCACGACCGCGGCCTTTTCACTCACCGATTTCGTTCTTATCCGGCCGCTGCCCTTCCCGCGCCCGGAGCGTCTGGTGAAGGTCTGGGAGGACCGGCCAGGCTATCGGCGCTTGAATGTCTCCCCGGCCAACTATCGAGATTGGAAGCGTCTTTCCCGGTCGTTCGCGTCGTTCGCCGCCATGGGTGCGCTGACCGAGATCGCCGTGAACCTGGTCGGGTCAGGGCAGCCGGAGCGGCTCGCGGGAGCGGCGGTGACCGCCGAGCTCTTCCCGCTGCTCGGCATCCGGCCGGCGCTCGGGCGGCTCTTCACCGCCGCCGAGGACCGCGACGGCGCGCCCGGGACGGTGCTTCTGAGCTATCGGCTGTGGCAGAGGGAGCTCGGCGGCGACCGCGCGGTGCTGGGGCGGCGGCTGCTCCTCGACGGCACACCCTATCTCGTGATCGGCGTCATGCCGCGCGATTTCAGCTTTCCCCGCCGCGAGGCGCTGCTGTGGACACCGATGCGCTTCTCGCGGTCGGACTTCGAGAGTCGCAACAATTACCACCTGGAGGTGGTGGCGCGGCTCGGGCGCGGCGTCTCCCTGGGAAAGGCGCAAGCGGAGATGAGCGTGGTGGCAGCGCGGCTCGCGCGCCAATACCCCAAGGAGAACGGGGACGCCGGCGCCGCCGTCCAGGCGCTGCACGACGAGGTGTCGCCGCAAGCGCGTCTGCTGCTCATGGCGCTGTGCGGCGCGGCGCTGTGCGTGTTGCTCATCGCCTGCGCCAATCTCGCCAATCTCCTGCTGGCGCGCGCCCTCGCCCGCCGGCAGGAGCTGGATGTGCGGGCCGCCCCTGGGCGCCGGCCGCGAGCGCCTGGTGCGCCAGCTGGTGACCGAGAGCCTGAGCTTGACCTTCGCCGGAGGAGCCCTGGGCGTGTTGGTGGCGATGGCGGCCCTGCCCCTGCTGGCCCGGCTCGTCCCGGTCGACCTGCCCGTCGCCCAGTCGCCCGCCATCGACCTGCGGATGCTGGTCTTTGCCGGCCTGCTCACTACCTTGACCGGGATCGGCTTCGGCACCATTCCGGCGCTTCGGGCCTGCCAGGACACCGATCTGGGCGGGCTGCGGCAGGGGGTGCGCGCCGGAGGAGGGCGGCGGGAGCGGCTGCGCTCCACCCTGGTCGCAACCGAGGTGGCGGCAGCGGTCGTGCTGCTGGTCTCGGCAGGTCTGCTGATGCGCGCGCTCGCGCACATCCAGGCGACCGATCCCGGCTTCCGCGCGAGCGGCGTCCTGACCCTGCGCACTGCGCTGCCGACGCCGAAGTACGACAGCACCGCACGGCGCGCGGCGTTCTACTCGCGGGTGCTCGCGGAGGTCAGGGCGCTGCCGGGAGTCTCCGCAGCCGGCTTCACGAGCTTCGTGCCGATGGTCTTTCGCGGCGGCATCTGGGAAGTCGTCGTCGACGGCCAGCCTCAGGACCGGGTCTCCTCGGCCGACCAAGTGGCGAGCCTGCGGTACGTGACCCCCGGGTTCTTCGCCGCCCTCGGAATTCCCCTGCTCCAGGGACGCGACATCAGCGACGCGGATGCCGCCGACCGGCAGTTCGCGGCGGTCGTCAGCCGGTCCTTCGCGCGCCGCTTCTGGCCGGACGGCAACGCGCTGGGCCGGCACTTCCGATTCGCGTTCGACGACCGTACGGTCGTGGGCGTGGTGGGCGACGTCCGCGTGCGCGGCTTCGAGAGGGCCAGCGAGCCGCAGGTCTACCTCCCCTGCCGGCAGGTGGCGGACGCCCGGCTCATCTTCTTCATCCCCAAAGACCTGGTCGTGCGCTCGATGGCGGCGCCGGCTACCCTGCTGCCGGCCATCCGCCGCATCGTGCGCGCCGTGGACCCCGAACAACCGATCTCGGACGTGCGGACGCTGGCCGAGATCGTGAAGGACCAGACAGCCTCGCGCGCGGTGCAGGCGCGTGTGCTCGGGGCCTTCGCCGCCATCGCCTTCCTGCTCGCCGGCATCGGCATCTACGGGCTGCTCTCCTTCGTGGTGTCGCAGCGCGCACACGAGATCGGCGTGCGCATGGCGCTCGGAGCCCGGGCCGAGGACGTCCTGGCGATGGTGCTGCGCCGGAGTGCCTTGCTGGCGGCGGCCGGGATCGTCCCAGGAGTGGCGCTGGCCTACGCGGCCGGCCGGGCGATGGCGGCGCTGCTCGCGGGCCTGAATCCCGGCGACGCTGCGACCTTCCTCGCCGCGGTGGGACTCTGCCTGCTGATGACGATCGCTGGGAGCCTCTGGCCGGCGCTGCGCGCCGTGCGCGTCGACCCGATCGCGGTGATCCGCAATGAGTGAGAAAGGTTCGTTCTAGTCGAGCCGCGCGGTGACTTCGCCGGCCTCGGAGAGCTTGATGTCGAGGCGGCGAGTGCCGCCGGCGGGGAACTCCCCGGACACGACCTTGACTTGCGCCGCCCGCCCGTTGGGCGTGACGTAGACCTTGAGGATGACGTTACCGGGGTGGATGGGGAGCTTGCGGCCGAGGCCGCCCTTGTCCGGCTTGCTGAGGAAGAGCACGCCGCGCTTCTGGAAATGAAAAGACTGCCGCATGAGCTGGCTGTCGTTGGCGTAGATGATCAGGGTCCCCGCGGAAAGATCGGAGAAGAAGGTCACCTCGAGCGTGGCGTCCTTGGCCTCGGCGGCGCGGCCCGCCCCGGGCACCGCGGCGGCCTGGGGATCGGTCCCCCGCGCCTGGTCGGGCCTGGGAGCGCCGCCCTGCTCGGCGGCACGCGCCGCCTGGCGGGCCGTTGCCGGCGCGGCCCGCTCCTTCGCCCGCGCGCGCGCCTTGCGAACCGAGGCCTGGATCCCCTCGGCGACCGTGTTGCCGGGGCTGGATTGGAGAACCGTCTCGGCCGCCGCCAGAGCGTCGTCGTAGCGCTTCTCGACCAGCGCCTGCTTGGCCTCCTCGATCTTGCTGCCGATCTGTTTCTCCTGGTCGATGCGGTTGCTGAGCTCCCGCTGCCGCTGCTCCGCCTCGCGGAGGCGCCGGCGCAGGCCCGGGCGGTCCGGCGTCACCGTCTGGGCGGCGCGATAGGCGGCGACGGCCCCTTGCGGGTCGCCGGCCTCCAGCAGCTGGCCGGCGTGGCGCAACAGTGCGAGCAGCTGGAATCGCTTCAAGTCGGCGGCGGCAGTCTGAGGCACGGCCGGTCCGCCGCGGCCGATCAGGAGAACAGCTCCCCATCCCAGCAGCAGCGCGCCGGCTGCCACGACACCCGCCACGATCAGCAGACGGCGCAAGGGAGGCCGCGCGCCGCCGCGCGCCCACCCATGGCCGGGCCAGCGCCACGATCTTGCCTTGCGACCCCCCTCGCCGGGAAGGGACCCGGCGGTCTGACCCAAGCCGGGCAGGGACCCGGCGGCCTGACCATAGCCGGGTTGGGACCCGGCGATCTGACCAACCCCGGGCAGGGACCCGGCGGCGTCCTCCCGATCCCAGCCTGGCGGCGATCCCCCGACCCGATCGACCCCCGGCTCGGGTGGCAGCGGAAAGGCAGCCGCCGGACTGGTCGCCCGCGGCGGAGGCTCGGCCGGCGGCGAGAGCTGGCCGGGCTGGCCGGGGTGAGCGGACCGCGCCGCCAAGATTGGATGGGACCGAGGGGGTGCCGGCTGCACGGACTGCGCTGGCGCCGGCGGATTCGTCGCGTCGGGAGGAGGCGCCGCGACCGGCAAGGAGGATCGCTGAGAGGCCGCGCGTGCGCCGAGCCCGCGCCACCAGCGCCCGGGGAGGAGACGGCGCCCCCCCGCCTGGCGCGAGCCGGCTGCCGAGGCAGCCGGGGTCGATCTTCCGGTCCGGGAGGCCGAAGCGGCGTGCGGTTGAGCGTCAGCGGCGCGTTGAGCCCCCGCCCAGATTTCATCGGAACGCTGGGTCCCTACCCAGCTTGGATCGGAACGCTGGGTCCCTGCCCAGCTGGGGGTGGCGGCCGCCGATGGCGGAGCGGCCGGCGCTGCCAGGTCGGCGGGGATCACCACGGTAGACGACAGGCTCTGGGTCTCGTTGAGCATCTCGTGGGTCAGAGTGACGTTGGCCACCCGCCGCAGATCGTCGCCCAGCTCGCGCGCCGCCTGGTAGCGCCGCGCCGGGTCCTTCTCGAGGGCGCGGCTGATGATCTTGTCGATCCCCGCCGGCAGGTCGTCGACATAGGCCTGAGGCGGCGTGAAGTGGTCGTAGACGATGCGATGGCTCACCACCGTCAGGTTCTCGCCCTGGAACGGCTTGTGCCGCGTCACCATCTCGTAGAGAACGACTCCGAGCGCGAAGATGTCCGCCCGGTGATCGACCTCGCGGCCCAAGATCTGCTCGGGCGACATGTAGTTGGGAGTGCCGAGCAGCTGACCTTCCTGGGTGAGGTTCGAGGTGTCCAGACGAGCGATCCCGAAGTCGGTGATCTTGACCCGGTTGTCGGCAGTGATCAGGATGTTGGCCGGCTTGATGTCGCGGTGAACGACTTTGCAGGAATGGGCGTAGTCGAGGCCGGCGCCGATCTGGCCCACGATGTCGGAGACGTACGCCAGGGTGGGCCGCCTGTCCTGCTGCAGCACCGTCTTGAGGTTGGTGCCGCGCACGTACTCCATGGCGATGAAGGCCAGGCCCTCGTCGCTGCGCTCCACCACGTCGTGGATGGTGACGATGTTGGGATGCGAGAGGATGCCCGCGCTCTGCGCCTCGCGGATGAACCGGGCACGGAACTGGTCGAGCTCGGCGTCCTTGATCGAGTAGCTGATGCGGAAGGTCTTCAGCGCCACCAGGCGGCCGATCAACGGGTCGCGGGCCAGGTAGACGACCCCCATCGCCCCCTTGCCGATCTCATCGACGATTTCGTAGCGGCCCAGTCTGGTTGGGGTTAAGGGAAGCATGCCGGGCTTTCGGGCTTTCGAAGGTGGCTCCGAAGCGGCTCGATTCTAGGCTTCCGGCGGTCCCGAGTCAAACCGGCCCGGCACCCAACGTGAGCGGGTAAACCACCGGCCCTACAAGGTTTAGGCGGTCAGACCGGGCGCCGGGCGGCGATCTTCCCGGCCGGTCGCTGTGGTATATTGTCGCGCTTGGCTTGGCAGCCCATGGAGGTGTTCAACGTGCAAGCAGACAGCCCGGACAAGATTCGCAACGTGGCGGTGGCGGGCCACAACGACACCGGCAAGACGACGCTGGTGAGCGCGCTGCTGTATGCCGGGGGGGCCACCACGCGCTTCCTGCGCGTCGAAGACGGCAATACCCTGACCGATTTCGACCACGAGGAGACCGAGCGCAAGATCTCGATCGGACTGGCGACCTGCTTCGTTCCCTGGCAGCAACACAAGATCAACCTGATCGACTGTCCCGGCTACGGCATCTTCTTCACCGAGACCAAGGCTGGCATGCGCGCCGCCGATGCCGTCCTGCTGACGGTCAACGGCGTCGCGGGCGTCGAGGTCAACACCGAGAAGGTATGGGACTACGCCGCCGAGATCGAGCTCCCGCTCCTGCTCCACCTGACCAAGATGGACCGCGAGCGGGCCGACTTCGCGCGCGCCCTCGAAGGACTCCACGGGAGGTTTGGCCGGATGGTCATGCCCATCCAGCTGCCGATCGGCCGCGAGCACGGCTTTGCCGGCGTCGTCGACCTGGTGCGGCAGAAGGCCTACAGCTTTACCAGGGACGGCAACGGCAGGGCGGCGCCGGCCGACATTCCCGCCGATCTGGCGGAGGAAGCCGGCCAGCTGCGCGCCGCCCTCATCGAGGCGGTGGCGGAGACCGACGACCGGTTGATGGAATCCTTCTTCGAGCACGGCACCCTGGAGCAGGAGGACCTCGAGGCCGGGCTGCGGCGCGCCGTGGCGCGGCGCCAGATCTTTCCCCTCACCGCCAGCGCCGGCGGCCACGGCATCGGGCCTTCGGCGCTGCTCGACGCGCTGCTCGCCTACCTGCCCTCCCCGGCCGATCGCGCCCCCTTTCCGGCCACCAACATGGGCGGCGAGCCGGTCGCGCTGGCCGCCGATCCCGCCGGCCCGCTGGCGGCCCTGGTCTTCAAGACGCTGACCGACCCGTTCACCGGCAAGATCTCGGTGATGCGCGTCGTCTCCGGCACCCTCCCCGCCGATACGGTGGTCTACAACACGCGCGCCGAGGAGCCGGAGCGGCTCGGCCACCTGATGGCCCTGCAGGGCAAGAGCGGCGCCAACGTGCCGCGCCTGATCGCCGGCGATATCGGCGGGGTCGCCAAGCTGAAGGCCACCTCCACGGGCGACACCCTGGCCAGCAAGGAGCGGCCGCTCAAGCTGGCGTGGATCGAAGTTCCCCGGCCGGCCATGGCCTACGCCATCGAGCCCAGGTCGAAAGGCGACGAGGAGAAGATCGGCGAGGCCCTGGCGCGGATGATGGAGGAGGACCCGACCCTCGCCGCCGGCCGCGATGCCGAGACGCACCAGCACCTGCTGTCGGGGACGGGCCAGCAGCACATCGAGATCGCGGTCTCCAAGCTCAAGCACCGCTACCACGTCGACGTCATCCTGCATCCGCCCAAGGTTCCCTACCGCGAGACCATCTTGAAGCCGGCCGACGGGCACGGGCGGCACAAGAAGCAGACCGGCGGCCGCGGCCAGTTCGCCGACTGCAAGATCAGGATCGAGCCGCTGCCGCGCGGCGAAGAGTTCGTCTTCGTCGACGAGATCTTCGGCGGTTCCATCCCGCACAACTACCGCCCGGCGGTGGAAAAGGGCATCCAGGACGCGCGGCGGCGCGGTTTCCTCGCCGGCTACCCGGTCGTCGACTTCAAGGTCCGCCTGCTCGACGGCCAGTACCACGATGTCGACTCCTCGGAGCTGGCGTTCAAGATCGCCGGCTCGCTGGCTTTCAAAGAAGCGATGGCCAAGGCGAGCCCGACCCTGCTCGAACCGGTCATGCGAGTCGAGATCACCACCAGCGAGGAGTTCACCGGCGACATCATGGGCGACCTGTCGCACCGGCGCGGGCGGCCGCAGGGAATGGATGCCAAGGACGGCTCGCAGGTGATCCATGCCACGGTGCCCATGGCCGAGATGCTCGACTACGCCCGCGTGCTGCGCGCCATGACGCAGGGGCGGTCGAGCTTCATGATGGGATTCTCACACTACGAGGAAGTGCCGCGCCCGGTGCAGGAGAAGATCATCGCCGATGCGCAGAGGCTGAAGCAGGAAGGGCACGAATAGCCGCCGGGTCCCTACCCGGCGCGACAGGAGACCGAGACTTGAGCTCCACCCAAGCGACCCAGATCCGTGCCGGCATGTGCATCCTCTTCGAAGGCGACATCTGCCGGATCATGAGCGTGCACCACATCACGCCCGGGAACTTGCGCGGTTTCGTCCAGGCCAAGATGCGCAGCCTGAAAACCGGCAACAGCTTCGAGCATCGCTTCAGCTCCACCGAGCGGATCGAGCGCGCGATCCTCGACACCCATCCGATGGAATACCTGTACTCCGATCCATCGGGTCACCATTTCATGAACCAGCAGAACTACGAACAGATCACCCTGGACGACGAGACACTGGGCAACTCCATGCTTTACCTGCTTCCCAACACGGTGATCACCGTCGATTTCTATGACGAACGCCCGGTCGGCATCGAGCTGCCCAACACGGTAACCCTGGAAGTGGTGGAAACCGAGCCCAGCCTGCGCGGCGCGACCGCCAGCGCTTCCTACAAGCCGGCCAAGATGGAGACCGGGCTGGTCGTGCAGGTGCCACCCTTCGTCGAGATCGGCAACAAGATCCTGATCGATACCCGTGAAGACAAGTACTTGAGCCGCGCTTGAGAGAGCCCGGACTTTTCGAGAATACTCCCCGCGCGTGCAGACCGGGCTCACCGCCGCCTCCGTCGCCCTCGGGCTCACCTCGTTTGTCGTCTTCCTGTTCTCGACCACCCTCCACGAGGCCAGCCACGCGCTGATCGCCTACAAGCTGGGCGATCCGACGGCGTATCACGGCGGCCAGGTCACCCTGAATCCGCTGCCCCACATCCGGCGCGAACCGGTGGGGATGGTCCTGATCCCGCTGCTGACGTTTGCGACCCAGGGCTGGATGATGGGCTGGGCGAGCGCGCCCTACGACCCGTTGTGGGCGCAACGATTCCCGCGGCGTGCCGCGGCGATGGCGCTGGCCGGCCCCGCTGCCAACTTGCTGCTGGTGCTGCTGGCCGCGCTCGGCATCCATGCCGGCATGGCGCTCGGGGCCTTCGCGGCGCCCGCGCAAGTCTCCTTCACCGAAGTAACCGTGGCGACCGGCCCCGACGCCGGCATCGCCGCTGGACTCGCCGTCGCCCTTTCGCTGCTGTTCTCGCTCAACCTGGTGCTCTTCGTCTTCAACCTGCTGCCCCTGCCGCCGCTCGACGGCAGCGCCGTGGTGCCTGCCTTCCTCAGCGGTTCGGCGGCCGCTCGTTACAACGAGCTGCTGCGCCAGCCGATGCTGTCGTTGCTCGGGCTGCTCGTCGCCTGGAGGGTTTTCGGCCCCCTCTACCGCCCGCTCGAGGCGCTGGCGCTCAATCTCCTGTACCCGGGATTAAGCTACGGGTAGAAGCTCGTGGAACCGCGGCGCGGGTCCCGGCCGGAATCGGTTAAAATCGCGCCAGCATTGACTTCGGAAGCGCCGCTTTCGAGCGGAGGCGTGACTCCCGGCGGACCCAGCCGGGCCTCATCGCGTGATGACCTCCTCGGCCCCGTCCCCCTCGTTCGCCGTCACTTGCCCGGCCTGCAAGCAACGGCTGCGCTTCGCGCTTCCCGCCGGCGGCCCGGAGCGGATGCGCATCCAGTGCGCACCGTGCGGCACCGTCTTCGGAGTGCGCCGCCCCGGCGCCGCGCCCGCCGCGCCCGCCGCGCCCGCCGATACCCGCTCGGCGCCGACCCCGCGCCCGCCGCTCGTCGTGGGCACTCCGACCGTGGCCTCCTCCTCGCTCGCCGGCGCGGTCCGCTCCGATGTCCGGCGCGATGCTGACCGCGTCGATGTCCGGCGCGACGCTGACCGCGTCGCTTCGGGGGGAGCGCCGGTCTTTATGCCGGGCGAGCGGATCGCCGAACGCTACCGGGTGGTGCGCTTCCTCGCCCAGGGAGGCATGGGAGAGGTCTACGAGGTCGAGGATGGCGTGCTCGGCGAGCGCGTGGCGCTCAAGACCGTGCGCCTCGACGTGGCCCGCGACGCGGTCGCGGTCGAGCGCTTCCGGCGCGAGATCCTGCTGGCACGCAAGGTCACCCATCCCAACGTCTGCCGGATCTTCGACGTCGCCCACCATCGCCCGGACGGCCAAGCGCCCGGGCAAGAGGTCGTCTTCCTGACCATGGAGCTGCTGCTCGGCGAGACCCTCGCCCAGCGCCTGCGCCGCACCGGCCCGCTGCCGGCCGAGGAAGGGCTGCCGATCGCCCAGCAGATCTGCCAGGGCCTGTTCGCGGCGCACCAGGCGGGAATCGTCCACCGCGACCTCAAGCCCGGCAACGTCGTCCTGGTCGGCAACCGCCGCGGCATGCGCGCCGTGGTCACCGATTTCGGCCTGGCCCGCCTGGAGTCGGGTCACGAGGCGGCGGCGCTCACCTTGACCAGCGCGCAAGGCATCGTCGGCACGCCGGCTTACCTGGCGCCCGAGCAGCTCGAAGGCGGCGAGATCACAACCGCGGTCGACATCTATGCGCTGGGCATCGTGCTCTACGAGATGGCCACCGGAACGGTTCCCTTCCTCAGCGACTCCGTGCTGGCCACCGCCGTCCGGCGTCTCAAGGAGGCGCCGGCCTCGCCGCGGATCCATGCGCCGGGGATCGACGCGCGTTGGGAAGCCGCGATCCTGCGCTGCCTCGAGCGCGAGCCGGCGGCGCGCTTCGCAACCGCGCTCGACGTCGTCGAGGCGCTGAGCGGCGCGGCCACGCCGGCCGACTTCCCCGTTCCAGTCGCGCCGACCGTCCTGCTGCCCGGCGCGGCCGCGGCAGCGGTCCGCGGCGGCGCTGCCGCTTCGCCTGCAGCCGGCGCCGCGGCAAGGACGTCATCGGCAGCCGCCACGGCCTCACCTGTCGGCACGGTGGGCGCAGCCGGCACGGCTACGGCCCTTGCTGCTTCATCGCCGACCCCTCCCGTTTCACCGCCGGAGGCGGATGCGCCGGCTGGCGCGGCGCCGGAGCCGCGGCCGCGCCGCACCCGCCAGGTAGTGCTTCTGCTGGGATTGCTCCTGGTCCTTGCCGCCGTCGCCTACTCTCGGGTCACCGCCTGGCGGACCGCGCAGGCGCGGCTGGCGGCCGGCCTTCCCGGCGCGGTCGTCACTCCGCGGCGCTCGGTTGCCGTGCTTGGCTTCAAGGACCTCTCCGGCAAGCCTGGCACCGCCTGGCTGTCGCCCGCCCTGGCCGAGATGCTGAGCACGGAGCTGGGGGCCGGCGGCGCCTTGCGCGTCATCGCCGGCGAGGACGTTTCGCGCATGAAGGTCGAGCTCAAGATCGGAGAGCCCGAGAGCCTGGCACGCGATACCCTCGCCCACATCCGCACGCTGCTCGGCAGCGACACGGTGGTGCTCGGCTCCTACCTGGCGCTGGAGGGGGGCGCGCCGGGCGCCGGCCAGCTGCGGCTCGACCTGCGGCTGCAGGACGCCGCCACCGGCGAGACCACGGCAACGGTCGCGGAATCCGGCACCCAGGCCGGGCTCTTCGCCCTGGTCTCGCGTGCCGGCGAGCGGCTGCGCCGCGACTTGGGAGCGAGCGGCGGCGCGGGCGGGCCGGCCGCGGCCCGCCCGGCGCTCGCCGCGAGCCCGGAAGCGGCGCGGCTCTATGCGGAGGGGATCAACAAGCTGCGCCTGTTCGACCCGGCGGGCGCCCGCGACCTGCTGGCCCAGGCGGTCGCGGCCGATCCCGGCAACGCGCTGGCCCACTCGGGGTTGGCGGCGGCGTGGGCCACCCTCGGCCACGACGGCAAGGCGCGCGACGAGGCCAAGGCCGCCTTCGAGCTCTCCGCCAACCTGCCGCCGGAAGAGCGGCTGCTGACCGAGGGACGTTATCGCGAGACAGTCGGCGACTGGGGCAAGGCGATCGAGCTCTACCGCAGCCTGTGGTCGCTCTACCCCGACAACCTCGACCACGGCCTGCGTCTGGCCGCCGCGCAGACCTCCGCGGGGCGGGGTCAGGAAGCCCTGGCCACGGCGCAGGCGCTGCGCGCGCTGCCGCCCCCGGCGCGCGACGATCTGCGCATCGATCTCGCCGAGGCCGCCGCCGCGGGCTCGCGCGCCGACTTCGCCTTGCAGAACACGGCGGCGGCGCGGGCGGCGGCCAAAGGACAGGCGCAGGGAGCGAGCCTGCTGGTCGCGCAGGCGCGGCTCCTCGAATGCCGGGCGCTGCGCAACCTCGGCCAGGCGGACAGGGCGCTTGCCGCCTGTGGCGCCGGGCAGCGCCTCTATGCCGCCGCCGGCGACCGGGCCGGAGTCGCCGAGGCCCTCACCCACACCGCCAACGTCCTCTACGACCGCGGCGACCTGCCCGGCGCCCAGCTGCACTACGAGGAGGCGCTGGCGACCTGGCGAGACATCGGCAATCGCGGCGCCGAAGCCGGCGAGCTCAACAACATGGCGGTGGTGCTCAAGAGCCAGGGCGACCTCGCGCGCGCGCGCCAGCTCTACGAAGAGGTGCTCGCGATCTCGCGCGAGACCGGCAGCAGGAGCGGCGAGGCCTACGCGCTCAACAACATCGCCGGCGTCCTGCTGCGCCGCGGCGACCTCGACGGCGCCGCCAGACTGTTTTCCGACTCGCTGGCCATCCGCCGCGAGCTGGGAGACGCGAGCGGCGAGGCCTACGCCCTCGACAACCTCGGCGTCGCGCTGCGCCGGCGCGGCGACCTCGCGGGAGCGCGGCGCCGCCACGAGGAAGCGCTGGCCATCCGCCGCCACATCGGCCAGAAGATCAGCGAAGTCGCCTCCCTCAACAACCTGGGCAGCACCTTTTTCGACCAGGGGGACCTCGGCGCGGCGCGCCAGCGTTTCGACGAGGCGCTGGCCGCTGGACGCGCGATCGGCAACCAGACTTCGACCGCCAGCGCCCTGTTCGGCCTGGGCGAGGTGCTGCTGCGCGAAGGAAAGATCGCCGAGGCGCGGCAACACCACGAGGAGGCGCTCGCCTTGCGCACGGCGCTGGGCGAGAAGGGCACGGCCGCGGAGAGCCGGCTGGCCCTCGCCACCCTCGGGCTGGAAGCGGGCGACGCCGTCCGCGCCGGCGACGGCGCCGAGGAGACCGCCAAGGAGTTCGCGCGCCAGGGCGTCGGCGACCACCAGGCGCTGGCCCTCTCGCTCTCCGCCCTGGCCTGGCGCGCGCGTGGCGACGGCCGCCGCGCGCGCGAGGCGATCGACCGCGCCACCGCCCTGCTCGCCGGCAACCAGGACCTGCGCGCCCGTCTCACCGTCGAGCTGCGCGCCGCCCGCATCCGCTCCGCCGCCAGCCCCGGCGGCCTCGCCGGCCGACCGCGCGGCGGCAAGCAGGCGGACCAGGCCGTGCTCGGCGCGCTCGAGGAGGCAAAGCGTGCCGGGCTGCTCGAGCTGCGTCTCGAGGCCGAGCTCGCCCTCGCCGAGTCCGCGCGCGACCGCGCCGACCTGCGCGCCCGCGCCGCCGCCCTCGAGCAGGAAGCGCGCGCCAAGGGCTACGCGCTGATCGCCGGCAAGTGCGCCACCCTCCTCTCCGGCCGAACCGGCGCCTGAGCGCTCCGGTCGAGCCTCCCTCCGGTCGAGCTGCGCCCTTGGGCCGCAGAATAACCGGCCCGCGACAGGCCTGACGCCGAGCAGGGCGAAGTAGTTTCCCGACACGATCTGCCCGGCGGACCTCGGCGGCCCAGGCGCAGGCGGGCCTGGCGACCGTCAGCGGGATTCCGTTGAGCACGATCTTGCTGCCCACCAGGCAGCGCCGCCGGCGCGCCTTCCTCGCTGGTCCCGGCGGTCCGGACCGACCCCCTGATCACCTTCCGGGCCGGCTGACCCCGCCACTACCGGGCCTCCGGCGGACCCGTGGTCCTGGCCGGGAGCACTGGCCGAGAAGCTCGCAGTCGAGAATATAGTTGGCGTTGCCTTCGTCGTCGCTCCATGCATTCGTTCTTTGGACCGCTTCAAAGGTCCTTTCTACATCCGCGCGACGGATCACAGTTCGTCCCGCGTCGTCTTGAGATTCGATCCACGGCGTGGTCTCCAATAGAATTCTCCGAACGCACCACCGATAGAAAAGCGCAGGCATACCCCTAACGCGGGAGTGCGTCTCGAACCAGAAAAACGGGTCAATACCTAGATAGAGCTCGCCAGCGACGAAGTCACCGGACTGAGCGGGAAACGTGACCTTTCCATCCTGGAAACAGAGGATACCGACGTCCAGCACCGTCACGCTCGGTTCAGCGATCAACACCGCGCCACCGAAGCGGTAGTCGGAGCCAGCCAATAGAAGCAAGTACTTCGCAGAGTCCGCGGTGATCTGCGCGTCGCGAGCGTAGAACTCAAGAGCGAACTCATACTCACGACCCACTTCGAGGTCAGGATAGTTGCCGTCCTGGATGATCCAGGAGTCAAGACCAATCTTCAGAGTCTGAGCTGTCATCGACCCGCAGCTGTCGCAGCCCGTGGTGTATGCTACCTGGGCTCATCAGAGCAAACAAGAGGAGGGGAGACTTATGAAGATCGCAAAGTCGGTCGCGCTCGGGTTGACCTGCGTTCTGGCAGCGGCCGGAGCCGCGCAGGCGCAGAGCAAACCGAAGCAGTTCGTGCAGTTGCTGACGATTCACGCCAAGCCGGACGGCGCCGTCGACTTCGAGGCGTTCGTGAAGAAGGTCAACGCCGCGGCGGAGAGGGTTGGCCAGAACCAGCGGACCGTGTTGTATCAAGTCGCCGCGGGTGGGCCCGGCTACACCTACATGATCGCCACCTACTTCGACAAATGGGCCGAGAATGACGCTGTGCTCTCGGTGCCCGAGATCTTGATGAAGGCGCTGGGAGACGTCGAGGGCGGCAAGGCGCTCCGCGCTGGGCGCGCTAGCATCGCCTCCACCGAGGCCGTGGTCTATCGCCTGCTGCCCGACCTTTCCACGAAAATCAAGGCGTACGATCCTCCGCCGGCTTACCTCCAGGTCTTCCGCAACGAAGTGAAGCCCGCGATGACGCGCGAGTGGGAGCGTGTGATCGGAAGGTACAAGGCCGCTTCGGAGCAGATGGCGGAAAGCCCGACCTCCATCCGGCGCGTTTCGGTCGAGGGTCCGAGCAACGTCTACATCACCAGCAGCCCTTACGCGAACGGCGCAGAGCGCGACGCCTGGCCGAGCTTCCTCGACGTCCTGAAAAAGGCTTACGGCGACGACGAGGCGCGCGCCCTCGACCAGAGCCGGCTCGATAGCATCGAGCGCTCCGAGGCCTTCATCCTGAAGTTCCGGCCCGACCTCAGCCGGCTCGGAAAGTAGCCCTCAGCAACCTCGCATCAGGACGGGCCGCCCCTGTGGCGGCCCGTCGTCGACGCCGAGCAACCGCAGTGCAGCCTGACCTGCTCCTTCAGGGCGGTCTGGATGCCGCCCGCCGTTTTCAGCCGCGCCAGTAGGCAGTCCGGCTCCGGCTGATCCCTACCGGGATCTGAAGTCCCTGCTTCCACTATAGCTTCCTGCTGCCAAGAGACGGCTAGGGCCCAAGAAGCGAAGCAGCCCGACACGCCACGCGCGGCGGTCACGGTGGTTGAGCGGTCAGGCGTTCAGGCGAGTCTCGGGCGGGCGGCCAAGAACGGGGCGAATGTTGTCGAGGTTCCGGACGCGGACCGCCGCCAGGCGCTTCCACCGCTAGCGGATCGACCACGTTCCGCCTCTCGAATGATGACCAGGCGTAGGGGGGAGTCAAATCTCTGGCACTGAAGGGCCCATGACCGGCCCCTAGCGCTATCGGAAGGACGGCTTGCGCGGCTTGCAGGATCAGTCTCGTCCGGGTCAGCCCCGCAAGCTCAAGCCTGCGAAGGTGCGTCAGATCCTGGAACTGACGACAAGGCGCATTCCTGACGAAGCGATCCCTTGGAGCCTGCGGCTGATGATGAAGTATGCAGAAGTGACTCAGTGGCAGGTGCAGCAGGTGTGGGCTGCTGCGGATTTGCGTCCGCACCGCCTGCGGAACTTCAAGATCAGCAAAGACCCTCACTTTGCCGAGAAAGTCGTGGACGTGGTGGGCTTGTACATGAGGCCACCTGAGAAGCTGCGGTGACGGATATCATTATTTAGTGTTTCGGTAGAGTCATGATAATATTGGCCAGGAGCTGCGTGCTGCTGATCTGGATCGATTCGGCTTACTCGATCCATGCTTCGATTTCTCGCATCCCAGCGGGCTCGAGCCACGAAACCTCGCCGAGCGAGCCGTGCGCGCGGCTCGGCACGGCTCATGACTCATCGGTCGACGGACTCAGAGCCCCAAGTTTGGCGGCATCAACTCACCTATACGAGGCGCCTGTCAAGGCTGTCTATGTTCTATCCTCTTGGCGAATCCCTTCGCAATAAGGATCATCGATCAGAGTGAATCGCGCCCCATCGGGTTTGCGTGTCGTTACCTGTCCAGATGACTTCCGGTCAATTATGCGGATGCCGGCCATGATCTCTTCTCGCTCGCGCGCGGGGTGACGAAGGCGATGCCGACGGCGGCGGCGAGGGCGAGGGAGGCGCCGAGGGTGAAGGCGGCGGGGGCGCCGGCATGGTCGGCGATGGCGCCGAAGAGGAGGGAGGCGGGCAGGGCGCCGAGGCCGATGGCGAGGTTGTACCAGCCGAAGGCGGCGCCGCGGCGGGCGGCGGGCACGAGGTCGGCGACCAGGGCTTTCTCGACCCCCTCGGTCAGGCCGAAGTAGAGGCCGTAGACCGCAAAGAGCGTCCAGGCGTGCCACTGCGCGTGGGCCTGGCCGAAGGCGAAGTAGACGGCGGCAAAGATCGCCCAGCCGGCGATCAGCAGCGGCTTGCGTCCCCAGCGGTCCGAGAGGATGCCGCCGGGCGTGCTGGAGGCCGCCTTGACCACGTTGAGCACCGCCCAGAGGATCGGCACCAGGGCGGCCGCGACCCCCAGACGCGAGGCTTGCAGCAGCAGGAAGACGTCGCTCGAGTTCCCCAGGGTGAAGACGAAGAGGACGGCAAGGAATCCCCAGAACCGCCCCCCAAGCCCTCTCGCTGCGGGGCTTGCCGTCTCCTCTCCTCCCTTCCCGCCGGCGCCCGCGGCAGCCCCGGAGCCCCTACTCCCCGCCGCGTCCGCCTCACCCCCCGGCCCTGGGCCGTCCGTCCGGGACGAGCCCTCGCGCACGCCAAAGACCAGCAGCGCCAGCGACAGGGCGGCGGGGATGGCGGTGAGCAGAAAGACCCGCCGCAGGTCCATGTGCGGCGCGAAGCGCAGGAGGGCGAAGGCGATCAGCGGCCCCACCGTCGCCCCCAGGTTGTCGGCCGCGCGGTGGAAGCCGAAGGCCCGGCCGCGCTGGGAGGGATCGACCGAGTCGGCGATCAGGGCGTCGCGCGGCGAGGTGCGGAGGCCCTTGCCGACCCGGTCGGCGACCCGGATGGCAAGCACCTGCGGGGACGACCGGGCGAGGCCGATGAGCGGGCGGACCAGGGAGGCCAGGGAGTAGCCGGCCAGGACCAGCGGCTTGCGCCGCGCCAGGCGGTCCGACCACCAGCCGCTCGCCAGCTTGAGCAGCGCCGAGGTGGATTCGGCGGCGCCTTCGATCGCCCCCAGCGTGGTGGCGCTCGCATGCAGCACCCCGGTCAGGAAGAGCGGCAGAAGCGGATAGGTCATCTCGCTCGACACGTCGGTGAGCAAGCTGACCCCGGAGAGCGCCAGGACGTTGCGCCCGAGCTTGCCGCGCCGGTCGGTCGCGGTAGAGGTTGCCATCGGCCGCCGATTGTGGCCCGCGGCCGGCGGGAAGACAACCCCCGCGCCCTTGGGGAAGAGGGACGCGGGATTCCATCAACAACCGGTCGAAAAACTCACCCCTGTGCTCGTTTCGGTTGCCGTCACCATCCCCAAGGTCAGTTTGACGCCCACGGGGTCCTCGGGAAGGAACCTGAGAGGTGGGGTGGCGATGTACTTCTCAACACGCTGCACGGCGCGCAACACCGCGAGGTCGAACGCCTCGATGCCGGACGTCTGGCACACCTCGAGATCGGTGATCGAGCCGTCGCGCTGGATGTGGAAGAAGACGACGGTGCGCGTGCCGCTGGCCCATGGGGGCGGCAATCGGCCCAGGTTGATGCGCATGATCACCGCGATCAGGTAGACCTGGTACACGGTGTTGAACCTGCCAACCGAAGGGTCCACCCCGACGCTTCCGGCGACGACGCCGCGCGGTCCGTTGCCGCTGCCCGAGGTTTCCCCGGGCAGGGACCGGGCTTCCAGCCCGAGGCCGGCTCGATTTCCGGCAGCCTCTGCGAGGACCTCCGGCGGCGGCAGGAGCGCGGACCGAGGGGTGGGAGTGAAGTTCTCCAAGGGCCCCGATTCAGCCTTGGGCTGCCGCCTCTCCAGGTTATCGGGCGGCTGGGCCAGCGGCTGGCTCCTCGGCTGATGCGCGGCGAGCGACCCATGCGGCAAATCGCTCCTCGGCTGAAGCGCGGCTAGCAGCTGGGGCGGCGACTCACTCTTCGACTGAAGCGCGGCGGGCGGCTCTGGCGGTGGCGCCCGGCGCGGCATCGGAAGCGGCTCGCTTGACGGATTCAGGACATCCTGGGCCGGGGCCGGGATCACTTGCACCGCCACGTAATCGAGCCGTGGCGGGAGCGGCGCAGGACGTGAGAAGAGCGCGATGGCGGCGGCCACCGCGAGATGGAGGAGCGCCGCCAGCGCCAGGCATGCGGCCGCCGCGGCGCGCCTCCCGCGGCGGGAACGCTCGGCGAGGAGCCGGTTGACCGCGAGATCCATCCCTATCTCCATCCTCCGTTTGCGGCGGGGCGTTCAGTGGCCGGACCGCTGTGCGCCGGAACAATTGATCGAGATTATCACCGCGTCGGGAGTGGAGTCCTTCCTGGCGCCACCCTACCGGACCCGGCTTCAAGCAGAGTTCGGAAGATGGCGCAGGTGGACGAGGAACTCGGAGGCGTAGCGGCCGCGCCGGTCGGCGACCCACATCTCGTCCGGGCCAGGCAACATCTCGGTGACGTGCAGCGCGCTGCCTCGGGCGGCGGCGAGGGCGCGGCGCACCAGCTCGGTGAAGAGGGGCGATTCGAGATCGGCGTAGAAGGGCTTGGGATCGGCTTCAGAGCAGAGGAAGACGTGGCGCGGCAGGCCATGCGCGCGCCGCCAGCGGGCCACCTCCAGGAAAAAACCGGCGGCGGCCTCGTCCGGCCCGCCAGACCGCCGCCCCGCTCCGGCCGGGCCTTCCGGAAGCGGACCGGGAGCCACGGCTGGGGGCGCGGGGGCTGGCGGTCCCGCTCCCGCGGCCGCCGCCGTGGAGAAGACCCAGCGCCGACGGAAGAGCACCACGCGGCCGCAGGTGAAGCGCGGCCAGCGCGCCACTCCGGCAACGTCGAAGCCGGGGAAATAGGAGAGCGGAAGCATGCCCTGGCGGCCGATCTCGACCAGGAAGGAGACGAAGCCCTCCGGGCTGATGCCGCTGCTGATCACCGGCACCACCTCCTTTCCGCGCGATGCCCAGCGCAGGACGAAACGCCCCTGCGCGCCGTCGTAGCGCACCACGAGGTCGGCGAGCGGGATCACCTCGGCGCCGGGGGTGGCCCGCTCGCCGAGCAGCTCGATCTCGTGGCGGAAGACCGTCGGCCGCAGCCCCGCGTTGGCGCTCCGCCCCAGGTGGGTGTAGGTGACTTCGGCAAGGATCGCGCCCGGCCGGCCATAGGCCGCCCAGCCGCGCGCGATCTCGCGCACGATCGGCTCGCCGGGAGCGCCGCGGCCATGCAGGTGGGCGAATCGGGCAAGCGCGATCCCGGCCCCGGAGAACAGGGCATTGAGGGCGATCCGATAGCGGCCGGCCGCGACGTCGCCGGCGCTCGCGGCGGCCACCTGGAAAAGGACCCCTGCCGACCAGGGCGGCTCGGCGCGCTCGCCGAGCATGGAGAGCCAGGCGGCATCGTCGAGGACGACTTCCTCCTCGCCTGCCGCCGCGGCGGCGTACGCCAGCTCGGCGAGGCGCTCGCGGACCCGGCGCATGGTCTTGGCCGGCGCCGGCGCGCAATCTCCTGGCGGCGCGCCCTGCGGCGCGCCTTGGACCGCGGCCCAGGATTGGGGCGGCTCGGGGAAGGCCCATGGGCGCTGGCCGGGCTCGGGCTCGAAGACCCCGTGATACAGGTCGAGCAGGGGGACGTCTTCGTCGGCCGGGAACCTGGCAAGGAAAGTCTTGACCCAGCCGGCGCGCACCAGCGCCTCGGGGTAGAGCGCGGCGAACAACCGTGCATACCAGCCGAGGGGCTGCCGCAGGTCCTCGATCACCACCGGGGGCAAGGCGACCGCGAGCGCCGAGGCGGTGTCGGCGCGAAACAGCTCGTCGCCATTGATCGCGCGGTTGTGGGGCAAGGCGGTCAACCGTCTCTCGACGGCGTCGAGCGCGGCGGGCCGGGCGCCGGAGGAGAGGGCCGGCAGGTCGTCGACCGCCTGCTCGATCGCCTCGGCCACGGCGAGCCAGGGAGGCTCGCAGCCAGCCGCGCGAACGCTCCTGGCGAGGCAGCGGAGCGGCCGCCGATCGTTGTAGGGCGTCTCGACCTCGGCGATGAGCAGCCCGGCCTCGACGAGCTGGCCGAGAAAGGGCGCCAGCGCCTCCGGCTCGGCCCCGCTCTCCTCCGCCACTTCGGCGAGCAGGCGGTCGATCGTCGCGGCGCCGCGCGCCGTCGCGGCGAGGATCAGATCGAGGACGGGCTGCCCGCCGGCGCGGCAGCGCACCTCGTCGTTGGTCGGGTTGCGCGGCGAGGCCGGTCGCCAGAAGTGCCAGGCTCCGTCCTGCCTCCGCAGGGTCGGATTGGGCCGCGGCACCACCGCGTCCCGGACGGCAGGATCCACTCCCAGGCAGGCCGTGACCTTGCGCACCTCGGCGACGCTGAGCAGGTAGTCCACCCGCGCCGGCACGTTCTCCCCCGCCACCAGCGCCTCGCCCCCCGCCGCAATCCGCGCGATCGCCGTGGCGCAGAACATCGAATTGGGACTGGTCTTGGTGGTGAAACGTGCCGCATAGGAAGTAAGCTTGGCCGCCGCATGGCGCCAGTCGTGCCCCCACCGCGGCGCCCCCGCCTCCTTGCTCATCGCCCCAAGCCTCTCGTACAACGAACGGCTGACCAGGCGAATCCCCTCGCCGAACAGCGGCTCTTGCGCCATGGCCAGCAGCCCTTCGCGCGTCCGCGCGAGGTCGCCGTGGAACCCCGCGCGATATGCGGCGAACTCGGCCTCAACCTCACCGCGCCGCTCGAGGTGCCCGTCCAAGCGGGCCACCAGCTCGGGACGAAGCGTGTCGCGAACCGCGGCGAGGAGCGAGGCCGGAACCGGGCGCCGGTTATGGATCGCCCGCCGTAGCGCGACGACCTCTAGGCGGCGGCGCGCTCCGTCGACGCCTTCGTCCTCTCTGCGCGCACCCGCCGCTTGAAACAGGTCCTCACCCAACCGCTGGGCCTCTTCGGCGAGCGAGTCCTCCACTTCGAAAACCCGACCAAGCCGCGCCACCGATCCCTCGGCCTGCCACGGCGCCAGCGACTCGATCGGCAGACAGTTCACCCGCAGCAGCACGAGCGCCCCGCCGTCCGCCATCCCCCTCTTCGCCGTCATGAAGCCGCTAACGGTGCCCCGAGCCACACCACCATCGCCATCCCCTTCACCCGCCCCCGTGCTCCTCTAGCAGGCGGTGCATGAAATACCGCAAGATGGCCTCCGGTCCCGGATCGATGCCGAGGCGGTTGCACTGCATGTGGGTGTAGGACCAGGCGAGATAGACGAGGTCTTGCCGGATGCGCCCTGCCGCATGTCCGGCGCGCAGCTCGGAGATGACCGGGTCCGTGCCGGCGATCCAGCGCTCGGCGATCCGCGCCGGCTCGTCGCCTCCCCAGAGCAGCACGGGGTCACGGCTCTGCTCGCCCCAGAAAATGTCTTCGAGGCCCGGCTCGATCTCCTGGTAGCGCCGGTCGAGCAACTCGCGATCGGCCTCATCCCAGGTGCCCATCTCGATCGCCCAGCGGTAGCCGTGGGCATAGAAGCCCAGGCGGTCGTCGAGATCGAAGCCGAAGAGGTCGAGCAGCTTCTCGGCGGCCACCAGGGCGAATTCGCGGCGCGTCTTGCCGAGCCCTCCCTGGCGCTCCGCCTCGATCAGCTCGAGGCAGGCCAGCGTGTCGTGCAGGAAGACCTTCTCGGCCAGCGCCATCCCCTCCTCGCCGCCGTAGCGCTCGATCTCCCGCTCATAGGTGGTGAACTCGAACCCCGCGATCGTCCCCGCCGCGGCCAGCGGCGCCAGGTGCCGCTCGACCAGCTCGCGGACCGGACCGTCTACCCAGCGCGGCCGGCCGAGGACACGGAAACGCACCTCCCAGTCCGGCACGTTGTAGCGGGCGAAAAAGAGCGAGTCGAGCTCTTGGCTGCCCCGCACCTGCCGCGCCACCGGCGTCACCAACTCGTGCAGGATCTCTTCGTGCCGTTCGCGCGGCGCGCGGACCAGGGTGTAGAGGCAGAGCTGATCGTTCATGAGCGCCGCGGCGAGCTGGTGCTCGAGCCCGGGCTTCTCACCGGTCCTCCAGGGCGGCGCCGGCGGCGAGGCTTGCGCCGCCGGCAGGGAGTAAACGGGTCAGGAAGAGAACCTGAAGCCGACGCCGGTCACGGTCAAGCCCACCGGGCAGGTGCACCTGGGGTTGGTCGACGAGCTGTTACATCCCGCCCTGCTCTTGCTCTCGAGCTCCTGGACCTCGAGGTTGAGAAGGGTGGCTTTCGCCTTCTTTTGCTGTGACATTAAGAGCTCCTTTCCGAAAAGGCTGCCGAGAGATCAGCAACCCCCAAAAACTTCCAGTGCGGGGCGGCGGCGAGGTCGAGACAGTGCCAGCCTGGCGCCGGGCCGGACGTGGCGCCCGCGCGGCGAGGCGCCGAGAACGCCGGCCGGCGCGCCGCGCGGGCAGGTGGGGACGGTGTGCGGGCGTTCGGACCGCGGCGATCAGCTCCGCGGCCGGAGCGGCGGCGGACAGGTGCAACGGGGACTGGTCGTCGTGGAGTTCTGGCAGCCCGGCCTGATGTGGCGCTCGATTTCGTGGACCTCGAGATTCAGGCTGGCTGGCTTGCGGAGCTTCTCTTGCATGGGCTCTCCTTTCACTATCTCGTGTGCCGGAGAGGGCGCGCGCCGAGACAGATGACCCGCACCGTGAGAGCTCGGGCCAGACGAAAACGGCCGGCGATGATGCCGGCCGTTTTCTGGTGAAAATGGAGAGCGTCGGCGAGGCCGCTACCCGGTCTTCTGCGGGCTCTGGAGCGGCTTCTTGGGCGTTGCCGGCTTGCCGCCGGCCTTGGCCTCGCGGGCCCAAGGACGCCGCCGCGCCGTCTTCTTGCCGGCTTTTCCGGCCTTGCCGGGTTTGCCCGCCTTGCCATCCTTGGGAGAGGTCTCCTTGGGTGCCGCCGCGGGACCCTCGCGATCGACCATCTCGATAACCGCCATCTCGGCGCCGTCGCCCTGCCGCGGCCCCAGCTTGACGATGCGCAAGTAGCCGCCAGGGCGTTCGCCGAAGCGCGGCGCGATGTCGTCGAAGACCTTCTTGACCAGGTCGCGCTTGAGCACCCAGCGCTGCACCAGGCGGCGGTCGTGCAGGGTGCCTTTCTTGCCGCGGGTGATCAGCTTCTCGGCCAGTGGCCGCAGCTCCTTGGCCTTGGGGAGCGTGGTGATGATCCGCTCCTTGTCCATCAGCGACTGCAGCTGGTTGCGGAACAGGGCTTCGCGGTGGGAAGAGGTCCGCCCAAGCTTCCTGCCTCTGACGCCGTGACGCATGGTTTAAGTCTCCTTAGTACTCTCAACCGCCGGTGGCGATCCCGGGGGATGAAACGGCGGGCACGAAGTTTCGTTCTAGTACTCCATTAGGCCGAAGCGCCGGCGCCGGCGGGCCTCTCCGGAACGTCCATACCGAGAGAGAGGCCGAGCTTGTCGAGGACTTCCTGCACCTCTTCGAGCGACTTCTTGCCGAAGTTCTTGGTGTCCAGCATGTCCTTCTCGCTGCGCCGCACCAGGTCGCGAAGCGTGTGAATATTGGCGTTCTTCAACGAGTTCGCCGAGCGCACCGAGAGGTCCAGCTCGTCGATCTGCTTGGCCAGCAGGGCATCCAGGCCCGCCAGCTCCTCGTGCGCCTCGGCCCCCTCGCGCAGCCCTTCCTCGCCCTGGATGAAGATGCCGAGGTGCTCTTCGAGGAGCTTCGCGGCGAGCGACACCGCGTCCTGCGGGCTCACCGTGCCGTTGGTCCACACCTCGAGGATCAACCGCTCGTAGTCGGTGGTCTGGCCCAGGCGGGCCGCCTCGACCCGGTAGTTGACGCGCCGCACCGGACTGTGCGCGGAGTCGAGCGGCACCCAGCCGATGCCCATCGACTCGTCGCTGTTGCGGTCGGCCGAGACGTAGCCGCGCCCGCGCTTGACCAGGGCCTGGAGCTTCAGGCGCCCTTCCTCGTTGAGGGTGGCGACGTGCACGTTGGGATCGAAGATCTCGATCTGCGGGTCTTCCCCCATCTGGCCCGCCGTCACCTTGCCGGGGCCTCCGACGTCGAGCGAGAGCACCTTGGCATCCTCGCTGTGCAGCAGGATCGGGATCTGCTTCAGGTTGAGGATGATGTCGGTGACGTCCTCCTGAACGCCCGGGATCGACGAGAACTCGTGCAGCACGCCTTCGATCTGGACCGAGGTGATCGCCGCCCCCTCGATCGAAGAGAGCAGGCAGCGCCGCAGGGCGTTGCCGATGGTGGTGGCGAAGCCGCGCTCGAACGGCTGCGCGGTGAAGCGGCCGTACGTCGTGGTCAGCGATTCGCTATCGATTTCAACGCGCTTGGGGCGCTGAAAACCTTTCCAAAGCATATGAGGCTCCTTACCTTGACTTTCAGTGCTTCCAGTGCTTCCTTCTCCGCGGCGGGCCGGCGTCATCGGCTGTACAGCTCGACGATGAGCTGTTCCTGGACGGGGAGCTTGATGTCCTCGCGCGTCGGCAGGCGCAGCACCTTGCCGCTGACGCTCTCGGCGTCGAGCTCCAGCCAGTCGGGGACGCCGCGGCCGCGCGCCGTTTCGACGCTCGAGCGGATGAAGGCGTTCTTGCGGCTCCCCTCCTTGACCACGACCGACTGGCCGGCCTTGACCTGGTAGGAAGGGATGGTGATCTTGCGGCCGTCGACTTGCACGTGGCCATGGCGTACGAACTGCCGCGCCTGCGCCCGCGAGGCGGCAAAACCGAGACTGTAGGCGACGTTGTCGAGGCGCCGCTCGAGCATGACGAGGAGGTTCTCGCCGGTGATTCCCTTGCGGCGGTCCGCTTCCTCGAAGTAGGTGCGGAACTGCGCCTCGAGCACGCCGTAGATGCGCTTGACCTTCTGCTTCTCGCGCAGCTGCAGGCCGTAGCCCAGCGTGCGGCGGCCGCGCCGGGTGCCGTGCTGGCCGGGCGGGAAGTTACGCCTCTCGACCGCGCATTTCTCCTTGAAGCAGCGATCCCCCTTGAGGAAGAGCTTCATCCGTTCGCGGCGGCAGAGCCGGCAGACGGGTCCAGTGTATCTTGCCACTTGGTTTCTCCTTGACGTCCTCTCCCCGCGGCTGCGGGGACTTCAGCTCTGGAAGACGCCCGAGATGCACCGGCGCGCCCGATGCCTCCTCGAGGCTCTCCTTTTCAAGCGTGATACTTAGTTGGCGCGACCCCGGGTCTGCCCCCTCCCCTGCGCGCGAGCTCTCCGCCTCTTGCTACACCCGGCGGCGCTTGCGCGGCCGGCAGCCGTTGTGCGGGATGGGCGTCACGTCCTTGATCGACTTGACGTCGATGCCCGCCGCCTGCAGGGCGCGGATCGCCGATTCACGGCCGGCGCCCGGTCCCCTGACCATCACGTCGACGGAGCGCAGGCCCAGGTCCTTGGCGCTGTTGCCCGCGCTCTGTGCCGCCACCTGCGCGGCAAACGGCGTCCCCTTGCGCGACCCCTTGAAGCCGATGCGGCCGGCCGAAGACCAGGACAGCACGTTGCCCTCCGGGTCGGCGATCGAGATGATGGTGTTGTTGAAGGTCGCCTGGATGTGCGCCACCCCGTGGGGCACCATCCGGCGGTCCTTCTTCTTGCCGCTCTTGCGCTCTTTCTTGCCTTCCGGTTTGGCCATCTTCTTCCCCTGGCGGCTACTTCTTGGCCGCCTTCTTCTTGCCTGCCACGGCGCCGCGCCGCGGCCCCTTGCGAGTGCGGGCGTTGGTCTGGGTGCGCTGGCCGCGCACCGGCAGCCCCTTGCGGTGCCGGACTCCCCGGTAGCATCCGATTTCCATCAGCCGCTTGACGTTCTGGCTGACCTCCTTGCGCAGGTCGCCCTCGACGCGGCCCTCGTCGGTGATCACCTTGCGGATGCGCCGCGCTTCGTCTTCGGTCAGCTCTTTGACGCGCGTGGCCGGCTCGACCTTGGCCTGGCGCAGGATGTCCTGCGAGCGCGAGCGCCCGATGCCGTAGATGTAGGTGAGCCCGATCCAGACCTGTTTGTTCTGAGGCAGGTCGACCCCTGCGATGCGTGCCATGTGCAGCCCCTCTATCCCTGACGCTGTTTATGCTTCGGGTTGTCGCAGATCACCCGCACCACGCCCTTGCGGCGGACGATCTTGCACTTCGGGCAGATCCTTCGTACCGACGACCGTACTTTCATCACGTACCCTTTCTAAATGCTCTAACGAACCCGTCCCCCCACCCTCTCGCGCATCATCGGCGCATCTTCGGCCGCACGCCAAGATTGCGGCCGCTTGCCCCGCACCTCCGCGGGCGATCACTTCAAGCGATAGATGATGCGGCCCCGGTTGAGATCGTATGGCGAGAGCTCGACCAGCACGCGGTCTCCGGGCAGGATGCGGATGAAGTGCTTGCGCATCTTCCCCGAAATGTGCGCCAGCACCTGGTGCTTGTTGTTGTCGAGCTCGACCCGGAACATCGCATTGGGGAGCGGCTCGACCACCGTGGCCTCGACTTCGATGGCCTCTTCTTTCTTCGACAAGGAACGTAAGTCTCCTATTGAGAATTCCCCGACGCTCAGCCCGGACTCAACCGGTTCTTTCTACGCCCCCGCCGCCGCCAGGCCAAGCACGCGCTTGCCCGAGCCGGTCACCGCGACCGAGAACTCGAAATGGGCCGAGCGCGAGCCGTCCTCGGTGCGCGCCGTCCAGCCGTCGGGGTCGACGCGCACTCCCGCGCCGCCAGCGTTGACCATCGGCTCGATCGCCAGCACCATGCCGGGCCGCATCTTGGGGCCCTTGCCCGGATCGCCGAAGTTGGGCACTTGCGGGTCCTCGTGCATCGAGGCCCCGATGCCGTGCCCCGAGAACTCGCGCACCACCGAGAAGCCGTGGCTCTCGGCATGGTGCTGCACGGCATGACCGATATCCGACAACCGCCCGCCCGGCCGCACCTGGTCTACCGCCAGCAGCAGCGCCTCGCGCGTGACCGCCAGCAGGCGCCGCGAGGCCTCGTCGATACGCCCGACCGCGAAGGTGCGGGCGGCGTCGCCGCAGTAGCCCTTGTAGAGCACGCCGCAATCGATGCCGGCGATGTCGCCCTCGCGCAACGGCACGCCGTTGGGGATGCCGTGCACGATCACGTCGTTGACCGAGATGCACAGCGTCGCCGGGTAGCCGCGATAGTTGAGGAACGCGGGCACCGCGCCGGAGGCGCGGATGACCTTCTCGGCGTGCCGGTCGAGATCCCGCGGCGTCACCCCCGGGACAATCATCCGGCCCATCTCGTCGAGGACATGATGGACGATCCGGTTGGCCTCGTCCATCAGCTCGATCTCGCCAGGCGTCTTGAGGACGGTCATCGACTCACCTCGCGGGCCCCGGCCGGCGTTACCCCGTTGCGCTCGACTCCTCCGCCCAGCGCTCCCAGCAGCCGCGCCGTGACCTCGCCCACGGGCCGGTCGCCGTCGACCTCGCGCAACAGGCCGAGCCCTCTATAGTAACCGATGAGCGGCGCGGTTTTTTCCCGGTAGACGCGCAGGCGCTCGCGCACCACGGCTTCGCGGTCATCGGGGCGCTGCCGCGCCACCACCCGCCGCACCAGCTCCTCCTCGGGCACCTCGACCAGCAGCACCGCGTCGAGGCGCTCGCCGGCGGCCGCGAGGATCTCCTCCAGGGTCTCGGCCTGCGCCAGGGTTCGCGGATAGCCGTCGAGCAGGAACCCTCGCCGCGCGTCGGGCAGACCCATGCGCTCGCGGACCACCTCGGCCATGGTGGCGTCGTCGACCAGGGCGCCGGAGTCCATGATCCCTTTGACCCGCCGCCCGAGCGCGCTGCCCGAAACCACTGCGGCGCGCAGCATCTCGCCGGTCGAGATCGCCGGCACTCCCAGGCGGGAGATGAGCAACGCTCCTTGCGTCCCCTTGCCTGCCCCCGGGGGGCCGAGCAGGACCAGCCTGGGGCCCCGAGATCGATCGGCGGCGCGCGCCACCTCCCCCGTCCCGGCCGATATCTGAGTCGGGGTCGTCGGGGTCGTGGGGGGCGTCGGCGCCGCGCCGATCGACTCGTCAGCCTCGCCGGCCACGGATGCGGCCTTTCTTCATGAAGCCTTCGTAATGGCGCATTACCAGCTGGCTCTCCACCTGCTGGATGGTGTCCATCGCGACGCCCACCACGATCAACAGCGAGGTGCCGCCGAAGTAGAAATTGATGCCCATTCCCGTGGTGAACCACTCCGGGAAGTACCCGGCGATGCGCGGCCCCAGGAACGGGATCCCCGCCACGTGGACGCCTGTCAACAGGAACTCGGGCAGGATCGCCACCGCCGCCAGGTAGAGCGAGCCGACCAGGGTGATGCGGGTCAGGATGCGATCGATGTGCTCGGCCGTCCGCTTGCCCGGCCGGATGCCCGGGATGAATCCTCCGTACTTGCGCATGTTCTCGGCAAGGTCCGAGGGGTTGAAGATGATCGAGATGTAGAAGTACGAGAAAAAGACGATCGCCACCACCTGCAACAGGTAGTAGATCGGCTGCCCGTACTTGATGTACTCGGCCACCGTCTGCACCCACAGGTTCTTCTGGAAGAAGCCCATGCTCGAGATCACCGTGGGCACCGTCACCACCGAGCTGGCGAAGATCACCGGGATGACGCCGCCGGTGTTGACCCGCAGCGGCAGGTAGGTGCTCTGGCCGCCGAGAACCTTCCTCCCCATCACTCGTTTTGCGTACTGCACCGGGATGCGGCGCTGCGCGCGCTCCATGTAGACGATGAAGGCGACCACGCCCACCATGAAGAGCAGCAGCGGGATGATCTTGATCAGCTCCTGGTTGCCGCGCTGCAGGCTGTCGACGGTAGTGCCGATGGCGGGGATCAGGCCCACTACGATGCCCGCGAAGATGATCAGCGAGATGCCGTTGCCGATGCCGCGCTCGCTGATCTGCTCGCCGAGCCACATGACGAAGGCCGTCCCGGTGGTCAGCGTGATCACGGTCAGGGCGCGGAAGCCCCACCCGGGATGCGGCACCAGTACGGCGCCGCCGGGCACCGGGGCGTTCTCCAGGAAGAAGGCGATGCCGGTCCCCTGGACGATCGAGATGAGCACGGTGCCGTAGCGGGTGTACTGGGTGATCTTGCGCCGTCCCAGCTCCCCCTCCTTGGAGAGCTTCTCGAGGTACGGCCAGACCACGGTCAGCAGCTGCAGGATGATCGAGGCGGTGATGTAGGGCATGATGCCCAGCGAGAAGACGGCGATCTTGCGCAGGCTCCCGCCGGTGAACGTGTTGACGAACCCGAGGAAGGTCCCCTCCGCCTGCTTCATCAGCTCGAGCAGCGCCTGCGGGTCGACCCCGGGGGTCGGAATCGCGCAGCCGATGCGGTACACCGCGAGCAGCCCGAACGTAAACAGGACGCGCTTGCGCAGCTCGGGAATTGCAAAAATATTACGAAAACTCTGTATCACGCGCCAAGCTCCTCACAGCTTCCGCCCGCCGCCTCGATCTTGGCGCGGGCCGATTTGCTGAAACGATGGGCCTTGACCGCGAGCGCGACGCTGACCTCGCCGCCGCCCAGCACCTTGACCGGCAATCCGGAGCGCACCAGGCCGCGGCTGACCAGCAGCTCGGGAGTGATCGCGCCGCCGGCTGCGCTCCCGGCCTCCGGCCGAGGCTCCAGGGCGGCGAGCTGCGTCAGGTTGACCACCGCGTACTCGGTCTTCCAGATGTTGGTGAAGCCGCGCTTGGGGACCCGGCGCACCAGCGGCATCTGGCCGCCCTCGAAGCCCAGCCGCCGGCTGTGGCCGGAGCGGGACTTCTGCCCCTTCTCGCCGCGACCGGCGGTCTTGCCGGTCCCCGAACCGGGACCGCGGCCGAGCCGCTTGCGCGTGTGCTTGCTCCCCTTGGCCGGCGACAGCTCGTGCAGCTTCATAGCTTGTCCTCGATGACTTCCACCAGGTAGCCGATCTTGGCCACTGCGCCGCGCACGGCCGGCGTATCGGGACGCACCACCTGGTGGCGGATGCGGCGCAGGCCGAGCCCTTTGAGCACCTCGCGATGCGGGCGGCGCGTGCCGATGGCGCTGCGCACCTGGCGGATGGTGATCGTCTTCTGTTGCGGCTTATCCTGGTGCTTTCTCGGCATCTTCGGTTCTCCGCTCGACTTCATTATCCACCTTGGCCGGCGCGGCGTCTCCCTCCCCTGCAGACGGCGCCGCCGGAGCGGCCACCGGGCCGCCGGAGGCCGCGCCCTCGGGGACCCGGGCCCCCTCCCCTTCGGCTGCCGGCGGCGCCGCGGTCGCGACGGCCGCGGCGGTCGCCGCCAGCGGGGGCTCGGTCGGGGCGGCGTTCACGCGCGCCGCGGCCTCGGCTCGGGCAGGCGGTCGCGGGGCCGCCGCCGCGCCTCTCGCGGCGGGCGCCGGCGAAGCCGCGGCCTGGCTCGGCTGGAGGGGGGGCAGGCCGCGCAAGCGCCGCACGTCGTCTTCGGTGCGCAGCGACAGCAGGGCATCGAAGGTCGCCTTGACCACGTTGTGCGGGTTGGTCGAGCCCAGCGACTTGGTCAGGATGTCCTGGATGCCGGCGGTTTCCAGCACGGCACGCACCGGGCCGCCGGCGATGACCCCGGTCCCCTCCGAGGCCGGCTTGAGCAGCACGCGGCCGGCGCCGAAAACGCCCAGCGCCTCGTGCGGGATGGAGGTGCCCTTGAGCGGCACCTGCACCATGTTGCGCTTGGCGATCTCGATGCCCTTGCGGATGGCCATCGGCACCTCCTTCGCCTTGCCCGCGCCATAGCCCACGCGGCCGTTGCCGTCGCCGATCACGACCAGGGCGGAGAAGGAGAAGTTCTTTCCCCCTTTGACCACCTTGGTCACCCGGTTGATGTGGACGACCTGTTCGAAAAACTCGCTCTCGCGCTCAAAGTCCCTGGCCAAGCTCGTCTCCTTTACCGGTACCCGCCACCGCCACTAGAACTGCAGGCCCTTCTCACGGGCAGCCTCGGCCAGCACCTTGACCTTGCCATGGTAGATGTAGCCGCCGCGGTCGAACACCACCTTGCCGACTCCCTTTTCGCGCGCCCGCGCCGCCACCGCTTCGCCGACCGCCTTGGCCGCCTGCTTGCTGCTGGGCGACGCTCCGAGCCCCGCGCGCACCTCGGGATCGGCCGAGCTCGCCTGGGCGAGCGTCGCGCCGCGGGAATCGTCGATGACCTGCGCGTAGATGTAGCGCAAGCTCTTGTACACCGCCAGGCGCGGCCGCTCGGCGCTGCCGCGCACGCGGGTGCGCACTCGCAAGTGGGCGCGCTCGCGGCGCTCGCGCTTCCGTTTCATGCTCTTGGTCACGTGGTCGCTCATGGCGCTTCCCTTACTTGGCCCCGGCCTTGCCCACCTTGCGGCGCAAGACCTCGTTGGTGTACTTGATTCCCTTGCCCTTGTAGGGATCGGGCCGGCGCAGCTTGCGGATCTCGGCCGCGACCTGTCCCACTTTCTGGCGGTCGGCGCCCGACACGGTCATCCGGTTGGCCTTGTCGATCTCGATCTTGATCCCTTCCGGTATGTCGTAGACGACCGGGTGGGAATAGCCGAGCGAGAACTGCACCGCCTGACCCTTCACCTCGGCGCGGTAGCCGACGCCGACGATGTCGAGCTGCTTGCTGAAGCCCGCGGTCACCCCCTGGACGGCGTTGGCGAGCAGCGCCCGCAACAGGCCGTGCTTGGAGCGCTCGGGGCCGGCGTCGCCGGGGCGCGAGATGGTGATGACGCCGTCCTTGACCTCGATCGGGAAGTCGTCGAAAACGCGCTGCTCGACCTTCCCCTTCGGTCCTTCGGCGACGAAGTTTCCGTCCTTGACCTCGACCCTGGTCCCCTTGGGCACCGGGATGGGCATCTTGCCTATGCGGGACATGCTTTTTTCTCCTGCTCTCGTGAAGCTCTACCAGACCTCGCAGAGGAGCTCGCCGCCGACGCCGCGCTCGCGCGCCTGGCGGTCGGTCAGCAGGCCCTGCGAGGTCGAAACGATCCCCATGCCGAGGCCGTTGCGCACCGGCACGACCTCGCCTGCCCGGCGGTAGACCCGCCGGCCGGGCCGGCTGATCCGCGCCAGGTGGCTGATCGCCGGCGTGCCCTCGGCGCTGTAGCG
The DNA here is from genome assembly GCA_035544895.1 of Thermoanaerobaculia bacterium. GTDB lineage: Bacteria > Acidobacteriota > Thermoanaerobaculia > Multivoradales > UBA5704 > JASLEW01. The sequence continues at coordinate 44,406 of DASZZM010000062.1, forward strand.
CAGGAAGATGCGGAGCTGCTTTCCGGGCTGGCCGGGGACTCCGGAGTTGCCTTCCGGCGGGTCGATCTCGCGCAGGTTCCTGATGAAGCCCTCTTCCTTGAGCAGCTTGACGACCTCGAGCTTGAGCTTCGAGGCGGGCACGTCGAGCCGGTCGTGCTTGGCCAGGTGGGCGTTGCGGATCTGGGTCAACAGGTCCGCGATGGGATCGGTCATGCTCATGCGTCTCTCTCCTCGAAACCGCCGCGAGCCGGGACTACCAGCTCGCCTTGATCACGCCGGGCAGGTAGCCCTGCAGCGCCAGGTCGCGCAGGTGGATGCGGCAGAGGCCGAACTTGCGGTAGTAGCCGCGCGGGCGGCCGCATACGCGGCAACGGTTGCGCTGCCTGACCGCGAACTTGAGCGTCTTGCGGGTCTTGGCGATTTTTGCGGTGGTAGCCACTGTCGTCTCCTAACGCGCGAATGGCATGCCGAGCTCGCGCAGAAGATAGAGCGCACGCTCGTCGTTGCCGGCCGTGGTCACGATGGTGATGTTCATGCCCTTGGGCTTTTCGACCTTGTTGTAGTCGATCTCGAGAAAGATCAGGTGGTCGCGGATGCCCACGGTGTAGTTGCCGCGCCCGTCGAAGCTCTTGGCCGGGACGCCGCGGAAGTCGCGCACGCGCGGCAGCGCGGTAGTGATGAAGCGGTCGAGGAAATCCCACATGCGGGTGCCGCGCAGGGTCACCCGGCATCCGATCGGCATGCCGGCGCGCAGCTTGAAGGCGGCGATCGACTTCTGGGCGCGGGTGACGGTCGGACGCTGGCCCGCCAGCGCGGCCATCTCATCGACCGCGTCGTCGAGGATCTTGATGTTCTGGATGGCTTCGCCCACCCCCATGTTGAGGGAGATCTTCTCCAGGCGCGGCACGGCCATGGCGTTAACGATGCCGAACTCTTTCTTCAGCTTGGGCACGACCTCTTCGGCGTAGCGCTGCTTCAAGCGCGGCACGTAGGGGGGCCTGGCAGCCGGCTTCTCGGCCGGTGGCCGAACCCCTGCGGCCGGCGCCACCGGCGCGGCGGCTCCCGCCTTGCCCTGCTTGGGGGCGGCGCCGGTCTTGCCCGATGACCCCGACGGGCCCGCCTGGGTCGACCTCTTCGCGGCGGCTGGCGCTTTCTTCGCCGCACCGCTCTTATCGGCGCTCTTATCGGCGCTCTTGTCGGCGCCCTTGCCAGCGCTCTTCTCTGTCTTGTCAGCCATGTCTTCCGCCTTGCTCATCCCGCGATCATTTCGCGCCCGGGGGCCCTAGTTGAGAGTGGCTCCGCAGCTCTTGCACACCCGCACGCCGCGCCCGTCGTCGAGGCGCCGCCGTCCCAGCCGCGAAGGCTTGCCGCATTCGGGACAGATCACCCGCACGTTGGCGATCTGGACCGGCCCCTCGCGCTCCAGGATGCCTCCCTGGATGCCCTTCGGCTGGTTCGGCTTGGTGTGCCGCTTGATCATGTTGACGCGTTCGACGATCACCCTGCCGCTCTCGGGCAGCACGCGCAGCACGCGGCCGCGGGCGCCGCGGCTCTTGCCGGTGGTCACCAGAACCTGGTCGTTTTTCTTCACGTTGAACTTCCGCATGAGCGACTCCTCTTCCCCTGGCGCACGGCCGGCGGTCAGATGACCTCCGGAGCCAACGAGACGATCTTCATGAAGCGCCTCTCGCGCAGCTCGCGGGCGACGGGACCGAAGACGCGCGTGCCGATCGGCTCGCCCGCATCGCTCACCAGCACCGCGGAGTTGTTGTCGAAACGGATGTAGCTGCCATCCCTTCGGCGCTGCTCCTTGACCGTGCGCACGATCACCGCCTTGACCACCTGCCCCTTCTTGACCGTGCCTTCCGGCGCCGCCTCCTTGACCGAGGCGGTGATGACGTCGCCCAGGCGCCCATAGCGTCCGGCCGATCCGCCGCGCAGGTGGATGCAGGCGATCTTCTTGGCGCCCGAGTTGTCCGCCACGTCGAGTACGGTTCCCATCTGGATCATTTAGATCTCTCCCGCAATTCCTCGATCCCCTCAGGGAAGGAAAACGCGCTCCGATGTGGTGCCGGAGGACTGCTCAAAGCATCTATCGGATCGCCCCCCGCAACCCCTAAGGATCCCCTTCCCTGATTCCCGGAGCCGCCGGGTCCCTGCCCGGCGGTCGCCGGGGGGGAAGGGGACGCCCCCTCCCTCTCGCGGCAAAAGTTTCGTCCCGGCATATTACTCGGCCCGCTTCAGGATCTCGCGCACGCGCCAGCGCTTGGTCTTCGACAGGGGTCGGCTCGAAACGATCTCCACCAGGTCGCCGACCTTGCAGCGGTTCTCTTCGTCGTGGGCCGCAAACTTGCTCGTCTTCTTCAGGTAGCGGTGATAGAGCCGGTGGGTCGCGGTGTTCTCCACCGCCACGACCACCGTCTTGTGCATCTTGTCGCTCACCACGCGCCCCACCTTGACCTGGCGGCGGCCCCGCGCCTCATGGCTCGCGGCGCCGGCCGCGCCTGTCGCATCGATCGCATCGGTCGCTTGGGTGCCGCCCGGCGGTGCCACTCTGTCGACCGCCGGCTCGCCGGGATTTTCCGTCTTCTCTGCTCTGGCCATTCTTCTTACCCCCTGCGCTTTTCGCCCAAGATCGTCAAGCATCGCGCCATTTCGCGGCGCACGTCGCGCAGGCGCGAGGGCTTCTCGAGCTGCCCGGTGACCTTTTGCAGGCGCAGGGCGAAGAGCTGCTCGGCGAGCTCGCGCTCCCTGTCCTGGAGCTCTTCGATCGACTGATCACGGAGTTGCGCGGCTTTCATCTCTACCTCAGCTCCTGGTGACGGGTGACGAACTTGGTCTTGATCGGCAACTTGTGCGACGCCAGCTTCATCGCCGCTTCCGCCACGTCGGCGGGCACTCCTTCGAGCTCGTAGAGGATGCGCGCCGGGCGCACCACGGCGACCCATTCTTCGGGATTGCCCTTGCCCTTGCCCATGCGGGTTTCGAGCGGCTTCTTGGTGATCGGCTTGTCCGGGAAGACGCGGATCCACACCTTGCCGCCGCGCTTGACGTGGCGGGTGATGGCGATACGCGCCGCCTCGATCTGGCGCGCCGTCACCCAGCCCGGCTCGAGCGCCTGCAGGCCATAGTCGCCGAAGGAGATGTAGTTGCCCCCCTTGGAGATGCCCTTGCGCCGTCCGCGCTGCTGCTTGCGGTACTTGACTTTCTTCGGCATTAGCATGGATTAATTCTCCAAATACCTCTCAGGTCCTCTAGCTATGTCTGCCACACCAAGCGCGATGCAGCCGACCGTTTGTGGCCTCCGATCTATTGGATCGCCCCCCGCAACCCCCGCGGATCCCCTTCCCGGTTTTCCAGAGCCGCCGGGTCCCTGCCCGGCGGTGGCCGGGGGGGAAGGGGACGCCCCCACCCCCTCGTGGCAGAATCGCTTCCCTTTCATGCGCTGGCGCGGCGGCTCTTCTCTTTGAGGAGGTCGCCCTTGTAGACCCAGACTTTGACGCCGATGACGCCGTAGGTGGTGCGCGCCTCGCCCAGGCCGTAGTCGATGTCGGCCTTGAGCGTGTGCAGCGGCAGCCGCCCTTCCTGGTACCACTCCGAGCGCGCGATCTCGGCGCCGCCCAGCCGGCCGGAAACCATGATCTTCACTCCCTTGGCGCCGAAACGGAAGGCCGACTCCATGGCTTTCTTCATCGCGCGGCGGAAGGAGACGCGGCGCTCGAGCTGGCCGGCGATCGATTCGGACACCAGCTGGGCGTCGAGCTCCGGACGCTGGATCTCCTGGATGTTGATGTGCACCTCGCGGCCCATCTCCTTCTGCAGGTCGTCGCGCAGTTTGTCGACCTCGGCGCCGCGGCGGCCGATGATGATACCCGGGCGCGAGGTGTAAATGGTGACCCGCAGCTTGTCGGCCGCGCGCTCGATGTCGACCTCGGAGACGCCGGCGTGCGACAGACGGCTCTTCAGGCGGCGGCGCAGCTTGAGGTCCTCGTGCAGCGTATCGGCGTAGTTGTGATCGCCGTACCAGCGTGAATGCCAGGTCTTGTTGTAGACCAGCCTGAAACCGTAAGGGTGCGTTTTCTGACCCACGTGCGCTGTCCTCCGCTCTCTATGACTTCTCGTCACCCTTGCGGGTGTCGAGCTTGATCGTGATGTGGCTCTGGCGCTTGACCACGCGGAAGGCGCGGCCCATCGGCGCCGGGCGGATGCGCTTGGCCACCGGCCCGCCATCGACGAAGATCTCCTTGACGTACAAGCGATCGACGTCGACGTGGTCTTCGCGGTTCTCCGCGTTGGCGATGGCCGACTTCAAGCACTTCTGCACGTGCCGGGCGGCCAACTTGTTGGTGACGCTAAGGAGGTTCACCGCGTCCTGGACCGCCTTGCCGCGGATCAGGTCGGCCACCAGGCGCGCCTTTTGCGCCGATCCCTGGGCATAACGAAGCCGCGCTGTGATTTCCATGGTCAATGCCTCCCTTTCCAGCTGCCGCACTAGCGCGGGCGCGCGCCCTTCTCCACTTTCTTGCCGCTATGGCCGCGGAACGTCCGCGTCATGGCGAACTCGCCCAGCTTGTGCCCGACCATGTTCTCGGTGATGTAGACCGGGATGAACTTGGCGCCGTTGTGCACGGCAATGGTCAGGTTGACCATCTCGGGCACGACGGTCGAGCGGCGCGACCAGGTCTTGATCACCCGGCTGTCGCCCCGCGCGCGCGAGACTTCGACTTTCTTGGCCAGGTGGTCGTCGACGAACGGACCCTTGTGGACTGAACGCGGCATGGCTCTCCTCCGCTCCTACTTCTTGTTGCGCCGGCGGACGATCATCTGGTCCGTTCGCTTGTTGTTGCGCGTCTTGTACCCTTTGGTGGGCACGCCCCACGGGGTCGTCGGATGGCGGCCCCCCGAGGTGCGCCCCTCGCCGCCGCCCATCGGGTGGTCGACCGGGTTCATCGACACGCCGCGGTTGTGCGGCCGCCGGCCCAGCCAGCGCTTGCGCCCCGCCTTGCCGAAGGAGATGTTCTCGTGATCGAGGTTGCCGACCTGGCCGACCGTGGCATAGCACTCGACGTGCACCCTGCGCACCTCTCCCGAGGGGAGCTTGACCTGCGCCCAGCCGCCGTCGCGCGCCATCAGCTGAGCGCCGGCGCCGGCGCTGCGCACCATCTGGCCGCCCTTGCCGATCTTGAGCTCGATGTTGTGGATGACCGTGCCGAGCGGGATCAAGCGCAGCGGCAGCGCGTTGCCCACGTTGACCTCCGCCTTCTCGCCCGACATCACTTCGGCGCCGACCGCCAGGCCGTTCGGCCACAGGATGTAGCGCTTCTCGCCGTCGGCGTAGTGCAGCAGCGCGATGCGCGCCGAGCGGTTGGGGTCGTACTCGATGGTGGCCACCTTGGCCGGCACGCCGTGCTTGTCGCGGCGGAAATCGACCATGCGGTAGCGCCGCTTGTGACCGCCGCCGCGAAACCACGAGGTCAGGTGCCCGCGGTTGTCGCGCCCGCCGGTTCCGCTCTTGCCTTCGGTCAGCGGCTTGTGCGGCCGCGCCATTCCCCCATGGGGGGTCAGCTCCTCGAACGTCAGGTGGGTCTGAAAACGGCTTGCCGGGTTGGTCGGCTTTCTTTCTTTGATCGGCATCGTTCTACATCCCCTCGAAGAACTCGATCGTCTTCTCGCCCGGGGCGAGGCGCACGTAGGCCTTCTTCCAGTCCGGGCGGCGGCCCTCGAGCCGGCCGCGGCGCCGAACCTTGCCGTGGCAGCGTGCGATCCGCACCTCGGCGACCTTGACCTTGAACTGGGCCACGACCGCGCGCTCCACGTCGATCTTGTTGGCGCTCTTGTGCACCTCGAACGCGATGATGTTGTGGTCCTCGCGCAGCACCGAGGACTTCTCGGTGATCAGGGGGCGCCGGATGACTTCCTGGATTCTCATTTGGCGAGCACCTCGACCAGCCGGCCGAGCGCCCCTTCGCTGAGCACCAAGTAGGGCCGGTCCACCACGTCGTAGACGTTGACCGCCAGGGCGTCGACCGTCTTGATCGCCCGGTTGTTGCGCGCCGCCAGCGCCAGGTTGTGATTGTCGCGGCTGTCGACCAGCAGCGCCTTGCCTTCGATCCCGAGGCTGGCCAGGCGGCGCACCAGGTCGCGCGTCTTGTGGCTGTCGATGGCCAGGCTGTCGAGGACGACGATGCGCAGCTCGGCGGCCTTGCGCGACAGCGCCGACTTCAGGGCGTTTCTCTTTTCCCGCGGCGACAGGCCCTTTTCGTAGCTGCGCGGCACCGGTCCCCAGACCACGCCGCCCTTGCGCCACTTCGGGTTGCGGATGTCGCCGGTGCGCGCGCGGCCGGTGCCTTTCTGGCGCCACAGCTTCTTGCCCGAGCCCGACACCTCGGCGCGCGTCTTGGTCTTGTGGGTGCCGCGCCGCAGCCCGGCCAGGTACGCCTGCACCGCCCCATGGATCAGGTGCTCGTTGTAGGGGTATTCGAAAACCGACCCCGGCACCTCGATCTCTCGGAGCTGCTCTCGCTCGAAGTTCACCACCGCAAGTTTCATCGCTAATGTCCTCAGCGTCTCAGACGTCTTGACTGCCTCATGAAGGCCGCTTGGCGCGGCGCAGGGCCACGTAGCCGTTGCGCGGACCGGGCACCGCGCCGCGCAGGTAGATCAGGTCGTGCTCGGCGTCGACCTTGACCACTTCGAGGTTCTTGGCCGTCACCCGCTCGCCGCCCATGCGGCCGCCGGCGCGCATGCCGGGAAAGACGCGGGAAGGGTACGCCGACGACCCGATCGAGCCGGGGGCGCGGTGGAACATCGATCCGTGGGTGGCGCGCCCGCCGGCAAAGCCATGGCGCTTGACCACCCCCTGGTAGCCCTTGCCCTTGCTGGTGCCCACCACGTCGACGTATTGCTTGGCCTCGAAGATCGACGCCTTGACCTCGTCGCCCGGAGCGAGCTCCTCGCCGGCGGCGAGACCGAACTCCATGGTCCGCGCCATCGGCGGCACGCCGGCCTTGGCGAAGTGGCCGAGACGCGGCCTGGTCACCCGCTTGGCCGGCCGGCCCTCGACCAGCCCGAGCTGGACGGCCGCGTAGCCGTCGCGCTCGACGGTCTTGCGCTGCACCACCAGGCAGGGTCCCGCCTTGACCACGGTAACCGGCACGGCGGTGCCGTCCTCGGCATAGATCTGAGTCATGCCCACCTTGCGTCCCAGGATGCCTTCCATCGGCTAGATCCTCCGTACTCGCGGCTGATGACCCGTATTCTTGGGTCTCACTTGCCGAAAGCCTTGATCTCGACGTCGACGCCGGCCGGCAGCTCGAGCTTCATCAGCGCGTCGACCGTCTGGCTGGTGGGCTCGAAGATATCGAGCAGGCGCTTGTGGGTGCGGATCTCGAACTGCTCGCGCGACTTCTTGTCCACGTGCGGCGACCGGTTGACGGTGTAGCGCGAGATGTGGGTGGGCAGCGGGATCGGCCCCACCACCCGCGCGCCGGTGCGCCGCGCGGTGTCCACGATCTCGTAGGTCGACGTGTCCAGGATACGGTAGTCGAACGCTTTCAGGCGGATGCGGATCTTCTCGTTGACCATGGCCTTCCTCTGTCGACTACTTGACGATGTCCGTGACCGTGCCGGCGCCGACCGTGCGGCCGCCCTCGCGGATGGCGAAGCGCACCCCCTTCTCCATCGCGATCGGCGAGATCAGCTCCACCTCGAGGTTGATGTTGTCGCCCGGCATCACCATCTC
>DASZZM010000063.1:0-1700 GCA_035544895.1 Thermoanaerobaculia bacterium
TTCTACGAACGCGCGAGCGCGCCAAAGTGGGTGAACATTCCCCGCGCACTGTTTTCGGGACGCACGGGCCGTGAGCCGCGCTACCACTTATCCATCCAAGAGAAAGTGGATTGGGCTTATATCGGAGAGCCTCTGGCGCCGCTGAAGGGTTATCCCGGTGTGATGTGGGTCCGGCCAAAGCGGAAGAAAAGCGTAGAGCTGCCCGAGGTATTGTAACCAATTAATTAGCACTGATGCCGCTGCAGCGATCCGCCTTTTGAAGGAGATTCAGAATGATTGAAGGAGAAACGCGCATAAATCTTTCGGCGCTGCTAAAGAAACCAAGCGCGTACGTTCCAATAGCCATGTCCATCGCTGCACTCATTGTGGTACTTGGTGCAGTTATCTTCTTTGGCGCTGGAGATTCAATAAATGCTGAAGGTCGCCCCGATGAAGGCGCCGCAGCTCATATTTTTCAACTGCTAATGATTGGACAGGTGCCACTCATTGGCTTTTTTTGTATCCGGTGGCTGCGCCGTAACCTAAAACCTGCGCTAATGGTGTTGTTGCTTCAAGCGGGCGCTGGGCTGGCAGCGATCGCGCCGGTATTCTTGCTACATCTTTGAGACAAGGAACCTGTCCCACTTAAGGTCCGCTTCCTGGAAATCTAAATGCCTGCTTTGGGTCGACGGACTAAACCGCTCGCGCGGTATGGGGGCTGCGATCAGCGTCGGTGAGTGAATTAGATAGGGGTTCTGTTTATGTTGGTGAACGAGGCAATCCGCCTCGGATCACCACAGGAGCAGAGCCATGACTCAAGCTATCAGCCCGTTGCGTCAACGCATGATCGAGGACATGCGGATGCGCAAGTTCTCGCCCAAGACCCGGGACGCGTATATCCGTGCCGTGCAGCGGTTTAGCGCATTCCTGGGCCGCTCACCCGACACAGCCAGCGACGAGGATCTGCGCCGTTATCAATTGCATCTGGTGGTGCAGGGTATCTCGCCGATCTCGCTCAACGCGACCATCACCGGACTGAAGTTCTTCTTCGAGTTCACGGTTGGCGACCTCGAACGAATAGCCAAGATGACCCCAGTGCAGGTGCCGCACAAGCTGCCGGTGATACTGAGCCGCGAGGAGGTGGCGCGCCTGATCCAATCGGCCGGGAACCTGAAGTATCAGGCCGCGCTATCGGTGGCCTACGGCGCCGGATTGCGCGTCAGCGAGGTCATTGCGCTGAAGGTCGGCGATGTCGATAGCCAGCGCATGGTCCTGCGCGTTGAACAAGGCAAAGGCCACAAGGATCGTTACGCCATGCTGCCGCCGCTGCTGCTCGAGCGCCTGCGCGCCTGGTGGCGCTACGCTCATGCGCAGGGCAAGATGCTCACGGGCGGGTGGCTGTTTCCCGGCCAGAATCCGATTGATCCGCTGACCGCTCGGCAGCTGAATCGGGCGGTGCATGCCGCCGCTGTCGCAGCGCGCATCGACAAGCGCGTCTCGATGCATACCTTGAGGCACTGCTTTGCCACGCACCTGCTCGAGCAGCAGGTCGATATCCGCGTGATCCAGGTTCTGCTCGGACATAAGAAGTTGGAGACCACGGCCCTCTATGCGCAGGTGGCCACCGATCTCCTGCGCGAGGTCATCAGTCCTCTGGAGGCCGCGCGACCTTCGTAAGAGGCGTTGGTGCAACGCCCCGCCCTGGAGGTCGCGGACATCTT
>DASZZM010000064.1:0-101682 GCA_035544895.1 Thermoanaerobaculia bacterium
AACGGGGGTGCGTGTGGAGGAGGGGGCGGGGGTGGGGGCCGGGGCTGCCCGGCCGGCTGGCGCGCGCGGGCTGGCGAGCCGCAACGGCGTGACCGAGGAGACGGGGCCGGCGGCAGCTGTGGCGGCAAGGCCTGCGACGGCGGCGGCGGGTACGGAGAGCCGAGAGCCGGCGGGCGCCGGGGGGCAGGTGGCCGGGAGCGGCGAGGCGGGTCGCGGGCCGGCGGCAGGCGATGGAAGGGAGGGAGGCAGCGGCGAGGGCGAGAGCGGCAAAAAGATCGGGGCGCCGGGGCAGGCGGAGGCGAGGCCAGCCGCAGGCGCTCCGACGCCGGGGTTGACGGAGCCCACGGCAGCCGGAGGCGCTGCCCCACCGGCGGAAGCAGACGACTCCGAGGCGCCCACGCGGACCTCGCCGGCAGGCGGGCAAACGGCGGAGGGCGAGCGGTCGGCGGCGCTGGTCCACCCCTTCGGGCACGGGCGGCCGGTGCTGCGCTGCGCGCCGCTGCGGGCGTGCACGATCGAGCTCGAACCGGGCGAAGCGGTGCTGAGCACGGCGAGCGGCGACAGCGAGCGCTGGGTGGTGCAGGTGGCGAGCTCGGGGCCGGGCGGGCGGACGGCGCTGGTGGTGGTCAAGCCGACCGCCTGCGACCTGTCGACCAATCTGATGGTGGCGACCGACCGGCGGCTCTACGAGGTGGCGCTGGATTCGCCGCCCTGCCAGGGGGCCGACGCGGGCCAGGGGTCGTACAACCCGCGCCTGCCCTACACCGGGGTGCTGCGCTTCTCCTACCCGGACGAGATGTTGCGGCGCTTCCGGCGTGCGGAGGAGGCGGCGCGGCAGCGCAGCTTAGAGGAAGCGGCGGCCACGGTGCCGCTCGCGCCGGCGGCGCGGCTGGCCAACCTCAACTTCAACTACACCTGGCAGCGCGACCGCAAGTTCCCGTGGACGCCGGCGCAGGTTTTCGACGACGGCGAGCACACCTACATCGTGCTGCCCCCGGCGGCGCGGACGGAGGAGGCGCCGGCTCTCTTTGCGGTCGAGCCCGGCGGCAAGACCGCTCTCATCAACTACCGGCTCGAGCGCCAGACCTTCATCGCCGACCGGGTGCTCGGGCGCGCGGTGCTGGTTGCCGGCGCCGGGCGGCGGGGCGGCGGGCAGCGGCTCGAGATCGTCAACCACGGGCGGCGGGGGAACTGATCGTGGGCACGCGCGAGGACCTGATCACCCCGCCGCAGCCGCCGCCGGTGCGGCGGCTCAACCGCGGCGTGTGGATTGCCGCGATGGTGCTGGTCGGCGGGACACTGTTGGCCATCGTCTTTCTGGCGGCGCCGCGCGGCGCGGGGCGGAGGGCCGGAGCGCCCTCCCCCGCTCCGCCACTTGCCGGAAGCGATCCCGGGTTCCTGAGCAGGCCGCCGGGCGAGCTGCCGGCGGCGGCGCCGAGCGTCTCGGAGCAGGAGTACCTGCGCGGGCTGCTGGCGCGGCAGGGGCGGACGGGAGGTGTTGGCGAGGGTGCGGGCGGGCCGGGGGTTGGCGGCGGGGAGGGAGCCAGAGGGATGGTGGGGGCGGGGCTGGGGGCTGGAGAAGGCGGCGGCATGGGCGCCGGCGGCGTGGGAGCGGGCGCCGGGGCGGCATCGCGAGGCGGCGTCGCGGCGGCGGGATCCGGGGGGCCGCGCGATCCGCGGCGCGAGGCGTTTCTGCGCGCTTTGCAGGCGCCGCTGGCGCGCTCGACTGCGCCGGCCGGGAGGGCGGCAGGCAGGAGCGGCTTGAATGGCGCCTGGGACGGCGGCGGCGGTGGGGGCGGCGAGCCGGGCTGGACGGGCGGTGAGGAGGGGGGCGGCGGCGAGGTGCCGCCACCGCCCGGGCTGGCAGGCGGAGGTGTGAAGGAAAGAGGGGTCGCGCTGCCGGGTCCGGGATGGCCGGGCGGCGCGGGCGCTCCGTTCGCGGGTGTACCCGCTGCCGCGGCGCAGGGGCGGGGTTGGGCGGCGCAAGGCGGGTTGGCCGGTGGTGCCGAAGAGCCGGCAGCGGGAGACGGAGGGAGTGGAAGCGGCAGCGGAGCGGCAGGAAAGAAGAGCCCAGGAGCGACGCTTGCGGGCGGTGAGGGACGGTTTGCCGCCTTCTCCGGCGCAGCCGGGCGGCTGCGGGGAAGGACCGACCTGCCGGTGCGCTACCACCCGGCGCCGGGGCCGACCACGCTGCCGGCGGGAAGCTTGATCCCGGCGCTGCTGCTGACCGAGGTCAACTCCGACCTGCCGGGGAACCTCCTCGCCCAGGTGAGCCGCAACGTCTACGACGGGCGCCAGGAGAGGGTGCTGGTGCCGCAGGGCAGCCGGCTGCTCGGGCGCTACGACAGCCAGGTGGCGGTGGGGCAACGGCGGCTGCTCGTCGCCTGGACGCGGCTGGTGCTGCCGGACGGCAGCAGCTACGAGCTGCCGGGCCTGCCCGGGACGACGGCCGCAGGCGCCGCCGGCCTGGGGGGCCGGGTGAACAACCACGTGCTGCAGGTGTTCGGGGACGCCTTGTTGCTTTCGCTGCTCTCGGCGGGGGCCGAGCTGTCGCAGCCGCGGCAGGGGAGCTTCACGGCGGTGCCCTCGACCGGGGCGGTGGCGGCGGCGGCGCTGGGCCAGGAGCTGTCGAGCGTCGGGTTGCAGCTGCTGGCGCGCGGGATGGCGATCCAGCCGACGCTGCGGCTGCCGGCGGCGACGCGGTTCTTGGTTTTCGTCAACGGCGACCTCGATCTCGGGCGCGGCGCGGGAGAGGGGCTTGAGCAGCGCTGAGCCCAGGACCGCCGAGGCGGCCGGCGAGGTGTTCCTCGAGGTCCTGGTCGAGCGGATCGCGCCCGATCCGGACCAGCCGCGCCGCGGCATCACGGCCGAGGATCTCGAGCCGCTGGCCGCGAGCCTCAAGGCGCGCGGCCTGATCCAGCCCCTGCTGGTGAGCCCGCATCCGCAGGTGCGGGCGCGTCTCGCGACACCGTACATGCTGATCTCGGGCGAGCGGCGGTGGGCGGCGGCGCGGCTGGCGGGGCTGCCGAGCGTGCGTGTCGTCCTGCGCGAGGAGCCGCTGTCGCCCAGCGAGCGGTTGATGCTGCAGCTCGACGAAAACGACGGCGAGCTGCGCCGCGAGGTCAACGTCTACGACCGCGCCACCGCGCTGGTGCGCGCGCTGCAGGCCGCGGGGATCAAGAAAGAGGAGTTCGCGCGGCGCTACCGCAAGTCGCCGGCCTGGATGTCCCATCAGCTCGCCCTGGCCCGAGCGGAAGGGTGGAGCCGCGAGGCGCTGCGCGAGGGCTGGCTGACCGGCATCGTGGCGGCGGCGCTCTTCATGCGGCTGGGGCCGGACGAGCAGCGCCGGCTGCTGGCCAAGGCGCGGCGGCTGCGCAAGCCGATTTCGGGACACCAGATCGAGGCGGCGGCGCAGCGCGGGGCGCGCAGGGAAGAGAAAGAGGAGGAAGAGGGAGAACGGAGCGCGGGGAGAGAGGGCCGGGAAGGGGGCGAGGCGAGAGGGGCCGGTGGGAATGGCGGGGGCGGCGGGGGCTGGCGGGGGGAGGGCGCGGCGGTCCGCGCGAGGCCTCCCGGGTCGCTCGGGATGGCGGGGACGGTTGCCGCGGCGGGGGCCGCCGAAGGCCACGGCCTCGGCGAGGGCCAGGCTGCTGGAGGTGATCAGGAGGTCTCGAGCCCGAGACCCGGCGAGGGGCCGATCCCGGTGGACGAGTGGCGCCGCCGCCACGCGGGAGCGGCGCCGGGGGGTGAGCAGGCCGCGGACGGGCACGGGGCCGCGGGCGGGCAGGTGGCGGGCAGGCAAGCGGCGGGCGAGAACGAGGGGTCGTTTTCCTTTCCCGGAGGCGCGGGCGTGGGGGCCGGGGTGGAGGGGCGGTCGGCGGTCGCGGGGTTCCTCGACGCCGGCCAGGAGATCGCGCTGGGGCGGAGGCGAAGCGGTGCCGCGCTGGCGCGCCGCGACGAGCCGCGGTTCTCGATCTCGTTTTCCCCGCGCCAGCTCGAGGCGTTGATCGTCCTGCTCGGCGAGGAGCCTCTGGGCACCCGCGAGGAGCAGATCCGGCAGCTCTTCTCTTTCCTTCCCTGATCGGAGGTTTTCCATGCGCACGCCGCCGGCGGCCGCTTTGCCCTTGGCTTCTCCACCGCTTACCGTCCGCCTTCTTGCCGCAGCACTTTGTTGCGCCGCGATCCTGGCCGCAGCCGTTCCGGCCGCGGCCCAGCCCACCCTGATGTCGAGCATCCTCGGCTTCACGGACCTCAACGGCAACGGCGTGCTCGACTGCGGCGAGCCGGTCCTCCTCGCCGCCACCTTCGCCACCAACGCATCCGGCACGCCGGCCTTGACCGGCACACTGGCGGTTCCCTCGTCCGGGACCGCTGGGCTGCGCTACCTGGGCGGCTCGGCGGTGGTCGATCCCGACCTGACCGTGGGCTGCACCGGCAAAGTCACCGCCGGCGGCGGCGCCGGCGACAGCTCGGCCCTCGTCAACTTCTCCTGCCCCCCAAACCCGATCGGCAGCAACTCCTGGGCGGTTGTCGTGCGCTACCGCGCGCTCTTTTCCGGTACGACCAATAGCTACACCGCCGCGGCCCACGCCGAGACCTCGGACGGCAAGGTCTACGACCACGCGGCGAGCGGCAGCGCCGCCACCGCCTGCTCCGGGGCGCCCACCAACTTGCGCGTCGAAAAGACCGCCGCCGGACCCGCCACCCCGAGCTCGACCCTCGTCTACACCGTGACCGTCACCGACCTCTCCGGCCTCGGGGCGGGCGGCGTCGAGCTGGTCGATACCGTCCCGTCCCATACCACCTTCAACCCCGGTGCGAGCAGCCCCGGCTGGGTCTGCAACCCCGGCACCGCGGCCGGCGCCACCTGCCGCAACCAGGTGGGCAACGTCAATCCCAACGGCTCACTCTCCCGCTTTTTCGCCGTGAGCTTGGATTCACCCTTCCCCTCCGGGGGCCTGGTCATCGCCAATACCGCCTGCGCCAACCTCGGCCCGAGCCAGGTTGCAGGCTGCGCCTCGACCACCACCCCGGCCGCCGGCACTCCCCTCCTCCACCTCGCCAAGACCCTGGCCTCGGGACAGGCGGTCCCCGGCTCGACCCTCGTCTTCAACCTCGCGGCCACCAACACCGGCAACCAGGACCTCGCCGCGGTCACGCTCGGCGAGACCGTGCCGGCCAACACGGTCTTTCTCCCCGCGGCGAGCTCGCCCGGCTGGAGCTGCACGCCCGGTCCGGCGGCCGGCGCCGCCTGCTCGCTTGCGCTGGGTGCCCTGCCGGCGGGCGGCGCGGCGGCGGCGCGCTTCGCCGTCGCGGTCGCTGATCCGCTCCCGGCCGGCGTCGATCACGTCGCCAACGCGGCGTGCGTGCGCTCGGCGGGCGCGGCCGACGCCTGCGATTCCCTGACCGTCCCGACCGCCGGCATGCCGCTGCTCAAGATCGTCAAGACGTTGCTCTCCGGCAGCGGCGTGCCGGGAACCGACCTGGTGTACGACCTCGCGGTGCAGAACGCCGGCAACCAGGACGCCGCCGCCGGCTTCCTCCTCGAGACCGTGCCCGGCAACACCACCTTCGACCCCACGGGCTCCTCGAGCTCGCCCGGCTGGAACTGCGCGCTCGAATCCGTCACCGCCGTGGGCCTGCCCGCCGGCACCGCCTGCAACCTCGGCTGGGGTCCCCTCGCCGCCGGCGCCACCTTGCGCCGCACCTTCGCCGTCGGCATCGTCAACCCGCTGCCCGCGGGGGTGACCGCGATCACCAACACCGGCTGCGCCCAGCTCGCCGGCATCCCCAACCCCCCGCCGCCGACCTGCGACACCCTCACGACCCCCACCGCTGGCGCGCCCCGCCTGACCCTCGCCAAGTCCTACAGCGGCGGGCCCGTGCAGGCCGGCGATGTCCTGCGCTACACCCTCGCCGCCGGCAACGCCGGTAACCAGGACGCCGCCGCCGCGGCGCTCGACGAGGTGGTGCCCGACCACACGAGCTTCGTCGCCGCGGCGAGCTCGGCCGGCTGGGCCTGCGCTCCCGGCATCGCCGCCGGCGCCCACTGCGGCCTTGCCCTCGGCGCCCTCGCCGCGGGGGCCGCCCAGATCTCCCGCACCTTCGCCGTCCGCGTCGACTCCCCCTTGCCGCCGAATGTCCAGCAGATCGGCAACGCGGCTTGCGTCAACGGCGCCGCCGGCGAGAGCGCCTGCGGCCATGCCACGACCCCGCCGGCGGTCTTCGCCGCCGCCACGCTGCGCGACACCCTGCCGGGGGCCACCGAGGGCAGCGCCGCCCACCCCGGCGATGCGATCGACTACACCCTCATCGTCACCAACCCCTCGGCCGGTACAGCCAGCGGGCTCGACGTCGCCACGCGCCTCGACCCCTACCTCACCCTCCTCGCCGGCTCGGTCACGACCACCGCAGGCACCGTCACCCGCGGCAACACCCCCGGCGACGCGCTCTCCTCCGTCCACCTCGACAGCCTCGCCCCCGGCGACGCGGTCACAATCACTTTCCGCGTCACCGTGGCGCCGGTCCTGCCGCCGGGCCTGCAGGTCGTGATCTCCCAGGCCGACGTCACCGGCGCCAACGTCCCGGCGACGGTCTCCGACGACCCGGACACCGCGGCGCCGCTCGATCCGACGGCGACGCCGGTCGCGCCGGCCGATGTTGTAAGCAGCGTTCCCACCCTGGGCGGACCGGGCCTCGCGGCCCTGGCCGTCTTCCTCGCCGTCACCTCCTTGCGGTTCTTGCGCCGTCCGGCGACGGCCCGCACCAGCTCCGAGGCGGGCCGCCGGTGAGCGGCGTGGGAATCCCGCCCCACGCGCTCCGGCGGGGCTGCGGCCCCGCCGGAGCGTCCTTTCCCGCGGCGGGCGCATGAGGGGGCCGTGGAGGCCGCCGACCGGTCTCGCGGCGGCGCTGGCGGCGCGCGGCGCGCGGCGGGAGGGCCGGGAGGTGCGCTTCCGCTGCCCGGCGCATGCCGACGAGCATCCTTCGGCGCGCTGGCACCCCGGCAAGAGGACGTGGTTTTGCGATGCGTGCAAGGCGGGAGGCGGCTGGCGCGATCTGGCGGCGCGGCTGGGGCTCGAGGAGGGGCCGGCGGGGGCGGGCGGCGAGGTGGTGGCCACCTACCCGTACCGCGACGCGGCGGGGCGGACGGTCTACGAGGTGGTGCGCAAGCAGCCGAAGGCGTTTGCCTGCCGGCGGCCGGACGGGGCGGGCGGCTGGATCTGGGACCTCGCGGGAGTCGAGCGGGTGCTCTACCGGCTGCCCGAGACGCTGGCCGCGGTGGCGAGAGGCGAGACGGTGTTTCTGACCGAGGGCGAAAAGGACGCCGAGGTGGTGGCGGCGCTGGGGCTGGCCGCGACGACGCACTGTGGCGGCGCCGGCAAGTGGCGGCGGGAGTACGCGGAGGCGCTGCGCGGCGCCGCGGTGGTGGTGCTACCCGACAACGACGAGGCCGGGCGGCGGCACGCGGCGCAGGTGGCGGCGAGCCTCGGGCCGGTGTCGCGGGAGCTGCGGGTGCTGGAGCTGCCCGGCCTGCCGGAGAAAGGCGACGTCTCGGACTGGATCGCCGCCGCAGGCGGCGCGGGTAACCAAGAAAACGGTGCGGAGGCGGCGGGCCGGCTGCTCGCGGAGCTGGCGGCGCGGGCGCCGGTGTGGCCGGGCGAGGGCGGCGGCGAGGCGAGCGCGGGCGGGGCGGGCGGCGGCGGGGCGTACCGGCGGATGAGCGAGGTGGCGTGCGAGCGGGTGGAGTTCCTCTGGTACCCCTACATCCCGCTGCGCAAGCTGACGCTGCTCGAGGGCGACCCCGGGCAGGGCAAGAGCTGGATCACGGCGGCGCTGGCGGCCGCCGGGTCGCGCGGCGGGGCGCTGCCGGGGGCGGCGGGGCGGCGAGGGCGGGGGGGCGCGGCGGGACGGGGGGCGCGGGGAGTGGGGGGCGTGCGGGGAGCGCGGGAGGCATTCCGCACGCTGTTTTTGACCGGCGAGGACGGGCTGGGCGACACGCTGCGGCCGCGGCTCGAGCGGCTGGGCGCCGACTGCGCGCAGATCATCGCGCACGACAGGCCGGTGTCGCTGGTGGTGCCGGGCGACGTGGCGGAGCTCGAGGGGGCGCTGGAGGAGCACCGGCCGCGGCTCGTGGTGCTCGACCCGATCGTGGCGTTTCTCGGGGCGCGCACCGACATCTACCGCGCCAACGAGGTGCGGGCGGTGCTGGCGCCGCTCGGGCGGCTTGCCGAGCGGTTCGACTGCGCGATCGTGGCGGTGCGGCACCTCAACAAGGTCAAGGGCGGGCGCTGCATCTACGCCGGCCAGGGATCGATCGATTTTGCCGCGGCGGCGCGTTCGGTGCTGCTGGCGGGGTGCGCAGCCGACGAGCCGCGGGAGCGGGCGCTGGTGCACATCAAGTCGAATTTGGCGCCGCTCGGGCGGGCGTGCGGCTACCGGATCGAGCGCGGGAGGTTCGGGTGGACGGGCGAGAGCAGCTTGTGCGCGGCGGATTTGTTGGCGGCCGAGCCGGGGGCGGGCGACCGCGGGGCGCGCGAGGAGGCGCGGGAGTTCCTGCGCACGGCGCTCGGCGGGGCGGCGCGGCCGGCGCGGGAGGTGGTGGCGGCAGCACGGGAGGCGGGGATTGCGGAGCGGACGCTCAAGCGGGCCAAGCAGAAGGAAGGGGTGGAGGCGCTGCGGCGGGGTTTCGGGGAGGGGAGCGTGTGGATGTGGAGGCTGCCGGGGGCGGGGTTGGAGGGGGGAGCGCGAGGGGTGGGGGCGGAGGCGGGCGAAGAGGAGGCCGAAGGGGGCCAGGGGGGTGAAGGGGGCCTTACACAAAGTTGGCCTTCTTCGGCGGGTGGCCCGCTTCGCGGGGAGGGGAGTGAGGGCGGGAGTGAGGAGGTGGGCGGGAGAGGACGGCAGGCGGGAGGAGGGGGAGGCGGGCGCGAACTTGGCGGGGTTGTAGACGATGCGGAGAGCGGCGGCCGGAATGCGGCAGAGGTCGGGCACCGGGACGAGGACGGGGATGGGGTGGGAGGGCGGGCGCAGGGCGGGCTGCGGGCTGGCGAGGAGATGACGGCAGAACCGGACGGCGAAGGCGCGGGGCCGGAGATCGCGGGTGCAGTCAGAGAGGAAACGGTGATTTGAGCCCGCGCGCGACACGGCTGCTCGCCGAGCTGTCGATCCGCGGCGTCGAGGTCAGCCACGACGGTGCGCGGCTGCGCTTGCGGCCGAGCTCGGCGCTGACGCCGGAGCTGATCGAGGAGCTGCGGGCGTTGAAGGGCGAGATCTTGCGGCTGCTGGGCAGCCGAGCGCTGGCGCGCCTGCGCGAGGCCGGAGGCTGGCCGGGGCCGGAGGAGTGGCGGGTGCTGGTGGCGCTGGCGCGGGCGGGGCGGCGCGGGATGAGGGAGGCGGAGTTGGCGCGGCAGGCGCGGGTGGAGCGGGAGGATCTGGGACGGGTGCTGGCGCAGCTGGAGAGGCGGGGGGAGGTGCGGGGGGATGGGGTGGGTGGGGTGAGGCTGGTGGTGTGCTGAGGGGTGAAGGCGGAAGGGCGGCGCCAGTGGACAGGATCGGCGGCAGAAGATCGCAGCCAAGGCGGTAGGAGGCAAGCAGGCGAGGAGGTCACCGTGAGCTCGAGAGTGCCACAGCAGATGGGCCTGGCCGAGGTGCGCAGAGTGGTGCGGGGAGAGAGGATCCTTTCGCTTCCGGCGCTGTGCGGCAAGGTGGGCGACCTGGGCAGGTCGACGGTGTGGGAGATGGTGCGCGACGAGGACTTCCCGGCGCCGGTGCAGTTGAGCCCAAACCGGATCGGTTGGCTGGAGTCCGAGGTGGATGAGTGGATCGCGGCGCTGGTGCGGTCGGGGCGAGAGAGGGTGACGCCGATCAGGGCGCGGGTGAGGAGGAAGGAAAGGAAGGGAGGAGGAGAGGCGCGATCAGGCAGGCGGTGAGGGTCAAGGTGGTGAATTCCAAACCCCGTGGTACCGGGCCCGCGCCCGGGAAGGCGTTGGGCTAGGATCGGTGGTAGTGCAAGAGTCTGGTCTCCCCACACGGCAGTCCCTCAACTTCATCGGTCCCCTTCTGCCCGGGCCGGGTGCGCGGCTCCTGGAGGTTGGCTGCGGCGATGGCCGGTTGGCCAGGGATCTCGTGCGGCTGGGTTTCGCCGTTGTCGGCGTCGATCGTGACCCGGCGGCCGTTCAGGCGGCCAGGACGAGGGGGGTGGAGGCGCTGGAGGCTGACTTTCTCGACTTCACGGCCGCACCTTTCGACGTGATCCTCTTCACCCGCTCACTGCATCACATTCACCCGGTGGAGGCTGCCCTGGATCGGGCTGCGCGTCTGCTGCGGTCGCCCGGCCTGATCATCGCCGACGAGTTTGCCTGGGATCGCATCGACTTCCCGACCGCCCGCTGGCTCTATGACCTCCGGCGCATCCTCGAGGCTGGCGGGATCCTCGCCCCGGAGGCGGCCTCGGTGAGCCATGAGCCTCTGGAGCGCTGGTTGGAGCACCATCGTCACACCCCTCCCCTCGCCTCCGGCGATGCCATGCTGCATGCGGCGGGAGAACGCTTCGAGCTGCTGAGTGAGGCGCCCGCCCCCTATCTCTACAGGTATTTTCACCATTGGCTGGCACCTCGGCCGTCCGCCGATCCGGTGTGCGGGGCGGTCCTCGCGATGGAAGCGGCCCTCATCGAGCACGGCGCGCTGGCCGCCGTCGGCCTGCAGTTTGCGGCCCGCCAGTGAGCACGGCGGAATCGTTCCGAGCAGAGTCTGGAGACCAGCCATCACCACCTCATCGTCGTCCGCCACTGCACGGCGATCCGTGACAAGGCGCCCGGTTCGGCTCGGTCCTCGTATCTCGCGCTGCCAGTGCCCAATGGACCTGAAACTGCGCCTAAATCGGAAGTTGGAGCAACTTCCGCCGGGGGTGATGAGCTGCCAAGAGTCGCCGCTGCTGGCCAGCCTCGACGCTGGTGTATATCTGTGTTGTTGCGATCGAGCTATGCCCAAGTAGGTGTTGAATGTACCTGATGTCAACGCCTCTTTCGAGGAGGAGCGTGGCTATGGAGTGGCGGATCATATGGGGCGTCAGGTGGAGCTGAAGTCCTGCACGGACAGCGGCGTTCTTTAGCATGGCGCGGACAGATTGGTCGGACAGGTGGTGGCCGATCTCGCTCCGGAAGAAGTATTCGCTGTGGCCGTTGCTCCCCTGGTAGAGACTCTGGTGAGCCTTGAGAGCGGCGATGGTCTCATCGTCGCAGAGCTGTATCAAGCGCTCCCTGGCTCCCTTCCCCAAGATGCGGACCGAGCCCTCGCGAAGGTCGACTTCCTCGCTCTTGAGGCTGCAGATCTCGGAGACTCGCGCCCCAGTCGCGAAGAGAAGCTCGAGGACCGCGATGTTACGGACGGCCCTACGATAGGCCCTCGAGTCGTCCTTCCAGAGCGACTGTTTGCGGGCGTAGAGATAGCGGAAGAGACTTCGGAGGTCGGCGAGCGAGACGGTGCGTGGGAGGCGGCGTGCTTCGCGAATGCGCACTTCCATCTTGCGGAATGGGTTGATGGGAATGATGTCCTCTCGCTCGAGGAAGTGGAAGAAGACTTTGACAGTGGCTACCTTGCGCTTGATGGTCTTCTCTGCGCGGCGGCCAAAGAGGCTCTGTATGTACTGACGGAGCGCAACCTTATCGATAGCCGGTATGCTGAGCAAGTCGTCTCGAAGGCGAAGGTGCTCGGTCAGTTGTCGGAGGTCGATCTCGTAGGCTCGCAGGGTCTTTGGGCTCAAATTCTTTTCGTATCGACAATGCGCCAGAAAGATCGTGATGGCTTCAGCAAGCGTCATGTCTTCCCCTCCAGAAGTTCTCAGGAAGGGGAATCATAGGGGCTAACCGCTGAGTAGCTTCTGCGCAATCTTTTCAGAGCCGAGGTCAGGTTGTCCACCCAGCCGCGGATTTCAGCGCGGACGTAAGCAACTCACTTCTCCACAATTGATCTAGCTCCAAGCCTCTGAGGGAAGAGTCGGGCCTTACGCCAGTCCGAGCCCCGCGCTGCAGGCGTAGCTCCTGCGCGATCTCGGCGAACCTGTAAATCATCGCCGCTTCCGTGATCTTCGGAGGCGGCGTCAGCATCGGTTCGCCTCCGCGTGAGCGCCTGACCTGCCGTCGCGCCGACTTCCGGGTTTGCTTGCGGATAACTAAGGATTATCGTGCTGATACCGAGGCATCCGCGCATTCGAATGCGCATGGCACCTGAAGCATTCACCGAGCCGACGAGCCGGTGTTCGGACCTGGCCCGCGCGGTGACCGAGTCTCCACACCAGCCCGCGCCGAGCCAAGCGCCACGCCTGACCGGCGCTCAGCCGCCAGCCAGCTTGCCGCCACCAACTTGCCACGCTGGGACACTCTACGGGCGCCGCCGCCCCAACCGTTTCGCTGCAGCTCCAGATTCACCGTCCTAGGTGGCGGCCATCACAAGACGTTACCTACTATGCCAGCCGTCTCCATTATCGTGCCGATCTTCAACGGCATCCGCTATCTACCCGCATTTTTCGAATCACTCGCCAGAGCGGTACCGCCGAGCGCCGAGCTCATCCTCGTCGATGACGCCTCGACCGAGCCGGTTTTCGATGCCTTGCCGTCCGACTATCCAGTTACCTCGATCATGAAGTTGAAGCTCGCTCAAAACCAAGGCTATTCGGCGGCGGTGAACCACGGGTTCGCCCGCGCCAGCGGCGACATCCTCATCCAATTGAATACTGACTTGGTGCTCGATCTCCGCTGCATCGACGCTATGCTCCATCTCATCGACAGCACTTCACAGGTCGGCATCGTCGGTTCGAAGCAGCTCTTTCCCACCACCGGCCTCGTGAGGCATATCGGCATGGCCTTCGGTCGCTACAGCCATCGCCACATCTACGCTGGCCTTCCCGCAGACCATCCTCTGTGCTGCAAAACGAGGCCGATGCAGATCGTCAGCGGCGCTACGGCCGCCATGGCTAGAACTCTTCTGAACGAAATCGGGCCGCTGGACGAGAACTACTACAACACCCAGGAGAACCTCGACCACTGCCTAAAAGCACATGCTCGCGGTTTCATCAACTATACCTGCGCCGACTCTATCGTCTATCACTGGGTGGGACAATCAGGACCGGCTCGCTACGCGAGGGCCGAGGAGGGCGAGGCGTACTTTTGGTCTCAGTGGGTCTCATCGCGAACCATCGATCTCCCGCGATTCGTCGACGAAGCGCTCGATCAGCTGCTCGATGCCCACCCGCGGCTCAGCAGCTATAACTTCGAAGCCCTAAACCTTTGCCGCAGTAGCGACGATCAGCTCCTTTACGAGTGCCTCGAGCGGCGATGGCCCGACTGCGGAATACGGGGGCATACCACGCAGGCATTCAACAGCGCGACCACGAAGCTCTGGCTGCCGATGGAGCTGCCGCACTGGGCCATGAGCAATCCTTCGCCCTACGTTTACTTGGTCGATCGCCTGAGTCAGCTCGCGGAGAACCGCATGTGGTTCGAGGCGAGACATCGCATCGTCGAGGAGGAGATCGTTCTCGATGCGCGAGCAGGAGCCCTCACGTCACATGAGCTGCTGGCACTCTGAGAACGTACGTTCGTGATCCGACTCTTCCAACCTACGCTCGGCGAAGACGAACTCGCCGCGATCGCCGGCGTTTTCGCGGACCAATGGCCGGGAACCGGTCCGCGCGTGCGACAGTTCGAGGAAGCCTTTGCCAGCTACATCGGGGCGCCACCCGAGCAGATGATAGCGGTGACCAGTTGCACCGAGGGCCTCTTCCAGGCTATGGCCGCCCTGGAGTTAGATGCGGCCTCGGAAGTGCTGCTGCCGACGGTGAGCTTCATCGGCGCAGCGCACGCCGTGCACGCCACCGGTGCACGGATACGTCTGGTGGACGTCGATCCCGTTACTCTGAATCCGCGCTTGGAGCACATTGCTGACGCGCTGACACCACATACGCGCGCGATTTTGGTGCTCCACTACGGGGGTCAATTGCCGGAAATATCCGCCATCGCCGAGCTTGCGAGAGCTGTCGGTGTCACTCTCGTCGAGGACACCGCCTGTGGACTAGGCGGGGGCCAGGGCGCCGCCTATGGAACTCTCGGCGACGTCGGGGTATGGTCATTCGATGCCATGAAGCTGTTGGTGACCGGGGACGGGGGGATGCTCAGAATTTCGGATGCCAATCTCAGGAGGAAGATCTACGATCAGGTGAGCCTGGGAGGTGTCGTACCAGGGCACGAGGTCGCAGGTGGCGCCGTGGAGTGGTGGAGGGTGAACCCCAGCTGCGCCGGACGCAAGGCTCGCATGAATGACCTGGCGGCGGCGATCGGCCTTGCTCAGCTCGCCAAGCTCGACGTCTTCGTGGAGCGTCGCAGAGAAATCGGCCAAACGTACGACAGTGCGCTCCGGGGCCTGCCCTGGATCGGCCTGCCGCCGCCTCAGAAAGGTGTGCCCTACTTCTATTGGATTCGCACCGCTCCCCCGATTCGCGACCGTCTCGCAGCCTATCTTCGCGAGCACGGAGTCTACACCACGTTCAGATATTGGCCGCTGCACCGCACAAAGCTCTACGCAGACGGGCAGTCCTATCCAGGAGCCGACCAGGCGGCCGACAGTACGCTGCTCCTGCCGGTGCATCAAAATCTTTCAACCGCCGACGTGGCGCGAGTAATCGACCTGATGCTCGGCTTTAGATGCTAAAGGTGTGACCGCCGAGTGGCGGTTAGTAGATCACGTAGTCAACGGCGCCTACTCTAAACCACTCGTGGCTTACGCGGCCATCGCGATCTACTTTCAGCTCCCCTGTGGCGAGATTGCTGAACATGCTCCGGAGGGCGGGATATTGGCCTAGAGCTCTTTCGGCCCGCTCGTCGTTTGCCAGCATGAGGTAGCGCACGGCGTGCGCCAATGGCACTGCGAGCAGCTGGAAACGAGGCGTGCGATCAGGTTCCGCATACGCGTCGAGGCTAAACATCATCAGCTCTAGCGCCGCTGCCGCTGCGTCGTGAGGTGACTGGCCGGCCAGAAAGAGGCTGTGCGCAAGATTGATATGTGCCCGCCACAGGGTCTCCAATTGTCGGGCGCGAGCGGCAAGTGAGGTCGCTTGGCTAAACCAGTCGATCTCATCTCCCCGGCACCACAGGGCGTGGATCACTCCCAGCAGTAGGGAAGCAGCGGCCGCGTCCTTCAGTCGCCCAAGCGGGTGGGCCCGCCTAAACACCAATAGAAGGCTCTCGTGCGCCGCGGTCAATCTCGCACTCTTCTCATGGGGCGGGCCCTCTTGATACTGCACCACCATTCTTGCCATCGCAAGATTGAGGGTCAGCCGCAGCTTCGTTCCTTCGTCTTCCTGCAAAGGGCCTGTAAAAATCAGGCACCGCTCGAGCACACTTTCGCTCTCGATAGGAGCCTCACAGAGAAGTATGTTGGCGTAGGTGATCAGGACCCCGACGGCCTCGGAGGATGTTCCGATCAGCTTCTCGGCGATGCTCGCTGCGCTGCGGGCTTCCACGACCGCCCGCTTCAACTCGCCGGCGAAGGCGAGGGCGGCGCTGTGCGTGTGCTGCATCTCCATCAAGACAGGCTGCCACCTTTCCTCTGCCGACGCCGTGGCTGTCCGCATCAGGCTGGCGAGCTCATCAACTGCCGCCTGGGTGATCGCAAGAGCCTCAGCCGGCCTGCGGTCATGGAACAGGATCTCAGCCTTCATTGCCAGCAGGGCAAAGCGCCTTTCCCATGCGCCCTCGGAGCGGTCGGCCGCTAGCAGCGAGGTATCGCGCAGTCGCTGTTCGACGATCGCGAGTCCGCGCTCGAGACGCTCGAACGCCACGTCAGACCGCCCCGCGCGCGTCAGGATCGTGCATAGTGCCAGCTCGTCGTCGCAGGCACGCACCAAGGAGTGACTGGCCAAGGGCCGCCAGAGATTCTCTGGCCAGGTGATGGCGTCGAGAAGGGTGGCCAGGATTCGTGCTTCCAAGGTGCGATCGTGGCGCGCTGCGGCTCCTCGCAAGGCAAGCCTGAGCAGGCTTCGAACTCTTGCCGTTCGGGGGGTCGGGCTCTCCAACTCCACTCGGGCTTGAACATAACGCAGTGCGGGGCTCAGGCGCCGCTGCTGATCGAACCAGCCTAAATAGGCATCTACCACGGCCTGACGGTCAGCTGCCGGCAACTGAATGCTCCGTACCGTCTGGAAGTAATTCTCGTGGCGAAACGAGACCTGGAGGTCGGGCCCGGAATCCGCTGGAAACCGGATGAACTCGGTTGATTCGATGTTGCCTTGGGTAACACCTGACGCCAGCCGGCTCCACAGGTGCCGGAAAAGCGCAGCAGGTAGGTTGTCGTCGACAAGTGCGGAAGCCCACAACAGGATTGCGAGCTGCCGATCGTGCACCCAGTAGTACTGCCATCGCGCCGCGATCGTCTCCAACACCGTCGGAGGGAGTTTCACGCTGCGGAAGTCAGGCAGGACCATATAAATCAGGCCGGTCCGCGGATTCTGAGCTAGAATTCCGTGCTGCTGCAGGAGCTTTATCTGCTCGAGCAAGTGAAGCGGATTCCCGCCTGCGACCCGATGCACGGTGTCGATCAACTCCTGCTGCAGCCCGAGGAGCGCCCTTGGCAGTACCGGCTGCGCGCTGTGTGGCTGCTCGAACAAGCGCTGAGTGAAGGCGGCGCTTTCGTGAGGCTCGAAGGACCGGCAGCGCGCCACTGGGCAGCTCAGGCGGCCGATGAAGCGCTCGTACATCCGAGTCGACCAGCCTGTCTCGGCTTCTTGGCGGTGCTCGTGCATTCTCCCCTCCAGGAGGAACAGCACTCGCAATCCCGTCGGGGCTCCGCCCGGCTGGCTTGACTCCTCTAGATGATCCAGCTGCCAAATCAAACGATCGAGCGTCTCGAGGACATCAAGCGTGCACCAATGGAGATCGTGAAGGTGAATGATAACCGGCGATAATCGGGACTGCTGCGCAATGAGCACGAGAAAGACCGATAGAAGTGACTGATCGTCGCCAGAGGAGCCAGGCGCTCCCGCCTGTCCGCACAGCGCCTCGATCGCCGATCTCGCCCTGATCGCGAGGTTGGGCTCGAGGTGGCTGAGCACGCGGTCGATACGTAGACTCGCGGAATCGTTTCCCGCCGATGTCTCGGCCAAGCCGAGGAGTAGGTTGGCCAAAATTCGTCGCGGGAACTCCGTCGAATGGGCCTGTCTTGCCGAAACGACGTAGGCGCCATGCCGCCTTGCGTCGAGGGACATCTCCTGGCAGAGCCTCGTCTTCCCAGCTCCTCCGGCTCCCACCACTGCGACGCATGAAACCTTGCCTGCCTGCGCCTGCAGCATTCCTCGGCGAAGCTCGTCGAGGGGCTCGCGGTAGGGCACGGCGTAGAACGGAGGCCTCAGATTCTCGATCACCATTACGCTGGGCAATTCGGTGATCGTTACCGGCGCGGCCGGATATTCGAGCTGCTGAACTGCGATCGTCCCCAACGATTGCGCCCCGACTGCATAGAACATGAATTCCAAATCCACCTCAGAGGTAAACGGGCTTTCACGACCCGCTGAGCCGAAGTCGATTGTCAGGCCTTGGAGGGTCGTCGTCTCAGGGGGTGCCAGTAACATCGCCGCCGACCGAGCGTGGGGCGGCTTCCAGCCGAGGTTGAACCGATCGGCCGCGAGTGAGCGCCTCGATAGACGAATACGAACCCGGAACGGTTCTCCGGCGAGCACCGAAGTGGGCCCCACGACCCGGACGGTGAGAGCTTCCAATCTGTCGGGTTGCTGACCAAAGTACGCAAGCAAGTACTCGGCATCGGTCTTCGATAGTGCTTCTTGAATAACCGGGCTGACAGCGGCCAAGTTGGCGGCGATAAGGCCCTCAAGCTGACGACGGTCGAGGATGTGGCAATGCCGCTGGAGTGTATTCTCCAAGGTCCGCGTCGCCTCGGCGATGCGCTTGGCGGTTAGTGATGCCGAGAGTGCAGCTACAAAGAAAGTCGGGTGTAGCGCCTCCGCCATGCGGAGGAGGCTGCCGGAGAGTTCACCCACGACATCCTTGACGTGCTCGCGTTTCTTGCATTGACCGCCGATCGTGATAGCCGCATCGATTCCCAGCTCCTTGGAAGTCAGAAACGCTCCGCGGCCGACGAAGTCGACGCCGGCATCCGGGAGATTGGGTGTGACCCACCAGTCGTAGTCGGGTCGGAGTCGGGCGAACACCGCCGCGACGACGACCTCGAAGAGCTGAAGCTTGACCTCTCGAGCGCGAGGAGCATGGGTGCCCGAACGGAGGCTGATCCGCAGAGCGGTCAATGAGTCGCGCGACCAGCGAAAGTTGCTGGTCATTAGCTCCCAGACCCGCTTGCCGTCGGCGTTAGACGCGCGCGCGAGGGGCATGGACGATAATCCTTGATAATCCTTAGTTAACCGTTCCTCAGAGAGGTCAGATGTCTACGCTGTCTCATACCTAGTGCTTGAAGTAACTATGCTGTCATAGAAGATACGGAATCAGCAAGGGGGGGTCCAAGCTTCTCATGGGTGCCCCTTCCCCTTGCGGATCTCTTGTGCCACGGCCTCCAAGATCGCCTTGCGGGAGAGCGCGCGGGTGACGATGCGGGGAAGCTCTCCGGACTGACCGATCCAGTCGAACATCCGGCGCACCGCAACCCGGGTGGCAGTCGCGTCGCGGCAACCGGTAAGAAAAAAGGTCTGTACGAAGCTCACGAGGTCGGCGACGAAGAAGCCGAAGGGGCCTTGCACGGTGAAGACGTCCGGGTGGCCCATGAAGGAGTTCACCTGCGACTCGGTGCACGACTTGTGGCAAGCGATGAGGTGGACCGGGCCTGCGCCGCCCGCGTCCCCGGCGAGCGGGATCTTGTGGTCACGCAGGTAGGGACGGCCGACCAGCTCGCGGGCCTCGGCAATGGCGAATCCCGCCGGCACGGCGTGGACGGAGACCACCACCGGCTGTTCGTCGAGGACGAGCTGCAAGGGCTCCGCGTCGGCGGCCTCGCCTCTTGCCTTGCGTACCTCGACCAGATAGGTCCGCACCACGCTCTCCATCTCATGCTTGCGCTCGATATAGGTGAGGCGCGACCAGCTGAGAGGCGGGCCCAGATAATTCTGCCCCTTGCGCCCCTCCTCGCTCCCGGTCCTGGCGAGCTCCGCCACCGCCTGGACCACGGCAAGCTGGACTCTGTCCTCGAGCTCGCGCCGGTCCTTCACGACGGCTGCCATGAGAGGGGCAACGTCTTCCGCGAAGCGGCGGTTCGGAGAGTTTCTCGCGGCTGCGTCCTTGGGGCTGATCAGACCGAGAGCGGGGTTCGAGGCGAAGTCCAGGGCGATGGGCCGCAGTTTCGAGGGTGAGCGATCGAACACCCGCTGCATCTCGGCGTGGCAGATCCCGACCTCGCCGAGATCGGCTCCCCAACCAGCCTCGCCGTTGTAGATCACGACCACGATGTCGGCCCGATCCACCTCCCTCATGCAGTGGCCCCAGATGTCGGCGTCTCCGCTCTCGGCTCCCGCTTCCTCGTTGATCCAGACCTCCAAGAGCTGGTAGCCGAGAAACTTTGCACGCTGCAGGTCGTCCTGGAGCTTCCGGCGCACCTCCGAGAGAGCCACAGTGCCGCCGGCCCCGTCGGGGATGAGGTCCCTGTTGCGGCTGGACAGCAGGATCCGGAGTCGTTCGATCGGCGTCTTCGTCTTCCGTGAGCGGACTGGCAAAGAGACTCCTCCTTGAGCGACGAGGTTGCGATAATTCTATCACCCTGGATTGCGGCTTTGAGGCGGAACTCACCGCTCCCTCGTCCGCGCGGCGGCGGGCGTCCTCTGGGACTTCTGAAACTTCCCCTACTACGCGCAAGCGCTGTGCTACTATCATCTCTATATTGCTCTTAGCCTGGAGGCCGAGGGCCTTCGCGACTGGAGCGCCATGGAGATCTTCGACAGGCTCGAATCGGAGGTCCGCTCTTACTGCCGCTCGTTCCCGACGGTGTTCACGAGCGCGCTCGGGTACCACCTGGTCGACGAGGCGGGCCGGCGCTACATCGATTTTTTCAGCGGCGCCGGCACGCTCAACTACGGTCACAACCACCCGGACATCAAACGGGAGCTCGTCGACTACCTGCAAGGCGACGGCGTGCTGCACAGCCTGGACATGGCGACGGCGGCCAAGCGCCGGTTCCTCGAGTTCTTCGAGTCCCTGATCCTCGCTCCGCGGCGGCTCGACTACAAGGTGCAGTTCTGCGGGCCCACGGGCACCAACGCCGTCGAGGCGGCTCTCAAGCTGGCCCGCAAGGCCACGGGCAGGACCAACGTGGTGTACTTCTCCCGCTCCTACCACGGCATGACTCTCGGCGCTCTGGCGGTGACCGCCAACGCCAAGAAGCGTTCGGGCGCCGGCGTTCCTCTCGCCTTCACCGTCGCGGTGCCGTACGAGAACGATCTCGGCCCCGAGGTGGACGGCCTCGTCTACCTGGAAGGGCTCCTCGCGGACTCGGCCGGGGGCGTCGATCTGCCGGCGGCGGTGATCGTCGAGACGGTGCAGGCGGAGGGCGGGGTGCACAGCGCGTCTTGGTCCTGGCTGCGGCGCCTCGACCAGCTGGTCCGCCGCTTCGGGGTCTTGCTGATCGTTGACGACATCCAGGTCGGGTGCGGCCGGACGGGGCCGTTTTTCAGCTTCGAGCCGGCCGGCATCCTGCCCGACCTCGTCACCCTCTCGAAATCGATCAGCGGCATCGGTCTACCCATGTCGCTGCTGCTGATCCGGCCGCAGCTCGACGTGTGGAGCCCGGGTGAGCACACCGGGACCTTTCGCGGCAACAACCTGGCCTTCGTGGCGGGAGCCGCGGCGCTGTCGCTCTTTTGGCGCGACGATGCCCTGAGCCGCGAAGTCGAGCGCAAGGCGGCGCTGCTCGAGGCCTGGGCGGAAGAGCTGCTGCACAGCCACCCGGCGGCCCGAGGCGAGCTGCGCGGCCGGGGCCTCATTCAGGGGATCAGCTTCCCCTCCCCCGGCCTGGCGGCGCAGCTCGCCCGTGCGGCGTTTGACCGCGGCCTCATCATCGAGACGGCCGGACGCGCCGACGAGGTGCTGAAGATCCTGCCGCCCCTGATCATCGACGAAGCCGGGCTTAAGGCCGGCCTCGAGCGGCTCGAGGATTGCCTGCGATCGCTCGGCTGCGAGGCCGTGGAGCTGGGCCGTGGCGCCGGCTGAGCTCCGAGGGGTCTCGGCTGCACCGGCGGCGGGGGCGGGAGAGGAGGCTCGGCGAGGAGGGGCGCTCCCGAGTCGGGCTCTGCCGGCGACCCTGGCCCTCTTGGGAGCGGTCCTGGCGCTGATCTCGGTGCTCTACAAGGGGCCTGCCGCCAAGGCGCCCGACGCTCCAGCCGGCGACTTTTCGGCCGGGCGAGCGCGCGCGCTGCTCGGCGAGCTGCTGGGCGGCGGCGAGCCCCATCCGGTGGGCACCCAGGCGCACGGCCGGACGCGCGAGCGGGTGGTCGCGATCCTCCGCCGGCTCGGCTACTCGCCGCAAGTCGAGGAGGGTTTCGCCTGCAACGAGCGCAACGTCTGCGCCGCGGTGCAGAACGTGGTAGCCCTGCTGCCCGGGCGCGACACCTCTCGGGCCGTGCTGCTCGCGGCGCACTACGACTCGGTGGGAGCAGGTCCCGGCGCGGCGGACGATCTGGCCGGAGTCGCGGCGGTTCTCGAGATCGCCCGCCTGCTCAAGCTCGAGCCTGCGCCGCGCCACTCGATCGTGCTGCTGCTCAGCGACGGCGAGGAGCCGGGGCTGTTGGGCTCGAGGCTGTTCATGGCGGAGCATCCGCTGGCCAGGCGGGTCGGTGCCGCGGTCAATCTGGAGGCCCGCGGCACGCAGGGCCCCAGCCTGATGTTCGAGACCGGCCCGGGCAACGCGTGGCTGCTGCCGCTGCTCGCCCGCGTGGCACGCCCGATGACCAGCTCGGTGTTCACCACGATCTACCGCCGGCTGCCCAACGACACGGATTTCACGGTCTTCGTGCGCAGCGGTGTGCGGGGATTCAATTTCGCCTTCATCGGCGGCGCGGCGAGATATCACACCTCGGCCGACGAGCTGCGGAATCTCTCGCCGGCGAGCCTGCAACACCAGGGAGACAATGCGCGGGCCACGGTCACAGCCCTGGCCGGCGCGGATCTCGGAGCTCGCCGGCGCGGTGACGCGGTGTTCTTCGATGTGCTGAGTCTGGGGCTGGTGTGGTGGCCGCTCGGCTGGAGCCTGCCGCTGGCGTGTGCCGGCCTGCTGCTGGTGCTCGTGTCGGCCGTGCAGCTCGCCCGCTACCGCCTGCTCTCGCCGGGCTCGCTGGGGGGCGGAGTTCTCATCTGGCTGGCGATCCTGGCGGGCTGCGTCCTGGCGCCCTTTCTGCTCGCCCTCCTCCTCGGCGCGGCGGGAGCCTTCCGCGCGCCGTGGGTGGCTCACCCCTTGGCCGCCCAGGCGGCGTTCTGGCTGGCGGCGCTGGCCGTGGTCGCCGCGGTCGCGGCCACCCTGGGCCGCCGCGCGAGCCCCCCGGGGCTGTGGGCCGGCGCCTGGATCGGCTGGTCGCTCGCGAGCATCGTGCTGGCCGCCCTGGCCCCGGCGCTCTGCTACCTCTTCGTCGTCCCCGGCCTGGTCGCCGGAGCGACGGGGGCGATCCTGGCCTCGCGCCGGGCGTGGGGCCGGTTCCACTGGGCCACCATCCTGCCGGTCCTGGCGGCTGCCCTTGTCTGGTTTCCGCTGCTCGGCTTCGTCTATGACGGGATCGGAGTCGCGGTCCTGCCGGCCGTTGGCGTCCTGCTGGGGCTCGTGCTCGCCGGGCTGGCGCCGTTGGTCGCGGCCGCGTCGCGGTTGTGGCGCCGCCTGCTGGCGCCGGCCGCCGGCGCGCTGGCCCTGGTCCTGGCCGGGCTGGCCGCGCTCGGGCAGCCGTTCTCACCGCGGTCGCCGCAACGGCTGACGATCGACCTTTTCGAGGACGCGGACGGAGGCGCCTCGCGCTGGCTCGTCGAGTCGCCCCTGCCCCCGCCACCCGCGGTGCGCCATGCCGCCGCCTTCGAGGCGGGCCGGGTGGCGGGCTTTCCATGGTCCGAGCGCGCCGACGTCTTTGCTGCTCCGGCAGATGTTGCCGCTCTTCCGGCCCCCGAGCTGACGATCCTCGGCAGCACCGCTGCCGCCGGCCGCAAGAGGGTCCGGATCCGCCTTTCTTCACCGCGCGGAGCGCCTTTCATGGTCCTCTATCTGCCCAGCTCTGCGCGGGTCGAGACGGTCAGGGTGGCGGGCCGGCTCGTGCCGCCGCGGCAAGACGGCGCCCCGCCGACGAGCTGGATTCCCTACTTCGTGCTCGGGGTGCCGGCCGCGGGCGTTGAGCTGGAGGTGGTGCTGGGCACGACCGCCCCGCAGACCGCCTATCTTGCCGACCGCTCGCCCGGCCTGCCCCCGGCCGCCAGTGCGCTGGTCGCCGCCCGGGGAAACAGAGCCGTGCCATTTCAAAACGGAGACCTCACCATTGTCAGTCGGAGGGTCTCGATTTGAGCGGCCCTGCTCTGGCGTCGCCGGGATGCCGGCATCAACCGCAGCTTGTCAGCGGGCCCCGCGCGGGCCGCAGGAGGCAACCGCATGGATAGCTCAGCCACGGCACCGGCGCAACCGTCCTCCGGCAGCGTCAGCCGCGTCGACTCCGCCCGCCGCGCCACCGGGTCACGGCTCCTCTGGCTGGCGGTGATCCTGGCCCTCGCGGGTGCCCTGGTAAGCCTGCTGCTGCTGCGCTACCAGCAGTCCCACGGCACGGCTTCGGGTCCTCTGTTCCGCCTGGTCTGCGGTCCGCGGCATGGCGGCTGCGCCGAGGCGTTGCAGAGCCGGTGGGCAACTCTGTCGGGAAGGATCTCGGTCGCCGCCTTGGGGGTGGCTTACTTCGGCGCCCTCGCTCTCTGGTACGCGGTGGTGGGGCGCCCCAACCGCGCCGGCCGCTTCTGGCAGCTGGCGCCGCTCACGGCCAATCTCTGCGGCGCCATCGTCTCGCTGGTGCTCATGGTGGCGATGCTCGCCGAGCTCCACACGGTATGCCCCTGGTGCCTGGTGGTGCACGCGATCGATTGGGCCCTCCTGGCGGTGGCGTTCGCCCTGTGGCCGCGGGAGCGCGACGCGACGCCGGAACCGGCCCGCCCCGCGACCCGCCTGGGCATCGCAGGGCTGCTCCTGGCCGCGGCCTTCGCGCTGGTCGCCATCGAGGGGACCATCAACGCGCGGCTGAAAGGGGCCTTGGCGGCGGCCCGTGCCCAGGTCGAGGAGGTCAACGGCGACGTGGACCTGCAGCGCTACCTGCACCTGCGCACCGCTCCGCTGGAAATCCCGATCCGCCCGGACGACGGCATCGTGGGTGGCGCCGCGGCGGCCCATACCATCGTCGTCTTCAGCGATTTTCAATGTCCGGGGTGCCGCCGCTTCGCCGCCCTGTTCCGCCACGAGCTGGTGCCCATGCTCGACGGCCAGGTCAGGCTGGTCTTCAAGCACTTCCCTCTCGACCAGGACTGCAACCCGATCGTCGCCGGCGCACCGCACCCCCAGGCATGCGAGGCCGCCGCCGCCGCCGAGGCCGCGCGGGAAACCGGTGGCACCGCGGCCTTCCTGAGGATGCACGACTCCCTGTTCGAGCACCAGGGCGCCGTGCGCGAGAAGCGCTGGGGAGAGCTGGCCCGCGACGCGGGTCTGGTGGCCGCGGAGATCGCCGCGCGTACCGCCCGGCGCGCCGGCCGCGAGCGGATTGCCGCCGACGTTGCGCTCGGCGGTAAGCTCAAGCTCGACGAGACACCGGCGGTCTTCATCGACGGCAGGCCGCTGGCGCAATGGGACAACCCCGCGCTGTGGCGAGCCATCCTCGCCGGCCCGGCTCCGGGGAGCCGGCCTCGGGCTGCCCACGGAGGACGAGCCGGGCCATGAGCCGGCGCGCCGGGCCGGTTTTCATCCTCGGCGTCAACCGCAGCGGGACCTCCCTGATCGCCGAGCTGGTGTACCGCTGGGGAGCCTACGGCGGCGATCCCGCCAGGCTGAGCCGCGGCAACAGCGGCAACCCGCGCGGATACTGGGAGCACGAGGGGCTGCACGACTTCCTCGGCGATCTCGCCAACGAGGTGGGGCTGCTGCACCCCTCCTTCCGGGAGTGCGTGCGGCAGAAGGCGCAGGAGCCCCTCCATCGCCAACGGGCCTTGCGGCTGATCGCCGAGATGGAAGACGGTGGCACGGCCTGGTTCTGGAAAGATCCGCTGCTCAGCGTGATGCTGCCGTTCTGGCAGGAAATCGTAGAACGGCCGGTGTACGTCGTGGCGGTGCGCAATCCGGCGGACGTGGCTGCCTCGTGGGAGGAGTTCACCCTGCCGCCGGGCCTGCCGGAGGGCATTCGCCTCACCGCCGCCAGCCTGCTGCGCTGGCAGCACTACACCCTGTCGATCCTCGACGCGGTCGAGGCGAGCGCGAGCAAGCTCTTCGTCGCCTATGAAGACGTGCTCGAGTCGCCGGAGGCGCAGTGCGCCAGGCTGAGCGGTTTCCTCGACGAGCATTGCGGCAGCGAGGGGGCACGGGAAGGGCAACGGCTGCCCGAGATGGTGCAGGCAGTCGACGCCAGCCTGCACCGCCACCGCAGCCGGGCGGCCTTCTCGCAGCTTGCCGAGGCCACTCCGGAGCAGAAAAGGCTGTACGACCTCCTGCTGGGGAAGGTCGAGGATGCGGCGACGCCTTATGACGCGAGGCAGTTGGCGTTGTACGCAGGATGGAGGGAGTACCTGCGCAACCTGGCTCTGTTCTCGCAGCTCTTTGCGGAGGCCAGGCCGATCCTCGGCTCGCGGGCCGTGCGGCTGCTCTGGGCGCTGGGGCGGCCGCTCCGCGGGCTGGCCGGCGCCCTGCGAGGCCGGCAGCCGGCCGGACCGCCGCAGCCGGCGGGAGCACCGCTGAGAGGAGACCGATCCGAGGCTCGGACATCGACCCAACCGCCAGAACCAGGGTAGCTTAAGGTTCGGCTGTGGAACCCGTCCGGGCTGGGAGAAGCGTCCGCCCCAGTAGTGGTATCACCCTTGGCCGGCTTTGACCAAGTCATCGGTGCCGTCGACTTGCTTCCCGACCTCAGGTTGGGTCGAGGCTTCAGCTCGCTTCGCGACAGTCTCTCGTTGCCACCACCAGATACAGTAACCTTGATTCTCGAACAGCCAGTGATCAAACCTCAGATGGATGGTATGCAAGTCAAAAGTCGGATCGCCGGCACCGAATGCGACGATACCGCCGTCGAAGACCAGGTATGGTTCTCTACCAGCCTGGAACAGATCAACTTGCATACCTCTGGTGAGCAAGGCCATCGAATTGAGGATGTGGGCCTCGTTGCGAGGCGATCTGAACTCGACTGCCTGAGTCCATACGGCACACTTGCCGCCCTCGATCTCCAGG
The DNA here is from genome assembly GCA_035544895.1 of Thermoanaerobaculia bacterium. Lineage (GTDB taxonomy): Bacteria > Acidobacteriota > Thermoanaerobaculia > Multivoradales > UBA5704 > JASLEW01. Next base: position 26,425 of record DASZZM010000064.1, read on the forward strand.
GATACCGGATCGGCGTTGACATCGATTCCACCGAGCTCTCGGTCCGTGACCTTGAGGTTCACTGTCTTGGCATCCGGTCGTGAGTGTCCGGCTCGGAAGAGCATTCTCTTGGGGAGCGGGAAATGAGGCATATCGGCGAATCTCGCCTCCAACTCTATCTTGTACTCGGAACTTGACTTGCTGGGAGCAATGAGAGTGTACGTGGTCGTCGTGACAATCTTGTGAACGGGCGAGCCCAACACGTCGCGAGGGTAGCGCGCGGGATCCTCGCCAACGTCGCGTAGCGCCTCTTCCAGTGACATATTCTCGATTACGATGTATTCTCTGTAGTTCTCCCTGTACATGCCCTGGGACGGAATTGCGGGGTCGGGAAGCAGCCTGTGGTACAAGATCTGGTCAATCCAGTCCGCGAGCTCACCACGCATGTACTCGTCATTGTCCACACACGACTCCAGGATCTGCTGGCCTGCTCGCGACCGCAGGTCGGTCAGAGTCTCTGTCTTCAGGCGTGACAACCACGCATCCTCGAGTAGAACTGATCTGGCAAACCTCTCGAAGAAATCGGAGAACTCACGGATATGCCAGAAGAGTGTAACGACAGCCGCAACGAGCAGTCCGATCCCAACATGATGAAATGCGCCCCAGTATTTCTGCTCTGGCAGCACCATCGACGACAACAGCGCGCCGACGATGAGGGCCAGGAGGATCTGCGCCCAGGTCAAGCTCATGAACGACAGAGCCCTGGCCGTGAAATGTCGCCGAAACGCCCTCACGGGCTCTCTCCCGGGGTCGGGTGAACCTGGCTTGTTCCTGGTCTTGAGCATCATGAGAGGAAGTCTCCAGTTGAGATGTTTAGCAGTAAAGAATAGCACACTCATCCCTGTCCTACCTCTCAAGCAGGTGGCATGAGAACCCTGCGAGCTCGGGCCGTTGACTTAGCGGGTGCGCAAGCTCATACTGCGAGGGAAGCAGGCTCTCTTGGACTGCTTCAGGGAGGGGACACGATGAACGACAAGAGAACTCTTCGGATCGCGACCTCCGCGGTGGTGGTTGCCGTCCTGGGGTGGCAGGCGCGAGCGCTGCCGGCGGCCCGCGACGGCGAGCTCCGGAACGATTCGGCGGCAAATGAGCTGCGCAGTGAGCTCTCCCAAGTCCAGGCGGGAGCGGCCTGGATCGGTTACGAGGTGCCGCTGGCAGGCGAGATCGCCTCCATCTGCTGCGCAGGCGGCGCGGGGTGCGCGCTCGAACCGGGGGGCGGTGTGCAGGGAGGTAGCTTCGAGAGCCGGGGGCGGACGAGCGCGCATCCCGAGCTGAGCGTGCTGCTGCATGTCCAGCAGGGGCGCATCGATCGGGTCGAGAGCTTTTCGAGCGATTGCCGCCTGGAGGCGGAGGGGGTGCGCTGGGTCAAGGGCGTGCGGTCCGAGGACAGCGTCGCCCTGCTCGGCTCGATCGTCCGCCCCGCCGGGGGCGGGAGGCCGGAGCCGGAGCTCCTGAGCAGCGCCCTTGCCGCCATCGCGCGCCACGCCGACGCGCCGGCCGATCGCGCCCTCGCCCTCTTCGTGCGGCCCGGCGAGTCCGGTCCACTGCGCGAGCGCGCGGCGATGGCCCTGGCGCATGCTAGGGGAGGATCGGGTTATGCGGTGTTGCGCCGCCTGCTCGCTGAGGACCAGGACGGAGACTTCCGCCGCCAGGTGGTCCGCTCGCTGGCGTTCAGCGACGTCGCGGAGGCTGCCGACCTGCTGCTGCGCACGGCACGCGAGGACCGCAATCCGGCGGTGCGGGGCCAGGCGCTGGTCTCCTATGCGCGCAAGGTCGGCGGCGCGGCGCTTCCGGTGCTCGAGGAGGCGGTCGCCAACGATCCCGAGATGGAGGTCAAGGGCATGGCGCTGGTCGCCCTCAACCGCCTGCCCAAGCGCGACGGCCACCCGGTGCTGGCCGAGGTGGCGGCGCACCATCGAGACCCGGACCTCCGCCACCGCGCCGCGATGCTGCTGCGGCTCGGGTCGGGCACGGGTCCGCGCGACCGCTTGCCTGGCGGGCCCACGCCGTAGCCGGCGGCCGGGAGCGGCGGCGGGCCGTCCGCAAGGGTATCGGCCGTGCGGACGGCGCGGCGCCAACCGTGCGGGTCACTGCTGGCGCATGGCAAAGGTGGGATCGAGCCGCGCCGCGCGCCGCGCCGGCAACAGGCTCGCCGCCAGGCCGACGAGCGCGAGGACCACGGCGGCGGCGGCCAGAGTGGCGAGGTCGTCGGGCCGCACGCCGTAGAGGAGGCCCGCCACCCATCGGGTGGACAGGCGGGAGGCGAGCAGTCCGACGATCCCGCCGACGACGAGCAGCTGTGCGCTCTCGCCGACGATCTGCCGCATGAGCTCCGCGCGGCCGGCGCCGAGGGCGATGCGGATGCCGATCTCATGCGTCCGCTGGCTCACCGAGTACGACATCACGCCGTAAAGGCCGATCGCCGCCAGCAGCAGGGCGAGCAGGGCGAAGACCGAGAGCAGCAGCGCGGTCTGGCGCTCGCGGACGGTCAAGGTAGAAAGGTAGTCGGACATGTTCATGACATCGAAGAGGGCGAGCGTGCCGCTGAGGGCGTGCACCTCGCGCCGGATCGGGGCAAAAAGCGGTGCGGGATCGCCTGCCGTGCGCACCAGTAGGTGCTTGGTGGTGTCAAAGAGCGAAAAGACCTGGCGCTGCGGCAGGTAGAGGAACGGCTTGGCCTCCTCGCGCAGCGTCTCGTACTTCGAGTCCCTGGCCACGCCGACGACTTCGAGGTACTTGCCCTCGGGGCCCGAGAAGCGCATGCGCTTGCCGAGCGGCTCCTGGTGCGGCCAGAACCTCTCGGCGAGGGTCTGATTGACGATGCACACCGGAGGCGCGGTGCCACGGTCGCCGACGGTGAAGTCACGGCCGCGCACGAGCGGCAGGCCGACGGTGGAAAAGTAGCCGACGTCGACCAGGTTGACGCCGACCCGCTGCCCTTCCTGGGGCCTGGCGTCGAAAAACAGGCTCACCGATGAGCCCTCGGGCTCGACCGGCAGCGCGGAGCTGACGCTGACCGCCCGCACCCCGGGCAGGGCGGCGACCCGCCCGGTCAGCTGCGAAAGGAAGGCCTGCGCCTGCTCGTCTGTGAAGCCGGTGAGGCCGAGATCGAGCGACATCGCGGCCAGGCGCCTGGGATTGAATCCGGGATCGATCGACTGCAGCCGGGCGAGCGTCTCGAGGAACAGGCCGGCGCCGACCAGCAGCAGAAGCGACAGCGCGAACTGGGCGACGACGAAGAGGCCGCGCAGGCCGAAGGTGCGGCTGCGGGAAGGAGCCGGCGCGGCGTCCTTGAGCGCCGGCATCAGGCTGGGACGGGTGGTCTGCAGCGCCGGGGCGAGACCGACCAAGACACCGGTCAGCAGCGACAGGAGCAGGGCGAAGGCGAAGACCCGGCCGTTGAGGCCGAAGCTGAGCACGATCGAGGCCGGCAGCCGGAAGCGCGTCAGCACCGGGAAGACGAGCCGGGCGACGAGCAGCCCGGCGGCACCGCCGATGAGCCCGAGCAGCAAGCTCTCGGTGAGGAGCTGCCGCACCAGCCGCAGCCGGCTGGCGCCCATCGCCTGCCGTACCGAGATCTCTCGGCGGCGCCGCGTCGCCCGCGCCAGCATCAGGTTGGCCAGGTTCACGCAGGCGATCAGCAGCACCAGGCCGACCACGGTGACCAGCAGCCAGACCATGCGGCTGACCGTCATCCGCTGGTCCGGCGAGAAGCCGGCGTCGACGGCGGGCACGAGCACGACGCCGCGCCGGAACGGCGCCGGAAACTGCTCGTTGAGGCGCTTGCGGATGGCCGCCAGATCGGCTTGCGCCTGCTCGAGGGAGACACTCGGGCGCAATCTGCCGAACAGCTTGAACAGCAGCAGGCCGCGCTGGGTGAGGACGCGATCGCCTTCGGGCAGGAAGGTGCCGCTCATCCCGGTGGGCACCCAGACCTCGCTCTTGGTCTCCAAGCTGACGCCGCGGAAACCGGCCGGGGCGACCCCGACGACCTGAAAGCGCTTGCCGTTGAGCAGCAGGTTCTTGTCGAGCAGTGCCGGATCGCCGCCGAGCCGGCGCTGCCAGAAGTCGTGGCTGACGACCGCGACCGGATGAGCCCCGACCTCGTCGTCCTGCGGCAGGAAGGTGCGCCCGCGGGCGGTCGCGACGCCGAGGGCGGTGAAGTAGTCGTAGCTGACCAGCTCGCCCTGGATGCGCTCGGGGGTGTCGGCGGTGCCGAGATTCATGAACGCCGGCTGGCGGGCCACGATGGGCGCAAACGACCGGTTGCCGTCGCGCAGGCTCTTGAAGTCGGGGTAGGACGTGGCGCTGTAGTCCGAAAAGCGGGTCTTGGTGTAGATCGCCGCCAACCGCTCCGGCCTGGCGACCCCGGGAAGGACCTCGAGCAACACCGAGTTGGCCAGGCTGAAGATGGCCGAATTGGCCCCGATGCCGAGCGCCAGCGAGAGGATCGCCACGGTATTGACCAGCGGGTTGCGCAGCAGCATGCGGAATCCGAAGCGTAGGTCCTGAGCCACCTGCTCCATAGCGTCGTCCTCCTGGTCCTAGAAAACTCTCAATTTGGTCGGGTCATTTCAAGGCTCTCGGGTAATTTTCAAGGTTGACTAGATTTGAAGCATGAGAGGACTGTACTATATCGCCAAGAGCATCAATTACGAGTCAATGGTTATGAAGAGACCAGCCTATGCCGAAATCGCCAAGACGCTTCATCAAGGAGCTCTGTCCAGCTAGAAGAAGCTCGGGCTGGGGAACTAGCCGAGCCTGTCCCGGCCGCCGGCCGGCCACGCGGCCGGGGCCGCAGGGATCGACTTCGGGGAGCGCGCTTGGCGGGCCGGCTCGCTGACGCGGCGCGGGGCGCCCGAGCCCTCGATCAGGTGCTGCGGAGGCGCGCCTGCGCGCGGCCGGACGAGATCGTCTACACCTTTCTCATCGACGGCGAGCAGCGGGCCGAGACGCTCACCTATGGCGAGCTCGACCGCCGGGCGCGCGCCGTGGCCGTCCTGCTCGCCGAACGCGGCGCGGCCGGGCAGCAGGTGCTCCTGCTCTATCCGCCCGGCCTCGCCTACGCGGCCGCTCTGCTGGGTTGCCTCTATGCCGGCGCCGTCGCGCTTCCTGCCTACCCTCCGCGGATCAACCGCAGCCTGCCGCGGCTGCTGGCGATCGTCGCCGACGCGCAGCCGCGGCTGGCCCTCTCCACGGGGCGCATCTTCGAGCGCGCGGCGGCATGGCGCGCCCAGGCGCCGCAGCTCGCGGCGCTCGGCTGGCTGGCCACCGACGAGCTGCCGGAATCGCTGGCCGCGGACTGGCGGGAACCGGGTAGCCGAGCGCCCAACCTGGCCATCCTGCAGTACACCTCGGGCTCGACGGGAACCCCGAAAGGGGTGATGCTCGGCCACGCCAACCTGCTCGCCAACCTCGCCGCGATGCGGCGCCGCTACGCGCTGACCGCGGACAGCCGCGCGGTGAGCTGGCTGCCCCCGTATCACGACATGGGCCTGATCGGCGGGCTGCTGCAGCCGCTGTACTCCGGCTTTCCGGTGACGCTGATGTCGCCGTTTGCCTTCCTGCAGCGTCCGCTGCGCTGGCTGTGGGCCATCTCGCGCAGCCGCGCCACGGTGAGCGCCGCCCCCAACTTCGCCTACGACCTCTGCGTGCGCCGCAGCCAGCCGGAGCAGCGCGCGGGACTCGACCTGAGCAGCTGGAGGGTGGCGATCAACGGCGCCGAGCCGGTCCGCGCCGAGACCCTGGCCCGCTTCACCGCCGCCTTCGCGCCGCACGGCTTCCGCGCCGAGGCCGCCACCGCCAGCTACGGGCTGGCCGAAGCCACCTTGCTGGTCGCCAGCGGGCGGTCGGCCGCGGCGCCCGTGGTGCGGCAGGTCGCCGCGGCAGCGCTCGCCCGGCACCGCGTCGCGCCGCCGGTGGCCGGGGCGGCGCGCTGCACCCTGGTCGGCTGCGGCGCGCCGCTGCCCGGGCACGCCGTGCGCATCGTCGAGCCGCACAGCGGCGCGCCCTGCCGGCCCGGGCGCGTCGGGGAGATCTGGATCGGCGGCCCTTCGGTGGCCCAGGGCTACTGGAACCGGCCGGAGGAGAGCGCCACGGTCTTTGCCGCCACCCTCGCCGGCGACGGCGGGCGGCGCTTCCTGCGCACCGGCGATCTCGGCTTCGTGGCGTCGGGCGAGCTGTTCGTGACCGGCCGGCTCAAGGACCTCGTCATCCTGCACGGGCGCAATCTCTACCCCCAGGACATCGAGCTCACGGCCGAGCGCAGCGATCCCGCACTGCAGCCGGGGGCCGGCGCGGCTTTCGCCGTCGACGTCGGCGGCGAGGAGCGCCTGGTCGTGGTCTACGAGGTGGAACGTGGCGGCGGCGCCGTGCTGGGGAGGATCGCCGAGGCGGTACGCCGGGCGGTGGCCGAGGAGCACGCCGCGCGAGTCTACGAGCTGGTGCTGGTGCGGACGGCGACGATCCCGAAAACCACCAGCGGCAAGATCCGCCGCGCCGCCTGCCGCGAAGGCTATCTCGCCGGCACCCTCGAGGTGGTCGGGCGCAGCCTCTCCCCCGAGGCTACGGCGGCGGACGTCGCGGCTCCGCTCGTCGAGCTCAGCGGCGACGATCTGCTGGCTCTGCCGCGCGCCGAGCGGGCGGGAGCCCTGTGCGCCTACCTCGCCGAGCAGGTGGCGCGCAGCTTGGGCCGCAGCGCCTGCGATCTCGATCCGCAGGTGGGGCTCACGGCTCTGGGCCTCGACTCGGTGGCCGCCGCCGAGCTGCAAGGGCGGGTGGAAGAAGAGCTCGGCTTGCGCCTCGGGCTCGCCGGCCTGCTCTCCGGCGCGAGCATCGCGCAGCTTGCCGGCGAGCTGGCCGCGCGGCTCGACTCGGCGGCCCCCGTCGCCGCGCCGCCGGAGGCGGTGGCGGCGGAGTCGGCCGAGCACCCCCTCTCCCACGGCCAGGAGGCGCTCTGGCTGTTCACCCAGCTCGCGCCGCAGAGCGCCGTGCACAATCTCGCGGCCGCGGCGCGGCGGCGCGGCCCGCTCGACACCGCCGCCCTGGGCTGCGCGCTCGACGCCCTCGCCGCCCGCCATGCCGCCCTGCGCACCACGTTCTCGGCGCGAGGGGGGCGGGCGGTGCAGCGGGTGCAGCCGACGATGAAGATCGAGCTGCGCCGCCACGAGGCGGCGGGCTGGAGCGCCGCGGCGCTCGAGTCGCGCCTGCGCGCCGAAGCCCGCCGTCCGTTCGATCTCGACACGGGCCCGCCGCTGCGCGTCCACCTGTTCGCCCGGACGGGGGGAGAAACGGTGCTGCTCCTGGCCATCCACCACCTGGTCGCCGACTTCCGATCGATCGGCGTGCTGCTGGGCGAGCTGGGCGCGCTCTACGCGGCGGCACAGCGCGGTGAGCCGGCGGACCTGCCTCCCCCGCCGGGCGATCTCCTCGACTACGGCCGCAGGCAGCGCCAGCTGCTTGCCGGTCCCGCCGGCGAGCGGCTGTGGCAGGCCTGGCAGAGCGAGCTCGCCGGCGGCCTCTCCGACCTCGAGCTGCCGACCGACCGGCCGCGCCCGGCGGCCAGGACCTACGCCGGCGCCGCGCGCCGCCTGCGGCTCGACCGCGGAATGACCGCCGCCCTCGGCCGCCTCGCGCGCACCCAGGGCACCACTCTGTATCTGACGCTGCTGGCCGGATTCCAGGCGCTGCTGGCGCGTCACTCCGGGCAGGAAGACTTCTGCGTCGGCGCCCCGGTCTCGCTCCACGGCGCGCCCGGGCTCGCGGCAACGGTCGGCTATCTGGTCAACCTGCTGCCGCTGCGGGCGGAGCTGCAAGGCGATCCATCCTTCGCCGAGGTGCTCGCGCGCCTGCGGGCGAGAGCGCTCGCCGCCTTCGCCCACGACGAGTTTCCCTTCCCGCTGCTCGCCGACCGCCTGCGCCCGCAGCGCGACCCGAGCCGCCCGCCACTGTGCCAGGCGCTCTGCGTGCTCCACCGCGCGCAGGCGCCGCACGGCGAGGCCGCCGCGGCCCTGGCGGTGCAGGAGCCGGGGGTAGCCTTCCGGCTCGGCCCGCTCGAGCTCGAGACCCTGACGCTCGACGCGCAGGGCGCGGAGTTCGACGTGAGCCTCGCCGCCGCAGAGCTCGGGGGAGGGCTGAGCGCGAGACTGTGCTACAACGCCGACCTCTTCGACGCGCCGACCGCCGAGCGCCTGCTGGGCCATCTCGCCGCGCTGCTCGGCTCGGCCGCCGGCGATCCCGCCAGGCGCCTGTCAGAGCTGTCGCTGCTCTCGCCGGCCGAGCGCCACCACCTGTGCCATGAGCTCAACGACACGGCGGCCGGCTATCCGCCAGGCGGATGCCTGCACGAGCTGGTCGAGGCCCAGGCCGCGCGGACTCCGGCGGCGGTGGCGGTGGAATACGCCGGACGGCAGCTGAGCTACGCCGAGCTCAATGCCGCGGCCAACCTCCTCGCCGGCCGGCTGCTCGCCCGCGGCGTGGGCCCCGAGGTGGCGGTCGGGGTGTGCCTGGAGCGGTCGCTCGAGCTGGTGGTGGCGCTGCTCGCCGTCTTGAAGGCCGGTGGAGCCTACCTGCCCCTCTCACCAGGCGATCCGCCGGCGCGCCTGGCGCAGATGCTGGCCGGCAGCGGTGCGCCGCTCGTCGTTGCGGCGCGGCGCTTCGAGCGATCGCTTGCCGGCCACGTTCCCGCGGTTCTCTGGCTGGACGAGGCGCCGGCGCCGCCGGCCGCGCACGCGCCGCCCAACCCGGTCTCGGGCGTGGGGCCCGGCAATGCCGCCTACCTCCTCTACACCTCCGGCTCGAGCGGCCTGCCCAAGGGAGTGGTCAACACCCATGGCGCCATCTGCAACCGGCTGCTGTGGATGCAGGAGGCCTACCGGCTCGGCGCCGCGGACCGGGTGCTGCAGAAGACCCCGTTTACCTTCGATGTCTCGGTCTGGGAGTTCTTCGGGCCACTCGCCAGCGGCGCGCGCCTGGTGCTGGCCCGGCCCGAGGGACACCGCGACGCGGCGTACCTGGCGGAGCTGATCGGCGCGGCAGGGGTGACGACGGCCCATTTCGTGCCCTCGATGCTGCGGCCGTTCCTGGCCCAGCCGGGCCTTGCCGCTTGCGGCTGTCTCGAGCGGGTGATGGCGAGCGGAGAAGCGCTCCCGGCCGAGCTCGAGCGGCGCTTCTTCGCGCGGCTGGGCGCGGTGCTGCTCAACCTCTACGGGCCCACGGAAGCGGCCGTGGAGGTGACCTCCTGGAGGTGCCGGCGCGGGGAGCCGCGGCCGGCGGTCCCGATCGGCAGGCCGATCGCCAATCTCGCGGTGTACCTGCTGGACCGGCAGGGCGGGCTGGTGCCGCACGGCGTCACCGGGGAGCTGCACATCGGCGGCGCCGGGCTCGCCCGCGGCTATCTCGGCCGTCCCGAGCTGACCGCCGAGCGCTTCGTCCCCGATCGGCTGAGCGGCCGCCCCGGCAGCCGCCTGTACCGCACCGGCGACCTGGCGCGCCACCGGCCGGACGGGGCGATCGAATACCTCGGGCGGCTCGACGACCAGGTCAAGGTCCGCGGCGTGCGCATCGAGCTCGGGGAGATCGAGGCGGCTCTGCGCGCCCACGACGCGGTCGGCGAGGCGGCCGTCCTGGTGCGCGAGGACGCCGCAGGCGAGCGCCGCCTCGTCGCCTGGGTGGCGCCCGTCCGGGACCGGCGGCCGGCCGCCGCCGAGCTGCGCCGCTTCCTCGGCGAGCGCCTGCCGGAAACCATGGTGCCGGCGGCTTTCCACTGGCTGGAGGAGCTGCCGTCGACGCCGCACGGCAAGGTGGACAGGCGTGCGCTCGCGGCGCTCGAGCGCTCCATGCCGGCAGCCGAGGAGGCCCCGTTCGTGGTGCCGCGCTCGGCGGCGGAGCGGTTGCTGGCCGCGATCTGGGGCGAGGTGCTGGGCCGAGAGCGGGTGGGCGTCGAGGACAACTTCTTTGCCCTCGGCGGCGACTCGATCCTCCTCCTCCAGGTCGTCGCGCGCTGCCAGCAGGCCGGGCTGCGGCTGCTGCCGCAGCAGCTCTTCGAGCATCAGACGATCGCCGAGCTGGCGGGGATGGCCGAGGCCGCGGCGCCGGGGGAGGCGCCGCGCCGGAGGGCGGGGCCGGCGCCGCTCGCCCCCGCCCAGCACTGGTTTTTCGCCCGCGGACTGCCCGACCAGCACCACTTCAATCAGGCCGTCCTGCTCGTCACCGGGCCAGGCACCCGCGCGGATCTCCTGGCGGCCGCCCTGGCGCGCGTGATCGCCCGGCACGACGCCTTGCGCCATCGCTTCCGGCGTGTTGCGGAAGGCTGGCTGCAGGAGGCCGCGGGGCCGCCGCCGGAGTGGCCCGTGCCGCAGCTCGACCTCTCGCAGCTCACGCCGGCGGCGCGCGAGCGGGCACGCGCCGCCGCGGCGGCCGGCTTGCAGGCCAGCCTCGACCTCGAGGGCGGACCCTTGCTGCGCGCGGCGCTCTTTACTTCCGCCCCGGGCGGTCCCGGCCGTCTCCTGGTCGTCATCCATCACCTGGTCGTCGACGCGGTTTCCTGGCGGGTGCTGCTGGCCGACCTCGAGGCGGTCTATCTTGCGCTCGAGCGCGGCCGGCCGGCAGCGTTGGCCCCGCCGACCACCCCTTTCGGCGACTGGGCCGAGCGCCTGAACGCGGCCGCGCACGCCGGGGCCTTCGACCGCCACCTGCCGCTCTGGCTGCAGCCGGCCGCCTCTCCGGCCGCTCAATTGCCGGCCGCGGCGCGGCCGCGCGAGCCGGATCCCGAGTCCGCGGCGGAGGCAACCGGTTTCACCCTCACGGCGGCGGAGACGCGGCGGCTGCTCGGCCAGGCGACGCGGCTGCGCGCCCGCGTCGACGAGCTGCTGCTCGCCGCCCTCGCGGTCGCCCTGCGGCCGATCGCCCAGGGCGCCGCGCTGCGTGTCGACCTCGAGGCCCACGGCCGCGAGACCGCGCTCGCGGGCGTCGACCTGTCGGGCACGGTCGGCTGGTGCACGGCGATCTTCCCGGCCTGGCTGGAGCTGCCGCCAGGCACCTCGGCGGCCGACGCCGCAGCGGCGCTGCGCCGGGTCAAGGAGCGGCTGCGCCCGCTCGCCGCGCACGGCGCGACGTTCGGCGCCCTGCGTTACCTCTCCCCTGCGGCCGATATCCGCGCGCGGCTCGCGGCCCTGCCGCCCGCCGAGGTGCTGTTCAACTACCTGGGGCAGCTCGACACGGTCCTCGCGGGCTCGCGGCTGTTGCAGCCGGCCGCCGAGCCGGTGGGCGCGAGCCGCAGCGGCCGAGCGAGCCGCAGCCATCGGCTGGAGCTCGAGGCGCGGATCTCGGCCGGCAAGCTGCGGGTGGAGCTGCGCTACGGCCGGCGCCGCGAGTCCCGCGACATGGTCGAGCGCCTGGCCAGCGGCTGCCGCACGGCGCTGGGCCAGCTGCTGGCGCTCGAGCGCGACCAGGCCGGCTGGTGCGTGGGCGATTTTCCCCTCGCCGCGCTCGACCCCGCGCGGCTCGCCGAGGTGCTCGCGGGCGCCGGGCCCATCGACGACATCTACCCGCTGTCCTCCACCCAAGAGGGGCTGCTCTTCCACACCCTCTACGAACCGGAGGCGGGGGTCTACGTCTCGCAGCTCGACTGCGAGCTCGCGGGCGAGCTCGACCGCACGGCGTTTCGGCGCACCTGGGAGGAGTTGCTGGCGCGCCACGCGGTGCTGCGCACCTCTTTTTGCTACCGCGGCGGCCGCGCCGGCGCGCGGCCGGTGCAGCGGGTGCACGGCCTCCTGTCCCCGCCGTTGCTGGAGCTCGACTGGACGGAGCTTCCTGGGGCGGTGCAGCGCCGGGAGCTCGCGGCGCTTCTCCGCCGGGACCGGGAGCGCGGTTTCGTCCCCGAGGCGGCGCCGCTGCTGCGCCTGTACCTCGTGCGGCTCGACGCCCGCCGCCACGGTTTGGTGTGGAGCCACCACCACCTGCTGCTCGACGGCTGGTCGGTGGCGCTGCTGCTCGAGGAGCTCTTCGAGCTCTACGGCAGCTTCCGTCGCGGTGACCCTGCGCGGCTGCCGCGGCCGCGGCCGTTCCGCGACTACATCGCCTGGCTCGAGGCCCAGGACCTGGCGGCCGCGGAGAGCTTCTGGCGCTCTACCCTGGCCGGCCTGCCCGCGCCGCCGAGCCTGCCGTTGCCGGCCGATCGCGGGGGTCTCGCCAGCGGAGCGCCTGCGGCCGGCGCGGCGCGGCGCGGCGGCGTGCGGGAGCGGCGGCGCGAGCTGACGGCGGCGGAAACGGACCGCTTGCGGCAGCTCGCGCGCCGGCATCGCGTCACGCTCGGCGTGCTCTTGCAGGCGGCCTGGTCCGTGCTGCTGGCGCGCTACAGCGGCGAGCCGGAGGTGGTCTTCGGCGTCACCTTCGCCGGCCGCCCGGCGCTGCTCGCCGGGGTGGAAGCGATGGTGGGGCTGTTCGTCAACACCCTGCCGCTGCGCGTCCGGGTGGACGCCGGCGAGCGCCTGGCGAGCTGGCTCGCCGACCTGCACGGCGCCAACCTGGCGGTCCGCCGCCACGAGCACAGCCCGCTGGTCAAGGTGGCGGGCTGGGCCGGCCGGCCGGCGGCCAGGCTCTTCGACACCATCGTCGTCTTCGAGAACTACCCGCGCGAGGCGGCGCTGCGCGCGCTCGCCAGCGGGGCCAGCGGCCTCGCGGTGACCGAGGTGCGCAACCACGAGCAGACCAACTATCCGCTGGCCCTGGTGGGGATGCCCGGGGAGGGGCTGGGGCTGCGCCTCAACCACGACCCGCGCTTCTGCGACGAGCCGACGGCCGAGCGGATGCTGACCCACGCCGCCACCCTGCTCTGCGCTATCGCAGCGCACACCGACGAGCTGCTCGGCCGGCTGCCCATGCTCGCCGCCGCCGAGCGCCACCAGCTGGTGCACGAGTGGGCCGCCGGTCCGACAGGCGGCGCCCCACCCTCCCTGGTGGAGCTCTACGAGGCCTGGGCGGCGGTGGGCCCGCACGCGTCGGCGCTTGCCTTCGGCGACGAGCACATGAGCTACGGCGAGCTCAACAGCCGGGCCAACCGGCTGGCCCACTACCTGCGCCGCCGCGGCGCCGGGCCGGAGAGGCTGGTGGGCCTGTGCGTGGAGCGCGGCGTCCAGCAGGTGGTCGGCCTGCTCGGCATTCTCAAGGCCGGCGCCGCCTACCTGCCGCTCGACCCGGCCTATCCCGGAGAGCGGCTGGCCCTGATGCTCGCCGACTCGGGCTGCCGCCTGGTGGTGAGCGGACGGCCGGACCTGCCGGCGGTGCCCGCGGGCGTTGCGCAGGTCTGCCTGGCCGCCGAAGAGCCGGCGATCGCGCGCCAGAGCGCGGACGATCCGGGGGACGAAGCTTGGCCCGACGGCCTTGCCTACGTGCTCTACACCTCGGGATCCACGGGCCGGCCCAAGGGCGTACTGATCACCCACCGCGGTCTGGGCAACCTCGCCGCCGAGCAGGCCCGCCGCTTCGCGCTCGGGCCCGGCTCGCGGATCCTGCAGTTCGCGCCCGCGAGCTTCGACGCCGCGATCTCGGAGGTGGCGATGGCGGCGCGGGCCGGCGCCCTGCTCGTGCTGGCGGCGCAAGAGGAGATCTTGCCGGGGCCCGCGCTGCTGCGCCTGCTGGCGGCGCGCCAGATCTCGGCCGTCACTCTGCCTCCTTCCGCGCTCGCCGCCCTGCCGCCGGGCGCCCTGCCGGCGCTGCGCACGCTGGTGGTGGCCGGCGAGAGCTGCCCGCCCGAGCTCGCCGACCGGTGGGCGGCGGGGCGGCGCCTGATCGATGCCTACGGACCCACCGAAGCCACGGTCTGCGCCACCGCGGGTCAACACCTGGCGGGGAGCCGCATCGTCTCGCTCGGACGGCCGCTCGCCGACGTGCAGACCCATCTGCTCGACGCCGGGTTCGAGCCGGCTCCCGCCGGCGTGCCGGCCGAGCTCTGCATCGGCGGGGTCGGCCTCGCCCGCGGCTACCTCGGCCGCCCCGAGCTGACCGCCGCAAGCTTCGTCCCCGACCCGTTCGCCGTCGGAGCGGAGCAAGCCGGCGGGCGCCTGTACCGCAGCGGGGACCTCGCCCGCCGTCTCCCCGACGGGCGGCTGGAGTTCCTGGGGCGAATCGACCTGCAGGTCAAGGTGCGGGGCGTCCGCGTCGAGCCCGGCGAGATCGAGGCGGCGCTGTGCCGTCAGCCGGGCGTGCGGGAGGCGCTGGTCGTGGCGCGCGGCGCGGCGGGCGCCCGGGCCCCGGTCGAGCTCGCGGCGCGGGGACCGGCCCTGCGCTTGATTGCCTACCTGGTGCCCGAGCCGGGAGCCGAGCTCGACGCGGGCGAGCTGCTGCGCGCGCTGGCCGCCAGCCTTCCCGCGCCGTGGGTGCCCGACCGAGCGGTGGTGCTCGAGGCCTTGCCCCTGCTGCCCAGCGGCAAGATCGACCGGCGGGCGCTGCCCGAGCCCGCGCCACGGCCGTCCGTGCCGCCGGCGGCCGGCGCCGCCGCTGCGGCGGGGGCCCCGTCCAGCCCCGGCGAAGAGATCCTGGCCGGGATCTGGGCCGAGGTCCTGGGACTGCCGGCCGCCGGCCGCGAGGACGACTTCTTCGCCCTGGGAGGTCACTCGCTGCTCGCCGGCAGGGTCCTGGCGCGCGTCCACGCCGTCTTCGGCGTCGAGCTGCCGCTGCGCAGCCTGTTCGAGTCGCGAACCCCGGCCGCCCTGGCGCGGGTGGTCGCCGCGGCGGGGCGGCCTCGGCCGGCGGCGCCACCGCCGCTTGCGCCGCTTGCCCGCGGCGGCGATCTGCCGGCCTCCTTCGCCCAGGAGCGGCTGTGGTTCTTGGATCGGCTCGAGCCGGGAAGCGACGCCTACAACGTCCCCGGCGCGCTGCGGCTGGAGGGCGGGCTCGCCATCCCGGCGCTGGAGCGCGCGCTCGAAGGCGTGGTGCACCGCCACGAGGCGCTGCGCACCACGCTGGTGGAGCGCCGCGGGGTGCCGGTGCAAGTCGTCGCGCCACCGGGGCGCCTGGCGCTGCCTGTCGTCGATCTCTCGCGCCTGCCCGGCCGGGAGGGCGAGGCCGCGCGGCTGGCGCTCGCCGAGGCGCGCCGGCCCTTTGCGCTCGGGTGCGGGCCGCTGCTGCGGCTCCGCCTGCTGGTGCTCGGGAGCGGGCGCCACGTCCTGCTCTTTACCGTCCATCACGCGGTGAGCGACGAGGCGTCAACCGCGCTGCTGCTGCACGAGCTGAGCGCCTTCTACGGCGCCGCCGTAAGCGGCCGTAGCGCGGGCCTGCCGGCGCTGCCGGTCCAGTACGCCGAGTTCGCGGCCTGGCAGCGCGCCATGCTGAGCGGCGAGGCGCTCGCCGCCGAGCTTTCCTACTGGCGCGAGAGACTGCGCGGCGCCTCCAGCACGGTGACCCTGCCGGCCGACCGGGCGCGCCCACCGATCAAGCGGCCGCGCGGCGGCATCCGGCGCCGTGCCCTGGGGCGAGGACTGGCGGCACCCCTCGAACGGCTGAGCCGCACGGCCGGGGCCACCCTGTTCATGACGCTGCTCGCCGCCTTTCAGGCGCTGCTCCACCGCTACGGCGGCGAGGAGGACCTGTGCGTCGGCACGCCGGTGGCCGGCCGCGGCCGGCTGGAGCTCGAGGGGGTCGTCGGCCTGTTCGTCAACACCCTGGTGATCCGCGGCGAGGTCTCTGGCGGCCTGCCCTTTGGCGATCTGGTCGCCCGGCTGCGCGAGCGCGTGCTCGAAGCCCATGCCCACCAGGCACTGCCCTTCGAGCGGCTGGTGGCCGAGCTGGCGCCACGGCGCGACCTCAGCCGTGAGCCGCTCTTCGAGGTGCTCTTCGTCTACCACCCGCAGCCGCTGCCGCTGCCGCGACTGCCCGGTGTGGCGGTCGAGCGGCTGGAGGTCGAGCGCGGCATCGCGCGGTTCGACTGGACGCTCACCGTCGAGCGGTCGGCCGAGGGTCTCGCCGCAGCCTGCGAGTACAGCTCCGACCTGTTCGACCCCACGACCGTCGACCGCGCCTTGCGCCACTACGAGGCGCTGCTGCGCGCCGCCGCGGCGGCCCCCGCCACGCTGCTCGGGGAGCTGCCGCTGCTCGCCGAGGCCGAGCGCCACCAGCTCCTCGTGGCCTGGAACGACACGGGGCTGGCGCTGCCCGAAGGCGGCTCGGTGCTGTCGGCGATCGCCGCGCAGGCGGGCCGCCGGCCGCACGCCTGCGCGGTGAGCGGCGCCGGCGAGACCCTGAGCTACGGCGGCCTGGCGCGGCGGGCGGGCGAGCTGGCCCGGCTGCTGGCGCGCCTGGGCGTGGCCCCGGAGGTTCCGGTGGCGGTGTGCCTGGAACGCTCGCCGGCGATGGTGACCGCGCTGCTCGGCGTGCTGCGGGCCGGCGGCGCCTACGTCCCGCTCGATCCCGCCTTGCCGCGCGAGCGCATGGCCGCGATGCTGGCGGACGCGCGCCCGGCGGTGCTGCTCACCGAGCGCAGCCTGGCGCGGGCGCTGCCCGGCGGGGCGGCGCGGGTCGTGACCATCGACTGCTTCGACGCGGTGGCCGAGGCGGCGGCCGCCCCGGCGCTCCCCGCCGGACCGGTCAGCGCGGCCAGCCTGGCCTATGTCATCTACACCTCGGGCTCGACCGGGCAGCCGAAAGGAGTGGGCATCGTGCATGGCGCGCTGGCCAACTTCCTCGCCGGCATGCAAGGCGAGCTCGCGCTCACCGCCGCCGACCGGCTGCTCGCCGTGACCTCGCTGTCGTTCGACATCGCCGGCCTGGAGCTGTTCTTGCCCCTCACCGTCGGGGCCGCGGTCGAGATCTGCAGCCGCGAGGACGCCGCCGACGGTCCGCGGCTGCGCGCCCTGCTGGCCGGCCACGGCATCACCGCCTTGCAGGCGACGCCGGCGACCTGGCGGCTGCTGCTCGATGCCGGCTGGCGGGGCGGCGGGACCTGCAAGGTGCTGTGCGGCGGCGAGGCGCTGGCCCCCGAGCTCGCCGCCCGCCTGACCGGGGCGGCGGAGAGCTGCTGGAACCTCTACGGGCCGACCGAGACGACCATCTGGTCGGCCGGCGCGCGCCTCGAGGGGGGCGGCGGGCGGGTGACCCTCGGGCGGCCCCTGGCCAATACCGGCATCGTGCTGCTCGACCGCAG
The DNA here is from genome assembly GCA_035544895.1 of Thermoanaerobaculia bacterium. GTDB lineage: Bacteria > Acidobacteriota > Thermoanaerobaculia > Multivoradales > UBA5704 > JASLEW01. The sequence goes on from DASZZM010000064.1 coordinate 43,601, forward strand.
CCTCCAGCCGGCGCCGGTCGGAGTCCCCGCGGCGCTCTCCATCGCCGGGCAAGGCCTGGCCCGCGGCTACCACAACCGACCGGACCTCACGGCCGAGAAGTTCCTGCCCCATCCCTTCGCCGCGGAGCCGGGAGAGCGCCTCTATGCCACCGGCGACCTGGCCCGGCGGCTGCCCGACGGCGAGCTCGAGTTCTTGGGCCGGCTCGATCACCAGGTCAAGGTGCGCGGCTTCCGGGTCGAGCTGGGAGAGGTCGAGGCGGTGCTCGCCACCCATCCCGGGGTGCGCCAGGCGGTGGTGACCGCGCCGGGCGGCGAGCGCCTGGTGGCCTACGTCGTGCCGCGGACCGCCCCGGGGCCGAGCGTCCAAGAGCTCGGCGAGCTGCTGCGGCGCCGGCTGCCGGACTACGAGGTTCCCGGGTTCTTCGTCGTGCTCGACCACCTCCCGCTGACGCCCAACGGCAAGGTCGACCGGCGCGCCTTGCCGGCGCCCCTGGGCCTGCGGCCGGACCTCGCCTGGCGGGCGCCACGGACGCCGGCCGAGGAGGTGCTGGCCGGCCTGTGGGCGGACCTGCTGGGCCTCGACCGGGTGGGCATCGACGACAGCTTCTTCGACCTCGGCGGCCACTCGCTGCTGGCCACCCGGCTGCTGGCCCGCATGCGTGAGGTTCTGGGGTGCGATCTGCCGGTGCGCCAGCTCTTCGCCACCCCGACCGTCGCCGGCCTCGCCGCGCTGCTGGCGCGCGGCGAGGCGGGCGGGCAGCCGGGACCTGCCCTGCCGCCGCTGCTCGCCGGCGCCCGGCCGGGCGAGCTGCCGCCCTCCTCGGGCCAGCAGCGTCTGTGGTTTTTCGACCAGATGGACCCCGGCAGCCCGCTCTACAACCTGGCCACGGCGGTGCGCATCGACGGGGTGCTCGGCCCGGCCGTCCTGCGGCGCGCCCTCGACGAGGTGGTGCGGCGTCACGAGTCGCTGCGCACCACCTTCCCGGCCGCCGAGGGCGGGCCGCGGCAGGTGATCGCGCCGGTGCTGCGCGTGGTGGTGCCGCTTGTCGATCTCGGCGCGGCCGGCGCCGCCGCCGAGCGCGAGGCCCGCCGACTCGCCTCCGCGGCCGCCCGGCGGCCGTTCGACCTCGCCCGCGGTCCCCTGCTGCGCGCCCTGCTGCTGCGCACCGGCGGAAAGACCCACTGGCTGATCCTCACCCTGCACCACATCGTCACCGACGGCTGGTCCAACCAGCTGCTCGTCGGCGAGCTGGCGGCGCTGTGCCGGGGCCTGGTGGAAGGCGGCGCCGCGGCCTTGCCGGCGCCGGCCGCGCAGTTCGCCGACTACGCGCTCTGGGAGCGGCAGTGGCTCGCCGGAGAGGGCGCGGCAACCCAGCTCGCCTACTGGCGGCGCCAGCTCGCCGCCGTCCCCGCGCTCGACCTGCCCACCGATCGGCCGCGGCCGGCGCTGGCGGGCCGGCGCGGCGGCGTCGCCACCGTGACGCTCGACCGCCGCCTCGGCCAGGCCGTGCGAGCCGCCGGCCGGGCGCAGGGGACGACCACGTTCATGACCGCCCTGGCGGCGTTCGCGGCCGTCCTCTGGCGCTACAGCCGGCAGGACGAGTTCGCCGTGGGCACGCCGGTCGCCAACCGGCGGCTGGCCGAGACCGCGGGGGTGGTCGGGTTGTTCGCCAACAGCCTGGCGCTGCGTCTCGACCTCTCCGGGCCGCCGAGCTTTGCCGGCCTGCTGGCGCGGGTGCGCGACACCGCGCTTGCCGCCTACGAGCGGCAGGAGCTGCCGTTCGAGCGCCTGGTCGAAGCGCTGCCGCTGGCGCGCGACCTCAGCCGGCCGCCGCTGTTCCAGGTGCTGTTCGCCGTCGACGCGGCGCCCCCCGCGGCGCTCTGTCTGCCCGGCCTGCGGCTGCTGCAGCAGCCCGTCGACACGGGAGCCTGCCGCTTCGACCTCGAGCTCGTCGCCAGCGAGCGGGAGGGTGCCCTGGCGTCCGCGGCCCTGCTCTTCAGCCGCGACCTCTACGACGCCACCACCGCGGCGCGCCTGCTCCATCACTTGGCCAACCTGCTCGCGGGCGGCTGCGCCGACCCGGCGGCGAGCCTCGGCGCGCTGCCGCTGCTCGGCAGGGCCGAGCGCCACCAGCTGCTCGTGGAGTGGCCGACTGCGGCGGGCGGGGCCGAGGGGGCCGAGCCGGCGCACCGCCGCTTCACCCGTCAGGCCGCCGTGCGGCCCGCCGCGGTGGCGCTGGTGGCCGGCGAGTCCCGGCTCACCTATGGCGAGCTCGAGCGCCGCGCCAACCGACTGGCCGCCCGGCTGCTGCGGCTCGGCGCCGGCCCGGAGGTGCGGGTGGCCCTGCATCTCGGCCGCTCGGCCGAGCTGGTGGTCGGCCTGCTCGCCGTGCTCAAGGCCGGCGCCGCCTACGTGCCGGTCGAGCCCACGCTGCCAGCGGCGCGGCGCGACTTCCTGCTCGCCGATTGCGCCGCCGCGATCCTCGTCACCGACGCCGCGCCGCGGGAGCTGCCACCTTTCTCCGGCGCCATCGTCGATCTCGGCGCGGAGCGCCGGACGCTGGCCCGCGAGGACGCCGCCGACCCGGCGGTCGAGGTGCGCCCCGGCGATCTCGCCTACCTGCTCTACACCTCAGGCTCGAGCGGAGATCCCAAAGCGGTCTTGGTCGAGCACGGCAGCCTGACCAACGTGCTGGCGGCGAGCCGGCGGCGGTTCGGCTGGGAGCCGGCGGACGCGATGCCGTGCCTGGCGCCGTTTTCTTTCGACATCTTCCTGTTCGAGCTGCTCAACCCTCTGCTGGCGGGCGGCACCTGCGAGCTGGTCGAGCTGGTCCCGGCGCTCGATCTCGAGCGGCTGATCGCGTCTCTCGACCGCTTCACCCACCTCCATGCGGTGCCCAGCCTGATGCGCCAGCTCGTCGACGCCGCGCTCGCCCAGGGCGGGGAGGCGGCGCGCCGGCGGCGGCTGCGCACCCTCTTCGTGGGCGGCGAGGCGGTGCCGGCCGGGCTGCTCGCCGACCTGCGGCGCGCCTTCCCGCAGGCGACGATCGAGGTGCTCTACGGGCCGACCGAGGCGACGGTGATCTGTGCCAGCCATCGGCTGCGGCCCGACGCGGCCGAGCTGCTGCCGCTGCTCGGCGAGGCCCTGCCGGGGCTCGCGCTGCGGCTCTACGACGGCGAGGGCAACGCCGTGCCGTGCGGCGTGCCGGGGGAGATCTGGGTGGCCGGCGCCGGGGTCGGCCGCGGCTATTGGAACCGCCCCGAGCTCACCGCCCGGCAGTTCGTCGAGATCGACGGGCAGCGCTGCTTCCGTACCGGCGACCTGGCGCGCCGGCGCGCCGACGGCGGCCTCGAATTCCTCGGCCGCGCCGACCGGCAGGTCAAGGTCCGCGGCTTCCGCATCGAGCCCGCCGAAGTCGAAGCGGCGCTGGCGGCGCATCCGCAGGTGCGCCAGGCGGTGGTGGTGGCGCACGACTTCGCGCCCGGGGACCGCCGCCTGGTCGCCTACCTGGTGGCCAGCGGCCCGGTGCCTCCGGCTGCCGCGGAGCTGCGGGGCCTGCTGCGGCGCAAGCTTCCCGACTACATGGTGCCGGCGAGCTACGTGGCGCTCGCGGCCCTGCCGCTGACGCCCCACGGCAAGGTGGACCTCCGCGCGCTGCCGGCACCGTGCACCGAGGCCGCCGCGGGCAAGTCCGGCGACGATCCGCTGACTCCCCTCGAAGGCCTGCTCGCGACGCTGTGGGAGCAGCTGCTGGGCGTGAGCGGGATCGGCCGTCACGACGACTTCTTCGCGCGCGGCGGCCACTCCCTGCTCGCCACCCGGCTGGTGTCGCGCCTGCGCGCCGCCTGCGCGGTGGAGCTGCCGGTCCGCGCCGTCTTCGAGGAGCCGACTCTCGCCGGCCTGGCGCGGCGCCTGGAGGCGGGAAGGGCGGCGGCGGCCGGACTTGCCGCTCCGCCCCTGATGCCGGCACGCCGCGACGGCGAAGCGCCGCTCTCTTTCGCGCAGCAGAGCTTCTGGTACCTCGCGCGGCTGACCGAGGACGGGGCATTGCTCAACGTGCCGCACGCCGTGCGCCTGAGCGGCCCGCTCGACGTCGCGGCGCTGGCCGCCGCGTTCGCCGAGATCGTGCGCCGCCACGAGGTGCTGCGCACCGCCGTCGTGGAGGTGGCCGGCCGGCCTCGCCTGGCGCTCGCCGCCGCGGCACCGGTGGCCCTGCCGGTGGTCGATCTGACGGTCTTGCCGCCCGGCCTGCGGAGCGGCGAGTGCGGCCGCCTGTGCGCCGCCCTGGCCCGGCTGCCCGTGAGCCTCGACCGCGCGCCCCTGCTGCGCCTCGCCTTGCTGCGCCTGGGCGCCGGCGAGCAGGTGCTGCAGCTCACCTTCCACCACATCGCCGCCGACGACTGGTCGACGGGCGTGCTGGTGCGCGAGCTGACGGTGCTCTACCCCGCTCTGGTGCGCCGCCTGGCCGCCCGGCTGCCCCCGCTGCCCATCCAGTACGGCGACTTCGCCGCCTGGCAGCGCGGCTGGCTGCGCGGCGCGGCGCTCGAGCGCCTGCTCGACTACTGGCGGCGGCGGCTCGCCGGCGCCCCCGAGCTGTCGCTGCCCACCCGCGGGCCGCGCCGGCCGGCGGCGGCGTGGCGCGGGGCGCACCAGGCGATGGAGGTGCCGGCCACGCTCGCCGCGGCGGTGCGCGGGCTGAGCCGCCAGCAGGCGGTGACCCCCTTCATCGTCCTGCTCACCACCTTCCTGGCGCTGCTCGCGCGCACTTCGGGGCAGGAGGACCTGGTCGTCGCCATCGACGTCACCGGGCGCGACCGGCTGGAGACCGAGGGCCTCATCGGGCTGTTCGTCAACTTGCTGGTGGTGCGCGCGGACCTGGGCGGAGACCCGCCGTTCACCGAGCTGCTGCGGCGGGTGCGCGACCGGGTCCTCGAGGCCTACGACCACCAGGGGCTCCCCTTCGACCGCCTGGTCGAAGCGTTGCGGCCCCGGCGCTCGCCCGACGCCACGCCGTTTGCGCGCGCCCTGTTCTCGTTCCAGACGATGCGGCTGCCCGAGCGCTTGGGCGAGCTGGCGGTCGAGCCGCTCGAGCTCACCAGCGGAACGGTGAAGCGCGACCTGAGCCTCTTCGTGCGCGACGCGCCGGAGGCCTGGGCCGGCGCCTTCAGCTTCAACGCCGAGCTGTTCGAGGCCGCGACCATCGCCCGTCTGAGGCGGGATTTCAACGCCCTGCTGGCGGGTGCGGTGGCGCAGCCGGGCGCTCGCCTGCGGTCGCTCGCGCTGGCCTCCGAGCAGGAGCGGCGCGCGCAGGCCGCGGCGCAGCGGACGAGGAGCGAGGCCGCCCTGCTGCGCATCCTCGCCGGCGCTCCGCCGCCGCCGGCGGCCGGCGAGGGCGCGACGCCGGGAAGGCGCCGGAGCGAGCCATGAGACGGGAGGCGACTCTGGTGAGCAGGGCCACCTTCGCGCTGTCGCCGCAGCAGGCTCATCTGTGGCACCTGCAGGGGGGCGGTCCGCCGGGCGGCGCGCAGGGCGCCGTGAACATCGCCGGGGCCCTCGCTGCGCAACGGCTGCGCGCCGCTCTGGAGGATGTCGTGGCACGCCACGACATCCTGCGCAGCGAGCTGGTGCCGGCCGGGCCCGGGGAGCTGCCCACCCGGCGGGTGCACAACGGCGGTGGCGCGGCGGTGTGGCGGCAGGTGGACCTCGCGGCGCTGGGCGGCGAGCAATCGCGGGCCGCGCTGGCGGCGCTGCTCGCCGCCGAGCGCCGCGGCCTCGCGCGGCGGCGCGGCTACCCGCCTCTTGGGGCTTGCCTGGCGCGTCTCGGGCCTTCGCGGCACATCTTGCTGCTCACCCTGCCCGCGCTGTGCGCCGACCGGCCCACGCTGGCCCTGCTGACCCGGGAGGTCGCCACAGCCTACGCCTGCCCCGGCGCGGCGGCCGACGACGAGCCGGTGCAGTACTGGCAGTTCGCCGACTGGCTGCACGAGCTGCGGCACGGCGAAGACGCGGCGCTGGGAGAGAGCTACTGGCGGGCGCCCGAGCGCGGGGCGGCCGCGGAGGCTGCGCTGCCCTGGCAGCGGCGTGCCCCGGAGTCGGCAGGCGGCGACTTCCTCCCCGGCTCCTGCACCCTGTCGCTGCCGCTCGGCGACGCGTGCGGCGGGCGGGACGGACCGCCGCTCGAAGCCTGGCTGCTCGCCTGCTGGCAGGCGCTGCTCGCGCGCCTCGCGGAGCGCCGCGAAATCGTCGTCGGCGTGGTCTGCGACGGGCGCAGCCACGCGGCCTTGCAGCGCGGGCTCGGCCCGTATGCGCGGTGCTTGCCCGTCGCCGGCCGCCTGACGCCGGGGCTGCGGCTGCGCGAGCTGGCCGGCCAGCTCACGGCCGCCTTGGCCGAGGGCCGAGAGTGGCAGGAGTTCTTCGCGCCGGAGCCGAGCGTGGCCGCTCGGGGGGGCGGTCCGCCCCCTCTGGCGTGGCAGTTCGAGATGGCACCGGCGGCGCCGCCGTACCTGCTCGACGGGGTGCGCTTTGCGCTCGCCAACCGGTCGAGCTACGGCGAGCGCTTCATCCTCAAGCTGCTGTGCGCGGCTGGCGACGGCGACCTCGAGCTCGAGCTCCAGTACGACCGCGGCCGGCTGGCGCGCGCGGCGGTCGAAAGCTTCGCGGCCCTGCTCGCGAGCCTGGTCACCGGCGGCAGCCGGGACGCGGCGCTCGGCGTCGACGACGTCGGCCTGCTCGCAGCGGCCGAGCGGGAGGAGCTTGCCGCCGGTCCGCCGCGCGGCTGGCAGTGGAGCCTGCCGGAGGGCGGCTTCCACCGCCAGTTCGAGGCACAGGTGCGGCGCAGTCCCGACAGCCCGGCGGTGGTCGGCGGCGGCGAAGAGCTCAGCTACCGCGAGCTCAACCGGCGCGCCAACCGGCTCGCCCACCGGCTGCGCGGGATGGGAGTGGGACCGGAGGCCAGGGTGGGGCTCCTCCTCGACCGCTCGGCCGACGCCATCGCCGCGCTGCTGGGCACCCTGAAAGCGGGAGGCGCCTACGCCTTCATCGATCCGGCCCAGCCCGCCGAGCGCCTGGCCGCGCTGCTCGCCGAGCTCGCGCCGGCCGTGCTGGTGGTCGACGCCACGACGGAGGCGCGCCTGCCCGGTGGCGCCACACGCCCAACCATCCGGCTCGACGCCGGCGGCGCGGCGCCGGCTCCCGAGCCGGACGGCGAGCCGGACGGCGATCCGGACGGCGGCGCCACGCCGGACAACCTCGCCTATGTGATGTTCACCTCGGGCTCGACCGGGCTGCCCAAAGGCGTGGCCATCGCGCACCGCCAGCTCCTCCACTACGTCGCCGCGATCGCCGAGCGCCTGCCGCTTGGCGCCGGAGCGAGCTTCGCCTCCGTGTCGAGCCTGGCCGCCGACCTGGGCCATACGGCGATCTTCCCCTGCCTGTGTACGGGAGGCGTGGTGCACGTCGTGGCGCAGGAGGCGCTGGTCGACCCGCCGGCCCTGGCCGCGTATTTCACGCGCCACCGCATCGAAGGCCTCAAGATCGTCCCCTCCCATCTCGAAGCCCTGCTGGCCTACCCGGAGCCGCACGCCCTGCTGCCGCGCCGCGTACTCGTCCTGGGCGGCGAAGCCGCGACCTGGTCGCTGGCCGATCGCCTGCACGCCCTTGCGCCCGAGTGCACTCTGCTCAACCACTACGGGCCAACCGAGACCACGGTCGGCGTGCTCACCCACCCGGTCGGGGCGGGCGGGGAGCGGCTCTCGACGCTGGTGCCCCTCGGGCGCCCGCTGGCGGAGACCCGAGTGTACGTGGTGGATGGCGGGCTGCGGCCGCTCGGCAAGGCGCTGGCCGGCGAGATCTGCCTGGCCGGCGGCGGGCTGGCCCGCGGCTACCTGGGGCGCCCGGCAGAGACAGCCGAGCGCTTCATCCCCGATCCCTTCGCCGCCACGGCCGGCGAACGGCTCTACCGCAGCGGCGATCTCGGCCGCTTCCTGCCCGGCGGCGAGGTGGAGTTCCTGGGCCGCAACGACCGCCAGGTCAAGATTCACGGGGTTCGCGTCGAGCTCGGCGAGGTGGAGGCCGCGCTGCTCGGCCATCCGGGCGTGCGCCAGGCCGTGGCCGTGGTGCGCGAGCGGCCGGGCGGCGCCCGCCAGCTGGTGGCCTATGTCGTCCTGCGGGCCCGCCACGGCCTCACCGCCGCGTCGCTGCGCCGCGCCGCCTCCTTGCGCCACTATCTGCGCGAGCGGCTGCTCGAGCCGCTGGTACCCGGCCGGCTGATCTTCTTGCCGGCGCTGCCGCTGACCGCCAACGGCAAGATCGACCACCGGGCCCTGCCGGAGCCCGCCGAGGAGACCGAGGAGAGGGGGAGCTACGCCGCCCCGGGTACCGCCTCCGAGCGGATCCTCGAACGCATCTGGTCCGAGGTCCTGGCCCACGACCGGGTGAGCATCCACGCCAACTTCTTCGACCTCGGCGGCGACTCCATCACCAGCATCCAGATCGTCGCCCGGGCTCACCAGGCGGGCCTGCCCTGCACGCCCCGCCAGCTCTTGCAGCATCAGACCATCGCCGAGCTGGCCGCGGTCCTCGCCGCGGCAGGCGCGCCGCCGGCGGCCGAGCCGGCAGCGCTGCCGGCGGCGGCCGAGCTGCCGCTGGCGCCGATGCAGCGCGCCATGCTTTTTCTGGCCCAGCTCGACCCGCAGGCCGGCATGTACCTCGATCAGGCGGTCTACACCCTGCGCGGAGACCTCGACGTCGCCGCCTTCGAGCGCGCCTGGCGCTCGGTGGTCGAGCGCCACGCCGCCTTGCGCACGGCCCTGGTGCTGGCGGACCTCGAGGAGCCGCGGCAGCGCGTCGAGCCGGCGGTGGTGCTACCGGTCCTCCGCGAGGACTGGCGGCATCTCGACGCCGGCGAGCAGGAGGAGCGGCTCGCCGCGCTGCTGCGGGCCGACCGCGCGCGCGGCTTCGATCTGACCCGGGCGCCGCTGCTGCGTCTGGCCCTGCTCGAGGTCGCCGCAGCCGAGCATCTGGTGGTCTGGACATTCCACCACCTGATCCTCGACGGCTGGTCGGTCGGGCTGGTGCTGCACGACGTCGCGGCGGCCTACCGCGCCTGCCACGGCGGCCGCGAGCCCGATCGTGCCGCGGCGCCCCCGTACACCCATTTCCTGCGCTGGCTGGCCGAGCGCGACGGTGCGGCAGACGAAGCGTTCTGGCGCCGCGCCCTGGCCGGCTTCACCGCCCCGACCGCGCTGCCGGCCGCGCTCGGCGGCAGTGCGGCAGGGCCGGTCGCAGCCGGCGCAGCCCACCCCTCCGCCAGGGGGAGGCTGGCGGCCTCGACGAGCGCGCGCCTGGGGCAGTTCGCGCAGCGGCACCGTCTGACCACGAGCACCTTGGTCCAGGCGGCCTGGGCGCTGCTGCTGCAGCGCCACAGCGGCGAGACCGAGGTGGTCTTCGGCGCCACGACCTCGGGCCGGCCCCCCGAGCTGCCGGGAGTCGAGTCGATGGTCGGGCTGTTCATCAACACGCTGCCGGTGCGCGCCGCGCCGACGCCGCAGGCCCCATTGCTTCCCTGGCTGGCGGCCCTCCAGGAAGCGCAGTTCGAGGCGCGCCAGCACCAGCACACGCCTCTGGTCGACATCCAGAGGTGGAGCGAAGTACCGCGCGGGGTGGCGCTGTTCGACACCCTGGTGGTCTTCGACAACTTCCCGCTCGACGGCCTGGTGGGCGACCTGGGCGAGGGTGTGGAGGCCGATCCCCGCTTCCGCTTCCACAACCGTACCCACTTCGCGCTGAGCCTCGCGTCCTGGCCTGCCGAAGAGATGCCGCTCGAGCTGCGCTACGCCCCCGAGCGCTGCGAGCGCGCCGCGGTGCTGCGCCTGCTCGGCCATCTGCAGGTCCTGCTGGCGGAGATGTGCGAGGGCGAGGCGCGCCGGCTGTCGGACCTGGCGCTGCTGAGCGAGGCCGAGGGCTGGCAGCTGGTCGGGGAGTGGAACGACACCGCCGCGGGGCCGGCCAGGGAGCGGTCGATCGTGGAGCTGTTTGCGGCGCAGGTGGCGCGGCGGCCGCAGGCGGCGGCGGTCGAGGAAGGGGTGCGAGTGTGGAGCTACCGGGAGGTGGCACGCCAGGCCAGTCTGCTGGCGGGCCAGCTCCACCGGCTGGGAGTGGGCCGCGGCGATCTCGTGGGGGTGCACCTGCAGCGCTGCGGCGAGATGGTCCCGGCACTGCTGGGGATCCTGCTCAGCGGGGCGGCGTACGTGCCGGTCGAGGTCGGCCTGCCGGTCGCGCGGGTGGAATGGCTGCTGGCCGCCCTGAGCCTGCGCTGGGTGGTGACGCAACGCGCGCGGGTGAGGCCGCTCGCCGCCCTCGCCCTGCCGGAGCTGGCGCATCTGGTGCTGCTCGACGAGGGCGCCGAGGAGGGCGCCGAAGGCCACCGCGACGGGGCGGCCGAGGCGGTCCAGCCGCCCCTGACGGTGTGGCCGCCGAGCCGGTGGCAGGCGGGGCCGCCCCTGGCAGGGCCAGCCGAAGTCGGCAGCGAGGATCGGGCCTACATCATCTTCACCTCCGGCTCGACGGGCCGGCCGAAAGGGGTGGCGGTCCAGCATGGTCCGGTGGTCAACCTGATCGGCTGGGTGAACCGGCGATTCTCTCTGGGCGAGAGCGACCGGGTGCTCTTCGTCACCGCGCTCGGCTTCGACCTGTCGGTCTACGACGTGTTCGGCCTGCTGGCCGCCGGCGGGGTGGTGCGGGTGGCCTCGGAGGCCGAGCTCGCCGATCCGCGGCTGCTGGCCGAGACGCTGGCCGGCGAGCCGATCACCTTCTGGGACTCGGCACCGGCCGCCCTGCAGAGGCTTCTGCCGTGGCTCGGCGAGGAGCGGCCGCGCAGCCGGCTCCGGCTGGTCTTCGTCAGCGGCGACTGGGTGCCTCTGACGCTGCCGGGCGAGATGCGGCGCGCCTTCCCGCGAGTCGAGGTGGTGGCCCTGGGCGGGGCAACGGAAGCGGTGGTGTGGTCGAACTTCTTCGTGGTCGACCGCGTCGAGGCGGGCTGGGCGAGCATCCCCTACGGCCGCCCGATCGCCAACGCGCAGTACCGGGTTCTCGACGGCGAGCTGCGAGCCTGCCCGATCGGCGTGGCGGGGGACCTCTATATCGGCGGGGCATGCCTGGCGCTGGGCTACGCCGGGGAGCCGGAGCTGACGGCTCTGCGCTTCGTGCCGGACGCCTGGGGAGAGGAGCCCGGCGGCCGGCTGTACCGCACGGGCGATCGGGCGCGTCACCGCGCAGACGGGACGCTGGAGTTTCTGGGCCGCCTGGATCAGCAGATCAAGATCCGCGGGTTTCGCATCGAGCTCGGGGAGATCGAGGCGGCGCTGGGCGAGCACCCGGCGGTGGGCGAGGCGGTGGTGGTGGTGCGCGCGGAGAGCGGAGGAGGGCGTCGGCTGGTGGCCTATGTGGTGGCACGGCCGGGCGCGGCGCCGACCGCGGCGGCCTTGCGCGACCACCTGCGCGAGCGGCTGCCCGACTACATGGTGCCGCAGGACTTCGTCGCCCTTGCGCGGCTGCCGGTGACGGCCAACGGCAAGCTCGACCGCCAGGCGCTGCCGGCGCCGCAGCCGCCCGAGCCGGAGGCCGGCCACGCCGCCGCGCGCACCCCGACCGAGGAGCTGCTGATCGGCATCTGGGGCGAGGTGCTTGGGCACGACCGAGTCGGCATCGACGACAGCTTCTTCGCCCTCGGCGGCGACTCGCTCTCGGCCACCCGGCTGCTCGCCCGCCTGCGCGCCGCCTTCGGGGTCGAGCTGCCGCTGCGCCGCCTCTTCGACCGTCCCACGCCGGCGGGCGTGGGCGAGGAGCTCGACGGCCTGTTGCGCGCGGCGGCCGGACCTCTGCCGCCACCCATCGCGCCCCTCGCTCCGCTGCCGGGAGAAGCCTCGCCGGCTCTTTCCTTCGCGCAGGAGAGGCTGTGGTTCCTCGACCAGCTCGAGCCGCAAGGGTTCGCCTACAACATCCACGCCGCTCTCCACCTCGCGGGAGACCTCGACCCCCGCGCGCTCGCCGCGGCGGGCAGCGAGATGGTGCGCCGCCATGCGGTGCTGCGCACCCTGCTCGCCTGCGCCGCGGGCGAGCCGCGGGCGGTCCTCCGCCCACCCGAGCCGCTGGCCCTGCCGCTGGCCGACCTCGGGCGGCTGCCCACGGCGGCGCGGAGACGCGAGGCGCTCCGCCTCGCCCGCCAGGAGGCCGAGCAGCCTTTCGATCTCGCCGCCGGACCGGTGCTCGTGCGCACCCGGCTGCTGCGCCTCGGCCGCGAGGAACATCTCCTGTGCGTGACCTTCCACCACATCGCAAGCGACGGCTGGTCGATCGGCATCGCCGTGCGCGAGCTGGCGGCGCTCTACCCGGCCTGCGCCGCGCGCCGCCCGTCGCCGCTGCCGCAGCCGCCCATCCAGTATTCCGACTTCGCGCGCTGGCAGCGACGTTTTCTCGCCGGCGAGGTCCTGGCTGCCCAGCTCAGCTACTGGCGGCAGCACCTCGAAGGCATCCCGGCCGCGCTCGACCTGCCGACCGACCGGCCGCGCACCGCCGTGCAGCGGCGCGGCGGCGCCGCGCTCGCCGTCGGCCTGCCCGCGGACCTGGCCGACCGGCTCAAGCGCTGGAGCCGGGAGCGGAACCTCACCCTGTTCATGACCCTGCTCGCGGGCTTCGAGGCTCTGCTCGCCCGCTACGCCGACCAGCCGCTGTTTGCGGTCGGCATCCCGACCGCGGGGCGGCAGCACGCCGGCAGCCAGGAGCTGATCGGCCTGTTCGTCAACACCCTGGCGGTGCGCGCCGATCTGACCGACGATCCCGGGCTGGGCACGCTGGCGGCGCGCAACCGCGAGGAGGTGCTGGCGGCGCAGGCGCACGCGGACCTGCCGTTCGAGAAGCTGGTCGAAGAGCTGCGGCCCCAGCGCCGGCTCGACCACACGCCTCTGTTCCAGGTCCTCTTCGCCCTCGACGGCGCGCCGGTGGCGCCGCCGCCGCTGCCCGGGCTGCGTCTCGAGCTGCTCGAGGTCGAGACGGCGGCCAGCAAGTTCGAGCTCTCTCTGACCCTGCGCGACGGGCCGGCAGGGCTGGGCGGCAACCTGCGCTTCCGCACCGGCCTGTTCGACCGCACGACGGTCGGGCGCCTGGCGGCCCACCTGGCAAGCTTGCTGGCCGAGGCCGCCGCCGCGCCCGACACGCCGCTCTCGAGGCTTGCCGTGCTGCTGCCCGCCGAGCGCCATCAGCTGACCGCGGAGTGGAACGACACCGGCAGGCCGGGAGCCTTCGGGGCGTGCGTCCACCAGATGTTCGAGGAGTGGGTCGCCGCCACGCCGCAGGCCACGGCGGTGAGGTGCGGGGAGCGCGAGCTCTCCTACCGGGAGCTCGACCGGCACGCCAACCGGCTGGCCCATCGGCTGCGCGCTCGGGGCGTCGGCCGCGAGGTGCCGGTAGGCATCCTGATCGAGCCCTCGATCGCGATGGTGGTCGCCCTGCTCGGCGTCCTCAAGGCCGGCGGCGCCTATCTCGGGATCGACGCGGCGCTGCCGGCCGAACGGGTGGCCTTCATGCTGCGCGATGCCGGCGTGACGCTGCTGGTCGTTGCCGAGGAGCCGGCACAGCCGCCGCCCGCGGGGGTGCGCGTCCTGTCGCTGTCCGCCTCCGACCCGGTGGCGGAGCGCGAGGACGACCCGGCGGCCGGCGTGGAGCCCGGCGATCTCGCCTACGTCATCTATACCTCCGGGTCGACGGGTGTGCCCAAAGGGGTCGCCGGCCAGCACTCGCAGCTGCTCGGCTATCTCGCCGGCATCCTGCCGCGCCTCGGTCCGCCCGCCGGTGCGACCTTCGCCGTGCAGCAGAGCCTCGCGGTCGACGCCCCCATCACCTATCTGTTTGCCGCGCTCTCCCATGGCGGCGTCGTCGACCTGATCGGCCCGGCGCTGCTCGCCGACCCCGCCGCGCTGGCCAGCCACTTCCGCCGCCACCCGGTCGATTACCTGAAGATCGCCCCTTCCCATCTGGCGACCCTGCTGGCGACCGGCCACGGAGCGGCGATCCTGCCACGCCGCCTGCTGCTGGTGGGGGGCGAGGCATCGACCTGGGAGCTGGTGGCGGCGGTGCGTGCGCTCGGCGCCGGGTGCGAGTACCTCAACCATTACGGGCCTACCGAGACGACCGTGGGCGTGCTCACCCACCGCGCCGGCGAGCCGGCCGCCACGAGCGTGCTGCCGCTGGGCAGGCCGCTGGCCGGCACCCGTGTCTTCGTCCTCGACCGCACTCTCCAGCCCGTGCCGCTGGGGGTGGCGGGCGAGCTGTGCATCGGCGGCACGGGCCTGGCGCGCGGCTACCTCGGCCTGCCCGGGCTGACCGCCGACCGCTTCGTGCCCGATCCGCTCGGCGGCGGCCGCGGCAGCCGTCTGTACCGCACGGGCGATCTGGCGCGCCACCTGCCCAACGGCGAGCTCGAGTTCCTGGGCCGCAGCGACCACCAGGTCAAGATCCGCGGCTTCCGTGTCGAGCTCGAGGAGATCGAGACGGTGCTCGCGCAGCACCCCCAGGTCGTTGCCGCCGTAGTCACCGCCGCGCCGGAGCAGCCCGCGGGCCTCCGGCTGGTGGCCTTTCTGGTGGCTGGCGGCGAAGCGCCGCCGGCAGCCGGCGAGCTGCGGCGCTTTCTGCGCGCGCGCCTGCCGGAGCACATGGTCCCGGCGGCGTACGTGGTTCTCGAGCGACTGCCGCGCACGCCGCAGGGCAAGATCGACCGCCGCGCCTTGCCGCAGGCCGACGCGGCGCGGCCCGAGCCCGACAACGCGTACGTGGCTCCCCGCTCGGCCGACGAGGCGCAGCTCGCCGCGCTCTGGGGCGAGGTCCTCGGCGTGGCGCGGGTTGGGGTGCGCGACGACTTCTTCGCGCTGGGCGGCCACTCGCTGATGGCCGCCCGCCTGATCGCGCGCGTGCGCGAAGCGTTCGCGGTCGAGGTACCGCTGCGCAGCCTGTTCGAGGCGCCGACGGTCGAAGGGCTGCTCGAGCGCATCGTCGAGATCAGGGCGCAGGCGGCGGCCCCGGGCGCCGCGATCGCCGCGGTGCCGCGCGCGGCGCGGCGGCTCAAGCGCGACCTGCTGCGGTGAAGGAGGCGGAGTTGCGGCACGAAGAGATCCTCGAGATGGTGGGCAAGACGCCGCATCTGCGGGTACGCCGCCCGGAGGCGCCGGACTGCCGCCTGTACATGAAGCTCGAGGGCAGCAACCCCACGGGGAGCATCAAGGACCGCGCCTGCGTCTATCTGATCCGCGCCATGCTCGAGCAGGGGGCGCTGCAGCCGCACATGCGCCTGCTCGATGCCTCCAGCGGCAACATGGGCTGTGCGGTGGCCTTTTACGGCCGGCTCTTGGGCTACGCCACGACGGTGGTCGCCAACTCCAAGCTGACGGCCGACAAGCGCGGCTTCATCCTCTACTACGGCGCCGAGCTGCAGGTGGTCGGCGACTTCACGATCGACGGCAATCGGCGCTGCCGGGAGCTGGCCGCCGCCGAGCCGGAGCGCTTCTGCTTCCTCGACCAGCTGCACAACTGGGCCAATCCCCGGGCGCATTTCGAGACCACCGCGCCCGAGATCCTGGATGGCTTCCCGGAGCTCGCCATGGTGGTGGGCTCGCTCGGCTCGGGTGGCTCGCTGGTCGGCACCGCGCAGCGGATCAAGCAGGAGCGGCCGGCGGTGCGCATCGTCGCCGTGCAGGCGGCGCCGGGCACCCGCCTGCCCGGCACCGGCGCCTTTGCCGACGGAGACTACTTGACGCCGTTCATCGAGCAGGCCTACGCCGACCGGCTCTTCGACCTGGTCATCAGCGTCCGCTTCGAGGAGGCGGTGGCGCGGACCCTGGAGCTACGCGACCAGGGGATCTTCGGCGGCCTGCAGACCGGCGGAGTGCTGCACGCCACGCTCGCGGCCTTGCCCCGGCTCGGAGTCCGCGGCGAGGTGGTCATGCTGTCGGGCGACAGCGGCTGGAAAAACATGGAAAAGCTCCTGCAGCTCGGATGAAGAGGCGATGAGCGACGCGCGCTGCAAGCAGTACGTCCTGATCGTGCCCGACGGCGCTGCGGACCGCTTCGTCTGGCGCGGCCGCTCCCCGCTGGCCCTGGCACGCACGCCTCACCTCGACCTGCTGGCCCAGCAGGGAGTCTGCGGCCTGATGCAGACCCTCTACCCCGATCTGCCCAAAGACAGCGCCGTGGCCCATCTCGGCATGCTGGGCTGGGACCCGCACCGCTACTATCCCGCCGGCCGGGCTTCCTGCGAGCTCGCCGCGCTGGGTGTCGAGCTCGGCGCCGCGGACCTCGCGTTTCGCGCCAATTTCGTCACCTTCGAGGGCCGCACGCTCGCCAGCTACAGCGCCGGCCAGATCGCGACGGCGCAGGCGCGGCCGCTGGTCGAGCGGCTGCGCGCCGCGCTCGCTCCGGCGTTCCCCGACTTCGAGCTGTTCCATCACGGCGACTTCCGCAACTCTCTGCTGGTGCGCGGCGCCGGAGTCGATCCGCGGCAGCTGGTCTGCGCCGAGCCGCACGAGAGCCAGGGCCGCGATTTCGACTGCGCCTGCCTGGTGGCCGGCCGCGACGAGCGCAGCCAGGCGGTGGCGGCGCGCATCAACCGCTTCCTCGCCGCGGCCGCCCGCCTGCTCGCGGGCGAGGCGGCCAACATGCTGTTCCCCTGGAGCGCTTCGCGGCGGCTCTGCCTGCCTCCCTTTGCCGAGGGGAGCGGGCTGAGCGGGCGCGCGGTGGTGGTCGGCTACATGGATTTCCTGCAGGGCATCGCGCAGGCCGGGGGGCTCGAGTTCGTCAAGCTGGGCAACGGCCGTCCCGACACCGACTACGCGGGCAAGGGCGCGGCGGTCGAGCGCCTGCTCGCCGAGCGGTGCGAGCTCGTCATCTGCCACGTCAACGCTCCGGACGAGGCGGCGCACATGGGCGACCTGGAGCTCAAGCTCCACGCGCTCGAGCAGATCGACTTCCACATCGTGCGGCCGGTGCGCGAGCACTTCCTCTGCCGGCCGGAGCGGCTGGGAGGCGTCCTCGTGGTGCCCGACCACTACACCAACAGCGCACCCGAGTCGGGCCGGGGCCGGCGGGCCGCGGCGCACGCGGCCGACCCGGTTCCCTTCGCGCTGTGGAACGGGCGCGACCGCGACGCGGCGCGGTACTTCAGCGAGGCGGACGCCGCACGCGCCTGGGCGGGGCGCCCGGCGGTCAGCCATCTCGATCTGCTGCGGCTGCTCGGCGTTGGCCGGGAGCCGTGGAGGCGGTCCGCGCCGGAGGCGCGGCAGGAGCGTGATGAACGGTCCTGAGACAGCGCCGGCGAGGCCGGAGAGCTCAGCGCCCGCAGGGGCGCCGCCCGACGACCGGGCCGACGAGGTCGTCGTCTTCCCGACCTCGTTCGCGCAGCGGCGCCTCTGGCTGCTCGCCCAGCTGGCGCCGGAGAGCGCCTTCTACACCAGCCACCGGGCGGTCCGGCTGCTGGGACTCCTGCGGCCGGAGCTGCTGGCCGGCAGCCTGGCCGCCGTGGTGGCGCGGCACGAAGCGCTGCGCACCACCTTTGCCGTGCTCGACGGCGAACCGGTGCAGGTCATCGCGCCGGCCCTGGTGCCGGAGCTGCCCCTGGCCGACCTCGCGGCCGTGCCCGCGCGGCACCGGCCGGGAGAGGCCCGGCGCCTCGCCGGCGCCGCGGCGAGCCGCCCGTTCGACCTGCGCCGCGGACCGCTCCTGCGCCTGCTCCTGCTGCGGCTCGGCCCGAGCGAGCACCTGCTGCTGCTCGCCGCCCACCACGCCGTCACCGACGCCTGGTCGATGGGGATCCTGGTGGGCGAGCTCGGCGCTTTCTACGCCGCGCTCGGCACCGGCGAGGCTCCGGGCCTGGCCGAGCTGCCCATCCAGTACGCCGATTACGCGCTCTGGCAGCGCGAGCGGCTCGCCGGAGAGGCGCTACGCGGCCAGCTCGACTACTGGCGGCGGCAGCTTGCCGGGCTCGCCACTCTCGAGCTGCCCACCGACCACCGGCGCCCGGCGGTGCAGGGTCGCCGCGGCGCGGTGCGCCGGCTGGCGCTGCCCGCCGCCCTGCAAGCCGCCGTCGACCGGCTCGGCCGTCGCCACGGAACCACCCGCTTCATGACCCTGCTCGCCGCCTTCGTGGCACTGCTGCACCGCTACAGCGGTCAAGACGACATCGCCGTCGGCTTTCCCACCGCCGGACGCGATCGGCTGGAAACCGAAGGGCTGATCGGGCTGTTCCTCAACACCCTGGTGGCGCGCACCGATTGCGGCGGCGATCCGCCGTTTGCCGTGCTGGCGGGCCGCGTGCGTCAGATGGTCCTCGACGCCCAGACCAACCAGGACCTGCCCTTCGAGAGGCTGGTCGAGGAACTCGGCGTGGAGCGCAGCCTGAGCTTCTCGCCGCTGTTCCAGGTGCTGTTCACGCTCGAGAACACGCCGCGGCAAGAGCTCGCGCTCGCCGGCCTGCGTCTGCTGCCCGAAGACGTCCCGAGCGGGACCGCGAAGTTCGACCTGACACTGGCGCTGCGCGAAGACGGCGCGCTGCTCCAGGGGGTCTTCGAGTACAGCACCGAGCTCTTCGACGCCCCGACGATCGAACGGATGGGCGGCCACCTGTGCGCCCTGCTCGCCGACCTCGGCGACCAAGGCGGCCGCCGTCTGAGCGAGCTCACGCTGCTCGCGCCGGCCGAGCGCCATCAGCTGCTTGGCGAGTGGAACGACACCGCCGCCGGCCAGGCGGCGGAGATCTGCCTCGACGAGCTGGTCGCGGCGCAGGCGCGGCTGAGCCCGCGCTCGGTGGCCGTGGTCTGCGGCACGAGGCAGATGCTCTACGGCGAGCTCGACGACGCCGCCGCGCGCCTCGCCCACCGGCTGCGCGCCCTCGGCGTCGGCGCGGAGCGCCGTGTCGCAGTGGCGCTCGAGCGCTCACCCGTGATGGTCGTCGCGCTGCTCGCCGTGCTCAAGGCGGGAGGCGCCTACGTGCCGCTCGACCCGGCCTACCCGCCCGAGCGTCTAGCCTTCATGCTGGCCGACTCGGGGGCCTCGGCCGTGCTCACCCACGAGCACCTGCGCGACCGCTTGCCGGCAGGCGCGCCGGCGGTGCTGCTGCTCGACGCCGCCGACGAATCGCCGGACCCTGCCGCCCCTCCCCTGCCCCGGCTCGCTGGGGCCACCAACCTGGCCTATGTCATCTATACCTCGGGCTCGACCGGGCGGCCCAAGGGCGTGGCGATCGAGCACCGCAGCGCCGTGGCACGGGTCGGCTGGGCGCGCCGGCAGTTCAGCGGCGGCGAGCTCGCCGGGGTCCTGGCCTCGACCTCGATCTGCTTCGACCTGTCGGTCTTCGAGCTGTTCGTCCCCTTGAGCTGCGGCGGCACGGTGATCCTTGCCGGCAGCGCCCTCGAGCTGCCCGCGCTGCCCGCCGCCGCGGCGGTCACCCTGCTCAACACCGTGCCGTCGGTGGCCTCGGAGCTGTTGCGCGGCGCGCAGCTGCCGGCCGCGCTGCGCACCGTCAACCTGGCCGGCGAGCCGCTGGGCAGGCGCCTGGTTGAGGACATCTACCAGGCCGGCTCGGTCGCGCGGGTCTACAACCTCTACGGCCCCTCGGAGGACACCACCTACTCGACCTGTGCGCCGCTTGCGAGCGGCGGCGGCGAGACAGTGGCCATCGGCCGGCCGCTGGCCGGCACCACCGCCTACGTGCTCGACGCCCGGCTGCACCCGCTGCCCGCCGGGGTCAAGGGGGAGCTCTGCCTCGCCGGCGCCGGTCTCGCCAGGGGTTACCTCGGCGAGCCGCGGCTGACCGCCGAGAGATTCGTGCCCCATCCCTGGAGCGCGGAGGCCGGGGCGCGCCTCTATCGCACGGGCGATCTGGCGCGCCGTCTGGCCGACGGCAACCTCGACTTTCTCGGGCGCCTGGACCGGCAGGTCAAGCTGCGCGGTTTCCGCATCGAGCCCGGGGAGGTCGAGGCGGTGCTCGAACGGCATCCCGCGGTCACGGCGGCGGTCGTGCTGGTCGGCGAGGCCGCGCCTGGCGAGCCTCGGCTGGTCGCCTACCTCGCGGTCGGGCGGGACGGCCCGCCGGCCACTGCGCTGCGCCGCTTCGCCGCGGACCGCCTCCCCGCGTTCATGGTGCCGGCCGACTTCGTCCTGCTGGCCGCCCTGCCGCTGACCCCGAACGGCAAGATCGACCGCCGCGCGCTGGCCGCGCTCGCTCCCGGCAGGCCCGCGCGGGGCAGCGGCGCGGCCAGCGCGGATTCGCCGCTCGCCGGGGTGCTGGGGACGATCTGGAGCGACCTGCTGCAGGTCGAGGAGGTCGGCGCCGACGACGATTTCTTCGCTCTCGGCGGCCACTCGCTGCTCGGCGCGCGGCTGCTGGCTCGGCTGCGCTACGAGCTCGGCATCGAGCTGCCGCTGCGTAGCCTGTTCGAGCACCCCACCGTCGCCGGACTGGCGGCGCGGATCGAGGAGGAGCGCGGCGCGCCGCGACGGCTCGAGCAGCCGCCGCTGCGGCCCCGGCGGCAGGGCGAGGCGCCGCCGCTTTCCTTTGCCCAGGAGAGGCTGTGGTTTCTCGAGCAGCTCTCGCCGGGCACCGCCGCCCACCTGCTGCCGGCGGCGGTCGAGCTCGAGGGCCGCCTGGACCCGGCGCTGCTGGAGCGCTGCCTGGCCGAGGTCGTGGGCCGCCACGAAAGCCTGCGCGCCAGCTTCCGCGCGGCGGCGGGCAGGCCTTTGCAGCTCCTCGCCGCCGCCGGCGCCGCGGCCCTGCCGCTGATCGACCTCACGGCGCTGCCGGCGCCGCGCCGGGAGGCCGAGCGCCTCACCGCCGAGCAAGCCCGCCTTCCCTTCGATCTCGAAGCCGGCCCGCTACTGCGCCCGCTGCTGCTGCGTTCCGCCGCCGCGCGACACCGAGTGCTGCTGGTGCTCCATCACATCGTCAGCGACGGCTGGTCGCTGGCCCTGCTGGTCGAGGAGCTCACCGCGCTCTACGGCGCCCACAGCACGGGGTCTCCCTGCCCCCTGCCCGCGCTTCCCGTGCAGTACCCGGACTATGCCCTCTGGCAACGCGAGTGGCTGCGTGGCGAGGCGCTCGCCGCCCGTCTCGACTACTGGCGCGGCCGGCTGGCGGGAGCGCCGGCCACCCTGACGCTGCCGCTCGACCGTCCTCGCCCGGCCGTGCCCGACCCGCGCGCCGGCAGCGCCTCGCTGGTCGTGGCCTCGGCGTCCGCCGGCCGGATCCGCCAGTTCGGCCGGCAGCGCGGAGCGACCCTGTTCATGACCCTGCTCGCCAGCTTCGCCGCCCTGCTCGAGCGAGTCGGTGGAGACCGGGACCTCCTGCTCGGCACGGTCAGCGCGGGGCGCAACCGCGTGGAGACCGAGCGGTTGATCGGCCTCCTGCTCAACACCCTGGTCCTGCGCGTCGAGCCGGCGGCCGATCGCGGCTTCGCGGAGCTGGTCGGGCGGGTGCGCGACGAAGCGCTGGCGGCCTTCACCCACCAGGACCTGCCCTTCGAGAAGCTGGTCGAGGAGCTGCGGCCGGAGCGCAGCCTGGCCCACAGCCCGCTGTTCCAGGTGATGTTCCTGCTCGCCCCCGAGCGGCCTGCGCCCGCGGCGCCGCCCGGTCTGTGCATCACGCCGCTGCCCCTGCAGACGGGCACCGAGAAGTTCGACCTGACGGTCGCGGCGGTGGCCGCGCCGGGTGAGCTCCGCCTGGTGCTCTCCTACCGCCGGGAGCTGTTCGACGCGGCCACCGCGCGGCGCCTGCTCGAGCGCTGGCAGACGCTGCTCGCGGCGGCGATCGCCGGCCCGGAGACGCCGCTGTGCGACCTGCCCGTCCTCGGCGAGGGCGAGCGACAGCAGCTTCTGCGGGAGTGGAACGACACCGCGGCGGCGCAGGGGCCGGAGGCGCTGCTGCACGAGCTGTTCGCGGCGCAGGTGGCGCGCACTCCCGAGGCGGTGGCCGTGGTCAGCGGCGACGAGCAGGTCTCCTACGGCGAGCTCGGGCGCCGCAGCGCGCGGCTGGCCGGGCGCCTGCACGCCCGCGGCGTGGGGCCGGAGGTGCTGGTGGGACTCTGCCTGGAACGCTCGGTCGACCTGATGACGGCCGTGCTGGCGGTGCTCGAGGCCGGCGGAGCCTATCTGCCGCTCGATCCCGAGCACCCGCGCCGGCGCCTGGAGCTGATGCTCGACGAGGCCCGCCCGGCGGTGTCGCTGGTCCACGGCGGAGGCGAGCCGCTGAGCGGCGCCGGCGCGCTGCTGGACCTTGCCGCGCAGCCGGGCGACGACGCCCCGTGCACTGAGGCCGTGCGGCCCTTGGCGGCGAGCGGCGACAACCTCGCCTACGTCCTCTACACCTCCGGCTCGACCGGGCGGCCCAAGGGAGTGATGATCTCCCACCGCGCCATCGCCAATCGCCTGCTGTGGATGCAGCGCGCCTTCCCGCTGGGCGCCGCCGACCGCGTCCTGCAAAAGACCACGGTGAGCTTCGACGCCTCGGTGTGGGAGCTCCTGGTGCCGCTGTTGGCCGGTGCCGCCGTGATCCTTGCCGAGCCCGGCAGGCAGGGGGACGCCCCCTACCTGATCGAGGCCATCCGCCGCCATGGCGTCACCGTGCTGCAGGTCGTGCCCTCGCTGCTCGCGGTGCTGGTCGAAGAAGGTCTCGGGCGCTGCACCAGCCTGCGCCGGGTCTTTGCCGGGGGCGAGGCCCTGCCGGGCGAGCTCCGGGAGCGCTTCCATGCCCGGGTGCACGCCGACCTGGTCAACCTCTACGGACCCACCGAGGCGTCGATCGACTCGACCTTCTGGCCCTGCGCGCGCGGCGAGCGTCTCGCCGCGGCCCCGCTTGGCCGTCCGCTGGCCAACCTGCGGGTCTACCTCCTGACGCCCGACCTCCGGCCGGTGCCGTTGCGCACTGCGGGCGAGCTCTACGTCGCCGGGGTGGGTCTGGCCCGCGGCTATCTGCGCCGGCCCGAGCTGACCGCCGCCAGCTTCCTTCCCGACCCGTGGAGCGGCGAGCCCGGTGGACGCCTCTACCGCACCGGCGATCTGGCGCGCCACGGCGCGGACGGCGTGCTCGAGTTCCTGGGGCGCGCCGACCACCAGGTCAAGCTGCGCGGCGTGCGCATCGAGCTCGGCGAGATCGAGGCCGCCCTGGCCGCGCGGCCCGAAGTGTTGCGCTGCGCCGTCGTGCTGCGCGAGGACGTGCCGGGCGACCAGCGGCTGGTGGCCTACCTGGTCCTCGATCCCGCCTCGCCGCCCGCCACGGGCACGCTGCGCGAGTTCCTGCGCCAGCGGCTCCCGGCGCACATGGTCCCGGCGGCTTACGTGACTCTGCGCGAGCTGCCGCTGACCTCGAGTGGCAAGCTCGACCGGCGCGCGCTGCCTGCTGCCGGCGCCCCCGAGGCGGGCGCCGCGTCCGGCCAGGCCGCCGCACAGCTGGGCCCGCTCGAGGAGCTGGTGGCGCAGATCTGGTCCGAGGTGCTGCGGGTCGAGACCGTGGGCCCGTCCGACGGCTTCTTCGATCTCGGCGGCCACTCGCTGCTCGCCACCCAGGTCATCGCCCGGGTGCGCGACTGCTGTGCGGTCGAGCTGCCGCTGCGCACCCTGTTCGAAAACCCCACGCTCGCGGCTTTCGCGGCAGCGGTGCGGGAGCACCAGGGGAGGGGCGCGGCCGCGGCGGCGGCCGGGCCGATCGTCAGGATGCCACGCGGCCAGCCGCTGCCGCTCTCCTTTGCCCAGGAACGTCTGTGGTTCCTCGACCGGCTCGAGCCGGGCAGCGCCGCCTACATCCTTCCCGCGGCCGTGCGGCTCACCGGCCCCCTCGACATCGCTGCCCTCGCCCGGGCGGTCCAGGAGGCCGTGCGACGCCACGAGACGCTGCGCACTCGCTTCGCGGAGACCGCTCAAGGGGCGGCCCAGGTGGTGCTGCCGCCGGCGCCGCTGGCACTGCCGGTGATCGATCTCTCGGCGCTTGCCGAGGAGCCGCGGCGGCAGGAGGCGCTGCGCCTGGCTGCGGCGGCCGCGATGCAGCCCTTCGACCTGACCCGCGGCCCGCTGCTGCGCCTGCGCCTCGTGCACCTCGGCCACGACGACCACGCCGCTCTCTTGGCCATGCATCACGTGGTCAGCGACGGCTGGTCGATGACCGTCCTGGTCGAAGAGCTGGCCACCCTCTATGCCGCCTTTGCCGCCGGGCAGGCCTCGCCGCTGCCCGAGCCGGTCATCCAGTACGCCGACTACGCCGCCTGGCAGCGCCGCTGGCTGCAAGGGCCGTTGCTCGACAGCCAGCTCGCCTACTGGAGAGGGCAGCTGGCAGGCGCGCCGGCGGTGGTCGACCTCCCCGTCGACCGCCCCCGGCCGGCCTTCTTGGGGTCGCGGGGCCGGAGCCTGCCGGTCGGGCTGCCGATCGCCCTCGTCACCGGCCTGCGCAGTCTGGCGCGCAGCCGCGGCCTCACCCCGTTCATGCTGCTCGTCGCCGCCTTCGAGGCGCTGCTGCGCCGCATCTCGGGCCAGGACGACGTCAGCCTGGGCATCTCGAGCGCCGGGCGCACCCGCTCGGAGACCGAGCGCCTGATCGGCCTGTTCGTCAACACCCTGGTGCTGCGCAGCCGCCTGCCGGGAGACCCGCCGCTGTCCGAGCTGCTGGCGCGCGTGCGCGAGGTGGTGCTCGCCGCGCACGCCCATCAGGACTTGCCCTTCGAAAAGCTCGTCGAGGAGCTGCAGCCACAGCGCAGCCTGAGCTTCTCCACGCTGTTCCAGGTGATGTTCTCGCTCGACCAGTTCCCCAGAAGGGCCATCGAGCTGCCCGGGCTGCGGGTGAGCCCGCTGGCGGCGGCCTCGACGGCGCTGCGCTTCGACCTCGAGCTGGCGCTCGAAGAGTACGGGGGGTCTTTTGCCGGCGCGCTGCGCTACGCCGCCGAGCTCTTCGACCGGTCGACGGTCCAGCGGCTGCTCGGGCAGTTCAGGGTCTTGCTCGAAGGGATGCTGGAGCAGCCGGAGCGGCGCCTGTCGGCGCTGGTCCTGCTGGGCGCGGCGGAGCGCCATCAAGTGCTGCGGGAGTGGAACGACTCGGCGGCCGAACGCCCGTCGGCGCCGTCGTTGCACGGCTCGTTCGCGGCGCAGGCGCGGCAGCGCCCCGACGCCGTGGCGGTCGCCTGTGCCGGGCGCGTGCTGAGCTACGGCGAGCTCGCTCGGCGGGCCCATCGGCTGGCCCGCCGGCTGCGCCGGCAGGGGGTCGGCCCGGAGGTCCCGGTCGGGCTGTGCGCCGGGCGGTCGCTCGAGATGATCGTCGGGGTCCTGGGCATCCTCGAGGCCGGCGGCGCCTACCTGCCGCTCGACCGCGGCTACCCGGGTGCACGGCTGGCCCTGATGGTCGAGGATGCGCGAGCGCCGGTACTCCTGGTCGAAGGAGAGCCGGCGGTGGCGACGGCCGCCGCTGTCGTCCGGCTCGACGGGGATGACCCCGGGCACGCCGGCGAGGGCGGCGGCGCACTCGCCGGCGGCGCAGGTCCCGACAACCTGGCCTACGTCATCTACACCTCGGGCTCGACCGGCAGGCCCAAGGGGGTGGCGTGCTCCCACCGCAGCGTGCTCAACCTGCTGGCCGACCTCGAGCGGCGGCGGCCGCTGGCCGCCGGCGAGGCCTGCGGCCTGTGGACGAGCATCAGCTTCGATGTCTCGGTCTGGGAGATCTTTGCCGCGCTGTGCTACGGCGGTGCGCTGTACATCCCGAGCGAGGAGGAGCGGGCGAGCGCCGCGGGGCTGTTCCCCTGGCTGGCGCGCCACCAGGTGCGCAGCATCTACCTGCCGCCCTTCCTGCTTGGCGAGTTCGCCGCGTGGGTGCGCGACGGCGGCGAGCGCGGCGGACTGGCGCGGCTGCTGGTCGGGGTGGAGCCCATCGGCGAACAGGTGCTGGCGAGCATCCGAGAGGCGATGCCGGAGCTGCGCATCGTCAATGGCTACGGCCCCACCGAGGCCACCGTCTGCGCGACGTTCTACGACGTCGGCCGCGGACCGGCGCCCGACCGCCGCACCCCGCTCGGCCGGGCAGTGGCCAACTGCCGGGTCTACCTGCTCGACGAC
The DNA here is from genome assembly GCA_035544895.1 of Thermoanaerobaculia bacterium. GTDB lineage: Bacteria > Acidobacteriota > Thermoanaerobaculia > Multivoradales > UBA5704 > JASLEW01. The sequence goes on from DASZZM010000064.1 coordinate 69,726, forward strand.
GGCCAGCGAGAGGTCCCGATCGGCGTGACCGGCGAGGTGTGGATCGGTGGGGCGGGCCTGGCGCGCGGCTATCTGGGACGGCCGGACGTCACCGCCGAGCTCTTCTTGCCCGATCCGTTCGGCGATTCCGCCAGCGGACCGGGAGCGCGCTGCTATCGCAGCGGAGACCTGGCACGCCGGCTGCCCGACGGCAACCTGGAGTTTCTCGGACGCCGCGACCACCAGGTCAAGCTGCGCGGCATGCGCATCGAGCTGGGCGAGATCGAGGCCGTGCTCGCGCGCCATCCCGCCGTGCGGCAGGCCGTGGCGACGGTGCGCGAGGACGCGCGCGGCGAGCGCCGGCTGGTGGCCTACGTGGCGGCGCACTCGCCGGGGAGCTCGGCCGCGGCCGACGCGCGCCGGGTGGAGCGGTGGGAGTCGGTCTATGACGCGGTCTACAGCCAGGGCGACCGGCTGGCTCGCGACCCGGAGGTCAACCTGCGGGTGTGGACGGACAGCTACACCGACCGGCCGCTGCCCGAAGCGGAGATCTACGAGTGCATCGAGGACTCGGTGGCCCGCATCCTGGCGCTGCGCCCGCGCCGCCTGTGGGAGATCGGCTGCGGAACCGGCTTGTTGCTGCGCAGGATCGCGCCTCATTGCACCTTCTTCCGCGGCACGGACGTGTCGGCGGCAGTGCTGGACAGGCTGGCTCGCAGGCTCGAGGAGTGGCCGGATCTGCCGCCGGTGGAGCTGCTGCATCGCGCCGCCGACGACTTCCGCGCTCTCCCGCCGGGGGTCTTCGACACGGTGGTGATCAACGAGGTGACGGTGCATTTCCCCAGCGTCGAATACCTGGTGCGGGTGCTGGAGGGCGTGCTGGCGGTGACCGCCGAGGGAGGCGCGATCTTCCTGGGAGGCTTGCGCTGCCTGCCGCTGCTCACGGCGTTTCACGCCTCGGTGGCCCTCCGCCAGGCCGCCGACGAGCGGACGGTTGTGGAGCTGCGGGGGGAGGTGCTGCGGCGCCAGGCGCAGGAGAGGCACCTGCTGATCGCGCCGGAGCTGTTTGCCGCCTTGCCCGCGCGCCTGCCGCGCATCGCGCGGATCACGGTGCAGCTCAAGGGCGGCCGGCACCGCAACGAGATGACCCGGTTTCGCTACGACGTGATGCTGCACCTCGACCGCGCCGGGCGGGCCGAAGAGGAGCGCATCCTGGACTGGCCGGAGCAGGGAGCAACGCTCGGGCTACTGCGCGACACCCTGAGCGCGCAGCGGCCGGCGCTGTTGCGCGTGCGCGGCCTGCCGAATGCGCGCCTGCAAGAGGACGTCTTCGCCCTCCAGGCCCTTGAGCAGGGGAATCTCGGGACCGTGGGGAAACTGCGCGAAGCGCTGCGGCGCCGCGCGGACGGGCCGGGGCAGGGCGTCGATCCCGCCGACCTGTGGGAGCTGGGCCGGCAGCTCGGCTACGAAGTGGAGGTGTCCTGGTCCGGGGATGGCAGGCTGGATCGCATCGACGCCCAGTTCCTGCGGCCGGGGGTCTGCCCGCCGGCACGGCAGGCGCCGGCGGCGCCGCCGTCGTGGAGCCGGTTCGCTAACACTCCCGCCCTGCCCGGCGGAGCGGCACCGGGGCTGGTGGCGGAGCTGCGGTCCTTCCTGTCCGAGAGTCTTCCGGAGCCGATGGTGCCGGCGGCCGTGGTGGTGCTCGACGAGCTGCCGCGAACACCGAGCGGAAAGCTCGACCGCGCGGCGCTGCCGGAACCGGAGCGGCATGGCGCGACAGAGCCGACGGCGCCGCGCACGCTGAGCGAGGAGATGCTGGCGGGACTGTGGGTGGAGGTCCTCGAAGTGGAGCGGGTGGGGCGCGAGGACAACTTCTTCGCGCTCGGTGGCCATTCGCTGCTGGCGACCAGAGTCGTGTCGCGGATACGCGAGACCTTCGGCGTGGAGCTGCCGCTGCGCGCCCTGTTCGAAGGGCCGACGGTCGCCGAACTGGCCGCGCGCGTGGAGGCGGAGGCGGCGGCGGGCCGGGGCGTGGCGGCGCCGCCGATCGTGCCGGTGCCGCGCACGGCGGAGCTGCCCCTCTCGTTCGCGCAGCAGCGCCTCTGGTTCATCGACCAGCTGGCGCCCGGCAACCCGGCCTACAACATGGCCAGCGCCGTTCATCTGCAAGGAGCGCTGGACCAGGCCGCCTTGATGCGCAGCTTGGGCGAGGTGGTGCGCCGCCACGAGAGCCTGCGCACCACCTTCCCGGCCGTCCACGGGCGGGCGGCGCAGGTCATCGCCGCCCCGGCGCCGGTGGCGCTGCCGGTGGTGGACCTCGCGGTGCTGCCGCGGACCCTGCGCCAGGAGGAGAGGGTGCGGCTGCAGCGCCAGGAGGCGCGGCGGCCCTTCCGGCTCGCCGTGGGCCCGCTGCTGCGCGGCGCCCTGCTGCGCCTCGACGGCGCGGAGCACGTGCTGCTGCTCACCGTGCACCACATCGTCTCCGACGGATGGTCCACCGACCTGCTGGGCCAAGAGCTCGCCGTCCTGTACAACGCCTTCGGCCAGGGGCGGCCTTCCCCACTTCCCGAGCTGGCCGTGCAATACGCCGACTTTGCCCACTGGCAGCGGCGGTGGCTGCAAGGCGAGGTGCTCGCCGACCAGCTGGCGCATTGGAAGAGCAGGCTGGCGGGCGCTCCGCCGGTGCTCGCGCTGCCGACGGACCGTCCGCGCCCGGCCATGGTCAGCTACCGCGGCACGACTCTGCCCTTCGTCTTGCCGCCACGCTTGCGCGCTGCGCTCGCTCTGCTCGGGCGGGAGCACGGGACCACCCTGTTCATGTCGATCCTCGCCGGGTTCTTCTGCCTGCTCTCCCGGCATTCGGGACAGAGGGATCTCTGCGTGGGCTCGCCGGTGGCCGGGCGCAACCGGCTGGAGACGGAGGGCCTGATCGGCCTGCTGGTCAACATGCTGGTGCTGCGCGCCGACCTGGCGGGCGACCCCGCGGTGGCCGAGCTGCTGGTCGCGGTGCGCGACACGGCCCTGGAGGCGCACCTCGATCAGGACCTGCCTTTCGAGATGCTCGTCGAGCAGCTGCAGCCGGAGCGCAACCTCAGCCACATGCCGCTGTTCCAGGTCGTCTTCGCGCTGCACAACACGGGCACCAGGAGGCCGGTCGAGCTCGCGGGCCTGCGCTGGAGCTTCCTCGAGGCCGCCGGGAGCACGGCGAAGTTCGACTTGACCCTCTTCCTTGCCGAGCGCGAGCACGACCTGGCCGGCGTCGTCGAGTACAGCACCGACCTGTTCGACCGCAGCACGGTGGCGCGGCTGGTGGAGCGGCTGGGCAACCTGCTGGAGGGCATGGCGGCGGGACCGCGGCTGCGCGTCGGAGGGCTCACGCTGCTCGGCGAGGCCGAGCGGCATCAGGTGCTCCACGAGTGGAACGACACGGCCGGGCGGTGCAGCGGCGCGCCGTCGGTGGTGGAGCTGATCGCGCGCCAGGCGGAGCGCTCGCCGCAAGCCGAGGCGGTGGTTTTTGCCGGGAGGAGCATGAGCTACCGAGAGCTCGAGGAGGAGGCCAACCGGCTGGCCTGGCAGCTCGGCGGCTTGGGAGTGGGACGCGGGGACCTGGTGGCAGTCTACCTGGGACGGTGCGCCGAGATGGTGGTCGCGGTGCTCGGCATCCTCAAGAGCGGCGCGGCCTACGTGCCGGTGGAGGTCGGCCTGCCGGCCGCGCGGGTGCGCTGGCTGCTCGAGCGGCTGGGCATCGGCTGCGTGGTGACCCAGGGACGGCGAGCGGCGACGCTGGTGGAGCTGGGGATCGCGAGGCTCGCCGACCTGGTGCTCGTCGACGAGGTGGTGGCGCCACCGCCGGCAGGAGGTGTGCGGCTGTGGGGCCGGCGGAGCCGGATGGACCTGCCCGGCGAGCGGCCGCCGGCGCGGCCACGGCCCGAGGATCTGGCCTACGTCGTCTTTACCTCGGGCTCGACCGGCACGCCCAAGGGGGTGATGGTGTGCCACCGGCCGGTGGTCAAGTTGGTCGAGTGGGTCAACGAGCGCTTCGCCCTGAGCGCAGGGGACCGGGTGCTGTTCGTCACCTCGTTGAGCTTCGATCTGTCGGTCTTCGACGTCTTCGGGCTGCTGGCCGCCGGGGGCACGGTACGCGTGGCGAGCGAGGAGGAGCTGGGCGATCCGGCGGCGCTGGTGGAGATCCTGGAGAGAGAGCCGGTGACCTTCTGGGACTCGGCGCCGGCGGCTCTGCAGCAGCTGGTGCCATTTTTCGCCAGGGCGCGGGGCGGCGGGCGGCTGCGCCTGGTGTTCTTGAGCGGGGACTGGGTGCCCCTGGGCCTGCCGGCCGAGGTGCGCCGGGCCTTCGCCGGGGCGCGGGTGGTGGCGCTGGGAGGAGCCACGGAGGCCACGGTGTGGTCGAACTTCTGGCCGGTCGAGGAGGTGGCGGCGGATTGGGTGAGCATTCCCTACGGGCGGCCGATCCGCAACGCGCGCTATCACGTGCTCGACGAGGCGCTCGAGCCGTGCCCGATCGGGGTCGCGGGAGACCTCTACATCGCCGGCGAGTGCCTGGCGCTCGGTTATGCACGGGAGCCGGAGCTCACGGCGGCGAAGTTCGTGCCGGATCGGTGGGGGGAGCAGCCAGGGGGGCGTCTCTACCGGACGGGGGACCGGGCGCGCTACTGGCCCTCCGGGGTGCTGGAGTTTCTGGGCCGGCTGGATCAGCAGGTCAAGATCCGGGGCTTTCGCATCGAGCTCGGGGAGATCGAGGCGGTGGCGAGCGAGCACGCGGGCGTGCGGGAGGTGGCGGCGGCGGTGCGGGAAGACTCGCCCGGAGAACGGCGGCTGGTGGCCTACGTGGTGCCGCGCGAAGGCATGGCGCCGGCGGCCGGGGAGCTGCGCGGCTATCTGCGGGAGCGGCTGCCGGACTACATGGTGCCGGCGGTGTTCGTCTTCTTGCCCGCGCTGCCGCTCACCGCCAACGGCAAGCTGGACCGCAAGGCGCTGCCGGCGCCGCAGCGGACGAGGGAGAGCGGCGAGCAGAGCTACGTTGCGCCGCGCACCGCCGCCGAGGAGATGCTGGCCGGCCTGTGGGCCGAGGTGCTGGGAATCGACCGCGCCGGCATCCACGACAACTTCTTCGACCTCGGGGGTGACTCGATCCTCAGCATCCAGATCGTGGCGCGCGCCAACGAGGCCGGCCTCGCCCTGGTCCCGCGCCAGATCTTCGAGCACCAGACGATCGCCGAGCTGGCACGGGCCGCCAGCGCCGCGCAGCCACCGCTGGTGGCCGGTCCCCTGGCACTGACCCCGGCCCAGCTCGGGCAACTGGAAGGCGAGCCCGAGCTCGCGTCGGGTCACGCCGTGCTGGTGCAGTGCCCGGCCGGCGTCGCCCCGGCCGCGCTGCGCTCCGCCCTCGATCTGCTGGCGCACCGGCACGACGCGCTGAGGCTGCGCTTCGCGCGCGAGGAGAGCGGCTGGCGGCAGAGCGACGGCGGCGTGGCGGAGGCCGTGCCGCTGGCGGTCGTGGACCTGGCGCGGATCGGCGCGGAGAGGCGCGCCGCGGCGCTCGCGGGGGCCGTGGCCCGGGCTTCGTCGAGCCTCGATGCGCGGGCGGGGCCGGTGGCGCGCGCCGTCCTGCTCGCGGGCGGGAACGGCGAGGCGGCCGGCCTGCTGCTCGTCGCCCATCCCCTGGCGGTCGACCGGACCTCGTGCGGGCTGCTGCTCTCCGAGCTCGAGCGCGCCTACCAGCGGCTGCTGCGCGGCGAAGCGGCGCCGGGGCGGGTCCTGCGCACGCCTTTCCTGCGCTGGGCGGCGCTGCTCGCGCAGCGCAGGCACGCGCCGGCGCTGCGCCGGCAGGCCGACTACTGGCTCTGCGAGGCGCGGCGGCGCGCCTCGCCGCTGCCCCGTGAGGCGCCCGCTCGGGCGGCGTCGGCCGGGCGCTCGCTGGCCGTCCGGCTCGACGCCGAGCGCACCGGCGCCCTGCTCGACGAGGCGCTTGCCGCCTATCACAGCCGTCCCGAGGAGCTGGTCCTCGCGGCGCTCGTCGAGGGCTTCGCCAGCTGGACCGGAAGCCGCCGCCTGCTCGTCGACGTCGAGGGGCCTGGCCGGGAAGGCCTGTTCGACGGCTTCGACCCGTCGCTGACCATCGGCTGCTTCGCGGTGAGCGCACCGCTGCTGGCCGACCTCGAGGGAAGCCGGGGCCCCGGCGAGGCGGTGCGGGCGATCAAGGAGCAGCTGCGCGCCATGCCGGACGGAGGGCTGGGTCACGGTCTGCTGCTGCACCTCGACGATGCGGCGCTGGTCGCGGAGCTGCGCTCTCTGCCGGCTCCCGAAGTCGGCTTTCGGTTCGCCACCGCGGCCGAGCCGCCGCCCGCCTCCCCGCCCTCGTGGTCGCCGGCGGAGATGCCCCTTCCGGTCCGGCCGGCGGCGCGCAGGCGGTTGGGCATCGAGGTGACGGCGAGCATCGCCGGCGGCAGGTTGCAGCTGAACTTGACCTACGAGGAGGGGGCGTGCCGCCCAGAGACCGCCGCCGAGGTCGCGCGCGGCTCGCTGGCCGCGCTCGAAACGATCATCGACCACTGCCTGCGCCCGGAGGCCGGCGGCTCGACGCCGCAGGATTTCGCCTTCGCCAACGTCAACCAGGAGCAGCTCGACGGCATCGTGGCCAGGCTCGGCAAGGTCAGGACAAGGACATGATCGCGAACCGCCGCCGGCACGACCGGATCGAAGACCTCTACGCCTTGTCTCCGATGCAGCAGGGAATGCTGTTCCACACCCTGTACGCGCCGGGCACGGGAGCCTATCTCGGCCAGTCCGCCTGGGAGATCCGCGGCGATCTGGACGCGGCCGCGCTGCGCGCCGCCTGGCAGGGCGTGCTCGACCGCCATGCCGTCCTGCGCACGGCCTTCTTCTGGGAGGGGCTCGACGAACCGACGCAGGTGGTCTGCCGCGGCGTGGAGCTTCCCTGGGAGGAGCTCGACTGGCGCGGCGAGGCGCCCGCCGAGCGGGGAGAGCGCCTCCGCGCGCTCCTCGACGAGGACCGGCGGCGCGGCTTCGAGCTGGGCGAGCCGCCGCTGACGCGCCTCGTGCTCGTGCGGGCGGCGGAAGGGGTGTGGTGGCTCTGCTGGACCTATCACCACCTGCTGCTCGACGGCTGGTGCCTGGCGCACCTGTTTCGCGAAGTGCTGGCCCTCTACGATGGGGAGCGCCGCGGGCGGCCGGCCCGCCTGCCGGTGAGCCGGCCCTACCGCGACTACATCGCCTGGCTGAGCAAGCAGGACCGGACACGCGCCGAGGCGTTCTGGCGCCGCCTGCTCGCCGGCATCGCGGCTCCGACCGCGCTCGGCCTCGAGCGACCCTGCGCGGCCGGCGCCGGGCGGGGGGAGCGGCGCGTCGAGCGCTTCGCCCTGCCGGCACGAGCGAGCGATCTGCTGCGCTCGCTGGGCCAGCGCAGCCGCGTCACGCTCAACACCGTGGTTCAGGGGGCCTGGGGACTGTTGCTCGGCCGTTACAGCGGTCAGGAGGACACGATCTTCGGCGCCACGGTCTCGGGCCGTCCGGCCTCGCTGCCGGGCGTCGAGACGATGATCGGCCCCTTCATCAACACCCTGCCGATGCGGGTGCAGATCGCGCAGACGGCCGCCCTGGTGCCGTGGCTCCAGCGGCTGCAGGCCGTGGAGCTCGACCTGCGCGACTACGAGTTCACGCCGCTGGTGGACGTCCAGGCATGGAGCGAGGTGCCCCGTTCGCTGCCGCTGTTCGAAACCGTGCTGGTCTACCAGAGCTTCCCGGTCGATCACGAGCTGCTGCGCGGCGTCGACAGCGCGCTCGAGATCCGCGCCCTGGCCGGCCGCGAGTGGACCAGTCAAGGCATGGTGCTGTCGGTCTTCGACGATCCGGCAGGTCTCGGGGGCGCGCTCGAGTACGACGCGGAGGCTTACGGGCGCGTGGCGGTGGTGCGGCTGCTCGGCCATTTCGCGGTGCTGCTCGGCGCCATGGCGGAAGGCCCCGAGCGGCGGCTGGGGGATCTCGCCCTGCTCGGCGAGGCGGAGCGCCACCAGCTGACCTGGGAGTGGAACGACACGCGGCGGGAGTGGCCGTGGCCGGCGCCCTATCAACGGGCCTTCGAAGAGCAGGTGGCGAGGAGGCCCGACGCGGTGGCGGCGGTCTGCCGGGAGCAGAGCGTGACCTTCGGCGAGCTCAATGCGCGGGTCAACCGGATGGCCTGGCGCCTGATCGAGCTGGGGGTGGGGCCGGACACCGTGGTGCCGTTGCTGGCCGCGAGGGATCTCGAGTTGCTGGCGGCCATCCTGGGAGTGCTCAAGGCGGGTGGAGCCTACCTGCCGCTCGATCCGCTGCACCCTGCGCAGCGCTGGGGGCGGATCCTGGAGTGTGCGCAGGCGCCGCTGGTGGTGAGGTCGCGCGCGCTCGCCGCGCGTTGGGCCGCCGCGCAAGCGCTCCTGCCGGAAGGAACGAAACCTCGCGCCCTGGACCTCGAGGAGCTGCTTTTTTCCGGCGGCCGGCAAGACGATCCCCCGTGCCGTGTCGAGCCCTCGCACCTGGGCTACTCGATCTTCACCTCCGGCTCGACCGGCGTGCCCAAGGGGCCGCTGCTCGAGCAGCGCGGACTCCTCAACCACATCTATGCGCTGGTCGAGGACATGGGCCTGACGGAGCGGGATTGCATCGCGCAGACCGCCGCCCAGTGCTTCGACATCTCGGTCTGGCAGCTGCTGGGACCGGCGCTCGCCGGCGGACAGGTCTTGATCGTCCCCGAGGAGGTGGCGGGTGACGCCCGCCGGCTGCTGGAGGAGGCGGAGCGGCAGGCCGTGACGGTGCTCGAGCCCGTCCCGTCGCTGCTGCGGGTCATGCTCGAGGAGCTCGAGGCGGCCGGCCGGCGGAGGGCGCTCGGCGCGCTGCGCTGGATGATGCCGGGGGGCGAGGCGCTGCCCGAAGAGGTGGCGCGCCGGTGGCTGGCGCGCTTCCCGGAGATTCCCTTGCTCAACGCCTACGGGCCGGCGGAGTGCTCAGACGACGTCTCGCTGGGCCGCATCGATCGGCTGCCCGAGGACGGCAGGCTGCGCATCACCATCGGCCGGCCGGTGGCCAACGTGGCTCTCTACGTGCTCGATCGCGAGTTGCGGCTGGCCTCGATCGGGGTGGCCGGAGAGCTGGGCATCGGCGGTGTCTGCGTCGGACGCGGCTATCTCAATGATCCGCGGCTCACGGCCGAGTCGTTCGTGCCGGACCCCTTCGCCGGCGAGCCGGGGGCGCGGCTGTTCCGCAGCGGCGATCGGGCCCGCCTCCTGACGGCCGGGGAGCTGGAGTTCCTGGGCCGCATCGACCACCAGATCAAGCTCCGCGGCTTTCGCATCGAGCTCGGCGAGGTGGAGGCGGAGCTGGCGCGCCAGCCGGGGGTCGAGCAGGCAGTGGTGGTACTGCGCGACGAGCGCCTGGTGGCCTATGTGGTGCCGGAGGCGGCCGCGGCGCTCAGCGTGGCGCGGCTGCGCGAGCAGCTGCGGCGGAGCCTGGCCGGGTACATGGTGCCGTCCGCCTTCGTGGTGCTCGCCGAGCTGCCGCTGACGCCCAACGGCAAGATCGATCGCCAGGCCCTGCCCGCTCCGCAGAGCGCCGGAACGGTGGGCGAGCGCGCCTCTCCGCGGACGCCAGGCGAGCAGATGCTGGCCGCCATCTGGGAAGAGGTGCTCGCCGCCGGACCGGTCGGCCGGGAGGACGATTTCTTCGCGCTGGGCGGCCATTCCCTGATGGCCACGCGGGTCATCTCGCGGGTGCGCGAGGCTTTCGCGGTCGAGCTGCCGCTGCGCACCCTGTTCGAGTGCTCGACGATCTCGTCTCTGGCCGCGGCGATCGAGCTGGGGGGACTGACGATCGGCGCCGCCGCGCAGCCGATCGGGCGGGCACCCAGGGAGAGTCCCCTGCCGCTGTCGTTTGCCCAGCAGCGGCTCTGGTTCATCGACCAGCTCGAGCCGGACAGCCCGCTGTACAACATCGCCTCCGGGTTCTTGCTCTCGGGCCGCCTCGACCAGCAGGCGCTCGCGCGGGCATTGAGCGAGGTGGTGGGCCGGCACGAGGTGCTGCGGACCACCTTTCCGGCGGCCGGCGGGGTGCCGGTGCAGGCGGTCGCCCCGGCGCGGCCGGTGCCGCTGCCCTGCCTCGATCTTGCCGCCTTGCCGGCCGGGGCGCGCAGCGCCGAAGTCGAGCGGCTGGCCGGCAAGGAGGCACGGCGCCCCTTCGACCTGGCCCGCGGTCCGCTGCTGCGGGTCGTCGAGCTGCGCCTCGCCGCCGAGGAGCACGCCCTGGTCCTGGTCGTGCACCACATCGTCGCCGACGGCTGGTCGATGGACCTGCTCGCCGCCGAGGTCGAGGCGCTCTACGACGCGGCGGCGGCAGGACTGCCGCCATCCTTGCCCGGGCTGCCCATCCAGTACGCGGACTTCGCCTGGTGGCAGCGCCAATGGCTGAGCGGGGAGGTGCGCGCCGCGGAGGTTGTCTACTGGCAGCGCAAGCTCGCCGGCGCGCCGGCGGTCCTCGAGCTGCCCTTCGACCGGCCGCGGCCGGCCGTGCGGAGCCGGCGCGGAACGGTGGCGGACCTGCCGCTGCCAGCCGAGCTCTACACCTCTCTGCTCGCTCTGGCGCGCCGCGAGGGCGTCACCCTGTTCATGGTCCTCCTTGCCGCCCTTCAGGCCCTGCTGGCGCGGGTCTCGGGCGAGGAGGACCTGAGCGTGGGCACGCCGATCTCCGGGCGGAGCCGGCTGGAGACGGAGCGGCTGATCGGGTTCTTCGTCAACACCCTGGTGCTGCGCGGGGATCTGTCCGGAGACCCGACCTTCGGCGAGCTGCTGGAACGAACCCGGGAGGTGGTGCTCGAGGCGGACCGGCATCAGCACCTGCCGTTCGAGACGCTGGTCCACGAGCTGGGCGTGGTGCGCAGCCTGCGCCACTCGCCTCTGTTCCAGGTGCTCTTCGTGCTCGACAACACGCCCTCCTCGCAACCGGCGCTGCCGGGCCTGCGCGCCCGCGCCTTGAAGATCGAGGCCGGGGTGGCGCGTTTCGACCTCGTCGTCTCGCTGGTCGAGGCGGGCACGGCTTTCGCCGGAGCGCTGGAGTACAGCACGGAGCTCTTCGACCGCACCACGGTACTGCGCTTGGGCGAGCAGTTCGGGGCTCTGCTGGCAGCCGCCGCCCGGCAGCCCGGGAGCCGCCTCTCGGAGCTTGCCTCGCTGCCCGAGTCCGAGCGGCATCAGCTGCTGACGGAATGGAACGACAGCGCGGGCGCGGCGGGCCTCCAGGGCCCCTGGCTGCACGAGTGGGTGCCGCTGCACGCGGCGCGCGATCCGATGGCGCCGGCCGTGGTCGCGAGCGAGCGGACGTTGACCTACGGAGAGCTCGACCGTCTCTCGAGCGGTCTCGCGGAGCGGCTGCGGCGGCGGGGCGCCGGGGCGGAGTCGCGCGTCGGTTTGTGCTGCGAGCGCGGGCCGGAGCTGGTGGTGGCGATGATCGGCGTGCTCAAGGCGGGCGCCGCCTTCGTCCCCCTGGACCCGGACTACCCCGCCGAGCGTCTGGCCTACCTGCTCGCCGACGCCCGCCTCTGCGTGCTGCTGACCCAGGAGGGGCTGGCCGCGCGCCTGCCGCCCGGCTCGGCGCCCCGTCTCGCCGTCGACCTCGACGGCGCCGAGCCGGATGGCGCAGCGGGCGAGCAGCCTGCCACGGCCGTCGCTGCCGAGAGCCCGGCCTACGTGATCTACACCTCCGGCTCCACCGGCCATCCGAAGGGGGTCGTGGTTGGGCACGGCGGGCTGCGCAACCTGGCCGAAGCGCAACGGGCCGTCTGCGGAACGGAGGCGCGCAGCCGTGTGCTGCAGTTTGCCTCGCCGAGCTTCGACGCCTCGGTCTTCGAGGTGGTCTGGGCCTTGCGGGCGGGCGCGGGCCTGCACGTGGCGAGCCGGCAGGACCTGCTGCCGGGACCCGCGCTGGCGCGGCTGCTCGCCGACCGGGAGATCACCCACTTGGTGCTACCGCCGTCGGCCCTGGCGGTGCTGTCGCCCGACGGTCTACCGGCGCTCCGCGTCGTCCTCGCGGCCGGCGAAGCCTGCCCCGCCGAGCTGGCGACGGCCTGGAGCCGCGGTCGCCGCTTCGTCAACGCCTACGGTCCCACCGAAACGACCGTATGGGCGACCCATGACGACTGGCGCTGCGACCTCCACAGGCCTGCCATCGGGACCCCGATCGGCAACTTCACGGCCCATGTGCTGGACCGCTCCTTTCAGGCGGTGCCGCTCGGCGCGCCGGGCGAGCTGTGCCTCGGCGGCCTGGGGCTTGCCCGCGGATACCTGGGTCGGCCGGAGCTGACCGCAGAGAAGTTCATCCCGCATCCCTGGCCGGGCGGTGGGGCCGGGCCGGGCTCGCGGCTGTACCGCAGCGGCGACCTGGTGCGCCGCCTGAGCGACGGGCGGCTCGACTTCCTGGGCCGCATCGACCGCCAGGTGAAGGTGCGCGGCTTCCGCGTCGAGCTCGGCGAGGTCGAGGCGGCCCTGGGCCGCTTGCCCGAGGTCGCCGCGGCCGCCGTGGAGGCGCGCGAGAACGCGGCGGGCGACCGGCGACTGGTTGGCTACGTGGTCGCGCGCCGAGAGGGCGACGTCACCGCGGGCGAGCTCGGCCGGCAGCTGCGCGGCGTGCTGCCGGAGTTCATGGTGCCGTCGGCTTTCGTCTTGCTGCCGTCCCTGCCCCTGACCGCCAGCGGCAAGGTGGACCGCCGGGCGCTGCCCGCACCGGGCGTGGACCGTCCCGAGCTGGGGAAAGGACCGGTGGCCGCGCGGACGCCGGCCGAGGAGATCCTGGCGGCTCTCGTCGGAGAGGTCCTTGGGCTCGAGCGGGTGGGTGTCGAGGACGACTTCTTCGAGCTGGGCGGACACTCCCTGCTCGCCACCCGGCTGGTCTCGCGCGTGCGGCAGTCGTTCGCGGTGGAGTTGCCGGTGCGCGCCGTCTTTGCGGAGCCCACGGTGGCCGCCATGGCGCGCCGCGTCGAGCGGCTGCGCCAGGCGGGCGGCAACCGGCAGGTGCCGCCCATCGTGCGCGCCCCGCGTGACCGGGAGGCGCCGCTGTCGTTCGCCCAGCAGCGGCTCTGGCTGCTCGATCAGCTGGCCCCGGGGAGCTGCGTCTACAACCTGCCCGCGGCACTGCGCATGACCGGGCCTCTCGACCCGGCGGCGCTCGCCGCGGCCGCCAGCGAGATCGTCCGTCGGCACGAGGTCCTGCGCACCAGCTTCCCGGCGGTCGACGGCACCCCGGTGCAGCGAATCGCCGCGGCGGCACCGGTCGAGCTGCCGCTGCTCGACCTCGGAGGGCTGCCGGAGGCGCGCCGCGCCTCCGAGCTGCGCCGGCTCGCCCGGGAAGAGGCCCGGCGCGCCTTCGACCTCGAATGCGGACCGGTGCTCCGCCTCCGCCTGGTGCGGCTCGGCGGCGGCGAGCACGTGGTGCTCCTGACGCTCCACCACATCGCCGCCGACGAATGGTCCATCGGCCTGCTGATCGAAGAGCTGGCGGCGCTCTACCCGGCCTTCTCGGCGCGCACGGCCTCGCCCCTGCCGGAGCCGGCCCTCCAGTACGCGGACTTCGCGCGCTGGCAGCGGCGCTGGCTGAGCGGAGCGGTGCTCGAGGAAGAGCTGGCCTTCTGGAAGGGGGAGCTGGCCGGAGCCCCGCCGGTGCTCAAGCTTTCATGCGACCGGCCGCGCCCGCCGGTGTCGACGCTGCGGGCGGCGCAGCGGTCCTGGCGCTGGTCCGGCGCTCTGGCGGCGCGCACCCGCGAGCTCTACCGGCGGGAGGGGGCGACGCTGTTCATGACCATGCTCGCCGGCTTCGCGGTGCTGCTGTCCCGCCATGGCGGCGGGCGGAACCTGACGGTGGGCACGCCGATCGCCGGCCGCAACCGCCTGGAGATCGAAGAGCTGGTGGGGTTCTTCGTCAACACCCTGGTGCTGCGCGTCGATCTCGCGGGGGAGCCCGGCTTCCGGGAAGTGCTGGCGCAGGCCCGGGAGAGGACGCTGGCGGCGCACGACCACCAGGACCTGCCGTTCGAGACGCTGGTTGGCGAGCTCGCGCCGGAGCGCAGCCTGGCGCACGCGCCGCTGTTCCAGGTGATGCTCGTGGTGCACAACCCTGCGCGGCGGCCGCTCGCGCTGCCCGGGCTCGAGATCAGGAGCGAGAGCACCGAGACGGGGGCGGGGCAATTCGACCTGGTGCTGCGGATCGCCGAGCTGGAGGACCATCTCGAGGGCGCCCTCGAGTACAACCCCGACCTGTTCGACGCGCCGGCAGTCGAGCGCATGGCGGGACACCTGGCAACGCTGCTCGCCGCGGCGGTGGCCGACCCCGACACTCCGGCGGCCCTCCTGCCGCTGCTCACCCCAGCCGAGCGGCACCAGCTCGGCGAGGAGTGGAACGACACGGCGCGTGCGCGTGCGGAGGCCGGTGTCCACCAGCTCTTCGCGCAATGGTCGCGGCGGCGGCCGGACGCGGTGGCGCTGAGCTTCGCGGACCGGCAGATGAGCTTTGCGCATCTCGACCGGCTCGCCAACCGGCTTGCCGGGCGGCTGCGCGACCTGGGGGTCGGCCCGGGAGCCGCGGTGGCGGTCTGTCTCGAACGCTCCGCAGAGCTGGTGGTGACCCTGCTGGCGGTGCTCAAGGCCGGCGGAGCCTACGTGCCCGTGGACCCGGCCTACCCCGAGCAGCGCCGGGCCATGATCTTGGAAGACACGGGGGCGAAGCTGCTGCTCACCGTCGGGCTCCTGGCGTCGACTCTCGGGACCGCCCGGCCGACCACGGTGCGCGCCCTCTGCCTGGACGGCGACGAGGGGGAAGCCCCCGTCCGGCGCGAGGACGATCCGGCGCCGCCGGCCGCGGCCGGCGATCTGGCCTACATCATCTACACCTCGGGCTCGACGGGGCGGCCCAAGGGGGTCCTGGTGGCGCACCGCGGCCTGGCCAACCTGGTGCTCTCCCAGCGCGACCTCTACCGGGTGGGGCCCGGCGACCGGGTGCTCCAGTTTCACTCGCCCGGCTTCGACGGCTCGATCTCGGAGATGTTCCTGGCCCTGGCGAGCGGCGCCACCCTGTGCGTGGCCGCGCGGCAAACGGCGGCGGACCCCGAGGGCCTGGCAGAGCTCGTCGGTCGCGAGCAGGTCACGGTGGCCAAGCTGCCGCCGTCGCTGCTCGCGGCCCTGCCGGAGGTGGAGTTGCCGGCCCTGCGGGCGATCGGCTCGGCGGGCGAGGCCTGCACGGGCGAGCTGGTCAGGCGCTGGTCGCGCGGGCGCCGGTTCTTCAATGCCTACGGCCCCACGGAAGTGACGGTGGGGGCCGCGATGATGGACTGCACCGGGCTGGGCCTCGCCCGCCCGCCCATCGGCCGACCGCTCGCCAACACGCGGATTCACCTGCTCGACAGAGGCCTGCAGCTGCCGCCCTGCGGCGTCGCGGGGGAGGTGAGTGTGGGAGGGATCGGGCTGGCCTGGGGTTATCTCGGGCAGCCCGAGCTGACGGCGGAACGGTTCGTGCCCGATCCCTGCGGCGGCGAGGCCGGGGCGCGCCTGTATCGAACCGGCGACCTCGCGCGCCGGCTCCCCGACGGCAACCTTGACTTCCTGGGGCGGCTCGACGACCAGGTCAAGGTGCGCGGCTTCCGCATCGAGCCGGGGGAGGTCGAGGCGGCCCTTGCCGGCCACCCGATGGTGCGCCAGGCGGTGGTGACGGCCCACGGGGAGGGGCCGGGAGACAGACGCCTGGTGGCCTTCATCGTGGCACAGGCCGAGCCGCTGCCGGCGGGCGAGCTGCGGGAGTTTCTCGCCACCCGCCTGCCCGACCACATGGTCCCGACGGTGTTCGTGCCGCTCGCCAGCCTGCCGCTAACGCCCAACGGCAAGGTGGACCGCCGAGCTCTGCCGCGGCCGGGGGGCGGTGCTCCCGCGACAGGTCCGTCGGCCGTGCCGCGCACGCAGACCGAGGAGCTGCTGGCCACCCTCTGGGCGGAGGTCCTGGGAGTCGCCGCCGTCGGCGTCGACGAGGACTTCTTTGCCGCGGGCGGGCACTCGCTGCTCGCCGCCCAGCTGGTTTCGCGGGTGCGCCGCAGCTTCGCCGTGGAGCTGCCGCTGCGGGTCCTCTTCGACGCCCCGACAGTGGCCGGCCTCGCCCGTGAAATCGAACGGGCGCGGGCCACGGCGGCCCCCGACCCGGTGCCGCCTCTCGTGCCGCTGCCGCGCGACGGTCCACCGCCCCTCTCCTTTGCCCAGCTGCGGTTGTGGCTGATCGATCAGCTGGGCGGCGGCAGCGCCCTGTACAACCTGCCGGTCGCTCTGCGCTTGAGCGGGCGCCTGGACGCCATGGCGCTCGAGCGCAGCGTTGGCGCGGTGGTGGCCCGCCACGAGACGCTGCGCACCGCCTTCGCGGTGGCCGGCGGCGAGCCGGTACAGGCCATCGCTCCGCGGGCTGGCTGGCGCCTGGCGACGCTCGACCTCACCGCCCTGCCGCGCCGGCGCGCCGCGCCGGAGCTGCGACGCCTGGCGGCGGACGAGGCATCGCGGCCCTTCGACCTGGCGCGCGGTCCGCTGCTGCGTGGGCGCCTCCTGCGGTTGGCCGCGGCGGAGCACGCGCTCCTGCTCACCATGCACCACATCGTCTCCGACGGGGTGTCGATCGAGATCCTGGGGCGCGAGGTGTCGCGGCACTATCGCGGGCAGGTGAGCGGCGCGCCGGAGGAGCTGCCCGCCCTGCCGGTTCAATATGCCGACTACGCGGTATGGCAGCGGCGGTGGCTCGCCGGCGAGGGGCTGGCCAGCGAGCTCGCCTACTGGCGCCGGAATCTGGACGGCCTTCCCGAGGTCCTCGGCCTGCCGCTCGACCGGCCCTGGCCCGTGCGGCAAAGCGAGCGCGGTGAGGCCGTGCCGGTGGCGGTCGCCCCGCCGGTCGCCGCCGCCTTGCGGTCGCTGGGCCGCGGTGCCGGGGTCACCCTGTTCATGACCCTGCTGGCGGCATGGCAGGCCCTGCTGTCCAGGGTGACCGGGGCGCACGACCTGGCGGTGGGGACGCCGGTCGCCGGCCGCGACCAGGTGGAGGTCGAGCAGCTCATCGGCTTCTTCGTCAACACCCTGGTGCTGCGCGGCGATCTGTCCGGCGATCCGGGATTCGCCGAGCTGCTCGCCCGCACCCGCGCGGCGGCGCTCGACGCCATGGCCCACCGCCACCTGCCCTTCGAAAAGCTGGTCGAGGAGCTGCAGCCGCAGCGCAGTCTCTCCCACTCGCCGCTGTTCCAGGCGAGCCTGGCCCTGCACGTCGAACCGCCTCCCTCACCGCGCCTCGAGGGGTTGGAGGTCACGCCGCTCCCGCCTTCGGCCGCCGCTCCGAAGTTCGAGCTCAGCCTCGCCCTGGCCGCGGCAGGCGGCGCGCTGGCGGGCAGCCTCGAGTACCGCTCGGACCTGTTCGACCGCTCGACGGCCGGCCGTCTGGCGGCGGCGTTCGAGCGCGTGCTCGAGGCGGTCGCGGCGGATCCGCACCTGGCGCTCTCGGAGCTGCCCGTGCTATCGGCGGCCGAACGCCACCAGGTGGTGGTGGAATGGAGCGGGACCGCGGCGGCAGGGGATGGGGACGGCACCGTCGACGGTCTGTTCGGGAGTCAGGCGGCGCGCGCTCCCGACCGGATCGCGGTGGAATCGGCCGCCTGCTGTCTGAGCTACGGCGAGCTTGACCGCCGCGCCGATCGGCTGGCGCTCCGGTTGCGGACGCTCGGGGTCGGCCCCGATGCCGCGCTCCACCTAGCGCTCGAGCGGTCTGCGGAAACGGTGGTGGCGATGGTCGCCGCGCTGAAAGCGGGCGCCTGCTACGTGCCGCTCGATCCCTCCCTTCCCGCCGAGCGGCTGGCGCAGCTGCTCGCCGGCGCGCCACGTCCCGTGGTGGCGACCACGGCGGCACTCGCCGCGTCTCTGCCTGCCCACGCGGCCCGCGTCCTGGTCGACCGAAAGGAGCCCGGGGCAGCCGCGGGCGAAGGACCTTGCGGCGGGGTGGCGGAGCCCGACCACCTCGCCTACGTCATGTACACCTCGGGCTCGACCGGGGGACCCAAGGGGGTCGCCGTCTGCCACCGCGGGATCGTGCGTCTGGTGCGCCAAGGGGGCTTTGCAGCGCTCGGTCCCGAGGAGGTGTTCCTGCAGCTCGCACCGCTGTCGTTCGACGCTTCCACTCTGGAGATCTGGGGGCCGCTGCTCAACGGCGGCCGGCTGGTGCTCTACCCCGGAGCGGCCGGCTCGATCGCGGAGCTCGGCGAGGCCGTGCGCCGCCACGGCGTGACGACTCTGTGGCTGACCGCAGGCCTGTTCCACCAGGTTGTCGATCAAGGTCTCCCCGGCTGCGCCGGGCTGCGCCAGCTGTTGGCGGGCGGCGACGTGCTGTCGGCGGCGCACGTCGAGCGGGCGCTGGCGGCGCTTCCGGGCTGCCGGCTGATCAACGGCTACGGTCCGACCGAAAACACCACCTTCACCTGCTGCCAGGCGCTGGAGCAGCCGCTGCCGGCAGGCAGGTCGGTGCCGATCGGCCGCCCCATCGGCGGGACTCAGGTCTATCTGCTCGACGCCGCCCTGCGGCCCGTGGGCATCGGGACCGCGGGCGAGCTGTACGCCGGCGGCGCCGGCCTGGCACGCGGCTATGCGCAGCGGCCGGACCTGACCGCCGAGCGCTTCGTGCCCGCTCCGCTCGGCGGCGAGCCGGGCGCGCGGCTCTACCGCACCGGCGACTTGGCGCGCTATCTGCCGGGTGGCGCCATCGAATTCCTTGGGCGCCGCGACCGCCAGGTCAAGCTGCGCGGCTTCCGGGTCGAGCCGGCGGAGATCGAGGCGGCGCTGGCGGCGCACCCCGGGGTGGGCGCGAGCGTGGTGGTGGCGCGCGAAGAGGCGCCCGGAGACCGGCGGCTGATCGCCTATGTGGCGCCGCCAGCCGGGCGCGGCCTGCCTGACCTCGAAGAGCTGCGCCAGCACCTGCGGGCCTGCCTGCCGGCCTACATGGTGCCGTCCCAGTGGATGGCGCTGGCCGCCTTACCGCTGACCGTCAACGGCAAGGTCGATTACGCCGCCCTGCCAACCCCGGCGCGGACGCCCGGCGGTTCGGCTCAGGAAGTGCCGCAAGGTCCGGTCGCCGGGCTGCTCGCCGGGATCTGGGCCGAGGTTCTCGGGCTCGACCGCGTGGGGCTGGAAGACAACTTCTTCGACCTCGGAGGCCACTCCCTGCTCGCCACCCAGGTGGTCTCGCGGCTGCGCGCCGTGCTGGCGATCGAGGTGCCGCTCAGGGCCCTCTTCGAGAGCCCCACGCTCGCCGGCTTCGCCCGCGCGGTGGAAGAAGCCAGGCGCCCGGCAGGTGTGCCGGTGCCGCCTCCGATCAAGCCGGTCGGCCGCGACCGCGAGCTGGCGCTGTCGTTCGCGCAGCAACGCCTGTGGTTTCTCGAGCAGCTCGCGCCGGGCACTCCGGCCTACAACATGCCGGTTGCGCTGCGCCTCGACGGCCCGCTCGTCAGAACGGCGCTCGCCCGCGCCATCTCCGAGGTGGTGCGCCGGCACGAGGCCCTGCGCACCGTCTTTCCGGCGGCCGACTCCCGGCCGGTCCAGGCCGTGGAGCCGGCGAGGCCGCTCCCCCTCCCGGCCGTCGACCTCCGCAGCCTGCCCGAGCCGCTGCGCCAGGCGACCGCGCGCCGCCTGGCCGCGGCCGAAGCGCGCCGCCCGTTCGACCTCGCCCGCGGCCCGCTGCTGCGCGTCAAGCTGCTGGTGCTGGGGCCCGAGGCGCACGTCGTGCTGGCGACCATGCATCACATCGTCAGCGACGGCTGGTCGCTTGCCATCTTCGCGCGCGAGATGGGCGTCCTCTACGAGGCCTTCGAGTCGGGACGCCCGGTGGCGTTGCCGGAGCTGCGCGTGCAGTACGCGGACTTCGCCGACTGGCAGCGGGGGTGGCTCGCCGGCGAGATCCTCGACCGCGAGCTCGCCCACTGGCGGCAGCGGCTAGCCGGCTGTGCGGCGGTGCTCGCCCTGCCCACCGACCGGCCACGGCCGGCGCTGCTCGACCCGCGCGGCGAGATCTGCTCTTCGGCGCTGCCGGCGGAGCTCGCAGGACGGCTCGCCGCGCTTTCCAGGCGGGAAGGGACCACCCTGTTCATGACCCTGCTCGCCGCCTTCGACGTCCTGCTCTACCGCTACACAGGCCAGCAGGACCTCAGCGTGGGCACCCCCGTGGCCGGGCGCAACCGGCTCGAAATCGAGCCGCTGATCGGCTTTTTCGTCAACACCTTGGTGCTGCGCGTCGGCCTTGGAGGCGACCTCGCCTTCGGCGAGCTGCTGAGCCGGGTGCGCGAGGCGGCCCTCGACGCCCACGCGCACCAGGACCTGCCGTTCGAGAAGCTGGTCGAGGAGCTCCAGCCGCAGCGCAGCCTCGCCCACTCGCCGCTCTTCCAGACCATGTTCACCCTGCTCAACACGCCGTCCGCGCCCTTTGCGGTGCGCGGCCTCCGCGCCGCCGACGTGGGCAGCGGAGCCGGGATCGAGAACTTCGACCTCACGCTCACGCTGGCCGAAAGCGGCGGCGGGCTGGCGGCGACCCTCTCCTATCCGGTCGAGCTGTTCGACGCGACGAGCATGCGGCGGATGCTCGGCCATTACGTCAACCTGCTCGCGGCGCTGGCGGCGGCGCCGGAGCGCGCCCTCGGCGCGCTGCCGCTGCTGGGCGAGGCGGAGCTGCACCAGCTGGTGCGGGAGTGGAACGACACGGAAGCGGCGTGGCCGGGCGGCGAGGAGGGATCGTTCCAGGGCTGGTTCGAGTCCCAGGTAGCACGGACGCCGGAGACGGTGGCGGCCAGCCATGGCGGGGAGGCCGTGACCTATCGGGAGCTCAATCGGCGCGCCAACCGCGGGGCTTGGCGGTTGCGCGGACTGGGAGTGGGTCCGGAAGTAGTCGTGCCGGTGCTGGCCGAGCGGGGGGTCGGCCTGCTCGCGGCGATGCTGGCGGTGCTCAAGGCCGGCGGCGCCTACCTGCCGCTCGAGCCACGGCATCCCGGTGAGCGCTGGCAGCGGGGGCTGGCGGCCGCGGGGCCGGTGGCGGTGGCGGCGGGGGCGCTGCTGCGGCGCCTGGCGGCGGTGCAGGCAGGGATGGCGGGCGGGCCCGCACCCCGGGGAAGCCCGCCGCGGCTGCTGGCGGTCGAGGACCTGCTGGCTGCGGGCGGGCCGGAGGAGGACCCACCGTGCCGGGTCGAGCCGGGCAACCTCGCCTACGCGATCTTCACCTCCGGCTCGACCGGGGTGCCCAAGGGGCCGATGCTGGACCACCGCGGCCTGGTCAACCACCTGCGGGCGCTGGTGCGCGACCTGGGGCTGGATGGCGCCGACCGGGTGGCGCAGACGGCGTCGCAGGTCTTTGACATCTCGGTCTGGCAGCTGCTCGGAGCGCTGCTGGTGGGGGGACGGATCTGCATCCACGGTGACGAGGTGGCACACGACGCGGCGCGGCTGCTGGCGGCAGTGGCAAGGGAGGGGGTGACGGTGCTCGAGGTGGTGCCGTCGCTGCTGCGGGCGATGCTCGACGAGGAGGACGAGGCGGGAGGCCGCCCGGAGCTGCCGGCGCTACGCTGGTTGATGCCGACCGGCGAGACGCTGCCGCCCGAGCTGACCCGGCAGTGGCTGGCGGCATTCCCCTCGGCTCGCGTGCTCAACGCCTACGGGCCGGCCGAGTGCACGGACGATGTGGCATACGGGGAGGTCGTTGAGGCGCCGGAGGGCGTCGCGCGGGTGCCGATCGGGCGCGCGGTCGCCAACGCGCGGCTGTATCTGGTGGACGGGGAACTGCGGCCGGTACCGCTCGGCGTGCCGGGGGAGCTGGCGGTCGGAGGGATCTGCGTGGGGCGGGGATATCTGGGCGATGCGCTGCGGACGGCGGAGGCGTTCGTGCCGGATCCCTTTGCGGCCGAAGCGGGCCAGCGGCTGTACCGCAGCGGCGACCTGGCGCGCTACCTGGGGGATGGGCGTCTGGACTTCGTCGGACGCCTCGACCACCAGGTCAAGATCCGCGGGCTGCGCATCGAGCCGGGGGAGGTCGAGGCGGCGCTGCAGCGCCATCCGGGAGTCGTCGAGGCGGTGGTGGCGGTGCGCGATGAGCTGCCGGGCGGCCTCGGGCTGGTCGCCTACATGGTGGCAGCCGGCCAAGGGGGGCCCACGGTCAAGGAGCTGCGCGAGCACCTTCTGGGGATCGTACCCGACTACATGCTGCCGGCGGCCTTCGTGAGCCTCGCGGAGCTGCCGCGCCTGGCCAACGGCAAGCTCGACCGCGGGGCTCTGCCGGCTCCCGCGGGGGCGGCCGGGTCCGGCCTCGGGCTGGCGCCTCGCGACGCCGTGGAGCTCGCGCTGGTGGGCCTGTGGGAGGAGCTCCTCGGCCAGGGGCCCATCGGCGTCGAGGACGACTTCTTCGCGCTGGGCGGGTACTCGATGCTGGCGGTCCGGCTGATGGCGCGCGTCGAGGAGCGCTTCGGCGCGCAGCTGCCCCTGGCGATCCTCTTCACCGCGCCGAGCATCGCCCGGCTCGCGGTCGAGATCCGCCGCAACGGCGCGGCCGCGCCGGCAAGCTCCCCGCTGGTGCCCATCCAGCCGCGGGGCCGGCGCCCGCCGCTGTTTTGCGTGCATCCTGGCGGCGGCACCGTCTTCTGCTACACCCCGTTGGCCTATCACCTCGGAGGCGAGCAGCCGCTCTACGGCCTGCAGGCCGCGGGAATCGACGCCGGCACGCCCAGCGAGTGCATCGAGGAGATGGCCGCGTCCTATCTCGCGGCCTTGCGGGCCGTGCAGCCGTCGGGGCCTTACCGGCTGGCCGGCTGGTCGCTGGGCGCGGTGGTGGCGTTCGAGATGGCGCGGCAGGAGCGCGCTCGCGGCGGCGAGGTGGCGCTGCTCGTGATGATCGACCCGCCGCCGCCGAATCAGGCGCCGGCGGCTCGCGACGAGATCTCCCTGCTGGCCGAGTTCGCGTCCGACCTGGGCCTGTCACTGGAGCGGCTCGACTTGCGGCACGAGGAGCTCGCGGGCGCTTGCGGCGATGGGCTGCTGGGCGTGCTCCTGGGCCTGGCCAAGGCGCGGGGAGTGGTGCGCGAGGATGTCGAGCTCAAGCAGGCGGAGCGCCTTTTCGCCCTGTTCAAGGCCAACTTGCGGGCGCTCGCGAGCTACCGGCCTCAGCGCCTCGACGGCCGCATCGATCTGTTCGCCGCCGCCGAGCGGCTGGCCGGCGGCGAGCCCGATCCGGCGCTGGGCTGGGCGCCCCTGGCGGCGGCGGGAGTGGAGACCCGCGTCCTTTCCGGGAGCCACTACGGTCTTCTGCAACCCGCCTGCGCCGCAGAGCTCGCCGCCCAGCTCGAGGCAGCTCTCGAGAGGTCCGGCGGATGACTCGGCGCGGAGTCGTAACGGCGCGAGCGGGGCGCCCGAGCGCCACGGGCTGCGCGCTCTCGGCCCGGGCGGCTGCCTCCGCAGATGCGCGGCACCGCCGGATCGCACCGCGCGCGGCGCCGACCGCGCGCCGGCGAGGTGAAGGCCCTGCGGGACCTCGCTGGATGCTAAGCAGTCCGTTGACCCTTCTTTCAACGCATCTATCACAGCGTTTGCCATAAAATGCAAACTATAAGGAGCTTCGATGTCATCCCTTCCCACGAGCACGCCCGTCCTGATCATCGGAGGAGGGCCGGCCGGTTCCACGGCGGCCTCCTTGCTCGCGCGCGATGGAATCGAGGTCATGCTCCTCGAGCGTGAAGTCTTCCCGCGCTACCACATCGGGGAGTCGCTACTGCCTTCTTGCCTGGAGATCGTGGATCTCATCGGCGCCCGCGCACTGATCGAGGCCGAGGGATTCCAGCGCAAGCCCGGGGCGTACCTCGAGTGGGGAGCCGAGAGATGGAGCCTCGACTTCGGTGAGCTGCGCGGCCGGCATACCTACAGCTTTCAGGTGGAACGCTCCAGGTTCGATCATCTGCTGCTGCAGCACGCGGCGGCCCAGGGTGCGGCGGTCCATCAGGGGATCGAGGTCGGAAAAATCGAGTTCGATGGTACGGGCCGGCCCCGTCGTGCCCGCTGGGCGCGGCGGGGCGGCGACCGCGCGAGCGGCGAGATCGCCTTCGATTACCTCGTCGACGCCTCGGGCCGACACGGGATCATGGCCTCGCGCTACCTGCGCAACCGCAGGTACCACCAGGTGTTCCAGAACGTGGCGGTGTGGGGCTACTGGGAGGGAGCCGCGTGCGATGCGCCAGGCTACCGGCAGGGCGCCATCGCGGTCGCCTCGATCCCGGAGGGCTGGCTGTGGTCGATCCCGTTCAGCGACGGCCGCACCAGCATCGGCGTGGTCCTGCACAAGTCCGCCTTCCAGGCCCAGAACAAGACGTCGAGCCGCGAGCAGATCTACCGTAGCGCGATCGCCTCCTGCCCGCTGATGACGAAGGTGTGCGCGGCGGCGTCTCTGGTGTCGGACGTGATGCTCGAGAGCGACTACTCCTACGCTGCGGAGGTCTTCTGCGGCGCGGGGTTCTTCCTCTGCGGCGACGCGGCCTGCTTCCTGGACCCGCTGCTCTCGACCGGAGTCCATCTGGCGATGCTGAGCGCCCTGCTCTGCGCGGCAGCGACCGCCAGCCTGCTGCGCGGCGAAGTGGCCGAGGAGACGGCCCTGGCTTTCTTCGAGAAGAGCTACCGGCAGGCGTACCTGCGTTTCCTGGTGTTCGTCTCGGCGTTCTACGACCAGCGTCGCGGCAAGGACGCTTACTTTGCCGAGGCGCAGCGCCTGAGCCGCTACGACCTGGAGGGGCGGGGCCTGCGTCAGGCGTTCCTCAACCTGGTGTCGGGGCTCGAGGACCTTTCCGCGGCCGAGGCGGTGGCGGAGCACCTGATGGGGGAGATGTCGCGGCAGCTGGCCGAGAACCTGACGATCCGCCAGGACAAGGAGGGGCTGGCCCGCGCCGGGGCGGAGCTCAAGGACCGCCTGGAGAAGAGCGCGCAGTTCTTTGATCGGGTCGAAGGGCTCGGCTCGATCTCGCCGGAAACAGCCGTCGACGGGCTCTATGTGGTCGTCCAGCCGCGGCTGGGGCTGGCCGGCACGCCGGCGGGACCATTGCCGGCGTCGCCAGGATGAAAGAGAAGAAAGAACGATTGCCGGAGACGCTCAGAGAGCGGCGGACCAGCGGCGCGCTGCGGCGATCATGCCGGCCGGATGCGGTCGCTGCAACGCCGGTTTCTGCCCCGGATCGACCCCGGCGATCTCCAGCCGCAAGAGCTGTTGTGCCGCCGCGGTGAAATCGGCGAACTGATCGAGGGAGAGTCCCTTTCCAATCAGGTAGGGAATGATCCGGAAGTCGAACGACCACTGCGGAATCCAGGTGGACTCGTCGATCTCTCGCCTGGTGGGGGAAAAGCCATGCTTGCAAGCGGCTGAGCAGGAAAAGCGCCGTGCCGCGCCCGCCGCGTCGCGCGCTACGGCGAAGGTCGGCGTGTTGGCCGTGGCTCGTCAGCCGTGCCGAGGCAGGCTAGCCCGGGCTAGCCAGGGCTAGTAGAGGTTGCTGGCCGGCTCTGGCCGTTCACGATCTCGTCTAGTCGGTTTCCCCAAAGGCGCAGGGCTTGCTCGATGGCGGGCTCGGCGGTCGAGCGGTCGTAGATGGCGGTCACCCCGGCGTCGACGTGGTTGAGCACGCGGGCGATGGCCGGTCGCGGCACGCCGAGCCGGCCCATGTAGGTTGCCGCCGTGCGACGCAGGTCGTGGGGCCGCCAGTCGGGGATGCCGGACGTTGCGCGGAAGCGTTCCTTGGCCTTGTTGATCGAGGCGGTCGGCGCTCCCTTGCGCCGCGGGCTGGCGAAAACCCATGGGCCGTCGCCGGTCCGCTCCTTGAGCTCGGCCAAGAGCTCGCGGGCTTCGGAGCCGAGATAGACGCGGTGGGCGAGCTTGTTCTTGACGATCCCGGCCGGCACAGTCCACCAGGCGCCGGCGATGTCGGTCCAGCGCATGCCGAGCAGCTCGGCCTCGCGCTGGGCGGTGAGGAGCAGCAGGCGGAAGATGAACGAGGCGATCGAGCCCTCGGCCTCCCAGGCTTGCCAAAGTGTGCGGATCTCGTCTTCGGAGAGCACGCGCTCGCGACCGCGCTCCTCGCCCTGGGGAGGCAGGCCGGCCACCGGATTGAACTCGACGATCTCGCGCTCGAGGGCGAAGGCGAAGATCTTGGACGCCAGGGCGCGGATGCGATTGGCCATGATCGGCGAGCCGCGGCCGACGACGCGGTCGAGGAGGTTGGCCACGTCTCGGCGGCGGATCGCGGCGGCCGGGAGATGGCGCCAGGCAGGCAGGAGGTCGCGGCGGAGGATGCGTTCGTCCTCTTGCCAGGTGCGCTTGCGCCGCTTGGCGTGCAGCTCGAGGTAGTCGGCGGCGACCTCGCCGAAGGTCGGGGCATCGCGCTGCGCACGGCGGTCGGCCTGCGGGTCTTCGCCGCGCGCCAGGCGGCCGATGACGTCGCGTGCCATCGTGCGGGCGGAGGCCAGGGTCAGCGCCGGGTAGTCGCCAAGGGTGATGCGGCCCTCGAGGCGCCCGGCGCGATAGCGGACGAAGAAGGTCTTGGTGCCGCTCGGCCGCACGGTGAGCCCGAAGCCGCGGAGGCCGAGGTCCATGTAGTCAACGCGGATGCGGCCGGGGCGGAGGGCGCGCAGGGCACGGTCGTTGAAGGCGCTGGCGTTCTTGGGAGGACTGGGCATGCGGGGAACCTCGCAGGGTGCAGGCGAACTCTAGGAGTGGCACCCGAACACGGGGCGGCGGTTCTTGGACGAGGCCTGGACAGGGGTGGTGCCACCCTTCCGGCGGGTTTTGCGCCACAAGTGCGCCACAATCGGATTGTGGCGCACTTGTGGCGCAAAACGCACGGGATGGGGCCGGATTTGCATGGACGGCAGTGTACAGGCAAACGGCAGATAAATCAAGACTTAGCGCTTTCGTCTCAAACAGATACGGACGGGGACGGACGCGGATGGACGGCGGGAGTACCCGATTCGTAATCAGCAGGTCATCGGTTCAATCCCGATCGTCGGCTCCAAGGTAAACATCTAGAATCAAGCGACTTATGACGCCTACCGTGGTAGGCGTCGCGAGTCCATTTTTCGGCTGCGTAAGCCCTGCGTAAGTTTTTGGGCAAGGTGAGGCGGCGGCTCGCTCGGCACAGGAAACCTCGCTCGACGGGTGTCAGTGCGCTCCTTAAGGGAGTAGCATTGCCGCGATGACCCCGCTCTCGCGCGCAGCCATTCTGCGAGCATTCGACGCCCTGGCACGAGAGCTCGAAACGGGTACAGGAGAAACGAGGAGTGAGGTGGTGATCGCAGGCGGCGCCGCCCTGGTCTTGCTCTACGGAGCCCGAGACGCCACTCGAGACGTGGACGCGTTCGCCGTGGGCTCGACGGATTCCGCTGCGCTCCAGCGGGCAGCCAGGCAAGTAGCCTCAGCCCTGGACTTGCCTGAGAACTGGCTGAACGATGGAGCGAAGGGCTACCTCAATGGCGTACTTCCCGGCAAGGTGCTGCTTGACCGCCCGGCACTTCTCATTCGAGCACTGGCGCCTCAGCAGCTGCTGGCGATGAAGCTGAGCGCTTGGCGTGACGACGTAGACATCGCGGATGCACGAGTCCTTCTTCGTGAGTTCGCGTGCCAGCGCGAGGAAGTGTGGAACCTGATCGAGCCGTTCCTGGTTCCGGGGCGCGAGCTGAAGGCGAAGTATGCCTTTGACGATCTATGGGAGTCCGAGCGTGGATCTTAGAGACCTGGTGCGCGCACTCCTGCGCTTCGACGCACTCACCGCCAGGCAGTGGCTCGCCGATGCCGCCCGTTCCGGTCTTGTGTGGGCCGAGGTTCCCGCTCCCGCCGACCTCGACGACACTGAGCGCGCCGTGGCCGCCGGCGTGGCGGAGCTGCTGGCCGCTCGGGCAGGCCAGCCGGCTCCCGGCTGGGCGGCCGCAATCCCACCGGCACCGAGAAGCTTGTTCCTCGTCCGCGCCGCCGCCACTATGCCTCGCCTGCGAGCAGCGTGTGAGCGAGACGGGCCGGAGCCGCTACGCCGCCGTGGACTGCTAGCGCCGCCGGATTTCCTGACCATCGCATAGTACTCCAGTGCGGTGCGCCCATCAGTATCCTTCACCTCGACCGGCCACGCTCGCAGCGCGTTCCTGCGCAAGGACATCCCGGAGGACAGGGCAGGGGCCGAGGAACCCGGCACCGGCATAGTGCGAGCGTCCGTCCTCGACAGACACCAGGCGCGCGGCGAGTAGCTCCGTGGTGGGTTCCCAGGGTCAGGCGCCACCAGGTCGGGCTATGCTCTTCTAATCCCCCCCCTTAATCAGCCTGAAGAGCCTGTCACCCTCGCGAGTTAGCTCTGTTATGTCTGGTAGAGCAACCTTCAGGACTAGCTCCAAGCGCCCACCTCCAGCCTGTATCGCCTCCTCTATCGCTCTTTCCACTCGTCCAGGGAAATTCTCGATTTCTGGAATGATCGCGGACGGGAGTTCAGCAAGCAACTCAAGGTATCGCCGGTACTTTGGGTCAACATCGTACCGGTAGCACGCGATCGACCACGCAATTGCCGCACGGTAAATCTCCGAGATCTTCTTTGCAGTGTAGACGATCTTTTCTGCATCTCCAGGCACCCCGGGAGGTCCGAAGACATCCACGAGAGTGGGCCCAAGAAGTATCTCTAAGTCAGAGATCATTCGCTGGAGTTCGACTGTAATTTTTGGAACGTGACTCATTATTGTCGCGCCGGCGAAGTGACCAGAGACTCCAGCCAACAGCTTATTAGATCGATCGAGCTTCAGGCTCCGCGCCTCCTCAATACCCTCGGTCAATACAGCAGCGAACAGCAGGTATTCCCAACAAGGTGGCTTGTCCAGAAGGAGGCGGAGCGGTTTCCCATTGAGACCGGATAAGGACTCAGGAATTGGAGAGTTTCTGAAGCGTCGTCGTAGGGTCAGGGCGTCGCTAAAAAGCGCACCTAGCTGAGATCTCAGTCCCTCCTGAATATCCTGAACAAGCTCAAAGGGGAAGATCCACAGATTATCAGACTCCTTAATATGTGATACAAACTCGAAGAGCCGGGGCGAATCTGCTACTGAGCTGAAGTCAGCGTCCGGATTTGCTCTCCAGACTGGAATATTATGAAGGATAGACTTGGCCACGAAGACGTAAATTGGTATCCCCTTTGCTCGTGCTATAATGTATTCTAGGTTAGTTACCGATTTACCACTGCGGTCGAGACTTCCATATCTGTTGCCTATTATCAGCAAGAAAAGATCCGCTTGCTCGTCGACCACGCGGAGACAGTTTTCTATTGTGTTGCTCTCAGGCGTCACTGGGAAGTTCAGGGTCTCGGAGAGGATCGGAGTAAGACCGAGAGACCCTATAAACCGCTCAAGGTCCGCACGCACTTGTCGTAGATCATAACAGGTTGAGCTAATGAACATTGAAGGGCCAAGAGGCATCTTCGTCCTCCCGTTGCTGGGCAGCCGCCTCGACATTCTAGTCGATTTCTGGCGCACACTCAAATTTGCTGAGATCCTACCCGAACAGGAGGCTGATGTACCGCAGTAGCCTGGGGGACAAGGACTACGCCGGCTCCAAGAGAAGGCGCAGCAGCTGATGGCGGTATCCGGCCCGCGCCGCGAGACGCTGCTCGCGCTGTCAGATTCTCGCAGCAATCAAAGGATCGAATTCCGTCCTCCGCCGCTCGTCATTCGTGGCTCGGCACCGGCAAGCCCCGCTGCCATCGTGCGGGAGAAAGAAGCTCCGGGCCGCCATCGCACCGGTTCCCCGCCGCGCCTGGGCATCGAGGACGGACGCTCGCACGGTGCCGCAGCCTGCGTCCTCGGCCCCCCGCCCGGCCCCATACTCCGGGGTCCTTGCGCGGGGATGCGCTGGCAACTTGGCCGGTCGAGCACCAGGTCGCCGTGGCCACGGATGCCGAGCCCTTGAACAGATCGACAAGACGGCGGCATCTCTCCTCTTCCGCGGCGCGCGGCCAACCTTACCTCGAACACTGAGGATCGAGTTCGTACCGGCCGGCGCGCGCAGTCGCGGAACGGCGGAACCGACTCACCCACGACCACTTGCTACCGCGGGAGAGTCCTGACGGCAAACGACAATCAGCTAAGATGCGTTGAGGGGCCGACGAAGCCCTACGACGACATGAAAGCCCATCCGGCGACAGAACCGGTCGAGGTTACCTTCCAAGTGCTGGAAGCGGACCAGCCGTCGGCTTGGGAGCTCGACTACGAGAACAATGCCTTCACTCTCCAGATCCGGAAGGGGATGGCAACGTTCCGACTGAAGTTTCCGATGGCCACCCTTGATGAGGCAGAGCGCCGAATCGACGAGTTTCTTCACTCCTGGGAAGGTGATTTGCTTCTTCAGACGGGTCGGAGCCGTCGAGATTTTCGTCTCAACGCGTCGCGAGCGCCAGCGATCCGGGAACTCCTCCGGAGGACGAGTGCAACAGAACGTGCTCAGCGACCTCACCTCACTATGGCCGAACTGCCCCCGCTAGAGCTAGACCCCTCCGCCTAAGCTCTCACCAGAGCGGCAGGCCGCCAAGCGGCCGGCGTTGGCTGCCTCCTCGTTATCTTTGTCGGCCTCGCCGTCGTGATCACAGCCGCGCCTCGCTGAGCGTCAAGGCGCGAGTCCTCTGATGGCTTCTTCGGTTTCCGGGCTCGTCGGCGCGGGCGCTGGCCGGGGAGAAGGAGGCGGTACGGTCGTCTCGTGACCCCGCCACCCTTGCCCGAGTTCGCCGCAGGCCGGCCCGCCCTTTCGTTTTGGTGCCGCGCGATCTCAAAGGAGCCGCCGGCGCCGCCGTCTCGCCAGGCACTCCTGGTAACGACGCAACGAAATCTCGCCTAGCAGCTGACCGAGTACCTTCCTCACAATCCTCAAGAAGACGTTCTGATCTCTAAGGAGGGAGCCTGCTAGCCAATAGAGTTCAAACCCATCCTCTCGCGACCTTGAAAACACGGGGCGGTATTCAGCAAGACTTCTGATCTCATGTTGCAATGAGCTATAGGCATGGGTGTCCTTCCTACGAATCGCTTCCGAAGCGGCATGCTCCAATGCCTCCCTCTGTTCCAGCTTTTCGTCAGTGTGAAGTCCCGCTGTCACGAGCAGCGGAATTCTATGAGCAGCGGGATCACGAAATGCCTTGATCCTCTCGCGCCATTTCCTGAGTCGTTTAAGCCAGCGGAGAAGCTCCGGGCGCTTCTGTTCTAATGCCGCCTGGAAGTCACGGCCAAATAGGTCGGGAAACCTCTTATCCTTGCCTTCCTCTCTCAGGCCGGGCTTCAACTCAAGTTCAAAAGTCAGTATCCATGCTAGATTGTCGAGAGATCCACGGAGATTGAGGTAATAGGCGTTGAGGTGAATGTCCAGCTCAGTGGCAGTGTCTGGGTCCAGAAGATTGCCGCGTTTGTGGGTCTCGTCGAAGATACGCTGCCTCGAAGTGGACATCATCAGGTGGCGCTGTAGAACGCCCTCATACAGAAGCAGTTTTGCCTTCTCGTTTGACAGCTCGGAAGGTGTCAACAAGTTTGAGACACCTGGGGGTTCGCATTTAGTGTCGAGACTCCACCTTGACGAGGTGGGTGGAGGGCGTGAGAAGCCCGGAAAAAGGGGGTAGCCCAGGTAAGGGTCCGGGCGAGTTCGTGGCTTGTAGAGCCTCCTGGCGCGTCGTTTTTTCGGGCGGGTTGATCCACACGGCCTCGGGGAGGGTCGGGAGGCGTGGGAGCCCCCGGACGAAGCGCTCCGGGTGGGTGGAGTACGCGGCGGAGAGGACCTCGTGGCGGCGCCGAAGAATCTCGGTGCCCTCGCCGGCGTGGACACTCGCCGGGGTGAGCCAGGCGAGGGCGCTGTGGCGATGCTCGTGGTT
>DASZZM010000065.1:0-49995 GCA_035544895.1 Thermoanaerobaculia bacterium
CCCCGACCTCGACGGCTGGAAGGACCCGATCCAGTACTACCTGGTGACCTCGAACCCCCTGGCCAAGAACGTCATGGCGATTCGCAGCCTGGGCCGCGACAACAGCGCGGATACCGACGACTACACGGTGACCTCGTTCGATCCCACCGACTACAACCGGGACATCGTGTGGGCCGACGGCTTCATGGTCCGCTGGCCGCAGAAGACGCAGTAAAACGAGTCTACGCGGCCCGGCCGCCGCGAGGTCGGGGTGCGGCGGCCCGCGGCACTTGCAGCCTCGTCGTTCGCGTGATCGCCTGAGTGGGAAAGGGGCGCCTGCCATGGCGCCCCTCTTGTATCTGGCGATCCTAGAGATGAGACAGCGCTACGATGTGGCGGTGCTGGACTACTCAAAGCATCTATTGGATCTCCCCCCGCAACCCCACCGGATCCCCTTCCCGGTTTTCCGAAGCCGCCGGGTCCCTGCCCGGCGGTGGCCGGGGGGGAAGGGGACGCCCCCACCCTCCCACGGCAGGGAGGTTCGTTCTAGCTGGCACGGCGCCAGGCTCCTTGCGGCTCTCGTCCTGATCCTGGTGGCCGCGGCGGCTCGGCCGGCGGGAGGTGCCGGGCCGTTGCGGCTCTCGGAGGCCGCAGCCTGGCTGCAGGGCTACTTGCGGATCGACACCTCGAATCCCCCGGGCAACGAGCGGCAGGCGGCCAGCTACCTGGCCGCGTTGCTGGCGCACGAGGGCTTTGCCCCGCGCCTGTGGCTGTCGCCGGGCGGGCGGGCAAGCCTCTCCGCCCGCCTGAGCTCACCGCGCAGCGGCGGCAGGGCGGTGCTGCTGCTGCACCATATGGACGTGGTCGCGCCAGGACCGGGTTGGACCGTCCCACCCTTCGCCGGCCTGGTGCGGGACGGCCGCATATGGGGCCGCGGCGCTCTGGACGACAAGAGCCTCGGCATCGCGGATTTCGCCGCGCTGGTCGACCTGCGGCGGAAGCGGGCGAGCATCGAGAGGGACGTGGTGTTCATGGCCGTGGCGGACGAGGAGAGCGGCGGCCAGGAGGGCACTGCCTGGCTGCTGGAGCGCCATCCCGAGCTCTTCGCCGGGGTCGAGGCAGTGGTCTGCGAAGGCGGACGCAGCCAGGTCGCCGGCGGCCGGCTGATGTGGTGGGGGGTCGAGGTGGCGCAGAAGCGCCCTCTGTGGCTCGAGGTGACCGCGATCGGCCGGGGCGGGCATGGCTCCGGCCTCAATCCGGAGAGCGCCAATCACCAGTTGATCGCCGGCCTGGCGCGGCTCCTCGCCCTGCCGGCCGAATGGCGAGTCACGCCGGCGGCCCGGCGCTACCTGCAGGCCATCGCGCCGCTGCAACCCCAGCACTGGCGCCGCCTGCTGGCGAATATCGACCAGGCGATCGATCCACGCCGGGGGCCGCGCGAGTTCCTCTTTCCCGGCATGAGCAACCTCTTGGTCGACACGGTCCAGGTGACCGTCGTCGCGGGCGGCGAGCGCATCAACGTCGTCCCGGAAGAGGCCAAGGCGCAGCTCGACATCCGCCTGCTGCCGGACACCGACGGGGCCGCCTTTCTCGCCCGCGTGCACGGCGCCCTGGGACCCGACCTGCGGGTCAAGGTGTTGTTGACCGCACCTCCGAGCCAGCCCTCGCCGGCTGCTGGACGCCTGTACGCCGCGGTCGAGCAGACGCTGGGAAAAGAGGCTCCGGTCGCGCCGGCGCTGATCCCGGGCTTTACGGACTCCCACTTCTTCCGTGAACGGTCCATTCCCGCCTACGGGTTGTCGCCTTTCGTGCTCGACGCCGGCGACACGCGGGGCATCCACGGTCCTGACGAGCACATCCCTCTCGCCGAGCTGGACCGCGGCGTCGACAGGATGCGACGCCTGCTCACGACCTATGCGACGGGACACTAGAGCTCGTGCGTGCGCCAGGGGCGAGGTGCCGGTCCTTCCTCCCGGCGCTGACATCGATTGCCTTCCCTGTGGCACTTTTTGACAGTGGCGGCCGGCATCGTGCGCATAACTCACTGATAATACGGAGGTTTCACTGTTTTCAGGCTTGGCACACGCCTTGCCCTACACGGGATGGCCCCCGATGAGAAAGGACGGTCATGCGATGAATCTCCGGATGCGGGCTCGGGCGAAAGGCTTTACCCTCATCGAGCTCCTCGTCGTCGTCGCGATTATCGGCATCATTGCCGCGATGCTGATTCCCAATCTGTTCGATGCCATGCAGAAGGCCAAGCAGAAGCGCACCGTGGCGGACATCCGGATCGCCGGGACCGCGCTGTTTTCGTGGCTGACCGACCAGGTGGGCGCCGCGGCGGCGGGAGCGACGGCCACCGACATCAATCTGGCTTCGTACGGTGCTCTCATGCACGCGAGCGATCTGACCCCGCTCCTGACCCCTGAATATGTGCAGAAAATCATCGAGCTGGATGGCTGGAAGACGCCGCTGCAGTACTATTTGCTGACCTCCAATCCGCTCGCTTCCCACGTCATGGCGATCCGCAGCCTGGGCCGCGACAGGAGCGCCGAGACCGACGATTACACGGTCACCGGCTTCGATCCGACCGATTACGACCGCGACATCGTGTGGGCGGACGGCTTCTTCGTGCGCTGGCCACAGAAATAGCTCCAGGTTTCCTCTCGTTGGCGCCACTCGCGGGCGGCCGCGCGGCATGAGATGCCCGCCCCAACGAGTTGCGTCTCAGTTCCTCGTTGTATCGTGGGCGCCGCGATGCCTGGCGATGCCGCCACCGATGCGCGGCGCCCGCGGCCCGCCGCGCGCGTCGATCGAAACGAGCGCCGGACGCCGTCGTGGCGAGCCGCCGCTCTCGGCGCGGCGTGGCTCCTGCTGTTCTTGGCGCCGCTGCTGTCGCCCTCTCGAGCCCTCGCCAACCGCGACGTCCTGCTTTTCCATCTGCCGCTGCTGACCACCTTGCGGAGGCTAGCGGCCGCCGGATTGCCGGTCTGGAATCACTGGCTCAACGGCGGCCAGCCGGTCCTCTCGAACCCCAGCTACGCCGCCTTTTATCCTCCGACCTGGCTCGGCCTGGCCCTGCCGCCGGCCTACGCTCTCGGGCTGCTCGTCGTCCTGCACGCCGCCATTGCCTTTGCCGGTGCATGGCGGCTGGCGCGCCGGCTCGGCGCCGGCTCGGGCGCGGCCACCCTCGCCGCCATGGGCTACAGCGGCGGCGGTGCGCTGCTGTCGCTGGTCAGCGCGTTGAATCTCTTTCGTAGCATGGCCTGGTTCCCATGGGTGCTGGCCTGGGGGGATGCGGCGCTTCGCCCTTCCGGCCGTGGCGGATGGCTCCTTCCGGCACTGGCCTGCGGGTCGGCACTGGCCCTGCAACTGCTCAACGGCGAGCCGGCCATGGTCGCGGTCAGCGTCCTCGCCCTCTCGTCCTTCGCCTTCTCTGCCGCCATGGCGGCAGCGCGCTCCCAGCGGCGCGCCTCCCAGCAATGCGTCGACGAAACAGACGCGCCGCTGCGATCCGCGCCGATGCCGGCGGGCACGCCGGCCGCGGCGGCCCTGCGCCTGCTCGCGCCGCTGCTGGTGGCGGCGGCCCTGGCGGCCGTGCAGCTCCTGCCGGCCGCGGCGCGCCTGGCCGGCTCGCCGCGCTCGGGAGGGTTGCCGGCGCAGCAGGCGACGATCTGGTCGGCGCCCCCGGAGCGCCTGATCGAGCTGGTCTTCCCCCGCTTCTTCGGCGACCCGACGCGCGACGAGGAAGGGCTTTTCTTCGGCTGGCGCCTGCACGACCGGGACTTCCC
Source organism: Thermoanaerobaculia bacterium (assembly GCA_035544895.1). Classification (GTDB taxonomy): domain Bacteria; phylum Acidobacteriota; class Thermoanaerobaculia; order Multivoradales; family UBA5704; genus JASLEW01. The sequence goes on from DASZZM010000065.1 coordinate 3,771, forward strand.
CTACGTGGTGTCGATCTACCCTGGCCTCCTGATGACCGTCCTCGGCATCTCCGCTGTTGCCGCGTGGCCCGTGCCGCGGCGGGCCGCCTGGGCCCTCAGCCTGGTTGCCGGTGCCTTCCTCGCCCTCGGCCGCCACAATCCGCTCTACGAGCTGCTGCGCCAGGCCGTGCCGCCGCTCGCCCTGCTGCGCTTCCCGGAGAAGTTCGCGGTGCTGGCGGCCGCCGCTCTGACCTTCGCCGGCGCTCTTGGCTGGCAGAGGCTGGCCGATGAGCGGGCCGCCGGCCGGCCCCAGGCGGCGGAGCTGCCGCTCGCCCTGTCGCTGGTCCTGGCGGGCACCGCCGCCCTGCTGACCTTGCTGCTCTACGCCTCGCCGGCGGCCGCTCTCTCGCTGATCCGCGACCACGGCTCGCCGCTCGCCGGCCCTGGCGCGCCGGCGCGCGGGCTCGCCTACCTGCGGGCCGAGGCATGGGCCGCCCTCGCTACCGCCGCCGCCGTCGCGGCGCTCTTCGCCCTCTGCCGCTCGCGCCGTCTGGCCCGGCTGGCTCGGCCGGACCGGTTGGCTCGGCTAGAGCCAGGCCGCCTCGCCATCCTGGCAGTCGGGCTGCTCGGCGTCGACCTCTGGCACTATGGGCATGGGCTCGTGCGCACCTTGCCCGCCGCCGAGGTGCGCACCCCTCCCCGGCTGGCGAGCCAGGTCCAGGCGGGCAGCCGAGTATGGGTCGAGCCATCGCCCGACGGGTTGCCGGTGATGCGGCGTGCCGGCGACCCTGGTGCGGATCTCAGCCGCGCTCTGCTGTCGCGGTTGCAGCCGTACTCCGGCGTGCTCTGGGGCATTCCCTACGCCCTCAACGGCGACTACGACCTGATGCTTACTCACTGGGGGACGCTGGCGCTGACGATCCTGCAAGCCGACTGGCGCCAGCAGCGCGGCATGGCGCTGCGTTTCCTGGGGGCCTGGGACGTGGGCACCTTGCTGCTCCCCAAGCGGCCGGAGACGTGGGCGGCAGAGGCGGCGCGCGATCCCGCGGCGCCGCCCCTGCGCGCGGCCGCCAACCCCTATCGCCGGGCGAGCTACCGTTTCGTGCCCAGCGCCAGCTTCCATGCCAGCTTCCCCGCAGCCCTGAGCGCGGCGCGGCGCGAGGGCTACGCCGTCGACCGGAGGGAACACTGCTGGCGTCCGGGCGGGCGGGAGGAGACCGTGACTTATACAGCGCCGCCACGGCTCCTCGCGCTGGCCGACGACGGGGGGCGAATCCGGCTGCGCTACCGCGCGGCCTCGCGCGCCTTCTTCACTGTCGCGATGACCTTCGACGAGGGGTGGCGAGCCACTGTCGACGGCGCGCCGCGGCCGGCGTACCCGACCGCCCTCTGCCAGCTCGGTCTCGAGCTGCCGCCTGGCGATCATCAGCTCCTGCTCGTCTACCGCGATCCGCTGCTGCCCCTTGCCGCCACCCTCACCCTGGCCAGCCTCGCCGGCGTCGCCGCCCTCGCCACCGTTGCGCGGCGGCGACTTGCGGTAGGTCGGCCGGCGCTCCCGCGATTGCCGGCACTCCTCGCAAGTCGCAAATGAGCCCGTATCCAAGGCGCGCGAAGCGAGGAGGAGCGAGGCGTACGAGCAGTACGTTGAGCGAGTCCGAGCGAGCGCAACGCCGGAGACGGGCTTATTTCCGGCCTACCGCGCCGTAGAATCCGGCCGTGCCGCCGACCTTCGTCCTCACGATCTATGCCGCGGTGGTCGGCTTGATGGTCGGCAGCTATCTCAACGTGGTCATCTATCGCCTGCCGCGGGGCATCTCGACGGTGCTGCCGCGCTCGCGCTGCCCGCGCTGCGGCAGCCCGATCGGCGCCGCGGACAACCTGCCGGTCCTCTCCTACCTGCTGCTGCGCGGCCGCTGCCGTGCCTGCGGCGCGCTGATCTCCCCCGTCTACCCCTTGGTCGAGATGGCGACGGCGGCGCTGTTCGTCACCTGTCTCCGGCGCTTCGGCCTGACCGCCGCCGCTCCGGCCGCGGCACTGTTCTGCTGCCTGATGATCGTCCTGGCGGCGATCGACGTCGAGCACCTGATCCTGCCCGACCGCATCACACTGCCTGGAATGGTGGCCGGTCTCGCCCTGCAACCTTGGCTCCCCTGGGGCGGCCTGCGCAGCGCTGCCGCCGGGGTCGTCGTCGGCGGCGGCGTGCTGCTCGCGGTCTGGGGCACCTGGTACCTGGTCCGCCGCGAGGAAGGCATGGGCCTCGGCGACGTCAAGATGCTGGCACTGATCGGCGCCTTTCTCGGCTGGAAAGGCGCCCTGGTGGCGTTGTTCTTCGCCGCGCTGTCCGGGGCGTTGACCGGCCTCGCCTTGATGTGGGGCCGCGGCGTCGGCATGAAGGCCAAGCTGCCGTTCGGCGCCTTCCTCGCCCTCGGAGGCCTGGTCGCCCTTTTTGTCGGGCGCGACATCGCCGATTGGTACGCTCGCCTGCTGGTAGGCGGCAATGGCTGAGCCGGCAGGGAAGTCCCTCCCCGTCCGGTCCCGGGTCAGGCGCGGCGGCCTGCGCAACGAGGCTCTCATCCTGCTACCGGCGGCGCTGCTGCTGATGCTCGTCCTGTCCACCTTCACACTCTTTGCCTACCGCAGCGCCATCGCCCGCCTGGTCGAGGAACGGCGCGCGGAGGCGGCGGAGCTGGCGCGCTCGGCGGCAGGCCGGCTGGTCTCCGGCACCGGGGCCGAGCGCCTGGTGCGCGAGCTGTCGCCCGCGGCGCGCGGCATGGCGCTCCTCGACGCCGCCGGCGCGACGCTCGACGCCGCGGGCGACCTGCCGCCGTCGAACCTGCTGACCCCCCTGGCCGGCCGCCGCATCACCCGGCCCGTCGGCGTGGGACCGGACGAGTCGACGTCCGACGCGGTCGCCGGCTTTGCTCCGGTGGGGGGAGCGGCGGATCGGCGCTACGTGCGCGTGGACCTGGCTGCCGGCACGCTTGCCGAGCAGCTGCGGGCGATTCGCATCCTGTCGGTGGTGGTGCTCACGGTCGAAAGCGGGCTGCTGCTGCTGGCGCTCCTCTTCGTCCGCCGGCTGCTGGCGCCGTTCGAGACCCTGCTCGCCCGCGCCCGCAAGCTGGGCGAGGGGGAGACGGCGAGCGCCGGCGAGAGCGACGAGGTGGAATTCCTGCTGGCCACCTTCGAGCGCGCCCTCGAAACCCTGGCGAGGCGCGACGAGCGTGGCGGCGAGGACGACATCGCCGCCCTCGAGCGCACTCTGTCGGCGAGCCTGGAGAGCGGCCTGCTGCTGCTCGGCAGCGACGGGCGAGTGCTGGCGCTCAACGCGGTCGGCGCCGCCCTGCTCGGCACCGCGCCGGCAGCTCCGGGCGCCCAGCTGGCCGACCTCCTGGCCGAGCAGCCCGAGCTGCTGGCCTTGCTCGCCCCGGCGCTCGGCGAGGGACGGGTGCTCAAGCGCCAGGAGTGCACGGTCCGCGCCGGCGCGCAGACTCGGACCCTGGGTCTCACCACCCATCCGTTGCGCCGCGACGACGGCCAGGTGCGCGGCTACCTCGTCCTGTTCGCGGACCTGACCGAGGCGCGGCGGCGGGCGGAGGAGAGCCGCCTCGCCGACAGCCTCGCGCGCCTGGGCGAGATGGCCGGCGGCATCGCGCACGAGCTGCGCAACAGCCTGGCCACACTGCGCGGTTACCTGACCCTGATCGAGCGCCGGCCGGACGAGGAGTCGATCGCCGACTACATCTCCGAGATCCGCCGCGAGGCCGACCACCTGCAGCGCGTCCTCGAGGACTTCCTCGCCTTTGCCCGCCCCGGCACCGCCCGCCTCGAGGACCTCTCTCTCGCCGCCCTGGCGCGCCGCGCCGCCGCCGATCCCGTCCTCTCCGGCTGCCGCGTGGAGGTCCGCGCCGCAGCCCCCGAGCCCCGCCTGCGCGGCGATCCCCAGCTCCTCGAGCGCGCCCTCCGCAACCTGCTGCACAACGCCGCCCAGGCCGAAAGCGCCGCCGGCCGCAGCGGACCGCTGCACATCGGCATCGACTCACATCCCGACGGCATCGAGCTGACCATCGACGACACCGGCCCCGGCCTTCCCCCCGAAGTTCGCGCCCGCCTCTTCCACCCCTTCGTCACCACCCGCCCCGGCGGCGTCGGCCTCGGCCTCGCCCTCGCCCACCGCATCATCACCCTGCACGGCGGCACCCTCCACCTCGAGCCCCGCCCCACCGGAGGCACCCGCGCCCGCCTCTTCTTCCCCCCCCCTGTCACTTCTGTTACCGAAGGAAACACCCTCCCCCCCACCGCTTCTGCCCCCACCTCTCCCTCCTCCGCTCCTCCCCCTTTATTTTCTGATCCTTAGGCTCTTTTCTTAGGTTTGCAAGGGAATGGCACATCCCTTGCCTCACCACTTACCTACCATGCTCCGCTTTCCAGGCCGACGTGCCCGCACGCCAGCACGACTCTGTGTCTTCGTCCGCCCACCCAAGCCCGGGCGGGTGGGGGAATCCGCGCCTCTCCCCGACGGTCCAGCAGCCCCGGCGTGGCCGCGCGCCAGTCTTATTTGGCGCGATCCCTCTCCCACCTCCACTTCCTCCACTACCGACGAGCGCCAATATGACTGGCGGCGGCCACCCGGGGCGTGCACGACCCTCCCCCTCAAAGGCGCCGGTTCCGGGAAGGGCTTCTCCTTGATCGAGGTCATGGTCGGAGCCGCCATCCTCCTTCTCGTCACCATCGGCATCCTCCCCCTTTTCACCCGCGCCATGATCGACAACACCGCCGGCGCCGACTACACCAAGGTCAGCAACTTCGCCAAATCGCGGGCCGAAGACTTCATCCGCGCCCCCTTCTCGCAGGCCGCCTACGCCCTGCCCGCCGGCGCCGGCACCACCGCCGTCATCGATGAATACATGGAGCCGATCTCCGGCACCTGGAAGGTCTGGCCGGCCGACAACAAGCCGCCGGTGGGGACCCAGTGGCGGCGCACCGCGACCATCCGCCACTACGCCGTCGGCGACATCGACGACGACCAGCTCTTCAACACACCCCTCGACGGCAACACCGGCCCGGAGTTCGTTCACCTCAAGGAGTGCACGATCACCGTGCAGAACATCAGCCCCGCCACCGGCTTCGGCCTGCGCCGGCAGACCACCCTGCGGATCCTCAAGGCATTCTGAAGAGATCTCATGCAAACCCCTCGCCCCCTCACGATCCCTCTCGAGCCGCCGCGTCGCCAGGACGGCTGGACCCTCATCGAGCTGACCGTCTCGCTGCTGGTGGTCATCGAGGTGATCCTCGCCGCCCTGATGATCTTCGATTTCAGCAACGAGCTGGCGCGGGTGCAAACTCAGATCACCGATCTGCAGCAGTCGCTGCGCGTCGGCCAGTACGAGCTCGTGCGCATGACTCGGATGGCCGGCCGCGGCGGGCTGCCGCCGATCACCGCCGAGCCCGTCCAGCCGCGCTGGGCCGCCGTCGAGGTGCGCAACAACGTCGGCTCCGGCGGCAGCTCCACCGACCTCGCCATCAACTTTCCCGGCACCCCCCAGGCGGTCGCCGGCACCGACATCCTGACCGTGCGCGGCGTCTTCACCTCGCCCATCTACCAGGTCAACTACGCGGCCGGGGCGTTCCGCTTCGTCACCAACCCCATCTTGAAGACGCCCGACCTGGCGGTCTCCGGATCGGTCGACCTCTGCTCGCCGACGACCAGCGGCGTGGCCCAGGACTTCTCGGCGACCTCGGCCCTGGCCAGAGCGATCAACGGCACCGTGACCGAGGCGCTGATCCTCGTCAGCCCGATCAGCGAGGCGATCTATGCCGTGGTCCAGCTCGATCCGGCCAACTCCACGATCAGTCCGCCCGGCCTGATGCCGGCCAGCTGCCCCGCCGGGGCCACCGCGGGGGCCACCCTGGCCTTCTTTGTCAAGGGCGGAACCTATGGCGACCAGTACCACACACTCTCCGCGGCGCAGACCGCGCAGGGGTTGCCGCCGACGTTGACCAGCGTCGCCCTGGTCGGCATCGTCGAGGAGTACCGCTACTACCTGCGCCAGGACTACGCCATCGCGGGCAACCCGGCAAGCGATCCGATGCCCCATCTCTCGCGCGCCCGCATGTTCCCGGGCACCGAGGTGCCGTGGCAGGGAAACCTGGGCTACGCCCAGATGGACATCGCCGACAACTATGTCGATCTCCAGGTCGCGCTCGGCCTCGACGCCAACCTCGACGGCGTGATCACCGAGGGCAGCCCGCCGAGCTCGACCGACGAGTGGCTCTACAACGCGGCCAACGACGACGGCTCGGCCTTGACCTGGCAGTACTCCAACCAGGGGCCGCCGCCGCGCTTCACCCCGCTGTACTACGCGCGCATCTCGACCATGGCGCGGACGAGCGGGCGCGACCCCGACTACCAGGCGCCGCCGCTCAACCAGATCGAAGACCACGCCTACACCGCCGGGGTGGGCGCCAACTCTCTCCAGAACCGCATGTACCGGCGCCGGCTGTTGCAGACCGTCGTCGGCCTGCGCAACGAGTAACGGCCAAGGAGCGCGTCATGCAACCTCCGTCATGCAGGACCTCGGCCCGGATTCCCTCCGGTGAGGCCGGCAGCGCCTACATCATCGCCCTGCTGGTGCTGGTCGTGCTCACCATCGTCGGCCTCGCGCTGACCCTGATCACCCAGACGGAGGTGCGGATCGGGGCCAACGAGCGGACCGTCAACCGCTCCTTCTACGCCGCGGATTCGGGGATGTCGGTCGCGGTGGCCGAGACCCTGGTCAAGCACAACGACCAGACGGTGACCTTCTTCCTCAACACCACCCTGCAGGACAACCCGAGCTCGACGGCGCCGACGACGTTCAGCGACCAGATCACCATCACGCCGCTGTTTCCCATCATGCGGCAGCCCTGCAACCTGTGCCAGATCAACCAGGGCAGCGACTTCTTCGCCATCACCCACGTGGCCAGCAGCACGACGACGCGGGTCGGGGTGAACGCCGGCACGCAGGTCAACTTCGCGAAGAAGAACGTGGTGGCGATGATCGGACTGCAGCCCTGGCAGAGCACGATCGAGGCGTTGAACGACCCCAACGCGCAGACCACGATGAAGGCGATCACACCTTGAACCGGTCCCGCCCGGCACACGGAGATCCCATGAGCAAGATTCGCGCGGTTCGCGCCCACCCCGTCGGCACAGCCGCTCCTTGCCGGGCGGCCCGGCCTGCCCGCTGGCCGGCGCTCCTGGCCGCCATGGCGGTGTTCTGCCTGTTGCCCCGGAGCGCCCGGGCCGACGACCGCGACCTGGTGGTCTCCAAGCAGAAGACGCCTTACGTCTTCATCATCCTCGACGTCTCCGGCTCGATGCACCAGACCGTGACCTGCGATCCGAACAACCCACCCAATACACAGTGCCCGCAGGCGTGCACCGACCCGAACTGCCCGACCGAGGTGTGCGTCGACGGCAACTGCCTGCCGCACCTCTCCGGCGACGATCCGTTCTCCAAGGTCTCGACCGCCAAGCAGGCGATCTACGGCCTCATGCAGGCCCGCCCCGCGGTCAACTTCGGCTTCGCCAGCTTCGATCAGGGGCAGCTGCGCTACCTGTACAAGCACTGGTGGTACCAGGCCTCGAGCACGCCGCCGTCAGGCGGCTTCCTCCAGCTCGCCAGCGGCCACAACTATCCCGACGCCGGCGAGCAGGAGGTCTTCGGCCAGCAGGCCTGGAACTGCACCGACGCCCGCAAGGACAACACCGGCGCGGCATCGGATCCGGTCCCCCTACGCTGGGTGAGCTGCCCCGTCGTGGCCGGGGGGCAGCCCGGCGGGATCCCGGTCCCCGCCCTGCTCAACGACCCCTGGCAATGGGAGCGGGCGCGGCGCTATCCCAAGCTCCACGACGACCTGTCGCGGCCCACGTTCTACTACATCCAGGAATCCGCCGGCCTGCCGGTCTACAAGGTCACCTTCAGCAACGACCTGACGGCGATCGGCCAGAAGCTGGGCGATCCCAGCCTCTCGGTCGTCGTCAGGCTCGACAAGTGCACCAACGCCTCGTGCAGCTCGACCAGCAGCGTCGGCACCAGGACGATGAGGTACCTCAAGCAATCCGAGTTCATCTACTGGGAGCCGGGCGAAGGGGTCAGCGAGGCGCCCAGCGACACCAACGGCGGCGGGGCCTTCTTCGGCAACGTCGCCCGCATGGTGACGACCAGCGGTAACCAGGGCCTCGACTCCAACGGCGACGACACCTCGCACGACGGCGCCTGCTCCAACAACGGCGGCTCCTGCAACGGCGGCTGTGGAGGCGGCACCTGCATCGACGCCCGCTGGCCCACCAGCCCCGATCCCTTCGGGCGCACCCCCGCCATCTTCCAGCTCGGCGACTTCACGCCGCTGGACTGGAAGGACAATCACCAGACGCTGATCCAGAAAGTGATGGCGCCCAACCTCCTGGATGTCACCCAGACCGTGCCGAGCTTCGCGATCTCCCCGTATCTCAACGATCACCGCCAGGGCGGCGACGCCATCCTGCGCCTGAAGAACAGCGCCCAGCGGCCGCTGGCGCCCGACGGCGGCACGCCGACCGGGGCCGCGATGCAGAACTTCTACGATTGGCTCAACCCCGGCGGCTCCAACCCGGCGCCTTCCAACGGCAATACCTTCTCCTTCCTCGCCGCGGCATCCAACTCGTCCACCGGCGATCCCGCCTTCGCCTGCAAGCCGATGTACACGCTGCTGATCACCGATGGCTTTGCCAGCGACGGCACCAGGGCCTGCACCGTGGCCACCACCCTGGCCTCGATCAAGTACCCCGACGCGCTGACGAGCTACCCGGTGCGCAGCTACGTGATCGGCATGGGCCTCAAGCCCGGCGACCTGCCGCCCAACCGCACCGACACGCTCGACTGCGTGGCCGACAACGGCGGCACCGGGAGCAAACACCTGTTCAACGCCAGCAAGCCCGACGGGCCCGGCCCGCTCCTTCCGACCAACGAGGCGCAGCTGGTGAAGGCTCTCACCGACATCCTCACTCTCGTCCAGGCGCAGCAGACCTCGGTCGCCGCGGTGGCGGTGCCCTCGGTGCAGGCCGACGTCCAGGACAAGGTCGTGCTGACCAGCTTCCTGCCGGTCAACGACCGGCCGATCTGGCCCGGCACCATCGACACCTATCTCAAGCCCGTGCCGCTGCAAGCCGGCAACTCTCTGCCCGACCGCACCCACGCCTGCACCACGGCCGGCCAGATCGCCTGCCACGTATGGAACGCCGGCGGCCAGACGGCCGCGACTCCCGACGTGATGCTCGCGCAGGCGCAGGCGGGCCCCCCGGACACCACCGGCACCGACCCGACCAAGCGGCGGTTGTTCTACGCCCGCAATCTCTCGTCGCTGCCCAACGAGCGGCTCTACTTCCAGTGGCCGGCGGCGGACGTCACCCATCGCACCGACCTCGAAGCCGCGATGGGGATCTGCGCCGCCGGCGACGACACCTGCTCCGGCCTGGCGGTCAACACGGCCCTGGCGCAGCAGACCGTGACCTTCACCGCCAAGGTCAAGCAGTACACCGACCCCACCGATCCCACCGGCAACACCAAGGTCAACTACATCCTCGGCGACATCTTCCATTCGGACCCGCAGGTGCTGGGCAACCCGAGCAACTTCGCCTACTTCGCCGGCAACGTGGACGGCTACCAGACCTTCGCCGCGGCGCTGCGCTTCCGGCGCAAGGTGCTCTTTGCCGGCAGCAACGACGGCGAGCTCCACGCCTTCGACATCGGCACGGTCCACCAGGGCATCGAAAACGGCGCTTCGGCCTGGCAGTTCAACAACGGCACCGGCAACGAGCTCTTCGCCTACATCCCGCGCCCGGTCATGCCGACCCTCAAGGCGCAGGGCATCGAGGACGCCAACCTCGGCGGCGGCCAGAAATTCATGGTCGACGGGACGCCGGTGTTGGCCGACGTCTTCATCAAGGCGGGGACCAGCCTCCCGCAGTGGCACAGTATCGTGCTGGGCGGGCTGCGCGAGGGCGGCAGCGGCTACTACGCGCTCGACGTCACCCAGCCGGACGCCCTCACCGTCAATGGCAACGTCCCCGGCCAGAGCACGCCGCAGATCCTCATCCCGGATCCCAACGCCTCGACCTGGCTGCCCGGTTGCTTCAACGGCGGCTGCGGCATTCCGCCCTTCCCGCCGGCGACCGGCGCGTCCACGCCGTCCCTGGCGTACCCGACGCCGTTGTGGGAGTTCTACGACCTCTGCAACAACACGGCCTGTTCCACCGGCCCCTGCCCGCTGATCCCCTGCGACGAGGATGCCTCAGGCCCGGGGAGAGGCCATCCGGACCTCGGACAGACCTGGTCGGTCCCCAACGTCGGCCGCATCCGCGTCTGCCCTTCCGGCATGGCGAGCTGCACCACCGCACAGGCAATCGAGAAGTTCGTGGCCGTCTTCGGCGGCGGCATGGACCCGACCGGCACTCAGAGCCAGGGCAACTACCTCTACATGGTGGACATCGAGACCGGCCTGGTCATCTACAAGCAGCCCCTCGACGGCTCCGCGCCGAGCGAGCCGGCCGCGGTCAACACCAACCTCGACGGCTTCATCGACAAAATCTACATCGGCACCACCAACGGCTTCCTCTACAAGGTGGACCTCTCGAACCCGGCGGCGTTCGTCTCGGCCACGCCCGCCCAGCTCGGCCCGCGCATCGACCCGACGACCGCAACTCCATCCTGGGTGCCGTTCAAGATCTTCGATACGCGCGATCCCGGCGTGCCGACCAGCGTCCGCCCCATCTACTACCCGCCATCGGTCCTCTTCATCACCCAGCTCGGCAGGTACGCCCTGGCCTTCGGCACCGGCAACCGCCAAGACCTGTGGATGAGCACGGGGGTGACCGGGCGCTTCTACGTGATCGTCGACAACGGCCTGGCGCCAGGGGGCGCCACCATCCTGCCCTTGACCTCCGCAAGCCTCACTCAGATCAACCCCGGCACGGGCATCCCGGGCAGCGGCGGCACGACCGGAGACGGCCCCTTCACGGCCAACACGGACCTGCTCATCACCCCTCCCGTCGGCAAGCAGGGTGGCTTCTTCCTGGAGCTCGACAAGGAGGAGCGCGTGGTCAACAAGTCCTTCGCCCTGGGCGGCGTGACCATCTTTTCCTCCTTCCAGCCGCAGTCCGCTCTCACCAAGTCGGGCTCGAACACGCTCTGCGCCAACACCGGCAACACCCGCATCTTCGCCATCCAGACCAACAACGGCAACCCGATCTTCGAGAACAACTTCCGCTACGAGGTGAGCGCCGGGGTGCTGGGAGGGCCAATCGTCGCCGAGCAGGGCCAGACCAAGAACCGGCCGCCCAAGCCGGGCGATGCGCCCCTGCCGCCGAACCTCGATACCCTGACCACCCACCTGAAGAACGTTCAGGCGCAGCTCCAGAAGCTGTTCCCGCCTTCCTGCCGCTTCGCCAACTTCACCATCAACATCAAGGCCAGCCGCTCCGACACCGGCGTGGACTTCATCGCGCCCGTGCCGATCTGTATGATCGAGAAGAACTGGAAGGAGAACTAGCTTGGCCAACAGAATCAGGAGCTGGAGCATCTGGGTCGCCGTCGCCATCGCCGTCAACGCCGGGGCCGCCACGGCCGCGCGCGCCGACTGGATCGTGACCCGTGACGGCGGGCGCTTCGAGATCAAGGGGGCCTGGCAGGTCAAGGGCAAGCTGGTGGTCTTCCACCTGCCCGACGGCACGCTTGGATCGGTGCGCGCAGACAAGGTCGACCTCGCGGCGAGCAAGCTCGCCACCGAGCAGGCCGAGCAGGCAAAGAGGGAGGCGAAGGAAGCCGCGGCGGCGCCGCCGCCGGAGCAGGTCAAGCCGAGGAAGAAGTCGGTCCTGGTCCTCACCGACAAGGACTTCAAGAAGCCCGCCAGCGCGGCCGGCGGAGACAGTGGCGGGGCCGGCGACGGCGGCAAGGCGAAGGACCCGGCCAGGGACCCGGACCGCAAGGAAGTGCCGGTGGCGGCGGGCACCCTGGCGGTGCTCGGCTGGGATCGTGCGGCAGCGGAGGCCGAGACGCGGGCGGGAGGGGTGCAAATCACCGGCCGGGTGCGCAACACCTCGACCGACTACCTGACCGACATCAGCGTCGCCGTCCACCTTTTCAACGAGGCGGGCACGGAGGTGGCCAAGGCGCCCGCCGAGCTGGCAGCCTCCAGCCTGCCGCCAGGCGAGGCCACGACGTTCTCGGCGACCGCGCGGGGCATTTTCAGCTTCGCCGCCTTGCGCTTCGAGACCGCAGGCCGCGGTTTCCGCCCCAAGACCAAGGCCGAGGCATCGTCGACGACCACCGTGACCCCGGCCGTTCCGCCAGGGACCTGACCCCAAGACGAGACTCCTGCCGCGAGAGGGAGGGGGCGTCGAAGCGTCGGTCCTTCCCTCGGGGGCGCCGTTTTTCTAGAGCCTGAAACTGACCGTCAGGACGTAATACACCCTTACAGGCTGGCCGCGCCGGGTGGCGGGCTTGAATCGCCAGCGGCGGACGGCTGCGACGGCGGCTTCCTCGAGGCCGAGGGGCAGGCCGTGCAGGACCTCGACGCTGGCGACGGTGCCGTGCTCGTCGATCTCGGCCTTGACGACGACCTCTCCTTCCAGCCTGGCGCGCTGGGCTTCCGGCGGGTACTCGGGCAGGACACGCGTGCGCTCGATGACCTGAGGCCGGGTGACGCTGCCGTCCGGCTCCTGCCGCCCGGCGCCGGCCTGCGCTTCAGCAGCCGGGGAGGGGGACGCGGATGGCGCGGCATCGGGCGCCAGGGTGGGCTGGACGAGCCGGTCGAGCATTTCCTGGCCTTGCCGTGCCGCCCGGCGCCCCCGCGGCGCGGGTTGCGGAGGACCGGGAGTACCGGGTGGGAGGGCGGCGTCCAAGAAGACGACGTCGACCGGCTGGCCCGGCCGGTCAGGCGGGCGATCGGCAAAGGCGAGCAGGGTCAGCAGCGCCATCACGTGACCCAGGGCCGAGAGCGCCAGCAGCTCCCGCCGGCGGCGGCGCCCCCCGCCCGCGTCAAGATCGATAGAAGGTGGAACCTCGAACATGCGGCGAGCCTGGAGCGGCCCGGAGCCCAGCTAGTCGCGATAGCGGGGGACCCCTTGCAGATCGAGCTGGCGGATCTTCCGCAACAGCGTGCGGTAGCTCATGCCGAGGAGCTGGGCGGCGCGCTTGTGGTCGCCGTCCGCCTCGGCCAGCGCCAGCCGCACGCGGTCGCGCTCGCCGGCGGGCGCCGGGGCGGCGGCGGAGCGGTCGGGCGGCGTCTCGCGAAACGGCGGGCGCGCCTGGGCCAGGCGCAGCAGCGGCGCCAGGTCGGTAGTGCGCAGCGGCTTCCCCTCCGACAGGATGACCGCCCGCTCGAGGACGTTGGCGAGCTCGCGGACGTTGCCCGGCCAGGGCTGCGCGGCGAGCAGGTCAGCGGCGCCGTCGTCGAGGCGCGGCGGCGCCATCTCGTGGCGGCGGGCGATCTCGCCGAGCAGGTGGCGGGCGAGCAGCGGGACGTCGCTCGCCCGCTCGCGCAGGGGCGGCAGCTCGATGGGAAAGACCTCGAGACGGAAGAAGAGATCGGCGCGGAACTGGCCGGTCCCGACCATCGCCCGCAGATCGCGGTTGGTGGCGGCGATGAGCCGCACGTCGGCGCGCAGCGTCCTGCCGCCGCCCACCCTCTCGAAGGTGCGCTCCTCGAGGACGCGCAGCACCTTGCCCTGGACGCCGAGCGGGATCTCGCCGATCTCGTCGAGGAAGACCGTGCCGCCCTCGGCCAGCTCGAACCGCCCCGCCTGGCGGCTGCCGGCGCCCGTGTAGGCTCCTCTCTCATGGCCGAAGAGCTCGTTTTCGAGCAGCGATTCCGGGATCGCCGCGCAGTTGACCGCCACACAGGGGCCGCCGCGGCGGGGAGACAGGGCGTGCAGGGCGCGCGCGAAGAGCTCCTTGCCCGTGCCGCTCTCGCCGGTCAGCAGCACCGTGCTGTCGGTCGGCGCCACCCGCTCGAGCAGGCGCAAAGCGACGCGCAGCCGCGGATGCCGGCCGACGATCGGCGGTGCGCCGGCGGGCTGGAAGACGCCGCCGCCATCCTCTTCGCGGCCGCGCTCGCCGATCGCCCGTGCGATCAGCCGCGAGAGGTCGTTGATCTCGAGCGGCTTCTCCAGGAAATCGAAGGCGCCCAGCTTCATCGCCTCCACCGCCGCCCCGACCGTGCCATAGCCGGTCAGGACGATCACCGGCGCCAGCGGCTGCGTCTCGCGGCAGGCTTCCAGCACGCGCAGGCCGGAAAGGTCGGGGAGCTTGAGATCGGTCAGCACCAGGTCGAAAGGGCGCTCGGCGAGCATGCGGATGCCGGCGCCGCCATCGGCGGCCGACGCCACCTCGTAGCCTTCCTGGCCGAGGGCGCGCTCCAGCATGCGGCGCAGCGAGTCGCGGTCCTCGACGATCAGGATGCTAGCCCCCATTTCTCATGTCCCCTCTACTGCGAAGCCGGCCGCCGCTTGGACCCCGGAGCGATGCCGTCCGTATAATGGACACGGAGCAGGAAGGAAGCTCTCCATTGCAGGCACTGGCATTGTAGGAGATCCGTGGATCCCAAGCGATATTCCGGCCCGAGGGCGGACCCGGGCCAGTCCCCTCAGCGCGGCCCGGCGGTCGGCCAGCAGCAGCGGCCCGATGGCCGGGTGGGCGGCGTCGCGGCAGGGGCCGCCGGCGCGGGCGGTGCGGCGGCGAAAGGCGCTGGTGCGGCCGGAGGCTCGGCTCCACGCAAAGGGCCGGCCGTGCAAGAAGCCTTGGACCGGGTGGGGCGGGACATCAAGCAGCTGCGGGTCGACTTCGAGCGCTTCTTCAGCGGCGCCCTGCCGATCCCGCCCGAAGAGCTGCGCGGCCGCGTCGAGGCGCAGCTTCGCGTCCTGCGCAACACCAGCGTCACGGTGGCGGAGAGCTTCCGGCTCGGCGACCTGGAGGCCCGATTCAGCAGCTACAATGAGTTCTTCAACCGGCGGCTGCGCGATCGTGAAGAGGGGCGACAGAGGTCCACTCAGTCACTGCCGCGCGAGCCCGCCGGCTTCGATCCGGCCCGCGGTATCCTGGTCGGCGACAGCGTCGCGCCGGAAGCGGCCGCGGCGCTGTACCATGGACTGGCCTCAGCGACGCAGGGACCGCGCTTCGATCTCGACACCTTCGCCGCCTACCTGCTGCGGCAGGCGGCCGCGATCCGCGCCAAGACCGGCTGCGCCGAGGTCCAGTTCCGGCTGGCCCACGAAGATGGCAAGACCAAGCTGAAAGCACGACCGGTAGGCGCCAAGCGCCACCGCGCCTGAGAAGGAGATCATGGTGCGCAAGACAATCCTGGGGATGCCCGCGCGTCCGCTCGCCGCCACCTTGGCGGCGATTGCCGCCGTCACCGCCCTGACCGCTTTCGCCGCGACCAACCCGAACCTGGGCAAGGCGATCGAGGCGCAGCGCCAGCTCGCCGGCCAGCGGCCCAACGACGCCGCGGTGTGGAACGACCTCGGCAATTTGCTGCTCCTCGCCAGGCAGCCCGCGGAGGCCGAAGCGGCGTACCGGAAGGCCGTGGAGCTCGATCCGCAGAAGACGTCGGCCCTGTTCAATCTCGGCCTGCTCGAGCAGCAGCACGGCAAGAACCGCGAAGCGCAGCGGCTCTATGAGCAGGTGCTCAAGCTCGAGCCGCGGCATGCCTGGGCGCACTACCAGCTGGGCACGGTCTACGAGCGCAAGGGCGAGAAAGCAAGGGCGGTGCGTTCCTATGCGCAGGCGTTCGCGCTCGATCCGCAGCTCGCCTTCAAGGAAGTCAACCCGCAGATCGTCGACAGCAGGCTTGTCACCGAATCCATGCTGCGCGCCTACCGCAACAGTTCCGCCTCGCCCGAGGTGCCCACGGTCTTCGACGAGGCGACGAGGATCCGCAACCTCCTCGAGCCGGCCCCGGCGCCGGTCGGCAAGGAAGCGGCCCCGGCGGCAGCGCAGCCGGCCCAGCCCGGGCACCCGGCGACGGTCTTGCGCCAGCGCGACCTGCCGCAAGGCCCGGCGATGGGGCAGGCGACCCCGCCCGGCCAGCAGCAGGGAGCGCGCGCCCGGCCGGGCACCCAGGGCGGCACCTACATCCAGCAGGGAGGGGCGGCCGTGCCCTCCTATCCCCCTCCGGCCTACGGCACCCCCGGTTACACTCCGCCGGGGGCACCCGGCCAGGCGCAAGGCCGGCAGTGGGTGCGGCCCGACCCGCGCAGCGGAGGGGTCATCACCCCCGGCGAGGGCACTCAACCCGGCCAGGTGATCACCCCCCCTCCCAGCGGCATCTACTACCGCCCCGGCACCCCCAGCACCGGCCGCCTCAGCTCCGTCGTCGTGGAGGCCAACGGCTAGAAAGAAACTTCTGCCACGAGAGGGCGGGGGCGTTCCCTTCCCCCCCGGAGGGGAGGGAAGGGGATCGAGGGGTTGCGGGGGGAGATCCGATAGATTGGAGGCCGCCATCGCCAGTTAGCGAGCGCCGTTTCATACCTCGGGGTCGCCGCAGGCGGTGGCAGCTAAGAACTAGACTAGACATTAAATCTAAAGTGCGCGACGTCGCCGTCCTGGACGAGATAGTCCTTTCCTTCGAGGCGGAGGAGGGCGGCCTCGCGGCAGGCGGCGAGGGTCTCGAGGCGGAGGAGGTCGTCCCAGCGGACGACCTCGGCGCGGATGAAGCCGCGCTCGATGTCGGAATGGATGACGCCGGCCGCGTCGCGCGCGCGAGTGCCGCGGCGGACCGTCCAGGCCCTGACTTCGTCCTCGCCCACCGTGAAGAAGGCGATCAGGCCCAGCAGCTCGTAGCTTGCCCGGTTCACGCGGTCGAGGCTCGGCTCGGCGAGCCCCAGGTCGGCCAGGAACTCCTTCTGCTCCTCGGGCGCCAGGCGGCTGATCTCCTGCTCGATCGGGGCGCTCACCGTCACCGCCACCACGCCCGTACGGGCGGCGATCCCGAACGCCGCCGGCTCGGCGCCCGCGCGGCCCTCGTCGGCATTGACCACGAGGAGCATCGGCTTGGCCGAGAGGAGCTGAAAGCCGCGCAGGCGCCTCTCGTCATCCGCGTCGAGGGCGATCTCGCGCAGGGGCTTGCCGGCCTCGAGCGCCGGCAGGATCACTGTCGAGAGCAGGGCCTTCTCGCGCTGCTCCTCCGCCGTCAGGCCGCGTTTGACCGCCTTGTCGAGCCGCTCCAGGCGGCGCTCCACCAGGTCATGGTCGGCGACGATCAGCTCGAGGTCGAGCGTGGCGACGTCCCGCGCCGGATCGACGGCGCCCTCCCCGTGCAGGAGCTCCGGATCGTTGAAGGCCCGCACCACGTGCACCAGCGCGTCGACCGTCTTCAGGCCGGCGAGGTCGAGGCTCTCGGCGCTCTCGCCCCGCCGGATGCCCGGGATGTCCACGTACTGCACGGTGGCGGGCACGTAGCGGCGGGGCCGGAACAGGTCGCGCAGCCGCTCCAGGCGCGGGTCGCGGACGGCGGCGACGCCGACGTGCGTCTCGCCGGACGCGGCGAATTTGTCGGTCGCTTGCCGCGCCGCGGTCAGGGTATTGAACAGGGTCGTCTTTCCCGACTTGGGCAGACCGAGGATGCCGAGTTGCAGAATCCCTCCACACGCTCTCGTGGGACCCGCAGGTTAGCCGCTGGCTATCTGAACGTCAATCGTCTCGCCCGTTTCTTCGCAGTTTTGGATGTCCGCCACCCCGTAAGGTTCGCGCTAGAGCTAGATGTCGCCTGCCCTCATGTCGCCGATACCTCTTGACAGGCTTTTTCAGACCCCTGCACGAAGATTCTCAAGTCCGCGCTCGAAGGGCCTCGGTTGGCCGGCGGGAGGGGCGCATGGGCCGGTTCTCGCGGCGAGCCTCCCGGAGCCCTTCGACGACCGCCGATCGGCCTTTCTGCGGCCGCCAACGAGCTTAAAAATCATGGGTTTACAATGGCTGGTGAGGAGGGAGGGAGATGACGACGATGACCATCGGCGAACCGGTGCACGAGGCAGGTCACTGTATTTCAGCGAGGGGTGGAGTCGCGGATCTCGAGGATCTCGGCGAGCGCATCGCCGAGCTGGCGGCGCAGATCTCGGCCGCCACTTATGAGCTGCTGGCGATGCTGCGCGACTTCGATGAGCGCGGTGGGTGGAACAGCGGGTTCCCCTCGTGCGCGCACTGGCTGGTTTGGCGCGTGGGGCTCGACCCTGGCGCGGCGCGCGAGAAGGTGCGCGTGGCGCGCTCACTCGGCGCGTTGCCGCTGCTCTCCGCGGCCATGCGCAGGGGCGAGATCTCCTACTCCAAGGTTCGCGCCCTCACCCGCATCGCCACGCCGGCCAACGAGGAGGAGCTGCTGAACTTTGCGCGTGCGGGAACGGCCGCTCACGTCGAGCGGCTGGTCCGCGGCATGCGGCGCGTCGACCGCATCGATCAGATGGAGGGGGGGAATGGCGAGGAGCGCCGCCACGCCGCACGCTACCTGCGCGCCTACACCGACGAGGACGGCATGGTGGTGGTGACGGGACGGCTCGCGCCGGAGGCCGGCGCGGCCCTGCTGCGCGCTCTGGAGGCCGGCGTCGAGGCGCTTTACGGGCCACACCGCGGCCAGCCGTCCGCCGCCGCGCAGGAGGCGGCAGAGTACGATTCCGCGGAGCAACGCCGTGCCGATGCCCTGGGTTTGGTGGCAGAGAGCGCCCTCGCCTCGGGCCTCGATCCCGGCAATCGCGGCGACCGCTATCAGGTCGTGGTGCACGTGGACGCCGAGGTGCTGGCGGCCGGCGGAGAGAATGGCGAGGACGGTGACGGCGGCGAGGGCGGTTCGTCCTGGCTCGCCGACGGCGGCCACGTTTCCGCAGAAACGTCTAGGCGGCTGGCCTGCGACTCGGCACGGGTGGTGATGCGGCACGGCGCGGATGGCCGTGTGCTCGACGTCGGCCGCCGCACCCGCGCTATCTCGCCCGGCTTGCGCCGCGCTCTCGAGCATCGCGACACCGGCTGCCGCTTCCCGGGCTGCCGCAGGAGGCTGTGCGACGCCCACCACGTCGAGCCCTGGGCCAATGGCGGCGCCACCAGCCTCGCCAACACGCTGCTGCTATGCCGCAGCCACCATCGCGCCGTGCATGAGGAGGGATTCTCGGTGGAGGTGGCACCTAACGGCGAAGCGCGCTTCTTTCGACCCGACGGCCGGCCGCTCCCTGAAGCGCCGGCGCTGCCGGTGCTGGCACGGGAGCCCGTCACGGCCCTGGTCGCGCGACTCGCGAGCTACGGGGTGGCCGTGGATGCCGGCGCGACGTTGCCCGACTGGTGGGGTGGGCCGGTCGACTACGGCTGGGAGATCGATTGGCTGCGGTCGCCGCGGCACGGCCCTTCTCCCAATTGAGGACGGAGGCGCAAAACTGCTATGAACGGCCTGGGTCTACTGCGCCGACCACTTAATAGTAGGCGGCGACCGTCAAGCCGGCGGGTGCCGAGGTAGTGGGGTACGCCGGCTGCGAACGGTTGCTCTCCGAGACGGTCAAGGGAGTGGCCGTCAAGGACGTGCAGGCCGACGAGATTTGGGGCTACGTCCGCTGCAAGCAGGGAACCAAGGAGCGCAAGGGCATCACGGACCCGGAAGCGGGGGACGCCTACTGCTTCATCGGCCTGGAACGGCACTCCAAGCTCGTGCTTGCCTGGCAACTCGGTCGGCGGAACGGGTGGAACACCCACGACTTCATGGCGAAGCTTGCCGCCGCGACGGCGGCCGACCGCTTCCAATTGAGCACCGACGGACTGAACACCTACCCTGATGCGGTCGAGTACAACTTCGGCACGCGCGTTGACTACGCGCAACTGGTCAAGGAGTTCGGCAACGAAGGAGGAGACGAGGCGCGGCGCTATGCCCCGCCTCGCCTTATAGGCGCCGAGAAAATCAGTGTCTCGGGCAAGCCCGAAGAGGACCGGATCTGCACCTCGCACGTCGAGCGGGCGAACTGGACGCTACGCGTCACCTTCGGCGCATGACCCGGCTGAGCAACGGCTTCAGCCGCAAGCGGGCAAACCTGCGCGCCGCGCTGGCTCTGTTCTTCGCCTACTACAACTTCTGCAAGTTCCTCAAGACCATCCGCATGACCCCGGCGATGAAGGCGGGCATCACGCGGCGCCCGTGGTCGATGGCGGACTTGGCGGTACGGGAGGCGGCAATGCAGGATGCTCAACAGCGTCCTATGCAATAGCTCTATTTACTGCATCTAAGAATATGCTAGTGTCTAGGAAGTAGTTCGGATAGGCACGTCTTAGGGCTGCAAGCGACTCGACGGATACCAGCACTGCCTCTGATCCGGGATTGCCAACAATCTCTCGTTCCGTTGCGAGGTAACGAGCTGCGGCCTCTGCAACTTCAGTTCTCTTGAATCCCAGAACGGTTACTCGATTAATGGCTGGTTCCAGAGTGAGCAGGTAGTAGTGAGCGTGCTGGGGGCGCTGCTCCACTGTTTGCAACGCTGCGCCATAGGCTCGCAACCGCGTTTCTACCGCAAGTGCTGCCGCGTGCTCACGTAGCTCGCCGACAAGTTCTTTCTTGTCAATGGGGGTGCCTGGCACGGGTTGAGTTTTCTCCCGGATGGCTATCGCGGTTCCCATAAGGGTAAAAAAACGAAGCCATTCCCTCTCACCCCGGCTTGATTTCAAAGCCTGCTGGATGAACGTACCAACTGTCTCGACTGCTGTGGCCCAAGCATGTTGGAGTTGTGAACGGATCTGTATCTCGATCTTCAGATCATTAAATATTTCGCTCCTGTCGCTGGCGTATCTATAGATAAGGTGAACTCCACGGTAACCGGACTTCTTCGGTTCACTTATATAGTCGTCTCTATCGTCGAGTGTATGCTTGATATGGCTCTTCTCATAGCTTTTCACAAGATCATTTACAGATTGTACCGAAGCTACGACGGCGCGGCATCCACCGATATCCTGCATAGCCGACAGCCTCAACCACTTGAAGCGTTTCAATTTCAGTTCGATCGAGGAGAGACGTTTGATGCGCTGGGCTATGATTCCCGTGTGGTGTAGATCTTTGACTCTCCCTCTTAGCCCGACTTGGAAAGTATTGACAGGAAAGGCATGGGACGACCTCCAGTTGTTGATGATATCCAGTGCCTGGCCGAGATCTGCGGCGGACGGGCGGCGCGAGACGAGGACTCCTCCGGCCGCATCGACCTCCTCCCGCGAGTACGCCGGCTCCGTCCAGGCCATATCGTCAGAAGCAGACGATAGCTCGTCGTTATACGTTGGAGCAAGCAAGGCGGCTCATCCTAAGTTCGGCTTTACGCCTCAATACCGCCGCGCCTACGCACGGGAGGAGGTGCGGCAAAACCTCTGTGTCGAGGCTCGGCTCTGAAGGTGCTGCCGCAAGAGGAAGCGATGGTGCTCGGTCACGCGACCGCGCAGCGCCTCGGTGAGATCCTCCCGCGAGCAACGCAGCCGCTCGTTGCCCAGCTCCGCGAGCTTCTTCGGCTCCCTCTGGCCGTCGATGATCGCCCGCAGGATCCGCCGGCCGCTCACACCCAGCACGTCCGAGACGACCGAGGACAGTTTGACGTTGGCATCCTCGAGGACCTTCTGAATCCGCTGCGTGTGCTGCACGATCTCGCGCGTGAGCTGCTTGCGCGTGCGCGTCAGGTCGCGCACCTCCTGGATCGGGGAGGGCGGGACCATGCTCGCGCGAACGAGCCCGTGCGCGAGCAGGTCGGCGATCCAAACCGCGTCGTTCACGTCGCTCTTGCGGCCGGGCACGTTCTTGACGTGGGCCGCATTCGCCAAGACCAACTCGGCGTGCCCCTCCAAGACGTGCCAGACCGGCTTCCAGTACACGCCGGTCGCCTCCATCGCGACGTGGGTGCACTCGCACCGCTCCACCCAGTTCGCGAGCTCGAGAAGGCCCGTGGTCGTCGTGGAGAAACAACGCACCTCGTGCGTCGCCTTCGACTTCTTGACCAGGCGAATGCGCGCCACCACTTCGTCCTTGTGCACATCCAGTCCGGCGCAGCGCCGGTGCATCACTCTCATGGCGGTATCCTCCAGAGAAGCGCCGCCGGCGTGAGGCCCTCGGTGCCGAACTCTCCCAAGCGTGCTCCGGGAGCCCAACTGCGGCTCCGCGGCCGACAATGACGGGTGCTCGAAGGGCCTCCGGTCAAACTAATACACGGGCTCGCCCGCACCAAGGTGAAACCGACCTCCGTGCCGGGCAGCGCCCCCCGAGAGTACCCCCGTTTCATCCATCTGGGTGCGCTCGCGCATGGAAACTAATACCCCACTACCGGTGCCGAGGGGGCGTGCAGCCGGCCTCCGAGTCGGCGATAGGGAGCCGGTTGAGGCGAGTTTCCTGCTCTGGAGAGCGGGGACGACGGAGGCGGCTAGTCGTCGTCGAGATCGCTGTCAGGGGGCGCTTGCAGGGCGGAGGCTCCGGTGGTGCAGGTGCTCGAGCAGGTCGGCCGCGGAGTCAGGAACAGGCGCGGATTGACCTTGGTGAAATCGAAGGCGTTGAGCATGTCGTTGGCGTTCTGGTCGCGCATGGTGAGCGGCGACAGGCCGAAGGTGACCTCCGCGAACTTGAGCATGCTGGAGAAGTCGTAGCGCGTCTTGTCGATGAAGCCGGCCTTGGCGTAGGGCGAGATCACCAGCAGGGGCGCGCGGAAGCCGGGACCGTTGACGTCGGCATCCTGGCCCGCCGTTACAGGCGGCGACAGGTGATCGTAGAACCCGCCGAAGTCGTCCCAGGTCACGAACAGCGCCGAGGTGCACCAGTAAGGACTGCTCATCAGCGCGTTGACGATCTTCACGGTGTAGTTCTCGCCCTGGCAGACGCTGCTTGGCGCATGCTCGCTGCAAGCCCCCGGCAGGACGATCCAAGAGACCGGCTTCAGCCCGCCCGAGGTCAGGTCGGCGAAGAACTGCGTGTAGGGCACCACCTTGGCCCATTCCGCCGGGTTGTCGCGGATATGCCGGACGGCGTTGAACGCGGACCAGATGTAACCGCTGGCCCCGGGCTGCGGCGCGTAGTAGCGCCAGTCGAGCCCGTTGGCCTCGAGCTCATCGGGAAAGACGCGGAAGTTCCAGCACGAGGAGTGGGACCCGAGGTTATAGGTGAAGGGACAGGTCGACGGCGGCGGCCCGAAGGCCACGGTCTGCACCAGCTGGCCGGAGACGTCACATCCCCATCCTCCGCTGGTGCCCGCGCCGCCATGCGGATTGTTGATCGCGCCGAAGCCGGAGGCCTCGCCGCCTGCCTGGGCCGCCACGGTGAACAGGTGATTGGGATAGCTGGGTCCCATCTCCGACGTGAACATGTGGTCGCCGAGAGTGAAATGCTTGGCGTAGGCCCAGTAGTTCGGAAGGTCGGCCTGGTGGAACTGGGTGAGGCTGTGATTGGTGTAGGGCTGCGGCTGCGTCCTGTCGCAGTTCCTGCCGCTGAAGCCGATGGTGTCGAACTTGTCCATCAGGCCGCAATCCCAGGCGTTGCGGGCGCCCTGCCAGGAGTGATCGATGTCGCAGCCGAAAGTTGTGTCGCTGGCCTGCTGGAGCGGCACCGTCTGGCCCTGCGAGTCGACCGCGGCTGTCGCTCCCTCGGCGCCCGGGAAGGTGCCGAAGTAATTGTCGAAAGTCCGGTTCTCCTTGATCAGGTAGATGACATGCTGGATGTTGCCGGGCGCCGGGCACGCCTGCTGCGCATCGCCGCGCTGCCCGCCCGTTGGCCTGACATCGCTCCATCCCGGCGCCGCCGGCGCCAGCAACCCGAACGCCAGCGCCGCGGCGATCGCGAGGAGCAAGCGATACCTTGGATTCGACAAGAGAGTTCCGATCATACAGCCTCCAAGCTGGCCCGGACTTCCGGCCTCGAGCCTTGCGTCGCGCCCATCTTCACTGCTGAAACACCTCGGGACAAGAAACCCTGCGCCAGCGCCCCGCGCCACCGCCGTCAACTCGGCGGCGGCCGGTGAACCGCCAGCGGATGGACTCCCGGCGAGGTGTTCCGACTACGGCGGCTTGATTGGATACGCCGGGTCCCTACCCGGCTTGATTGGATACGCCGAGTCCCTACCCGGCTTCAGGGCTTCTCGACGATGTCCTTCTTCAACCCGCCGACCGCGGTGAGCAGCTCGGTCTTCTCCTTCTCCCCCACCTTGAACTTGTCGAGCGACGCCACGAAGTGCTTGACGCTGGCGTCCCATTCCGCCCCGGTGATGCCCAATCCCGCATGGGAAGTCTTCATGTCGCGCCCCATATACACGCAGGGGCCGCCGCTGGTGTAGCACACCAGCTCAACCACGTGCTGCCGGAGCTTCCCAGCCGAGTCCTTGCTCAGCCCGGTGAAAAACCGCGCAAACTGCGGGTCCGCCACCAACCGCGCGATGAAGTCATCCGTCACCGCGGCAATGGCATCGTACCCTCCCAGCCGTTTGTAAAGCGACGGCGCGTCCGCCGCCCCTGCCACCCCCACCCCCACGAACGCCGCCAGCAGACACAACGCCGCAGCCCTGCTCCATCCCTTGACCATGACTCTCCCTCCTAGGTTATCCGGTTCGCAAAAGTATACGTCCACCCCCTTGGACTGGATGAGTTCACAGCCATCCACGATCAGACGCCGGAGGGACCTCGGGCCTTCTACCCCGGCGCCGCCCGCAACTCCACCCCGGTGACGAGGAGGGAGGGCGATCCCAGCATGCCGGAGAGAGGCTGGAACTCGAGGTCGCGGCCGACCCCGACGATGCCGCGGAGAAGAGCCCCGATGCTGCCGCACATCCACGCCCGGGAGACCGGTGCGGTGGCGCGCCCGCCGGCGACCGCAAAGCCGCAAACCGGCAAGGCGAAGCGGTCTCCCTCCAGGTCGACCCGGCCCGCGCCGGTTGCATCGATCAAGTAGAACCCGCGCTCGACGCCGCCAAGCAGCGACGCTACGGTCGCCCGCGGGTCGGGCCGCACATAAAAGTGCGTCGGTCCGGGCAGCGGCAGATCGCGCCAGGAAGCGCGGCGGCTGCAGCCCGAGGCAACTCCGGGGGCCGCGCCATCCGCCTGCCACCAGGCGAGCAGAGGCTGGCGAAAGACCCCGTCCTCGACCAGCACGACCTCGCGGCTGGGCACTCCCTCGCCGTCGAACGGCGCTTCCAGGGAGCCGCCCGCGAGCCGGCCATTGTCGATCAGGGTCAGCCGCTCGCTCGCCATCCCGCCGCGGCCGCCGTGCAATCCGCCCAGGCGCGCCACCGCCTGCGGGCCGGTGAACAGCGGCAGCAGGACGGCGAGGAGACGGGTCGCCACCGGCGGAGCGAGCAGCAGCTCGCCGCCGTCGCGTTCGGGCGGGGCGCCGGTTCCCAAAATCGCCAGCCGGTCGGCGAGGCGGCGCGCCAGAGCGGAAGGCTGGAAGCGCCGCGGCTCGCGTGCCGCCAGGTACTGGGAGGTCGATGCCGGCTGCCGTCCTGGGCCCGCCGCCGCGAGGTGGAGAGTGGCGATACGATTCCGGAAGCGGGCGCGGACCCCGCGGCTGCTCGCGATCTCCCCCTCGCTGGCTCCGTCCTCCAGGGCGGCGTGGAGCAGCCTTGCCCCCGGCAGCTCCGCGGCCAGCTCGCGGCCCAGGCTCGACAGCAGCTTGAGCGCCTCGCGCTCGCCGGCCAGCGGCGCCGCGAAGTCCTCGGGCTCGCTCCATGGCGGAGCCGCCTCCATCTCGGGCAGCCGCAAGGGACCTCCGGTGGGCTCGGGAAAGGCGAGATCGCCGGGCAGCTCACCGGTCCCCGCGATGAAGAAGGAGGCGCGGCGGTCGCCGGCGCGCACCGCCCACCCCATCTCCTCGCTGGCGACGGAAACCTCGCCGGCCGGGGAGATCGAGACGCGCCGAGAGCGGCCCCTCTTGACGAAAACCTCGCCGTCGGCGAGGCCGCGGCGGAGCAGCGACCGCAACATGTCTTCGAGCCGCGCCGTCATGGACCTACCGCGACCCCGTCGAGGCGCAGCGCCGGAGCGGTCGCCCACACCGGCAGCTTCTGCCCCTCCTTGGCGCACCATCCGGCTCCGGCCGGCCGCGCCACGGCGCCCACCGCGGCCACCCGGGTCAGCAGGTCGGCGACCCGCCCGCGCAGCACGCACGGACCTACCGGCTCGGCAAGGCTGCCCCGCCGGATGCGCCGTGCGTAGGGGAGATGGAGCGCGAACTCGCCCGACAGCGGATCCAGCGCGCCGCGGCTCGCGGCGGGCAGGAACAGCCCGCCATCCGCCTCGGCGAGGAGGTCGGCTTCCGCGGTGTCTCCGGCCAGCAGCTCGAGATGGCTGGAGCGCGGCCCGGGAGGCAGATGGCGGCTGCCGCGCCGCGCCGCGCCCGGGATCAGCGCGGGCGAGGTGCGGGCCCACGCCATATCGGCGAGCGGCTGCTCGACCACTCCGCCGCGCAGCAGCCAACGGCGGCAGACCGCGCTGCCTTCGTCGTCGGTCGAGCGGCGCACCTGGTGCGGCGCTCCCGCGGGATCGTCGAGGACGTCAACGCAAGCCGCGGCCATGGCCACCCCGACCGCCGCCTCGGGATTTCCGCCTTGGGCCAGGACGTCGGCTTCGAGCGCATGCGCGACCGCCTCGTGCAGCAGCACCGCCACCGCCGGCGGGGCCAGCACGGCGACGCCGCGATAGGGGAGGGGCGGCGCGCTGTTGCGAGACCGGAAGAGAGCCACCACCGCCGCCGCGACCTCCTCTGCCGCCGCTCCGTCCAGGCCGGGCAGCAGCGCACCTTGCCGTCCCCAGGCCGTCTCCACCACGCAGCTGTAGTAGGACTCGCTCTCCGGTCCCGAGATCAGGCGCGTGCCGACGACCTGCAGCGAGCGGTGGTGGCGGCGCACCACCATGCGCAGAGGGAAGCCGGCATGGTGCCCGCGGACCGCACGGCTTACCGCGGGAGGAAAATCGAGCAGCTCGCGCGCCGTGGCTTCGGCCGCGGGATGCGCCGTGGGCAGCGCGGGCTCGGGATAGCTGGCCGCGGGAAGGGCGCGGGCCACCTGGCGCAGCGCGTCCATGAACGCTCTGCCGGTGATGCCGTCGCGCGCCGCCAGCCAGGTCTGCCGTTCCCGGACCAGGCGCAAGGCGAAGCCCTCCTCGCGCCGCACCAGCAGCCCGGGCGCATCCCCCGCGGCGGCGAGCTCCATCTCCTCGCGCCGCTCGAAATAAGCGTCTACGAGGTCTTCGGGCCGCTCGGCGAGCTGGGAGAGCGCGCGGGCAACGGCCGCGGTGTCCAGGCCGGACCAGGGCATCCCCGCGATTGTGGCATGGTGGGATAAGATCCGCACCACCATGAACGGGGCGCGAACCGCGGCACTCGAGGAGCTCGAGCGGCGCCTGGAGGCCGCCCAGCGGGGCGGCGGCGAGGAGCGTGTGGCGCGCCAGCACGCGGCGGGAAAGCTGGTCGCCCGCGAGCGCGTCGAGCTTCTGCTCGATCCTGGCTCCTTCGTCGAGATCGACGCTCTCGTCACCCACCGCTGTCGCGACTTCGGCATGGACGCCATGCAGGTGCCCGGCGACGGCGTGGTGTGCGGGTACGGCATGGCCGACGGCCGGCTGATCTACGTCTTCGCCCAGGACTTCACGGTATTCGGCGGCTCGCTGTCGGAGACCAACGCGCGCAAGATCTGCAAGATCATGGATCTGGCGCTGGCCAACGGCGCGCCGGTGATCGGCCTCAATGATTCCGGCGGCGCGCGGATTCAAGAGGGGGTGGTCTCGCTCGGCGGCTATGCCGACATCTTCCTGCGCAACACTCTGGCCTCCGGAGTCGTGCCGCAGATCAGCGCCATCATGGGCCCTTGCGCCGGGGGCGCCGTCTACTCGCCCGCCATCACCGACTTCGTCTTCATGGTCGAAGAGACCAGCTACATGTTCGTCACCGGGCCCGAGGTGATCAAGACCGTCACGCACGAGGAGGTGACCAAGGAGGAGCTCGGCGGCGCGCACACCCATGCGGCCCGCAGCGGCGTCTGCCATTTCACCGTGGCCAACGACGCGGCCTGCCTGGCCGCGGTGCGCGAGCTCCTCTCTTACCTGCCGAGCAACAACCTCGACGATCCTCCACGCGGCCGCAGCGAAGACGATCCGGACCGGGAAGCGCCAGAGCTCGACGGGCTCGTCCCCGAAGATCCCAACAAGCCCTATGACATGAGGCAGCTCATCACTCAGGTCGTCGACGACGGCGGCTTCCTCGAGGTGCACGCCCAGTACGCGCGCAATCTCGTCGTGGGATTTGCCCGCTTCGCCAACCTGACCGTGGGGATCGTCGCCAACCAGCCCGCCTGGCTGGCGGGAGTGCTCGACATCGACGCTTCGCTCAAGGGCGCCCGTTTCGTGCGCTTCTGCGACGCCTTCAACATCCCGCTGGTGACTTTCGAGGACGTGCCCGGTTTCTTGCCCGGCACGCAGCAGGAGTTCGGCGGCATCATCAAGCACGGGGCCAAGCTCCTCTTCGCATATGCCGAGGCGACCGTGCCCAAGATCACGGTGATCACCCGCAAGGCATACGGCGGCGCCTACTGTGTGATGGCGAGCAAGCACCTGCGCACCGACGTCAATTTCGCCTATCCCACCGCCGAGATCGCGGTGATGGGGCCGGAAGGAGCTGTCAACATCCTCTACCGGCGAGAGCTCGACGAGGCGGGGGAGGAGGCGGCCGGCCTGCGCCGCGACAAGGTGGCGGAGTACCGGTCGAAGTTTTCCAATCCCTACAGCGCGGCCGAACACGGGTTCATCGACGCCATCATCGAGCCGCGGCGGACGCGCCCGTCGATCGTGCGGGCCCTGCGCCAGCTCGGGGCCAAGCGCGCCACGCTGCCGCCGAAGAAGCACGGCAACATCCCGCTCTGACCCGTGTTTGGTTGACATCGGCAGGCACGTGGGACAAGCTGCCCCTGCCCGCGAAGGGGGAGGGAAGCAAAGCATGAGAGAGAAGGACAGAGAGCTCAGGCGCCGGCGTCAGCGCCGGCTGAAGCGGCTGAAGAAACGCCATCAGGAAGAGCTGCAGCGTAAGCCGGAGCGGCAGCAGGCTTCTCGACGTTCCGTCAAGAAAGCGCCGCCGGCTCCCGCGGCGACCGCGGCGGCGGGAGGGGCCCCCGCGGCGGGAGCGGCCGCGAGTGGCGCGCGCGAGGCCGCGGCGACCGCGGCGGCTCCGGCAGGCTCGCCGCAGCCCGCGGGCGTCGCGGCTCCGCCACCGGCCGCGGCCGAAGGAAGCGCCGCCGCGAGTCCGGCAGCGCCCGCCGCCGGGGCTCCAGAGAAGAAGGCGCCCGCCAAGAAGGCGCCCGCCGCGAAGAAGCCGCCCGCCGCCGCACCGGCCGAGAAGAGCGCAACGCCGGCCGCGAAAGCGGAGAAACCCGTAAGAGCCGCCAAGAGCGTCGAGGCCGAGAAACCCGCCAAGGCCGAAAAGCCCGCGAAACCCGAAAAGCCCGCGAAAGCCGAGAAGGCCGAGGCGGCCGCCCTTGGCGCCAAAAGCGCCAAGACCGCGAAGACCGAGAAAGCTGCTGCCAAGACCGCCAAGGCCGAGAAACCCGCCAAGAAGTCCCCGGCCAAGGGGGCCCGCGGTCAGGCAGCCGAGAAGGCGGCATCCGCCGCCGGCGGGGAGGGCAGCGGAGACCAGGAAGGCTGATGCCGGACTACCGCTCGCTCAAGGCCGCCGATCCCGAGATTTATCAGGCCATCGCCGGCGAGCGTTCGCGGCAGAACCTGGGCCTGGAGCTGATCGCCTCGGAGAACTTCGTCAGCCGCGCCGTGCTCGAGGCGGCGGGCAGCGTCCTCACCAACAAGTACGCGGAAGGCTACCCCGGGCGGCGCTACTACGGCGGCTGCGAGTTCATGGATGTGGTCGAGCGCCTGGCGATCGACCGCGCCGCCAAGCTGTTCGGCGCCGAGCACGTCAACGTCCAGCCGCACAGCGGGACTTCGGCCAACATGGCCGTCTACTTCGCGGTCCTCAAGCCGGGCGACAAGTTGATGGGAATGGATCTCTCCTGCGGCGGCCATCTCACCCACGGCCATCGCCTCTCCTACTCCGGGCGTGACTTCCACGTGGTGGCCTACGGCGTCGACCGCGAGAGCGAGCTCATCGACTACGACGAGGTCGAGCGCCTGGCCCTGGCGGAGAGACCGAAGCTGATCATGTGCGGCGCCAGCGCCTACAGCCGCGAGATCGACTTCGCGCGCTTCCGCGACATCGCCGACCGGGCGGGCGCCCTGCTCGTCGCCGACATCGCTCACACCGCCGGGCTGGTGGCGGCCGATCTCCACCCCTCGCCGGTGCCGCACTGCCACTTCGTGACCACCACCACGCACAAGACGCTGCGCGGACCGCGGGCCGGCATGGTGATGTGCAAGGAAGAGTTCGCCAAGGAGATCGACCGCGCAGTCTTCCCCGGCATCCAGGGCGGACCGCTCATGCACGTCATCGCGGCCAAGGCCGTTGCGCTGGGAGAGGCGCTGGCTGCCGAGTTCCGCGACTACCAGCGGCAGATCGTCGCCAATGCGCACCGACTGGCGGCGCGCTTGGGCGAGCGCGGCTTCCGCGTGGTTTCGGGTGGAACCGACACCCACCTCTTCCTGCTCGACGTGGCGCGCTGCGGGCTGACCGGCAAGGTGGCCGAGAAAGCGCTGGAAGGGGCCGCGATCACGGTCAACAAGAACACCATCCCCTACGATGCGAATCCGCCGCTGGTCGCCTCGGGCATTCGCATCGGCACGCCGGCGCTGACCACCCGCGGTATGCGCGAGGCCGAGATGGAGACCATCGGCGACCTCATTGCCGACGTGCTCTCTGCCCCCGCCGACACCGCCGTGCAGCAACGCGTCCGCGCCGACGTCCGCAAGCTCTGCGAGCGCTTCACCCTTTACGATCCGCTGATGTAGGGCAGCGCAACCTACACCAGGTCGCAGGCGGGAGGCGGAAGGCCGAAGCGCTGGCGCAGCAGACCGCGGATCTCGCCGACCAGGAAGATCGAGCCGCAGACGAGGAGGGTGTCGCCGCCGAGAGCGAGCGCCTGGTCCAGGGCGGCCGTGGGCTCCGCCTCGACGAGGACCCGGCCGGAGGCGCGGCCGGCGGGCAGCGCGGCGGCCAGCTCCTCGGGCGGGCGGGCGCGGGTGCTCCGCGGCGCGGTCAGGACCAGGTGGCGGACGCGCGGCGCGAGCAGGGCGAGCATGGCGGCGGCGTCCTTGTCGCCGAGGACGCCGAAGACGAGATCGGGCGCGGGCTGGGCGTCGCGAGCCGGGGCCAGGCGGTCGAGGAAGGCCGCGAGCACCTGAGCCCCCGCCGAATTGTGGGCGGCGTCGAGCACGACGCGGCGGCCGCCCGGCAGATCCACGGCCTCCAGCCGGCCCGGCCAGCGGCAGGACGCCGTCCCCGCGGCGACAGCATCCGGCACCAGGCGTTCGAAGCCCAGGCCGGAGAGGAGCTCCGCGGCGCGCACTGCCAGCCCGAGGTTGCGCGCCTGGTGCTCGCCGAGGAGCGGCAGCCGGAGCTCGTAGCGGCCGCGCGGCGTCTCCAGCCGGACGTCCTGCCCCGACCAGCCGTCCGGCCGGGCTCCGGCGATGGCGACCTCCTTCTCGGCCGAGTGCAGCTCAGCGCCGACCTCGGCGGCGACGCCTCGCGCCGCCAGCGCCGCCTCCGGCTCCTCGATCCAGATCGCGGCCGGCCGCCCGCGGCGCAGGATGCCTGCCTTCTCGCGCGCGATCGCCGCCAGGGTCTCACCCAGGTGCTCGCGGTGGTCGAGGCTGATCGAGGTGATCAGGGATAGGACCGGCTCAGCGAGGTTCGTGGCATCCAGCCTGCCCCCCATCCCGACCTCGACGACCGCCAGGTCCACCCGTTCCGCCTCAAACCAGCGAAAGGCGGCGACGGTGAGCGCCTCGAAGTACGTCGGCGTCGAGCCGAGCCGGCGCTCGGCCAGCTCCACGAGCTCGGCCAGCAGAGCCGCCAGGCGCTCACTCGCGACCGCCCGCCCGTCGAGGCGCAGGCGCTCCTCGACACGCTCCAGGTGAGGCGAGGTATAGAGGCCCGTGCGGTAGCCGGCGGCGCGAGCCATGGAAGCGATCAGGGCGGCCGTGGAGCCCTTGCCGTTGCTGCCCGCCACCAGCACGGCCGGAAAACGGCGCTGCGGATCGCCGAGCGCCGCCAGGAGATCGCGGGTGCTCCCGAGACCGAGGCGGATGCCCAGCGTCTCCAGCCGGGCGAGGATTGGTTGCGGAGAGGGCAAGCTCAGAGGAGATGCCTGAGGCAGCGCGCGAGGGTCTCCTTCATCGCGACCCGCGGCACCACCATGTCCAGGAATCCGTGCTCGAGCAGGAACTCGCTGCGCTGGAAGCCTTCGGGCAGGCTCTGCCGGATGGTTTGCTCGATAACCCGCGGTCCCGCGAAACCGATCAGGGCGTCGGGCTCGGCGATGTTGACGTCGCCCAGCATCGCGAAAGAAGCGGTGACGCCGCCGGTGGTCGGATTGGTCAGGACCGCCAGGTACGGTAAGCGGGCGTCACGCAGGCGCGCGAGCGCCCCCGCGATTTTTGCCATCTGCATGAGCGACAGGACACCTTCCTGCATGCGCGCGCCGCCCGAAGCGGCGATCACGACCAGGGGCCAGCGCTTCTCGAGCGCCCGCTCGGCGGCCCGCGTGATCTTCTCTCCCACCACCGAACCCATGGAGCCACCCATGAAGCGGTACTCCATGGCGGCGAGGATGATGGAGATCTCGTCCAGACGGCCCTGGCCGACGATCACCGCGTCGCGCTCGCCGACGGCTTGCTGGTAGCTCTTCAGGCGATCGCGGTAGCGCTTGGTGTCCTTGAAACCCAGGGGATCCGTTGGGCTGACCGTCGCAAACAGCTCCTTCGGCTCGGGGTCGTCGAGAAGCAGAGCGATCCACGAGCGGGCGTCGATGCGATGGTGGTGCTCGCATTTCGGGCACACCCGCAGGTTACGGTCGAGGTCGCGCGCGTAGACGATCTCTTTGCAGCCTTCGCACTTCACCCACAGACCCTCGGGCACGGTGCTGCGCCGCCGGTCGCGGATCGGCTTGGGTTTCTTGGTTTTCTTGAACCAGACCATGAGGAGCTTCGGGATGCGTTCGCCCGCTGCTCCGGACGCCCGGGTCTGTCCCGTCTCTAGCAGAAGGTCCTCAGAATCCCGTGGAGTCGTGCCCCTCCTCGGCTTCCAGGTCGTTGGGCACGCCCAGCCGCATGCAGGCTGCATCGTACATCTGGCGGGAGGCTTTCTTGGCGTTCTGCAGCTCGGCGAGCCTGTCCTTGACCTTGGCGAGCTCCTCCTCGATCAGCCGGTCGAGGTCCTCCATCTCCTGCTTGGTCACCTGCAGCGTATTCTCGTAAAACCGTCTCTGCTGATCGGTAAGGCTGGCCATGATCTCCTCCCGGAATACGGCATGGAATCGGGCTGCGAGCTCGGCTTGCCGGGCCCGAACGTGCGCCGCAGGCCGTTTCTACAGCTTGAACGGGATCTTCAGCCGGGCCCACATCTTGACTCGGACCCCTTCCTTGGAAGCGGGCGTGTACCGGGCCGAACGGGCCACCGCGAGCGCGGCTTCGTTGATCCCTACCCTTTCCTTGATCGGCTCCAGCAGACGCGCATCCGTGACGCGGCCACTCTCGTCGACCAGGACGTTGACGATCACGACCCCCTCCACCCGTTGGATCCTGGCGAGCGGAGGATACTCCGGTTTGGATACGCTGACAAGCTTGGGCGGCGTCACCCCGGGGCCCATCGAGACCATATCTCCGGGCTTGGTAACTGACGCCGCCCGCGGCGCCTCGGCGGCCGGGACGGTCTTGCCCGTTTCGGCTCCGTTCGGGGCGCCGGCCGCCGGCGGCGGTGCGCTGGCGGGAGGCGGCGCCGAAGCCTGCTGGCCGGCCGCTCCCTGCTGGCCGGCCGATGCCTGCTGGGCTGCCGCGGCATCGGCGGCCGGCCGCGCCGGCTCTTCCCGTGGCTCCGGAGCGGCGGACGGGCTGGTCGGCGGCGGGGCCGCGGCGGAGCGTGCAGGCTCTACGGGCGGCTTCCCCGTGGTCTCGGACGGCGTCTTGGCGGTCGCCTTGGCCTGGTCAAGTTGCCTCTGCAGCTGCCTCTGCTGCTCCTCGAGCTTCTGCTTCATCGCCTCGGCCCGCTTGGCAACCTCCTGGCCCACCAGGCCCTGGACATCCACTTTGCCGCCTGCCGGCGTGCCCGCCGCGCCCGGACGCGCCGGGACGCCGGTGGAGCTGGCGATGGCGGCCGGGGCGCCGGCCTTGCCGTTCGCGGATCCCGCGGCGCCGGGCACCGTCCCGGGATTCGCCGGAACCGGGGCGCCGGGGTTCTGCCCGGCAGGCGTGGCGGCGCCAGCCGTCCCGAGGCCAGCCGCGCTGGCCGGGGCAGCGGGGGTTGCGGCCTTGCGGCGGCCGAAGACGAAGAAGCTCGCGACCGCCACCACGGCCAGCAGCACGATTGCAGCGATCAACAAGCGGCGTCCCCTGTGCTCCTCCACCGGCACCTCGGCGAGCGGCGCGAGCGGCGGGACCGCGGCGCCTGCCACGGCGGCGTCCGCCAGCGCCGGCGCCGGCTTGAAGCCAGGCGAGCTGCCGGTGGCGCCGAGTGAGGCGTGCGCCGCGGCCGGGTAGCTCGCCGGAGGGGCAGGCGGTGTCGCCGGCGGAGCCGAGGGAGGCGGCGTTTTGCGCCGCGCCGGAGCGGCCGCCGCCGGCGAAGCCGCGAGGGGAGGAGCGAATGAGGGGCGCGACCCGCGCTCCGCGGCCGCCGGCGCCTCTCTGGCTTCCTGCGTGCCGGGCGCCGCCTGCGCCGCCGTCCGGATGTAGGCGGCGAGATCGGCGGGACCAGGCATGGGCTTCCGAGCGTGGAGCACCGCCTCGAGGCGCTGCGCCATCTCGCCGGCGTTCTGGAACCGGTCTTCGGGCTGGGTGGCCAGCGCACGGGCCACGATCTCGTCCACCTCGGGCGGGACCGACTGGTCGACCTGCCGCGGCGTCCGCACCTTGGCCTGGCGCACGGCCTCGAGGACCGACATCTCGGTGTCGCCGGGAAAGAGCCTTTCGCCGGTCAGCATTTCGAACAGCACCGCGCCGAGCGAGAAGATGTCCGAGCGGGCGTCGACGTGCCTGCCCCAGGCTTGCTCGGGCGACATGTACTGGAGCTTGCCCTTGAGCGCGCCGAGCTGCGTCTGGCTGGCTTTGGAGACCGCCTTGGCGATGCCGAAGTCACAGAGCTTGACGTCGCCGTCGAAAGAGAGAAGGACGTTCTGAGGCGACACGTCGCGATGCACGAGACCGAGCTCGCGCCCCTCGAAGTCACGCTTGTGGTGGGCATAGTCGAGCGCGCCGGCGAGGCGGGTCGCAATCAGCAGGGCCAGGCCCAGCGGCAAGGGCGCGGCGGCGCGCCTGCCGGCGTTGAGCAGCGACCGCAAATCCTTGCCTTCGACATACTCCATCGCGATGTAATAGTCGCGGCCGATCTTGCCCAGGTCATAGATGTGGATGATGTTGGGATGGCTGAGCTGGGCTGCCAGCTTGGCCTCGTCGATGAACATGGCGACGAACTCGGTGTTGTCCGTCATGTGCGGGAGGATCTTCTTGATCGCCACCGTCTTCTGGAAGCCCTCGACCCCGCGCATCCGCGCTTTCCAGACTTCGGCCATGCCACCCACGGCAATGCGCTCGAGCAGCGTGTACTGGCCGAAGCGCTCGCCTGGCTGATCGCCGCCCTCCTCGCGCGGAACCTGGATGCGCTGCGTGGCCGCGCCATCGAAAGGCGCCGTGGCGGCCGGTGCCGGGCTGGCGTCCGGTGCGGAGGCGGCCGGTGCAGGGGCGGAGCGCCTGGCGGCGGCCGGCGATCCACCGGCGGGGGCGGCGGGGCCGGCCGCGCGCCCGGGAGCGCTCTTACGCCGGGTGCGGGCAAGGTCCTCGATCTCCGAGAGGTCCACCTGCCCGCTGCCCCGCAGCCGGTGCACCCCGCTGCCCTCTTCGGCCGGTGGCGGCGCGGCCGCGGCGGCCATGGCGGCCGTGGCGGAAGAAGCTGCCGAGCCCGCCGCCTGGGCGGCGGCGGCCGGGGCCGCGCCACGCGAAACCTGCGGCGAAGCCGCGCTGGCAGCTGGCGGGGATGCCGCGGCGGAAGAAGCCGGCGCAGCCGCGGTCGAGGCCGGCTCCGGCGCCCCTGGCGCGGCTGCGGAAGCGGGTGGCGCCGGCACGGGGCGGGCCGCCGGTGCGGGACCCGGCGCCGTCCCGGCAGCGGCCGGTGCGGGATGAGGAGTGGGCGCGGCCGCCGCGGGCCTGTGCCGAGTGGGGAGGTCGAGCTTGGAAAGTGTCTTGCTGAGCAGCGCCTCGATCTCGGCGGTGGCAATGGCCTTGGCGGCCGAGTCGGCCGCGGCCGGCGCGGAACTTGGCGTGCCGGGAGCCCGCGATGGACCGAATACCCCGGAGAGCGTCTTCTCGAGCTTGCGCTGGATCTCGTCGTCCGCGCCGCCGGGAGCTCGGTGAGCGCCGCCGCCCTGCGGCGCCGGGATCCCGGAGGAGTCGCCCAGGGGAACCTGGCCCTGACTCGCGCCGCCGTTGCCAGCCAGCGACGCCCGGCCGCTCGCGGCGGGCGATGCGGGCTGCGGCGTCGTGCGGGGGAGGCCCTCGACCTCTGCCAGCACGTCGCCAAAGATCTCTTGCGAGGTCAATCGCACCTGGGTCTGGGCCGGAACCGCCGCCTGCGTCTGCCGGGGAACCGCTTGCACCCGCCGCACGACCTCGAGCACGTCGTCGTCCGAGAAGGGCCGGTTCAGGCGTCCGTCGGCCTGGATGGAGCGGCCGCCTCCCGGCTTTTCCGGCATGAGCAGCACCACACCGGGGCCGCCGGCGCCGCGCGAGAAGGACTTGGCAAGCGCTTCCGCTCCAGGCACTTCTGCGCTGACCAGGACGAGATCAGGTGCCTCCGAAGCCGCCGCCTGCAGCGCCTGTACCCGCCCCTGCACCAGCCGTACTCTCCAGCCATCGGCGCTCAACGCCTGGTGGATCTGCTCCAAGGATCGCTGTTCTTGCCCGACGACCAGGATCGAGGACATACTCACTCTCCAGAAGGGAACGGTGCAATGGTGTGTTCTAGCATTCCCCGCCGCGCCCCGTCAATCGCGAAAGCACAGGAAAGTTCTATTTTTGAGAGATTTACAATGGGCAGAGCCAAGGACGGAGCGAAATCGCCGAAGGCGGTGGCGGCCAGGGACTAGGGCCGGAGTCTTCTTGTAAACTACCTGTTCTGCGTCTTCTGAGGAGCGCCGCAATGTCGGGTCATAGCAAGTGGGCAACGATCAAGCACAGAAAGGCCGCCACCGACGCCAGGCGGGGCAAGCTCTTCACCAAGCTGCTGCGCGAGATCACCGTGTCTGCGCGCATGGGCGGCGGTGACCCCAAGGGCAATCCGCGGCTGCGCAGTGCCATCCTCGAGGCGCGGGCCAGCAGCGTTCCGGGCGACACCATCGAGCGGGCGATCAAGAAGGGCACTGGCGAGCTCGAAGGCGAGTCCTACGAGGAGGTGATCTACGAAGGCTACGGCCCCGGTGGCGTGGCGGTGCTGGTCGAGGGCGTGACGGACAACCGCAACCGCACCGCCTCGGAGATCCGCCACCTTTTCACCCGCCATGGCGGGAACCTGGGGGAGAACGGCTGCGTGAGCTGGATGTTCGTGCGCCGGGGCTACTTCGCGATCGAGAGGGGCGGGCGGGCGACGATGGACGAGGAAAAACTCATGGAGCTCGCCCTCGAGCTGGGCGCCGAGGACATCTCGATCGGCGACGAGGTCTATGAGATCTACACCTCGATGGAAGACTTTGGCGCCGTGCAGGACGAGCTCGAGCGCCGGGGCGTGCCGGCAGCCGAGAAGCAGCTGGCGATGGTCCCGCAGAGCACGATCGAGCTGCCCGCGGACCGGGTCGGACAGGCCCTGCGCCTGATGGAGGCCCTCGAAGACCACGACGACGTCCAGCACGTCTGGGCCAATCTCGATCTCGATAAGATCGACGAGAAAGTCGCCGCCGGCCATTCCTAGAAACTACCGAGAGGGGTTGTGGGGGGCGATCCGATAGACGCTTTGAGTAGGCTTCGATCACTACATCGCAGCGGCGTTTCATCCCTCGGGATCGGCACAGCCGGTGGGACCTAAGACGAGACTGAGCACGCCAGGGGAGGGGGCGTCCCCTTCCCCCCCGGAGGGGAGGGAAGGGGAACGAGGGGTTGCGGGGGGCGATCCGATAGACGCTTTGAGTAGGCTTCGATCGGCTCAGATTCATCTTTCGGGAACGGCCCAACCGGTGGGGACTCAGTCGTGCTCATCCTTGGATTAGACCCGGGCAGCCTGCATACCGGCTATGGGCTTATCGAGAAGCACGGGTCGGCGCTGCGGCTGCTCGAAGCTGGGCGGATCTCCTGCCCGCGCGAGCTCGGAGTGGCCGCACGGCTTGCCCACCTCGCGTCCAAGATGGGCGAGATGGTGGCTCGCCGCCGGCCCGACCTGGCGGTCCTCGAATCGCCCTTCCACGGCCTCAACAGCCGCTCGCTGATCGTCCTCGCCGAGGCGCGCGGCGCGCTCCTCTCGGTCCTTGCCGGCAGCGGTATCGTCATCGAAGAGTACAGTCCCGCCACTGTCAAGTCGGCGGTCACCGGGAATGGCCGCGCCGGCAAAGACCAGGTGGCGCGCATGGTGCGCCTTCTCCTTGCCCCTGCGGCCGAAGACTGGTCCGCCTTCAGCCCGGACGCCACCGACGCGCTGGCGCTCGCTCTCTGCTGCGCCCAGCGCCTGCGCCTCGACAGGCTCGCCGCCGCCCACTCACCCCTGGGGGGGGCCTCCGGCAGGACCCGCAGATAAGGGAACGGCCGGCGGATGGCTGTGCTACCATGGATAATCTGTTCAAAGCTACGCCATGGCCTTTCAGGGTTCGCTCAAGGAGCTGCCGCTCCCCGACATCATCCAACTGGTCTCTGTCTCCGGTAAAACGGGCGTTTTCTCGCTGACCAGGAACGGAGATTCGGCCGGCGAGATCTACCTGCGCAGCGGCCAGATCGTGCATGCCCACGTCGGCGACTTGCAAGGCGAGGAGGCCGTCTACGAGCTCGCCATCTGGCCGGAAGGGGAGTTCGTCTTCACCCCGGGGCGGGAGACCGAGCTCACCACCATCCAGAAGTCGAACACCAACCTGCTCATGGAGGCGGCGCGCCGCATCGACGAGTGGCAGGTGCTGTCCAAGCGCATCCCATCCACCCGGCTGGTGCCCGTCTTCACCAACCAGGCCGCCACGACTTCGGTCTCGCTGACTCCGCAGGAGTGGGCGCTGATCTGCAAGATCGACGAGCGCCGCACGATCGAAGAAGTGGCAATCGGGCTCGACATGAGCCCTTTCGAGACCTGCAAGCTGCTCTATGGCCTGATCACCTCCGGGCTCGTCTCTCTCGACGAGGACTTGAGCCGGATCCGTCCTGAGCGCCTCCACAAGCTGACCGGCCAGGAGCTCGCCCGGCTCGCCGAAGACGTCGACCGGCAGGCCCGCGCGCTCCTCTCCGGCCACCCCCGACAGGCCGAGCTGGACGTGCCCTTCCGCATGAGCAAGGCCGAGATGGACGCCGGCCGGGGCGTCGAAGCCGTGCTCGACCTGGTGCGTTCCGAAGAGAAGGTCGTCTCCGCCGCCCTCGGCCCTAACCAGAGCAAGCTCTTCCTCGACCGCATATCACAGCTCCTCGAGCGCTGAACGGAGCGCCCGGCCCCGGCCTGGTAGGTAGCCGTAGCCGTTCGCTCCCGAGGCGAAAGCGGTGTGCGTGCCGCGTGCCTCTCCGCTCGACTAAGATGTGCGCATGCCGGCGACCTCCCCACTGCGCCTGGCCCGCGATGCCCGCAGGCGCCGGATGCCAGGCTGGGGAGTACCGGTCGTCCTGACCTTGCTGCTGGCGTCCGGCCGGGCCGCCGCGCAGGGGCCGGTCAGCCAGGAGGCGCCGCCGGAGGGGGAGACCGCGGAACGGGCGGCCGGGCCGGTCGAGCGGTTCCTGCCCAAGCTCGACCTTTTCTTTCCGGAAGGCGACCTCGACCTGCGCATCAACCGCCTGGTCAACAAGGTCTTTTTCGAGGGTCAGATCAAGTACAACTTCGTCAGGGGCGACATCACCGCATTCCTGCGCTACCGTTACTACGGCTTCAAGCGCACGACCCAACTCGCGGTCTTCGACGCGGTCACCTTCTCGCGGATCGAGAAGCTCTCGAACAACTTCGACCGCACCCGCGGCTTCCTGCTCTTCGAAGAATGGCCGCACAACTACAACTACCGCACTTTCGCCCTGGCGGAGGTGGACCGCATCTTCTCCGCCCGGCGCGACCTGCAGCTCACCACCAGCCGCACCAACACCTGGGTCCGCGTGGGCTACCAAGTGGGCAGCCGCGGCGACAGCCGCTCGGAGGCCATCGTCGGCGAGAGCCGCGCGCGCACCACGGCCCTGTTCACCGCGATCCGCGAGATCGGACCCAACCAGGCGGGCTTCACCGGCGCTCTCACCTACGGGTTCAAGCTCGGCCTGGGCGATTTCGACTACCTGAAGCTCGAGGTCGAGGCGCTCAAGCGGTTCGACGTGACCAAGAACACCTTCCTCATCGGCCGCGTCCATGCCGGCAGCTTTCCGGTGAAAGCGCGGTCGCGGTCAGCCGGGCCGCTGCCCGAAGACCGCTTCGCGATCCCGCTCTCGGAGTTCTTCACCCTAGGCGGACGCGACGACCTCAAGGGGGTGAGCAGCAACCTGACCGGAACCGAAGAGATCTACACCACCTGGGAGTATTTCTTTCCATGGTTCCTCGGCGCCCACCGCGATCTGCTCGGCTTGCAGTGGCAGAACTGGTATTGGGTGCTGTACACGGGGGTGGGCACCATCGGGTTCGACCGCAAGGTCCTCACCGATTTCGGCACCTATATCCCCGATTCGGGCCTCGGATTCGAGTCGTCGGTGCGCCTGGGCAAGTACCGCTTCTTCCTCGCCGGGGTCGTGGCACGACCTTTGAAAGGATCCCACAAGGTCGAGGCGCGGGTCTCGGTCAAGTCGTATCGATGAGCGGAGGGGGCGGGGGCGGACCCTCCTCTTTAAGCCAAGACTGAGCGCTTCTCGTATATACTTTGGTCAGGTTGTCAGGCCCGCTACAGGCTTCCGCATGCCTGTGCGGTTAAGGCTCTGAGCCGGAGGAGGACGCATGAGGTTGAAAACTTTACTACTCATCACGCTGTTGGGCCTCGTTCCCGCCCTGGCGTCGGCCGGTGAGCACGCGGATGCTCCAACGGTAACGGGTGAGACGGGGTTGTTCACGCTGTTCAGCGCCGGGACGATCCCGGCCGGGAAGCTGTCGTTCGGCCTCTATTACCACGTCACCAACCCGGTCTACCGTGATCCTTTCGGGCCGGACATCGTGACCGACCTCAACCGCGAGGTGGTCAGCGTGGGTTACGGCATCACCGACAAGTGGGAGGTTTCCGTCGCCTTCCCCTACTACCAGGTCCAGATCGACACGCCGAACGCGGGCTTCGATACCCGATCGACCAAGAACGGCCAGGGCAACCTCCGCATCGCCACCAAGTTCCGCCTGGTCGGCAATCCGGGCGACTCTTCGGGGCTGGCTCTGAACCTCTTCGTGACGCCCGATACCGGCAAGAAGGACTTCGTCTCGGCGAAGGAGACGGGCTTCGGGGGCGGGCTCGACTGGGCCGCGGGCAATTGGGTGATCAACGTCGGCTACAACACCAAGACGAGCGCCTTCTTCCCCGACACGCTGGGCACTGGCCGGAGCCTCGCCGACGAGCTGACCGGCGGCATCGGCTATGCCGGGCAGATCTCCAACCACCTCGACTGGATCGCCGAGATCGGCGCGTCGCACTACACCAGCAACAACAAGCCACGCTACAAGGACCACTATGACTTCCTGACCGGTCCCCGCTGGTGGTTCGGCGAGTCCAACTGGGCCCTGAGCCTGGGGCTCGGCGTCGACCTGGCGCAGCTCAACCACATCTCCGAGAGCTGCCCGATCGGCGGCGTCGTCGGCCTGACCTTCATGCCGCACCGCGCGGCTCCGCCGCCGGCTCCGCCGCCGCCGCCTCCGCCACCGCCCCCACCGCCAGAAATTCGCGTGACGGTGAACTTCACGCCGGGCAGCGCGCGCCTGTCGAACATCGCCAAGGCGAAGCTCGACGACGTGGCCCTGAAGATGAAGCAGGACCCTTCGCTGCAGGCGCAGGTCATCGGCTACTCCGACTCGAGCGAGAACGGGAGCAAGAAGGGCGGCCAGAGGTTGAGCGAGGCCCGTGCCCAGGCAGTCAAGAGCTACCTGGTCACCCGCCACGGGATCGATCCGACCCGGATCAAGACCGAAGGGCGAGACGGCACCGAGTCGACCGGCGACAAGGCGCAGGATCGCCGTGCCGTGATCATCCTCACTTCCCAGTAGACGACTCGTCTAACTCGTCGACCGAGCCCCGCCTCACGGCGGGGCTTTTTTTTACCTGTCTTGGCCAGATCTGCCAATGGTTCGCGAGGTGAGCGTGAACGGTGGTGGGCCGTACTGTTATCGGTCGTGCTACGCCTGGCGGCGGAGGGACGCGACGGCGCCGACGAGGCCGGCGAGGCCGCCGAGAAGGATCAGGATGGCGAGCTGCTGGAGGGTGAGGAACCGCGCGGCGAGGACCGAGGCAAAGAGGGAAGGGGGGGTCTGCGCGTGGATCAAGCGGAAAGCGGCGTACAGGCTCGCTCCGGCCGCCGCGCCACCGATCAGGCCTTGCAGCAGCCCTTCGACGAAGAAGGGCCCGCGGATGAAGAACTCGGTGGCGCCGACCAGGCGCATGATCGCCATCTCCTCGTGGTGAAGGTAGGCGGTCAGGCGGATGATGCTCGCGATCGTGAAGATGGCCGCCCCCAGCAGGATGCCGCCGAGCACCAGGCCCATGCCGCGCACGACGGCGACCACGGTCTCGAGCTTGCCGAGCCATTCGCGGTCGTCGTCCACCATCGCTACCTCGGGGCGCCTGCGCCAGCTCTCCAGCCATGGCGCGAAGCCGGCCGGCGCGCGAGCCGGACCGATCGCGCCCGGGCGGAATCCGACCTCGATGCTGGCCGGCAGCGGTTCTCCGTCCCAACCCTCGACCAGGTCGGCCAGGCCGGGGAAGATCTCCTTGAAGCGTTGCCGAGCCCGCTGCGCGGGGATGGCTTGCGCCGAGGCGACCCAGGGCGCCCGCCGGGCCTCGGCCGCGAGGCGCGCCAGGTCCCGCGCCGGCGCATCGGGCCGCAGGTAGATCACCACCCTCATCTCGCCTCGCCAATGCTCGACCGAAGCCGAGAGGTTGCGGCTGGCGAGCAGGAAGGTGCCGCCGAGAACGAGGCTCACGGCGATAGTTGCGACCGCGAGCAAGCTCACTTTCCAGCTCCGCAACAGGTTGACCAGCGCCTCCCGCGTGAAATAGCGAAGGGCCTGGAGAAAGCTCACCGCGACGTCTCCCCGATACCGCCGGCACCTGCGGAGTCGTCCGCACCGTCCGCGGGAGCCGGCGGAGCGTCCGGCGTTTCTCCCGCAGGGGCCGCCTGGCCAGGCTGGCTCGGCTGGCTCGACTGGCTCAAATTATCGTCCGGCTTGCCTTCCGCCAGCCCGTCCGCCGCGCTGCCCACGAGCGGCGCGCCGAGTACCGGGGGCTCGGTGCCCTCGAGCACCAGATCGGAGACCAGGCTTCCGTGGTCGAGGGTGAGGACGCGCCGGCCCACTCTCTGGATGAGGTCGCGGTCATGGGTGGCAAACAGCACCGTGGTGCCGCGCAGGTTGACTTCCAGGAAGAGACGCAGGATCTCGCGCGACAGGTCGGGGTCGAGGTTGCCGGTCGGCTCGTCGGCGATCAGGATCTCGGGCTCGCCGATCAGCGCTCGGGCGACCGCCACACGCTGCTGCTCGCCGCCCGAGAGCTGCGGCGGG
Organism: Thermoanaerobaculia bacterium; assembly: GCA_035544895.1. Lineage (GTDB taxonomy): Bacteria > Acidobacteriota > Thermoanaerobaculia > Multivoradales > UBA5704 > JASLEW01. The sequence continues at coordinate 47,757 of DASZZM010000065.1, forward strand.
AAGGCGTTCATGCGGTGCGCCAGCCCGACCCGGCGCAACGCCTGGTACGCCTGCCGCTTTTGCTGTCGCGGCGCAAGTCCGAGGATCCGCGGCAGATAGGTCACGTTCTCGAACACGGTCTTCCTGGCGATCAGGCGGAAGTCCTGGAACACCACGCCGATGGTGCGCCGCAGGTAAGGGATCTTGCCGGCAGGGAGCGAGGCGACGTTTCGGCCGTTGACCAGGATCTGGCCCGTGGTGGGAACTTCTTCGCGGAAGATCAACCGCAGCAGCGTGGTCTTACCGGCGCCGCTCGAGCCGGTCAGGAAGACGAACTGGCCGCGCGGGATCTCGAAGCCGACGTCGTGCAGCGCCGAGTAGCCGCCAGGATAGAGCTTGCCGACATGGAAGAACTGGATCAAGACGAACCGGCGTCAGTCGTGCGGTGGGCCGGGCACCATCTCACGCTCGAGCGCCTGCCGTAGCAGCCGCTGCACCGCCTTCGGCTCGGCGCGACCCGCGGAGCGCTTCATCACCTGCCCGACCAGGAAGCCGAGGGTCTGCGTCTTGCCCGCTCGGTACTGGGCGACCGGCCCGGCATGCTGCCCGAGGACCTCCTCGACCCAGCGTTCGATCTGGGCCGCGTCGCTGACCTGGACCAGGCCCAGGCGCTCGACCGCCGCTGCAGGCTCCTCGCCCGATTCCCAGATCGCGGCGAAGACTTCCTTGGCGGCGCTGCTCGACAGCCTGCCCGCGTCGACCATCGCCACCAACGCCGCCAGGCGGGCGGGCGGGACCGCGCGGTCGAGGCCGCATTTGCGCTCTTTGAGCTCGCGCAGCACCTCGGTCATCACCCAGTTGGCAACGCCCTTGGGGTTGCCGGCCAGGGACGCGGCGGCAGCCTCGAAATAGTCGGCGAGCTCGCGCGCCTGGGTGAGGACGCGGGCATCGGCTGCCGAGAGCCCGTAGCGCGCGACGAGGCGCGCGCGGCGCTCCCACGGGAGCTCGGGCAGGACCGCGCGGAGCCCGGCCAGGCGCTCGGCCGCGAGCAGCAGCGGCGGCAGGTCGGGCTCGGGGAAGTAGCGGTAGTCGTGGGCCTCTTCCTTGCTGCGCAACAGCCGCGTAACGCCGGCGTCGGCATCGAAGCTGCGGGTCTCCTGAACGATCCGCTCTCCCGATTCGAGCAGATCGATCTGGCGGCCGATCTCGTGCTCGATGGCGCGCGCCACGTTGCGGAAGGAGTTGAGGTTCTTGACCTCGGTCTTGGTGCCCAGGCGGGTTTCGCCGCGCGGCCGCACCGAGATGTTGGCGTCGCAGCGCAGGCTGCCCTCTTCCATGTTGCCGTCGCTGGTCTCGGTGTAGAGCAGGAGCTGGTGAAGGGTCTGCAGGTAATCCTGTGCCTCGGCGGCGCCGGCGATGTCCGGGCGGGAGACGATCTCGACGAGAGGCACGCCGCAGCGGTTGAAGTCGACGAGGCTCTGGCCGGGAAGGGCGCGGCCGCCCGGTGCCTCGTGCAGGAGCTTGCCGGCGTCCTCTTCGAGGTGGAGGCGTTCGATGTGGACGGTCTTGTCGTGCTGGGAGAGGGGCAGGAGGCCGTTTTCGGCGAGCGGGCGGTCGTACTGGCTGATCTGGTATCCCTTGGGCAGGTCCGGGTAGAAGTAATTCTTGCGCGCGAAGACGGACCGCTCCCGCACCTCGCAGCCGAGGGCGAAGGCGAGCTTGGCGGCGAGATCGACGGCCTTCCGGTTGAGCACCGGCAAGGTGCCCGGGTAGCCCAGGCACACCGGGCAGATCAGGGTGTTCGGCTCCGCCCCGAACCGGTTCGGGCACCTGCAGAACAGCTTCGTCTCGGTCAGCAGCTGGACATGCACCTCCAGTCCGACCACGGCCTCATAGGTTTCCCTTGACATGCGAGGCAAAGTTTACCGCAGGCGAGGCTGTAGGGGCGCAGACGACACAGGGGCGGAGGGACGGGCGGCTCGCTGCGATGAGCGTAAGTCTCAGGGCCGTGGGCGGGTGCCGCGCAGGTCTCTTGGCTGGCGGCTGGGGAGTGGCTCTGTATGGGGCGGGGGGTGATGAGGTCGCCGCCGCCAAAGGAGACCTGCGCGGCACCCGCCCACGGCCAGGGGACCGGGCTCGCTTCGGCATGGTGAGAAAGCGTCGAGTAAGGTGGAGAAGGGCCTAGAATCTGTCGGCATGGAAGGGGAGGACAGGTGGGTGCGGGGGCCGTTCTGGGAGAGAGGGGGGGCGACGTGGCGGG
>DASZZM010000066.1:0-18239 GCA_035544895.1 Thermoanaerobaculia bacterium
ACGCGACGCCAACGACCAGAAACGACCCTCCAGACGCTCCCCCTCGCCCCCCGCGGCAGGGCCGAGCGTGAGGCCCGACGCGTTCCACTCCGCGACCAGCTGCCAGCGCTCCGCCGGCGAGAGCAGCGCCAGCTCCGCCAGGCGTGCTTGCGGGGCCGCGAGCGCCGATTCGAGGAGCCGCTCCCAGTGCCCGGCCAGCCGCTGTACCGCGTGGCGCGAGAAGAGCCGCCGGCGGTACTCCCACCAGACTTCGAGCCCGCCGTCGGGCAACTCCTCGCAGGCGACACTCAAGTCGAAGCGTGCGCTGGCGCTTTCGACCTCCATCCGGTTCACCACCAGGCCCTGAATGGTGAGGGTTGGCAGCTGGAGGTTCTGCAGCGCCAAGAGGATCTGCACCAACGGTGGATGGTCGAGGCTGCGCTCCGCCGCGAGCTCGACGACCTGCTCGAACGGCAGCTCCTGATGGGCGTACGCCTCGAGCGCTCCGGTCCGCACGCGCGTCAGAAGCTCGGCGAACGCCGGCTCGCCCGCAAGATCGGTGCGCAAGGCGAGCGTGTTGACGAACAGCCCGACCAGGCCCTCGGTCTCCAGGCGCGTGCGGCCTGCGATCGGCACTCCGATGACCAGGTCGGTCTGTCCCGAGTGACGCAGGAGCAGCGTCTTGAAGGCGGCGGTCAACACCATGAACAGGGTTACCTCGTGCCGCCGGGCGAGGCTCCGCAGCTGGCGCACGGTGCCGGCAGAGATGGCGCTGAGCCGCGAGCTGCCGAGCGCGCTCTCCGCCCCGTCGCGTGCACAGTCCCCCGGCAGGCGCGATGCCGGTGGAGCGCCGGCGAGCCGAGCACGCCAGTACTCGCGCTCACTCTCGAGCTCGCCGCGCTCGAGCCGCTCGCGTTGCCAGACGGCGAAGTCGGCGTACTCGATGGGGAGCTCGGGCAGCGGCGCCGGCGAGGCGTTGCCGCGCCGCGCCGCGTAGCCGGCCGTCAGCTCGCTCACCAGCACGCCGAACGACCAGCCGTCGGCCACCATGTGATGCGCGGTCAGCAGCAGGACGTGCTCCGCGGGCGCCAGGCGGATCAGCGCGGCGCGCAGGAGTGGCGCTCGGTGGAGCGCGAAGGGCAGCGTGGCCAGCGCCTTGACCAGACGCCGTACCTCGCGCTCGCGTTCTGCGGCCGGAAGGCGCTCCGCGTCCACGTGCGCGATCGGCAGCACGGCCGCCGGGGAGATGAGCTGCGCGGGTCGATCGCCGAAGGAGACGAAGGCGGTGCGTAGCGCGCCGTGGCGGCCAACGACGTCGTCGAGCGCATGGCCGAGCGCCGCGACGTCGAGCTCGCCCGCAAGGCGCAGCGCGAGCGGCATGTTGTAGGTCGGCGTGCCCGGCGTGAGCTGCTCGAGGAACCAGAGCCTCTCCTGCGCGAAGGAGAGCGGCGGCGCCGCGGTCCCGTCCGCCCGCCGCGGGATGGCCGACCGGCGGGCGCGGGCAGGACCGCTCTCCATCTCGATCGCGATGCGCGCCGCCAGGCGGGCCACCGTCGGCAGCTCGAAGAGGGTGCGAACGGGAAGATCGACGCCGCATGCCGCCCGGACTCGCGAGGTGACGCGCGTGGCGAGGAGCGAGTGGCCGCCGAGCGCGAAGAAATCGTCGTCGAGCCCCACCCCGCTCAACCCGAGCGACTCGCACCAGATCCCGGCCAGCAGCTCTTCGACCACCGTGGCCGGCGCATGGCCGGAGTGGGACGGCGCAGCCGGCGCCGGCAGCTGGTGGCGATCGATCTTGCCGTTGGGCGAGCGCGGAAGCTCGGACAACCAGACGAACGCAGACGGCATCATGTAGGACGGCAAGCGCTCCTCGAGCGCGGAGCGCAGCTCGCGTTCGGCCTCGGCACGGCTCTCTTCGGCGCCGGGCTCCCGTACGACATAGGCCACCAGGCGACGTCCGCGCGCATCCTCCGGGGCAACGACCACCACCTCGCGCGTCACCGGATGGGCGGCGAGAATTGCCTCGATCTCTCCCAGCTCGATGCGGCGACCGCGGATCTTGACCTGGTGGTCCAGACGGCCCAGGAAGTCCAGGCGGCCGTCGGGCTGGAAGCGCGCCAGATCGCCGGTGCGATACAGGCGGGCACCCGCGCCGGCCGCGCCGGAACCGTCGGGGATGAAGCGTTCGGCCGTGAGCTCGGGGCGGCGCAGGTAGCCGAGTGCCACCGGGAGGCCTCCGATCGCCAGCTCGCCAGGCACGCTCACGGGTACCGGTTGCAGACCACGGTCCAGGACGTGGATCTGGGCATTGGCGATGGGCCGCCCGATGGGGACCGGGGTCGCGGCGGCCCCGCGGATACACTGCCACCAGGTGACTTCCACCGCCGCCTCGGTAGGTCCGTAGAGGTTGAAGAGATCGGCCTCGAGGGCGGCGAAAAAGCGCGGCGGCAGGTCGGGACTCAAGGCCTCGCCACTGCAGATCACACGGCGCAGGCTGCGACAGCCGCGGCTCGCCGGCTCGTCGAGGAAGACCTGCAGCATCGACGGCACAAAATGCGCGGTAGTGATCTCTCGCTCCTGGATGAGCCCGGCAAGGTAGAAAGGATCCAGGTGACCGTCCGGGCGGGCCACGACCAACCGGGCGCCGGCGATCAAGGGCGAGAAGAGCTCCGACACCGAGACGTCGAAGCTGAACGGCGTCTTTTGGAGGACCCGGTCCTCGGGGGTGAGGGGAAGAGCGAGCTGTCCCCACAGCAGGCGATTGGCAATCGCCCGATGAGTATTCGGCACCCCCTTCGGTCGCCCTGTCGAGCCGGAGGTGAAGAGGACGTAAGCCACGTCCCCGGGATCTACACCGATCGCCGGCCTGGGTATCGGGTTCCCGGCCTCGATGGCGAGGCGTTCGAGAAGGACAAGCGGCGCACCCGTTGCGGGGATCGCCTCGGCGAGGCTCTCCTGCGTCAACACGGCGGCCACTACGGTGTCCTCGAGCATCGCGGCAAGCCGCGGGCGCGGATACTCCGGATCGAGTGGCAAGAAGGCCGCGCCGGTCTTCAGGACGCCGAGGAGCGCCACCACCGCCGCGAGGGAGCGCTCGAGGCACACGGCGACGACTGCGCCCGGGCCGGCGCCCAGGAGGACCAGGGACGACGCCAGCCGTTCGGCCCGCCCATCCAGCTCTTCGTAGGTCAGGCACTCTCTTCCCGCGACCACCGCCACCGCCTCCGGCGTGCGACGGACTTGACCCTCGACGAGGGTGTGGAGGCAGGCGGGATCGCCGAAGCGGACTTCCGTCTGGTTCCAGCGCGCGAGCTGGGCACGTTCGGCGGTGGAGAGGAGGGGCAGATCGGCGATGCGCTGCTCCGGCTCCGCGGCGCCGGCCGTCATCAGCGTCAAGAGGTGGCTCAACATGCGCTCTACCGTCGTCTCCTCGAACAAGTCGGTGCAGTAGTCGAGAGCCAGCACCCCCTCGCTCTCGAGGGCGGTCAGCGTGAGATCGACCTGGACCCAACGGGTCGCGAGTGGAAGCGCCTCCAGCCGCAGTCCGCCGAAGTCCACGACGCGGTCCGGCTGGCCCATCGCGAAGATCCCGAGATCTGCGGCGGGCCCGGCGCCGTAGCTGACGAGCATCGCCTGGAAGAGAGGCGAGCGGCCGGCATCGCGGGCCGGTCGCAGCCGCTGTGCCAGGAGAGAGAACGGATAGTCCTGGTTGGCAAGGGCGGCGAGGGTGCGGTCGCGAAGCTGTCGCAGCAGCTGCGCGAAGGTGAGACCATCCTCGAACCGGCAGCGCAGCGTGACCGGGTTCACGAAGTAACCGAACACGGACCGGAACTGCGGGCGGCTGCGGCCGGCCGCGGGTACGCCGATCGTGAGATCGGCCTGCCCCGAGTAGCGATGGAGGAGGACGGCGTAGGCGGCGAGCAGCCCGACGGTCAGGGTGGCACCCTGGCCACCGCACAGGGCGCGCAGGTTCCCGAGCGGCTCCTCCTGCGACCTTGCGGAGCGGCGAGCACCGCGATAGCTCTGGACCGCCGGGCGCGGCAGGTCCGTCGGCAGCTCGAGATCGGTGCCGGCGCCGCCGAGCTCATGGCGCCAGTACTCGAACTGCGCCTCGCCACGCGCCGACGCGAGGAGCTTCCTTTGCCATACGGCGTAGCCGGCATAGGTCGCCGAAGGTGCCGGCAGGTCTGCGGCCCCCCCCTGCGCATAGAGGTAGCCCAGCTCCTCGAGGAGAAGGGAAAGCGACAAGAGGTCCGCGGCAATGTGATGAACGACGAACAGCAACAGCGTCCTGTCTCCCGCCGCCGCCACGATCTCGAAGCGGACCGGCGAGCTCGTTGCAAGATCGAAGGGAGCCGAGACCTTGTCGGCGAGGCGGCTCTGCAGATCGGCCTCGTCGAGGTCGCTGAGGTCGACCTCGAGGATGCTGGCGAGCGGCCCCGGAAGCTGCCAAACCTCATCGCCTTCGGCGTGGTAGATCGTGCGCAGCGTCGCGTGCCGCTCGCAGAGCCGCTGCCAGGCCGACCGCAGGGCCTCGCGATCGAGATCGGAGCGCAGACGGGTCGCGACCCCGATATGGTAGGCGCCGCTCTCGGGAGCGAGCCGGTGAAGGAACCACAGTGAGCGCTGGCCATACGAGGTGGGCGCCGCGCCGGCGGGAGCGGTCGGCTCGCCACCGGGGGCCGAAGCCGGAGGTCCATCCTCCAGACCCTCCAGGCCCGCGGCGCTCGTTCCCTCCGACCAGCGCTGGAGAACCTCTGCGGCGAGACTGGCGAGGGTCGGCGTGGCGAGCAGATCTGAAATGGCGATGGCGAGGCCGAGCTCCGCCTGCATTGCATTTCCGAGCTCGACCGCGTGCAGCGAGTCGAGGCCGAGCTCGATCGGGGAGCGCCACGGCGCGACCTGATCGGGCTCGGTGCCCGTCAAGCGCCCCACCTCGTGTTGCAAGAACGAGGTCACTGCCTGCAGGCGCGCCGCGAGGGGCAGCTGTTGCACCTCGCTGCCGAAACGGCCGGGAGAGATCGGGCTGCCGGCGGTCGCGCTCGCGAAGCGGCCGAGCACGTCCAGGCCACCCGCCAGGTAGAGGTCGCGGCAGACGCCGCGGCGCACCTTGCCGCTGGACGTTTTCGGCACCGTCCCCTGGGCCACCAGCACGACTTCGTAAGGCTCGATCTCGTGCACGCTCGCGACCGACCGCCGAATCGCCATCCCGAGGGTCGACAGGTCGGCGTCGGCACGGCGGATCACCTCGTGCACGATGACCAGGCCTTCCACGCCCTCGTGCTCGACCGCCAGCGCCGCGCCTGCGGCGGGCGCCAGCGCGGGATGGCTATCCTGCGCCGTCTTCTCGATGTCCTCTGCGTAGTGGTTGCGGCCCCGCACGATGATGAGGTCTTTGATCCGGCCGCAGAGAAAGAGAGCGCCCTGGTGCTCGAAGCCGAGGTCGCCCGTGCGCAGGAAGGAGAGGCCCCCCTCCGCAGAGGAAATTTCGGGACCGGCGAGCCGTGCCGCGAAGGTCGACCGGGTGGAGTCCGGCCGATCCCAGTACCCCTGGGCGACGCTCGGCCCCGACACCCACACCTCTCCCACCTGTCTGGAACGGCGGCGATGGTGGGTGTCCGGATCGACGATCGCCACCGTCTGCCCCAGCCACGGTTCCCCACAACCGAGCAGGACGCGAGCATCCCCCTCGGACGGGCTGGGAACGGCCTCGCCGCGTTCCAGCGCCGCGCGATCAAAGGCCTGCACGGCAGGGGCCTGGCCGATGGCGGCGCCGCTGACGAAGAGCGTGGCCTCGGCCAGGCCATAGCAGGGATAGAAGGCGTCGCGGCGGAAGCCCGACACCGCGAAAGCGGCGGCGAAGCGCTCGAGGGTCTGCGCCCGCACCGTCTCGGCGCCATTGAAGGCGACCGCCCAACTCGCGAGCTGCAAGCGCGCCCGCTGCTCGGGCTCGCTCTTGCGTACGCAGAGCTCGTAGGAGAAGTCGGGGCCGCCGCTCGTCGTCGCCCGGTAGTGCGAGATCGCCTCCAGCCAGCGCAGGGGCCGCTGCAGAAACGCCGTCGGAGACATCAGCACGCAGTGTGCGCCGCAGTAGACGGGCTGGATCACGTTCCCAATCAGCCCCATGTCGTGGTACAGCGGCAACCAACCGACGACCACCGAGTCCTCGGACTGGCGGAAGGCGAGGCGGATCATCTCCTCGTTGTGGAGGAGATTGCCGTGAGAGACCATCACGCCCTTGGGATCTCCGGTCGAGCCGGAGGTGTACTGCAGGAACGCCAAGGTGTCCGAACCGATCTTGTGCCCCTTCCAGGAGGCGCCTTCGCCAGGGTCCAGGGCGTCGATAGCCATCACCCGCAATCCGGACAATGCCGGCTCCCGAACCTGTGACGACCGCAGGCGCGCGCTGAGAGAGGTGGTCGTGAGCACGAAGCCGGGCCGCGCGTCGGCGACCACCGCCCGGATGCGATCGAAACCCTGGTTGAGCCGCGGCGGATAGACGGGAACCGCAGCCACTTCGGCAAAGAGGCAGCCGAAGAAGGCGACGATGAAGTCCAGGCCAGGAGGGAAGACGAGCAGCGCGCGCCCCCCCACGGCGCCCATCTCCTGCAGGTGAAACGCCAGTGCCCGCGCTCGAGATTCGAGCTCGCCAAACGAAAGGTGAGCCCACTCGAGCTCGCCATCCCGCAGGAAGGTGAAGGCGCGGCGCTCGGCGCGCTCCTCCGCCCGGAGCCTCAGGACGTCGACCAGGCTGGATGCCTTCGAGCTCACTCCCCACCCACCCATGCCAGCTGCCTGGCTACGGCCCGCCTCTCGCCGGATCGACGATCGAGCTCGACCTTGCCGGCGTCCAATTTGATGATGCGATCGGCGATGCGATAGTAGTGGTCGTCGTGACTGATGACCAGAACCGTCTTTCCTCGCGCCTGCAGCTGTGGCAGCAGGTGCAGATAGAAGACTTCCTTGAACATCGGATCCTGGTCTGCCGCCCATTCGTCGAAGAGAAAAACCGGACGATCTTCGAGGTAGGCGGTCAGCAGTGCCAAACGCTTGCGCTGTCCCTGCGAGAGATCGAGGGTCGAGAACTTGCCGTCTTCGATTCGCACCTTGTGATCGAGCTGGAGCTCCCGGAGGTAGCGGAGGGCGTCCTCATCGAGATTGACGTTCTCCAGACCGAGGAGGCCCTCGAACAGGAAGAAGTCGGAGAAGACGACCGAAAAGTGCTGTCGGTACTGGTCTCGGGTCTCGTCCGTGACGCACACCCCGTCGAGGCGGACCTCCCCTGCCTCGGGCGCGTAGATGCCGAGCAGCACCTTTGCCAGGGTCGTCTTGCCGCTGCCATTGCCGCCGACCAGGAAGACGAGCTCGCCGGGCTCAAAGATCAGGTCGATCGGCCCGAGGCTGAAGGTCTCCCCGGCGGCCTCGCCGCGGTAGGTATGGGACACGCCGGCGAGCTCCAGTCGGTGCCAGACCGGGTGGGGAAGGACGCGGGCCTCCGGCTCCCCCGGCTCCTGGGTGAGCGAGATCCCAAGCTCTTCGATCCGCTGGATCGCGACGGCGGCGGCGGCGATGTTGGGCAACGAGGTGAGGATCACCTCGAGCGGTGTCATCATGAAGATGAGGGTAATGCTGTAGCTGATCAGCACCGGAGCCGGAAGCGGCCGGAAGCCGGGCACGATGAAAAGAAGCAGACCGATGACGATGTAGAACAGTATTTGTCCCCAACCCGAAGCCGCGGCGAAAATCGTCGTCCCGATCGTGAAATGTCGCTTCAGGTTGGCGGCCGTCGGCGCTAATCGGCTGGAAAGCAGGGCCTCACGCCGAGGCTGGTGCATCTTCAATTCCTTCCTGCCCTCCGTTAGCGCCCTGAAGTGCTGAAAGAGTCTGTCCCATTCTTTGCGCGCGAGTTTGAGATGGCGCAGGGCATGACTCGTCGGCACCTGGTATGTGATCACTCCGAGGGCCAAGAACCCGAGCAATGCCGCCAGCAAGAGCGGCGACAACGTTCCCAGGTAGACGAGGCAACAGAAGACCACTCCCAGGTGCATGATGACCAACGGGACGGTCCTCAGGGCCTCGGTGATCGAAATCACGTCGCCGGTGAGGCTGGCAAGCAGCCTCTCGGGCCCGATCTGCTCCTGCTGCTGCAGGGGCAGCGACAGGATGAGCCGGCACCAGCGCAGACGGAGGTGGTAGACGGTCTTCTGGGTCAGCGACACGAGCTGCGCTTGAGACAAGAAACGAAGCAAAGGCAGCCCCACGCAGAGGGCCGCAAACGTCCACCCCGGGACCGCGGCGAAGGATCGCGGTCTGGCGACCATCCGATTGATGAGGACGATCAGGCCGGTATTGACGGCGCCGCTCACCAGACCAGCAATGATGACCAGGCTCAGCCGCAAGCGCGCGTAACGCATATCACGCGCCAGCCCGAGGACGAAGCCAATGACTTTCAGTAGATCTGACATCTTTCAGGAGACCTGACATGCCAGCCGTCGGAACGCAGCTGCCCCCGCAGAATTCAAGACGTTCTCCGTGCTACCAGGCAGAAGAGGGTCATGGCCGGACCTGTTCTTGCCCGACCGACTCCGCCATACCCACCAGGATCTGGCGCGGACCCGAGTAGGGTGCGCGGCCATGCGCAACTAACATGTTGTCGAGCATCAGCAGGTCACCCTGCTGCCAAGGGAAACTCACCGTTTCGCTGCGGTAGGCTGCGCGCAGCTGCTCCATGACCTCGGGCCCGATCGGCGAACCGTCGCCGTAGTAGGTGTTGGCCGGAAGATCGCCAGCGGCGAATTCCGCGAGAAAGCCGTCGCGCACCGTCGGCTCGAGCGTCGACACATGGAAGAACGTCGCGTGGTTGAACCAGACGAGCTCGCCGGTCTTCGGATGCCGGGCGAGAGCCGAGCGAACGGCGCGCGTGCGCAGGCGATCACCCTCTTTCCACTCGACCTCGATCCCCTTGTCCTTGCAGTGCGCCGCAATCGCCTCCTTGTCCGTGGTTTGGAATACCGTCTGCCAGGGGAGACCAAAGCCGTCCCCGAAGTTCCGCACGTACATCCACTGCCGAGCCGCGAACCGCTCGCGCACCTCCGGCGGGATCCTGGCGAGCACCTTGCGGCAGTCGGCGATCGGCGTCTCGCCGCCTTCGGCAGGCGGCTGCTTGCAGAGGAAGAAGATCTTGAGCGGCCACTCCTTTTGATAGGAATTCTCGTTGTGCAGGAAGATGGATTGGCTCGCCGGATAGTCGGTCGAGGTGTAGATGCTGCCCTTCACCGAGGTGCGCGGTGAAGAGCGTTCCCGATACTCGAGCAATTCGCCCGACACCGCATGGATGAAAGCCTCCAGATCCTCGGGGTCCTGGAGGTCGAAGCCGCGGAACAAGATGCCACCGTGCTGCCGCAGCTTCTCCTCGACTACCTGCCGATTCGCGGCGGCCCATGCCTTGAGGTCCACGCCTTCGCGAGCCGGCTCGACGAGGAGAGGCAGGCGTCCGCTCGCCAGCGTGCCGAACCGCACCAGGTCTTCACTCGAAACCGTCACGGCTCGCCGCCGGATCGTACCGAGGCTCTCGAGGGAACGAACGTCGTTGGTCACCATGCTCTCACCTCTTCTCTCTTCCGCTCGTGCCGCAGAGCCCTGGTGTCGAGCACCTGCGGTTGGGCGGCATGACCGATCAGGCTCGCCAGGATCGCCTTCTGGGCGTGCAGCCGGTTTTCGGCCTGGTCGTAGCGGATCGATTGGCTGCCCTCGACCACCTCGGCGGTCGCCTCGTCGCCCCGGATCAAGGGCATGCAGTCCCGGCCAGCAGCGGAGTCCGGTCGCGGTTGCTCTTCATCCGGGCGGCGAGCGCCAGCAGGCCATTCAGCTCGTCGGCGGTGAAGTCCCTGAGCCCGATGAAGTCTCGGTTGCGGAGATCGGTCATGCGCGTTCCTTCCTTTCGCCTCTCGCCTCTTGGCGCCGGGCTCTGGCCCGCTAGGCGGCCGGCCGTGTCTTCGTTCTCGTCTCGTCGTCAGCAGGCAAGGGCCGTGTTCGTGCCGCCCTCTGCCACAGGTGCTGGACGTTCCCGAAGTGATGGCTGACCCATCGATCGTTGTAGATCGTGTCGAGATAACGCTCGCCACGATCGGGGAGAATGGCAACGCAGACTGCGCCGCCCGGAATACGGCCCTTGATCTTCTCGATTGCGCTCACCACTCCGCCCGAGGAGCCCCCGGCGAGGATCGCTTCATGCGCCGCGAGCCTGCGGCATCCCACCACGCAATCGAGATCGTTCACGTGCACGCACTCGTCGATCAAAGATGAGTCCAAGAGCGGCGGCTTGATTCCCGCGCCCAGGCCCGGGATCATGCGCTTTGCCTTGACGTCGCTGAAGATCATGCTTCCCAGTGCGTCGACGGCGATGACCCGCGTCTTCATTCGATGATCGCGGACATATTCAGCACAGCCGCGGATCGTCCCGCAGGTGCTCGTCGCGACGAACAGAAAGTCGACTCGTCCAGACAGTGACGACGCCACCTCCCGCATGGTGTGGCGATAATGCGAGCCGGGATTCTCCAGGCTCGCGTACTGATTGGGCCAGAACGAGTCGGTGATCTTCGCCAGCAGCGCGTGGACGCGGTTGATCCTCGCCGGCAGGAAGTCGCCGGTCACGGGATCGGGATCGATCACGTGATCGACTTCCGCTCCGTAGGCGCGGAGCAGCTCGAGGTTGCGCGTGGCGATCCTCGGGTCGACGACACAGATGAAGCGCAGGCCATGGTAACGGCAAGCCTGGGCCAGGCCGATGCCCATGTTGCCGGAGCTCGACTCGACGATGACCGAGTCTTCGTCCATCACTCCCGAGCGCAAGGCCTTCTCCAGGATGGCAATGGCTGGCCGGTCTTTGATGCTGCCACCGGGATTGAGCGCTTCGAGCTTGGCAAAGACCTGCAAATTGGCGTCCGCGAAGAGCTGGCGCAGCTCGACCAGCGGAGTGTTGCCAATGGCGGACAAGATGCTTCCGTAGATGCGACTTGCTCCAACCCTGGCGGGTAATTCTCCCAATGGCTACTCCTCGCACGGCTGGAAGGATTCGATCCTGCTGCCCACGCCAAGGGCGAGCGCCGACTCACGGACGTGATGGCCCACCGCGAGGTCGAGCACGCCGAGGCCGAAGGGGCTGAAGACGGCAACCGACGCGCGGTCACGGCGCGCCGGCGCCTTGCCGTCGTAGATGTCGGCCAGGGTGCAACGGATGAAGCCGCGCGAGCCGGTGAGCTGGAACCCGGCGCCAATCAGGCCGGCGTGCTCCACGGCTTGGCCGTCCAGCAGGACCTCCGCGGCCGAGGCGGCGGCCAGGACATCCGGCTCCCGCCCCGCGAGCAGGGCGCGGACCTCCTCGGCTCGGACGATGAGAATGTCATCTTGAGGAATTGGCGTTCTCCGGCGGCGACCTGCCGTGGTGCTGGAGCGGCGACGTGCCGCGATGAAGTGGCGGCGACCCGCCGCCATCCAGTCTCGAGGTCGGCTTACGGCGCCTTGCCTGAGCCGCAAGGCTGCAGCGGCCGTGCCACGGGCACGGAGCCGCCGGTATGACAGGCTCGATCAGGATTGCAAATCTTTTTTTTCTAGAGACTTAGCGTTTGCCGCAGAGCGCGTGACGCGATCCGGGGAGGGCCGCCAGGGAGGAGCGGCCGGCGGGTTTGTGGGCAATCGGTTGCCCTGGATCGGAAGGCGGTGACCCATCCCCTCCGCGGCAGGGCCGCCCGCGGTGCCGGCGTCGGGCAGGCCGTAGCGTCGCATCTTGCTGAACAGGGTCCTGCGGCTGATCCCCAGGCTCTCCGCGGTAGCGCCACGGTTGCCGCCGATCTCTGCCAGGCGGGCGATGATCATGGCCCGCTCCAGGCGCTCCGTCGCCTGCCGCACGGCCTCTGCGAGGGTCAGGCGGACGGCATCGGCCTCGCTGCCGGCGCTCGAGCCGCGCAGGCGGCCGGGCAGGTCCGCCGGGGTCAGCACCTTGCCGTCGCAGAGAATCATGGCGTGGCAAAGGGTGTTCTCCAGCTCGCGGACGTTGCCTGGCCATGGGTACTGCAAGAGAAGCTGGAGCGTCTGCGGCTCCATGGACTTGACCTCGAGGCCCAGCTCGCGATCGAAGCGAGCGATGAAGTGATCGATCAGGAGCGGCAAGTCCTCCCGCCGCTCGCGCAGCGGCGGCAGCCGGAGGGGCACGACGTTGAGGCGCCAGAACAGGTCGTCGCGGAACCGCTTCTCGCCGACCTCCTGCGCCAGGTCCTTGTTGGTTGCGGCGATGACCCGCACGTCGACCGCCTGTGGCCGGTCCCCTCCGACCCGCCGGATCTGTCTCTCCTGCAGGGCCCGCAACAGCTTGGCCTGGGCCTCGAGGGCGAGGTCCCCCACCTCGTCGAGGAACAGGGTGCCGCCGTCGGCCTCCTCGAACCTTCCGATGCGGCGCGCGTGAGCGTCGGTGAAGGCGCCTTTCTCGTGACCGAAGAACTCCGATTCCACCAGGGTCGGCGGCACGGCGCTGCAGTTGACCGCGACGAAGCTCGCCGCCGACCGCTGGCTGTGGCGGTGAATAGCGCGCGCGACCAGCTCCTTGCCGGTTCCCGATTCGCCGGTGATCAGGACGGTGGCATTGAGCGGTGCCAGCTTGGCCATGAGGTGGAAGACTTCTCTGATCTGGGGGCTGACGCCGATGATCTCGTTGAAGCCGTAAACCGCTTCGAGCTCACTCCTCAGGTCCTGTACTTCGCTGCTCAAGCGCTGCATCTCGAGCGCCCGTCTCACCCCGAGGAGCATCTCGTCGTTCCTGAAGGGTTTGGAGAGGTAGTCGAAGGCGCCCAGCCGCATGGCCTCGACGGCCGAGGGGATGGTGCCGAACGCGGTCATCAGGATGACCGCGGTCCGTTGGTCCCGCTCGCGCAGCCGGCGCAGGGTCTCGAGGCCGCCGACCCCGGGCAGGCTGAGGTCGAGGAGCATCAGGTCTGCGTGAAAGTCCCCTTCGAGCCGGGCCAGAGCCTCCTCCCCCGAGCCCGCCTCCATCACCTCATACCGCTGTTCCAGGAGCAGGATGCCGAGGGTCCGGCGAAGGATCGCCTCGTCGTCGACGATCAGGATGCGGGACATCTCAGGTGAGCAGAGGGAGGTCGATGCGCACGGTCGTGCCCCGCCGCACCGCGCTGTCGAGGCGGATCTCGCCGTCGTAGCGGGCGAGAATCGATTGACAGATGAAGAGCCCAAGACCGGTGCCCTGGGGCTTGGTGGTGAAGAACGGATCGAAGACCCTCTCGAGATCCTCCCGCCGTAGTCCGCAGCCGGTGTCGGCGATCTCGATCCTCACTCTGCGATCGGCCTCCGGGTCGTAGGGTGACGCGCGGACGCCCGCCCGGATCGAGAGCTTGCCCCCGTTCCCCATGGCCTGGAGCGAGTTCAACAGCAGGTTGAGGAACACCTGCCTGAACTCGTTGGAACCGCCGAGGACGGTCAAACAGGTCTGGCCGTAGCTCTTCACCACCTCGACGTGCTGTTGCTGCCGCTGCACTTCGATCAAGATCAGGGCCTGATCGAGGATCTCCAGGATGTTGAGCTCGGTCCGCTGGGGCTCGCGTTCCCGGCCCAGGCTGGTCAGAGCTTCGGTCGTTTGTTTGATCCGGGACACTTCGGAGAGCAGCTGCTGGGCGAGGACCCGCTTCGCGTCTCCCTCGGGGAAGTCTTGTACGAGGTATTCCACGGTCGTGCTGATGACGGCCAGCGGATTCCGGATCTCGTGGGCCACCGCCGCCGCCAGCTGGCCCGCCGTTGCCAGCCGCTCGGCGAGATAGAGGCGGTGCAGTCTCTCCTTGCGCTGCGCGTGAAGCATCGCGTGTTCGAGCGCCAAGGCGACCTGGGAGGCGAGCATCGCGAGGAGCTCGAGCTCGTCCCGATCCAGCGCCCAGGCCGGGTCGCTCGCTCCGAGGAGGATCATGCCGATCAGGCGGTCCAGGGACACCAGCGGGGCGCAGACCTGCACTTTGAGCCGGCCGACGATCTCGCGATCGACGGGATCGAGCTGCTCTGCCAGCTGCAGGCGCTCGGCAAGGGAAAGACACTGCTGGTTGGCGCTCAGCCATCCGGCCATACGACCACGGGAAGAGAAGCCGACTCCCCGCAGGGCTTCCGGATCGAAGCCGATGCTGTGCCAGGGGGTGAACCCGGGGCCCTGCGGATCCGCCAGGAGCATCAGGATCAAGTCGGTGCCGAACAGCTTCCGGAGACCTTCCCCGACGCTTCGTAGCAAAGCATCCGGGTCAACTACACGAGTGAGCGAACGGGCGAGCTCCTGAACGCCCCCGGAATCTGCGTGCAGGCGGGAACCCTCTCCTGGCATCAAAATCCTCTTCATGCTTCTCGTCCGCCGGGCCGGCTTTTCTTGTGCGTCCGACTCCACCGCCACGACCGCAACTTCTAATCAAAACACATTTTAGCAAGCCTGCCAACCGGGCGACCGGGCGGGGTAGATGTGCTGTGCCTTCGTGTGTTGCTACTTCCATCGACGGGGACCGCGTCCTGCGCGCGCCGTCGGCCGAGGCCAGGCTTGCCTCGAGGTTGGCCCAGAGCGAAGGAGATCGCCTGGGGATAGCGCAGCACCACCTCGTTGAGGAAGTTCATGACCTCAAGCAGGGGGGTCGGCGGAGCAGCTCTTGAGGGACAGCTCCATGCGCAGGGCGGGGGCTCAGAAGGTGTCCTTCTTTTCCAGCTGCTCGAAGAGTTGCTGCACGCTCTGGTCGGAAAAATCCCCTCCCCTGCGCTCGATGAATTCGATCATGAGGCCCGAGCCTGCGTCGCGGCGGGTGAAGATCTGGCGCAGGCCGGGACTCTCGATCACCGAGGTGTCGAACTCGAGCCCTGCCTGGCGGAGGTCGGCGGCGATCTTGGGCAGGTCCTTGACCCCGATGGCGAGGTGCTGCACCCCCGGACCGTAATGCTCGATGAACTTGGAGACCTGAGACTCAGGGGAGGTTCCTTCGAGCAGGACGATGGTGATCGGTCCGGCCTTGAGCACGGCGGAGATCATCGCCGTGTGCTTGCCCTCGGTCTTGCGGCGTTCGTGGAGCTCGAAGCCGAGTACCTTAGTGAATAGGGCGATCGATTGCTCCAGGTCGCGGACGGCGATGGCGACATGGTCGATCTCGGTCGCGAAGTTTCCCAGCTCCGGCTGCTCGCTCATCTGGACTACTCCTTTCATCGTCGGGAGCTGCCGGCGGCGTGAACTGCTCCAGCGCGGCGCTGGGTTGCGCCACCAGATGGAGCCAGACGTGGTCGGGAGGCTTCTCCCTCACCCGCCCTCGCCCCTGCTGCGGCAGCTTGCCCAAAGAGCTGCAGGACGGCGTGATCGGCAGCCTGATCCGAATCTCATAGCTCTTCAGGTCGTGCTTACTATACGCTCATCTCCACCAGGTCGCGGGCGATGTAGCGCCGGAGAGTGGCGTACGACGGCAGCGGTCCCCAGCTCGGCTGCTCGGCGACGAGCACGCGGAGATTGTCGAGGTGCAGCTGGTAGCTCCAGCTCGGATGGGCCGCATGCTGGCGTCGCAGCGCCTCGCCGAGCTGTGCGCCGACGGTCTGCTGCCGGCCGCTGTCACGACGGACCTTGCGGCGCAACACGGCAACCGGATCCGCGCCGTGTCGCGCCTGGTAGTACCAGCGCTCGATCGTCGAGACGGCAAAGCGCACCGGCTGGCCGGAGACCGGATGCTGCCACACCCTCGCCGCCAGTCGGGCCAGCTCCTCCTTGAGCTCCCCGGGTGCCGGTGGCGAGGCCAACAACGGCCCCACCACCGCAGAGCGCAAATGCGCCCAGCGCTCGTGAGAACGCACCGCGTGCTCGCGCGGCATCGCGCCTCCCTTCGCCGGCGTCGTGGGATGCTCCCGCCGGCGAAGCCGACGCTATGACCCTCGATCGAGACCTTCCAGACGCATCCTCTGCGGGTCCGCAACGAGCCTCACCGAGCGTGCTCCGAACAGCCCGCGCCGGCGCTCAGCGGCGCCAGCCAGCGCAGCGCCGCCAGCACCCGCTCGCTCGCCGCCGCCAGGTCCGAGAATCCAGACAGCAGCGAGCCCGGCAGCGCCGCCAGCGGTACGGGCAAGGCCCAATCGCCGCGCCGCTCCTGCCAGAATCGGCTGCGCGGCACCCTTCGCGCCACCATCGCTGCCAGCGCAACAGCGTCCGCCGGCTCACCGCGAAGACCTCCTCGAGCCGGCTCAGCCGCTGCGGCGTCGGCCCTTCGCGCAGCACCGGCAGCAGCAGTACCCAGAGCCCGAAGAACACCTTGCGCCCCAGGAACCGCAGCGATGGCGGCGTCGCTCGCCGGCGGCATCCCTCTGCCGCGCAGCAGAAGCTCTGCCGCAGCCCGTACTCGGCACTGAGCCCCTCGGGGCCACCCCGCGGCTTGCGCCGATAGCGGGCGCTGTGCAGCGCGCCGCCACACACCACACATCCGGCTTGTCGGACCTGGGCAGCCAGATCCTCATCGAGGCGCAGCAGCAGGGCGAAGAAGCTGGAATCCCGCAACAAGGTCTGGTACAAGGGGTCGTCTCCTTTCGCGTGAGCAACGAAAGCAGACGAGCCCTCCGGGGGTGTCGTCAACCCCTTGGAGGGCTGCCCTGTTTTGGGGACCGCGCGCCCTTTTGGGCGCGGATGATGATGACCCTCCCTCGACGTCAAGCTATTCGATGGCCGCCACCCTCGACCATCTCTGATCGTGATCAGCCGAAGACCGATCTCCATCGATTAGCGCGCTCGCTCTCACCGGTCTTCTCCCGGGCGCCGACACTTGTCCCGGTCGCTTAGGTGCGGCTACAATGGCCACGGGAGGCAGCCATGTCCACCGTGAGCACCCGAGTCCTGAAGGACCAGCTCTCGAGCTACTTGCAGCGCGCCGAGAGCGGTGAGCGAATCGTCGTCTTACGAGACGGCCGGCCCGTGGCCGCGTTGATCCCGCTGTCCCAGCTCCCGGAGGGTACCGAGCAGCAGTTTCTCGCCGGTCTGGAGTCCCGTGGTCTCGTAGCCCTGCCCCGGCGGACGGAGCGAACCGCGTTCCAAGGCCCCGCAGTCCCGAATCGGGGCAAGCTGGCCTCCGAGATGGTCAGCGAAGACCGCCGTTGATTCTCTTTCTCGACACCAGCGCCCTGGTCAAGCTCTACATCGCCGAGCCGGGCTCGGAGCGCATGCGCGCGGCCGCGGCGCGCGCCGAGCCTGTGGCCGTCTCGGTCCTCGCCTTCGCCGAGATCCACGCCACCTTCGCTCGCCGCAGACGAGAAGAGCTTCTGCAGGCTACCGAGTTCGAGCAGCTGCCTTCGCCGGCGATTGGGAGAAGCTCACCCAGATGCCCGTCGGAGCCGCGGTGCTCACACATGTGCCCGGGCTCTGCCGCCGCCATCCCCTCCGCGGCGCCGATGCCGTTCATCTAGCGAGCGCCCTGCTCCTGCGCGAGGAAGGGCTCGATGTCCTCTTCGCCTGCTCCGACCGCCATCTCCTGGAAGCCGCCGCCGCCGAAGGTCTCGCCATCTTCGACCCGGCCTCGGAAGAAGGCACATAAACCCGCGCCGCCGCAGGGAGTACCCGCCACTCCGACATCAAGAGCTCCCTCCAGCCCCTTCCTGCCAGGGGTGGGGCACGGAGTTCTAGCGTGTGGGGTTCTGGGTCGCCTCCGAGGGATCAGCAAACAGGCTCAGATTAAGCGATTCCAGCGCCTCGCGAGGCCCCACAGCTTTGTTGTAGGCGCGGTTCATGATCTTGTGGGATTCGGGGTGATCGGCCGCATGGATCATGTAATACATCACCCGGCCGCTCGAAGCTGACTCATAGATGGGCCACGGCTTCGCAGAAGCGTAACCGAGCTCCTTCCGAAAGCGCTCTGCGAAGAGCCTAGCCATTGCGAGACCATCGAGGCTTTGCAACTGGTGCCAGTCGGATCGGCCCCACCAAGCCTCAATGGCCGACTTGTCTGCCTGAGCAGCGATAGCACGACCTAGCCAGCCAGTTCCCAAAACATAGAAGAGTTACATTTTGTGGCCCTCTGTGTGGTGCTGCGCCAGTGCCGCGAGGCTCGACCAGTGGCACTCGAACGTACGCTGGTCTAGCAGCCCGTGGTGAAAGTGGTTTAAACATCTTGAGTTAGCGGTCGAGGGCCGGTAAACTTGGAGGCAGCTTCTGGAGGACTCCAAGCATGGCGATGGGCAAGCGCAAGCGGCACCGGCAGCCTCCACTGTGGGTCGAG
>DASZZM010000067.1:0-1749 GCA_035544895.1 Thermoanaerobaculia bacterium
CTCGCCGTGGCGCCGGTGGGACCGCGGACGCCGACCGAAGAGCTCCTGGTCGGGATCTGGGAGGACGTCCTGGAGCGCAGCGGCGTGGGGGTCGAGGACAGCTTCTTCGACCTCGGCGGCCACTCGCTGCTCGCCGTGCGCCTGGTGTCGCGGGTGCGCGAGACGCTGGGGCGGGAGCTGCCGCTGCGCGCGTTGTTCGCGGCGGAGACGCCGCGGTCGCTGTCGCGGTGGCTGGCGGAATCGGGTGCGGCAGGGGCAGGGGCGGGAGCGCCGGCGCCGCGGCTGGAGCGCAGAGAGCGGCGAGGCGACGAGGCGCCGTTGTCGTACGGCCAGGAGAGGTTGTGGTTTCTCGAGCAGCTGGAGCCGGGCACGGGCCTCTACACGATCGCGCTGGGGTTGCGCCTGCACGGTCGCCTGGAGGTGGCGGCGCTGTCGGCGGGCCTGAGCGAGGTGGTGCGCCGCCACGAGTCGTTGCGCACGGCTTTCGTCGGCAGGATGGGGCGGCCGCTGGGCCGCGTGAGGCCGGCCGAGCGTTGGGAGGTGCCCTGCGTGGATCTCTCGGGGCTGAGCCTCCGGCGCCGGGAGGGCGAGACGGCGGCGCTGCTGCGGCAAGAGGCTGGCCGGCCGTTCGCCCTGGAGTCGGGCCGCCTGCTGCGCGCCGTGCTGCTGCGGGGCGCGGAGACGGAGTGGACGGGGTTGCTGGCGTTGCACCACATCGCGGCCGACGGCTGGTCGCTCGGCGTGCTGGTCCGCGAGCTGGGAGAGCTCTACGGCGCGGCGGTCACGGGCAGGGGTTCGCCCTTGGCGGACCTGCGGCTCCAGTACGCGGACTACGCGGCATGGCAGCGGCTCGGCATGGAGGGCGAGCGGCTGCAAAGGAGCCTCGAGTACTGGCGGGTACGGCTGTCGGGGAGCCCGTCGCGTCTCGAGCTGCCGGTGGACCGTGCGCGCCGGACGGTGCGCAGCGCTCGGGGCGCGGTGTGCCGGCTGCGCCTGCCGGGAGAGCCGTGGGGCGCGCTGCAGGCGGCGGGGCGCCGAGCGGGAGTGACGCTCTACATGGTGTTGCTCGCCGCCTTCGGGGTGCTGCTGGGGCGCTATAGCGGGGAGAGCGATCTGGTCGTGGGTACGGCGGTGGCGAACCGCACGCGCCGAGAGCTCGAGGATCTCATCGGGTTTTTCGTCAACACGCTGGCGTTGCGCCTGTGCGTGGGGGGGACGTGGGGCTCGCTGCTGGGCCGGGTGCGGGAGTGCGTGCTGGGAGCTTTCGAGCACGCGGAGCTGCCGTTCGAGCGTCTGGTCGAGGAGCTGTCGCCGGAGCGGAACCTGGGGCAGACGCCGCTGTTCCAGGTGATGTTGGTGCTGCAGAACACGCCGCTGCCGCCGCTGTCGCTGCCGGGCCTGGAAGGGAGCGGCTGGGAGGTGCCGACGGGGACGGCGAAACACGATCTGACGCTGATGGTGCGCGAGCAGGGGGAGGGAGCGGAGCGCGGGTTGGAGGTGGCGCTGGAGTACGGCACGGAGCTGTTCGATCGGGCGACGGCGGTGCGCTTGCTGGCAGGCTTCGAGTCGTTGCTGCGCGCGGCGGCGGAGGCGCATTCCGCGGCGGAGCTGGCGGAGCTGGCGCTGCTCTCGCCGGCGGAGCGCTGGCAGCTGGTCGCGGAGTGGAACGCGTCGGGCCTCACGCTCGGCCCTGCCGCGGGGGGCGAGGGGGAGCGTCTGGAGGGTCGTTTCTGGTCGTTGGCGTCGCGT